>NZ_JAASQO010000003.1 GCF_011762095.1 Parvibaculum indicum | reverse complement strand
ACATGAAGACCAAGCACGATCGCAAGACCCACGACACGGCTCGAACCGGGATGCCCCTCTCGAAAGTCCAGCGAACTCAACTAATCAACTCCTTGCTATGCGGCCTCAAGGATCACCGCGCCTGTATCTGCCGTAGCTTGAGCTCCAGGTGCTCTCCGGAGCTCACCGGTTCATGGGACGGCCCCTCGACGCCACGACAACTCGGCAGGCATTCAACGACTGCGTCATAATTTGGCTGATGAAAGAATGCGATCGACAGCCGGTCGCTACCGTCAACTCTGTCTGCCGGCGGGTTCACGACCCGGTGGATGGTCGAAACCCAGCGGTCGTTCGTCCATCGGGCCATCAGGTCGCCGATATTGACGACAAAGGCGCCGGGGACGATCCGGACGTTTTTCCACGCGCCATCGGTGCCGAGCACCTGCAGCCCGCCGGGTTTGTCTTCGGCATGCAAGATGGTGAGGCTTCCATAGTCCGTATGCGCACCGGCCCGGACCTCATTCGCCATCGATCGGGCGGTTGGTCGGGGATAGTTCGATGCCAGCATGTTGCTGATGTGACGGTCGATCTTGTCTGCGAAGAAGGATTCTTCCAGCCCCAGCGCGACCGCAAAAATGCACATCAACTCGGCGGCCAGCTTTTCCATTTCGCCGTAGTAATCTTCCCAGGCGGAGCGGAAGCCTTCGATCCTGTCGGGCCATATGTTGGCAGCAAAAAAATCGCGTCCGGCTTCGGAGAAGAAGTAGGGGTCGTTCTTGTCCGCGGCCTCAGGCCCGGCGGTGAATGTCTCCCGAAAATCCGGCACGGCCTTTTCATCATTGAAGGCGCGCGCGAGCGCAGCGGAATCAATCCTCGTGTAACCGCGGTAGACGTCCGGGGTCTGCGAGGAGAAAGCCTGCTTTTCCTCGACCGGCAAGGAGAAGAAGCTACGCGCGACCCGTTCCAGTCGCCCGATCGTTTCCGCCGGAACGCCATGCCCCTTTATGACAAGGAACCCGATTTCCCGGCATGCTTCATCGACCTGCCGCGCAATCCCGCGCCGGACCTCGGGTTCCTTCGACCGCCACATCGAAATGTCGATGAGGGGAAGCGCTGCGTCCGGCGCTCCGTCTATCGGCTTCAAGTCATCCATTGCGGGACGTCTCCTCAACCATTTCCTCACAATGCTCCGCGTATTGCCGGTTCGGGCGAAGCCGCGACGGGAGCCGATGCAATCCCCAGACGTTCCAGTTCCGCCGCGACACGCAACGCCATATCCTCACGCCAGGGCGCGGCAACGACCTGCACGCCCAGCGGCAGCCGCGCCACGCCATGCAGCGGCGCGACGACAACGGGAAGCCCCGCGAATGAAAGCGGTTGAGTGAAGACACCGAGATTGGGGCGCAAAGGCAGCGTCCGATCTCCGACGGTCAGCCATTTTTCGCCCCGCTCCGGCGCCGGACAGGGCGTTGCCGGTGCCAGAATGACGTCGACGTCCCGAAAGAGTTTCAGACATTGCTCGTGAAACCGGCGGCGGAAACGCTGCGCGGCGACATACCAGTGCGCGGGCAATACCGCGCCTGCCAGAAAACGATAGCGCGTATCCGGATCGAAATCGGCGGCGCGTGTCCGCAAGCGCTCCAGATGCAGCGAACCGCCTTCGCTCGCCGTCATGACGAATGCCGCCGCCCGCGCTCGTTCGGCTTCGGGCAATACGACTTCGCGGCCGACGGAGAGGGCGCGCGCGGCACGAGCAACCGCTTCATGCGCCGCCGGCTCACCGCCGCTTCCGAAATAATCGCCTGCGACGGCGATGCGAATGCCGTTCGCGCCTTCATTCAATGCGGAAACCGTGGGCCGCGTCGGTTTTTTGGCGCAGACCGGATCGCCGGCGTCGTAGCCCTGCATCGCATCGAAGGAAAGCGCCAGGTCGCTCGCGCTTCTTGCCATCGGCCCGACATGGTCCAGGCTATCGCAAAAGGGGAAGGTCCCCGTTCTCGGCAGCCGCCCATATGTGGGCTTCAGCCCGAAGACACCGCAAAGGGCCGAGGGCACACGGATGGAACCGTTCGTGTCGGAACCGAGCGCGAGCGGCACCATGCCGGCGGCCACCGCCGCGCCGCTGCCGCCGGACGAACCGCCCGTCATATGCCCGGGATCGTGCGGGTTGCGGCTAGGGCCGTCATGCGCGTTTTCGCCCGTGAAGTCATAAGCGTATTCGCCCATGTTCAGCCCACCGAGCAAAACGGCGCCCGCCGCGCGCAGCCGACGGATCAACAACGCATCCGCTCCGGCCGGAGAGCGGTCCCGGTTGATCTTCGAGCCGGCGCGTGTCGGCAGGCCTTCGATATCGAAAAGATTCTTGACGGCGAAGGGCACGCCGGCGAGCGGCCCCGGGTCCCGCCCCGCCGCGATAGCCGCATCGACGCCTTCCGCTTCGCGCGCCGCCCGCTCCGGCGTCAGATCCGTGAATGCATTGACGATACCGTCCAGCCGCTCGATCCGCTCACAACAGGCGTTCAGGATTTCCACGGCCGATATGCCGCCGCTTCGGACGGCCGCCGCCATTTCGCTCGCGGACATATCCCCCACGGTCATTCGACGTCACCCGGGCAAAAGACGGAAGCCGCCTCGTCGCATTGCGCGGCCGGGGGACAATCCAGCAGGAGCGCGGCGATCGCCTCTATCCGCTCCAGATTTACGAGAACCTCGTCGCGATATTCGGACGGAATCTCCAGGCCGATCATGGCGGCAGCGTCATCGAGATACCGATCGAGCGACATGAAAGACGATCCCTGCATTCCTTCGGGCCCATACGTCGCCCGAAGCCAGCCGAACTGCCGAATGCACACCGATTTCTTGGTACACCTCAGCAACAAGGCATCATTTATTTATCAACTTCGCGGACTGGGAACGCTATTCAGTAAAATGGCGTCCCGACGCGCTCTGTTTTCTGTCGATGTACATATAGCAAGCCGCATGCCATTTCCCCTCGACCGGATGGCGGTCAGAAAATGGCTGAATCCCGGGCTTTTTCGCTCCGGCTTTTCGGGGCGGGGCCAAGGGGATACCACTGAGACGATATTTTGTATGCAGTTTGCGATTTTCTGCATAAACATTGTGCATAGAAAGGATGCAAGGGGAGCAGCCCTCGCCGCATGAGGGGGACGAGCAGTCTCACGCCGCGGGATAACGCGGGCACCCGGCCGAATATCGCAGATATGGATGGCCGATGGCCCCAGAGGACGCCCAAGAGAACGACCTCGTCGGATGGCCCTGGCGGACGGCTACTCGGATGCCGGCTTCACATTCGCAGCGAAGGCGACATAAGCCCCCTGAGCCGCCGCAATATGATCGCGCATGACGTTCATCACCGTCATCTGGTCGCCGCGCAAAATGGCGCGGATTATATATTCATGCTCCTCGCAGGAACGCGCCATGCGCTCCGGGGTCTGGAACTGCGCCCTTCGGAAGGGCGACAGACGCACCCGGACGAGATGCGCGGCGTCGGCGAGATAAGCATTGTGGCTTCCCGAATAGATGATGCTGTGAAAAACGGCATTGGCCTTGGCATAGCCATCGGCATCCCCTTCGCGCATGAGCCGGCGGCACACATCGTGCTGCTTTTCCAGCAATGCCCGTTCCTCGCTCGTCATCTTGATGGTCGCCAGCCGCGCGCAGGACACTTCCAGTTCGCCCATCAGCTCGAACAGGCTGTAGAGCTGGTCTGGAGAGACTTCCGCGACCGTCATCGTCCGGCGCGCGCCGCGCTCCACAAGGCCGATGGAATTGAGCTGCTTCAGTGCCTCGCGCACCGGTGTCCGGGACACGTTGAACCGCTCGGCCAGCTGGATTTCGTCGAGCCTGGTTCCGGGCGGCATCCGGCCGCTGGTAATTTCATCGGAAATCCAAAGCCGAAGTTCCTCGGCACGCGTCTTCGCAGGCCGCTTCTTGCCCCCATCCAGAGGCAGCGCGATAAGCCCACCGTAATCGACGCGCAAAACATCGCTTTCAGTAGGCATCGTGGCTTCTTTCGTTGACCGCTCTTTCTTCACAACCTGCTCCTGAAATCACCTCAGAAACGGCCGCACAGGGCACCAATCGGTCTTGTCGCCACAAACCTTCATACGATAAGCCCCTCACCGACCTTCGTATGTCACACCTTAAACGCAACAGCATCCAGAGCAAACTCCCCCTCGACTACGGACACAACGGGCCTCCTTAGACACCCCGAAACGGATCTCCGCCAAAGCGGCTTCGTCTGCGAAAATGCGCCGCCTCGCGCCTCGTTAAAATCATCATTACACGAATTATATGCTATATTCCCTCTCGACACACGAGAAAACCCTGTTGGAGTGAGCCATGCAATTCGGAAAGATCGATCACGTCGCCATCGCCGTCGAAGATTTCGACGGGCGCATCGACCAATTGACCGGCACGGGGGCCCTTCGGGTTATTCGCCATGGCAAGACCGGGAACGGGCAACGCCTCGCCATGCTTGGCGACGGCACGGGCATGAAAATCGAGATCGTCGAATCCGCCGGCGACAAGGTACCCCGCTTCCTGCACATTGCCTTTCTCAGCGAAGATGTCGACGGCGCCGGCGCCATGCTCGACCGGCTCGGATGGTCTGCCAAATTCGGACCGGCGGAGCTTGGCGCCGCGAAGGCCTATACCGTCATGATGACGGATGGCGAGGGGCTCGACCTGCAGGCGATCCGCTACGACACCGACAGCCCCGACCTGGCGCAATGGCGGAAAGACTGATCCCCGCCGCCGCGCCGCCCGGCGAAACTCGCATCCATCGTCTCTAGACCGTTTCACCCTCATATGCCTGTCGGCCTGTGTGCGAACAGGTCGTCCGTGTCGCCGGCAAGTACGCCGCCCAGAACCTTCCCGTCATAGAAAGCCGCATGCGCGCATATCTGCGACGCCTCGATCATGATCTGGTCCATACCGAGCTCTCTCAGCCGATGGATTCCGATGCCGAATACGACGCCGCCGATCCCCGCCCAGATCAAGGCCGACATGCACATCGGACAAGGTTCCGCCGTGCTGTAGAGAACCTTGTCGCCCATTTCGATATTGCCGATTTCGTTCTTTCGGCTATCGACGCCATGCGCCCGCACGAAATTGTTCAAGGCAACGATTTCGCCGTGAAAAATCGGATTGTCGGTTGCTTCATTGGCGCCCGTCGCAACGGGGCGACCGTTTGCCGGATCGACGATGACCGCGCCGAAAGGCCACATCGGATTGCGCAGGCCTTCCTCAATGGCGAGGCGCATGTAGCGCTCATGCGCCTCCATGGGAATCTGCGAGATATCCACCCGCGGAGCCGGCATATCCTTTGGAACCGTCATCGACCGCATCACCCCGCCCGGCGAATCTTGGCCGGCGTGTAGTCGCGCATCTTGCCGGGATTGAGAAGACCGTAAGGATCGATGCCGAGTTTGAATTCCGCCCGGTCGCGATACGACACGACATCGCGCGCGCCGTCTTCCAGATTGGAAACATGCGGATTGACGACGGTGACGCCCTGCTTTTCATGGAGCGCCATGACCTCTTCCAACCGGTCCGCCGTGGTGTAGCGCACCACCGACGCGCCGGTGCAGGCGATGTCGGAGCCGGCTCGAATGAATTCGAGATGCCACAGCACTTCGTCGCCGAACAGCTCACGCAGGACTTCGATATCCCTGTACATGGTTTCGGAGGGAAAGACCGTCTGGATATAGGTCACGCTGCGATCGTGCTTCAGCACCTGGAGCGTGGTGTGGTTCCAGCAATATTCATAGACGGGTTCTTTGGCGGGGTTGCTTTCTCCCTCCGCCATGTCTTCCTCATAGACGATCGTGCCGCCATGCCCGGCGGCAATCTCGGCGGTCGGGATGACGCCGGAGGGGGCGACCATCAGAAGGACGATCGGCTTTCCCTCGGGAATGACTTTGGCGAAGTGGACGAAATAGGGCGTGATCGTCGAATCGACCACGGCGCAGGCATGTTTGCCGATGCCCGGGCTCGCCGTGAACTCCTGCGCAAATCGAACCGCCGAAATGAAATCGTCGAATGCGACGATCATGTCGCGCCAATGCGTGCGGTTCTCCACCGGCAGTTCCAACTCCACCACAATGCCTGTCGTGCCGAAACTGCGATTGATGAGATCCGTATCATTGCCGCGCAGTTCGATAATACGCGGCTCTTCTTCCAGCGTGACGATGCGCGCGCCCACTACATTGCCGCGATCGTCGAGAAAGCCCCATGTCAGCGATCCGAGGCCGCCGGCGCCGCCGCAGATATGCCCGCCGATCGTCGCCGTCTTCTTGGTGGACGGGAACATGCGCAGTTCCTTGCCCTGAGCCCATAACTCCTGATCGAGGTCATAGAGAAGTTTGCCCGCCTGGACGCGCGCGAGGCCGTCTTTCACCCATTGCAGCCGGTCCAGACCCATCATGTCGAGCACGATACCGCCCTCGAAGGGCATGGACTGGCCGTAATTGCCGGTGCCGCCGCCACGCGGCGTCAACGGCACCCCGAAACGCGCGCAGGCCGACGCCACCATGATGACGTCCTTTTCGTCTCGCGGGCAAACCACGAGTTCCGCGGTCTTGTCGCGCAGCTGCTCGAAGAGAATGGGGCTGTACCAGAAAAAGTCCCGGCTCTTCCTCTTGATCCCTACTTCATCGTCGATGACGGGAATGTCGCCAAGGGCGGCCCTGAAATCTTCATGCATAACTCTACCTCAACTCATGGAAACAAGACCCGGGTTTAGCTTCAGGGCTTCGTCAGCTTGTCGGGATGAACGAAGTCCAGCGTGTAGGCGCTTTTGTAGTCGAAGGAGTCCGGGATGTTTCCCGCTTCGACCTCGGTCTGAAAGAACTCTTTCCAGCGCGCATCCGTCATCGTGCCGATGCCACCGGTTTCGGCATCTCCGCCTTCGACTATTCCGCTTTCCAGGATCGCCTGTTTTGCATCCTCGAAGGTCTCGGGCGTGTAGTCCTGATTGCCGGCCAGGATCAGCGCTTCGGCCCCGGACGAATCCCCGTGAAGGAACGCCTTCCACCCCTCGCTTGTCGCCGTGACGAATCTTTGCAGCACATCGGCGTTCTCGCCGGCGAATTTGCGCGTGGTGATGACGGTATTGCCGTAGGGATTGTATCCGTTGTCGGCCAGCAGGAACGTCTTGACCGCGATCCCCTCGCGCTTCAACTGCCCGACATCGTTCGTCAGAAACCCCTGTTGAATGGCCTTCTCATTGGAAAGGAAGAAGGCATAGCTATAGGGATACGGCCTGATCTGATCGTCGGTGAAACCGTATTTCTTCTTCAATGTCGGCCAGAAGGACATGACGCTCAGATTGGTGATCGCCGCCGGATGCCCTTTCAGATCCGCCATGGTTTCGATCTCCGGATCGTCATGCGCGAACAGAATGGTCGGCTCCTTCTGGAAGAAGGCGGCGGCGGTGACGAACTCCAGCCCCACGGCATTCGCATTGAAGACGATGGAGGAGTTGCCCAGCACCACGTCATAGGCCCCCGCGGCGAGCAACTGCCCGAGGTTTTTCTGTGGACTGCCCGGGTCGATTTCGACGTCGAGCCCGTAGCGTTCGTAAATCCCGTCGGCCTTGGCCTGGTAGAAACCGCCATATTCCGCCTGGGGAAGCCAGCTCAGGCCGAGCCGGATCCGGTCGGCCGCGCCGGCCGACGACGACGCGAACAAGACCGCCATCGCCGCGAGCATAATGAATCCACGTATACCGATCATCGCACCTGACATTTCATCACGCTCCCACATCTTTCCAATCACCGTTTCATGGCGGCGATAACCGCCGCGCATGCCGTACTCTTACAATGGCATACGCGGCGGCCCTGACGCATCAGAACGAATAGCTCACGCGAGCAATGACCTGACGCGGAGGTACGTATTGACTGGCCGTCGTCCCGATGCCGAAGGCATTGGTGAAGCGGGAGACGACTGCATCGTTGTCGAAGACATTCGTCGCCGTCAGCGAGAACTTCCAGTCGCCGGCCGGCGGCATATAGTCGAAGTAGAGGTTCCACAGCCCGTAGCCGTCGATGTTATCCAGGCTACTACTGTCGAAGACGCGGTAGATGAAGTCGCCCTGATAGACATACTGGACGCGGGAAGTGAAGGTGCCGCCGTCGTTGAAGCCATAGGTATGCGTCAACGCCAGGGAGCCCGCGAAGGACGGCGTCTTGGGGAGTTCGTTACCCTTGATGTTCTTGATCGCAAGACCGCGGTAGTAGGTCAGGCAAGCATAGTCGAAGGGGGAACAGCCGGAGGTCGCCGCCGCATTGTTGGCCGCCACGCTGTCCAGCGTATAGAAGTCCGATGTGACTTCGCTGTGGAGCACCGTCGCGTTGCCGTCCAGACGGAGATTGTAGGGCAGACGCGCACCGAATTCGGCTTCCGCGCCATAGACTTCGGACTCCGGAATGTTCGCAACGCCGCCCTGGTAGGGCACCGGGTCGTCGCTGATGAACTGGAAGTTCTTGTAGTCATAGTGGAAGGCGGCAAAGTTGGCCGTCAGCGCGTTGCCGAAGAACCTGTTCTTCGACCCGACCTCGATGGAATCCACCGTTTCCGACTCGAACGTCTTCTCGACAAGTGTCGGGTTCGAGTTGAGGTTGGTTCCGCCCGGCTTGAAGCCGCGCGACCAGCTCGCATAGAGCATATTGTCGTCGGTCAGGTCGTATTCCAGCGCCACCTTGCCGGTCAGCTCGTTGCCGACCGTGCTCGCGGTCGATGCCGGGCCGTAAGCGCCGAAATTGGAGAGCGACCAGCCTTCCACTTCGTCATGCGTGTAGCGCGCGCCCGCCGTGAACCGCAGCGCATCCGTGAAGTGATAGGTTCCCTGACCGTAGCCCGAATAGGACCGCCGGGTCGTGACGGCCTGTACGCCATAGCCCCAGTTCGACGGCAATCCGCCGGACGGCATCTGGGTAATGTCGGGCGTCGGCTGGTTGGGGGCCGTGTTGTAGTACTCCACGACGCGCGCCTTGTTGGACGTGTAGAGATAGAAGGCGCCGACGATCCAGTCGAGAGAGGTGTCGGCCGAGGTCGGCGAGGTCAGATTGACTTCCTGGGTCCAGCTCACATTGGTCTGTCCCGTGAACGGCATGATGTCGTGCCCGGTCGGATAGTGAGCGAGGTCGAGCCGGTCGTTGTCCAGGGCCGCGTGCCATGCGGCATTCTGATAGCTCGTGATCGACTTCAGCGACGCCCAGTCGAAATCGTAATTCAGCGTCAGCGCTTCGATATACTGGCGCGTCTTCATCCAGCCCGGATAATCCTGCGTCAGCTTGCGGGGGTCCGGCTCGGGATCGAGAATGTTCTTCAACGCAGCGTCATTCGTATTGGAATCGTAGATCTGCGAGAGGAATGTGGCCGAGAAACGGTCGTTCGGCGCCCAGAGAACTTCCGCGCGACCGGTCGCATTGTTGGCGTCGTCGAGCTCGTAACCGCCCAGCGCGACCGACTCGGCAAAACCGTCATGCTGCATGTGCTCGAAGGTGCCCCTGACGGCAAGCTCGCCCTCGATCAGCGGCACATTGAAGGTCGCAATCGTGTCGGTGAGGTTGTAGGTGCCGTAAGCCGCGCTCAGAGTACCGCTGTAATCGTAGAGGTTGGGCTTGTTGGTGACGACATTCAGCGTGCCGCCCACCGAATTCTGGCCGTAAACGGTTCCCTGCGGACCGCGCTGCACTTCGACACGGTCGACGTCGAGAAAGCTCTGCTGAAGCGCAACCGGATTGACGATATAGATCCCGTCGACATGGAAGGCGACCGAAGGCTGCGCAATCGAGTTCTGCGCCGTTTCGTATCCGACGCCGCGAATGGCCACCACGCGCGACCAGCCTTCATTCGGCGTCACGGTCAAGCCGGGAACGACGCCGTTCAGATCGACCGCACTCTTGATATTCGCCTGTTCGAGCGCTTCCGCCGGCAAGGCGGTAATGGCGGCCGGCGCCTTTTGAAGCGACACTTCGCGCTTGTCCGCGGTCACGACGACTTCGCCGTACTCCGCGCCGCCTTGCGTATCGTCCAGGGTGGCGATGGCTTCGTCCGTCTCCGCCGCCGTTTCCTCTGCTCTCGCTCCCGCGCTCGCCAGCACAAGCACCGACGCCGTCCCCATGAGCAAAGCAAGCCGGCAGGCCCACGCTTTACTATTCGTCATGTTGCTCTACTCCAAACTGTTACTGTACGGACTAGTGGCAACGACTAATCGCGACACGCCCTTCCGGAACGCGCAGCTCGCCCTGGCGAGATCGTTTGCCGCACTTCGCACGCACAACTGAACAAAGAGCCCCCCGGGGCTCGATTGCATACAATTGCCAATTCCATGCCAGTTGCGGTCGCTTCCAAAGATCGCGGTATTGCGCGGATTTTTCCGAAAAGCCTTTTTTCGCGCGTCACTTGAATTGCATACATATTGCACATGCGAAAAATATTTATGACTAATTTTTAGCCAAAAACCTGCTCGCTCCGTCTTTTTGTGTACATTTCCGGCCGATTTTGCTGGCACGGGCATTGCTCTAGGGCTGACTGGCCCCTTTTTCCGGCGGCCAATGTGCACAGGACCCACCCGGTATGACTTTGTCGGAGTTGAATGCGTTGGATGAGAAGGGCTTCGTCGACGCCCTTGGCGGCGTCTTCGAGCACTCGCCCTGGATCGCCGCCGCGGCGTGGAAAGAACGTCCCTTCGATACTCTTTCAGACCTCCACAATGCCTTCATGCAGGTCGTGGCCGACGCCGGCGACGACGCACAAATCGCCCTGATCGACGCGCATCCGGATCTGGCGGGAAAGCTCGCCCTGAGCCGCGGCCTCACAGCCGCCTCCCAGCGCGAACAGGCCAGCGCGGGGCTGGACGCATTGTCGCCCGAGGAATTCGAGCGCTTTCACGCGCTCAACAATGCCTACCGCTCGCGCTTCGGCATGCCGTTCATCATCTGCGTCCGTCTCAACACCAAAGAGACGATCCTCGCCGAGTTCGAGCGGCGCCTGCTCTGCGAACCGGCTGCCGAAAGGCAGGAAGCGTTAAGGCAGATCGGGCTTATCGCCCAACTAAGATTGACGGAGTTGCTTGACCCATGAGCGAAGTCGGAAAGGTGGACACCCAAACGGCCTATGCCGATGCCCCGACGCCGGAAGCCGCCGGCGCACTGGCGCGGCTGTCGGCGCAGGTCCGCCACGATCTGGACATGCTGGATTATCCGGCGCGGGAATGGGTGAGGCCACGCGCCCATCGTTCCGGCCGGCATGTCTATGACGTCGTCGTCGTGGGCGGCGGGCAGTGCGGCCTTGCCGCCGCCTTCGGCCTGATGCGCGAAAAGGTCGGAAACATTCTCGTCGTCGATGAAAACCCCGAAGGGCTGGAAGGCCCGTGGGTCACCTATGCGCGTATGGTCACCTTGCGCACGCCGAAGCATCTCACCGGGCCCGATCTGGGTGTCCCCTCGCTCACCTTCCGGGCCTGGTGGGAAGCGCAATTCGGCGCCGAGGGCTGGGAAGCCCTCGGCAAAATTCCCAGGGAAGAGTGGATGCGCTATCTGCGCTGGTTCCGGCATGTGCTGGATATTCCTGTCCGCAATGCCCTGAAAGTCCGGCTCGTCGAGCCGCTGGAACCCGGCCTCTTCGGGGTCAAAACGGACGCGGCATCGTCCATGCCGCCAATTCTGGCGCGTAAAGTCGTGTTCGCCACCGGCATTCAGGGCGGCGGCGAATGGCATGTGCCGGCGTTCATAAAGAGCGCCGTCTCGCCCACGCGTTATGCCCATACGTCCGAACAAATCGATTTCGGCGCGCTCAAGGGCAAGAGGATCGGCATACTGGGCGGCGGCGCCTCCGCGTTCGACAATGCGCAATATGCGCTGGGGGCGGGCGTCGGGGAGGCGCATGTCTTTATCCGGCGCGAGCGCATACCGCGCATCAATCCCATTCGCTATATGGAGAATGCGGGCTTCCTCCGGCATTTCGCCACGCTGGACGATGCCACGAAATATGCGGGCATCTCCTTTTTCCTGCGGCACAATCAGCCGCCTACCAACGATACCTATAATCGCGCCGCCGCCTTTGCCGACTTCCACCTGCATCTCGGCTCACCCTGGACGCATGTCGAGGAAACCGAGGACGGCGTGCACGTCGTCACGCCGAAAGGCGAGTTCCTGTTCGACTTCATCGTCCTGAGCACGGGCCTTCTCACCGACGTCGCGCTGAGGGAAGAGCTTTCCGCCGTCGCCGACGACATCGCCCGCTGGCGCGACCGATACACACCGCCGGACGGCGAAGACAATGCATTGATCGACAAGCACCCCTATCTGGGGCCGGGTTTCGAGTTCACGCCGCGAACGGCGGAAGGCGCCGCGCGCATACACGGCCTTTTCGCTTTCAACTATTCGGCGCTGGCAAGCCTCGGCCTGTCGGCATCGGCCTTGTCCGGCATGAAATTCGCCATGCCGCGCCTCATCGAAGGGGTGACGAACCAACTCTTCATGGACGACCGAGACGTCATTCTCGACGAGTATTTCGCTTACGACACAGAGGAGTTCCTGGGCGCATGACGGGCAAGCTCACCACCCATGTCCTCGACACGGCGCGCGGCATGCCCGCGGCGGGACTTCGCCTGACCCTGCGCAGGCTTTCGCCCGACCCGCTCGGGCCATGCGATTTCACGCTTGGCGACGACGGGCGGGCAACGCTTATCGAAAGCCCGACGCTGGAATCCGGGCTCTACGAGATCGTTTTCCTTGTCGCCGAATACCAGAGAGAAAACAGGCTCGATCTTCCCGAACCGCCCTTCTTCGATGAAATCCCGATCCGCTTCGGCATCGCGGACGGCACGGCGCATTACCATGTGCCCCTGATCCTCAGCCCCTATGGCTACTCGACCTATCGGGGCGGCTAGGCACCGGCATGGAAACGGATATCTCCGACATAGAAGCCCTGTCTCCCGGCGCCCGCGCCGTTGCCCGCTGCGACATCTTCGGCAAGCCGCCCTATAGCGAAACCCCGGCGATGCTGACGCGCCGCTTTCTGACGCCGGCCCATACCGCCGCCATAGCGAGCCTTCAGCGGTGGATGCGAAAAGCCGACATGTCCGTGACGCTCGATCCGCTCGGTAACCTCATCGGACGGTATGAAGGCAGCATGGCGGGCGCGCCCGCTCTCATGATCGGCTCTCATATCGACACGGTGCGCGATGCGGGCCGCTATGACGGCGCGCTCGGCGTCATGCTCGGACTTTCCTGTGTCGAACAGCTCGCCGCCGCGACGCGTCGCCTTCCCTTCGCCATCGAACTGGTCGCTTTCGGCGACGAGGAGGGATCGCGCTTTCCTTCCGCCATGATCGGCAGCCGCGCCATGGCCGGCCTCATTTCCGATTATGCATCCATCGCCGCACTGGAAGACGAAGACGGCGTGACGCTTGCCGACGCTCTGGAGAGTTTCGGCCTCGACCCCGCAAGTCTGCCCGGAACAGCCCGCGCGCCCGAGAGCGTTCTTGCCTATCTCGAAGCGCATATCGAGCAGGGACCGCAACTCGAAGCGGAAGGCCTCGCCCTTGGCGTCGTCACCGGCATCGCGGCACAGCTTCGCTTTCAGGTCAGCTTCACCGGCGCGGCCGGTCATGCCGGCACCACGCCGATGGGCCTGCGGCAGGACGCGCTGGCCTGCGCGGGGGAGGCCATTCTCGCGATCGAAGGAATGGCCCGGCAGCAGGCCGCCCGGGGCGCGGTCGCCACGGTGGGTTTCATCGATGCAAAACCCGGCGCCGCGAATGTCATAGCCGGTCGGACGGACATGACGCTCGACATTCGCGCGCTCGACGGAACGCTGCGCGACGAGATGGCACGAAGCATGATGTCGTGCATCGCCGATATCGCGGCCCGGCGGAATGTCGGCGTCGAATTCGAGCAATTGCAGGATTTGCCGCCGAGCCCCTGCGATCCGGCGCTTTCCGGCTTGCTCGAAGAGGCGCTTGGCGAGATGGGGCTTCCGCCGTTTCGGCTGGCAAGCGGTGCCGGACACGATGCCGCCGCGCTGGCGGCGATTGCGCCCATGGCCATGCTCTTTATCCGCTGCGCGGGCGGCATCAGTCACAATCCGGCCGAAGCCGTCGATCCGGCGGATGCCGATCTGGCCGTCGAGGCCATGCTCCGTTTTATCGACCGCCTTGAAGCGAGTACTGCGTAATGCCCGATCCCCTTTTCGACGAGCTGGACCCTCCCTCGCGCCTTTTGATGGGGCCGGGGCCCGTCAATGCGCATCCGCGCGTATTGCGCGCCATGTCGGCGCCGCTTCTCGGCCAGTTCGACCCCGAGTTCACGACCTATATGAACGAAACCATGGCGCTTTATCGCCGGGTCTTCGAAACGGAAAACCGTTGGACCTTTCTCATCGACGGCACGTCGCGGGCGGGCATCGAGGCCGCGCTGGTCTCCGTCCTCGAACCGGGCGACCGCGTCGTCGTGCCGGATTTCGGGCGCTTCGGCCTTCTCCTCACCGAGATCGCGCAGCGTTGCGGCGCGGAGGTGACGCCGGTGCCGGCCGAATGGGGCCGCACCGTGCCGCTCGACGCCATCGAGGAAGCGGTCGCCCGGGTGAAACCGCGCCTCGTCGCCTGCGTGCATGGCGACACCTCGACCACCATCGCCCAGCCTCTCGACGGCATAGGCGACATCTGCCGCAGATACGATGCGCTGCTTTATGTCGATGCGACGGCGACACTCGGGGGCATGCCGCTGCCGGTGGACCGGCTCGGCATCGATATCGCCACGGCGGGTCTGCAGAAATGCCTGGGGGGACCGTCGGGGAGTTCGCCCATCACCATCTCCGATCGCGCGGCGGAGCGCATCTTTTCCCGTCGTCACATCGAAAAAGGCATCGCGCCCGACGGCGCCGCCACGGCAAACGGCGTGCGGATCGCCTCCAACTATTTCGACCTCGCCATGATCATGGATTACTGGTCGGAAAAGCGGCTCAACCATCACACAGAGGCAACCTCCATGCTGTATGCGGCGCGCGAATGCGCGCGCATCGTGCTGCAGGAAGGCCTTGCCGCCCGCCATACCCGTCACGCGCTTGCCAGCCGCGCCATGGGCGCGGGGCTTGAGGCAATGGGCCTTACTCTCTTCGGCGACCCGAACCACAGGATGAGCAATGTGACCGGCATCGCGATCCCCGACGGGATCGACGGCGAAACGGTGCGTGCGCGCATGCGGCAGGATTTCGAGATCGAGATCGGCAGCTCCTTCGGCCCCTTGCAGGGACGCATCTGGCGCATCGGCGCCATGGGGTACAACTGCCGCAAGCATAATGTGCTCATCACGCTCGGCGCGCTGGAAGCGGTGCTGCGCGGCGCCGGCTTTTCCCTCACCTCCGGCGCCGCCGTCGACGCGGCGCGCGCCGTCTACCAAGCAAGCGAGCAAGCTGCCGGAGAGACCACGTCATGACAGCCTATCCCCGTGACCTTGTCGGCTATGGCGCGACGCCGCCGGATGCCAAATGGCCCGGCGGGGCGCGCATCGCGCTCCAGTTCGTCCTCAACTATGAGGAAGGCGCGGAAAACTGCATTCTCCATGGCGACGATTCATCGGAATCCTTCCTGTCGGAAATGATCGGTACGCCGCCGATCTTCAACATGCGGCACATGTCCATGGAGAGCCTTTACGAATACGGCTCCCGCGCCGGTTTCTGGCGACTGCACCGCCTTTTCACCGAGCGGAACCTGCCGCTCACCGTCTATGGGGTCGCCATGGCGATGGAGCGCAACCCAAGCGCGGTCGAGGCGATGCTGAAGGCCGATTGGGAGATCGCCTCGCATGGCTATCGCTGGATCAACTACCAGTTCGTGCCCGAGGACATGGAGCGCGAGCATATCGCGCGGGCGGTCGACATTCACACGCGCGTCACCGGCTCGCGCCCGCTCGGCTGGTATCAGGGCCGCACGAGCCCCAATACGGCGCGGCTCGTCGTCGAGGAAGGCGGCTTCGTCTATGACGCCGATTCCTATGCCGACGACCTTCCCTATTACGACACCGCGCATGGCAAGCCGCAGCTCATCGTGCCCTATACGCTGGACACCAACGATATGCGCTTCGTCGCGCCGCAGGGCTTCAACTCGGGCGATCAGTTCTTCGCCTATCTCAAGGACAATTTCGACATGCTCTATGCCGAAGGCGAGACGCAGCCGAAAATGATGTCGGTGGGGCTGCATGCCCGCGTCGCGGGCAAGCCCGCGCGCGCGGCGGCGGTTGCGCGCTTTCTCGACTATGTGACGGGACACGACAAGGTGTGGGTGGCGCGCCGTATCGACATTGCGCGGCACTGGCTCGAAACGCATCCCTTTGGCGCCTGACGCCGGCGCCCTCAGAGCCCCATGGCGTCGCCATCGGAGCGCGGATCGGACGCAGCTTCAAAACGCCCCTCCGGCGAGAGCGTCACCATGCCCGCATGGCCCATCATGTCGTTCTTCGGCGCAACCAGTTCGACGTCATGTCCGGCCGCCTTCAGCGCATCGACCAGGGCGGGGTCGAAATCGCTTTCGAGCTTGAGGGTGATGGATTGCGCGCCCCATGTGCGGCCCAGAAGCCAGCGCGGGGCGGCAATCGCCTCGCCAGGATCGCGGCCGAACAGCACATGCCGCGTGAAGACGGCCGCCTGTGTTTGCGGCTGCCCCTCGCCGCCCATGGTGCCGTAAACCATCTGCCGTCCGTCATCGAGTCTCGCCATGGCGGGGTTCAAGGTATGGAAGGGCTTTTTGCCCGGCACCAGCGCATTGAGCCGTTTTTCATCCAGCGCGAAGCCGATGCCCCGGTTCTGGAAAAGGACGCCGGTCGAGGGCGAAACGACGCCAGCACCGAACTCCCAATAGATCGACTGGATGTAACTGGCCATGCGCCCTTGCGCATCGATCACGCCCATCCAGATCGTATCGCCGGGCGCCGCGACATGCGGCCAGGGCGCGGCCCGGTGGCGGTCTACGCCGGCGGCCATCCGGTCGAGTTCGTCTTTGGCAATCAGCGATGCCGGATCGCATGTCATGAAAGCCGGGTCGCAGACCTGCGCGTCGCGCATGCGGAAGGCCTGTTTCGTCGCTTCGACGAGCCCGTGAATATGCGCAAAGCTCTCGCCCTCGCGCACGCCCAGCCGGTCGAATACGCCGAGGATCGCGAGCGAGGCAATGCCTTGCGTGGGCGGCGGCATGTTGAAGACCGTGCCGGAGGAAAGCCTCGTCGAGAGCGGCTCCACATATCTCGCGGCATAACCGGCCAGATCGCCCGCCCGGAGGGGCGAGCCCGCCTCTTCCAGATCCCGCGCCAGCACGGCGCCGATCTCTCCCTCATAGAAGTCGCGCAGGCCCGCTTTGCCGAGACGGTCGAACGTATCGGCCAATGCCGGCTGGCGCAGCCTCGCACCGCGCGACGGCGCCTTGCCGTCGGCGAGGAAGGTTTGCGCAAAGCCCGGCACGTCCTTCAGTTCGTCGAATTTCTCCGCCGTCAGCCGCTCCTGGCTTTCGCTGACCGCCACGCCGTCGCGCGCGAAGAAAGCGGCGGGCTCCAGCAGGCGCGACAGGGGAAGTTTGCCGCCCCAGTCCTGCGCCATGCGATGGGCCTTTTCCCAGCCGGATATGGCGCCGGGCACCGTCAGCGCGGCAAGACCGCCACGCGAGGGGATGGCATCCGGCGCGCCGCGCTCACGATAATAGTCGATGCTTGCCGCCGCCGCGGCGGGGCCGCAGGCCTCGATCCCGACGGGCGCCGCGCCGGGCGCGGCCAGAAGCCAGAAGCCGTCGCCCCCCAGATGGTTCATATGCGGGTAGACGGCGGCAATCGCGGCGGCGGCGGCAATCATCGCTTCGGCGGCATTGCCGCCTTCCGCCAGCACATCGCGGGCCGCGGCGGCGGCGAGATGGTGAGGGGCTACCGCCATACCGCGATAGCTCATCCGGGTTGCAGGCATTCTCGATATCCTGTGATCGCTTGAGGATGACGGCTTCCCCCCGAAAGAGAGCAGCGCAAAAATTCAACATGCATATTTTTTATGCATCATATTGCCAGAGAGCTGTTCAACGGCCCTGCAGGAAAGAACGATTTTCACCCACTTCACTTCTCTCTTTCTGTTTTATGCAACAAAAACATAGACCTCCGATCCGCGGGGTGGGTTCGGCATATGAATTGCAGAATTCCTGTCTTGTATACAATTTTATGCAGTCTTGCATAGCCCCCGGCGAAGCGCGGCAGGATCGATTGTCCATGACGGCCGCGCCTCGTCCTCGCCCGCTTCTGGAAGACATCGCCGATGCCTCGCAATCCGCCCGACCCCGCTCCAGTCATTCCCGTCATCGACCTTGCCGACAGTTTTTCTCCGTCGCTCGATGAGCGCATGAAAGTCGCACGCGAGATCGACATTGCCTGTCGCGATATCGGCTTCTTCTATGTCCGCAATCACGGCGTGCCCGACGGCGCGATCCGGGCGGCACGGGAGGTTACGCGCCAGTTCTTCGACCTGCCGGACGACCGGAAGATGCAGCTCGTCGGCGGGCATGGCTTCGGCTACGACCCGCCCGGCAAACAGGCACTCGAACCCGGTACCCCGCCGGACCTGAAAGACAGTTTCCTGATGGTGACGCCGCCGCAGAAACGCGCAGGCGATGTGCCATGGCCCGACGAGCTGCCGGCCTTCCGCCAGAGGCTCGAGGCCTATCAGGCGCATCTACAGACGCTTGGGCAACATCTCATGCGCTGCATCGCGCTGTCTCTCGACCTCCCGGAGGATTATTTCGACGAGGCGTGCGCAGCCCCCAATTGCGCCATCCGCGTGCTGCATTATCCGCCGCGCCCGCCGAGCGCCCTTTCAAACCAGATCGGCGCAGGCGCACACACGGATTGGGGCGCCATCACCATGCTGCATCAGGACGAGATCGGCGGCCTTGAGGTTCTGAACGCCGATGGCGAATGGATCGAGGCGACACCGATAGAGGGCACCTTCGTCATCAATCTCGGGGACCTGATCCGCCGCTGGACGAATGACCGCTACCGCTCGACGACGCACAGGGTCGTCCACAACGCAGCCGAGCGGCCCCGCTTTTCCATGGCGGCGTTTTTCAGCCCGCGAGACGACTACCCGGTGCGCTGCCTGCCGACCTGCCGCGAAGAAGGAGAGGCGCCTCACTATCCGGCCTGCTCCGTCGACGAGCACTTCCAGGAAATGATGCGCCGGAGCTACGAGATCACAGTTTAGTGCGATGCAAGTAATGCGTAGGAAGAACGGTTTTTGCGTCGCTTCGCCAATGCGGAGCCAGAGAATATGAACACCATCGAAGCGACGCCCCCGGAGAGCGCTTCCGACACCGGATCGTCGGCGGGGACGCCTCCCCGCTCGCTCATCTCCATAAAATCCGTCAGCAAGGTCTATCCGAACGGCACCGAGGCGGTGCGGAAAGTCAGCCTGGATGTTCCGGGCCGGCCGCAATTCATCAGCCTTCTGGGCCCGTCCGGCTGCGGCAAGAGTACGCTGCTGCGCATGATTTCCGGCCTCGAAAGACATACGGGCGGCGAGATCGACTGGCCGACCACTCCCTACGACTCCAAGGGCCGCCCGCTTGCGGAAATCGGTTTTGTCTTTCAGGAACCCACGCTCATGCCCTGGGCGAGCGTGTTCGACAATGTCTATCTTCCGCTGCGCCTCAAGAAGCACAAGAAGGCGGCCGTTCACGATCAGGTCATGGATGCGTTGCGCATGGTCGGGCTGGAAAAATTCGCCGACAGCTATCCGCGCGAGCTTTCGGGCGGCATGAAAATGCGCGTCTCCATCGCACGCGCACTGGCAACGAGGCCGAAGGTCCTGCTCATGGACGAGCCTTTCGCCGCGCTCGACGAGATCACGCGCCTGAAACTCAACAACGACCTGCTGTCCCTGTGGGAAAAGCAGCGCCTGACGGTGATCTTCGTCACGCACAGCGTTTTCGAATCCGCCTACCTCTCTGATCGCATCGTCGTCATGGCGGCGCGGCCGGGCCGCGTCATCGCCGATATCGGCATCGACGCGCCTTACCCGCGGACCGAGGCCTACAGGACCTCATCCGCCTACAATGAGTATTGCAAGGAAGTATCCGGGCTGCTGAAGCAGGCCATGGCCGGCGTTGAGGACGAACACTGATGGACGCAATGGAGCAACTCTCGACAACAGAGCCCGAGGACGATGCGGATACACCGGACGCGGCAAACGGGGATCGGATACGAGCCGTCGTTCACAAAGTCGCGTTCCAGATGGCCCCCGTGATTTTCGGTCTTCTTCTTCTCACGGTCTGGGAAATCCTGGTCCGGATCAATCACGTTCCGCCCTATATCCTGCCCGGGCCCCTGCTGATCGCGGAAACGCTCTACAAGGATTTCGGCACCCTCTTCCCCAGCCTTCTCATCACATTCAGGATCACGGTCGTGGCCTTTGCCATGGCTGCGATCGGCGGTCTCTTGCTGGGTATGCTGTTTGCGAGTTCGCGCTGGATCGAGCGCAGCCTGTTTCCCTATGCGGTGGTTCTTCAGGTAACGCCCATCGTGGCAATCGCGCCCCTCATCATTATCTGGGCAAAAGATACACAGCTTGCCTTGCTCATCTGCGCCTGGCTCGTCGCCTTCTTTCCCGTGGTGTCGAACACCGCCGTCGGCCTCAACAGCACGGACCGCAACCTCATCCAGCTCTTCCACCTCTACGGTGCCGGCAAGTTCCAAACCATGTGGCTGCTGAAGCTGCCCGCCGCCATGCCCTATTATCTCGCGGGGCTGCGCATCGCAGGCGGGCTCGCGCTGATCGGCGCCGTCGTCGCCGAGTTCGTCGCCGGCACGGGCGGCACGCAATCGGGTCTTGCCTATCGCATTCTGGAAGCCGGCTACCGCCTGCAGATTCCGCGCATGTTCGCCGCGCTGGTTCTCATCTCGCTTACCGGCGTTCTCATCTTTGCGGCGCTGTCGCTTCTTTCACGCCTCATCCTCCGCAAGTGGCATGAGAGCGCGGCGGGCGGGCACTGACGACCCGATCGGCGCCTACGGGAATGCGCGTCACAGATCGCCTCGTTTCACCCGGAATTCCCCTTCCGGCAATCAGCTCGCCAAAGCCCGCGCAATCGTCTGCCAGGCCGCCAGGCGCAAGGGTTCCTCGCTGCCGGTAGGGTCCGGATCGGTCGAGAACTGCACGATCACGGTTTCCGCGGTCGGCGCGATCCATAGTCGCTGACCGAATTGGCCCCGGGCGGCGAAAGAATCGAACTCGTCGTGAAAGAACCACCACTGATTGTGATAGGAGCCCCCCGGATAGGACATCGGATCGCCCTCGAAGATATCGCGATTTCCGGCTTTCCTGATTTCCGCAATGACACCGTCGGGTACGATTTGAGTGCCGTTGAACATGCCATTGCAGCGAACCATTTCACCGAACCGCGCCAGGTCGCGAGCCGTCATGGAAAGGCCGCCGGCGGCCCATTCGGTCCCGCCCAGATCTATGAAAAACGAGGCATCGTGCTCCGCGCCCAGTTTCGACCAGATGCGGTCGCCAATGAGCCGGTCGAGGCTCTTTCCGGCGGTCCGCCTCAGGATCCAGCCGAGCATGTCGGTGCTGCCATTGTCATAGCGAAACGCGCCGCCATGCGGCTCCGTTGCCGTATTCGTCGCCAGAATTTCATAGACGCCTTCCGGCCCTGCGTAGTCCGGTCCGCCATCGATGAATCCAAGCGCGGCGAGGTACCCCACCTGCACCTGCCCCGGAACACGCGGCGGAAATGCGCTGAAGTCGAAATGCGCCTGCATATCCATCAGCTGCTGCACCGTCGCCTCTCCAAGCGCCGTCCCCTGAAGCTCCGGAACGTAAGTCCCGGCAGAGGCATTGCGATCGATCTCGCCTTCCTGGACGAGCCATTCGATCAGCAGGCCGACAAATCCTTTTGTGCAGGAAAACAAGGCATGCAGCGTGGATGCCGTCATGTCTCCGAAATAGCGCTCGAACACTATCTCGCCCCGATGCACAACCAGGAGCGCATCGACGCCCGCCCGGCGATAGAAGTCCTGCATCGGAAATTCGTCGTTTCCCTCAAATGCAATGGGCAAGCCATCGACATCCAGTTGCTGTCCGTCGCCGAAGGGGACGATAGCCTCCTCCCCCCGGGAAACGCGCGTCGTGGGAAACAACCGGGACTGGTTCATGAAGCTCCAGCGCAGATGCCCGGGCGCCATCATGTTGGCGAGCGTAACGCGCTTTTCCGGCGGCGGCGGAAAACCGACCATGATTCCCAAATCGCTTGGCGCGTCGAGATTGGGCTCGAGCGGCGCGGCTTGCTGCGGAGATTTGTCGGCGGGGCGTGTCATTGGTTCTTCAAACCTTCTTCTTGCCGAGGCGTGACATTCGGTTTTGCCGGTACGGAAACGCTTCAACTCAACCCGCGTCAGGAAACCCCGTAGCGCATACTTTTCAAATTCTGGATGTGGAGATGCATCCCGCAACCGACCGGTGCCGATGTCACACCGATGGCCTCTCCCCCCTTGATCACCGCAGTTCCCTCCGCGAGATCTCGCGTGGCGAATTTGTGGTAAAGCGGAATGTCTTCTTTCACTTCCAGTTCACGAGGCCCATCCGGCGTGACGATGCGCACCAGGGCACCTGCCTCCAACGGCACGAGAGCCAATGCGATATCATCATCCGTATGCAGCATGAATCCGGCATATTCGGGTTCGCCGGCCATCAGAGCGTTTCTCCGTTTCTGCTGATTGTTTCATCGCCTTCTCCCAGGATCTCCCCGAAGGTGGAGGTCCCGGACGCGACGCCCATCATGTGCTGGAGCAATGCCTTCGACGCGTCATCGAAGGTCATTTCTCCGGTCAAAATCCCGCTGGCATCGAAATCGATCTGCTCGGTCAGTTCGCGGCACGCCACGGCGTTGGCCGACAGCTTGACCGTAGGCGCCAGGAGACTGACAAAGCTATTGCCCGGCCCGGTCGTGAACAGCACCATATGCGCGCCGGCCGCGACAAAACCGGAAAGCGATTCCGTGGAGTAAAAGGGCTGGTCCATCAGCCAAAGTCCCGGACCGGCGGGGGCCTCCCCATGCTGCAGCACGCCATAAACAGGCGACGTACCGGTCTTCATGACGGCGCCCAAGGATTTCTCCTCAAGCGTGGAAAGCCCCATGGCGATGTTGGCCGGCCCCGGATTGCTGCCGATCAAATCTATCCCGGCCGCCTCGGCTCGTTGCATGCGCCGGTCGACGGCCTCCCGCAAACGCTCGGCGACGGCGGGCGTTGCCGCCCGCTTTTCCAGGAGATGTTCCGCCCCGAACCATTCCATCGTCTCGCCGCCCATGACACGACCGCCGCCGGCAACAACGGCATCGGCGATACGGCCCACGAGCGGATTGGACGCAACCCCGGAACTGGTATCGGAACGACCGCATTCGACGCCGATGCACAGGTCCGACAAGGCGGCGGGACTACGGCGCATTGCGGACAGCTCCCTCAGAAGCCTAGCCCCTGCCCGAATAGCGGCATCCGTCAGCCGAAGACCGTCATGCCCATAATCATCCAGCACCAGCTTCGCCGCGGGACGACCCGACGCCTCCACAACGTCTCGATACAAATTCCCTTCAATGGGATTGCAGCTGATCACCAGGACCGCGCCGACATTCGGATGCGTTGCGAAACCGGACAACATCCGCCGGCGAAGCACGGCATCTTCCCCGATAATCCCGCCCGTATAGGGGACCGTGATCACCTTGGCCTGCGGAAGAGCCGAGGCGACGCGCCGGGCGATCGGAGTGGTCAGCCCGGACAGGGAGAGTATGAGCAAATCATTGCGCAGACCGACCGATCCGTCAGGCCTGCGATAAGCGTCGAAACGATATTCTTCAGTCATAACCCCGGTTCCATCGCTCAATGAACCACCCATTGCCCCGCCATATTGTCAACAATCCTCCTCGTCACGAAGCCTTATCGTCCAAAAAATGGCGATTATCCTCGGACAATAGAGAGGGATGGGGTATAATTGTCAACAATCAATCGTGCGTCACTCGTTTTCGTTGCGCCAGAGGCAGAAACTCCATGGCCGTTTCCCGGGACCCCAGCCACAGCGAAGACCATCGGCGAACCCATGCCGGGGAAATAGCCGACGCGCTTGAACGGGAAATCAGCGAAGGCACAATTCCGCCCGGCACAAAACTGGTCGAGGAAGCTCTTGCCAAACGCTTCGGGGTGTCCCGCGGACCTGTGCGGGAGGCGTTGAGAATTCTGTCGCGCGACGATCTGGTGCGGATACGGCCCCATCTCGGCGCTTGCGTTCCGGAGCTGACCCCCAAGGAGCTGTCCGATCTCTACGAGGTCCGGACGGCGCTGTTCGCGGCTGCCATCCGGCTTTTCACTCACCGCCTGCATAATGGCGAGCTGAGCGAGGAATTAATCGCCCAATACGCGGCCTTCGGCAAAGAGCTGAGGGCCGCCAAAGACGGGCCGGCGGAACAATTCGCCCGACTGAGCCAGAGCGCCGCCCGCTTCATATACAAACACTGCGGCAATCCCGTTCTGCATCGGCACGCGGAACGTATCGACCGTCAGGCATTCCTGTTCTATGTGAGATTTGCCAAACGGGACATGGCGCATCGTCAGCGCTTTCTGACGCTGGCCAACATGCTGGGACAGGCCGTCCGGATGGGGGATAGCGATCTTGCGGCCTCCCTGGCCCAGAAGCTGGGCGAGGAAAACCGGCGCACCACCTATGAGCAATATCGCGCGCTGAAATCCGCCAGCGAACATCCGCAAAAGGATGAGCCAACCCCCTCGACAACGGAGTGACATGCTTTGTGATCGCCGGCCGCATGGAACGGGGCGACGGTCGAGTTTCGGGGGAAGAAAAGGCTGGAGCGGGTGAAGGGAATCGAACCCTCGTCGTAAGCTTGGGAAGCTTCTGCTCTACCATTGAGCTACACCCGCGCGGCCTTCTTAGTAGCTTAGCCGTCCCGCCCCGCGCAAGAGGGATCGCGAAGGGAGATCCTGCGGAAAGGGCTCTACCAGCGGTTCTTCACCTCTTCGGCAAAGCCCAGCAGGTCCGTCACTTCCAGACGGCTGCCGTCGTCCAGCACGACATGGCCGGAGAAGCGGCCGAAAACCTGATGCTGAATGGAACGCAGGATCTTGAGGTCGACCGCGCTGCTGCGGTCGATGATGGGCTCGAAGCGCATTTCGAACCGGCCGTCATTGCTGCTGAAGCTCCATGGCGCGCCGTCGAACGTGCCTTCGGGGATATGGAAGGTCACCCGGTCGAGCTTGTGGGCCTTGCCCTCCACGAAGACCATGTTCTCGGAGGCGGCGGAGGTGTCGCCGAATCCATAGCCGATATTGAAGCCGAAGGGTTTGCCGCCGACGAGGCCCGAGGCCGAGCCCCAGTACCAGACATTGTCATAGGTCCAGACGCCCCGGCCCCAGTCCAGGACGCCGAAGGCGGCGGCCGGGTCGAAGGCGAATGTCTCTCCGCCGACGGTCACGCTCCCCTCCGCCGCCATGCAGTTGATCTTCTGATTGTAGTAGAAGGCGCGCGGCGCATCGGGGAACGGCGTCGCAATAACCATGCGGTCCATGGGCGGCTGGCTCAGGAAGAGCTCCCCCTTGAGGCCGCGTCCCTTGCCGAATCCCGGACAGTCGAGCGTCAGCCGCCGCCCGCCGGGCTCATGGCGGAAGGCGATGTCGATTTTCGGGTGGTGCTGGGCGATGTCGCCCGTATCGGCGCTCTCCGGCAGCTTCATCTTGCCGCGCGGCAGCGCCGTGACGACGCTTTCCTCGGTCGCTTTCGGCGCGGTGAAATCGAACCAGGTGGTGCCGATGAGACCCATATAGCCATTGTCGGCGACCACCATGGCGATCCCGTAATCGCCCGCCAGCACGCAGTAATAGTCCCACTCCTTGATACGGAACCAGGGCGCGCGAATGGCCGCGCGGCGATAGTTGCGCACCTCCGACCTTGCCCAGCCGCGCTCCACAAGGCGGCCCTGCGCATCGAGCAAATCGCCATTCGTCATTTCATGTTGCATCGAATCCCCTCCACGTTCCGGCTGGAGAGCATAACCTGCCTCGCAGATTTGTGAATTGCCGCGCGGCCCGCTCGCGCTAGGGTCTCAGATATGACAGCGAACCCCGACGATCTGCCCCGCGAGAAATTTGCCCACCCGGACGTGACGGCCAAGGGCGAGGCGCGCGCCTCGGTCGATTTCCGGCGGCTGGAAACGCTGTGGATCAATACGGGCACGCTCTGCAATATCGAATGCGCGCATTGCTATATTCATTCCGGGCCGACGGAGGACCGGCTTGCCTACATCACGCGGGAAGAGGCCGCGCGCTATCTCGACGAGATCGACGAGCTGGGGCTCGGCGCGGTGGAGATCGCCTTTACCGGCGGCGAGCCGTTCATGAACCCGGATATGTGCGCCATGGCGGAAGACGCGCTTCACCGCGGCCATGAGGTGCTGATCCTGACCAATGCGATGCAGCCCATGATGCGGCCCCGTGTGCGGGAAGGTCTCCTCGATCTCAAATCGCGCTTCGGACAGCGCCTGCGGTTGCGCATCAGCATCGACCATCATCTCGAAGAGACCCATGACCGGGAGCGCGGCACCGGCAGCTATGCCCGCACCATTGCCGGCCTGCGCTGGCTCGCGGCTCATGCTTTTCCGCTGAGCATCGCCGCACGGACGGCCTGGGGCGAAGCGGAAGAGGTCATGCGCGCCGGGTTCTCCTCCCTGTTTCAGAAGCTGGGGCTGAACCTCGACGCGCACGATCCGGCCTCGCTCATTCTTTTCCCCGAGATGGACGAGGCGGCCGACGTGCCGGAAATTACCACCGCTTGCTGGAACATCCTGCATGTCGACCCCGCGCAGGTAATGTGCGCCACCAGCCGCATGGTGGTGAAGCGCAAAGGCGCGCAAGAGCCCAGCGTCATCGCCTGCACATTGTTGCCGGACGACCCGAAATTCGATTTCGGCCCGCGCCTTTGCGATGCGCTGGGGCGGGTGAAGCTCAATCACCGGCATTGCGCGACGTTCTGCGTGCTGGGCGGCGGAAGCTGTACCGCCTAGGCCTTCTCGATACGCAATGACCTGGATCAAGTTTTCCGCCCAAATATTCGTGGGCGGATTTATCGCTATACGGGTTCCTCCTTATTGATCCCCTCCTCGCGATCTTCTTTTCTTTCCGGGGACAAGATTTCCCGATAACCCCGAGATGAGGAGGATCGTCCATGAAGAAAATCGCAGTTTCCCTTGTTGCCGCCGCAAGTGCACTCGCCTTGTGGAGCGGCGCCGCATCGGCTGAAGTTTTCATGACCGGCAAGGATGTCGCCAAGGAGGTCGTCGGCAATACGATCGAAGGCCAGTATCGCGAATGCGCCGCCGACCGGAACGATTTCCAGGAATATTACGACCCCGACGGCACGATCCGCGGCCGCGAACGCCCCTGCCGGATGACCGGCAGCTGGTCGCGTTACGGCGGCTCGTGGGAAGTGAAGGACGGCAAGTTCTGCGTCACGCTGGGCTCCGGGCGTTCCAGCGGCTGCTTCGACTACAATATCGACAAGGATGGCGTGCTGACCCGCTACAACGAGGTGGGCGTGACCGATCTCAAATTCAACGTCTATGACGGCAATCCCAACCATCTTTGACGGACGGGACCGCGAATGAAGACGGGCGCGGCCTGAGCAGGCCGCGCCCGTTTTCCTTTATCGGGATGCTCACCCGGTTCGCTCTCGGCACCCCTTCATCGTCGCGGCGATCCGGGAAAGCATCGCCCGATCCCAGATCGCACGAATGTCGGCCTGGGTATCGAGAAACGCTTCCATCACCAATGGATCGAAGCCTCCGGGATCGCCCCGGCATTCTTTCACGATCTGACCGACGGTATCCTCGTGGCTTTGCTGCGCCTTGTAGGAACGAACGGACCGCAGGGCGTCATAGACATCCGCGACAGCGACGATGCGCGCCTCGAACGGAATATCCGTTCCGCCCAACCGTCCCGGATATCCTTTGCCGTCATAGCGTTCATGATGGAGACGCGCGATGTTGCGCGCCATTTCCGCGAAAGCGCCCGTTTCATTCGCGAGCGCGTTGTACCCGAGGTCGCAATGAGATTCGATCAGGCTACGCTCATCGAACGCAAGAGGGCCCGGCTTGCCGAGTGTGGAAACCGGGATGAACAGCTTCCCGACATCATGGAAACAAGCCGCCTCGCCGAGCAGCTGCGCGTCGCGCTCGCCGAGCCCCATCGCACGCCCCAGCCCCGTTGCGAGGTCTCCTACACGGGTTGAATGGCCGTAGAGATCCAGGCCCGGACAAGCGAGATCGACGCACGAAAGAGAGCGTCGCAACTCCGCCAGAGCCATCTCGTTCCCGTGCCCATCATTCAGGGATTTGTCAGGCTTCATCTCAGTCTCCCAAGGGCCCTCCCCCTCGAATACGGAGACGCTACTGTCGGTCGGGGGCGATTAAGGAGTCTCTAACGCGGTGTGTTCCGCAATGGCGTGCGATCAGGAGAGAATGAGCCAGATCAGCGGCAACAGGATGGCCGTGGCAATGCCGTTCAGGGCCATCGCGACGCCGGAAAAGGTGCCCGCCACCTCGTGCTCCTGAAAGGCGCGCGCCGTGCCGATACCGTGAGCGGCGGTGCCCATGGCAAAGCCCCTTGCACGCTCGTCCTTCACACCCAGCGCATTGAAGAGCATCGCGCCGGAGACCGCGCCGATGATCCCCGTCACGATGACGAAGGCGGCGGTGAGCGATGCGAGACCGCCGATCTTGTCGGCAATCCCCATGGCAATCGGCGTGGTGACGGATTTCGGCGCCAGCGAACGGATGGTTTCCGGCTCCGCTCCGAGCACCCAGCCGATACAGATGGCCGAGATCACCGCCGTGGCCGAGCCCGCAACGAGCGCCAGCACCATGGGTTTCAGCGAGCGGCGCACATGATGAAAGTTGGCGTAGAGCGGCACCGCGATGCCCACCGTGGCGGGGCCCAACAGCCAGAGCAGCAGGGCGCCGGCGGGCTCGTATTGCAGCATCGCCTGCTTGTCGACCGCCAGCAGGAACATGACGGGAAGCGCTGTGAGCAGCACGGTGTTTGCCAGCGGATGGCCGTTGACCTTTTGCTGGAAACGCCGCGCCAGCAGATAGAGGCCGACGATGAGCGCGAGCCAGAAGGCCATGGCGGCGATTTCATCCAGCGGGGCAAGGTCGAAGCCGATGTCGCTCATTCCATCCCCTCCCCGTCATCGCCTTTCGCCGCCCAGCGGAAAACAAGCGCGCCCACTGCCATGGCGAGCAGCGTGGAGACGACGAGCGCCACGGCAATCGGCAGCAGGTCGCGGCGCAGGAGCGCGATATAGCCCATGAGGCCGACACCGGCGGGCACATAGAAGAGATTGAGGTGGGACAGCAGGAAAGTCGCGACGCGGCGGAGCGGCTCGGGTACGCGGCCCGTGGCGAGAAGCCCGGCCAGCAGGATCAGGATACCGATCACCGTGCCGGGCACGGGCAGCGCCAGCGTGTCGGACAGCCAGTTACCCGCCTCGTTGCATGCGACCAGCAGCACAAAGGCGAGCGCGAGCATGGGGAGCCCACGCATCGTTCAGCGTGCCTTGAAATGCTTGGAGAGCTTCAGCCCCTGGCGCTGATAGTTGGAGCCGATGTCGCCGCCGTAAAGCTTGCCCGGGCGGTCCGTCAGGCGCTCATAGACAAGACGGCCGATGATCTGGCGATGCTCCAGGATGAAGGGCACGTCGTGGCTGCGCACTTCCAGCACGGCCCGGCTGCCGACACCGCCCGCCTCGCGCGCGCCGAAGCCGGGGTCGAAGAAGCCCGCGTAGTGGACGCGGAACTCGCCCACCAGCGGGTTGTAGGGCACCATTTCAGCGGCATGGGTGGGCGGGACATGCACCGCCTCGCGCGAGGCAAGGATGTAGAATTCATCCGGGTCCAGAACGAGACCCTTGCTGTCGCGGATATAAAGCGGCTCCCAGAAATCGAGCACCTCATAGGCGTCCGGCCTGTCGACGTCGATCACATCGGTGTGGCGCTTGGCGCGATAGCCGACAAGGCCGTCCTCCCGGTCCGTTTTCAGGTTCACGGTGAGGGCGAGCCCGCCGTCGATATCCGCCTCGCCTTCCACGAGCTTCACCTGCTCGTGAAGCCGCTTCAGTTCCGCGTCGGAATGGGTGGGCGTGCCGCGCCGGAAACGGATCTGCGACAGGCGCGAGCCGGGGCGGACCAGGATCGGGAAGGTGCGCGGCGATATCTCCAGATAGAGATGGCCCTTGTAGCCCGCTTCCACCTGATCGAACTCGGCGCAGAAATCGGTGATGACACGGGTGAAGACGTCCAGGCGCCCGGTGGAGCTCTTCGGGTTCGCGGCCGCAGACGTGCGCTCCGACAGCGCCAGCGCCTCCACCAGCGGCACCAGATAGACGCAGCCGGTTTCCAGCACCGCGCCTTCCGTCAGGTCGATCTTGTGAAGGGTCAGCTCCTCCACGCATTCCATGACGCCGCGATGGGGGCCGGGCAGGAAGCTCGCCCGCAGGCGGTAGGCCGTCGTCCCCAGCCGCAGGTCGAGGCTCGCGGGCTGGATCTGCGCCTGCTCGATCTCCGGGCTGCCCCAGATTTCCTTTTCCCGGATCAGCGACTGGATCGCATGGGCGGGCAGGATGCCGGTCGCATGGGTCTGGCCGGGGCCAACCCTGCGCGGCTCCGGGTCTTCAAGATGGGGAAAAAGGTCGTCAGCGGGTGTCGTCATGATCCTGCCCTTATAAGGGGGCGCGGCTTTTGGCGGAAGCCCCGCGATTCCGTCCCCGATAGGGGCCGGGCCGGGCTTCTCCCCGTCCGCGGCTTGACTGGGAGGCCGCACGGGCTTTTAATGCGCCGCGTTCGGGCGGCCATGGAGCCGTTTCGGGCCCCGTGGTGATTTGAGCCGACCGGCTTGCGGCCACGTAAAACAACCCGCTAAAAAGGTCGGGTTGTGAAACCCCGTCCTTCCCGGTCGGGGTTTTTTGTTTGGGGACACGCCTATGACCGAAAAGACACCCTCCGCCGCCAAATGGAGCGCCCGCACCGCCGCCGTCCATGGGGGCACCATGCGCAGCCAGTTCGGAGAGACGAGCGAGGCGATGTTCCTGACGTCGGGCTATGTGTACGAGACGATGGAATCGGCCGAAGCCCGCTTCAAGAACGAAGAGCCCGGCTTCGTCTACAGCCGCTTCGCAAACCCCACCGTGCGCATGTTCGAGGAACGAATCGCGGCGCTGGAAGGGGCGGCGGACGCGCGCGCCACGGCGACCGGCATGGCCGCGGTGACCGCCTCCATGCTCTGCCATCTGCAGGCGGGCGACCATGTGCTGTCCTCGAGGGCGCTTTTCGGCTCCTGTCGCTATATCGTGGAGACGCTGCTGCCGCGCTTCGGCGTGACCTCCAGTTTCGTGGACGGGCGCAATATGGACGAATGGCGCGCGGCCATCCGCCCCGAGACCAAGGTGCTCTTTCTGGAATCGCCCTCCAACCCAACGCTGGAAGTGATCGATATCGCGGCGGTGGCCGAGCTCGCCCATGCAAATGGCGCGCGCCTGATCGTCGACAATGTGTTTGCGACGCCGGTCCTCCAGAAGCCGATGGAGCTGGGCGCGGATGTCGTCGTCTATTCGGCGACCAAGCATATCGACGGCCAGGGCCGGTGCCTCGGCGGGGTGGTGCTGTCGGACCAGGAATTCATCGACGAGCATCTGGCGAATTTCCTGCGCCAGACAGGGCCCGCCATCAGCCCCTTCAATGCCTGGGTCATGCTCAAAAGCCTTGAGACGCTGGACCTTCGTGTGACTCAGCATGCAAGAAATGCAGAGGCCGTCGCACAGTTCCTCGAGGGCCATGAAAAAGTGGAACGGGTATTTTACCCGGGGCTCGCCTCCCACCCCCAACACAAGCTCGCCATGAGCCAGATGGAGATGGGCGGCAACATCGTCGCCTTCGAGGTGAAGGGGGGCAAGGCGGGCGCCTTCAAGGCGGCGAATGCGCTGGAAATCGTCAAGATTTCCAACAATCTGGGCGACGCCAAGAGCCTCATCACCCATCCGGCGACGACCACCCATCAGCGGCTTTCGCCGGAAGCGCGGGAGGAACTGGGCATCCGGGAAGGGCTCGTCCGGCTCTCCGTCGGGCTCGAAGACGCCGACGATCTCATCGCCGATTTCGATGCGGCACTTGCGCGCATCTGAGATTGATCCAGTCCGGACAGGTGCACATTAAGGGGAATTTAGCCCCTGCCCTGCTATGTCTGCCTCGCGGAACTCGCTGGAGACCCTCTTGCCAAGGACGTGGCCGGGTCATATCCAGTGCCGCGGGGCATTCAGGATGAAGACCTCACGCCGGGCGTGCCGGAGAGCAGGACAGCCGATGTACAGCGAGAAGACGAGATCCATCAAAGTCTGTGTCGAACCGACCTATCTCGAAGATCAGTCCGAGCCGGACGACGATTACTTCGTATGGGCCTATCGCGTTGTCATCGAGAATGAAGGCGGCGAGACCGTGCAGCTTCGCTCGCGCTACTGGCAGATCGCCGATGCCGGCGGACGGGTGCATGAAGTGCGCGGCGACGGCGTGGTCGGCGAGCAGCCCGTGCTCCATCCCGGCGAACGCTTCGAATATACCAGCGGGACCCCGCTGGGGGCGCCTTCCGGCATCATGTTCGGCAAGTACCAGATGGAAACCGGCGGCGGCGAAACCTTCGAGGTCAATATTCCCGCCTTCTCGCTCGATTGCCCCCACATCAAGGCGCTGATGAACTGATCGCCAAGCCGCGTTAGGATGCGCCCTCACCCAGGGGGACGCGATGACGCCGATGCGGCTTTCAACCCGGGAGATGATCGACCGGCTCATCTCCTTCGATACGACCAGCCGGAACTCCAATCTCGAACTGATTTCCTTTGTCGAGGACTATCTGGCCAGCCATGGCGTCGCCTCGCAGCGCGTCGTGAACGAGGACGGGTCCAAGGCCAATCTGTTCGCCACCATCGGCGATGCATCGAAGCCCGGCGGCATCGTGCTGTCGGGCCATACCGATGTCGTGCCGGTAGACGGGCAGGACTGGTCGAGCGATCCCTTCGGCGTCGTCGAGAAGGACGGCATGCTTTTCGGACGCGGCACCAGCGACATGAAGAGCTTCATCGCCATCGCGCTCGTCATGGTGCCGGAATTCCTGAAGCGCGGCCCGGCCATCCCGGTCCACCTCGCTTTTTCCTATGACGAGGAAATCGGCTGCCTCGGCGTGCGCCCGATGATCGATAGCATCGTGCGCGAGCTGCCGCGCCCGGCGGTCGCGATCGTCGGCGAGCCGTCGATGATGAAGGTCGTGAATGCCCATAAATCCATCCAGTCCTATTTCACGACCGTGACCGGGCTCGAATCCCATTCGAGCGCCACGGACAAGGGCGTGTCGGCGATCTTTTACGCCATGGAGCTGATCGGCTTCCTGGGCAAGCTGGCGGAGGAAATGCGGGGGCGCTCCCCGGCGGGCTGCCGCTTCGCGCCGCCTTACACCACCATCAATGTGGGGGTGGTGAAGGGCGGCACGGCGGTGAACATCATCCCGCGCAAATGCGAGTTCGGCTGGGAGTATCGCGCGCTGCCCGACGACGACCCCGACGAGATCATCACCCGTTTCACCGCCTTTGCCGAAGAAGACGTGCTGCCGCGCATGCGCGAGGTCTATCCGCAGGCCCGCATCGAGACGCGCGAACGCGCCAAGGCGCCGGGCCTCGTACCCGAAACCGGATCGCCCGCCGAGACGCTGATCCTGAAGCTCGCGCAATGCAACGAGACGGAAGCCGTCTCCTATGCGACCGAGGCCGGGCTTTTCCAGATGGCGGATGTGCCGACGCTGGTTTGCGGGCCGGGCGACATTGCGCAGGCCCACAAGCCGGACGAGTTCATCGCGCTTTCGCAGATTGCCGAATGCGAGCGCTTCATGATGCGGCTCGCCGAGCATGTGGCGGGCTGAGAGCTACTCCTCCAGCCCTTCCTTCAGCTCGTCGGCCGTGAAGACATAGACCGAACTGCAGAACTCGCATTTGGTGGTGATGACATCGTCCAGCACCATGCTGTCGATCTCTTCCGCGCCGAAGGAGCGCAGGACCGAACTCATGCGCTCGCGCGAGCAGCGGCAGCCGAATTCCACGCCGGAGGTCTGGAAGGCGCGGACGCCATCCTCGTGGAAGAGGCGGAACAGCAGACGCTGCGGCTCCAGCGCGGGGTCGAGGAGTTCATGATCCTCCACCGTGTCGAGCAGGATGGAGGCGCGGTTCCAGCTTTCCTCTTCTTCGGTATAGGGACTGTCGTCGTCGCCCTCGCGATACCCGGTGAGGCCGCCTTCCCGCGCGACATGCTGGATCATGATCGCGCCGGCGCGCCAATGCTTCTCGCTATGGCCCTGCTCTTCGCGGCTGTAAAGCGGCCCCGCAGCGATGCGGATGCGGGTCGCCACCTGCTCGGAACTCTCGAAATATTCATGCGCCGACGGGGTGAGCCCTTCCGGATCGAGCGCGACGATGCCTTGATAGCGGTCCATGTCGCCGCCCTGATCGATGGTGAGCGCCATATGCCCCTCGCCCATCAGCTCGGCGGATGACGCACGGCCCGCGGCGATGGCCTCGCCCACCGCGTCGACGTCCATATGCGCATAGCCGCGCACCTTGCCGGTGCCGTCGCCATGGCTTTCATAATCGGCGACGAGCATGGAAATCGGCCCCTTGCTCTGCGTCTGCAGGATGAAGCGGCCCTCGAATTTCAGGGCGGAGCCGAGCATCACCGTCAGCGCCAGCGCCTCGCCCAGCAGGCGGGAGACCGGTTCGGGGTAGTCGTGGCGTTTCAGGACCTCATCGACCAGGGGACCAAGACGCACGAGACGGCCCCTTATGCCCAGATCCTCGATCTGGAAGGGCTGCACGATGTCGTCGCCCGGCATGTCGAAGCGGCGGCCATCGCCGCCGCCCGCGTTCTGGCTTGCGTCACTCATCTTTACTTCCTGTCAGTCGGGCGTGTTGCCTTACGCCACCGCCTGGCCGTTCGGGCTGTCAGCCGAAACACCAGGCGAGCACGCCCTTTTGGGCATGCAGCCGGTTTTCCGCCTCGTCCCAGACCACCGAGGCGGGACCGTCGATCACGTCAGCGGTCATTTCCTCGCCGCGATGCGCGGGCAGGCAATGCATGAAAATGGCGTCCGGCGCGGCCTTGTCCATCAGCTTCCCGTTCACCTGGAACGGTGCCAATAGATTGTGCCTGCGGGTCTTGGTTTCAATATCGTCGCCCATGGAGACCCATGTGTCGGCCACCACGCAATCGACGCCGTCCACCGCCGCGTCCGGGTCGGTTCCGAGCGTCACCTTGGCGCCAGTCTTCTTCGCCCAGTCCATGACTTCGGCGTCCGGGCTCAGTTCCGGCGGGCAGGCCAGGCGCAGTTCGAAACCGAGCTGGCCCGCGGCATGGATCCAGGAGGCGGCGACATTATTGCCGTCGCCCACCCAGGCGATCTTGCGGCCTGCGATATTGCCCTTGTGCTCCTCGAAGGTCATCACATCCGCCATGAGCTGGCAGGGATGGGACCTGTCGGTGAGACCGTTGATGACGGGAACGCTCGCATTGTCGGCGAGTTCCAGCAGCGAGGCGTGATCGGTGGTGCGGATCATGACCGCATCGACGAAGCGCGACAGAACGCGCGCCGTGTCGGCGACGGTTTCGCCCCGGCCGAGCTGGGTTTCCTGCCCGTTCATCAGAAGCGTCTGGCCGCCGAGCTGACGCATCGCCACGTCGAAAGAGACGCGGGTCCGCGTGGAGGGCTTTTCGAAGATCATGGCGAGCAGCTTGCCGTTGAGCGGCGTGTCGTCGTCGGGCTCGGCCTGACCCTTGCCTTTGCGGGCGGCCTTGCGCGCATGAGCGCCGTCCAGAATACCGCGCAATTCGCCCGGCGCGACTTCATGCAGATCGAGGAAATGCCGGCTCATGCCGCGCCCTCCCGCTTTTCGCCCGCGCGTCCGTCCAGCGCGGTGCAGGCCTTCGACAGCTTGTCGATCGCTTCTTCCACCTCTTCGTCTCCGATGTTGAGCGGCGGCAGCAGGCGGACCGTATTGTCGCCCGCGCCCACCACCAGCAGATGTTCGCTGCGCGCAGCGGCCACGAGATCGGTATTGGGCACCTTGCACTTGATACCGAGCATCAGTCCCTCGCCGCGCACGCCTTCGATGATGTCGGGATGCTCGTCGGCCAGCCGCGCCAGCTTCTGGCGCAGCGTGCGGCCCAGCTCGTTCACATGCTCGATGAAGCCGTCGGCCAGCACCTGATCCAGCACCGCGTTGGCGACCGCCATGGCCAGCGGATTGCCGCCGAAGGTCGAGCCATGTGTGCCCGCCGTCATGCCCTTGGCCGCCTCTTCCGTCGCCAGACAGGCGCCCACGGGAAAGCCGCCGCCCAGCGCCTTGGCAATCGCCATGATGTCGGGCGCGATGCTGGCCAGTTCATGCGCGAAGAGCTTGCCCGTGCGGCCGACGCCGGTCTGCACCTCGTCGAGCACGAGCAGGATGCCCGCCTCGTCGCAGATCTCGCGGATCTGGCGCAGATCGCCATAGGGCAAGGGACGGATGCCGCCTTCGCCCTGAATGGGCTCGATGAGCACGCCCGCCGTCGCCGGGCCGATCGCTTCCTTGAGCGCCTTCAGATCGTCGAAGGGCACTTGCGGGAAGCCGGGCGTGACCGGGCCGAAGCCTTCCAGATATTTCTTCTGGCCGCCCGCGGCGATGGTCGCCAGCGTCCGCCCGTGGAAGGCCCCTTCCATGGTGATGAGTTCGTAGCGTTCCGGATGACCGCTCGCCGCGTGATATTTGCGCGCCATCTTGATCGCGCATTCCAGCGCCTCGCCGCCGGAATTTGTGAAGAACACCGTATCGGCGAAGGTCGCCTCGACGAGACGGCGCGCCAGCCGCTCCTGTCCCGGGATGCGATAGATGTTGGAGGTATGCCAGACCTTCTGCGCCTGATCGTTCAGCGCGGCGACGAGACCGGGGTTTGCGTGGCCGAGCACATTGACCGCGATCCCGGCGCCGAAGTCGAGATATCGCTCGCCCGAGGCGGTGAGGAGGTATGAGCCCTCGCCCTTCTCGAATTCGAGGTCGGCCCGTGCATAGGTCGGCAGAACTGGCGTGATCACGACTGCGCTCCTGCGGGGGATCGCACCGGCCGCTTGTGTCGAAAGCCCGTCCGGCTGCGCCCGTCATTTTCCATAGACGGGCCCCAATAGAAAAAGCCGCCCAAATCCGGCGGCGTTGCGAGAAGCCTCGAAGTATTAGGGAGAGGCCGCGCCGCTGTCAATCGCAGACGGCCTCTCCCAACGCAAAAAAGTGAAGTCATGCGGGCGGTTAGCCTGTTTTCCGCCCCCCGGACCGGCCGCTCAGGCCTTCAGCCGGTAGCCGCGCTTCAACATCATGTGGCAAACCGCCCAGAGGAGCGCATTGACCCCCAGCACGACCGCCACGCCGATCTGGATGGAGCCGTCGGCATGGCCCGTCATGCCGTAGCGGAAGCCGTCGATCAGATAGAAGATCGGGTTGTACTGGGTGATGTGGTAGGCGAAGTCCGGAAGCTGCGTCACCGAATAGAATGTGCCCGACAGGAAGGTCGCCGGCAGGATCAGGAAGTTGGTGACCGCCTGAAGATGGTCGAATTTCTCCGACCAGATACCGCCCATCATGCCGAGCAGCGACAGCATGAGCGAGGCGCCCACGGCGAAGAAGACCAGCGCCCAGAGATGGTCGATCTCCAGATGGATGAAGGGCCACATGCCGAGCGCGGTCGCCAGGCCGCAGACCACGCCGCGCGTGACGCCCGCCGTCGCGATCCCCACATTCAATTCGCCCGGCGAAAGGGGCGGCATGAGGATATCGACGATATTGCCCTGCACTTTCGAGATCAGGATCGAGGAGGAGGTATTGGCGAAGGAGTTCTGGATCATCGTCATGATGATGAGGCCCGGCGCCAGAAACTCGATAAAGGGCACGCCATGCACATCCGGCCGGAACTTGCCGATGGCGAGCGCGAAGATCGCAAGATAAAGAAGCGTCGTCACCACCGGGGCCGCCACCGTCTGGGTGATGACCTTCATGAAGCGGCGGACCTCCTTCAGGTAGAGCGTCCATACGCCCAGCCAGTTCACCGAGCCGAAGCGCCGGGCACCGGCCATGGGCTGCGTTGACGTGCGATCTGTCGAAACACTCATGGGCAAGGCTCCCTTGACGTTTTATCGGTGCCGCCGGCCAGAGCCGGCCGCCGCACCTCTTTTCATGGGCAAGCAATACGGAACCGCCGCCGCCGTGACAATCGCGCCCCGGAAAATTGTCACAGGCTCTCTCGAAGGGGCCGGCAGGGATGGACGGCGACGGCCCGACATCCGTCCGGGACGGGATATCGGGGACGGATCGGACCGTTTCGACCGCGCAAGGGGCATATATAGGGAGAGAAACGCGGCATCCCCACCCTTTTCTGTGGATAAGCCGAATCGGAGGCGCATGTCTCCTTGCTAAAAATTACCCCGATCTAGTATATTTTCCGTGAACACATACGAAATCTGGTGTGCCTGACGGTCGAAATTTGCGGGCATTGGCCGGGTCGCGTCCAGGCCCTGCGGGCAGCAGGGCCTTCCGGCCCAAAAGGGGGAAGGAACCGACATGTGGACTGAGGAACGCGTAGAACTCCTGAAAAAGCTGTGGTCGGAAGGCCTCAGCGCCAGTCAGGTCGCCAAACAGCTTGGCGGCGTGACACGAAACGCGGTGATCGGCAAGGTACACCGGCTCGGTCTTTCCGGCCGCGCCACGCCCAGCCGTCCGGCACGCACGAGCCGTCCCGCGGCGCCGCGCACGCTGGTCCGGGCCCGGCCCGAGCCGGCGACCCCGCGCGAGCAGAAAGAAGAGCTTCAGAGCCGGAGCGAAGACAATCTGCCGAAGGAAAGCCGGGCCTCAAGCGCGAGCGAGCTGCCCGACCTGCCGCTTTCGGAGCGCGCCACGGTACTGACGCTGACCGAGCGGACCTGCAAATGGCCCATCGGCGAGCCGGGCAAGGCGGGTTTCCATTTCTGCGGCCGCTCCGCCGAAGACGGCATGCCCTATTGCCCGGAACATGCGCGCAAGGCCTATCAGCCTGCCCAGAGCCGCCGCAATCGCGAGCGTGCGCGGACGGACCGCCTGACGGGCTGATCGCTCCAGAGGGGAGCCTTTTCGTCCGGACCGGGGGCCGGACGAACACAAAAGCCGGTGTCTTTCGACACCGGCTTTTTTCTGTCTCCGCGGGAGGGCTCAGGCGCGGAACTGTTCGTCCAGCGCATAGCCCGCCGAGCGGACGGTGCGGATCGGGTCGCGTTCGCCCCTGTCATTGAGAGCCTTGCGCAACCGGCCCACATGCACGTCCACGGTACGGGCCTCCACATAGACGTCGGAGCCCCAGACCGCATCGAGCAATTGTTCGCGGCTGAACACGCGGCCGGGATGCTGGATCAGATGATCGAGCAGGCGGTATTCGGTGGGGCCCAGATGGACCTCCCGTTCGCCGCGCCGCACACGATGGGCCGCCCGGTCGATCACGATGTCGCCGAAGGTCACAAGATCCTCGGTCAGCGCCGGCCGGATACGCCGCATGACCGCCCTGATCCGCGCCAGAAGCTCGGTCATGGAAAAAGGCTTGGTCACATAGTCGTCCGCGCCCGTGTCGAGGCCGCGGATACGATCCGATTCCTCGCCGCGCGCCGTGATCATGATGATCGGCAGGTTGCGGGTTTCGGGGCGGCCGCGAAGCCTGCGGCAGAGTTCGATACCGGACAGGCCCGGCAGCATCCAGTCGAGAAGGACGAGATCGGGGGTCGTTTCCCGAACCATCATCGCCGCCTCTTCCCCATCCGCCGCGGAGAGAATCCGGTAGCCTTCCTTGTCCAGATTGTACTGGAGGAGGGTCGAGAGAGCCTCCTCATCTTCCACAATCAATACGGTTGGTTTCATTCTTCGTTCAAAGGACGCGTGAGACCGTAGCTCATCCGCCGTGGTCAACATCTGCATTTCCCTTGTGGCCTCCTTCAATCATCCGATTCTATCGAGGTCATGCTCGTCGTATCGCCCTTCGGGCGGTCATCCACGACACGTTCGCCGGTGATGAGGTAGCGGACCGTCTCGGCGACATTGGTCGTATGGTCGCCGATCCGTTCCAGGTTCTTGGCAATGAAGAGCAGGTGCGTGGAGACGCCGATCGTGCGGGGGTCTTCCATCATGTAGGTCAGCAGCTCGCGGAAGATCGAGTTGTACATCTCGTCGATCTCCTCATCCTGCATCCAGACATCCATGGCGGCCTGCGCATCGCGGCTGGAATAGGAGTCCAGCACCGTCTTGAGCTGCCCCTGGGCCAGGCGGCCCATGCGACCGATGCTCTGGATGAGGCGGTTCTCGATGTTGAAATCGGAACCGATCACGATGGCGCGCTTGGCGATGTTCTTCGCCAGATCGCCGATGCGTTCCAGATCGTTGGAAATCTTGATCGAGGCGATGGCCTCGCGAAGATCGGACGCCATGGGCTGGCGAAGCGCGATCACACGCACGGCCTGTGTCTCGATTTCAGTTTCCAGATCGTCGATCCGCACATCCTCGCGCACCGTGCGCTCGGCCAGCTGATTGTCGCGCCGCTGAACGGCCTCGAGAGCCGCCGATAGCTGAGCCTCGGTCAACCCGCCCATCTGGGCGATCCCGGTGCTGAGCTTTTCCAGCTCTTCCTGGAAGGACTTCACTGTATGTTCTGTCGTCACGCCTGATCCTCCTTTAGGCCCCTCACCGAGTGACCGGCGCCTAAATTAGCCGAAACGGCCGGTGATGTAGTTCTGTGTGCGCTCGTCGTCCGGATTTGTGAAGATCTTGTCGGTATCCCCCTCTTCCACCAGCACACCCAGGTGGAAGAACGCGGTTCGCTGCGACACACGTGCCGCCTGCTGCATGGAGTGCGTCACGATCACGATCGTGTAGTCGGACCGGAGTTCGTCCATCAGCTCTTCGATTTTCGCCGTCGCGATGGGGTCGAGCGCCGAGCAGGGCTCGTCCATCAGAATGACTTCGGGCTTCACGGCAATGGCGCGGGCGATGCACAGGCGCTGCTGCTGCCCGCCGGAAAGGCCCGTGCCCGGCTGGTCCAGACGATCCTTCACTTCTTCCCAGAGACCGGCTTTCTGAAGGCTGGTCGCCACCAGCTCTTCCATGTCGGTCTTGTTGTTGGAGGAGAAGCCATGGATGCGCGGCCCGTAGGCGATGTTGTCGAAGATCGACTTCGGAAAGGGGTTCGGCTTCTGGAACACCATGCCGACACGCGCCCTGAGTTCGACCACATCGAGGTCGGGCGCGTAGATGTCTTCGCCGTCGAGTTCGATATCGCCGGTGATGCGCGCGATCGGGATCACGTCGTTCATCCGGTTCAGGCAGCGCAGGAATGTGGACTTGCCGCAGCCGGACGGACCGATGAGCGCCATGATCTCGTTGGTCGGGATCTGCAGGTTCACACCGAAAAGGGCCTGCTTCTCGCCGTAATAGACGCAAACGTCGCGCGCGCTCATCTTGACGCTGTCTGCCTGGTTTGCCCCCTCGGAGACCGGGGACACGGGTGCGGAGATTTCTACCATTTGCGTTCGAACCTTCTGCGCATGATGACAGCGGTGGAATTCATGAGAATGAGGAAGCCCAGCAGGATGATCGTCGCCCCTGCCGTGCGCTCAACGAAACCGCGCTCGGCGGCGGTCGCCCACATATAGATCTGCACCGGCAGCGCCGTTGCGGGATCCATGGGCGTAGCGGGATAATCGACGACGAAAGCGACGAGGCCGATCATCAGAAGAGGGGCCGTTTCGCCCAGCGCCTGCACCAGCCCGATGATCGTGCCGGTGAGAATACCGGGCAGCGCGAGCGGCAGGACGTGATGGGTGACGGTCTGCATCTTGGACGCACCGACCCCCAGCGCCGCCTCGCGGATGGAAGGCGGGACGGCGCGGATGGCCGCGCGCGTGGCGATGATCACGGTCGGGAGCGTCATCAGCGTCAGCACCAGACCGCCCACCAGAGCGGAGGAGCGCGGCAGGCCGGCGAAGTTGATGAAGACGGCAAGCCCCAACAGGCCGAAAACGATGGAGGGAACGGCGGCGAGGTTGTTGATGTTCACCTCGATCAGATCCGTCCAGCGGTTCTGCGGGGCGAATTCCTCCAGATAGAGCGCGGCGGCGACGCCGAGCGGGACCGCCAGCAGAACCACGATCAGCATCATGAAGAAGGACCCGATGGCGGCCACCCCGATACCCGCCGTTTCAGGCTGGGAGGAGGCGCCATAGGTGAACAGGCCGGTATTGAAGGCCAGCGAGAGAATATCCTTCGCCCTCAGCTCATCGAGCCAGGCCACCTGCCGGTTGTCGAGCTGGCGCCGGCTTTCGGGCACGTCGCGGTCGATGGCGCCCTTCATCAGCGCGTCCGCGTTGCCGCTGGCCAGAAGCTCGACCTTTTGCGTGGTGCCGATGACGGAAGGGTCGTCCATCACGACATCGCGGAGCTGGATCGCGGCGCCGCGCGACAGCAGCGCCTCGGCCTTGCGGCGCATCGGCCGGTCGGCGGGATCGACGCCAAGCTCGGCCAGCAATGCTTCACGAGCGAGTTTGCGGTAGTTCGCGGTCAGCAGCGTCATGCGATCGCGCTGGCCGGATTTGTCGATTACGGACTCGTCGAAATGCACCGTCAGGTCGAGTTTGGTCTGGAAAAACGCAGACCAGCCATTATTGACGATCGAGCCGAACAGCAGGAAGACGAAGAATACCGCCGTCCCGATTGCCGCCATGCCATAGAAACGGAACCGGCGTTCCGCGGCGTAGCGCCGCTTTACCAGTTTGCTCTTCTCGGACTTGGCCACACGACCCCCTGCCGTAACATCCATACGCTGCACCTGATCGGTCATTCATATTGCTCCCGATATTTGCGCACGATGTAAAGTGCGAAGACATTGAGGCCGAGGGTGACGACGAAGAGCGTGAGCCCCAGCGCAAAGGCCACCAGCGTTTGCGGGCTGTTGAACTCCAGGTCGCCGGTCAACTGGCTGACGATCTTGACCGTAACGGTCGTCACCGACTCGCCGGGATTGAGCGTGATATTGGCGGCGATACCGGCCGCCAGCACCACGATCATGGTTTCGCCGATGGCCCGCGAGGCGGCGAGTAGCACCGCCCCCACGACGCCGGGCAGCGCGGCGGGCATGATGACCTGCTTGATGGTCTCCGACTGGGTGGCGCCCAGACCGTAAGACCCTTCGCGTAGAGATTGCGGGACGGCGGAGATAATGTCGTCGGAAAGCGAGGACACAAAGGGGATGATCATGATCCCCATCACGAAGCCGGCCGTCAGCACCGAGGAGGCCTGGATGTCGAAGCCGACAAGGCCGCCCGCGTCGCGCAGGAAGGGACCGAATGTCACCAGCGCGAAGAAGCCGTAAACGATGGTGGGGATGCCGGCCAGAATTTCCAGCAGCGGCTTGGCTATGGAGCGCACCTTGTTGCCGGCATATTCCGACATGTAGATCGCGGACATGAGGCCGATCGGCACGGCAACCATGAGCGCCACGAGCGAGATATAGGCCGTACCCCAGAGAAGCGGCAGGATACCGAACTGCCCGTCGCTGCCGCCGACGCGGCCCGGCGCGGAAAAGCGCGGATCCCAGACGGTCCCGAAGAAGAAGTCGGCCGGCGGGACCATCCGGAAGAATTCGATGGATTCGAAGAGCACCGACAGGACGATGCCCGCCGTGGTGAGGATCGCGACGGTGGACGCGGCGATGAGGCCGAGCGTCATGACCTGCTCGACGGCGTTGCGCGCCCGTGCCCGGGGCGCGATGCCGCGCCGGCCGTACAGGAACCCGCCGATCATCGTGATCCCGGCAAAGAGCGTCAGAAAGAGGTGGCTGTTGGCACTCAGGCGTTCATCGAGGATCGCCGCCTGCAGCATGTAGGGTTTGGCGTCGGACCCGACCAGCACACCTTTGGAGCGCATGACCTCCTGCACCGTCATCGCGCCGGAGCTGATCCGGTCGAAATCCTCTTCCTCGAGCTGCGTCACGCCACGGGAGAGCTGCTCGACCGTGGTCATGATCAGGGACACGCTTTCGCCCGAGGCCGTCGCCGCTTCGGGCAGGGAATTCGTCACCGCCCAGCGCACGACCAGCGGCGCCACGACCAGCCAGAGCACGATCAGGAAAAAGGCCGGCAGCATGGTCCAGATCGTGACGTAGAAGCCATGATGGCCGGGCCGGGAATGGAACTTCTCCGCGGAGGCGACCGTCATCGCCCTGGCGCGCATACGGCCGTAGAAGAAGGCTGCAACGCCTGCGAGCAGAAGGATCAGAAAAATCATCTGAGTGGTCATTACCGCTCTTCCCATAGGGTGCCCCGGCGGGGCGCGGAGCCTCTGCCGACAGGCAAGGGCCGCAACTGGACTTAACGACTTCCGGCGGAAGCCGGAGGAGGAGCCGGCGCCCGAGGGCACCGGCTCCCTGGCAGAACCAGGATTACATCGGCTTCATTTCAGCCACGGTTTCCTGAACTTCCTTCAGTTCGTTCGCCGGCAGCGGCACGAGGCCGTATTCGGCGAGCGGGCCGTCGGGGCCGGCCATCGCGTCGCTCATGAAGAACGTCGCATATTCCTTGAGGCCCGGGATCACGCCGACATGGGCCTTCTTCACGTAGAAGAAGAGCGGACGGGAGACCGGATACTCACCCTTGGCGATCGTCTCGACGGAGGGGTTGATGCCGCCCATCGTGGCAACCTTCAGCTTGTCGGTGTTGTTCTCGTAGAAGGAGAGGCCGAACACGCCGATGGCTTCCTTGTTCGACTGCAGGCGGCCGAGCGTTTCGGTATAGTCGCCGTCGATGTCGGTGGAGGCGCCGTCGGTGCGCAGCTTGATGCAGGCCTTCTCGGCGGCCTTCTTGTCCATGCCACCATCCTTGTAGATGTCGAAGCCGCCCGCGGCTTCGCAACCGGCAAGGATCACCTTGTCTTCGAACACTTCACGCGTGCCGTGCTTTTCGCCCGGGATGAACGCCTTGATCTCCCAATCGGGGAAATCCGGGTTCACGTCGGACCACGTCTTGTTCGGGTTGGCGACCATCTTGCCGTCGACCGGAACTTCATTGGACAGGGCCAGGAACCAGTCCTTCGGCTCGAAAGCGAAAGAGGGACCGTTCACGTCGGACGCGAACACGATGCCGTCATAGCCGATCTTGACCTGGACGATTTCCTTCACGCCGTTTTCGGCGCAAGCGGCGACTTCCTTGTCCTTGATCGAGCGGGAGGCGTTCGCAACGTCGATATATTCCTCGCCGATGCCCTGACAGAACTGCTTCAGGCCGGCGGAGGAGCCGCCGGATTCAACGACGGGGGTCTTCAAGTTCGGGAACGCCGAACCGAACTGCTCGGCCACGATCGTGGCGTAGGGCAGCACCGTCGACGAACCGGCGATCGAAACCTGGTCGCGCGCCTGGGCAACGCCCGCTACGCCGAGAGTGGCGACGACAACGGTCGCGGCCATCGTCAGATTCTTGAGTTTCACGATTAATCTCCAGTCTGTGAGAGCTGGACACGGGGCACCCCGAAACGGCTTCCCCCTTTGCCGCAGCTGTTCTTACCTTCAGGCGGAGCGGACGCTAGAAGCGACTGACTAAGCGTTTACGACGCTTACGTGACACTTTTTTGAAGGTGAGGGCGGAAACCCAAGGAAACCCTGGGATTCGAGGGAATCCGAATATGAAATAATTTGAAAATCCGGCAATGAAATCAGGCTATTGGGCGGCCCGGACGCTCGCGGATGCGTCATTTTGGGCCGCCGCGTCGTCGGTCTCCCCGGCGGGGCCGATTGTGGCGCCCCGGCCGGTCTCGGCCACGGGAATCTGAACGACGAAGGTCGTTCCCTTGCCGATTTCGCTCTCGATGGCGAGCGTGCCCTGATGCCGGTTCACGATATGCTTGACGATGGCAAGGCCAAGGCCGGTGCCGCCCCGGGCCCGCGAGGTTGCCGCGTCGACGCGGTAGAAACGCTCGGTCAGCCGCGGAATATGCTCGCGCGCGATGCCGGGCCCGAAATCCCGGACGGCCAGGCGGACGACATCGCGGCTGCCCCGGGTTTCCCGGGACAGGCCGATTTCGATTCGCTTGCCCGACTGGGCATAGCGCAGGGCATTATCGACGAGATTCTGGATAATCTGGGCCAGTTCGTCGCGCTCCCCCCTGACGGGCGGCAGGGTGGCCGGGGCCGAGGCGACAAGCTCCACGCCCGAATCGCGCGCGATCGGCGTCAGCGCATCCATCACGTCTTCCACCACGCCCTGCAGGTTCACCAGCTGGTCCGGCAGCACATGCTCGCGCAGTTCGATGCGCGACAGAGAAAGCAGGTCGTCGATCAGGCGGCGCATGCGCTGCGCCTGATCGCTCATGATCCCGAGGAATTTCTCGCGCGCGTCCGGGTCGTCCTTGGCGTGGCCGCTCAGCGTGTCGATGAAGCCGGAGAGCGAGGCCAGCGGCGTTTTCAGCTCGTGGCTGGCATTGGCCACGAAGTCCACGCGCATGGATTCGACGCGCTTGGCTTCCGTGAGATCGTGAAGCAGCACCAGGACGAGAAAATTCTTCCTCGGCCCCGGGCCCTCGCCTTCGGTCTCGATCGGGGTGACGAAGGCATTGAAGTGGCGCTCGACCGGTACGGGCAACGTGTATTCGACCGAGCAGGCCGGCCCGCCCTTGAGTACCGATTCGATGCAGGAAATGAGCGGCGCATTGCGCAGCACGGTCGCGACATGCTTGCCGACCGCCTGTTTGACGACCAGCGGCTCCGCGGCGCTGTTGCGCAAGAGGACACGCCCCGCCCCGTCCAGCACGATGAGCGGATCGGGCAGACGGTCGAGAATGGTGAGCGACGGACCGCCGCCAAGCGGGGTCGCGCGTTTTTCGCCCGAGGCGCGCGAGACCCGGACGGGCCGGCTATCGCCGGCAATCGCACCGCGCGCCAGCACAACGATGAGGATGAAGCCATATGCCGCGAGCGCCGCCGCGACATGGATGGCCCCGCCGAGATAGAGCAGGCCGAACACGATGGTGACGGCGGCGACATAGGTCCGCGACCCGGACCAATGCGTCACATGGTGCCGCATCGCGCTCCAGCTCTTTCCGGGCTCTTCCTGATCCGGGGGCACTACCACCGGCTTTTCATCCTCACAAATTCGTCCGTGGACGGTTTCATCGGCAGACCGCGAATCACCGTGTGATTCATCATAACATCAGGCCCCGAAATCCCAGCTCGCGCCTTCCTGATAGCATTTGAGGACGTTCTTCGCGATGACAATACGATGAACTTCATCCGGCCCGTCGGCGAGGCGAAGCGTGCGCGCGCCCATATACATGCCCGAAAGCGGCGTGTCGCCCGAGACGCCCAATGCGCCATGTACCTGGATGGCACGGTCCACCACGCGCTCGAAGGCGGCGGGCACGAAGACCTTGATCGCCGAAATATCCGTACGCGCATCGCCGCCCGCCTCCATCTGGTGCGCGCAATGCAGCGTCATCAGCCGGGCCGACTGGATGTCCATATAGCTGTCGGCGATGAAGCCTTGCGTGAACTGCTTCGACGCCAGCGTGCCACCATGCACCTCGCGCGTCATCGCGCGTTTGCACATGAGATCGAAGGCCCGCCACATCTGGCCGATCGAGTTCATGCAGTGAAAGACGCGGCCCTCGCCCAGCCGGTCCTGCGCGGCCTGATGGCCGGTGCCGGTCCGCCCGAGCTGGTTTTCAAGCGGTACACGGACATTTTCGTACCGAATTTCACAATGGTCGCCATTGGTGTGACCCCAGACCGGCACGGAGCGGATAATGTTCACGCCGGGCGTATCCATGGGCACGATGATCTGGGTCATCTTGTCCCTGGTGCCGCCCTTGCCGTCATCCTGCTCGGTGCGGCACATGACGATGGCAATATCTGCGCGGCGGCCGTTGGAGGTGAACCATTTATGGCCGTCGATCACCCAGTGGTCGCCGTCCTTCACCGCGCGTGTCTGGATGGCATAGGGGTTGGAGCCGGGCTGGTCCGGCTCGGTCATCGAAAAGCAGGATTCGATCTCGCCCGCGACGAGGGGCTCCAGCCATTTCTTCTTCTGCTCGGGTGTGCCGTATTTCAGCAGGATCTTCTGGTTGCCGGAATTGGGCGCGACCACACCGAAGAGCCGCGCGGAAAAGGGGCTCCAGGCCATGACCTCGTTCATATAGGCATGGGCCAGAAAGCCGATCCCCATGCCGCCATATTCCTCCGGCAGATGCGGCGCCCAGAGACCGAGCTCCTTTACCTTGTCCCGGATACCGGCACGAACGGCCTCGGCCTCGTCGCCGCCCTTGTAGAGAACCGGTTCGGCCGGGATGATCTCCTCATTCACGACCTTTGCCGTCATGAGCCTGATGTCGTTGATCCGGTCGTCGAGCCCGGCGATGGGTTTGATGTCCATTTTCGCCTCCTCCCCTTGTCGTTGGGCGGCATTCTAGGGGGAGAAAGGCCGATGGGGCCAACCGCAACACATAAAGACAAGCAACCACGTGAATAAGGCCGGGAAATCGCCTAGTGTCTGCCGGTTTGAACACAGCAGGAGAACGGATAGTCCATGACGGAGATTGCCGGAAAAGTCGCCACCATTACCGGCGCCGCGAGCGGGATCGGCCGCGCCACCGCCATCGCCCTAGCCCGGGAAGGCGCCACGGTCTGCGCCTCGGATCTCGACAGGGAAGGCCTGGCTGAGACCGCCAAACGGATCGAGGCGGCCGGCGGCAAGGTCTCGACCTATCTGCTGGACGTGGCCGACAAGGACGCCGTTTTCGCCTTCGCACAGGATATCGAAACGAGCTATGGCGGCGCCGATATCGTCATCAACAATGCCGGCGTCGCCCAAATCGCCAAGGTGGAGGAACTGTCCTTCGACGATTTCGAATGGGTGATGAATATCGACTTCTGGGGGATGGTCTACGGCACCAAGGCCTTCCTGCCGCAGCTTCAGGCCAAGGGCGCGGGGCACATCGTGAATGTGTCGAGCATTTTCGGGATCATCTCCGTTCCCTCCCAGGCGGCCTACAACTCGGCGAAGTTCGCCATTCGGGGCTTCACCGAGGCGCTGCGCCACGAGCTTCAGCGCACGGACATCAAGGTCTCCAGCGTCCATCCCGGCGGCATCAAGACCAATATCGTGCGCAATGCGCGCTTCCTGCAGTCCACCCAGGCGACCACGCGGGAGGAAGCGGCTTCCGGCTTCGACAAGATCGCCCGGACCACGCCGGAGCGCGCCGCGCAGGTCATCCTCAAGGGCATCCGGAAAGACAAGGGCCGCATCCTGATCGGCCTGGACGCCCATCTCATCGATTGCATGCAGAGGCTGATGCCCGCGTCCTATGGCAAGCTCATGTTCCGCAAGGAAATGGGGCTGGAAGACATCTGAGCCCCCTAACCACCCAAGCCCGGACGGGTTGCGGGCTAGCGAGGCAGATCGCGAGCCAGCGCGCGGCGGGCCGACCGTTCGAAAGCGGGGTCGAGATAGGGCGCCAGTATGTCGAATAGCTGGCTCGCGCCGTCGGCCATGTCTTCGTGTTCGATGGTGCGCTTGCCGGATATCTGCAGAAAACGGATCCAGTTCATCCATATCAGCCAGGTATTGAGCGCGACGGACCGCAACCCGCCGCGCCCGCCCGGACGTGTCATGTTGCCGTCCTTCACGATCTGGCCGGCGATCCGCTCCAGTTCGCCGATGCCCCAGTCCTGAAGGGCGCGGTAGCGGGCGGCGAGCGCATCGTCCCGGCGCAGAAGCCCCAGCAGGCCGCCGAAGAAGAAACGGTAGCGCCATGCGAGGTCGAAACTCCGCAGGTAAAAGGCGGCGAACCGCGCCGGCGAGATCGGCGGGCCGACATCTTCGACGAGCACCGCGCGCAACTCCCTGTCCAGCTCATCGAACAGAACCCTGACGATCTCTTCCCTGTTCCTGAAGTGGTAGTAGAGATTTCCGGGGCTGATACCCAGCTCCCCGGCGATACGCGTGGTCGTGCCGGCTGCCGCGCCCTCCTCGTTCATGAGGTTGAGGCTCAATTCCAGAATGCGTTCGCGATTGCTCATCCCCTTTTCATACTACCCGTGTGCGACGGCTCCAAGGCTTGACACCCCGGCGAATTAGATCAAATACTCTAATTAGACTATTTACTCTATTCCGCGGGAGGGGAACGACATGAGCGCCGAAATGCGCATGACAATCCGGCGGATGGGCTTTGCCTATCCACCGGCCATGAAAGGCCACTGGAACCGCAAACGGCCCGAGTTCTCGCAGCTCGTCAACGCGGCCTCGCTCGCCATGCCCTATCTGGAGCCCTATCTCATTCGCACCATGCGAAAAGCCCGGCCGCTGGTGCGCGAAGACGCGCTGCACCGGGAAATCGACTCCTATGTGGCGCAGGAGGCAACGCATTTCCGGCAGCACCGGAAATTCAACGACGAGCTGAAAGCCCGTGGCTACACATCGGTCGACGCACTGGAAGCAAAGCTCGACGCCTCCTATGCGGAGATCGAAGCCACGCATTCTCTCGCCTTCAACCTCGCCTATGCGGAAGGGTTCGAGTCGATGGCGCTCGCCATCGGCCAGATGCTCATCGAAGATCGCGACTATCTGTTCGGCGGAAGCGAAAGCGGCGTCGCCTCGCTGGTGCTCTGGCATTTCGTGGAGGAAATCGAACACAAGAATGTCGCCTATGACGTGTTCGACCATGTGGCGGGCGGCTATTTCCGGCGCGTCCATGGCTTCCTTTACGCCATGACACATATCTTTCTGCTGACGCGGCACGGATACCGGACCCTGCTCAGGGAAGACGGGCTCTGGCACGACCTGAGATCGCGGTTGCGCCTCGCCGGATTGCTGCTGCGCATCTTCCGCAAGCTGACACCCAGGCTCCTGCGCATTCTCGTTCCCGGATACACCCCCAGACGGGTGCCCGATCCGGATTGGGCATTGGCGTGGGCAGCGCTTTTTTCGGCCGATCAAGATGCCGCGGGACGGCTCGACACGGATCAGCTTCGGCGGCCCGCGCCCGTGCCGCGTGGCTTATGAGAAGAATGAAGATGGCCCCTTCCCTGCACTCCACCGCCGCGACGATGACAGAACGCATGCGCGGCCTCCTGTTCTTCAATGGCGTCGCGCTCCTCGCGCTGGCGATCGTCATCGGCTGGATCTGGTTTTTCGCCCTGCTGGGCCGGATCGTCCTCTGGCCGCTTCCGATCGACATTCCGGTTTCCCTACCGGACGATTCGAGAGCCTGGCGCATGGCCCATATGGAAGCGATCACGCAGGGGCTGATGCTGATGGCTTTCGGGATCGGCGGACAATTCATGCGTCTGACGCCGAGACTGTTCACCTGGTTCTTCTGGTCGGCGCCGATTACGGCTTGGCTTTTCACCGTGCCTGCCGTCTTCAATGCGATTTTCGGCACGCGCGGCCTTGCCTTTGGCGGCGGCCCCTTCAAGCCCGGCCTTGCCAACGACATCATCTATCTCTTCGGCTGGCCTCCGGTGCTTGCCGTCCACATCATGCTGGGGCTCGCGCTTTATGGCGTGTGGCGGTACATTTCGGAAAAATAACCGGCATTCGACAGGCCGGTCTCCGACACTGCACACAGCCCGTCACAAGCCGGGCAAGGAGGCAGAATGATCGTCGTGACGGGCACATTCAGGATCGCCGAGGCAAGCCGCGAGAAGGCAGCCGGCATCGCCGCACCATGGCGCGCGAGACGCGCGAAGAGCCGGGCTGCATCGCCTATGGCTTCTACGAAGACATCGAAACGCCCGGCCTCTTCCGCATTTACGAGGAATGGGAAGATGAGGCAGCATTGACCTCCCATTTCGAACAGCCTCACATGGCCGCCTTCGGCAAGGCGATGGCCGATATCGAGGTTCTTTCGGTAGAGACGAAGAAATTCGAAGCCGGTCCCGCCGGACCGGTTCGCGGCTAGGAGAGACACTCCCGATGGAAGAACGGATCGGCCCCGCCTCCCACATCTATTTTTCGCAACGCCTGCGGCTCCACTATGTCGACTGGGGAAATGAAAACGCCTCGCCCATGCTGATGATCCATGGCGGGCGCGACCATTGCCGTAACTGGGACTGGACGGCGCAGGCGCTGCGCAACGACTACCACATCATCGCGCCGGATCTGCGCGGCCATGGCGACAGCGACTGGATGCTGGGCAGCACCTATCAGATGAACGACTATGTCTATGACATTGCGCAGCTCATCCATCAGAAAGACCTCGCGCCGCTGACCATCGTCGCGCATTCCATGGGCGGCGCAGTGGCGCTGCGCTATACGGGACTTTATCCGGAAAACGTGAAGAAGCTTGTCGTCATCGAAGGGCTCGGCCCCTCGCCCAAAATGCTCGAAAAGGGCAAGGACGTGACGACGGACCAGCGTATCCGCAACTGGATCGACGAAACGCGCAAGCTCTCCGGCCGCCAGCCGCGCCGCTATGCCAGCATCGAGGAAGCCTATAAGCGCATGCAGGACGAGAACCCGCATCTCTCGCCGGAGCGCGCGCGGCACCTCACCATTCACGGCGTGCACCAGAACGAAGACGGCACCTATAGCTGGAAGTTCGACAATTACGTGCGCGTCTTTCCGCCGACAGGTTTCGACGAGGAAACCACGACCTATCTCTGGTCGCGCATCACCTGCCCGACGCTGCTCATTCGCGGCACGGAAAGCTGGGCAAGCGACCCTGTGAAGGACGGTCGCGCGAAGCATTTCCAGAATGCAGAGGTCGTGAATATCGAGGGTGCAGGCCACTGGGTCCAGCATGACAAGCTGGACGAGTTCCTGAGCGTGACGCGGGATTTTCTGAAGGACTAGACGCCGAGAGCGCCGGTATCCATGCACTGGATGAGCGCGGTGCGTTCCAGTCCGGCGGTGCGATGGGGTAGCGCTTCGCGGTAGTCGGCTTCGGAGGTCATTTCGAGGAAGGCCTTGCGGGAGGGATAGCGCACCAGCACCACCGCGTCCCAGTCGTCCTTCTCTGTGCCGACGACGAGCTGCTCGCGCGGAGACTGCCAGAGGATGCTGCCGCCGACGGATTTGATCTTCTTCTGCGCAACCTGGCCGTAGAGCCCGTAGGCTTCCGCACCGCCGATGCCGCCTGCGTCGCGGCCATCTTCATAAACGGCCTTGTCGCGGAACTTCAGCAGATTGACCATGACGATGGGCGTCGTCTGGTCGGCCTTCATCAGCGCATCGAGCTGCGCCTCAGTCGGCTCGAGCTTTTCGCTCATCGGTTTTCCTCCCCCTGGATTTCACAGCCGGCGTCAATGCGGCCTCGGTTTCCGCCGAGACGGGCGCCGTCAGCATGCCGAGCAGGCCGTCGACGAGATTCGCCGTGAAGAATTCGCGCGCCGCGACATCCTTCAGCGCATCGTGACGACGCGTCCAGATGGCGAGCGCGCTGATCGCCATCTCCAGCATGAAACGCTGGCGCTGTTCGGCGACATCCGGCGGCAGGTCGTTCAGATAATCGGCCAGCAGAATATTGACCCGGGTCAGGCCGTCATAGCGCCCCCAGACCGTCATGCGGGGCAAATCGAATTGCGGATCGCCCAGCACCTGCGCCACGAAACGGGCAAAGCGTACACCGTCCCTCGTATGCAGCAGTTCGAAGATCGGCTGGAAGGAGATCTTCACGACCTCGCGGAGATCGGGCTTTTCGCCGCTCGCCGCCAGATCGTCGAGCAATTGCGAGCGGCGGGCATCCAGCACATCGGCGCGCTGACGCAGGATCGCCTCGATCAGCGCCTTTTTCGATCCGAAGTGATAATGCAGCGCGGATTCATTGCGCTGCCCCGCCGCCGCGTTGATTTCCTTCAGCGTCACGGCATGGATGCCGCGCTCGCCGAACAATTGCTCGGCGGCGACGATCAACCTCTCGCGCGTGTCGCTGCTGCGGTTTCCCGCTTTACTCCTGGTCCCGGACATGAGGCGAGACTAATGACCCCCATTATAACGGTCAATGGGAACGAGCTCACAGTTTGAGCCCGCGCAGGCGCAAAGCATTGCCGATTACGGAGACGGAGGAAAGGGACATCGCCGCCGCCGCGAAGATCGGGCTCAGAAGGAGACCGAAAACGGGATAGAGAACGCCCGCCGCGATGGGCACACCCGCCGCGTTGTAGATGAAGGCGAAGAACAGGTTCTGGCGAATGTTCTTCATCGTTGCGCGGGAGAGTTCGCGCGCACGCGCAATCCCCATCAAATCGCCTTTCACCAGTGTCACGCCCGCGCTTTCCATGGCGATGTCGGTGCCCGTGCCCATGGCGATGCCGACATCGGCCACAGCGAGCGCCGGGGCATCGTTGACGCCGTCGCCCGCCATGGCGACCACGCGGCCCTCGCCCTGCAGCCGCTTCACCGCCTCCGATTTCTGATCGGGCAGGATTTCCGCCTCCACCTCGTCGATGCCGAGTTCGCCGGCAATGGCGCGCGCCGTGCGTTCATTGTCGCCGGTCAGCATGACGATACGCATGCCGTCCTCACGCAGGCGCGCAATCGCATCCGGCGTCGTCTTCTTGATCGGGTCGGCAACGGCGAGGAGCCCCGCCAGCGCGCCGTCCATCGTGACGAACATCACGGTGGCGCCCTTGTCCCGCAGCTCGTCGGCCCGGGCGGAAAGCTTGTCCGCCGCGATGCCCAGATCGTCCAGCAGGTGCCGGTTGCCCAGCGCCAGCTTGCGACCGTCCACCGTGCCGGTAACGCCCTTGCCCGACGGCGCATCGAAATCCTGCGCATCGGCCAGCGACAATCCCCGCTCCTTCGCGGCTTCCATGATGGCGTCGGCGAGCGGATGTTCGCTGCCGCGCTCGAGGCTCGCAGCCAGACGCAGGAGGTCGTCCTCGCTCACGCCGTCCGCCGGTTCCACCGAGGTCACCCGCGGTTTGCCTTCGGTCAGCGTACCCGTCTTGTCCACGACCAGCGTGTCGACCTTCTCCATCAGTTCCAGCGCATCGCCGTTGCGGATCAGCACACCGAGATTGGCGCCGCGTCCCATGCCGACCATCAGCGACATGGGCGTGGCAAGCCCCAGCGCGCAGGGGCAGGCAATGATGAGAACGGAGACGGCGGCGACCAGCGCATAGCCGAAAGCGGGGCTCGGTCCGGCAAAAGACCAGACGATGAAGGCGATGACCGCAACGGCGATCACGGCGGGAACGAAATAGCCCGCCACCTTGTCGGCGAGGCCCTGAATGGGCGCGGAGCTGCGCTGCGCCTCCGCCACCATGTTCACGATGCGCGAGAGCATGGTTTCCATGCCGACCTGCTCGGCCCGCATGACGAAGGTGCCGGTGCCGTTGAGCGTACCGCCGATGACATTGTCGTCCTCGGCTTTTTCGACCGGAACGCTTTCGCCGGTGATCATGGACTCGTCGACCGAGCTGCGGCCGTCGATCACCACGCCGTCGACGGGCACGCTTTCGCCCGGGCGCACGCGCAGGCGGTCGCCCTTCTCGACCTCGCCGAGATCCACTTCCTCGTCGTCGCCGCTCTCGGTCAGGCGCCGGGCGGTGCGCGGCGCAAGGTCGAGCAGCGCGCGCAGCGCCTCGCTGGTGCGGTCGCGCGCCCTGAGTTCCAGCACCTGCCCCAGCAGCACGAGCACGATGATGACGGCGGAGGCCTCGAAATAGACCGGCACCGTGCCGTCCTCGTTGCGGAAGGCGGTGGGGAAAATATGGGGGAAGAAGATCGCCACCACCGAATAGGCATAAGCGGCGCCCGTGCCCATCGCGATGAGCGTGAACATGTTGAGATTGTTCGTCACCACCGAGGACCAGCCGCGCTGGAAGAACGGCGCGCCCGCCCAGAGCACGACGGGTGTCGCCAGCGCGAACTGGACCCAGCCGCTCACAACCGGGGAAAGGCCGAAATCCGTGTGAAACAAATGACCGCCCATTTCCAGCACGAAGACCGGCAGCGCCAGGGCAAGGCCTACCCAGAAGCGCCGCGTCATGTCGATCAGCTCTTCATTCGGCTCGGCATCGCGCGTCACCGTCATGGGCTCCAGCGCCATGCCGCATTTCGGACAAGTGCCGGGGCCATCCTGAACGATCTCGGGATGCATGGGGCAGGTATATTGCGCGCCGGGAATCACCGGCGGGGGCGTCTTGTCCCCGCCGCCATGGCAATGATCATGATGGTGGCAGCAGCTTTCCTGTTCGCTCATGGTCTCTTTCCCGCAGGGAGGTCCGGTTTTCATCCCGGAACGTAATGCTTCCAGCAACTGGAAGGTCAAGGTTGACGAGAAAATGGCTGAATGCCAGTCATCCCGGGGCAGGAGCATGGCCGCACAGGCGCGGCCTCGTGCATAATACGACGTCTTAGGTTGAACCGGCCGTCAGAGCCGGTATATCCGGGGTTTCCGCTCTGTCTGGAGCGTGGCCCTGTCTGGAGCGAGTGACGAATGATCCGCAAGGCGCGGTGGCAGCCCGGTGGCGGGCGCGCAGCATGGCAAAAGGGCCGGCTGCGCGCGCTTTCGGGCATTTCGGCGGCCGCCCTGGCGGTTGCGCTGACAAGCGCCTTTGCCGCGCCGGCCACCGAGGAAGAAGCCGATCCCGGCCATATCGAAAGCCCGCCCGCCTCCCCCCAGCCGGAAGAGGAAGCCGCCGCGACCGCCGACGAGCGCAGCCTCGATTTCTCCACCGAGGTCCGCGGCCCGCGCATTCCCGATTATCTGCAGAAGCTGATGGAAGACGCCGTCCAGACGGGCAAGACCGGCACGCCCGTGCCGACACTCGCCCAGCTTCGCCGGCGGGCGGCCGAGGACGAAAAGCGGATCGACCGCGTGCTGCGTTCGGAGGCTTATTACAGCGGCCGCATTTCCTCCTCCATCCGGCAGGAAACCGGTGGCGCTTACAAGGTGGTCTTCGACGTCGATCTGGGCGAGCGGACGATGATCGAAAGCTTCGACATCGTCTATGCCGACCATCCGGAAGACGAAAGCGAGCTGCCGCCGGACGGCGCATTTTTCGGGCTGAAACCCGAGCGGGCGGCGAAGGCGCAGCGCATCATCGATCTCACCAACGAGACGATCACCTGGCTCAACAATCACGGTCACCCGGATGCGGAACTCGCCGACCGCAAGGTGATCGTCGATCTCGCGGCGCATACGGCCACCGTCACGCTTTCCATCAAGGCGGGCGAGCCCATGCTTTTCGGCCTGCTGGCCATTTCCAATGAGGGCCGCGTTCGCGACGATTATGTGCGCTCCTTCATCACCTTCGAGGAGGGCAAGGCCTACGACCGCAGCGAAGTGGACAAATCGCTGAACGCGCTACGCAAGACGGGGCTCTTCGACCAGGTGGCGCTGGATAGCGGACAGACGGTCGACGGGAACGAATTGCCGCAAGACCTGACGCTCAAGGAAAGCGACGCCCGCACGGTGCGGCTCGGCGCGAACTACACGACCTCTACCGGGCCGGGGGCAAAGGCATCCTGGGAACATCGCAACCTGCTGGGACGAGGCGAGAAGCTGACGCTGGGCCTCAACATCTCGCAGACGGAACAATCCGCGACCGCCGATTTCAACAAGCCCCGTTTCCTGCGACAGGACCAGACCCTGACCGCGAATTTCGAAATCGCGCATGAACGCTCGGATGCCTACAACGAAAACCGCATCAAATCGGGCGTCGGTCTCGTCCGTCCCCTGACGGACAATATCAAGGCAAGCCTCGGCGTCACATTCGAGCTGGTCCGCACGGCGGATTCGCGCGGCAACAATCGCTACCAGCTCGTCGGCATTCCCGCCGCGCTGAGCTATGACGGCAGCAACAACCTGCTCGACCCGACCGAGGGGATACGCGCCACCGTGCGGGCGACGCCCTATTTCGGCCGCGCCAATCAAAAGGCGACCGCGTTCACGCGGCTGGAAGGTATCGGCTCGACCTATTTCAGCTTCGGCAAGAGAGACGACGGCGCGCCTTGGGTGACGCTCGCCGCGCGCGGGCGGGCGGGCTCGCTGCTCGCGTCCGAGACCGACGATGTGCCGGGTTCCACGCGCTTCTATGCGGGCGGGGGCGGCTCAGTGCGGGGCTATGGCTACCAGTTGCTGGGCCCGCTCGACAGCGACAACGACCCGGTCGGCGGGCGTTCGGTGCTCGAAGCCAATTTCGAAGCGCGGCTGCGGGTAACGGAATCCATCGGCACGGTTGCCTTTCTCGACGGCGGCAATGCCTATTCCGGCCTCACGCCCTCATTCGGCAAGCCGCTCAAATGGGGCGCGGGACTGGGCTTTCGCTACTACACGCCTGTCGGGCCGGTACGTTTCGACGTTGCCGTGCCGCTGGACCGGCGCGACGGCGTCGACGATCGTTTCCAGATCTATGTTTCGCTGGGACAGGCATTCTGATGGCACAGGCGGAGGCACAACGGCGCAAGATGACGACCCGCCTGCTGCGGCGGGCCGGCGCGGTGGCGCTCGGCCTTGTCGGGATCGTGCTGTTGCTGGTGGTCCTTGCCGTCGCGCTTCTCAATATCCGGCCCGTGCGGCAGGCGCTGCTCGATGTCGGGCTGGCGCAGGCCAACAGCGCGGGCGTGGCGCTCTCCGTCGAGGATATCGCCGGCGAATGGCCTTCGACGCTCATTCTCGAAAATGTCTCGCTGCGGGATGAAAAGGGAAGCTGGCTTACCCTTCCCCATGCATCCATCGAGTGGCGGCCGCTGGCGCTCTGGTCCGGCGAGGTCCATATCGTTTCGCTGACGATCAGCGGGCTCGATGTCGCCCGGGCGCCGGAAAGCGAAACGCCCGCGGAAGAACCCGCGAGCGATGCCCCCTTTACCCTGCCGCGTCTGCCGTCTCTGCCGGTCGCCATCCGGATCGACGCGCTGAGGCTCGACGATGCGAGGCTGGGCAAGCCGCTTGCCGGCGCCGCTATACGCTTCGACGCCGGTGGCGGTCTCGACTGGAACGGCGGGGATATCGACCTCGATCTGCGGGCCGAGCGGACGGACAATATACCCGGACATATCGTGGCGCATGTCGCGCATGATGAGGGAAGCGGCCGGGGCGAACTGACGCTCGACATGGCCGACGGCTCTTCCGCGACGCCCGGCTTCCTCGCCGCGCTGACGGAAGACGAACGCTTTGCCGGCGTGACGGCAAAGGCAAGCGGCACGATGCGCGAAGGCGCGATGACGGGCGAAATGTCGGTGACGGCGGGACGCGTGATCGACGCCCGGCTCGCCGCGCATGGCCTTACCGACGGTGAACTCGACATCACGCTGTCGTTCGATGCGAAAGGCCGCCTGATCGCCGATGCGCTGGAGCCGGTCGGCGCCGAAGACGCACAGGCGGGCCTCCGCATCGGCTGGGACGGCGCCCGGCATCTCACCCTGCGGAACATCGAGGCGAAGGCAGGCGCCCTTGTATTGACGGGCGATATCGAAACCGACGGCGCGGCAACGGGGAACGCAGCCGATATAAGAGGTGCGGGCACGGTCCGGGGGCTCGACAGGCTGGCGGGCGCTGACGGGAACGGACTTCTCGATGTCATGGACTGGCACCTCGCGGCCAGGGCCGATATGGACGAGATGCAGGCCGATATCGAGGAGCTCTCTCTTGCCGGTCGAGATAACCGGCTGAGCTTTGCCGGCCAGGTCGGGCTTGCCGACGGACTGAGCGTCGATGGCGAAGCGCATGGCGCGCTCAACGACCTCAAACCGGTCGGCGATCTGGCGGGGCAGCCGCTCGCCGGACAGCTGAAAATCGACATTGCACCGCTGACGCTCGATCCGGACGGCGCGGCCAATGCGCAGCTTTCGCTCGCGGGCGAAAAGATTTCCACGGGAGACCCGATGCTGGACGGGCTGTTGTCGCCGGGCTTCACCGCCGCGGCGGCGCTTTCCATGGACGGCAAAGGCGGCTATGCGGCCTCGAATGTGGAAGCCCGTTCCGCAAGCTTCACGCTGACGGGCGGAGGTGCCCTGACGGCAGCCGGCGCGCTGAAAGGCGACGCCGTGCTGGAGATGCCCGATGCGGGCAAAGTGCTCGGCAGCGCTGACACGCGCGGCCACCTTACCGCCCAGACAAGATTGGGCGGCACGACCGACGCGCCGCAACTCTCGCTCGACGCAAAACTTCAAAAAGGCATGCTGGCCGGTCTCGATGCGAAGCTCGCAAGGCTCACAGCGAAAATCGACCAGCGAAACGAAGAAGACGGAAGCGCCGGAGGCTCGCAAGGCCCCATCGCCTTCCGCCTGACCGGCGGGGACGGCCAGATCAGCCTGGATACGACGCTGGTCCTGCCCGAAAAAGGCGGTGCGAAACTCGCTCCGATCAACGCCTCCATTCTGGGCGCGCCGCTGAAGGGAAGTCTGAGCGTCGATCCAGAAGGGCTCGCCTCGGGGTCGCTGACCGGCGAGAACCTTGCGCTCGCGCCGCTCGCCGCGCTGGCAGGACTGCCGGTGGACGGGCAGGCGGATGTCGATTTCTCACTGGATACGCGGAACGGCAAGCAGAACGCCACGGCCTATATCCTCGTTCCCAGGCTGACAGCCGACATCACCGACCGGTTGACGCTCGAAAAGGCCGAATTCGCCTTCCGCGCGGACGATCTGACAGGCGATCCGTCGCTCGACGTGGTGATGAAGAGCCGTTCGGGCGGCGCGGGCAATACGCGCTTCAGCGAATTCGGCGCAACGGCCGGGGGACCGCTCGACGACATCGCTTTCGATGTTTCGGTGAAGGGCGAACGCGAACAGCTGACGCCCGCCGGCGTCAGCTTCCTCGTCAACGGCACCTATACGGGCGACCAGGTCTCGCTCGACGCGCTCGACTATGTCGTGGGGGCCGCGGAGCTGCATCTCACGCAGCCTTTCACGATCAAGCTGGGTACGGCCATCGAGACGAACGAGCTGTCGCTGGATACCGACAGCACCGAGGGGAAAGGTTCGGTCACCGCGCAGATGGAATTGCGGTCCCGCGCGGCGCGCCTCGATGCGACGCTCGACAATGCCCCGCTCGAATTGCTGACGCCCGTCCTGCCGGTCGATGTGGCGCGCGGTTCCGCCGGGGGGACGATAATGCTCGACAGCGGCAAATCGTCGGCACAGGTCGCGCTCACCTTCGAACAGGTGCGCGTACCGGAAGCCAATCTGGAAGAACGTCCCGCTTTCGACGCCTTGCTCGACGGGAAATGGGCCGGCCGCAGCTTCACCCTGTCGGCCCGGGCCAAGGGCGTGTCGATCGAACCGTTCGAACTCGATGCGACGCTGCCGCTCATCCGCGATCCGCAAGGCGCCTTCCCGATGCTGCCGGAAAAAGGACCGGTCTCGGGAAAACTCACCTGGAAGGGGCCGCTTGGATCCCTCGCCGCGCTTGCCGATCTCGACGGGCAGAAGATCGACGGCGACACCGACATTCTGCTGACGCTCGACGGCGACATATCCGCGCCGCTCGTCAACGGGACGGTGGACATCACGGATGGGCGGTTCGAGAACATTTCGACGGGCACGGTGCTGCGCGACATGACCTTCCATATGGAAGCGCAGAACAGCCGCGCCTTCACGTTCCGGCTGGATGCCAATGATGGCGGCCAGGGCCGCATGACGGCGGAGGGCGAGCTTGCTCTCGGCGAAGACGCAGAAACGCCTCTTCTGGTGAAGCTGGAATTCGACAAGGCGCATCTGGTCCGGCAAGCCGAAGCGGATGCCGCCGTCAGCGGCGACCTCGCCATCGAAGCGACATCGCTGCCGCCCGCGCCCGACGCCCCCTTGTCCGTCAGCGGCAAGCTCACCACCGACCTTGCGCAATACCGCATTCCGCAAAGCCTGCCGGGCAGCGTACCGGAAATCAAAGTGACGGAAATCAATGCGCCCGCGGGAATCGTCCAGCGCGAGGAAGAAGAGGCGCCCGTTCCCACGGCGCTGGATCTGACGGTGGAAATCGGCCAACCAGCGCTGGTGACGGGGCGCGGTATCAATGCCTTGTGGACGGGATCGCTGCACGTGACCGGCACGGCCGATGCCCCTCTGATTTCGGGCACGCTGACCAGTCTGCGCGGCACGCTGGATTTCGCGGGCAAGACCTTCACGCTGAAGAAGGGCGCCATCACATTCTATGGACGCAATCCGCCCAATCCGACCATCGATGTCGCGCTCGGCTATGAGCGAAACGATTTCGAGGCGACGATCGGCGTGACGGGACAGGCGTCCGACCCCGAAATCGAACTCTCTTCGCCGTCCGGACTGCCGGAGGACGAAATCATTTCGCGCATCCTCTTCGACAAGCAGGTCGGCGAATTGTCCGCTTTCGAGGCGGCGCAGCTCGCGGCGACGGCGGCGGAACTTTCAGGGGTCACAGGCGGCGGCGGATTGAACCTGCTCGGCCAGATCCAGCAACAGCTCGGGCTCGACGTGTTGCGCGTGAACCAGGGCGCATCCGGCCAGACGACGGTATCGGCGGGCAAATATATCGACAAGGGGATCTATGTCGGCGTCGAGCAGGGGGCGCTGGCCAGCGATTCCTCGGTCAAGGTCGAGATCGACGTGACGGACAATATCAGCGTCGAGACATCGGTGGGACAGGACGCCAGCGGCGGCGCGGGCGTCAACTGGAAATGGGACTACTGAGCCGCCCGCGACGGACGCCCGGTCAGTAGCGGCCCATCGAATCGCCCGACGGGTTCACGCTGTTCGGCTCGGTTCCGCCGCCGGAAAAGTCGAGAATGCGCTCCAGCTGCTCTTTATCGTCCTGCTGCTTCTTGCGGCGCTCTTTCTCGTACTGCTCGGCATACATCTCCGCGTCATGCTGCTCTTTCGTGTCGTATTTCGGATCCTGCTCGGAGCGATAGTTGACGGGCGGCGTATCGGGCTCGTCGGTGACCTTGTAGACGGTGTCCCCGTTGGGCGCGGTTTCCTTTTCCTGCGCCACGGATGGCGCGGCAATCGTCACGGCGAGCAAAAAAGCGGACACCGTCGCAGCGGACGCGGCCAGAAGCCCTTTCCTCGTCCGTCCGTCGTTCAGATTCGCCGCGATAGAGAAATTCTGCGCCATAACGGGTTCTCCCTAGCTTCAACACCACCGGCGCGGACTGCGCCACGGATATGACAGACACCACTATAACGCGAGACGGCGGTTTCGCACCCAGCCAATGTGAGGCAGGCGCAGGGGCGGGATTCATCCTTAACGCTTTCCGAATGGCTATGGCAGCCGCGCCACACTCTCCTTCCCTGCACGGCAAATTCTACCAGCGGAAGGTGAACTGGGCCGCCATCCCATAGGCGGGGCCTGCCGAGGCCACATGATCCGGTTGCAGCGCGGCAAAGCCGTTAAGCGTCAAGAAGGCTGCTCTTCCCCAGACGATTTCCGGCAAGGGGGTCGCATAGGCCAGTTCGAAATCCAGCTCCCGTCCGTCCGGCTCCATGCCGACCGCCTGATGACGCCGGAGGATATTGCCCGCCATGTCGCGGCCGACCGGAAGCCAGACATTGGCCGTCGCCTTTTCGGCGCGCAGGGGCTGTGCCATGCGAAAACCGAGCCTGTCGCCCTCGCGCCAGCCCGCCGGGCCGGACAGGGTCACGGACATGGCATCGCCCTCGACATTGCGCAATGCCAGGCCGTTGCCGAGCGTCCCCTCCTCGAGGCGCGCGCGCGTATAGGTTGCCGCGAACGACCAGTCGGCGCCGGCCTCGTAGCGGAAACTCGCCGTCGCAAATCCGGTGCGGCCGCCCGCGCCCGCGAAGGCACCCTGGCCAAAGGCGCCCAGCAGGCTGCCATCCTCGTTCAGCAGGCTGCCCGACAGCCCCCATTCGACCGGTCCCGTCTTCACCGCCATGGAGGACTGCATAAGATCGCTCTGTCCACGGATATTGCGCCCAGCCGCGTAACTCGCCGTCATGCGCAGGCCGTCGCGACGCCAGCCCAGCGCGACACCGGACACACCCTCGTCGAAAAACGCCCCTTGCGGCGTCGCGGCGGCGCCTGTGGAGAGGAACAGAGACCGGCCATTGCCCGCGGCAGGTTCCAGCCCCGACATCGCCACCAGGCTCGCCACACCCGCATGGCGCATGGACATGGCGAAGGTGTTGCCGGACAGCGCGACGGCATGGGCTGCCGACACATGACGCGCCGCCACGCCGCTGCCAAAGGCGAGCGAAGCGCCCTTCTCCGGATACCAGTTGTCGAGCAGGGTCGCGATCCCCACGCCGGATGCGCGACCGTCTATGCCAGTGAAGCCGTCGAAAAGGCTCGCCCGGCGCGCGGTGAAGGTGTCGAGCGGCACGGTATAGGCGCGGCGATAGGCATCGAGCAGGATGGTGTTGCCGCCCTTGAAGCCACCCAGCACGCTGCCCGTGGCAATCGTCGCCGCGGATAGCGGCGCGGTAAGGGCGTACACCGTGTTGCCCACCGTCATGACCAGGGGGGCGACGGGGTTCATCGCCGTGGTGAGATTGACGAGGCCGGAGCCGTAAACCGCATCGACCCCGGGCGCGCCGAGATCGTCCGCCGTCTGCTTGATCAGCGCGACAAGCTGCGGCCCGGTCAGGAAAGGATAGGCGTTGGCCAGCACGGCCAATGCGCCGCTGACCACCGGCGTCGCGGCGCTGGTGCCGGAGAAGAAGACATATCCACCATCCGGCGCAGCCGTGATGAGCCGCTGGCCCGGCGCCACGACGAAATACTCCCCATAGCTTCCCGCACGATTGGAAAAACCGGTGATCGTACCGGTGTCGTCAACCGCGCCGACGATCAACATGGAAGGGCCGATATTCGGGTCGGTCACGGCCCGCGCCGTTGGCGCCGGCTGCGCATTGCCGTCATTGCCGGCTGAAATGACCATCACCCTGTCGGCCGCCGCGACCGATCGCATGGCGCCAAGCGTGAACGACGAAAAGCTGCCGTCTCCGGCCAGGCTCATATTGGCGATGCGCGCATTCACGGAACTGTAGGCGGGATTGTTGCCCGCGACGATGTTCAGTGCCTCGCCGATATCCGCGTCGGTGGCCGAAACGTCGCCTGACGCCGCTTTGGTGAAGACGTTGATGTCATAGAGGTAGGAGTTGAACGCGACCCCGTGAATGCCGGTTCCGTCGCGCACCGCGGCGGCGATGGAGGCAACCGACGTTCCGTGCTCGGCAAGTCCGCCGGACGGATAAGAGCCCGTCGTGTCGATATACTCGCGCACACGGCCCGAAAGCTCCGGACTCGTTTCGGAAATGCCATCGTCGATGATCGCGATATTGATGCCATTGCCTGTGGCGCCCAACGCATAGGCGCCGTCGGCATGAATGCCGTCGAGATAGGTCGAGTTGTCGTATTCCACCGTCCGGATGGGCACGACCGGCGTTCGCACGACGGGCGAGGGGATGTCCACGAGCGGATCGAAAATCGGCGACGGCGTCGGAGAGGGCGATGGAGATGGCGGCGCATCGCCCCCGCCACCGCCTCCACCGCAGCCGGAAAGGGCAAGGGCGGACCCGGCGGCAAGCAAAGCAAGGAAGCGGACATCCCTCCCAGGACGGCGGGAAGGAAGTTTTGTCCGGCAGTCGTCACCCATCGAATTTTCTCCGTTTCATCAGCTCGGACCACCGGAGAAAACCTAACCGCCATGGCAACCGGGTTGTGCCGCCATTCGTCGCAATGTGTCGGAAATGTAAGTGCCGCCTTACATTGGATCATTTTCAGACATGGCGGAACGGCGCATCCATCATGCAGCGCAGCATGGCCCGGACAGTTTGCCGCATTCTTCTCGCCGCCTAAATAGCATTACTCTTTTTGTGGGTATTCGCCCGAAACAAGAACAACCGACCACGGCGGAGACCGGAAGAGAAATCGGGACGATGGCGAAGATCAAATATATCGAGTTCAACGGGACCGAGCATGACGTGGACGTCCCCAACGGGCTCACCGTGATGGAGGGCGCACTGCGCTACACCATTCCGGGTATCGACGGCGATTGCGGCGGGGCCTGCGCCTGTGCCACCTGCCATGTCTATGTGGAGGATGGCTGGTTCGAGAAGCTGCCCCCCATGGAAGAACTCGAACGCGACATGCTGGATTTCGCTTTCGACGTCGCCGACAACAGCCGGCTTTCCTGCCAGATCAAGGTTGACGACACGCTCGACGGACTCGTGGTGAAAACACCTGCCCGTCAGTACTGAATTCCGTGCGTTGAAAAGAAAGAGGACGGGGAAACATCCGTCCCGAGAACAACACCGCTGAATGCGGCCAACCAGGAGAAGGACGATGAGCACAACCCAGGAGCATGAAGTCGTCACCAAGGGCGACTGGCGCGTCAGCATGACGCCGGACGACATCTACAAGAACCCCATGGATATCGCATGGACGTTCAAATACATGTTCTCCGAAGACAAGGTCGAGGATCTCTACAACCGGGCGAAGCAGAACCAGTGGGACAGCGACGAACTGCTGCCCTGGGATACGGAAGTCGATCCCTCCAAGCCGCTGGTGAACGACCGGTCGGACATCTATCACCAGATGCCCTTCTTCAAGAAGCTGTCGAAATCGCAGCAGGAAACCTTTACCGCGCATTCGACGGCGCAGCTTCTCTCGCAGTTCCTGCATGGCGAACAGGGCGCGCTGATGACGGCGGCCTGCGTGACGCATTCCGTGCCGGATGAAGGCGCGAAGCTCTATGCCGCGACGCAGACCATGGACGAGGCCCGCCATGTCGAGGTCTATTCGAAATATTGCGACAAGATCGCCATGGTCTATCCCATGTCGCCCTGGCTGAAGCAGCTCATCGACGCGACGCTTCAGTCCGACCGCTACGAGAAGGTCATGATCGGGATGAACATGATCGTGGAGGGCCTCGCGCTCGGCGCCTTCAACAACATGTACCGGTCCACCACCTGCCCGCTCCTGAAGAAGCTGACCTTCAACGTGATGCGCGACGAATCCCGCCACGTCTCCTTCGGCCATGTGTTCCTCGGTCCGGTCTTCAAGGAGCTGCCGGAGGACGAGCTGGAAGATCTCGCCGAGTTCGCCTTCGGCGCGGTCAACATCCTCGTGCAGGCGCAGACGGCGGGCACGATCGCCAACAAGGTCGATCCCGGCTTCATGCAGGTACTGGAGAACAGCAATATCGACGCGGACGACTTCTTCAAGGGCCTCAAGGAAGCCCAGGAAGCCGGCATCACCCAGGCGCTTCCGCCCGGACAGGTCCATGCGCTTGAAGACCTGATGATGCCCGCGCTGGCGCGTGTCGGCCTGCTGACGCCGACCATCCGCAAGAAATACGAGGAAGCGGGCATTCCCATCGCCGAGGACCAGCGCGTTCTTCAGGCAATGGAAGGCGGCCACCCGACGGGCGAGGTCGCGGCGGCCGAATAGGGGAGCCCGGTGGCAGGGCGCGCATCCAGGCCCTGCCACCGGCGCTTTTGCCGGGAACGGTTTTCGGAGGAACGAAATGAGCGGGCCATCTTCAGATAATGATGCGCAAACGGAAGGCTTCTTCCGGACATTGGTCGAAAATGTGCCCGAAGCGATCATCGTTTCGACGCCCCAGGGCGAGATCACCTATGTCAATCCGGCGCTTGAAAAGCTTTTGCGCTATGAGGCAAGCGAGGTCGTGGGCAAAAGCATCACGATCCTTGTGCCGCAACAGGCAGGCCAGCGCGCGGAGCCGATGAAATGGCTTACCCGCTGGGCCGGCGAAAGCGAGCATGAGCAATCACGCTTCCTGAACCTCACCGGACGGCGCAAGGACGGGCATGAAATGCCGGTGGATGTACGCGTGGTGAAAGCCGATCTCGGCGGCGCGGAACGCTTTTTCATCACCGTGCGCGACAACAGTGTGGCGCGGCAGGAGATGATCGATTTCAAGGAGAAGCATCTTCTCTTCTCCCGCATCCTGCAGATCGCGGAAGACGGCATCGTCATCATCGATGCGGATCGCAACATCACCTTCTTCAACCTCAAGGCGGAGAAGATGTTCGGCTATCGCGCCGACGAAGTGCTGGGCCAGCCGCTCGACATGCTGCTGCCGCAGCGCTTCCGTCCGGGCCATGCCGCGGATATCGCCGCCTTCGGGCGCGGCAAGACCGCCTCGCGCTGGATGAGCGAGCGCGGGCCGGTGACGGGCCTGCGCAAGGATGGCGAGGAATTTCCGGTCGATGCGACCATCACCAAGGTGGAAGCGCATGGCCGCATGACCTATTGCGCCCATCTGCGCGCCAATACGGGGAAAACCCGACGCCTCTAACAAGACGCCGGGCTCCGTTCCTTACGCCTTGTCGGCGACCTTGACGACGAGCTTGCCGACATTGGTGCCGTCGAACAGCATGTTGACGGCGGTCGGCGCCTTTTCGAGGCCGTCCACGATGGTTTCGCGGTGCTTGAGCTTGCCTTCCGCCACCCATTGCGCGAGCTGCATGGTGCCTTCGGCGAACTTCTCCATGAAGTCGATGACGATGAAGCCGCGCACGGTGATGCGGCGCATCAGGATGGGCGAATAATCCGCGCGCATGGCTGGATCGCCCGTGTTGTAGCCGGAGATCATTCCGCAAAGCGGCATGCGGCTGAAGAGGTTCATGCGGGTCATCACGGCTTCCATGATCTCACCGCCGACATTCTCGAAATTCACATCGACGCCATCGGGCGTCGCCGCGACGAGCTGTTCGCGCCAGTCCGATGCCTTGTAGTCGACCGCCGCGTCGAAACCGAGTTCCTCGACGATGTGGGCACACTTCTCCTTGCCGCCCGCGATGCCGACGGCGCGGCAGCCCTTGATCTTCGCGATCTGCCCGACGACGGACCCAACGGCACCCGCGGCGGCGGAGACGAGCACAGTGTTGCCGGGCTCGGGCTTGCCCAGTTCGAGGAGCCCGAAATAGGCGGTGAGCCCCGTCATGCCGCAGGCGCCCAGCATGACCGGCAGATCGACCGGCAGGCCTTCGGGCAGCACGCTCATGGCGCGTTCGCCTTCATCGGCGATGCAGTAGTCCTGCCAGCCGGTGATGCCACTGACGATGGCGCCTTCCGGATAGCGGGCGGATTTCGACTTCACGACCTGGCCGATGCCGCCGCCGCGCATGACCTCGCCGATCCCGACGGGCGGCATGTACTGGTCCATGTCGCTCATCCAGATGCGGTTCGTGGGATCGAGGCTCAGATAGAGCGTGCGCACCAGCGCTTCGCCATCGGAAATCTCCGGCAGCGCTTCCTCGACGAAATCGAAATGGCCGGTTTCGATGCGGCCCGTGGGGCGCGATTTCAGGCGAAACTGACGGTTCTTGTCTGACATGGTTTCCTCCCTTGCCTTGCGGCGTGGTCTGTCATCGGCAATTGGTTTCGTGCCGGAATTTATGACAGGTCCACGCCGCGGGCAGAAGGGCGGAAATCATTTCCCCGGTCAGGGCATCACGATCTCGAACCAGAAATCGAAGAGATCGAGCAGTTCCATGAGTTCGATGAAAGCGGATTTGTCGCCTTCGATGCCGATGTTTCCTTCCTCGATCTGCCGGCGCGCGGTGGTCTGACCGACCAGGATTTGCGCCAGCGCCCCCTGCGTCAGCGTCACCTTCGCCGCCGCATCCGCGCTCTCCCTGTCGGGAAGATGGTGCAGCACGGCATTTTCAAGCGAGAGCAGGAAGCGCTCACCGGTATCGGTGAAATGCAGGTTGAGCGCGATCTCGCGCGCGCCTGCGCGCATGCCGTTCAAGCGGACCGACATGGAATCGAGAAGCTGGTCCGGCGGCAGGGCGAGAATGGTGCCCGCACCGCCCGGGCGCGGCGCAGCGGACGGCGCACGCGGATTGCGAAGCTCCATCGCGCCCGTCAGGTAGAAGGCACGCCAGGGACCGGACTCTGCCTGATAGCCGAGCTGCTCCAGCGCATCGGCCTGCAATCGGCGGGCATCTTCGTTCGACGGGTCGGCGAAGACGAGATGGTTCACCAGTTCCGCGACCCAGCGATAGTCCCCCGCCTCATACGCCTTTCGGCCCGCGGCGAGCACGGCGTCGGCACCGCCCATCACCTCCACATAGCGCTTGCCCGCTTCTACCGGCGGATGCTTGTGCAGGTTTGCGGGGTTACCGTCGAACCAGCCGAGATAGCGCTGATAGACGGCCTTGGCATTGTGATTGAGCGTGCCGTAATAGCCGCGCGTGTACCACTCGGCGGCGAGTGTCGGCGGGAGTTGAATCTCTTCGGCGATCTCGACCGGCGTCAGCCCGTGATTGGCAAGTCGCAGCGTCTGGTCATGCACATATTTGTACATGTCGCGCTGCTTCTTCAGGAAGTCGATCGAACGCTCCTTGCCCCAGCGCGGCCAGTGATGCGAGGCAAAGAGCACATCCGTGTCACCCGCGAACAGGTCGATCGCTTCGTTAATGTAGTAGCTCCACGCCTTGGCGTCGCGCACCTGCGCGCCGCGCGGCGTGTAGATATTATGCATGTGGCAAGAGCAGTTCTCCGCCATGCAGAGCGCCTTGAACTGCGGGAAATAAAAATTCATCTCCGAGGGCGCTTCGGTATCGGGCGTCACCTGGAAGACGATTTCCACGCCGTCGATGACGAGCTTCTCGCCCGTCTCGCAAATGCTTTTCGTCGGCGGCACGATGGAAACCGATCCCATGGAAACGGTCTTGCCGAGACCGGCGTCGACATGCCCCTTCGCATTGCGCGGCAGGAGCGCGCCATACATATAGGTCGCGCGGCGGCCCATGGCATTGCCCGCCAGCACGTTCTCGCTCACCGCGGCTTCGAGAAAGCCTTCCGGCGCGACGATCATCAGGCCGTTCTCGATGTCCTTGTCGGAGATTACGCCGCGCACACCGCCATAATGGTCGACATGGCTATGCGTATAGATGACGGCGGTGACGGGCTTGTCGCCACGCTGCTCGCGCATCAGCTTCAGCGCGGCCGCGGCGGGTTCCGCCGAGATCAGCGGGTCGATGACGATGTAGCCCGTTTCGCCTTCGATAAAGGTGATGTTCGACAGGTCGAAATTGCGCACCTGATAGATGCCCGGCACGACCTCGAAGAGACCGTGGATGGAATTGAGCTGCGCCTGACGCCAAAGGCTCGGGTTCACCGTGTCGGGGCACTCGCATCCGTCGGCTTCGAAGGCGAACTGGCCCATATCCCAAACGGGGTTGCCCGCCTCGTTCAGCACTTTCGCGTCCGGGATCGTCGCGATGAAGCCGCGCTTTGCGTCCTCGAAATCCTGCTCGGAGGCCGGCGGCAGTCCGCCCTTCAGCTTCTCATGCGCCTCGCACGTGGCTTTCGTGGCGTCTTTGGGCCCGGTCATGGGGCAGCCTCCCTTGTTTGTTTCGCCGCAGAGTAGCCGCGAGGGAGAGGCCGGGAAAGCGCCGGAACGTCCGATTCCGCTAGGAGAAACCGAACCGGTCCTCAGGTCTGGAGTACGTAATGGCCGGGGGCGGGCGTGATGGGCGCATAGTCCGTGCCTTCGAGCCCCATGGAGGGCGGCTCCGTCCGGCCGCTGGACAGGGCGTCCAGCCAATCCACCCAGCCGGGCCACCATGAGCCCTCGTTGACCGGGGTACGCTCCAGCCAGCTTTCCGGTGAGAGATAACGCTGCGAGGCTTCCCGCGTCGAAATCCGGAAATGGCGATGCGGATGGCCGGGCTCGGACACGATGCCCGCATTATGCCCGCCCGAGGTCAGGACGAAGGTAATGGGCACATCAGCGACGAGGTTGATCTTGTAGACCGACTTCCACGGCGCGACGTGATCCGTCTCGGTGGAGACGACGAAAAGCGGCGCGCGAATATCCGACAGCGACACATGGTGGCCGAAGGCCTCGTAACGGCCTTCGAAGAGATCGTTGTTCAGGAACATGTGCCGCAGATATTCGGAATGCATGTGATAGGGCATGCGCGTCGCATCGGCGTTCCACGCCATGAGCGCGTTCATCGGCGCGCGCTCGCCCATCAGGTTTTCATGCACCAGCCGCGACCAGATGAGGTCCTGCGAGCGCAGCATATGGAAGGCGCCCGCCATCTGCTTGGTGTCGAGATAGCCCTGATCCCACATCAGGTCGTCGAGGAAGGTAAGCTGGCTGTCGTCGATGAAGAGCTTGAGTTCGCCCGCTTCACTGAAATCGGTCTGGGCGGCAAACAGCGTGACCGAATTAAGCGGCCCGTCGCCATTGCGGCCCATATAGGCCGCCGCGATGGAAAGCAGCGTTCCACCGAGACAATACCCCACGGCGTCTATTTTCCTGTCCGGCATGATCGCCTCGACAGCTTTCACCGCCTTCATGATCCCGAAATCGAGATAATCGTCCATGGAGAGGTCGCGATCCTCGGCGGTCGGATTTTTCCAGGAGATCATGAAAACGGTATGGCCCCGGTCCACCAGATATTTCACCAGCGAGTTCTGCGGCTCGAGGTCGAGGATGTAATATTTCATGATCCAGGCCGGTACGATCAGCACCGGCTCGGCGCCGACCTTTTCCGTCGTCGGCTTGTACTGGATGAGTTCGATCAGCCGGTTGCGATAGACGACTTCGCCCTCGGTGATCGCAACCGTCTTGCCGGGCCTGTAGTTTTCCGCGCCGACCGGCGGATGGCCCGCGCTGGTGCGCTCCCAGTCTTCCACCGCGTTGAGGAAACCGCGCCAGAGATTATCGCCGCCCTCCTCCATCGTGGTCTTCAACAATTCCGGATTGGTCAGAAGATTATTGGAGGGCGAGTACATGTCGAGCACCTGGCGCGACATGAAGTTCATCATGTCGAGAGAATGTTTCGAGGCGCCGCGCACATCGGTGGTGGCGTTGTGCCACCATTGCTGCATGAGCAGGAAGCTCTGATAGAGGCTGTCGAAAGGCGGTTCGCGCCAGGCAGGGTCGTCGAAGCGACGGTCATGCGGCAAGGGCTGGATGCAGGGCGGCTGCGGCTCGCTCTTGCGCAGCGATTTCATCTGGCGCAGGGCGAGACGGGCAAGTTTGCGCTGCGCCTTTTCCATCAGATGCGCCTGCTTGCCCGGCGACATGGCCAGGTGCGCGCTCCAGTCCATCCAGGCGAGGCCGAGCGAGGCGGGCGAAACGCCGCCCATGGCCTGCCCCAGCATGACATGGATCAGCCGGTCGACGCTGGTCAGCTTGGCGGCGGGTTCCACATCGGTGGGCGGGCAACCTTCCTCTTGCGGCTTTACCCGTTCCGGATGCCTGTTGTTCAGAAACGGGTTCAGGCCGCGCTGCCGCTCCAGCAGGTCGTTCATGCCATTGGCCCAGGCGTCGTGCCATTTCCCGGCAAAATCCAGGAAGGGGTTTTCCACTTCTCCCTTTCCCCCGCCGTTTTCCCTGTCGTTCGCGGGAGACGTCTTCCGGCCGGCGGCGGCCTTGTTCGCCTCGAGCTTGGGCGATTTTCCGCGCTGTTTCGAGCGAGATTTGGACGAGGGGGCTTCACCGGCCATAACGCAACTCCTTCGGACAGGTCCTTCAAACAGGCGCAACGGGCAGCATTGCCCATCGCGGGGCAGAGCGCATTGAGCAGTATCAACACTCTATCCGGCGATTGTCATCATCAGATGAAAGCATCTCGCGCCCGTTCTGCGCGAAAACGCCATGTCTTTGCCAAAGAAAAAGGCCCGGACGGTAAGCCGTCCGGGCCGCTGCCTCGAAATGTTACGGAAAGCCTCTATCAGGCGGCGGCGAACGCATCCAGCCGCTTGCGGATGATCTCGTTCGCGTCCTTCATCATACCGTCGATAAGGTCCTTGCAGGTCGGGATGTCGTGGATGAGACCTGCGACCATGCCGCAGCTCCAGGCGCCGGCATCCATCTCGCCCTTCTGCATGACGCGCGGATAGACGCCGCCGACAAGCTCCTTGATGTCATCGATGGTGGTCGCCGCGCCCTTTTCACGCTCGATCTCCACGATCTTTTCGACCGCTTCATTGGCCAGCACGCGCTCGGTATTGCGCAACGGGCGCATGATGAGGCGAGTATCGAGTTCGCTCGCCGCGATGAGCGCCTGCTTCACATTCTCATGCACCGGCGCTTCCTTCGTTGCGATGAAGCGCGTGCCCATGTTGATGCCGTCCGCGCCCAGCGCCAGAGCGGCCACGAGCTGCGAAGCCGTGCCCATGCCGCCGGAAGCGACGAAGGGAATCTTCAGCTCTTCCGCCGCGCGGGGCAGCAGGATCATGTTCGGAATGTCGTCCTCGCCCGGATGGCCGCCGCATTCGAAGCCGTCCACGCTCACCGCGTCGCAGCCGATCTTTTCCGCCTTGAGCGAATGGCGCACCGAAGTGCATTTATGGATGACCTTGATGCCGCCTTCCTTCAGTGCCGGCATGTACTGCTCGGGGCTGCGACCCGCCGTCTCAACGACCTTCACGCCACCCTGAATGATGGCGTCGATATATTCCGGATAGGGCGGGTTGGCGAAGCCCGGCAGGAAGGTAAGGTTCACGCCGAAGGGCTTGTCGGTCATGTCGTTGCACTTCGCGATTTCCTTCGCGAGGTCTTCCGGCGTCGGCTGGGTAAGGCCCGTAATGATGCCGAGCCCGCCGGCATTCGAAACCGCCGCCGCCATTTCGGCAAGGCCGACGAAATGCATGCCGCCCTGGACGATCGGGTGCTGGATACCGAAGAGTTCGGTGATACGGGTCTTCATGGTGTCTTCTCCCGGGTGTTATTTTTCGGATGTCATCTAATACGAAATGGCCGCGCGATGCGCGCCTGGCCGGTGTTCAGGAATGAAAGAGGCGGTCCCGGATATGAACCGGAACCGCCATTTCATTCGCCGTCTCAGAACGCAATCGCTCAGCGGGCCATGTTGATGACCTTGAGCTGGGTGAACTCCAGCAGGCCCTCTTCGCCAAGCTCGGTGCCGAGACCGGAGAAACGCGCGCCGCCAAAGGGAATATTCGGCGCGAGATCGGCATGCTTGTTGATCCAGACCGAGCCGCTTTCCATCTTCAGCGCGAGATCGTAGGCGTCGTCGTTACTGGACGACCAGATCGAACCGCCGAGCCCGTAATCGGAGGCGTTGGCGCGGGACACCGCATCGTCCGCATCCGAATAACGGATCACCGGCAGGACCGGACCGAACTGCTCTTCATCGACGAGACGGGAGCCGTCCTCGATATCGCGGACGATGGTCGGGCGGATGAAGTAGCCCTTGCCTTCCACCTTCTCGCCACCGGCAATGATCTTGCCGCTCTTGCGGGCGTCCTCGATGAGGTCCCAGACCTTCTCGTACTGCATCTTGTTCTGGAGCGGCCCGAGCTGGGTGCCCTGCTCCAGACCGTCACCGACGATGGTGTTATTGGCGATGTTGGCGAGCTCGTCGCACATCTCGTCATAGATCGAGTCGTGCACATAGAGCCGCTTCATGGCGATGCAGACCTGACCGGAATTCTGGAAGGCACTCTGGAAGAGCTTCGGCGCGGCTTCCTTCGGATCGACATTGCCGAGCACGATACCGGCGTCGTTGCCGCCGAGTTCCAGCGTGATGCGCTTCAGGAGGCCAGCGGCCCCTTCCATCACCTTCGAGCCGGTCGCGGTGGAGCCGGTGAAGGAAATCTTGCGCACATCGGGGTGGGCGGTGAGCGGCGCGCCGAGATCGTTCTCGTCGGCGATAATATTCACCACGCCCGCGGGCACGATGTCCTTGATGAGTTCGCCGAGCTTCAGCGAGGTGAGCGGCGTCGTGGGCGCGGGCTTCAGCACCACCGTGTTGCCCGAGATCAGGGCCGGCGGCAGCTTGAACGCCATCAGGATCATCGGGAAGTTCCACGGCACGATGGCGCCGATGACACCGAGCGGACGGCGATGCGCCTCGACATATTTGCCTTCGCTGTCTTCGATCACCTTTACCGGCAGGTCGAGCGAGGTGAAATATCGGAAGAAAGCGGCCGTGCCGTAAACTTCCATCGTGGCGTCGCCGATGGGCTTGCCCTGTTCCTGCGTCAGGATACGGGCGAGATCGTCGGCATTGGCCTCGATCGCATCGGCGATGGCGTTGACCACCTTCTTGCGTTCGTCGATCGGGGTTGCGGACCAGCCGGGGAACGCCGCCTTGGCAGCCGCCACGGCTTCGTTCAACTGGCCTTCGGACCCGCGCGGGCAATCGGTCACGCTTTCCTCGGTCGCCGGATTGAGGACGGGCGAGAATTTCGCTCCATCGACCAGCTTGCCGCCGATCAGCAGCTTGAATTCACTCATTTCGGTGTCTCCCATATGCCTTTTGCGCTCCTCTGCCGGGAGCTGTTATCGCGAAAACCATACAGCCTTCCCTGCCGCCCTGCGACAGGCGTCGTTACGACATGGCCGGGGCGTGAACTTCGTTGTTCGCCGCGCGGCGGGCAGGCGTTTCGTGTGTCGCTTCCAGCTTCTGCTCGAGATCGCTGCAGATATCGTGCAGGCGCTCGATCTGCCGATCCACCATCGCACGCTGCTCCTGCACGACCTTCATGCGGCGGCGGAAGAGCGAAATGGCCAGCTTGTATTGCTCCTCGCAATCGCCATCGGCCTGGTAAAGATCGAAAATGTCGCCGATTTCGCGCAAGGTCAGACCGACGCTCCGACCGCTCAGAATGAGCTGCAGGCGAGCGCGGTCCTTGTGGGAATAGATACGCGTCTGGCCGTCGCGGGCCGGGGTCAGCAGGCCCTTTTCTTCGTAGAACCGCAGAGCGCGGGGGGTGATTTCGAATTCGTTGGCGAGTTCCGTGATCGAGTAGGTCATATCGGGTCAAGCCTTTCGATTACTTATTCGACGTTTGCACCGGACCGGCGGACGGGCGAATTCCCGCCCGCCGGCTTCCGGCGTGTTACACGCGTTCGATGATGATGGCCGGGGCCATGCCGCCGGCGGCGCACATGGTCACCAGGCCGCGCTTCAGATCGCGGCGCTCGAGCTCGTCGAGCACCGTGCCGATGAGAATGGAGCCGGTCGCGCCGATCGGATGGCCGAGGGCGCAGGCGCCGCCATTCACATTCACCTTTTCGCGGTCGAGCTTGAGATCGCGGATGAATTTCTCTGCTACCACGGCAAAGGCCTCGTTGATCTCCCAAAGGTCGATATCGTCCGTGGTGAGACCGGCCTTCTCCAGCACCTTCTTCGCGGCGGGCACCGGAGCGTTCAGCATCAGCGTCGGGCAATCGCCCATATTGGCGGTCGCGACGATGCGGGCGCGCGGCTTCAGGCCGTTCTTGTCCGCGTAGTTCTTCGAGGCGACGAGGATCGCGGCCGCACCGTCCACGACGCCGGAGGAGTTACCGGCATGGTGGATGTGGTTGAACTCCTTGATCTGCGGATAGACCTGCTGGATGAGCGAGCCGTAAGTGGTGCCCTGCTCGTCCACCGGAATACCGGTCCAGGCGGTGAAGGACGGCTTCAGGCCAGCGAGGCCTTCCATGGTCGTCTGGGGGCGCGGGAATTCCTCATGGTCGAGGGCGACCGAACCGTCGTCATTGTAGACGGTGACCAGCGACTTATCGAAACGGCCTTCCTCGATGGCCTTGGCGGCGCGCTGCTGCGAGGTGAGCGCGAGTTCGTCCACCGCCTGGCGGTCGATGCCTTCCAGCGTCGCGATCGCATCGGCGCAAACGCCCTGCTGGGACTGCGGGTGCAGCTTGCGCAGGTGCAGATTGCCCGCATCCATCATGGGCGGGGTCTTGGGATCGGCGGTGGCGGCCGTGTAGCTCATCATCTCGGTACCGCCCGCAATGACGAGATCTTCCATGCCGGACATGACCTGCGCGGCGGCGAGGTTCACCGTGGTGATGCCCGATCCGCAGAAACGGTCGAGCGTGACGCCCGACGCCGTGATGTCATAGCCCGCATCAAGCGCGGCCATGCGGCCCATATCGCCGCCCTGCGCGCCGCGCTGGGACGAAGTACCCCAGATCACGTCTTCGACGTCGGCGGTGTTCAGATCGTTGCGCTCGGCGATGGCCGCCAGCACGGTGCGGGCCAGATGCTGCGGATGAAGATGTGCGAGCGAGCCCTTGCCCACCTTGCCGATGCCGCGCGGCGTGCGGCATGCGTCGATGATATATGCGTCAGACATTCACGTTTCTCCCTGTTTCGTTTTTTCGTTTCGTTTTTCCGGATTTCGGTTTTACCGCCGGTCCATGGTGTGCACGACCTTAGCGCACCAGCCCCCATCGGCGCGCGGTTCGTCGAGATCGGTTTCTTCGATAGAGAAATCATTTTCAGCCGAGCGCACCACCGCTGCGGTAACCTTCATCCCCGTCCTCCCTAAACCTCATCACCCGTCTTGCGCGGGCCCTCTTAAAGGCGTATTTAATTTCTTAAATGCGTATTTAAATCCAAAAAAACGGAAACGCAAGGAGGGATGGTGGAGCCGCAGGCGAAAGCGAAAATCAAGGCGGCTCCGGCCCGGCCCGCGGCGCGCGACCAGCTTCTGGACGCGGCCAGCGCCCTGATGACCGAACGTGAGACCATCGACGTTCCTCTCGCCGAAATAGCGGCGCGCGCGGAAGTGAATGTGGCGCTGGTCAGCTATTATTTCGGGGGCAAGGAAGGGCTATTGCTGGCGCTTGCCAAGCGCAACGCGACAGAGGCGCTCGCACAACTCGACAGGCTGCTCGCCCTCGACATCGATCCCGTGGAAAAATTCCAGCGGCATCTGGCCGGCGTCATCTGGACCTTCTTCCGCTATCCCTATCTGAACCGGCTACTGCATTCGCTGATGCGCGATGCCTCGACGGAAGCGTCCAAGGAAATTGCGGAATTCTTTGCCGCACCCCTTGCCCGCGCCGCGACCGGACTCATCCGGGAGGCGCAGGCCGCCGGGTTGATGCGTGTGGAAGATCCGATGCTGTTCTATTTCGCGGCCCTGGGCGCCTGCGAGCAGATTTTCGTCAACCAAGCGAACCTGAAATATGTCTATGGCGTGGACGAGATCAGCGACGATCTGCGACGCCACTACACCAATGTCGTACTCGACACGTTCATGAACGGTTGCCTGACGGAAAGAAACGGCGCCTGAGACCTTTGCGATCCAGAGCGCCGTTTTTCCTCAGAACAGCAGATCGGCGAGCTTCGCCCTTTGATAGGGCCCGTCGCCATGCAGATATTCGCACCACATGCTGCGGCGGCGATAAAGCTGCGCATCGCATTCATAGGTAAAACCGAAACCGCCATGGAACTGGATGGCGCGGTCGGCGGCGAATGAAAGCGCGTCGGAGGCTTCCGACTTCGCCATGCGCACCGCGATCTCGCCCTCGCCCTGCTGGCCGAACGTGCAGGCCGCATTGTAAAGGTGCGAGCGGGCCATCTCATAGGCGACCAGCGCATCGACCGTCGGATGTTTCAGCGACTGGTAGGAGCCGATCAGCTTGCCGAACTGCTTGCGCGTCTGGAGATACTCGACCGTGTAATCGACACAGCTCGCCGCCGCGCCGCAGGCTTCCGCCGACAGGAGGAGCGAGGCTGCGAGGTCGATATGATCGAGCGTTTCCTTCGCGCGCGATACATCGAGCAGCGCGTCGGCGGGCACGGTCACACCGTCGAGTTCCAGCCGGAAGGACCGGCGCGTTTCATCGGCCACCACCTCGCGGCGCAGCGCGCCCTCAGGCAGGGTCGACTTCTCGATGATGACGAGGGCGGGTGCCCCGTCCTTCGACACCGATGCGACGATCCATTCCGCGCTTGCCGCATCGACCACGAAAATCTTCGTGCCGGAGAGCTTCAGCTTGCCGCCCTCTTCGACCGCCTTCGCCTCAATGTGGGTGAGGTTCCAGTCGGCATGCGGCTCGGTGAGCGCCAGCGTTGCCACCTTGCCCGCACAGATTTCCGGCAGGATCGCCGATTTCTGCTTTTCCGTACCGCCCGCGATGAGCGCCTGCGCGGCGAGCGTCGCCGGCACGAAAGGCCCACCCATCAGGCGGCGGCTCATCTGCTCCACCACCGGCACGACTTCGGCCATGGAAAGGCCGACGCCGCCGAACTCTTCCGGCACGGCGATGCCGAGCCAGCCCAGCGCGACCATTTCTTCCCAGACAGCGGGGTCATAACCCAGATCATCCTCGATCAGCTTGCGGACGGTCGGGACGGGCGACTTGTCGCGGCAGAAATTCTGCGCGACCTCCAGAAGTTCGGCCTGTTCTTCACTGAATGTGAGCGTGACGTTTCGTTCCATTGTCGTTTCCTCGCCCTCAGCTTTTCGGCAGGCCGAGCACATGCTCGCCGATAATGTTGTGCTGGATCTGGCTGGTGCCGCCACCGATCGTGCCGGAGAAGGCATTGAGATAGGAGCGCTGCCAGATGCCTTCGTCATAGGCTTCCGGCTCGCCGACATAATAGGCGCCGCGCGGCCCCTGCATGGCCATCGCAAGCTGATTGATCTCGCGATAGAACTCCGTCGCGATCAGCTTGGAGGAAAGCGGCAGGGACATCGGCTTGTCCTGCACCAGCGGCGCGATGCGCGAGCGCTTGCCGTTGAGCTGAAGTCCGCGATAGGTCGCCAGCAGCTTCACGAGCTTGTCGCGGATGATCGGGTCCTCGCAGGCCGGATGGCCGTTGCGCAAGGCGCGCTTGGCCAGCTCCACCACCTCGCCGACATCCGGATAGACGGTGACATAGCCGCCCGCCTGACCGCCGCGCGCGCCGCGTTCATATTCGAGCGTGCGCATGGCGACCGCCCAGCCCTTACCCTCGCCGCCAATGAGCGAGGTTGCCGGGATACGGGCATCGGTGAAGAAGGTCTGCGTGAAGCCGTATTCGCCGGTGAGCTTCTTGATCGGCACGGTTTCGACGCCGGGCACCGTCATCGGCGCGAGGAAGAAGCTCAGGCCGTCATATTTGCGCGGCGCATCGGGATCGGTGCGGGCGAGCAGGATCATGTATTTCGCGTAGTTGCCCTGCGTCGTCCAGATCTTCGAGCCGTTGATGACATAGTCGTCGCCATCGCGGACGGCGCGGGTCTGCGCATTGCCGAGGTCGGAGCCGTGGTCGGGCTCGGAGAAGCCCTGACACCAGATGTCCTCCGCGCTCAGAATGCCCTTGATATAGGCCTTGCGCTGTTCCTCCGATCCCATGTCGAGAATGAGCGGCCCGGCCCAGTTGATACCGATGGCATTGAGCATGATGGGGCCGCCCGCGCGGTGCATTTCCTGCGTCGCCACATCCTGAAAGGCCTGTGCCAGTCCGCCGCCGCCATATTCCTTCGGCCAGGCGGCGCCGAGATAGCCCGCCTCGTAGCATTTGCGCTGCCAGTCGCGCAGGAAGTCGAACTGTTCCTGCGTACCGACTTCCATGAAGGTCAGCGGCAGCATGAAATCCGGCTCGGACGGCACGTTTTCGGCAAACCAGGCCCGCGCGCCGGCGCGGAACTCGTCCAGTTCCTTCTGACTCACATCGGACATTTTCTCGTTCCCTACAATTCGATCGAACGCTGGAAAGCGGGCCGCGCGCAGAGCCGCTCGTAATAGGCTGCCGTGTTGGGCTTGAAGCCGCCCTTGAAACCAAGCGTGTCTGCTAGGTAGAGCGAAAAGCCGACGCATATATCCGCGACGGTGAAACGATCCGCGCAAAGATAGTCGTGACCGTCCAGCGCGGCCTCGACGGTGCGTAGGCGCGCGAAGAACCATTGCGTGTAGTCGTCCGCCGCCTGTTTCAGGCGCCGCTCTTCCGGCTCGAGCTGCGTGTAGCGGAGCACGATGGTCTGCGGGAACGTCAGCGTGGCGTCGCTGCGATGGATCCAGTTGAGCCAGGCGCCATATTCCCTGTCGCCCGGTGTCAGCGCGAGATCGGTCGGCCCGTAGACATCCACCAGATACTGGGCAATGCCCGCCGATTCCGTCATCTCCGTTTCGCCATCCACGAAATAGGGCACGGTGCCGACCGGATTGATGTCGGTATAGCCCTCGCGCAGAAAGCGTGGCGGGAAGGGCATGGTCTCGAGTTCGTAGTCGAGACCCATTTCCTCCAGCGTCCAGAGCGGGCGCAGCGAGCGCGCGCCCTTGCAGTGATAGAGTTTCATTCCTCGCCTGCCCTTTTCGTGCCGGCTTCGGCCGGTTTTCTTATGAGCGTTTTCCTAGCATCGCGGACCGAGGATTTCACCGGCAAATTGAAACGGCACCGTGTCAGCCACAGTTGACGCAAGGGAAATATGGCGAGATGCGTGCCCTAGTGGAGTTCGAACTCGACCGGAATGCGCAAGGTGAGCGGCTTGGGCGCCATGTTTTGCGGAAAGGGCGGCAGAGGGGTCGCACGCTCCACCATCCGATCGATCTCCTTGTCGAGCAGGCTGCTGCCGGTGGACTTTTCCAGCTCCGAGGAGAGCACGGTACCCTCCGGCGAGATCACCAGGCGGAGCAGCGCCGTTCCCTCGATACCGCGCATCCTTGCCCGCATCGGATAGCGCTTCTCGCGGGCCAGCCGCGCGATAATGAGCGAACGATAGTCGGCCCGCGCGCCGGGCGCACCTCCGCCCGCATGCTGCCCGGCCCCGGCCTTACCCTGCGTTGCAATGCCCGGTTTGCCGACCTTGTCAGCCTTCACCGCGTCGGCGGTGCCGGAACGACGGTCAGGCGCCGCCGCCTTCTTGGGGGCCTCCTTCTTTTCCACCGGTTTTTGCGGCTTGGGCTTGGGCTTGGGCTTCGGTTTGGGCTCGGGTTTCGGCTTGGGCTTGGGTTTTGCTTTCGGGACCGGTTCCGGCTTCGGGGTGGGTTTTACGACCGGTTCGGGCTCGGGCTCTGGCGCGACCTCTTCCACCGGTTCCGGCTCGGGTTCCGGTTCGAGCTGCTCGCCAAGCTGCGCGCCGCCCGTGCCGGTCTGGCCGGCCAGTTCGATCATGAGGCCGCCACTGCCCGTCGCCACCGCGCCGGGCGACGGAGGACGTCCCCAGAACGCCCAGTAAAATCCGGCAAAGTGCAGGAAAACAGCCGCGACGACAAAAGCCACGATTTCATTGCGCGTCAGCGTCATGTCCGGCCCTAATTCTTCACCGTCACGAGAAATGCGCGCTTCACACCCGCTTCCCTAAGCCCGGCGAGCAACCGTCCGATCAGCCGGGCTTCCGCCTTGCCGTCGGCCGCCACGCGGACCTGCTCGGGCGGTATTGCCCCCAACGCATCGGCAAGCGTCTCTTCCGTCACATCCGCCCCGTTGAACGAGAGCTTGCCGTCCTCGCTCACGAAAAGCTCCGCCTCCCGCTTTTCCGAAGCCAGGTCGCTGGAGGATTTCGGCGGGTCCAGCGGGAAGGGCGTCGGCGCGGCAAGCTCACCCGCCACCATGAAGAAGATGAGGAGCAGGAAGACGATATTGATGAGCGGCACGACGGATTCCGTCTCCGCCAGCCGTCTGCGGCGCGTGAGCTTCATGACTTGCCCTCATCCGCCACCAGAGAGGCGGCAATACCCGCCTTGCCCGCCATGTCGAGTACGCCGATCGCCCTTTCGAGCCGCACGCCTGCCGCGGGGTCCACGATGAGGCGAGCGTCTTTCGGCAGCGATGCGAGCCGGGCGGCCAGCATATCCGCGTTCAGCGCTTCGCCATCCAGCAGCATGCCGCCATCGCCAAGCAGGCTCACGCGATGCAGATCGCCCGTCACCTGTTGCGGGGTGCCGCTATCGCTCGCGATGGCAATGTCGATGTCGTGCCAGGCCGACAGACGCGAAGCCAGCATGAAGAAGATCAGGAGAATGAAGATGACGTCGATCAGCGGTGTCAGGCTGATCCGCGCGTGGCTGCTGTTACTCGGCCGCGCGAGGCGTCGCGAGGCTGCGAGACTCATGCTCGTCTCCTTCCAGCAGATGCATGGCGGACCCGTTGTCGAAAAGACGCGAGAGCACGGTTTCCATATGGAAGGTCATGCGCTCGATGCGACGATCGAACCAGTTGACGAAAGCGGTCGCCGGAATGGCGAGGGCAAGGCCCGCGGCCGTGGTCAGCAGCGCTTCCCAGATACCGTTCGACAGGATGTGCGGATCGGCGCGCCCCTGAGCGGCGCCCAGCGCCTGGAACGCATCGATCATGCCGAGCACCGTGCCGAGCAGGCCCAGCAGAGGGGCCAGCGCGGCGATCACTTCCAGCAGACGCATATGGGAGCGGTAAGGCTCGATCGTCTCTTCCGCCTCGCGCCAGGCGCGTTCCTGCGGAACGCCGGAAAGGGCGACGGCCGCGACGCGCGCCACCGGGTCCTTCATACGAGAAAGTCGGTCGGCGGCGTCCTTGCGATTGGCGGCATCGCCCAGAATACGCTTGGTCTTGCGGGCCCCGCCCTCGCTTACACGGCGGAACTGCCACATCTTGGCGAGGATGAAGGCCGTGGCGACGACCGACATGACGATGATGATCATCAGCACCGGGCCGCCCGCGCCTACCAATGCGCTCATTTCGGCGGCGGGACCGGTTGCCTGTTCGGTCGTGGCGGTGACCGCCGCCGATGGCATATCGCCCGTGACGGCCGTCCCGGCCTGCGGCGCGGCGCTTCCCGTCGCGGCGGCATCAGTCTGGGGTTCCATCGACCTTCCTTTCAATCAACTCCGACACATCTTGCGGGGCCGGCTGCGGATTGCCGGCGCCGGCTCATGGTGCCGTCACAATAGCCTTTAATTCAAACCGGCCAATCCGTGCGTAAGGCCGCACCCGGGCCGCTTGCCCGCTTCCGGCTTGCTATACCGTATATTGATAGTCATTTGCAATGCCGACAAAATCGATCCATCGCCATCGGCCGGCCAGGCGGCATCGCCCTATAGTAAGCGGGCATAAGACGCTAGTCTGTGACCGTCATGACCAGCCAGATATCCGCTTCCCGTTCCCGCCCCGGCGCAACCGCCGCCGAAAGCCCGCCGGAAAACCCCGATGGCCGCCGGCGACGGGCCGACACATCCCGACAGCGTATCATCGAAGCCATGATGGATTTGACGAGGGCGGGCGAAGTCTCGCCCAGCGCCGAGGCCGTGGCGGTCAAGGCCGGCGTCGGACGGCGCACGGTCTTCCGGCTCTTTTCCGACATGGAAACGGTGTATCGGGAAATCCACCAGGTGATGATGGGGCGGATCGAACCGGTCTTCCGCGCGCCGCTGGAGGGCCGGAGCTGGCGTGACAGGCTGGACGCAATGATCGAGCGCCGCGCCAAGATTTTCGAGGAAATCCTGCCCTTCAAGACGGCCGCCGACACGCAACGCCATCTTTCGCCTTTCCTGCAGGAAGACCATGCCCAGCTCGCCCGGATGACGCGGCAGATGCTCGCCGACGTCCTGCCGAAGAAGATGGCGCCGGGCAGCCGGACCTTCGAGGCGCTGGATGCCGCGCTCAGCATGGAGATGTGGCAGAGGCTGCGCCACGACCAGAGCCTCTCGCCCAAGGCGGCGCGGGCGGCGATGAAGCATATGGCCGGAGCCCTCGTGCCGCGCCCCTGACGCGGCTCAGCCGAAGGACAACATGATGCCCCGGTCCGGCGCCGTTTCGCCGCGCGCCATGGACAGATAAGCCGCCTTCACCGCTTCCGCGCCTGTGCCATGCTCGATTTTCAGATGCGGCTCCATCTCCCCGGCCATGCGCGCGCACTCATCCTGCGCGCGACGCATCGCCGCGCCCGGCCCCCATTCATTGTCGCGCTTCTGGATCTGGGCGGGCGCGAAGAAGAATTCGGGCTTTGCGCCGGGCAGCTCGCCGGCATCGCGCGGGGCCTGCCAATGGGTCGCCCCGACGCCGCAGCTCGCCTTGATATTGTCCCCGAAATGACGATGCAGCGCGGCGAGAACCTTTCCGTCGCCCGACATGTCCACATAAATGCTCGGCACGGAGGCATCGAGCCCGGCGATGTCGTCATAGAGGCGGACCTCGTCATAGGTGCCGAGACTTTCCACAAAGGCCCTGTTGCGCGGCGATGTGAGGCCGGTTACGCGAATGCTGCCTTTGGCATGCGTCGCCAGCATATTGGCAAGGCCCGCGCCGGTCTTCGACGAGGCGGAACCGATGACGACCTGCTTCGCGCCGAACCAGTCATTGTCCATCAGATAGTCGTAGATGAGATAGGAAGTGGTGAAGAGCGGGAAGAACACGCAGCGCGCATCCGCCAGCGCCTTCAGCGCCGCGGGATCGTCATTGGTGACGGTGTAGCGGTTATAGACCGGCGGCAGGTCCTTGCGGTGCGGCGCCTCATCCGTGAAGCCATGCCCGGCGACCTGCCCCGGGCGCATCACCACGCTTGAGGCCATGGGCAGGAAGCCCCAGATCTCGGTTCCTTCCGGCACGCCGTCGCAGCGTGACGCCACGACCTCGCCGAAGCCCCAGACGGGCACGATGCCCCATTCGCCTTCCGTGGGAAAAAACTTCCAGTAGCCGATCATGTCGCCGGTGAGCGCATAGGTGATGTTGTTGGCGGTCAGTGCGAATTTGCGCACAGCGACTTCGATCTCGCCCTCTTCCAGCGCCCGCTCCTGCCGTGCGATCACACGGCATTCGTCGATAGCGGCACGCTTCACGTCCAGCTCCACGATCATGATGTCCTCCCTCTCTCAGACCAGCAGGATAGCAAGCTGTGCCAGCGCGGCGCATAACGCAAGCCACATCGGCACCCAGACGAACGGTGCGAGGTAGATCCGGATCACCGGTTGCGCCGGAAAGGAAAAGGTTTCCGGGAGCGCCGCGATCTTGAAGGCATGCATATCGCGGAAACGCGGATCGATCACCAGTTCCATCATGTCGCGGCGGCTGCGGTAGCGCATGAAGCCTGCCATCGTCCAGCCGGGATCGGGCGCCACGTTCCATGCATCGACATAACCGCCCACCTTGCGTGCGACGAGCGCCGGATGACCGCCCCGGACAAAAAGCGCACGCATGAACGGCCCAGTGTAACGACGAAGCAGCGCAGGGCCCGGCGCCGGCTCACCGGTTACAGGGTCCGGCACCTTGCCGGACGCCACCTTGACCAGATTGGCCATGACGAATTCGCGTCCGTCATCTTCTTCGAGAAATTGTCGGATAGCGGAGAAATCATCGAGGTTGCCGTCCTGGGCCTTAACCGCCTCCGAGATGTAGCGCTCGACCTCAGGCGGCGTCAGCTTCCCACGCCAGTTCCGATACCAGGCGAGGAAGAGCGCATAAAGCGCCAGCGCTACGAGCCATACCCAGAATCCCTGCCCCCAAAACGTCTCCATCCCGTCCTCCCCCGGCATTTTCATTATATTGGCACTTATGGTGCTATTTTCTCAAGCCGGCTTCCGGCAAAGCTTGACGCCGTGTCGCGCTTGGTGACACGCTTCGTGCCAGAAGAAGAAACGGGGAGGAAGACGACAATGACGGCAAGACCCGTTCTGCTTAGCGGCGCGCCCGGCTCGCCCTATACGCGGAAGATGCTGGCGGTGCTGCGTTACCGGCTGATCCCCTATCGTTTCCTGATCGGCGATGCGCCCGCGGCGCTCGGCCTGCCCAAGCCGAAAGTACAATTGCTGCCGACATTCTATCTGCCGAATGACAAGGGCGAGATGGAGGCCGTGGTGGATTCCACGCCGCTCATCCGCCGCTTCGAGGCGGCGTTTTCCGACCGCAAGATCGTGCCGGCCGATCCCGTGATCGAGTTTCTCGACTATCTGCTGGAAGATTTCGCCGATGAATGGCTTACCAAGGCGATGTTCCACTATCGCTGGCACTACAAGCCGGATATCGACCGCGCGGCGGCGATCCTGCCCCGCTGGCGGAACGTCACCCAAACGGAAGAAGAAGCGCTAAAGATGGGCGGGGTTTTCGCCGACCGGCAGATCAAGCGGCTTTATGTCGTCGGTTCCAACGATGTGACCGCCCCGGTGATCGAGGCGAGCTATCTGCGCATTCTCGACGCGCTGAAAGCGCATCTTGAAACCGCGCCTTACCTGATGGGCAGACGGCCCGGCGCGTCCGATTTCGGCTTTTACGGACAGCTGACCCAGCTTACCCATTTCGACCCGACGCCGATGGACGAAACGCTCAGGCGCGCGCCGCGAGTCTTCGCCTGGGTCGATATCGTGGAAGATTCATCCGGCGTCGACCCGAAGGAAGAAGACTGGATCGACCGAGGTGCAATCCCCGAAACAATCAAAAGCCTCCTCAATGAGGTCGGCCGCGTCTATGCCCCCGTCATGCTCGCCAATGCCAAAGCGCTGATGAATGACGACGACGAAGTCCGCACGGAAGTCGACGGCCGCGAATGGGTCCAGCAGCCTTTCCCCTATCAGGGAAAATGCCTTGCATGGCTCAGGGAAAAACATGCGGCGCTGAGCGCCGCCGACCGCGAGGCAGTGGATACGATCCTGGCCGGCACGGGCTGCGAGGCGTTGTTCGTGGAGAGGTAAATGAACGGCCCCGTCTGTCGATCGGTGCCATTCGGATCCTCATGAGAGGCTTCCCGAAAGATTGACAGCAGGGAGACGCATCCGCTCTGGACGGGTTGATGCATGCCGCATGCGACAAAGATTGCGAAATTCATTCAAAAATAACAGGTCTCGACCTCCGACAACGGCCAAATCACTATCCCGACCTGGCATGTCGCCTTATCTATATGACGTGGATAATGAGTCGGAAGATGAGCAAAACCTGCATTCTCGTTCTTGGTACGCATCGTTCGGGCACGAGTGCGTTTTCACGGCTCCTGAATTTGTCCGGTGCCGCGGCCCCAAAAACCTTGATGCCGCCCCAGGACGACAATGAACGCGGGTTCTGGGAATCCGAAATTATTGTCGGACTCAATGACGTACTTCTTGCAGCATGCGGCAGCGCCTGGGACGACTGGCGTGCATTCAACGCGGAAGACCGCCTGGCCGAGTATGGCCCCGATCTGGTGAAGCTGATCGCCGCGGCGATCCAGTCGGAATATGGCGATGCCGAAACGATCGTGCTCAAGGATCCTCGTATTTCGCGATTCGTTCCGCTCTATGTGGAGGCACTGGACCGCCTTGGATACGAAGCGGCGTTTCTCCACTCGCTAAGGGATCCGCGTGCCGTGGCGGCCTCCCTTGCCGCGCGCAACAAAACCCCGCCCGAACAAGCCGGCCTGCTCTGGATGCGCCATCACCTGGATGCGGAGGTCGCGACCCGGGGTCATCGCCGCGCCTTTTTCTCATACGAGGATTTGATCCGGGATTGGCGTCCGCAGGTCCAGCGGATGCGTACCGCGTTCTCTCTCCCGCCAGCCGATGGAAACGACACATATGCCGACAAGATCGAGGAATTTCTGTCGCCGCGCCTTCAGCACCATCTCGGGGATACGCCGTTCGAGGGCGTGGACGAGGAAACGGCGGCCCGGATCGACGACGTCGCGGACTTGCTGATGCGGCTGCGTTTCAATCCGTCCGATCCGACGGCGATGACAGGGCTGGACGACGCGCAGCCTTTTCTGGAGAGGATGTCGGCTCGAGAGGAAAAGGCTCAATGCGACCTTTCCGCAGAGAGAGGAAGCGAGCTCAGCGCCCTTCGCGCCGAAACGACGCGCTTGCGTTCCCAGATCGCGCTCGGGAAAGGCCTTCGGAGTTTGCAGGACACGGAAATCGGAAAACTGAACCGGGAGATCGGCTATCTCCGTGACGAGAGAATGCATCTGCGGTTCCGGTTGAGTGCCAGCGAAGCGCGCGCCGGCGAAGCATTCGAGCTTGCGCGCGAGTTCGAACAGAGTTTGCGCATGACCCGCAAACGCCCCCTCTCCGCGCTCCGTCAGCTTCTGAAGTATCGTCTGCTGCGAACCTTGTCGAAAGACGGTTGGCCGCTGCCGGGCAGGACGAAACGTCGTTTCGGAGAATCGGCGGCCAAAGTCAACCCGAAACGCTCGCAACTGGATCGACGTCTCGACGCGCTCGCAACGCCATTCAGGGGCGCCGACGACGTTACAGGTTCCGAGGCATCCGTTAGATCAATGGATGCGCTGAAAGCCGAGGTTCGTGCGGATGTCGACCGAGACCTTGCCGTGTTTCTCGCCTCGAATGCCCGTATCCGCTTTTCCCATGCGGACGAACCGCGCGTTTCGATCATTCTGGTTCTGTGGAATCAGGCCGGGCTTACCTTGCGCTGCCTACGTTCTCTCGAGGCCGAAACCGATCTCCCGTTCGAAGTCATTCTGATCGACAATGCCTCGACAGATCGCACGTCCGAACTCCTGGAGCGCATCGACAATGTGCGGCTGATTTCACATGACAAGAATATCGGATTTCTGAAAGCCGTTAATCGCGGCCTTGAAGCGGTAAGAAGCGGCCATGTGCTGTTGCTCAACAACGATGCCGTCGTAAGGCCCGGTTCGATCGCCGCGGCGGTCGAGGCCATGGAGGCAGATGGCGATGTCGGCGCCGTGGGCGGCCCGATCATATTGCCCGACGGCACGTTGCAGGAGGCCGGCAGCATTATCTGGGCCGACGGCGACTGCCTTGGATATGGCCGTGGCGACGACCCGTCAGACGGCGCCTATAATTTCCGCCGTGAAGTCGACTACTGCTCCGGCGCGTTTCTTTTGATCCGGGAAGGTGTTTTCCAGCGGCTTGGCGGCTTCGATCCGGATTTCGCTCCAGCGTATTATGAGGAAACGGACCTATGCATGCGCATCCGTCACGCCGGAATGAAAGTCATTTTCGAACCGCGCGCGGTGATCGACCATTTCGAGTTCGGGTCATCCGAAAACACCGAGCGAGCGATCGAACTTCAGAAGATCAATCGGCAAAAGTTTCTGAGGAAACATTCAAGCCAACTGCGCAATCATTTGTCTCCTCTTGCAACCACCCCCCTTCTGGCGAGGATGCGCGGCGACTGCGAACGGATCCTCTATATCGAAGACCGCATTCCGATTGTGTCGCTCGGCGCAGGCCTTCCCCGATCCAACAGCATTTTGCGCCTTATGGTTGAAGAGGGATACTTCGTGACATTCTTTCCCTCCATAGTTCCATACGAAGACTGGAGGGTTGCCCGGTCCGGCGTGCCCGAAGGCGTCGAGGTCGCAATGGGTTGGGGCCCAGCCGGCCTCGAGCAATTCCTCGAGGAGCGGAAAGGCTATTATCAGCATATCTTTATCAGCCGCCCCCACAACATGGAGGCGCTGTCGGAGGTCTACCGGCAGCGCCCCGACCTGTTTGAGGGAACGAAAGTCACATACGACGCCGAGGCGCTCTTCTCCTCGCGTACCGCGATAAAGGCCGAGATACTCGGCGACAAGGCACTGGCCGCCAAGGCCAAACATGACAAATCCCGGGAATTGGCCCTGGCCGAAACAGCCGACCAGATAACCGCGGTGACGGAAAAGGAGGCAGAGGTTTTCCGGCACGCGACCGGAAAACCAACTCATGTCATCGGCTACGCGCTCGACACCGGCCCGACGCCCGCGGCGTTTGCCCTGCGCAAGGACATTGTCTTCCTGGGCCGCCTTGAGGAGGAAGATTCGCCCAATGTCGACAGCCTGACGTGGTACGCCGAAAACGTGATGCCGCTTCTGGCGCTTTCACCGGAAAGCGATGCTTCGCTCAAGGTTGCGGGGCATAGCGGCGCCGCGAGTATTCGGGCACTCGAGACCGACGGCATAGAGCTTCTCGGCCCGGTCGACGACCTTTATTCTCTGTTCAACCAGGCCCGGGTCTTCGTCGCGCCGACACGTTTCGCCGCCGGGATCCCCCTCAAGGTTCATCATGCCGCCGCCAGCGGCGTTCCGGTCGTCGCCACCTCCGTGCTTGCCTCGCAACTTGGCTGGCGTGACGAAGAGGAGATTCTGGTCGCCGACACGCCACAGGCCTTCGCCGACGCCGTCTACCGGCTTTATAAGGATGAAGCCCTCTGGAACCGGGTCCGGCGCAATGCGTTGCGACGCATCTCGGAGGATTATTCGGTCGAACGCTTCCAGGCATCGCTGCGGGAGACGCTGTCGTCGGCTCACCAAACCGGCATTTAATGCCGCTCGGCAGAACAAATGTCCCTGACGCACTGGAGGCGTTGTTTGCATGGCGATGAAGGGATGGCGCGCCGGGGAAGATTCGAACTCCCGACCCCCAGATTCGTAGTCTGGTGCTCTATCCAGCTGAGCTACCGGCGCAACCTGACCTGACGGGCAAAAACGGCTGAAAAGCGCGGGCACCGTCGGGCGAGGCGCGTACTCATAAAGCGTCATGCGCCCGAACGCAAGTGCCCATCGCCGGGGACCTGCCCTGGGCCCTCCTCCCGCCTACCGCCCCCCGTGGCGGTCAGCCCATGAGAGGATAGCCCCCAGCGTTTCCGCCTCGAAAACGCCTCTGGCGATGGCGCGGGCCGTGCAATCGGCCGCGATGGCGCCCAGCCGGGTGATGTCGAGCGTCCGCGCCTCCGCCTCCAGCGGTTTCCGGCCCGTCGAAAGCGCGAAAACGGCATCGCCGTCCACCGGCGCATGAACAGGGCGGAGCGCGCGGGCGAAGCCGTCATGCGCCATTACGGCGATGCGGTGCATCGCCGTCGCATCGAGCGTCGCATCGGTCGCAACGATGGCGATGGTGGTGTTTTCGCGGGGCCCGGCTGCAAGTTTGGAGCCTTCCAGCGGGTCGCAGGCTGCGGGGGAAGCCTGCCCGTCCCAGCGCCTGCCGCCGAATTCGCCATCGAGCTCGAAGGGCGCGGCCCAGAAACAGTCCGTGCCGGGGATGACGGGCGAGCCGACCGCATTCACCGCGACGAGCGCACCGACGGTGATGCCGTCCGGCGTCACGGCGGAAGCGGAGCCGAGCCCGCCCTTGTAGCGCCCGGCCTGCGCGCCGAACCCCGCCCCCGCATTGCCGAGCGCGAAATCCGCACCCGCCGCCTCACAGGCCTCATAGCCCAGCGCGCGATAGGGCGGTTCCTGCACGACGCCGTGCGCCCCCTGTGCGGCCCAGTATTTCTCGCCGCCATTGGCGAGATCGAAGAGGATTGCGCCGGGAACGATGGGCGCTGTGACGGAAAGCCCCGGAAAGGCGAAACCGCGCCCCTGCCTTCCCAGCCAATGCGTGACGCCTGAAGGCGCATCGAGCCCGTAGACCGACCCACCCGACAGTACCAACGCATCGACGCGGCCTTCCAGCAAATGCCTTGGATCCAGCGCATCGCTTTCGCGCGTGCCAGGTCCGCCGCCGCGCACATCCATGGCAGCGATGCCCGGCTCGTCCGGCAACAACACGGTCACGCCGGTGCGCGCGCACGCATCTTGCGCATTGCCGATGGAAAGCCCAGCTACATCCGTAATCAGATTGCGGGGTCCCGGCGTAATCCGCGCTTCGGCCATGTAAAACTCCTGTTGGCAGACGCCGCGAGCGTGAGCGGCTAGACTGGCAAGAGCATAGCAATACCCGGCACATAAATTCAGGGGGAGGCGCGAGCCCATGCATAACTCGAGAACGGTCCCGGTGATTTTCGCCGCGCTGCTCCTCATTATCGGCGGCATTTCCTGGCAGCTCGGCAGCCATGGTCCGGAAATCGCGGCCGGGCCCTCTTCGGGCCCCTATATGATCGCCGCTGCCAACCCCGATGCGACGGCGGCTGCGCAGGAAATCATCAAGAAGGGCGGCAATGCCATCGACGCGGCCATCGCCGTTCAGGCGGTGCTGACGCTGGTGGAGCCGGAAAGTTCCGGCCTCGGCGGCGGCGCCTTCATGGTCTATTTCGACGAGGCGGCGGACAAGGTGCTGGCCTATGACGGGCGAGAGACGGCACCGGCGGGCGCGACGTCGAAGCTCTTCCTCGATGACGATGGACAACCGCTCGGTTTCCGCGATGCCGTGGTGAGCGGACGCTCGGTCGGCGTGCCGGGCGTCGTCAAGATGCTGTGGCTCGCGCATCAAAAGCACGGCGCATTGCCCTGGAGCGATCTTTTCGAACCTGCCATCCGTCTGGCCGAAAACGGTTTCGAGGTTCAGCCCAAGCTGCAGGAATGGCTGGAATGGGACCCGGTGCTGAAGGACATGCCGGTGGCGGGCGACTATTTCTACAAGACCGGCCCGGATGACAAGAAGGTTCCCTACAGGGCGGGCGAGATCATCAAGAACCCGGCCTATGCACGAACGCTGCGCGAAATCGCGGAGAAGGGGCCGGATGGGTTCTATGAAGGAGATGTGGCGCAGGCAATCGTCGATGCGGTGCAAAATGCACCTGCGAGACCCGGTACGCTGTCGCTTACCGATCTGGAAAACTATCAGGCGAAAGAGCGTGCCGCGCTTTGCCGCCCCTATCGCATCTATCGCATCTGCACCATGCCGCCGCCCACATCCGGCGGGCTCACCACGCTGCAGACGCTCGGCATTCTCGAGAGTTTCGACCTGAAGGGCATGGGCGCGATGACCGTGACGTCGATGCATTTCATCGCCGAGGCCGAAGCGCTCGCCTATGCCGACCGAGACCAGTATATCGGCGACCCGGATTTTGTGGACGTGCCGGTGGACGCGATGCTCGACCCGGAATATCTCGCCGCACGGGCGGCCCTGATCGATGCAAGCCTCTCCATGGGCAAAGCCGCGCCGGGCAATCCTGGCGAAGAGCACGCCGATAACCGGGGCGCCAATGCCGATATGTCCCAGCCGTCTACCAGCCATTTCAGCATCGTCGACCCGGACGGCAATGTGGTGTCGATGACGACCTCGGTGGAAGGACCGTTCGGGTCTCACCTGATGGCGGGCGGCATGATCCTCAACAATCAACTGACCGATTTTTCCTTCCTGCCGGAACGTGACGGCAAGCCTGTGGCAAATGCCGTGGCGCCGGGCAAAAGGCCGCGCTCTTCCATGGACCCGGTAATCGTTTTCGACGAGGACGGCGGCTTCCATGCCGCCATCGGCTCGCCCGGCGGTTCCAGAATCATCAACTATGTGAACCAGTCGCTCATCGCCATGCTGGACTGGAACATGGATGTGCCCGCGGCCATCGGCCTGCCGCATTTCATGGACCGGAACGGCCCGTTGGAAATCGAGAAGAACACGGCGCTCGAACAGAAGATCCCCGAATTCGAGCAGCTCGGCCACGAGGTAAAGGTCGAACGGATGATGAGCGGTCTACACGGCATTCTGGTGATGCCGGACGGCTCCTACAATGGAGGCGCGGATCCGCGCCGCGACGGCAATGTGGTGAGCGGCACGCGCTAGCGTGCCGCCTCCCGCGCGGCGGCGGCGAGGCCGAAGAAGGCCGGCTCCTCCGCCAGAATGACATGGACGGGGAAGCGGGCCAGATGCTCCGCGAAACGGCCCTTTGCCTCGAAACGGCGGCGGAACTGCGCTTCGTCGAACAGTCCGCTGCCCGACCCGACCCAGCCGGGCACGATCCCGCCACCGATATAGACGCCGCCGCTCGCCCAGAGCGTCAGCGCGAGATTGCCCGCGACCGAACCGAGCCAGCCGCAAAAAAAGGATACCGCCTCGCCGCAGAGCGGGCATGAGCCGTCTCCGGCGCGGGCCGCCACATCTTCCGGCGTCAGCCCCACTTCGACCGGGCGGCGGCGCAGTTCGCCCAGCACCTCATACAGGGAAACAAGGCCCGGCCCCGACAGAACGCGCTCGACGGAAACCCGGCCGAAGCGGGCCATGAAGCGGCGCAATATCTCGATCTCGAATTCATCCGTTGCCGGAAGGTCGACATGGCCGCCCTCACCGGGCACGGGGATATAGCGTGTGCCGTCATGCACCAGCGAGGCGACGCCGAGCCCGGTGCCCGCGCCCAGCACCGCGACAGGCCGCCCCGCTTCCGCCACGCCGCCGCCCACCGCGTGCAGCGCCTCAACCGGCAGTTCAGGGACGGCGAGCGCCAGCGCGGTGAAATCGTTGATCAGGCGCGGATGGGCGCAGCCGCTGACCCTCTCAATCGCGTCGCTCGAAATATCCCAGGGACAATTCGTCATGCGGATACGGGCCGTCTCCCCATCCGACAAGAGGGGCCCTGCTGCGCAAATAGCGGCTGCGTCCAGCGCCGGCCCCTGGATGTCGGACAGGAAACGTGACAGCGCATCTTCCAGGGAGCGGTAGTCGGCGGTGGCAAAACTCGCCTTGTGCCGCAGGGCAAGCGACTGGCCGTCGCCCTCCTCGGCGAGCGCAAAGCGGGCGTTGGTGCCGCCTATGTCTCCCAGCAGATAGCGCTTCATGAAGGCCGTTCCGCATTTCTGTGCATCGGCGCCTCATGTTCCAGCGTGGCGAGAAAGCTGTCGCGCCAATAGGCGACGTCGTCCCGCTGCAAGCCGTCGAACAGTGCCTGGAATCTCTCCTTGCGCTCTTCGAGGCTCATATAGCGCGCATTCTGAATAGCGTCGGCCACTTCCTTGATGTCGTAAGGATTGACGGCAATCGCCTCCGGCATCTGATAGATGGCACCCGCGAACCGCGAAAGGATGAGGACGCCCGGATTTTCCGGGTTTTGCGCGGCCACATATTCCTTGGCGACGAGGTTCATACCGTCGCGCAGCGGCGTGATCAGGCCGATCTTGCTGGCCCGGTAAAGGCCCGCGAGCGAGCGGCGCGCAAAGGCGCGATTGATATAGCGCAGCGGCGTCCAGTCGAATTCGCCATATTGCCCGTTGATATGCCCGGAAAGCCCTTCCAGTTCCTGGCGCATTTCCCGATAGGCCTGCACGTCGCCGCGCGATGTGGGCGCAATCTGGAGATAGACCAGTTCGCCGCGGGCATCGGGATAATCGTCCAGCAACCGCTCGAAGGCCTGGAAGCGTTCGGGCAATCCCTTCGTATAGTCGAGACGGTCCACGCCGATCATCTGGGCGCGGCCGCGCAGACCCCGCACCGCCTTTTCGTACTGACGGCGCGCATCCTCCGAATCTGCCGCCATCTTCGCGAAACCGTCCGTATCGATGCCGATGGGAAAGGCGCGTGCAATGATGGTCCGGCCGAAACAGGTCACCCGGTCGCCCTCGACATGCCCTCCCGCCTCGCGCACCACAAAATCGCAGAAGCGTTCCAGATCGCGCGAGGTCTGGAAGCCCAGCACGTCATAGGCAAAGAGCCCGCGCACCAGCGCATCATGGTTCGGCAGCGTGGCGAGCACTTCGGGCGAGGGAAACGGGATGTGCAGGAAAAAGCCGATGGCCTGTTCCGCCCCCATCTGGCGCAGTTCGTTGCCGAAGGCAAGGAAGTGATAGTCGTGCACCCAGATCGTGTCGTCTTCGCGCAGCAAGGGAAAGAGGCCGCTGGCAAATTTCGCATTCACCCGCCGATAGCCTTCATAGTAGCGGCGGTCGAAGGCGGTGAGGTCTATGCGGTAGTGAAAGAGCGGCCAGAGGCAGCGATTGGCGAAGCCGTTGTAATAATCGTCATATTCGTCTTCGGTGAGATCGGCCGTGGCCAACTGCAAGGCTCCGGCCTGTTCGACCTTGACGCCGGCGCTCTGATTGTTGGTGTCGCCGCTCCATCCGTACCAGAGGCCGCCACGGGCCCGCAGCGCATCCACCAGCGCCACGGCAAGGCCACCCGCCCGCGCCGCATCGCGCACCGGGCCGACGCGGTTGGAGACGATGACAAGCCGGCTCATACCTCTTCCTCCCATTTCCGGCTCAGCCGCATGGCGGCATTGATGATGCCGACCAAAGAATAGGTCTGGGGATAATTACCCCACAGCTCGCCGGTTGCCGGATCTGTATCCTCCGAAAGCAATCCCAGCGAATTGCGGCAGGACAAAATGCTTTCGAAAATTTCGCGGGCCTCGTCCGTCCGGCCCACGCGGGCAAGCGCGTCGATGTACCAGAAAGTGCAGATATTGAAGGCATTTTGCGGCATACCGAAATCGTCTGCGCTGGCATATCGGAACATATGATTACCACGCCGGAGCGACTTCTCGATGGCCTCCAGCGTACCGACAAAACGCTTGTCGTCCGGGCTGATGAAATTCACCTCGGCCATCAGCAAGAGGCCGGCGTCGAGTGCTTCGCCCTCGAAACTTTCCACGAAGGCGCCTTTTTCCTCGCTCCAGGCGCGGGTGCAGATCGTCCGATGGATTTCGTCGGCAAGACCGCGCCAATGGGTTGCACGGTCTTCGAGCCCCATATGCGCGGCGATCCGCGCAAGCCGGTCGCAGGCCGCCCAGCACATCAGGCTCGACGAGGTATGGGTGCGCGCCCGCGTTCTGAGTTCCCACATGCCGGCGTCAGGCACATTGTGCATCGCATAGGCCCGCTCGCCGACCTTTTCATAGGCCTCGAACTCCGCAAGGCTGCCCGGACGCAGCAGACGATCGTCGAAAAAACTCTGCGCGGCGGCAAGCACGACATTGCCATAGACGTCGTGCTGCAGATGCTCATAGGCCTGATTGCCGCGGCGTACCGGCCCCATGCCCCGATAGCCTGGCAGCGTATCCACGATATGCTCGGTCAGGTCCGTTTCGAGGCCGATCCCGAAGACGGGCTGCAAGTGGCCGTCTTCGGCGCCACCGACCACATTGCCGAGATAGCGGAGATAATTCTCCATGGTTTCGACTTCGGCGAGCGAGTTCAGCGCGCGGATCACGAAGAAAGCGTCGCGCAGCCAGCAGAAACGATAATCCCAGTTGCGCCCGCTATCGGCAGCTTCCGGAATGCTCGTCGTCATGGCCGCGACGATGGCGCCGGTTTCCTCATAACAACAAAGTTTCAGCGTGATCGCGGCTCGGATGACGGCCTGCTGCCATTCCAGCGGCAGCGCCAGGCGGCGCACCCATTGGCGCCAATAGGTCTCCGTGTCCTCTTCGAATTTCCGCGCGGTTTCTTCTATGCCGTCGGAAAGGGTTTCGTCCGGACCGAGAATGAAGCTCACTGGCGTCTTGAGCTGGAAAGAAGTTTCGTCCAGCACATAGGTGATCGGCGCGTTGGTGGTGAGGCGCAGAACGAGACCGGAATGCATGAAACGCGCATGGTTGGAGCCGCGCGTCACCGTGGGTGCGATCTTGCCGTAGTTGAAGCCGGGACGGAGCCGGACCTTGATGCGCGGCGTACCGCTGACGGGCCGCACACGGCGGACCAGCGACATGGGCTGGAACATGCGGCCACGCGTGGCGAAACGCGGCGCGAAGTCGGTGATCTCTATCGCATTGCCATGGTCGTCGGAGATAGTGGTGACGAGGATCGCGGTGTTGGTGCGATATTCCCGGGTGACGCTTTTCTGGCCGACCAGGGAGATCTCCCAAAACCCCCTGTCCCCCTCATTATCGCCTTCCTGCTTGCCGTTCAGGAGATCGTGAAAGACGGGATCGCCGTCGAAGCGAGGCAGACAGCACCAGACGATCCGGCCCTCCTCGTCGATCAATGCACCAAAGCTGCCATTTCCGATGACACCGAGATCGAGCGACGACAAGAGATCCTCCTGGAAACACAGATACAGAACGACGCCCTAAGGCGACAATACGGATGCTACATGCTTCAACCAGTTTATGAAGCCCCGGACATCATCCATCCGGTAGCGGGCGAGCGTATCGCCATCGGCGATCTTGATCGATATGCCGCCCAGCGCGTTGACGATACGGAATCCGTCTTCATCCGTCGTGTCGTCGCCCGCAAAAACGGGTACGCGCCCCGAAAAGGGCGGCTCCTTCATCATGGTTTCTATGGCATGACCCTTGTTCACACGCGCGGGCTTTGCCTCCAGCACCATTTTGCCCTTCAGCACATGGATACCATCGAGGTCGGCCGTCGCCTCCGCCATCAGGCGCGCGCAATCGGCTGCCCTGTCGGGCGCCTGGCGAAAATGCAGCGCCAGCGCGCCCGGCTTTTCCTCCAGCAGGAGGCGATCGTCGGCGGCGACGAAACCGGCAAGGCGCGCCTTGAGCCGCGCAACAAGCAGCGCCTCCGCGGGCGGGTGAACGGTGGCGCCGGGGCGCTCGCGCAGTTCCAGCCCATGGACGCCCGCGGCAGGCAAGCGGACCCCCAGATGACGGTCAAGCTCGGCAAGCGTGCGGCCGGAGACGACGGCGAGCGCTCCGTCGAGCTCCAAAAAGATCGCCTCCAGAAGTCCCGGCAGGTCAGGATCGATGCGCACGGCGTCAGGATGCGGTGCAAGCTCGGTCAGCGTACCGTCGAAATCGAGAAAGAGCGCCCAGTCGTGGGACGGCACAGGCAGATCGATATCGTTCACGTTCGCACCGTCCCGTCGGCTTCCATCTCGCAGATCTCTTCCGCCTTCTCGCACTCCACATCCGACCCGCCACCATCGGGGATACAGATGCGGAAGACGGTACCGGAGGCGTCCGACTTCACGAGGTCGATATGCCCTCCATGAGCGCGCACCAGCTCATCGGCAATGGCAAGGCCCAGACCGCTGCCACCCGCCCGCGCACTGCCCGAAAAGGGCTCGAAAAGATGCTCCCTCGCCTTTTCCGGCAGGCCGGGTCCGTTGTCCGACAGATAGATATGCACATGATCCTTGCAGCGCCGGGCGGCGAGCCGGATTTCACCATCGGCGCGTCCGCATTCGCCCAGCGCCTGCGTCGCATTGCGCACGAGGTTCAGCAATACGCGGAAAAGCTGGTCGGGATCGGCATCGACCTCCAGATCGTCCGGGACGCGATCGATCCAGCCGATCGCGAGCTTTTCGGGAATCGCGGCCTCTGCGATCTCGTTTGCGAAGGACGCGAGGCGGACACGCTGTCGCTGTGGCAGCTCTTCCTTGGCGCGGCCGAATTTGAGCGTTTCGGTGCAAAGCTGGATCGCACGGTCGATGGATGAAAAAAGACGCGGCGCCAGTTTCTGCACCGTCGGGTCGTCGACCGCGCCGAGACGGTCGGAGATAAGCTGCACGCTCGCGAGAATATTGCGCAGGTCGTGATTGATCTTGCTCACCGCGCCGCCCAGCGCGGCCAGGCGCGCCTTCTGATTGAGGGTCGCGCGGATTTCGGACTGCATGGCCGCGAGTTCGCGCTCGGCCACACCGATTTCATCCAGACGGCCGGAGGGCAGGATAACGCGGCGTGCATCCTCCGGGTTCTGACGAAACGAGACCATATGATGTGTAATCCGGCGCATGGGCCGCACCATTAGAACATGCAGCGCGAGATAGACAAGCCCGGCGGTGATGACGGAAATCACGAGGGACAACCAAAAGATATTCGCACCATAGTGAAGCATGGCAATCCGCAGCGGCGTCTCGTCCAGAACGATTTCGATCGACTCGCCGGCCGCATAGTTCGGCTTGCTCATCACACGAATGGTACGCCCGTCCTTCGCCAGCAATGTTCCAAAAGCATCCACCACCAGCGAAAAGGGCGTTGCCTTTTGAAGGTCGTAATAGGCATCGACCTTTGGCGGCATGCTTTCGCTCAACAGGAGCTTGCGCGCATCGGTCCGGTGCAGCACCACGAGGAATATCTGGGCATTGCGCAGAAGTTCCTCGCGCAGCTCCGGCGACACCATGTTGTCGGGGGTCGCTTCCAGCGAGAGAGAGGCGATCTGCGCGGCGGAGGCGCGCTGGTCGAGCCATGTCTTGCGGAAATTGGCAATGGACGGGACGAAGATCAGCACTTCGGCCAGCATGACGAAAAGCACCGTCATCACCAGAAGCCGGAAGGAGAGACTGGCGCGCAGCGGGCGCAATACCGGCCCGGCGACATGACGCAGGGCGCCGGGCTTGCCGCCTTCGTCCTTTCCCGCCCTGGCCTTCATTCCGTTCCCTCGATCATGACCTGCACCGCCGCGCCTACGTTCTTATCGTATACGCAAACGGCGCCGGGACGGAATCAGCCGAACCAGGAAAGGAAGCGGACCAGCGCCTTCGTTCTGGGCCCGAACAAGGTGGAGGTATAGTAGGAGCCGGCCACGCGCTTGGTGATTTCCGAATAGGTCGGATAGGGAACCACATAGCCTGCCATCGCGGAGAGCTTCAGCCCCTGCTGCATGGCCATCACCCATGGCAGGATGAGTTCACCTGCATGGGGTCCCACAATGGTCGCGCCGAGAACGCGGGCATGGCCGTCGATGACGATCTTGATCGCCCCCTCGGTTCGCCTGTCGGCCTGGGCCCGGTCGTTCTCTGCCAGATGCCAGCGAAGGGCGCTGATTTTCGAATGATGCTTGCGTGCTTCTGCCTCGGTTTCACCGACATGGGCGAGTTCGGGATCGGTATAGGTCACATGGGGGATCGCCGAATGATCGACACGGGCGGGCACGCGAAAAAGCGCGTTCCGGATGACGAGCCCGGCGTGATAGCCAGCCACATGGGTGAATTGCGGTCCGCCGGCCACATCGCCGATGGCGAAAATCTTCTTGTTGGTAGTCCTAAGCCTGTCGTCGACGGTGATTCCGCGCGGGGTGTAGTCCACGCCCGCCTCCTCAAGCCCCATGTCCTCCACATTCGGCGTGCGGCCGGTCGCAACCAAAAGATGCGAGCCGGAGACCGACGTCTCCCTGCCGTCGCAGGAATAGGCGACATCGACCGAGCCCGCGCCGCCGGAGACGCGCAAGACCCTGGCCTCTTCGATCAGCGTCACGCCTTCCCGGCGCAAATTATCGGCGACGATCGCGGCAAGTTCCGGATCGTCGCGGCCCAGCACGCTCGCACCTTCGATCACCGTCACCTCGGCGCCCAGCCGGCGATGCGCCTGCGCCATTTCCATGCCGATGGGCCCGCCGCCGATGACGATGAGGTGTTTCGGACACTCGGTCAGATCGAAAATGGTTTCGTTGGTATAGACGGGCGTTTCCGCCAGGCCGGGAATGGGCGGCATGGCGGCGCGCGAGCCCGTGGCAATCACGAAGCGCCGGGCCTGTATTTCCCTGTACCCCGCCACGAGCAGCCGCTCGCCGGTAAAGCGGGCATGGTCCTGGATGACGGTGACGCCGAGGCCCTCGAAACGCGCCACGGAGTCCATCGGCGCAATGGAAGCGATCACCCCCTGCACATGGTCGTGGACGCGGGCGAAATCGATGGCAGGCTGCGCCGCGGCCACGCCGAACGCATCCCCCGAACGCATCGTCTGTGCATGACCAGCGGCCGCCAGCAGCGCCTTGGACGGCACGCAGCCCGTATGAAGGCAATCGCCGCCCATGGCGCCGTTTCTCACCGCCTTTTCCACCAGCACGGTGCGCGCGCCCATCTGGGCGGCGCCGGCGGCGACGGAAAGCCCGGCGGACCCGGCGCCTATGACGCAAATATCGGCTTTTATTCTTTCCATTCCGGCTCCTACTCGGCGGCGCCGCGGTTCCGCCAGCGGCGGAGAAGCGGCGGGATCAACGCCACCACGCCCAGCGCGGCAAAGGCGATGACGATCTCATTGGTCAGCAAGGCCCCGGGGTCGAGTTCAAAGCGGCATGCCGCCCCTGCCCCTTGCGTGGCCACGCATTCGCGATAGGCCTCCTGCTGGACCTCGATGATGGAATCGAGCCCCGCCCCCAGCCAAGCAAAGGCGAAGGTGCCGGGGATTATGCCGAAAAACGTGGCCAGTACGTAAGTGCGCAGTGGAACGCCCAGAACGGCCGGAACCAGATTGACCACGGCAAAGGGAAAGGCAGGCACCAGGCGCAGGAAGAGCAGGTAGGACATGGCATCTTCCTGAAAGCCCTTCCGCAGCTTCGAAAGCCACGGCCCTGCCCGGGCCGCGAGCGGCTCGCCCAGAGAGGTTCTGGCGATCAGATAGATGATGGTTGCCCCGATCGTTGCCCCGACGACGGTAGCCGTTCCCCCTATGACGGGGCCGAAGAGAAAGCCGCCCGTAATGGTCAAAAGCGCGCCCGCCGGCAGCGAGAGCGCTGTCACGACAATATAGATGACGGTATAGGCCAGGGCCGCCAGCAGGAAATTGTCGCGCACGAAGCCTGTCAGGGCCGCCCGGTTCTCCGCCACCTGGCGCAGCGAGAAATACTCGTCGAGGCCCGACCAGAAGGCGAGTGCGACAAGCGCTACCAGGACGGCAAGCGGCAGGAGCCGCCGCCAGACCGCGCGGGGCTTTGCCGGCGCTGACTCTGCCGGCGCTGACAGAACCGGATCGGGCGGAGATACCATGGATTTCTCGCTTTTGAGGGTCTCGGGAGAGCAATGCGAAGGCCGGACAGCCCAAAGAACATTTCAGGAACTTTCGGAGCCTGAACCGATCCGTGTCTGTCCATCGCCAGAAGGTAGCGGGAAATCGGCCGTTGCGAAGGCCCCTTCACCTGAATGTGAGAGGAGTTCATAGTGCTTGAACGCGGGCGGGCGGGCGCTCCGGCGTTGACTTCCGCCCCCTGTTTCGCTTATACACCGCGCCAACCAGCCGTTTGGCGGCAACCGCCTGCGGCTCTTGTTGTTCATGGCCCATCTCAAGACCCGATGACGGCCCTACCGTCTGACGGGGACGACAGCGCCGGCTCCGATTTCGGGACCGGCCGCGGCGGCCCCGGGGAACCCTTTTTTCGGGGGTTTCCGTCAGATATGCCGGAGAAGAAACGTGAAACGCACTTATCAACCGAGCAAGCTCGTCCGCAAGCGCCGTCACGGTTTCCGTGCGCGCAAGGCCACGATCGGCGGCCGCAAGGTGCTGGCCGCCCGTCGCGCAAAGGGGCGCAAGCGGCTTTCCGCTTGAACCGACTGCGGTGACGAGCGTCGTTGCGCCATTTCAGGGGATTTCCTCTCCGAAGGCGCCCATGGACGCCATGATGGACCGTCTCAGACGCCGCCGCGAGTTTCTGACTGTCGCGAGAGGCCGCAAATGGGCCGCGCCGGGGCTTGTCCTGCAGGCGCATAAGCGCAGCGACGCCGACCCGCTTCGGGTCGGCTACACAGTGACCAAGAAGGTGGGCACAGCCGTGACGCGCAACCGGGCAAAGCGACGATTGCGCGCGGCAGCTGCCGAAATCCTTCCTTCCCTTGGAAAACCCGGTTACGACTACGTCCTGATAGGCCGGACGGGAACGCTGACGCGTGCCTGGCCCGACCTTCTGGAGGATTTGCGCGTGGCGCTTGCCCGCGTCCATTCGGCGCGCCGCTCCGTATCGCCGCAAGGCGGCAAGGCGGACAAACAGCGCCCAGCCAAAAACGTGGAAAAGTAGGAAGCCTGCCGTATGGGTGACAACCGCAATTTCATCATCGCGATCGCGCTTTCGGTGCTCGTTTTCGTCGGATGGCAGTACTTCTTCATCAATCCGAAGATGGAAGCCGAAAAGGCCCAGAAGGCCGCCCAGCAGGCTGCGCAGACCCAGCAAAGCGATGCCGGCTCGCAGAGCGACGGACATGCCCGCCCACCCGCGATCGACGGCAGCGCACCGCGCACGCCTGCCACGTCCGGTCTGAGCGCGGAAACCGTTACCGCCCAGGGGCCGCGCATCGATGTCAGCTCCGACAGGCTCGACGGCTCGATTTCGCTGAGCGGCGTGCGCTTCGACGACCTGAAATTGCGCAACTATCACGAGACCATCGCCGACGACAGCCCGGAGGTCCGGCTGTTCTCGCCGGTGGGAACCAAACACCCCTATTTCTCCGAATTCGGCTGGATCGCCCCGCCGAATTCCGGCATCGCCACCCCCGGTGCGAAGACCCTGTGGACGGTCGAGGGCAATGACACGCTGACACCCACCACGCCCGTCGATCTCGTCTGGGACAATGGTCAGGGCCTCGTCTTCCATCGCGAGATCTCGCTCGACGAGAACTACATGTTCACCGTCAAGGACAGCGTGGACAACAAGACGGGCGCGCCCGTGACGCTTTATCCCTACGGCCTCATCTCGCGCAACGGCCAGCCCAGCGGCCACAAGATCTACATTCTGCATGAAGGCCTGATCGGGGCCCTCGACAGCGAAGGCCTTCTGGAAGTCGATTATGGCGACGTGAAGGACGAACCGGCCCAGAGCTACAAGGCGAATGACGGCTGGCTCGGCATCACCGACAAATACTGGGCCGCCGCGCTGATCCCCCAGAAGGGGCGCAGCTTCGATGCGCGTTTCAGCGAGGCGCCGGACCCGGCCAAGGAAATCTACCAGGCCGATTTCCGCTATGACGCCGTCACCATTCCCGCCTCGGCCACGCAGACCATCACCAACAAGCTCTTCGCGGGCGCCAAGGTGGTGAACGTGGTCGACGGCTATCGTGACCAGGGCGTCTACAAGTTCGACCTGATGATCGACTGGGGCTGGTTCTGGTTCCTGACCAAGCCGATGTTCCAGGCGCTGCACTTCTTCGCCAACATCGTGGGCAATTTCGGCGTCGCGATCCTGATCGTGACCGTGCTCGTAAAACTCGCCTTCTTCCCGCTTGCCAACCGTTCCTATGTGGTGATGAGCAAGATGAAGATGCTGCAGCCCAAGATGAAGGAGCTGCAGGAGCGCTACGCCGAAGACAAGATGAAGCAGCAGCAGGAGATCATGGAGCTCTACAAGAAGGAGCAGGTGAACCCGCTGGCCGGCTGCCTGCCCATTCTGATCCAGATCCCGGTCTTCTTCGCGCTCTACAAGGTGCTCTACGTCACCATCGAAATGCGGCATGCGCCCTTCTTCGGCTGGATCCATGACCTGTCCGCGCCCGATCCGACGACGATCTTCAACCTGTTCGGCCTGATCCCCTGGACGCCGCCCTCCATGCTGATGATCGGCGCCTGGCCGCTAATCATGGGCGTGACCATGTTCATGCAGCAGCGCATGAACCCGGCGCCCGCCGACCCGATCCAGCAGCAGATCTTCACCTGGATGCCCGTCATCTTCACCGTGATGCTGGCAGGGTTCCCGGCAGGTCTCGTTATCTACTGGGCATGGAACAACTCCCTGTCCGTGCTGCAGCAGGGCGTGATCATGAAGCGGCAGGGCGTGAAGATCGAAATCTTCAGCAATCTGGGCTTCGACCGCCTGTTCGGCGGCTCCGGCAAGAGCTGATCCCATGACGGCTGAAGGCGGCGAGACGGAGGACGGAACGGACGCGGATGCGCTCGAAGCCGGACGCTGGCTCTTCGCCCAGCCTTGCGAGTTCATGCTCGGCGTCACGACGCTGCGTGCCCTGCCCGATACCGGCTTGCCGGAAATCGCCTTTGCCGGGCGCTCCAACGTCGGCAAGTCGAGCCTCGTCAACGCGCTGACGGGCCGCAAGACGCTGGCACGAACGTCCAATACGCCCGGCCGGACGAAGGAACTGAACTTCTTCTCGCTCGGCCCCGCCACGGGACCCGCCCTGATACTGGTGGACCTGCCCGGCTACGGCTATGCGCGCGAAACCAAGGCGCGCGTCGCGCAATGGACCGCCCTCATCATCGACTATCTGCGCGGCCGACCTGAGCTTCGCCGCGTCTTCGTACTGGTCGACAGCCGGCACGGGCTCAAGGACAGCGACCGCGATGTGATGAGCATGCTCGACGAGGTCGCCGTTTCCTATCAGATCGTGCTGACCAAGATCGACAAGCTGAAAAAGAACGAACTTCAGAGCCGGATCGAGGAGATCGGGACCGAACTCAAGAAACATCCCGCCTCTCACCCGGTCATTCACGCCACATCGAGCGAAAAGGGAACGGGGATCGCCGAACTCAGGGCCGAACTGGCCTCGCTGGCAGATGAAGCCGCGCTGGGATATAAACCGCAATCCGGCTGAGCCGGACGTCGCAAGGGGAAGAGACGCATGACCGACAAGACTCAGGATGGAGGGTCGCCCGACCGCGCGCAGATCCTGTCCGAAGCCCTGCCCTTCATGCAGCGCTACGACAAGCGCACCGTGGTCGTTAAATATGGCGGGCACGCCATGGGCGACGAGAAACTCGGCGCCGAGTTCGCCCGTGACATCGTGCTGCTGAAACAGGCGGGCGTGAACCCCATCGTCGTCCATGGCGGCGGCCCGCAGATCGGCCGCATGCTCGACCGGCTCAACATCAAGAGCGAATTTTCCGGCGGCCTCAGGATCACCGACAAGGCGACGGTGGAAATCGTCGAAATGGTGCTGGCCGGCTCGATCAACAAGCAGATCGTCGCCCAGCTCAACCAGGCAGGCGGGCGCGCCGTGGGCCTGTGCGGCAAGGACGGCAATCTCATTCAGGCGCGGAAGGTGGAGCACAAGATCCACGATCCGGAATCGAACATCGAGAAGATTCTCGATCTCGGATTCGTCGGCGAACCGGAATCCATCAATCCGGAAATTCTCGACGTCATCCAGAAGTCCGACATCATTCCGGTGGTCGCGCCCATCGGTGTGTCGCGGGGCGGCGACACCTACAACATCAATGCCGACACGGCGGCGGGCGCCATCGCCGCGGCGATGAACGCAACGCGCCTGCTGCTGCTGACGGATGTGCGCGGCGTGCTCGACAAGGAAGGCCAACTCGTCGAGACGCTGACCGTCGACGAAGCCAAGAGTATGATGAAGGACGGCACGATTTCGGGCGGCATGATTCCCAAGGTCGAAACCTGCATCGAAAGCGTGGAGGGCGGCGTGGAAGCCGTCGTCATTCTGGACGGGCGCGTGCGCCATGCAGTGCTGCTCGAGCTCCTGACCGAGCATGGCGTGGGAACGCTGATCGAGGCCTCGAACCGCTAACCGCCCGCGCGCCCGTTAACCCAAACCGCAGCCTCGCCTTTTCGCCCGGCGCGAGGCGGTGATAAGGTTCGGGACCAAAAAGGGGCGCAACCACTCAAATGTCGGCATTTCTTCTTCCTTCTTTCCGCCTGAGGGCTTCTTTCCAGTGGGCAGCCTTGATGGGCATGGCGGCTTGTCTTTTCGTCTTCCTGCCGGGGACGGCACAGGCCGATTACCGCCTCTGCAACCAGACAAGCTATGTATTGAAGGCCGCAATCGGGTATGGCGAGGGCGACGAGATCGCCAGCCAGGGCTGGCTCAGAATATGGCCGGGCAATTGCGCCGCCGCCATTCGGGGCGATATCGATCGCGACGTCTATTACGTTTACGCCAAATCGATCGCCGCGCATGAAGGCCCGGTGAAGTTTTTCAGCGGTGGTTCGCGCTTCTGCGTCACGGAAGGCGATTTCAGGATCGAAGGCCGGCGCTCCTGTGCAAGACGCGGATACGATTTCGCCGACTTCATTCGCATCAAGACGATCAAAGGGAAAGACTGGACGACCAGCTTTACCGAACCGTCAAACTACACCGTTCGCAAGGCACGGGTTGCCGGTGCGCAACGCCTGCTCAAGGATAATGGCATCGCGCTTTCGAATATCGACGGCAATGAAGGCAATCGGACGACGCGGGCCATACGCGCCTTCGAAAAACAGGCCGGGCTTTCGGGAAGCGGCGCCATCACGGACGGTCTGCTGGACAAGCTCATCTCGACGGCCGAAGCTCGCCAGGCCCGCGCCGGTCTCGATCTGTGCAACGAGACGGCCTATCTCATCTGGTCGGCGGTCGGCTATGACAGCACCGACGACAAGGAAAAAATCACGCCCATGTCGAGCGGCTGGATTCGCATTGCGCCGGGCGAGTGCCGCAAGGCGATCAAGGGCGCGCTGCGCGACCGCCCCTATTACGTCTATGGCGAAGCCGTCGACGAACGCGGCGTGGCAGTGCGCAAGGATGGCGCCCGGGTGACATGGGCCGGCGCGAAAACATTCTGCACCAAGCCGACGCGTTTCGACATCAAGGGCCGGTCCGATTGCGCGGCGCGGGGCTTCGACAGCCGCGAATTCATCGAGGTCGATCCGGACGGCGATCCGTTGCTGAGATACGAATTCGACTAGAAGCGGGTCCGCTTCGCGCGTTCACGCCTCGATATCGAAATAGTCGAGATGCCATCGCATCTCTTCCTCATCGAGCGGGAAGTCCGTCCCTGCGCGAGGCAGCAGGAGATGCCCCTTTTCCACCAGTGCGATATGGCGCTCCACCTGTAGTGCGGTGCGCATGGAAAGGCCCGCGTGCCAGCAAAGCGCCGTGACCGCGCGACCGCTTTTCGATTTCAGCACCGCATCCACGCGCTCCAGCGGCGCACCGGAGAGAGACGACAGGGCCAGCGCCACCGCGTCACGCTGCTGAAGCGTGGCCGCTTCCATTACCTGTTCGTCTCCGAGCCGTCCTTCTTCATACGCTTTCGCTATCGCGGCAAGCGGACCGACCGGCGCCTCCTCCTTCGCCGGGCCTTCCAGCCGCTCCTGCAGGCGGGCCTTCAGCAGATCGCGCGTCTCGTCGTCGAGGCCATGACGGTTGGCCAGCGTTTCAAGAAGGGAGCGGGAGACGAAACTGGAAATGCGCTTCATCGCCCTCAGGGAAAGGCCCGGGCGCATGGCGAGCGGCTGGTGCCAGCTCTCGATGTCCGCGGCCTGGGCAATGACCTGCTGCAATGTGTCCTCGCGGATCTGCGCATTGTCATTCGCCAGCAACTGGCCGATGGCTGCAATGTCGAGGGTCGCGACCACCGCTTCGGATACGGCTGGGCTCAGGTGCGCCCGCCTCGCCATGGCTTCGATCGCCCCTTCGACACGCGCGGTCGCAATAAGCTCGACCAGATCCTCGTCGGAAAGCAGCGGCGAATACTGGAGGATGGGGGCCGACACCGCAATTTCCGTGTCCCGGGCAAGCCGGAGCGCCAGGCGCCTGGGGATGAGGGGACAGGACTTGATCTCCTCGGCGAGCATGGCGCGCACGCGGGGTACCTCGTCGGCGGCGAGCCTTTCGATCAGACGCAGCACACGTTCGCGCAGGTTCAGCCGTTCGGCATCGTCCATGTCGGGCAGCAGCCGGCCGAGCTTGCGGGCCAGTTCCACGCGCACATCGTCATCGGCATCGGTCTGCAGCAATTCATCGGCATGAATGGGGGTCGACGGGTTGGCCGCCACGCATTGACGTACGTCGCGGTCATCGTCGCAGGCGAGGTAGTAAAGGGTTTCCGGCGGCGCATCCTCGCGGGCGGCGAGCTCGCGCTTCACCTCGCGATTGCGGCTTTCCAGAGCCTCGCGCGCGTCCTGATAGCCCATCTTGCTCGGCAGACGCCGCCGCCGAAAAAGGCTCGCTAAAAGACCCACCTCATTACTCCGATACTGCCAACACGGGCTTCACCCGAAAGCTTGCGGCCCCCGGCTTAACGTCCGATTAATCCGCCGCTTGTCATCGGCGCCGGGGCGAGCCACATATGGGGTATGGAAAACAGCATGCACGAAAACCCCGCCGCCGCGCCGCGCCCGCAAGGTTCGTTTAACCATGTGGAACACTGGGTTTTCGATCTCGACAACACGCTCTATCCACCGGCCTGCGATCTCTTTTCGCAAGTGGACCGGCGGATGTGCGACTTCATCATGAATTATCTCAAGCTGGATGAAGAAGAAGCGCGGCGCGTGCAAAAGCACTATTACGTCGAGCACGGGACGACGCTGTCGGGGCTGATGAGCGTCCATGGCATGACGCCGGGCGACTTCCTCGACTATGTGCATGACATCGACGTCTCCGGCGTACCGGCAAATCTGACGCTGGGCGAGGCGATTGCGCGGCTGCCGGGCCGGAAGGTGATCTTCACCAACGGCTCGCTGGCCCATGCGGAGAACGTTGCGAGACAACTGGGCATCGACCATCATTTCGACGCCATGTTCGACATTGCCACCACGCGCTACGAGCCGAAGCCGCGCCGGGCCGCCTATGACCGCTTCATCGAAGCAAGCGGCGTGGAGCCTGCGCGCGCGGCCATGTTCGAAGACATTGCCCGCAATCTCGTCGTGCCGCATGAGCTCGGCATGACAACAGTCTGGGTGAAGCCGCCGCATCCCGCGCCGGATGCGCCGCGGCACCAGAAACTTTCCGCGGAAGGTGCGGAAGACGGCCATGTCCATCACGTGACCGACGACCTGACGATATTTCTGGAAAGGTTGCTGGCTGAAAAGGCCTGATCAGCGCCGCCCGAAAAGCTTCTCGATATCGGCGAGCTTCAGTTCCACATAGGTGGGACGGCCATGATTGCATTGGCCGGAATGGGGCGTCGCCTCCATTTCACGCAGGAGCGCATTCATTTCCTCGGCTGTCAGGCGGCGGCCGGCGCGGACCGACCCGTGACAGGCAATGGTGCCGCACACATCTTCGAGCTTTTCCTTCAGCGTCAATGCCTCTTCCATCTCGGTGAGGTCGTCGGCCAGATCGCGGACAAGTCCTGCCACGTCGAGCTTGCCGAAAAGCGCCGGCACTTCGCGCACCACGACCGCGCCGCCGCCGAAGCCCTCCAGCACGAAACCGAGTTCGGCAAGCTCTTCCGTCCGGGCGGTCAGGCGTTCGGCCTCCGCCTCTTCCAGCTCCACCACTTCGGGAATGAGCAGCATCTGGCGCGGAATGCCGCGTTCGGCCATCGCCTTTTTCATGCGCTCATAGACGAGCCTTTCATGGGCCGCATGCTGGTCCACGATGACGATGCCGTCCGCCGTTTGCGCAATGACATAGGTTTCGTGAAGCTGTCCGCGGGCAACGCCCAGAGCATAGTCTTGAGGCGGCTCTTGCTGCCCGGTTTCGGGGAAGCCTTGCGGCGCAGGCATTTCCGGCGTTTCGGTAACGCGCGCCGAAGGACCGGAAAGACCGGAAAAACTGCCCTGCCAGTCCGATGCGGGGGCGGGAGCCGGTTCGGCAAAGCCCGACGGGCAGCCCGGATCGGCCGCATAGGCATATGCGGGATGAGCCGGCGCCGGGGCCGCACCCGGCCGCAAAGCGGAGAGCGCATCGCCGGCCACCGTCGTGGACGCACGGTGGCCCGCTTCGTTCAGCGCATATTTGAGTGCGCCGACAATCAGTCCGCGCACAAGCCCCGCATCGCGGAAGCGCACTTCGGTTTTCGCCGGATGCACATTCACATCGAGTTGCGAGGGATCGATCTCGACAAAGAGAGCGACGACCGGATGCCGGTCGCGCGCCAGGAAATCGGCATAGGCGCCGCGCACCGCGCCCACCACCAGCTTGTCACGCACCGGGCGTCCATTGACGAAAAGATACTGGAGCTGCGCATTGCCGCGATTGTATGTCGGCAGACCCGCGAAACCCGTCAGGCGTACATTCTCACGCATCGCATCGATAGGCAGCGCATTGGATGAGAAGTCGCGCCCCATGATCGCCGACAGCCGCGAAAGCCGGCCTCCCTCCCCGGGCAGTTCCGGCTCCACACGCAGCATGTTGCGGCTCTCGCTCGTCAGCGTGAAGCCGATTTCGGGATGCGCCATGGCGAGCCGTTTCACCGTATCGGAAACGGCCATGGTCTCGGCGCGCTCGCTCTTCATGAATTTGAGGCGGGCCGGCGTCGCATAAAAGAGGTCGCGCACCTCGATCCGCGTACCGGGCGGGCCGGCGGCGGGCTCGACGGCGGATTTGCGCCCGCCTTCCACGCTGATGCGATGCGCGGTGTCCGCCCCTTGCGCGCGCGAGACGATGGAGAGCCTTGCCACCGCGCCGATGGAGGGCAGCGCCTCGCCGCGAAAGCCAAGCGTCGCGATGCGCATCAGGTCTTCGCGTCCCGCTTCATCCGTGGCGAGTTTCGAGGTTGCGTGGCGCTCGACCGCCAGCTCCAGTTCTTCCACGCTCATGCCACAGCCATCGTCGGTGATGCGGATAAGGTCGCGTCCTCCACCCTGAATGACGATGTCCACATGGCGCGCGCCTGCGTCGATCGCATTCTCGACAAGCTCCTTCACGGCGCTTGCCGGACGTTCGACCACTTCACCCGCGGCGATGCGGTTGATCGTTCCTTCGCTGAGACGGCGAATGCGCGTCATGCGCGGCTTATCCCTTTCCTTCCGCCAAATAATTCCGGGCGAGAATCTTTCCTTCTTCAACGGCGGGCTGATCGAAGGTGTTAATGCCCATCATGTGCCCGGCGATCATGGTTTCGAGCATGAAATGCATGAGAAGCGCGCCGATGGCCTTTTCGTTCAGTACGGGCACATGAAACCCGCGCACAGGCAGACCGTTATTCGCCAGCGTATCGAAGGTTGCGCGCTGCTCGGCATCGACGAGGTCGCCGACCGTGTGACCGGACAATGCCTCAAAGCCCGTGCCCTTCGCAATCTCCGGCGCAATCGCGGGCCCCGTGCCCTTCGTGTCGGTCGTGAAGACATTGAAAAGCTTGTCCTTCGGGCCGCCCAGCCAAAGCTGCAACTGGCTGTGCTGGTCCACCGGGCCGAGCGCGCGAATCGGTGTCGTGCCTTTCCCCTCCTTGCCGAGGCTCTCCGCCCAGAGCTGCACATGCCATGCAAGAAAGCGCTCCAGCCTGTCGGCATAAGCGAGGAAGACACTCATATTGGCGTGTTTTTCTTCCGAGAAGGCAAGCGAGAGGGCAGCACCCTGCGCCGGCGCAACATCGCCTGCTGCCGCCCCATCCAGGATCGGCTTCATGACGGAAAAGGCGCCTTCGCGGATTGCCTCGACATCGAGCCCGAAAAGATGCGCCGGCGCGAGACCGACATTGGTAAGCACGGCAAAACGGCCGCCCACGCCGGGGTCGTGCTCCAGCGCCGGAAATCCGTGCGCCTCCGCCAGCGCTCTCAGCGCATTGGGCTTGCCGTCCTTTGCCGGTTCGGTCAGCACGGCGAAATGATGCTTCATGTATTTGCCGCCACCGGCCTTTTCGATGGCACTCATGGCCACCAGCATCTGCATGGCAGGCTCGACCGTACCGCCGGATTTGGAGACGACGAGGAAGCGCGTCGTCCGCAGATCGCAATTCGCGAGCAATGCGTCCATCGTGACGGCATCCAGATTGTCCACGAGATGGATGCGCGGGCGTTCCTCCAGAACCGCATGCGCGGGCGTGCCCCAGCCGGTAAGCTGCGCCAGCGCCTGCGCACCGAGCGACGAGCCGCCAATGCCGAACAGGAAAAGATCGCTCGTATCCTTCAGAAGACCGTCGGCCACCTCTTTCAGCGCGGGAATATCGTCGCGGCGTTCCGGCACACGCAGGACAGGCAGGGATCCCGTCTCATAGGCGTCGCGCAGCCAGGCAAGCGCCTTGTCCGCCCCGGCGAGCCTGACATCGAAGGTGGATGCGGAAATGCCGCCGGTCCCGATCGCCGTCTCGAAGCAGGTATCGATGGATTGCTGGTAATGCGGACTGGTCATGCGCTGCTCACACCTGGCTGGATGGATCCGGCGGATGCCGGTCATCGAAGCCTAGCAAGAAGCCCCACGCGCAACCAGCCGCGACGTCTCCGCAGCGGCGGCGTGCCGGATCAGTCGAGGCCGCCGGTGTCGCCGTGCCGGGGCGCCTCTCCGTCGGGTTTCAGATCGCCTTCGGCGGGCACATCCTCGGAAAGGTCGGGCTGGCCGACCACGGCGACAAGCCATTTGCCCGAGCCGAGAATCCGCTTCGCCGCCCGCTGCACGTCCTCGCGCGTCACCGCCTCGACGAGGCCGTTACGCTTTTCAACATAATCGATGCCGAGGTTTTCAAGCTGAATGCCCAGCAGCCGGCTGGCGATGGAACCGTTCGAATCGAATCCCAGCGGATAGGACCCGGTGAGATAGGTCTTGGCATCCTTCAGCTCCTCGGCTGTGACGCCGGATTTCGCCATGCGTTCCAGCTGCTCGCGCACAATCTTGAGCGCAACGCCGACCGTCTTGTTCTTGGTGCCGAACTGGCCGAAGAAAAAGCCCGAGTGATCCAGCGGATAGAGCGAGGTGCCGATCGAATAGACGAGGCCGTGCTTGACGCGCACCTCCTCCACCAGTCGGGAAGAGAAACTGCCGCCCCCCAGCACATAATTCATCACATAGGCGGGGATGAAATCCGGATCCTCGCGCTTGATGCCCGGCGTACCGAACAATACGACCGATTGCGGGAAGGGCTTTTCGACAATGATCGGCTTCTTCCGCGTTGCAATCGTCATGTCGGGAAGCGACGGCAAATCGGCCTTTTCCGGCAGATCGCCAAAAGCCTTGTCGAGCAACGGACCGAGTTCCTCGGGCGTGATCGGACCGACCACGGCGATTTTCAGATTGTCGCGCGCCAACACGCGCTTCGCGAACCCGTTGAGATCCTCCCGAGTGATCGCCTGGACGCTTTCCGGCGTCCCGTTGGAGGGCCGGGCATAGGGATGATCGCCAAAAGCGCTCTCGAACCAGGCGCGGCCCGCCAGCCAGTTCGGGTCTTCCTTCTTCTGCGACAGGCCCGTGAGGATCTGGGCGCGGATGCGTTCCACCGCCTGCTCATCGAAGCGGGGTTTGCTCACCGCCAATGCGAAGAGGCGGAAGGCCTCGTCGCGGCGATCGTCCAGCGTCTTCAGCGTGGTCGAGAAAGTGTCGCGCCCCGCATCGAAGCCGAGCCTCACCGCATTGTCGTCCAGCGTCTTCTGATAGGTCTGCGAGTCCATATCGCCGGCGCCTTCGTCCAGCAGACCGGAGACCATATTGGCAAGCCCCTGCCTGTCCCTGGGGTCGTAGGCCGCGCCGCCGATCCAGGCCGCCTTCATGACGACCACCGGCACCTGATGCTCCTCGACGAGCCATGCCTCGATGCCGCCGGGGCTTACCACCCGCTCGATGTCCAGCGCCCTCGCGGGACCGGCGATACCCAGAACAAGAAAGGAAGCTGCGATGAAGGAAAGGATGCGATTCACGATTTTTCCTCCGGCAGCAATTCGCCCGTCACGTAATGGGTTCCGTCGAACACCTTGCGCGCAGCTTCCATTACATCCCCGGCGGTGACCTGTTTCACATAGGACGGCCAGTCATGGACGATTTCAGGCTTCACGCCGACCATCAGGGCGCTGCCATAGGCATTGGCCAGCCCCTTCTGGTCGTCGCGCGCATAGACGGAGCCGGCCTCGATCAGCGTCTTGGCGCGCTTCAACTCTTCCCCGGTGACGCCGTTCTTCAGCAGATTGCCGATCACGGCATCGACGGATTTTTCGATGTCGGCAAAACTCGCCCGTCCACGCGGAATGGCGTAAAAACCAAACCCGCCGCTATCGCGCCGCCCGCCGGAATACCAGCTCTGCGCCGCCGCCGCGATGCCCTGATCGACCACCAGCGCCTTGTAGAGGCGGCTCGTCGTTCCGTCGCCGAGGATCTGCCCCAGCACGTCAAAGGCCGCGCCCTCTTTCGGCGACAGCGCCACATAGTTCGGTGCGAGATAGGTCCGAAGCCAAACCGGCTCCCCGACACGCTTGTCATGCACGACCTCGCGGACCGATTTCGCCAACGGCTTCACCGGCGGGGCGTCATGCTCGATACGCTCGGCGCGGTTCTTCAGCACGCCGTAATATTTTTCCGCCAGCGGTTTCAGATCCTCGGCATCGATATCGCCCGCCACCACCAGCGTCGCGTTTTTCGGCGTGTAGTAGCGGTCGTAAAAGGCGCGGGCGTCCTCTCTGGTCAGCCCTTCGACATCCTTCTTCACCCCGATCACCTGCCGCACATAGGGATGAGGACCATAAAGCGCCTGGTCCATCTTCTGTCTCAAAGCCGACATGGGATTGTTCTCGATACGCATGCGGTATTCTTCCAGCACCACATCGCGCTCGGGATAGACCACCTCGTCCGTCAGGCGAAGATTGGCCATGCGGTCGGCCTCCAACTCCATGACGAGCGGCAGCCGGTCGCTGGCGATCACTTCGTAATAGGCGGTGTAGTCGTAGCTGGTGAAGGCGTTCTCGCTGCCGCCATTGCGGTCGACGATCCTGGCGAATTCGCCCGGGGCCACGTCCTTCGTTCCCTTGAACATCAGATGTTCGAGAAAATGCGCAAGCCCTGTCTTGCCCTTCGTCTCGTCGGCGGATCCGACATCGTACCAGACCATATGGGTGACGACGGGGGCGCGATGATCCGGGATCACGAGAACGCGCATGCCGTTGGACAGGCTGAAGCTCTGCGGCGCGGTATCGGCGGGCTTTTCCGCCAATGCGGGCGCCGCCGCCAGCGAGACGGCCATGACACAACCGAGCGCCAGCCGGCGGAACGGCATTTTCATCGGAGAGAAAATCGCAAACGTCAAAACAGTCTCCTCACGCGGCCCTTGGGGCCGCGAAGGGACCCATCGCGTCATGCTATCGGCCGCCCCGGACGACGCGCAGTTAAAACCCGTTCATCAAACGGTCGTCCCGCCTTGATGGCCGTGACGGAAAGGCAATCGCCGACTGAAAGGGCGGTCAGAAAATATCTTCCAGAATGCCCTTTTCCTCGGGCTCCACAGTCGGCGTTTCGCCTTCCGTGGCGGGCTTGCCTTCGGCCGTGTTCGCCCGGATGCGCTTGGCCTCTTCCGGTGCGTTCACCATGGGCTCTGCAGGCGGCGTGCTGCCGTCTTTCCAGAAGAGAACATCGTCCACGAAGCTGTCGTCCCGCTCCACGAGCGAGCGGCTTTCGGCATTCACCACCTGACGGATACGGGGGTCGGCCTTGTCGGCGCCCGCATTGGCGAGCAGCGCCTTTTCACCCGGCGACAGCGTTTCGGCGGCGGGGGCGCTTTGTCCATTGCCGCCGATCAGGGCTTCCTGCGCAGTGGCGGAAGGCGACAGGCTGGCCTCCTGCGGGCGCGGCGCACCCGGCTCGGGCGGGCGGAGCGAATAATCCGGCGGGATCACAAGCGGCGCCTTGGTGACGACGGCAAACTCGTCCGGCGCATTCTTGCCCATGCCGAGCGCGTCGGTAAGGCCACCCCCGCCGCAGCCGGCCAGACCCAGCGAAAGCGTGCCGATGGCGATGATGGCCGCCATGCGGCGGGCCGGTTTCCTGTTTGCGGACATGCTCATGAACCCGTTCAACTCCCTGTCCCCAAAGGCCTTTCGGCGTTCGGGACGATCCGTTTCGCGGCCCCCTGGCCGGTCGCCGCGATATTTGAGGCGCATCCTAGCAGATCGTTCCGGTTAGGCCAGAGGCGAAGCCCGTTCAGCCCCGCTCGCCGTCGCCGCGACCCGCTGCCGCCTTTTCTTCCCCGCTTTCCAGCATGGAATCGAGGAAAATCAGGACCACGCCCAGCACGATCCAGATATCGGCGACATTGAAGATGTACCAGTAATAGCCCCAGGCGTGGAAGCTGAAGAAGTCGGCGACCGCGCCATAGACGAATCGATCATAGACGTTGCCCAGCGCCCCGCCGATGACGAGACCGATGGCGAGCGCCATGCGCCAATGCGCCACCCGGGCAAGCCAGAGGCTCAAGCCCCCCACGACCAGCAGCGCAAAGAGGATGAGCAGCACGACCCCGCCCGTTCCTTCCGCCTGAAAGAGGCCGTAGCTCACGCCCTTGTTCCAGGCCATGACGAGGTCGAAAAATCCGGTGACCTCTACGCGGACCTTTTCCGGCATGTCGTACTGGAAAAGCATCCACCATTTGTGGAGGCGATCGCTTGCGAAGGCGAGAATGGCGACGACGAGCCCGGCGAGCGACAGAGGGCCCCACCAGGTCTCACGCTTGAAGAGATCGGAGGCCGCCCATTTCATCGCCATTCCCTCTGCTTGCCGTTCACGCCGCGGATTTCGCGTCCCATTCCCTCACCGCCTCGGCATCGCGGGGCGTCAGGTCAGGATAGTCCGGATCGGAACCAACCTCGGGCAGAATTTTCCACGAGCGCGCGCATTTCCGTCCCTCCGCCAGTTTAGGCACCACGGCAACGCCGGGGACATCTTCCAGCCGGAAACTGTTCGACGGACCGTCGCCCTCGATCAGGCTCGCCTGACTGGTGATGGCGATTTCCGCGAGGTCGAGCCCCTGCATCGCCTCGACGAGTTCGGGCCTCGATACGTAAACCTCCGGCGCGGCTTCGAGGCTCGCGCCGATGCGTTTTTCGCGGCGCTCCACCTCCAGCGCGCCGGTAACGACGCGGCGAAGTTCCCGGACCTTCTTCCATTTTTCCGACAGCGCCTCGTTGCGCCAGTCGGCCGGCACATCCGGAAAGGTGCGCAGATGCACCGAATTATCCTCGCCCGGGAAGCGCGACAGCCACACTTCTTCCACCGTGAAGCAAAGCACCGGCGCAAGCCAGGCCGTCAGGCAGTTGAAGAGTTCGTCGAGCACCGTGCGGCAGGCGCGGCGACGCAGGCTCGACGGCGCATCGCAATAAAGCGTGTCCTTGCGGATGTCGAAATAGAAGGCGGAGAGATCCACGTTCATGAAATTCGACAGCGTATGCGTCACGCGCTTGAAGTCGTAATCCATATAGGCCTGACGCACGAGCTGATCGAGTTCGGCCAGGCGGTGCAGGATCGAGCGCTCAAGCTCCGGCATGTCGGCGACGGCCACGCGCTCGCTCTCCTCGAAGCCGTCGAGATTGCCCAGCATGTAGCGGAAGGTGTTGCGCAGTTTCCGGTAGGCCTCGACATTCGACTTGATGATCGCGTCGCCGATATTGTGGTCGTCCCAGTAGTCCGTACCCGCCACCCAGAGCCGCAGGATGTCGGCGCCGTTCTGCTTGATGATCTTTTCCGGCTCGATGGCGTTACCGAGCGACTTCGACATCTTGGTGCCCTTGTCGGTCAGCGTCATGCCATGGGTGAGCACCTGCTTGTAGGGTGCGCGGCCGCGCGTGGCGCAGCTTTCCAGCAGCGAGGACTGGAACCAGCCGCGATGCTGGTCGGACCCTTCGAGATAGAGGTCGGCGGGCGTCGGCATACCGCGCTCTTCCAGTACGAAGGCGTGGGTGGACCCGCTATCGAACCAGACATCGAGAATGTCGGTCACCTTTTCCCAATCCTCGGCATTGTAGTCATTGCCGAGGAAATCGCCCGCCGGTTTCTCGAACCAGGCATCCGCGCCTTCCTGCGTCACAGCCTCCACGATGCGGGCATTCACCGCCTCGTCGCGCAGGAGCGAGCCGTCGTTCTTGTTCACGAAGAGCGTCAGCGGCACGCCCCAGGCGCGCTGGCGGGACAGCACCCAGTCGGGGCGGCCTTCCACCATGGAATGGATACGGTTGCGCCCGCGCGCGGGCACCCAGCGCACCTTGTCGATTTCCTCGAGCGCCACCTCGCGCAGTTGCTTGCCGCCTGCAGGCTCGATTTTCGCGTCCATGGCGACGAACCATTGCGCCGTGTTGCGGAAGATGAGCGGCGCCTTGGAACGCCAGCTATGCGGGTAGGAATGGGTGAGCTTGCCATGGGCGAGCAGCGCGCCCGCCTTTTCGAGCTCTTCCATCACGCGCTTGTTGGCGTTGCCGTCCTTGCCCTGCCGGTTCAGCACGAAGCATCCGGCAAAGAGCGGCACGTCGTCGTAATAGGTGCCTTCCTCATTCACCGTTTCCGGGATGCCCTTGTAGCCGAAATTCTGCACCCAGAGCATGTAATCGTCCTGACCGTGTCCCGGCGCGGTGTGGACGAAGCCGGTACCGGCCTCTTCCGTCACATGGTCGCCCGCCAGCAGCGGCACATCGAACTCGTAGCCCTGCCCGCGGAAAGGATGCGCGCAGACCATGCCTTTCAGCATGTCGGCATCGACATGATGCTCGCGCTCCCATGATTCCACATTCGCGGCCTTGAAGACCTCCGGCGCCAGCGCATCGGCCAGCACGATCTTCTCGCCGATTTTTGCCGCCGAGCCCTCATTCACCGCATCGATCCGGTAAAGGCCGTAGTCGATTTTGTCGGAATAGGCGATGGCGCGGTTGCCCGGGATGGTCCAGGGCGTGGTCGTCCAGATGACGATTGACGCCCCCCAAAGAGGATCGGCTTCCTTGACCTTCTCCCTAGACCCCACACGGGTATCCGGCACCTCAAATACGATCGGAAACCTCACCCAGATCGTCGGCGAGACATGGTCGGCATATTCAACTTCCGCTTCCGCCAGCGCGGTCTTTTCGACGACCGACCACATGACGGGCTTGGAGCCGCGATAGAGCGCGCCGTTCATCAGGAATTTCTGGAACTCACGCACGATCACCGCTTCGGCGTCATAGGCCATGGTGAGATAGGGGTTCTCCCAGTCGCCCTGCACACCGAGACGCTTGAACTCCTCGCGCTGCACATCCACCCATTTCTGGGCGAACTCGCGGCATTCGCGGCGGAATTCGAGCGGCGGCACCTCGTCCTTGTTCTTGCCCTTCTTGCGGTACTTCTCCTCGATCTTCCACTCGATGGGGAGGCCGTGGCAGTCCCAGCCGGGCACGTAGGCGGCATCCCTGCCCATCATCTGCTGCGAGCGGACGACGATGTCCTTCAGCGTCTTGTTGAGGGCATGGCCGATATGGATGTTGCCGTTGGCGTAGGGCGGGCCGTCATGCAGGGTGAAAGTCTCGCGGCCTTTGGACTCCTCGCGCAGGCGCTTGTAGAGGTCCATCTTCTCCCAGCGCTCGAGCCATTCCGGCTCGCGCTTGGGCAGGCCCGCCTTCATGGGGAAGTCGGTTTTGGGCAGGAAGAGCGTCTCGCGATAATCGCGGCCGGTCTCTTCGTTTTCGGTCGTGGAATCAGATTTCGTTTCGGATGACATGAGGGGTCTCGGAAAGTTCGGGGTTCGCGCGAATGCTCAGGATGGGTCCCGGTCCGTGCCCCGGCCCCTCGTCATGGGGGCGCTCAGCGGCACGCCGGGCGGCTAATTCGCGGCGCTATGCAGGGCTTGCGCCCCTCATTCGCCCCTATGGAAACGAGCTTTGTCATGCGCCGGTTTCTAGCAGCCGAACCCCTAACAGTCCAGTAAGAGCCCCATCTGGCCCCGCGTCATGGCCCGCTCCATGCGGGCCATCCACGTCTTGGCGATACGGGTAGGCCGAAAAGAAAGGCGTGGATGACCCGGACAAGCCGGGTCATGACGACGAAGGTGGTTGTAGGACCGGTCCTTCACGCTGGGATGATCTTCTCCACCGCCCGGGCCTTCAGGCACATCTTGCCCTCGTCATTGGTGAAGACGGCCTCCACATAGGCCTGGTTCTTCGACCTGTTGAGGACATGGCCCTCGCAATGGAGCGTGCCGCTCGTCACGGGGCGGAAGAAATGCATCTGGAGGTCGGCGGTGGTGAAGTTCCTGTCGTCCTCCAGCATGCTCATCAGCGCGAAGGAGCAGGTCTGGTCGGCCAGCGTCGCCAGATAGCCGCCGAAAACAGCCACCGGGTTCATGTAATCCGGGTTGACCGGCCAGTCGAAGCGGATGCGCCCCGGCTCCAGCACCGTCAGCTCGCCCGCATAGAGATTGAGGGCCGTCACATGGGGCGGGGCCTTCTCCGTCTCCCCCGCAGCGATCCGCTTCATGATATTGGCCCAACTCGGCATACCGTCTCCTTCGTCTTATTCGGCCGTCTTATTCGTCAGTGGCGAGCTTGGCGGCCTCGGCCAGCATTTCCGGCAGGCCGATCAACTCGTTATAACGCTGGAAGGTGACCCGCTCTTCGCCCTTGGGTAGCCCTTCCCCTTTGAGAAGCGTTGCATAGACCGATTGCAGCCGCGCCGTCACGGCAAGAAGCGCCGATACGGGATAGATGGCGAGCTTGAAGCCCAGCGCTTCGAGGTCGCGAGCGGGAAGATAGGGCGTCTTGCCGTCCTCCACCATATTGGCGACCAGCGGCACGCCCTTGAAGGTTTCGCAGACCTTCGTCATTTCCGCTTCCGTCTGCGGGGCCTCGATGAAAAGGAGATCGGCGCCTGCTTCCAGAAAGGCCTCGCCGCGCCTCAACGCCTCGTCGAGATCATGCGTCGCGCGGGCGTCGGTGCGTGCCATCACCTTGAAGGCCTTGCTCGACCTTGCGTCCACGCAGGCGCGGATCTTGGCGGCGGCATCCTCCAGCCCGATCACTTCCTTACCTTCCATATGACCGCAGCGCTTGGGGAAGACCTGATCCTCGATCTGGATGCAGGCAGCACCCGCATGCTCATACGCCCTCGTCAGCCGCGCGGCATTGAGCGGCCCGCCATGACCGTTGTCGCCATCGGCGAAAAGCGGTGCGGGCGCGCAAGCCTCCGCCAGCGCGGCCACGCGGGCGACCATCTCGCTGGCGCTCATCAACCCGATATCGGGCAGGCCCAGCGTCGAGCCCGCCACGCCGAACCCCGTCATATAGACGGCATCCGCGCCCGCCTGCATGGCAAGCCGCGCCGACAGCGCGTCATAGGCACCGGGCGCCACGATCAGGCCGGGTCTGGCCAGCAATTCGTCCAGCGTGTTCGTCTCGCTCATATCGCTTCTTTCTTTTTCCGCTCGCCATCCGCGTTCAGCAGCGGCGCTTCTCCCCAATCGGCGTCGAGAATGCCGGCCAGCCTGTCCGCCGTTCCCTCGCCCAGCCTCTCGTCCAGCAGCGCTTCCAGTTCCTCTATCACGTTGAGCGCCTCATGCCGCATGGCGGCACCCGCCGGGTCGAATTCCACGATCTTGCAGCGCTTGTCTTTCGGGTCGGGCTGCAGGCGGACCAGTTTCTTGTCCTCCAGTTCCCTGAGCGCGGTGTTCATGGATTGCCGCGTCACGCCGATCAGGCGCGCCAGTTCCGACGGGCGGCGGATACCCGCATGGACATAGATCATGGTCATGGATTCAAGCCGACGCACACCGCCCCAGCCGCGCTTTTCCAGATTCCGCTGAAGCGCGCCGTCGAACCACATGAAGCGGTTCAGAAGCTGGGCCACCAGAAGGCCGGTCTGGCGAGACATTCAAAATTCTCCCTTGTGAGTATTGTCAGTTTATCTTACGTTTTTCCGAACGATGCAATGGGAGGGAGCCAGATGCCGCGTTTGAGAGAGATCGGAAAGGCCGATGCCGATCCGTTCGCCCAGCAGCTCTACAAGATGCTGTTCGGCGACCGCGATCCGGTGAAGGAGCCGGGCACGGCCACCGGCACGCCCGGCAATTGGTGGACCGTCTTCGCACTGGTGCCCGACGCCTTCAAGCACACGACGGAAGGTTTCCAGTTCTATCGCAGCCCCGACCGCAAGCTCGACCCGAAGCTGCGCGAACTGGGGCAGATCCGGGCCGGGTTCGCGCGCGGCTCGCAATTCGTCTTTTCGCAGCACTGCAAGGCCTGCCGCGATGTGGGCTTCACCGAAGAGCAGATCGACGCCATTCCGCACTGGCCCATCGCCGATTGCTGGGAACCCGTCGAGCGCGCGCTGCTCGCCTATACCGACTGCCTGGTGCTTCAGGGGGGCCGCGTGCCGGAGGCGATTTTCGACGAGATGAAGAAGCACCTCTCCGACGAGGAGATTCTCGAATTCACCTATGTGACCTGCACCTATGAAATGCACGCCACCATGAGCAAGGCGCTCCGGCTCGAATATGACGATGTCGACGAGCGGATCGTCGAGGTCGCCGCGCCGGAGGGAAGCTCGACCGACGTGATGAGCATGGTGGATACGGACAAAGGAGGAGACTGAACGATGGGCTATCATCATCTGGCGCTTGCCGCGCGCGACATGAAGGCCATTCACGACTTCTATGAAGGCGTGATGGGGTTCCAGCTCGTGAAGGTCGAAGTCGGCCCCTCGCCGGAAGGCGGTTGGGCCAAGCATTTCTTCTACCGCATGGAAGACGATTCCAAATTCATCGCCTTCTGGGAAATGCACGACATGCCGGGAACGGAGAATGTCGAGACCAATCTCTCAAAGGCCGCGGGCGTGCCCGACCATATCAATCACATCTCTTTCGACGTGAAGGATATGGACGAGCTGCAGGCCCGCAAGCAGCGCTTGCCGGTCATGACGTGCTCGAGATCGACCATAACTGGTGCTACTCGATCTACACCAAGGACCCGAACGACAATTTCGTCGAGTTCTGCCTGACGACGGGCAGCTTCAACGAAGAAGACCGGAAGAACGCCCTGGCCGCTCTCACGGCGGAGAAGCCGGAATTCTCCAAGCCGCCTGCGGACATCCAGACGCACAGCGCAGCCGCCAAGGAAACGGCCAGCGCCTGATCGCCGGTAAAACCGCCGAATTGCCGAGAGGAGATAAGGCAGGATGAAAGACCTGCTGATGCCCTGGTATGCGGAGATCAAATTCGCACATTTGATCTTCGTTGCCATCTGGGCGTTTTCGACCGCCGTCGCCTATCAGAACTATGTGCTGCCGGCCTTCCGCAAGGCCTTCGCCAACCCGGACGACGCAGATGCCATCGCGCACCGCAACCGCATGATCGAGGCCTTCGACCGGGGCGTGGTGCTGGAACACGTCGCCTTTCCGATGGTGCTGCTGACCGGGCTCACGCTCCTCTGGCTCGGCGGCTGGTCGCCGGAGACATCGGGCTGGCTGGCCGCGAAGCTCGCTCTCGTCCTTCTCGTCTTCATTCCGATGGAGATCGTGGACTATCGCATCTCGCATTTCTCGCGGCCCAAGCGCGAGATGCGGCTCGCGGGCGACATGGAATCCTACGAGGCCGCCGTCGCCTTTCACTGGCGCTTCCTGCGGGTCAGCACGGTTCTGGTCGTCACCACCATTCCCGCAGCCATCTTTCTGGCCGTGGTGAAGCCCTTTTGACGCCTAGAGCGGCCAGTTGAAACTCCAGCCGATCCGGACCTCTTCCTCTTCGTCATCCGCATCGGACAGGCTTGCGCGCAGGCTGGTGCTGAAAGGCAGGGCTCTTGCCCTCAGCCTTACCCCCGTTTCCACCGCGTGCACGAAGTGCCGCGTCGCGGCGGCCTCCCCGGCCGCGGCGCCATAGATGATCCGGTCCAGCCGCCATTGGGAGGAGATCGAGGAATAGGGTTCGATGGCGGCAAAATATTCGGTCGGTGCCACTTTTACCGTCAGCCGCCCCTTGCCGGTAGCGCGCTTGCGAATACGGGTTTCGCTGATACCGTCCCGGTATGCGGCCACACCGGTCCGCGATGCATCCAGACTCCCCGACGGGCTGAAGACGAAACGTCCTTCCTCGTCCAGCTTCCAGCGCGCCCGGATCCCCGCCCCGCTGAGCCAGCCCTCGCCAGCATAGCGTTCCGCGCCTTCGGGATTTTCCACCCTGTCCTCACGCCAGCCATAACCGCCATATACCCGAATGCGCGTATGGCTTTCAGGCGCCCAGGCAATGTAGGGCGTGACGAGCCATGCCCGACCGTTCAGCGCGGCGCGCGACGCAGCCGCCGCGCGATGGGTTTCTTCCCATGTCAGGATCGCGCCGGTCTCCCAGTTATCGGCGAGCGGGTAGGCCACACCGCCGCTCGTTGCAAGGCGGCGCGTCGCATGCCCGACCTTCCAGGTGCCCGCGGTACGGGCCCAGAAACCGATATTCTTGCCATTGCCTAGCGTGAGGCTGCGCGGCGCCAGATGCCGCCAGGCGAGGCCGGAGACGAATTGCGCGACCGGCAGGAGGTCGACAGGCGCCGGCGCAGCGGGTTTTTCGGGCCGGAGAAGGGGCATCGGCGCCAGACCCGACGCGACCTGACGGGCCTCATGAATGACCTTGTCCGCGGCGTCCGGTTCCATCCGCCGGGCCTCGCGGCGCCAGCGATCGCGCATGGCAAGTTCGTCGCCCGATGCCCAGCCGAAACGCGCGCTGAGCGGGGCCCGGTCCGTCGCCGCCAGGGGCAGCATCGCGCCCCCGATCGCCTCGCGGTAGCGCGCGGCCCGGTCGTCCCCGAGCCGTCCGTCGGCCTCGTATATGTCGATGACCGCCTGCTGCCAGCCGCGCACGATCCGGCGGATGAAACCGAGATAGGCCCGTTCGCTCCCGAAATTCGCCGTCTGCGCGGCGGGGGGCGCGCGATCGGCTGCCGCCGCCATTACCGCATAGCCCGCCTGCCAGCCCTTCGCAGCCGCCTCGACATAGGCATCCCTGAAAATTTCAGCCGGACGGCCCGTCATCCGCGCAGCGCCTTGCGGATCGCAGGCGGTACATTGCGTCGCCTCGCGCAGCCTTGCCGCGCTCATGCCCGGCACTTCGTGAATATCGGGAAGCGCGGAGAGATCGAGTTGCGGTCCCCCCGCGCCCGCAAAGCTCAATTCGGTGGCGGACAGGCCTGTCTTGTCGGCCGCCGCCCGCTCGAGCGCATCGAGATGAATGGAGATCAGGCTGTTCTGGTCGGAAAAGATATAGCTGTCCGGTACGTTGTCGGGCGCAGCGAGGGCGCCGCCCGCCCAAACGGACGCCAACAGACCCGATAATGCGAAGACCGAGACAGCTCTGCGCGTCATGTACCCCGTAGATCCGGCAATTTGTCGTGATCCTGCCCTGCCCGCCATGCGGGCGGCGGCACTTTCGCCATGAGAGCATCGGCGGGCGCGCCTTCAAAACCCTTTCGGGACCGACGCGGTGAAATCGGGAGGTTTTTTGATCTCGAACAAGCGGATCGTCACGCGCTTACCATAAACATGACGCGTCCCATCCCTCCCGGTACGGATAAAGTTAAGAGCGTCTTAAAAGCTGGGTGGCGTGCAGGCGGAGACAACGACGCAATCGATGGTGCCGGGATTGCGGAAACGATGCGGCAGGCGACTGTCGAAATAGAAGGCGTCGCCCGCCACCAGCTTGCGCACCTCGCCGCCCACGGTCAGTTCCATCACGCCGGAAATCACGATGCCGCATTCCTCGCCCGCATGGGAAAGCATCTCCTCGCCCGTATCGGCGCCGGGCACATAGCGCTCATGCATCATCTGGATGGAGCGGCCCCGCGTGTCGCGCCCGACAAGGCGGAAGCTCACATCGCCTTTCGAGATTTCACGCAGCTCCTTCGCTTCATAGAACACCTTGCGGCGCGGCTTCAGGTCGAGCGTCAGGAAGTCGGCAATCGAGATCGGAAAACCGCCCAGCACCTTTTTCAGCGAACCGATGGACGGGCTGATGCGGTTCTGCTCGATGAGCGAGATCGTGCCGTTGGTGACGCCTGCGCGCTTGGCGAGCTCGCGCTGCGAGAGCCCGTGCATCTTGCGCAGCTCCTTCAGTCGCGAGCCGATATCGGGGACATCGTCGTCCGCCTCCGCCGTTTCCGTTCCGGGGGCTGCCGGTTTGTCGCCTGCGCCGTGGGCGCGTCTGAAATCGCCTGCCATGCGTTTAAGATACTAGACGCGGCAATCAAGTCACGCATGAAAATACCGCCGGGCCGCCTTGCTTTCGGGTGGCGAGAATATTTCAATCGGTTAGTTTCCCGATACAGATTTTGCAACGCGATTGCCTCAAGGAGACCGCATCATGAGCGCCGATGCCCCTGCGCCGAACGATCTTGAAAGCTTCTGGCTTCCCTTCACGCCCAACCGGCAGTTCAAGCGCGAGCCGCGCCTGATCTCTCGCGCGAAGGACATGCACTACTACAAGACCGACGGCGCACAGGTGCTCGACGCCACGGCGGGGCTTTGGTGCTGCAATGCCGGCCATTGCCGCGAGCCCATCGTTTCCGCGATCCAGGCCCAAGCGGCGGAACTCGATTTCGCGCCCTCCTTCCAGTTCGGCCACCCCAAGGCCTTCGAGCTGGCCAGCCGCATTGCGCAGCTCGCGCCGAACGATCTCGACCATGTCTTCTTCGCCAATTCGGGTTCGGAAGCGGGCGACACGGCGCTCAAGATCGCCATCGCCTATCACCGGATGAACGGCGAAGGCAGCCGCACCCGTCTCATCGGTCGCGAGCGCGGCTATCACGGCGTCGGCTTCGGTGGCATCTCGGTCGGCGGCATGGTCGCCAATCGCAAATTCTACGGACCGCTTCTGTCCGGCACCGACCATATCCGTCACACCTATAACCGCGACGAGCAGGCCTTCACCATCGGCCAGCCGGAATGGGGCGCGCATCTCGCCGACGACCTTCAGCGCCTGGTGGAGCTGCATGATGCCTCCACCATCGCCGCGGTGATCGTGGAACCGATGGCTGGTTCGACCGGCGTGCTGCCGCCGCCCAAGGGGTATCTGGAGCGCGTGCGCGAGATCTGCGACCAGCACGGCATCCTGATGATTTTCGATGAAGTGATTACCGGCTTCGGGCGCCTCGGTCATGCCACGGCTGCGGAGCGTTTCGGCGTCACCCCGGATATCCTCACCTTCGCCAAGGGCATCACCTCCGGCACCGTGCCAATGGGCGGCTGCATCGTGCGCAATCACATCTACGAAGCCTTCCAGACGGGCCCCGACCACGCCATCGACCTTTTCCATGGCTACACCTATTCGGGTCACCCCATGGCCTCCGCAGCGGGGCTTGCCACGCTCGACCTCTATCGCGACGAGGGCCTTTTCGAGCGCGCCCGCGCGCTGGAGCCGACTTTCGCGGAAGCCGCCATGGCGCTGAAGGATCATCCGCTGGTGCTCGATATCCGCACCATCGGCCTTGCCGTCGGCTTCGACCTTGCGCCGGTGGACGGGCTGCCGGGCAAGCGCGGCTTCGACGTGATGCGTGATGCATTCCATAACGAAAACATCATGCTTCGCGTCTCCGCCGACACGCTGGCCATGTCCCCGCCGCTGATCGCGGAGGAGTCCCATGTTGCGGAAATTTTCGAAAAGTTCCGGAACGTGCTGGACCGGGCAGGCTGAGGCAAACGGCGGAAAATCGGGGCCTCAAGGGGTGCGACACTTTGGCAGACCCCTTGCCCCGCTTGGCCCCTTGCGGGAGAGCGATGCGCAACCCACCTAAGGCTTGTTCCCTCTGATAGTAACGGGACCGGCCCTCCCCTCCCCCTCAGGCCGATCCCGAATTTAAACCCCTCGCAGCTCCCCCCTGCGAGGGGTTTTTATTTGGCCGTTCGGCTAGTCGTTGGCGCCCGATTTCTGCCTCGACTGGCGCTCGGCAAAGCCGAAAATACCCTTGGACATGAGGGACGCTTCTTCCTTGCGGCGCTTGCCGTAGACCTCGGCACGGGCGGCATGGGCCTCCCGGCTGTCGGGCTCGGCCAGCGCGGCCATTTCCGCCAGGTGACAGGCCAGCCGCATCTCGCCCTTTTCCGCAAGCTCGCGGGCCCGCGCAATGAGCGCGGCATTGCCGCCGGCCAGCGCCGCCACTTCGGCGGCCACCGCCGCATCCGGCGCCGGCTTCAGGCGCGACGGGTTGCCGTCATACCAGCCGCCGTAAAGCCGCCAGATATTGTGAATGATGAATTCCGGCTCGTCATAGACGGGCTTGAGGTAAGGCTTGTCGAAATAGCGCTGGGGCAGCTTCACCCCATGGATGATCTCGTCGAGCCGTGCGCCCGCATTCATCATGGCAAGCGACTGGCTCACGATCTCTTCCAGCGCGCTGGCGATGGTGTCGAGCACGGAGGCGATGCGTGCCTTGCCCGCGATGGGCAGACCGTGCGCGGGCAGCAGGAGTTCCGGCTCATAGGCCATCATGGCGCGCAGCGCATTGGCCCATTCCAGCGGATAGCGCTGGACCTTTTGCGGATTGCCCGCATTGGGAAAGACCCAGGTCACGAAGTCACCGGAACAGATCGCCTTGTGCTCGGGCACCCAGGCCCAGAGATGGTCGTCCGTCTCGCCGATCGCGTGATGCAGCTCGAAGCTCGTATCGCCGGCCTTGAACGACATGCGGTCGCGGAAGGTCACATCCGGGTTCACCCAGGGATCGGGGCCGAAGCGGCGATGCGTCGGGCCGGTGCCTTCCCCCATGCGCAGCTCTTCAGCCGGGGCGAACTGGCGCGCATTGATGGTGAAATTGTAGTCGTTGGTCAGCTCGTAGCGGCGGAAGCGCGGGGTCACGTTTTCATGGCCGATGACGCGCGGCTTCTTCGCCCTATTCTCCTGCGCCTCGCAAAGGAAACAGCCCGTGCCGCCCACATGGTCGGCATGGCCATGGGTGTAGCAGATGTTGGAGACGGGCTCGTCGGTCCAGCGGCGCAGCGATTTCTTCACGCCGTCGGCAAAGGCTTCGAGACTGGTATCGAAGAGCACAAGGCCGTCGCCAGTGCGAAACGTCACCACATGCGAAAAGGCCTCGATAAGCGCGATGCCGTCGCCGACTTCCGACAGCTCGGTGGTGGGGCGGTTGATGAGCCCCGCGCCCTCGTAAATGTCGTTGTCGATAAAGCGCGCCGAAGTTTCCAGAAGGTCGGCCATCGGTCTCCATCCCTGCAATTGTCTGTCTGATGCAGGGCGAGAGTCCGCCAGGGCCGTTCATATGTCACGCGCCGCCTTCCGATATTTCGTCAGGCGAAATGCGTTTCTAAAAACCCTTTTATTTCTTCTTGTTAAGACCGATCATTTTTGCGATAAGCCCGTCCAGCATGCGCGGCGGCAGGTAGCGCGTCATCATTTGCTGGATGAAGGGGTCGGGCGACACCTCGTAGCGCGTCTTCGGGCTTCGGGCCGACAGCGCGTTCAGGATCACCTCGCCCAGATATTCCGGCTTGAGGCCCTTCCGCCCCTGCGCCACGAAATTCGTCTGGAAGTTCTGCAGGATGTCGAGATAGGGGCTGTTCGCATAGGGCGCGACGTCGATCTCTTCCGCCTTGTCCCAGATATTGGTGCGCACGGCACCGGGCGCGACGACGATGACGTCGATGCCGAAGAGCATGAGTTCGCGCCGCAGCGCTTCCGACATGCCTTCCACCGCAAATTTCGAGGCCGAATAGGGACCGAGAAACGGGAAGGCCCGCCTGCCGCCCACCGAGCTGATATTGACGATCCGGCCGGGCTCACCCTTGAGGTCCGGATCAGTGCCGAGCAGCGGCGCAAAGGCCTGGGTCGACAGCAGCGGACCCATCACGTTCACTTCGAGCTGCGTGCGCACATCGTCGGGATTGATTTCCACCAGCGGGCCGGATACCGCGATGCCCGCATTGTTGACGAGGCCGAACAGCTTTTCGCCGCCGAGCTTTTCGCGCACCTCCGCAGCGGCCTGTCTCAGTGCCGCCTCGTCGGTCACATCGAGGATGAGCGGTGTGACGCGGTCGCCGAATTCCTTCTTCAGGGCATCGGCATCTTCCTGTTTACGGACGGTCCCGAAAACGTGAATGCCGTTCTCCGCCAACACTTTGGTGGCGCCTCGCCCGATGCCCGTCGATACGCCCGTCACGACTGCGCTCTTCATACCCGTCTCCTCCCGTTCCACGTTCGGGGGAGAATGACCGAAAAACGCTGCGCGGTCACTAGCGGCGGTGCGGAATACTAGAGATCCAGTTCGTAGCGCACCCAGTCGGTGCGTTCGGCGAGCTTGTCGTAAAGCGCCTGAGCGCGGGTATTGTCCTTCGCGGTCTGCCAGTAAATGCGCAGCCAGCCCTCCCCGCGCCCGCGTTCCGCGAGCCACTCGATCAGGGCACGGCCCACGCCATGCCCCCGGATGTCGGGTTTCACGAAAAGATCTTCGAGATAGCAGACGGGCCTCGGGCTCCATGTGCCCGGATGGACGATCGCGTGGGCAAAGCCGACCGGGCCGATTTCCTCGTCCAGCGCCATCAGGCCCAGATGGCCAGGCGCGGGCTCCAGAAACCGCTCCCACGTATCGTCGGAGACGGCGGGCTCCAGCGAGGTTTCGTAGAAAGCCAGATAGCCCGCCCACATCTCGTCCCAGGCCGCGCGGTCGCCGACAGTGAAGGGACGGATATAGAGCGGGCGATCTGTCATCTCTTTCCTCAGGCGATGGTGGCGCCGCCATCCACGACGACCGACTGGCCCGTCATGAAGGCCCCGGCGGGGCTCGCCAGGAAAACCGCCGCGCCCGCGATCTCGTCCGGCAGGCCGATCCGCTTCAACGGCGCACCGGCCGTGGAGCGCTTGAGGATGTCCGGATCTTCCCAGAGCGCGCGGGCGAAATCCGTCTTGATGAGACCCGGCGCGATGCAATTGGCGCGGATATTGTGCTCGCCGAATTCCACCGCGAGATTGCGCGCAAGCTGGAAGTCCGCCGCCTTGGACAGGCAATAGGCGCCGAGAATGGGCGACCCCTTCAGGCCGCCGATGGAGGAGACGATGATGACCGCCCCGTCCTTGCGCTCCACCATCTGCGGCAGAACCATGTGGCACAGCCAGTGATTGCTGCGCACATTCACGTCCATGATCTTGTCGAAGGCTTCGTCCGGAATGTCCTTCGACGGACCGAAATAGGGGTTCACCGCCGCGTTGCAGACCAGAATGTCGATTTTTCCGAAAGTCTCGTTCGCCGTATCCACCAGACGCTGGAGATCGGCCTTTTCGGAAATGTTGCAGGGCACGGCGATGGCCGCGCCTTCATGCTTGGCGTTGATGTCGGCGGCAACCTTCTCGCAGGCCTCCGCCTTCCGGCTCGAGACCACCACCTTGGCGCCCTGTTCGGCCATGCGATGGACGATGGCTTCGCCGATACCCCGGGTCGAGCCGGTGACGACGGCAACCTTGCCTGTCAGATCGAATAGAGACATGAATTCGCTCCCTCCTTAAGCTGGCGGCCCTTGCTTCGGGCCGCTCCTTGTCCGGGTATAAACGGCCCCGGTGACCTACCCTGCCGGTGAGCCGGCCCGATTGTCGACATTCTGCCATGGGCGCACGTCAATATGGGCTGTCGCATAAACCGACATGGTTTTGTACACTAGCGCAGGCCAATTCCACAGGCCCGCTACGGCCATATGCGGGAATTTGCCGACGGACGGCGCCGCCACTTTCGGCTCGCCGGGGGACGCGAATGACTATAAGCGCGTGACAAGGGAAACGGGGCTTCGCCCTTCGAGGCAGCCTGTCGTCACGACACAGGAAAAATTTCGGGAACCGGGCCCATGCGAGCGGGTCCGGCCTCCTCAAACCGGAGCTTGATGATGATATTGAAGAAATTCGCAATCGTGGTGATGTGCTCGTCGCTGGGGCTGGCGGCCTGCACCACGCAAGACCCCTATACCGGCGAACAGCAGACCAGCAGCGCCACGAAGGGCGCCCTTCTGGGCGGCCTCGCAGGCGCCCTCGGCGGCGCGCTCATCGGCCGGGGCGGCGCAAACCGGAACGCCATCCTGCTTGGCGCGGGCGTCGGCGCGCTGGCCGGCGGCGCCATCGGCAATTACATGGACCGTCAGGAAGCGGAACTCACGCGCAAGCTGCGCAATTCCGGCGTGAGCGTGACGCGCGTCGGCAACGACATCATCCTGAACATGCCGGGCAATGTGACCTTCGCCACCGACTCTTCGGATATCAGCTCCAACTTCTATGACGTCCTGAACTCGGTTGCGATCGTGCTGAAGGAATACAACAAGACGCTGATCGACGTGGCGGGCTTCACCGACTCCACGGGTTCTGCCGAATACAATCAGGCGCTTTCCGAGCGCCGCGCCAACAGCGTCGCGCAGTATCTGGTGAGCCAGGGCCTCGACAGCCGCCGCTTCTATGTGACGGGCATGGGCGAATCCAATCCCATCGCCTCCAACGCCACGGCGGAAGGCCGCTCGCAGAACCGCCGCGTGGAAATCCGTCTCTCGCCGCTGACCAACTGACCGGCGCGATACGAAATGCGAAAGGCCCGGCAGCGATGCCGGGCCTTTTTTGTTTTGTAGAGATCACATGCTGCGAACCGCAACGGACCTCATGTACCGATGAGCCTCTCGATCTCGTCGACGATGGCCGCATCGAGCGGGCTCATCTTGCTTGGGAAGACATTCACCAATTCGCCTTCCGGACCGATCAGATATTTGTGGAAGTTCCATTTGGGCGCGGCATCCTCACCGGCGATCTCCACCGCCCATCGATAGAAAGGATGGGCTTCGCCGCCGATCACCACCTGCTTTTCGGTCATGGGGAAATCGACGGAATAGTTCACCTCGCAGAACTCCACGATCTCCGTTTCCGTACCCGGCTCCTGCGCGCCGAAATCGTTCGACGGCACGCCGAGCACCACAAGGCCCTTGCCCTTGTAGCGCTCCCACAGGCCCTGCAACTCGCGATATTGCGGCGTAAGCCCGCACTGGCTCGCCGTGTTCACGACGAGCACCGGCTGTCCCTCGAAGCTCGAAAGCGGCAGCGCCTCGCCGCGAATGGTACGGAATTCGAACTGATATGCCGTCATGCCGGGCCTCCTTTCCGATTGTTGAGGGAAGCCTAGCATGGGCCGGGGGACGCCTCCTATGCCCCGCTTCGGCCCCGGGAACACTTCAGATAGGATGCTGCCACGAGGGAGATTCATTCATGTGCGATACGATGGTGGCGCTGCCGCAGGCCTCCGCGAAGGGCGCGGTGCTCTTTGCCAAGAATTCCGACCGGGAGGCGAACGAAGCGCAATATCTCTGCCCGGTGGCAGCCGCCGAGCACGAGGCCGGAGCGGAGCTTACCTGCACCTACATCGCGATCCCGCAGGTGCGGCGCACCCATGCCGTGCTGCTCTCACGACCCTACTGGATGTGGGGGGCGGAAATGGGGTCGAACGAGCACGGTGTCGTCATCGGCAATGAAGCGGTGCATGCGAAGGTCCCGCCGCAGAGCGAACCTGCGCTTATCGGCATGGATCTTTTGCGGTTGGGGCTCGAGCGCTGCGCAAGTGCGGATGAAGCGCTCGACGTCATCACTTCGCTGCTCGAACGCCACGGCCAGGGCGGCAATTGCGCTCATACCGGGCGTTTCGAATATCACAACTCCTTCATCATCGCCGACCGTCTGGGGGCGGCCTATGTGCTGGAGACGGTGGGGCGCGAATGGGCCGCCCAGCGCGTGAGCGAGGCAGATGGCTACCGCCGCGCCATTTCCAACGCCTATACGATCGGCACGCGCATCGACCGGGCGAGCGCCGGCCTCGTCTCACAAGCGGTCGAGAAAGGCTTCGCCGACAAATCCAACGCACTCGACTTCGAGGCGGCCTATGCCAATCGGGGCCGCTCGCGGCTTTCGAGCGGTCATCAGCGCTGGTGCCGCGCGAGCGAGCTTCTCGGCGGCGGGTACTACCTTACCCCGGCGGCCATGATGGCCAATCTGCGCGACCGGGGACGTCAGGCGGCGATGCAGTCGGACTGGCGGCCCGACGGGATTCTGGCCGGGTCCATCTGCGCGCACGCCACCTATGGCCCCGTCCGGCGGTTCGGCCAGACGACGCAATCCTGGGTCGCCGAATATCGCGATGGCTGGTCGGTCCATTGGATGACGGCAAGCGCCGCACCGGATACGGGAATATTCCGCCCCGTCTTTTTCGGCCCCGGCATGGCCAATGATGCACTGCCGGATTTCGGGCCGGTGCCAGGCGGACATTTCGACGCCCGCGCCCGCTGGTGGCGGCATGAGCAACTGCACCGCGCCGTATTGCGCAACTACCCCGACCGCATGGCAGCTTATGCGACCGAGCGGGACCGTCTGGAAGCGCGCTTCCTGAGCGATGTGGACGCCCTGATGGCGCGTAACGCCTCTCCTGAAGAAGCCGCCGCGCTCGCCCGCGGCCTCTGGGCAGAAGCCGACCGGGCCGAGACGCGCTGGCTCGATCTTGTCCGTTCCGTGCCGGAAACCCCGGCCTACCGCCCCTCCCCGCCCATGGCGGCCCATTGGGCGAGCCTCAACCGCCGCGCCCGGATGCCCGCCTGATCCGCCTTTTGGTTAACGGATTGGCAAGCCCTCGCTCCTTAAGGTGAAGGGAGAGTGAATTCCTGCGGCCATTCGATTGGGCAATCGAGTTGGGAACGGGCCGCGTTGGGCAACTGGGTTAAAGGGGTGGGCACTCATGCCGTCTATCAAGACCACCATCCTCAACGGTGTCGCTACCGGTCTTTATATCGTGCCGTCCATCGGGGTCGGCTACGGGCTGATGACCATTGGCGGATTCGATCCGAAACTTGCGACGCTGGGCGGCATCATTGCCTGCCTTCTCGGCGCGGAGGCGCATAGCGCCATCGCGCGCGGTATCGAGCGCAAGAAAGTACGCAAGGAACTCGACGGGCTGTCGGACCTTGCGAGCCAGCTTTCGCAGGACCTCGACCGTGCCGGCGATCGCATCGTGGAACTTGAGGAACGCTTCGAGCGCGAGACGCAGGAGCGGATGGAACGCATCTTCTCGGAAATCCGTGTCGTCGAATCTCTCGTGAAAAGACTCGCGGAAACGCGCGGCCTCGGTATGCCGGGCGACGCCGCCCTTCCCGCCGAAAACGAGGCGCCGCGCCAGGCCCCGGAAGGCGATACGCCGCCGCCGGTCCCCGTTATGCCCGTCGAGGAAATGAACGATACCGAACTCCTCGACACGATCCGCCATTCGCTGGAGACGAACCGGGTCGACCTCTACCTGCAACCCATCGTGACGCTGCCGCAGCGCAAGGCGGTGTTCTACGAAGCGCTGTCGCGCCTGCGGACCGATGAAGGCGCGCTTATCATGCCGCGCGACTATATGCGCGTGGCCGAGCCCGCCGGCATGATGCCGACGGTCGACAACATTCTGCTTTTCCGCTGCGTGCAGGTGGTGCGCAAGCTGATGCAGCGCAATGCGCAGGTGGGGATCTTCTGCAACATCTCCGCCTTTTCGCTGCTCGATTCCGATTTCTTCCCGCAATTCATCGACTATATGCGGCACAACAGTGATCTGGCGCATCACATCATCTTCGAGTTCAGCCAGAGCACGGTGAACGGACTGGGACCGCTGGAACAGGAAAGCCTCGAGGCGCTGACCGAACTGGGCTTCCGGTTCTCGATGGACCAGGTGACCAGCCTGAAATTCGACCCGGCCCAGCTTTACGACCGGAATTTCCGCTTCGTGAAGGTTTCCGCCCAGACGCTGCTCGACAACAATGCGAGCGGGGATATCCATGCCGGCGACCTGAAGGAGCTTTTGCAGCGCAACGGCATCCAGCTCGTCGCCGACAAGATCGAGGCGGAGCGCGAAGTGGTCAACGTCCTCGACCTCAATGCCGAATACGGCCAGGGCTACCTCTTCGGCGAGCCGCGCCCGGTAAGGCATGACGATACGAGCCCGGTCGAGGCCGTTCCCGCCCTTTCACAGGCGGATATCGCCGCCGCCTGAGCCGCCCCCGTCTCCCTCGGTTGACAGGAAAGGGCCCGCCGCTATCTTGCGCCAGCCCTTTCTTGAAGCCTTTTGGGAGCACGCCACATGAGCGCCAGCCTTGCCGATCTGAAGCCCGTTATCGAACGCGCCTTTGAAGAGCGCGATCAGGTGAACTCGGCCACCAAGGGCGAGGTGCGCGAGGCGGTCGACGAGGCCCTCAATGCGCTCGACAAGGGCGAGGCCCGGGTCGCGGAGAAATTCCAGGGCGAATGGCTCGTCCATCAATGGCTGAAAATGGCGGTTCTCCTGTCTTTCCGCCTCAATGACATGACCGCGATTCCCGGCGGTCCGGGCAAGGATACGAGCTGGTGGGACAAGGTTCCGTCGAAGTTCGAGGGCTGGGGCGAGAGCGAATTCAGCGCAGCCGGTTTCCGTGCCGTGCCGAACTGCGTGGTGCGCCGCTCCGCCTATATCGCGCCCAATGTGGTGCTTATGCCCTCCTTCGTGAATCTGGGCGCCTATGTCGATGAAGGCACGATGGTGGATACCTGGGCGACCGTCGGCTCCTGCGCCCAGATCGGCAAGAATGTGCATCTGTCGGGCGGCGCGGGGATTGGCGGCGTGCTGGAGCCCTTGCAGGCCAATCCGGTCATCATCGAGGATAACTGCTTCATCGGCGCACGCTCCGAAGTCGCGGAAGGCGTGATCGTGGGCGAGGGCGCGGTCCTCTCCATGGGCGTCTATCTGGGCGCCTCCACCAAGATCATCGACCGCGCCACGGGCGAGGTCCATATCGGCAGGGTCCCGCCCTATGCGGTGGTGGTGCCGGGCTCGCTGCCGGGCAAACCGAACCCGGACGGCTCTCCCAGCCCGAGCCTCTATTGCGCGGTCATCGTGAAGACGGTCGATGCGCAGACACGCTCCAAGACCTCCATCAACGAGCTCCTGCGTACCTGAGGGTCCATTTGACCGGACCTCGCGCAGCGGGTAGAGCATTTGGCCATGACAAAGCCCGCCGCCCCTTACGATCCGGTCGAAATCGCCGCCGAGCTGATCCGCTGTCCCAGCGTGACGCCCGAGGATAAAGGCGCGCTTGGCGTGCTGGAGCGTTATCTGGCACCGCTGGGCTTTGCCTGCGAGCGCATGCCCTTTTCCGAACCCGGCACGCCCGACATAGACAATCTCTATGCAAGGCTGGGCTCGGACGGTCCCAATTTCTGTTTTGCCGGCCATACCGACGTCGTGCCGGTGGGCGAGGCATCGGCCTGGTCGGTCGAGCCCTTCGCCGCCGAGATCAAGGCGGGCCGGCTGTTCGGCCGTGGCGCGGCCGACATGAAGGGCGCCATCGCCTGTTTCATCGCCGCCGTCTCGCGCCTCTCGCCCGACGAAATCGAGGGCTCGGTGAGTCTGCTCATCACCGGCGACGAAGAAGGCCCGAGCGTCAACGGGACGGTGAAGATGCTGAAGGCGCTCGATGCGCGCGGCGAGACGCTCTCCCATTGCGTCGTCGGCGAGCCGACCTGCGTGAAGGCGCTTGGCGACATGATCAAGATCGGCCGCCGGGGCAGCATCAATGGCTGGCTCACCGTGCGCGGCGTACAGGGCCATGTCGCCTATCCGCATCTCGCCGACAATCCGGTGCCGCGCCTGTTGGAAATGCTCCGCCGCCTCGATGCGCGCGTACTGGATGCGGGCAACGATCACTTCCAGCCCTCGAACCTCGAGATCACCTCGGTCGATGTCGGCAATCCGACCACGAATCTTATCCCCGGCAGCGCACGGGCGCAGATCAATATCCGCTTCAATGACGAGCATAGCGGCGCTTCGCTCGATCAATGGATGCGCTCCGTCTTCGACGCGGTCACGGAAGAGGCGGGCGGCGCTTACGAGTTCGAGACGAAGATTTCCGGCGAAGCCTTTCTGACCGCGCCGGGCGCCTTTTCCGCGCTCGTCGCCGATGCCGTCGCGAAGGCGACCGGCGAGACGCCCGAGCTTTCCACCAGCGGCGGCACATCGGATGCCCGGTTCATCCGCGCCTATGCGCCTGTCGTGGAGTTCGGCCTGCCCAACGCCACCATGCACAAGGCGGACGAGAATGCGCTGGTGGAGGATATTGCGCGGCTGACCGACGTCTACGAAGCCATTCTGCGCGGCTATTTCGCCGCGCGGCCGGACTGAGGGACTTTCCGATGCCCGGCGCGGAAGAAATCAGCAATGCGTTGGTCGGGGCGTGGCGTCTCACGCTTCGCGAAGCCAGCGCGCGGGATTGCTTCCGTATCGACGGCTACGGCGTGGTGAATTCCTTCTTCGCCATGATCCTCGCCATACCGGTCTATTTCCTCACGGCGACGGCGCTTTGGCGCATGGCTACGGAATTCGGCGTCGAGACCAATGCGGATCTTGGCACCTTTACCGGCGCCTATATCATCGGGGCGCTGCTGCACTGGGTGCTTTATCTTTTCGCCATGATCCCCGCCTCTCAGCGGCTTGGACTGGTCAACTCCTTCGGCGCCTATATCGTTACCTATAATTGGGGAACGCTCTTCACGGCGCTGGCGATGGCCATTCCCTTCGCGCTTTTTTCCCTTGGCGCGATTTCGGCGGCGGTTGCAACCATGTTGACGATGCCGGGCTGGACCCTGCTCGGCTGGTATCGCTGGCAGATCGCACGCACGGTTTTCGGCGCGGAACAGCCGATCGCCCTTGCGCTCGTCCTGTTCGATTTCGTGTTGAGCATCACCGTCAGTCAGGTGGTCGGCTGGCTCCTGATGCCGGGCGTTACAACAGGCGCGATGTAGCGCGGTCGAGGCCCCGAGGACCGACTACGATCCTCAGTCCGGATAATCCACGCGCACGAGATAAAGTCCGTCGGGCGGGGCCACCGGCCCGCAGGCAGCACGGTCTTTCGCGGCCAGCGCCTTTTCCACATCGCGGCGCGTCCACTTACCCTCGCCGACGAGCTTCAGCGTCCCGACGATCGAGCGGACCTGATTGTGCAGGAAAGAGCGCGCCTCGCAGGTAATCTCGATTTCTTCCGCGTAGCGCGACACGGCGATGCGATCCATCGTCTTCACCGGCGATTTCGCCTGGCATTGCATGGAGCGGAAGGTGGTGAAGTCGTGCTTGCCGATCAGCGCCTGCGCCGCCTCATGCATGGCGTCGGCATCGAGGGGGCGATGGACGAGCCAGGCCTGTTTCGCATCCAGCGTCAGCGGCGCGCGACGATTGACGATGCGGTAGAGATAGTGCCGTTTGATGGCCCCGAAACGCGCTTCGAAACTGTCCGGCACCAACTCGGCCTCGACGATGGCGACCGGCTTTCCGCGCATATGCGCATTGGCGGCATCGCGCAGCGTGTCGGGCCGAACTTCCTCTTCGAGATCGATATGGGCAACCTGCCCGAGCGCGTGAACGCCCGCATCGGTGCGTCCCGCGCCCGCCACGCGCACATCCTGCCCGCAGAAGCCCTTGATGCCTTCTTCCAGCACTTGCTGGACCGACATCCCGTTGGCCTGAGCCTGCCAGCCGACGAAAGGCGAGCCGTCATATTCGATGGTGAGCTTGTAGCGGGGCATCAGCCGAGCCTTTCGCCCTTTTCCAGCTTGAAGCCGCGCAGGAAATCGCCGGCCTGCATGGCGCCCTTGCCGGCACGTTGCAGCGTGTCGAGACGCAGCGCGCCCTCGCCGCAGGCAATGGTAATCCCGCCTTCGAGAGACAGCACTTCGCCGGAACCTCCCTTTCCGTCCACCGGCTGCGCTTTCAACACCTTCACGCGGACCGGTTTACCGTCGCGGACCGTCTCGAAAAATGCGCCGGGGAAAGGCGTCAGGCCGCGGATATGGCAATCGAGATCACGCGCCGGGCGCGACCAGTCGATCCGCGCTTCGGCTTTTTCGATCTTTTTCGCATAGGTTACGCCGTCTTCCGGCTGGGGCGTCGGCGTCAACTGGCCAAGGCTCAGGGCAGCCAATGCGCGGCCCATGAGCGATGCGCCGATCTGCGAGAGACGGTCATGAAGCGTACCTGCATTGTCGTCCGGACCGATGGCCACACGCTCGGCAAGCAGGATAGGGCCGGTGTCGAGCCCCTCTTCCATTTGCATCACCATGACGCCGGTTTCCGCATCGCCTGCCATGATCGCCCGCTGGATGGGGGCCGCGCCGCGCCAGCGCGGCAGCAGCGAGGCGTGGAGATTTAGGCAACCGAGCTGCGGCGCATCGAGAACGGGTTTCGGCAACAGCATGCCGTAGGCCACCACCACCGCGAGATCGAGGTCGAGCGCGGCAAAGGCGGCCTGCTCCTCCTCCGATTTCAGCGAAGCGGGTGTGCGGACCGGAATGCCCGCTTCCTCTGCGAATTTGTGAACGGGAGAGGGGGTCTCCGCCATGCCGCGTCCGGCCTTGCGGGGCGGCTGGCTATAAACGGCAACGACCTCGTGCCCCGCCGCCAGAAGTTCCGCCAGCACGGGCACGGCGAAATCGGGCGTACCCATGAAGGCGATACGCAGCGGTGTCACGCGGGTTCCTTGAATTTTTTCTGCTTGGCGAGCTTTTTCAGCATCATCTCGCGCTTGGTACGCGAGAGGTGATCGATGAAGAGAATGCCTTCGAGGTGGTCCATCTCGTGCTGAAGGCAGGTGGCCAGCATCTCGTCGCAATCATGCTCGCGGATTTCGCCCTGATAGTCGAGATAGCGGACGCGGCAGGTCGCCGGGCGCTCCACATCCTCATAAAAATCCGGCACGGAGAGGCAGCCCTCTTCATAGACTGCCATATCTTCCGAGGTGGTCAGGATTTCCGGGTTCACGAAATAGCGGGGCTGCGGCTCCTCGCCTTCCCTGGCGAGGTCCATCACGATGACGCGCTTGGGGACGCCGATCTGGATGGCAGCCAGGCCGATGCCGGGCGCGGCATACATGGTCTCCAGCATGTCGTCCATCAGGACGCGCAACTCGTCATCCACCTTCTCGACGGGCTTCGAGACCTGTTTCAGGCGCGGATCGGGCGCGGTTATGATTTCGCGTATGGCCATGACGATTAGGTAAGCCCCCGGACGCGCGGGGTCAAGCCGGGCCTTTCGGAACAGTTTTCTTCATCATATCAGTGCGTTAACGAAGCTGGGGCCGCGCGCCGTGAATCGGATATAGTCGGCCCCGGAACGAAAGGGATCTTCATGAGCGACGCGCTCCTTATCGCATTGATCATCGCCGCCGCCATTGTGGCGGCGGGCGGGCTCGTCATGTTTGCGCTGAAACGCAAGCCGGATAACGACGACGGCGAAGCGGAACGGCTGGTGCAGCAGCTCATCCAGCAGCAGTCCGAACTGGCAGGCCGTATTGCGAGCATTTCCGAAGCTCAGACCCAAACCCGGCAGGAGATCACCCAGACGCTGAACGAGCGGCTGGAGAACGTCTCGCAACGCATGGGGCAAAGCCTGGAAGACAGCGCCAAGAAGACCGCCGAGACGCTTGGCAACCTCACCAACCGGCTGACCGTGATCGACGAAGCGCAAAAGAACATCACTGAGCTTTCCAGCCAGGTAGTGGGATTGCAGGACATTCTGGCGAACCGGCAGGCACGAGGCGCTTTCGGCGAAGTACAGCTCAACGACATCGTGGTGAACGCGCTGCCGCCCTCGGCCTATTCCTTCCAGACCACGCTCACCAACGGCTCCCGTGTCGACTGTCTGATCAAACTGCCCAATCCGCCCGGCTCCATCGGGATCGACGCCAAGTTTCCGCTCGACGCCTATCACGCGCTGCGGAACGCGCAGGACGAAGCGGGGAAAACGGCCGCGTCACGGCAGTTCCGGTCCGACCTGCAAAAGCACATCGCGGCGATTTCGGAAAAATACATCGTGCCCGGGGAGACGGCGGAATCGGCGCTGATGTTCCTGCCCTCGGAAGCGGTTTATGCAGAACTTCACGCGAATTTCCCCGATGTGGTGCAGAAGAGCTACCAGGCCCGCGTCTGGATCGTCTCGCCGACCACGCTGATGGCGACACTCAACACGGTGCGCGCGGTGCTGAAGGATGCGCGGATGCGCGAACAGGCGGGCGTCATCCAGAAATATGTCGGCCTGCTGCTTCAGGATGTGACACTGCTGGACAAGCGGGTGGACAAGCTCGGCAACCATTTCCGGCAGGCCGAAGGCGACATCAACGACATCAAGACATCGACGGAGCGCATCGCCAAGCGGAGCGAGAAAATCCAGGAAGTCGAGATGAGCGAGGAAGAAGACACAGCCATCGCACCGACCAAGCCAACGCAGGATCTGCTCGGCAGCAAATAAGAATAATCCGCAATTTCATCAGTATACGGGACATTCTGACGCACGACGGATTCGGAATTCTGCTGCGTTGAAGGTGTAGTTTACATCTTCCACACGCCCATCATCAGCGACCGGGCGCAGAACAGGAGTTCCGTCATGTCAGAAACCTCCTCCCCGGCCATGGTCAAGGTCTGGGATCCCTTTGTCCGCCTCTTCCACTGGACTCTGGCGACCGGCTTCATTGTCGCCTACCTCACCGAAGGCGAGCCGGAATGGCTTCACATCACGGCGGGTTTCACGGTCGCGGGGCTTGTCGCCGCCCGTATCGTCTGGGGCTTCATCGGCCCCGAGCATGCGCGCTTTTCCGATTTCGTCTACTCGCCCGGCAAGGTGTTCGGCTATCTCCGCGACCTCATCACCTTTCGCGCCAAACGCTATGTCGGCCACAGCCCGGCAGGCGGCGCGATGGTGATTGCGCTTCTCCTCTCGCTCGCAGGCACGACCGGCACCGGCGCCTTTATGTATTTCAGCCATGACGAGGGCGGCGGGGAGCAGAGCTTCATCATTCCGGAAGAGGCGATACGCGCCGCCGAAGGGATGATCGTCACGCCGGCCTATGCCGATGAAGACGAGTATGGCGAGGAGCGCGAAGGCCGCGAACATCAGGAAAACCCGCTGGAAGAGGTCCACGAGTTTTTCGCAAACCTCGCCCTGTTTCTGGTGATCCTGCATCTGGGCGGTGTGGCGCTGGCAAGTTTCGCACATAAGGAAAACCTGCCCCAGGCCATGGTGACCGGCGAGAAACGGAGCTGACCCTCCCTTCACGGTTCAAAAAAGAGGGCGGCAAAGCCGCTCTCTTTTGCTACCGTTTCCCCGAGGCAGCGTATCGGGCGCGCTGCCAAACGGCATTTGAGGGGAACGGGGCATGGATTTCATCACCGCTTATCTGGAGTGGATAAACGGTCAGCTTTGGGGCAAGCCCATGCTGGTCGCATTGGGGCTTACGGGTCTGCTCCTGATGATCGGCCTGCGCTTCATGCCGTTGCGCAAAATTCCCACGGCCTTTGGCATGCTTTTCAAGCGTTCAGAAGGCGAAGGCGACATCTCTCCTTTCCAGGCATTGATGACGGCGCTCGCGGCAACCGTCGGCACCGGCAATATCGTCGGCGTCGCAACCGCCATCTATACCGGCGGGCCGGGGGCGCTCTTCTATATGTGGCTGATCGCGCTTGTCGGCATGGCGACGAAATATTCCGAAGCGGTCTGCGCCATCGCCTATCGCGAAGTCGACGAGAACGGCGATCATGTCGGCGGCCCGATGTACTACATCAAGAACGGCGTCGGCGCGCGCTTTTCCGCTATCGCCAATTTCCTGGCCCCTGCCTTCGCTGTTTTTGCCGCTATCGCAGGTTTCGGTATCGGCAACACGACCCAGGCAAATTCCGTTGCGGACGCGCTGCATACGAGCTTCGCGGTCCCCGAATGGGTTACCGGCATCGTCATCATGATCGCGGTAGGGCTCGTTCTGATCGGCGGCATTCGCCGCATCGCCGATGTTGCCGGCGCGATCGTTCCCAGCATGATCGTTCTCTATATCGGCACGGCACTGGTCGTCCTCACCCTCAATGCTGGCGCCATTCCCGATGCCCTGTCCCTCGTCCTGCACCATGCGTTCGAGCCCGCCGCCGCCGCGGGCGGTTTTGCCGGCGCCTCGGTGGCCGCCGCGATACAAATGGGCGTTGCGCGCGGCGTCTTCTCCAATGAAGCGGGCTTGGGGAGCGCGCCCATCGCCCATGCGGCGGCGAAGACGAACGATCCCGTGCGGCAGGGCCTCATCGCCATGCTCGGCACCTTCATCGACACGATCATCGTCTGCACCATGACGGGTCTCGTCATCATCACCTCGGGCGCCTGGCAAAGTGGAGACCGGGGCGCGGAACTGACAGGGGCGGCGTTCGCTCATACCTTCGCCTTCGGCAACGAGATCGTGGCTGTCGCCCTCTCCGTCTTCGCCTTCACCACGCTTCTGGGCTGGAGCTATTACGGGGAGAAGGCGGTGGAGTTCCTGTTCGGCGTGAAGGCGATCATGCCCTATCGCATTATCTGGGTGATCGCGATCCCCATCGGCGCGACGACGAGCCTCAGTTTCGTCTGGCTGCTGGCCGATACGCTGAATGCGATGATGGCGATACCGAACCTGATCGGACTACTCATTCTCGCGCCGGGCATCTTCGCGATGACGAAGGCCTATTTCGCCGCGGAAAAGGGATAAAGTCAGAAAGGGCGTCTCGACTTCATGGCGGCGGCCAGCGTGCCGTCGTCGAGATAGTCGAGTTCGCCGCCCACGGGCACGCCGTGAGCGAGGCGGGAGATCGAAAGTCCCGTCCCCTCCAGCCGGTCCATGATGTAATGTGCCGTAGCCTGACCGTCGACGGTCGCGTTCATGGCGAGGATGATTTCCGTCACTTCGCCATTCGTCGCGCGCTCGACGAGCTTGCCGATATTGAGGTCATCCGGTCCCACGCCGTCCAGCGCGGACAGCACGCCGCCCAGCACATGGTAGCGGCCCTGATGCGCGCCTGCGCGTTCCAGCGCCCATAGATCGCCGACCTCTTCCACCACGCAGATGGAGGCCGCATCGCGGCGGGGATCCGCGCAGATCGTACAAGGATCCCGCGTGTCGACATTGCCGCAGGTGGAACAGATGCATGCCTTTTCCGCCGCATCCGCCATGGCGGCGGCCAGCGGTATGAGTAGCGCGTCTTTCTTCTTGATGAGTTGCAGCACGGCGCGGCGCGCGGAACGCGGTCCCAGCCCGGGCAGTTTTGCCAGAAGCTGGATCAGCCGTTCGATTTCCGGTCCGGCAACGCTCATGCGCGTATCGCCGTCAAAGGCCGAGGCCCGGCGGCAATTGAAGGCCGCCGGTCAGCTCCTTCATCTTGTCCTGCGCAGCCCGCTCGGCCTTGCCCTTCGCATCGGCGGACGCGGCCACGATGAGGTCTTCGAGAATTTCGCGCTCGTTTTCCTTCATCAGGCTGGGGTCGATCGCGACTTTCACCACCTCGCCCTTGCCCGTCATGGTGACATTCACCATGCCGCCGCCGGCGCTGCCCTGTACTTCCAGCGTTTCAAGCTCGGTCTGAAGCTGTTCCATCTTGCCCTGCAGCTCGCGGGCCTGCTTCATCAGGTCGCCAAGGTTTTTCACGCGTCACTCCATTTCATCGTCGCCAATGGGCAAGCCCTCGAAATCCTCGGGGGCCTCGTCCGGATCGGCGGGCATGATCTCTTCGCCTTGCGGCAGTTCCATGTCGGGCATGCGCACGCTCACGATCTCGGCGCCCGGAAAGGCATTGAGAGCCGCCTGAACCAGCGGGTCCTTGCGCGCCTCGTCCTTCAGCATCTCTTCGCGCGTCTGCGCCTGCTCGCGCAGCGTCGGCGCATTGGTTGCGCCCGCACGCGCCAGCGAGACGACCCAACGCTGGCCGGTATAGCCTTTCAGCTTGGTCGCGACTTCATTGGCGATGCTGCCGGGCGTTTCATCCAGCAGGCTGATTTCGATATGGCCGGGCTCGAAGCTCACCAGCCGCACACCGGATTCGAGGAAGGTCTTGAGACGGATGTCACGCTGCTTGCCGAACCAGGCGACCACTGCCTCGAAACTGTCGAGCGTGACGGCGGGCGCGGCCTCCACATATTCCGCCTGCGGCTGTGCGACGGCCTGACCGCCGCCCTGCACCGAGCGCAGATGGGCACGGGTACCGCCGCCCCCGTTTCCGCCACCGGCGGGCGCGCCGCGCGACACGGATACCGCGCCGCCGCTCTTCAACTGTTCGAGAAGCTCTTCCGGCCCGGAACCGTCCGAGACATAGGCGATACGAACGAGAACCATTTCGGCCGCTGCGATGGGACGCGCAGCGTTCTGCACCTCGGTTATGCCCTTCAGCAGCATCTGCCAGACGCGGGAAAGAACCCGAATAGGCAGCTTCTCCGCCATGGCGCGTCCGCGCTCGCGCTCGGTTTCCGACATGGCCAGGTCGTCGCCCGCGCCGTCCACGAGCTTCAATCGCGTCAGCCAATGGGTGAGATCGGCAAGATCGGACAACACGACCACCGGGTCCGCGCCGACATCGTATTGCGCCCGCAGCTCGCCCAGCGCGCCGGCGATATCGCCCTGCATGAGAAGATCGAAGAGGTCGAAAATGCGCGCCCGGTCGGCAAGGCCCAGCATGTCGCGCACATCCGCCTCGACGATACGGCCTTCCGCATGCGAAATCGCACGATCGAGCAGCGAAAGCGAATCGCGCGCCGACCCGTCCGCCGCGCGGGCGATCATTTTCACCGCCGCGTCTTCGAGTTCGACATGTTCTTTTTGCGCGACGCCTGTGAGCAGCCCCGTCAGCTCCTCCGCCGACAGGCGCCGCAAATCAAAACGCTGGCAGCGCGACAGCACTGTCACGGGCACTTTGCGGATTTCGGTGGTGGCGAAGATGAATTTTACATGGGCGGGCGGTTCCTCAAGCGTCTTCAGAAGGCCGTTGAAGGCGGCCTTGGAGAGCATGTGGACCTCGTCGATGATGTAGACCTTGTAGCGCGCGGAAACCGGAAGGTAGCGCACGCTGTCTATGATCTCGCGGATGTCGTCGATGCCGGTGCGCGAGGCCGCGTCCATCTCCAGCACATCCTGATGACGGGATTCCATGATGGCTTCGCAATGAACGCCGAAGCCGTCCATATGGATGGTCGGCCCGCCCGCATTCCGACCTTCGCCGGGCTTTTCATAATTAAGGGCCCGGGCAAGGATGCGCGCCGTCGTCGTCTTGCCCACGCCGCGGACGCCGGTCAGCATGAAGGCATGCGCGATACGCCCCTGCTCGAAGGCGTTGCGCAGCGTGCGGACCATGGCCTCCTGGCCGATCAGATCCTCGAAAACGGTGGGCCGGTATTTGCGCGCGAGCACCTGATAGCCGCTGCCGGTCCCGGGGGCATCGGCCGCGGGCGCATCGGGCGCCGGGTCGTCGCCCAGGTCGAAGCCCGGCTCGGTGGCAGGATCCGGCTTGTGCGGCTCCTCATCGGGAACGAGATCATCCACGTTGTCATCCATGGAACGTCCGCGTCCCTCCAGAGCCCACGCGGAAAAGCTGTCGCGCAGAAGTTTGAATGAGGTGGGAGGCTGGACAGACGACCCGAGCCAATCTCGTTACGGCTGCTTCCTTCCGGACCTGACCGGGTTGGCGAGGGACCCGTCCGCCGCCAACCTCCCAAGCCCAATATCGTTGGAATGCCCCCATGATGCAAGGGTCGCCACACATCGAGAGCAAAGGCCCGGAATTCCGCCTTTTGTTGAGACTCGGGCGGGGCTGTGCCACGCTGCGCCACCTTCGAATTCGCCCTCAAAACCAGAAGAGACCAACGCGCATGGGCCTGCCTGAAAATCCCAATATCTTCGCCAATAATCCGCTCGACCGCGCCAGCTACCGCCGCACCGATCCGGCATGGATCGCCGAACAGCTTGCCGCGCCGACCAGCCTTTTCGTGCCGCTGTGGAAACTGCGTCCCCTTATCCTGCCGGAAGAGCAGGAGGGCGCAGGCAAGGATGTGGGCTGGCTCCGCACCGCCGTCATCGAGGAGCTGGGCGGCGAAGCGGCCACCACCGTCTTTCTCGGCATCAACCGGCGCGGCAAGGCCCTGTTCGCGGTCGATATCAGCCATCTGAAGGACCCGGAAAACAACGGCCCGCTAAAGGGCCTCGGCGCATTCGAGGAACTGCGCGAGATCGCCATGGCGGGCGAGCTGCCACCCACCGAACTCGCGATTCTCGCCCAGGCGAAAAGCATGATCGACTGGCACGCGCGGCATGGCTTCTGCTCGGTCTGCGGTTCGGAAAGCGCCATTTCCGAGGCGGGCTACAAGCGCGTCTGCCCAACCTGCCAGGCGGAGCATTTTCCGCGCACCGATCCCGTCGTCATCATGCTGCCGGTGTTCGGGGACAAATGCTTCGTGGGCCGCCAGAAAATCTGGCCCAAGGGCATGTATTCCGCGCTGGCCGGGTTCGTGGAGCCGGGCGAATCGATCGAGGAGGCGGTTGCCCGCGAAGTGGATGAGGAAGCCGGCATCAAGGTCGACAGGGTGAGCTATCACTCGACCCAACCCTGGCCCTACCCGTCCTCGCTGATGATCGGCTGCATCGCCCATGCGGCCTCGGAAGATTTCGAGATCGACGGGGTGGAGCTTGCCGGCGGGCGCTGGTTCACGCGGGAGGAAGTGCAGGCGATATTCGCCGGAAAGGGAGACGGCACCGCCTGGTTCCCGCCGCCCTTCGCCATCGCGCATCAGCTCATCAAGGCATTTGCCGAAGGCTGACCGTTATCGGCCGGCCAGCCGCTCCGCCACACCGGCGCGATAGGAATGCGCCTTGTAGACGCCGAGGATCGTCAGTTCCGAGGTGAAGAATTCGAGTTCCTCCAGCGCCAGACGCACATGGCGCGAGGCGGGATGGCCTTCGATGTCGGCATAGAACTGGCTGGCATTGAAGGTGCCCTCGAGCTGATAGCTCTCCAGTTTCGTCATGTTGACGCCATTGGTGGCAAAGCCGCCCAGCGCCTTGTAGAGCGCGGCGGGCACGTTGCGCACACGGAAGATGAAGCTGGTGATCACCGGCTCGTCTTCCGGCTCGGCGTCATTGGGCTCTTTCGCCATGACGAGGAAACGGGTCGTGTTGTGCTCCGCATCCTCGATATCGGCTTTCAGGATTTCGAGCCCGTAGATCTCGGCAGCCAGCGAGGTTGCGATGGCGGCATGCGCGGGATCGCCCTTTTCAGCCACTTCACGCGCGGAACCCGCCGTGTCGGCGCCGACCACCATGCGCAATCCGTGCTCGCGGATGACCTTGCGGCACTGGCCCAGCGCGGGCGCCTGGCTCTGCACCGTTTTCAGGCCTTCGAGCTTCGCGCCCTTCACCGCCATCAGATGAAAGCGGATGCGCAGGAAGTGCTCGCCGACAATATAGAGGCCGGATTCGGGCAAGAGATGGTGGATGTCGCCGATACGGCCCGCCAGCGAGTTTTCGATGGGCAGCATGGCAAGACGCGCCCTTCCCTCCTGCACGGCGGCGATCGCTTCCTCGAAGGTGGCGCAGGGCATTTCCGTCATGTCGGGGAAGGCTTCCCGGCAGGCAATATGGGAGTTGGCTCCCGGCTCGCCCTGGAAGGCAATGGTGTTCGCCGCGAGGGTTTCGCTCATCTTTTCGCTTTCCGGAACATGATGGCCGCGCCCGGCCCTTCTAGCTCGAGCCTAGCGCATTGCGCGCCTTTTCGAGATCGGCGGGAGTATCGACACCGAGCGGAACGGTGTCAACGAGCGCCACTTCGATGGACATGCCCGCCTCAAGCGCCCGCAATTGCTCGAGTTTTTCACGTTGCTCGAGCTGCGAAGGCGGCATCCCCACGAAACGCGACAGCGCCTCGCGGCGATAGCCGTAAAGACCGATATGGTGATAGAGCGGCCCCTCGCCCCAGGGCGCGGTGGCGCGGGTAAAATAGAGAGCGCGGGCGAAAGGGGTTTCGCCCTTCGCGACCTCGGGAAAAGCGGCCACGGCCTTCACTACATTCGGATTCTCGCGTTCCTGCGGGTCGGTGATGACGGCGGCCAGCGTCGAGATATCCGCTCCGGGGCGGATCAGCGCCTCGTAAGCGACACGGATCAGCGCCGGATCGAGCGTCGGCAGGTCGCCCTGCACATTGATGACGATGCTGTGCCGGCCTTGCGGGTCGAGTTCATTGACCGCCTGCCAGATACGGTCGGAGCCCGAAGGGAGGTCGGGATCGGTGAGCACCGCCTCGCCGCCCGAGGCCGTTACCGCGTCGGCAATTTCCTTTTCCGCCGCCGCAACCACGACCCGCCCCAGTTCCGCCTCCTCCGCCCGGCGCAGCACCTGGACGATCATGGGCGCCCCGCCAATATCCTCAAGCGGCTTTCCCGGCAGGCGGCTGGAGGCCATGCGGGCCGGAATCACGATCAGCGGATTGCCGGCATGCGCCCCTGCGGTCGATTTTCCGGCGGTGGATTGCGGTCCCGTCATGCTGTCTCTCTCCCATGCGGGCGTCATTTCAGGTGGTGCGGCGGATCGACGCAACCCCGAAGTCCAGCCGGACGCTGCGACACCTGCGCAGAAGCGGCTGGCTTGAGCCCGTTTTGCCGGTTCGCCGGGCGCTGCATCGGCGATCCGGCGGCATTTGGCGGTTTCCGCCCTATATACGGCTTGCGACTGACGGGCGGAAGCGGCTAATCTCCGCGCCAATTCCGCGGGGGGCCTCGCCTGGGCGGAAGCGCGGCCAGCCCGCGATCCAGCCAAGCCTAATCAACCCGCTTCCCGCAACACGACCCTGGCGGAGCAGGAGCCGATGGACTCATTCGAATTCAACAAGTTTGCAGGTGCCGTACTTTTCTCGGTGCTTCTCATCCTCGCAGTCGCAACGCTGAGCGAGACGCTGTTCACCACCGAACCGGCCGATCCTCAGTCCTACGCGGTCGACGTGCCCGAGGACGGCGGTGCCGCGGCGCCGAAGCAGGAAGAGAAGGCGACGCCGCTGCCGGTACTGCTGGCCGAGGCCGATCCGGCCAAGGGCGAAAAAGCGGCCAAGGTCTGCGCAGCCTGTCATAATTTCGAGGAAGGCGCCGGCGCCAAGATCGGCCCGGACCTCTATCATGTGGTCGGTCGCGAAATCGCCGCCTTCCCGGGCTTTGGGTATTCCGATGCGCTGAAGCAAATCGGCGGCAAATGGACCTTCGAGGCCCTGGACCACTTCCTGAAAAGCCCGAAGGACTATGCTCCGGGCACGGCGATGGGCTTTGCCGGTATCAAGAAAGACGAGAAGCGCGCCGACGTGATCGCCTATCTGAACACGCTGGGTTCCAACCTGCCGCTTCCCGAAGTGAAGCAGGAAGCCCCCGCCGAAGAGGGTGGCGATGCCGCCGCCCCGGCCGAAGAAGGCGGCGACGCGGCCGCCCCGGCGGAAACCGGCGAAGAGACGCCGGCGGAATAATCGCCCTCTCTTACGAAAGCTTAATGCGGAACGCGCCCGGAAATTTCCGGGCGCGTTTTGTTTTGGCGTTCATATGGCTAAAAATGGTCTTATTCCCAATACGGAATGGAAATGGCCGCAAGAAGGAGGAGGACCCAAGTGCGATATGCGACCGCCATGCTGGCCGCGCTGACGATCGGCGCCTTTCTCACCGCGCCTTTTCACCCGGCCCAGGCAGACGACACGCCCCGCCATGGATCCTCGCTTTTCGGCGAGCTGAAATACGGCCCCGACTTTGCCCATTTCAACTATGTGAACCCCGACGCCCCGAAGGGCGGCGAGGTTGCCATGGGAACGACGGGCGGCTTCGACAGCCTCAATACCTTCGTCGTCAAGGGCAATCCGGCCGCCGGTCTTTCGCTCATCTACGACACGCTGATGGCGCCCAGCTATGACGAACCGAGCGCCGAATACGGGCTCGTTGCGAAAACGGTGTCGCATCCGGACGATTTTTCGTCCGTTACCTACACGCTGCGCAAGGAAGCCCGCTTCCATGACGGGACCCCCATCACACCGGAAGACGTGATCTGGAGCTTCAACGAGCTGAAGAAGATCAACCCCTTCTACAATGCCTATTACCGCAACGTGGAGACGGCAGAAAAACTGCCGGGCGGAAAGGTGAAGTTCAGCTTTTCGGAAAAGGGCAATCGCGAGTTGCCACAGATCGTCGGCCAGTTGCCGGTGCTACCCCGGCATTACTGGACGGGCAAGAACGCTGACGGCCAGGCACGCGACATCACCAAGACGACGCTCGAGACGCCGCTGGGAAGCGGGCCCTACAAGATCGCCAAGGTGGAGACGCCGAGGCGCATCATCTATGAGCGTGTGGAGGATTACTGGGCGAAAGACCTGCCGGTAAATGTCGGACAGAACAATTTCGAGCGCATACGCTTCGAGTATTTCAAGGATCCCACCGTGGCGCTGGAAGCCTTCAAGACGGGCCGCGTGGATTTCCGTATCGAATCGAGCGCAAAGAACTGGGCGACCGCCTACGCCTTTCCCGCCGCGAAGGACGGGCGCGTCAAGCTCGAGAAGATCGACACGGACAACAATCAGGGGATGCAGGGCTTCGCCTTCAACCTGCGACGCGGCAAGTTCAGCGATCCGCGTGTGCGCGAAGCCTTCGACTATGCGTTCGACTTCGAATGGGCCAACAAGGCGCTCTTCTATGGCCAGTACACGCGCACGAACAGCTATTTCGCCAATTCGGAACTGGCCTCATCGGGGATCCCGAAAGGCAAGGAGCTGGCGCTTCTCGAGCCCTTCCGGGACAAGCTCCCCAAGGCCCTCTTTACCGAGCCCTATAAAACACCGAAGACGGACGGCAGCGGGAACAACCGCGCCAATCTTCGCACGGCCAACGATCTGCTGAACGCGGCGGGATGGACCATCGAGGGCGGGAAGCGCATCAACCAGAAGACCGGCGAACAGATGAGCGTCGAATTCCTGCTTTCCTCGCCCACATTCGAGCGCATCGTTCTGCCCTACCAGCAATCGCTGGAACGGCTCGGCATCGACGCGACCATTCGCACCGTCGATACCTCTCAATATGAAAACCGCGTGGACAATTTCGATTTCGACATCATCGTCCAGTCCTTCCCGCAATCCATGTCGCCGGGGAACGAACAGCGCGACTTCTGGAGCTGTCAGGCGGCCGAGACACCGGGCAGCCGTAACGTGATCGGCATCTGCGATCCGGTGGTCGAGGCGCTGATCGACAAGATCATCTATGCGAAGAGCCGGACGGATCTCGTCGTCGCCACCCATGCGCTCGATCGTGTGCTGCTGTGGCGGCACTATGTCGTGCCGCAATGGTATGCGGGCTATTTCCGTGTCGCCTATTGGTCGCGTATCGCTCACCCCGGCACCATGCCCGGATATGCGATCGGCTTTCCGAACATCTGGTGGCATTCGGCGGATGCAAACAGGAAAGCCGGGGACGGCGCGCAATGAACGACAAGCGCTCGCTTGCGCGCCGCGATTTCCTGATCCTGGCGGGCGCGGCCACCTCCGCGGGTCTCGGCGGCCTTGCGTTTCCTTCCCTGCCGGCCATGGCCGCAGGGAACAAGCCGGTAAAGGTGGCGGGCGCGGGGCCGCGGCACGGCATGTCGTTTTTCGGCGGGCTCAAATATGCACAAGACTTTCCGCATTTCGACTATGTGAATCCGGATGCGCCGAAGGGCGGCACGCTTTCGCAGGTCGGCCCCACGGCAGCCTATAATGCGGGCTTCACCACCTTCGACACGCTCAACGGCTATATCCTCAAGGGCAACGCGGCCCAAAGACTCGATCTCGTCTTCGATACGCTGATGGCGCGCGCCTATGACGAGCCGAGCGCGGTCTATGGGCTTGTCGCGGAAAGCGCGGCGCTGTCCGCGGATGGCAATGTCCTGACATTCCGCCTGCGCAAGGAGGCCCGCTTTCACGACGGCACGCCGCTGACCGCCGAGGACGCCGCCTTCTCGCTCATGCTGCTCAAGCGGCAAGGTCATCCGCTCATCTCGCAGAATCTGCGCGAGATGAAGGAAGCGGTCGCGACCGATAGCCATACGCTCACCGTCACCTTCACGGGCAAGCAGACGCGCGACCTGCCGCTCTTCATCGGGGGCGAGTTGCCGATCTTCTCGAAGGCCTATTACACCGCCACCACATTCGACGAGACCACGCTCGAGCCCCCGCTGGGCAGCGGCCCCTACCGGATCGGCGACTTCAAGCCCGGGCGGTTTCTCACTTACGAGCAGGTCGCCGACTATTGGGCGCGCGACCTCAATGTGAATGTCGGCCAGTGGAATTTCGACCGGCTGCGTTTCGAGTATTTCCGGGACCGGACGGCGGAGTTCGAGGCGTTCAAGACCGGCGCCTACACGATGCGCGAGGAGTTCACCTCCCGCGTCTGGGCGACGGAGTATAATTTTCCCGCCGTGCAGGATGGGCGCGTCAAGCGACTCGAACTGCCGGACGGTACACCTTCGGGCGCGCAGGGCTGGTTCATCAATACGCGGCGGCGAAAGTTTGCCGATCCGCGTGTGCGGCAGGCGCTCGGGCTCGCCTTCGATTTCCAATGGGCCAACAAGAACCTCTTCTACGGCCTCTATCAGCGCACGGAGAGCTATTTCGAGAACTCGCCCATGAAGGCGCAAGGCCTGCCTTCCGAAGCCGAACGGGCGTTGCTAGCTCCGTGGAAAGACGAGCTGCCGGCGACCGTGTTCGGCGAGCCGGTCTCACCGCCTGCCTCCGACGGGTCCGGGCAGGACCGCGCGATGCTGCGCAAGGCGGCGCAGCTTTTCGTCGAGGCGGGATGGACCATCGAGAACGGCAGGCGCGTCAATGCCGATGGCGAAGCGCTGACGGTGGAGTTTCTGCAGGACGACCCGATGTGGGAACGCATCTGCGCGGGCGTCATCAAGAATCTGCGCATTCTGGGCGTCGATGCGCGCTTCCGGCTGGTCGATTCCGCGCAATATCAGGACCGCATGAAGAATTACGATTTCGACCTGATCGTGCAGCGCTACTCGATGAGCCTGACCCCGGGCATCGAAATCAGGAGCTACTGGTCCTCCGCCTTCGCCGATGTGGCGGGCGGGCGCAACCTGTCGGGCATCGCCGACCCCGCGATCGACGCGCTGATCGAGAAGGTTATCGCCGCGGCCACCCCGGAAGAACAAGTGAGCGGTGCCCGTGCCCTCGACCGCGTGCTCCGGGCCGGGCATTATTGGATCCCGCAATGGTACAAGGCATCCCATCACCTCGCCTTCTGGGATATCTATGACCGTCCCCCGCAGAAACCGGATTATGAACGGGGTGTCCTGCGCAGTTGGTGGACGGCCCCGGACAAGGCCGATACTTCCGGCAAGAACGAGTAGAGAGACCGTATGGCCGCCTATATTCTCCGCCGGTTGCTGCTGATGGTGCCGACCATTCTCGGGATCATGTTCATCAGCTTCGTCGTCGTGCAGTTCGCGCCGGGCGGGCCGATCGAGCGTATCATCGCGGAAATTCAGGGTACGGCCGTTTCCGCCACGGCACGCATCGGCGGGGGTGGCGGCGATTTCTCGCAATCGGCCAATCTGTCGGGCGGCGACGCTTCCATGGGCGGCAAATATCGCGGCGCCCAGGGGCTCGATCCGGAGTTCATCAAACAGCTTGAGAAACAGTTCGGCTTCGACAAGCCCTGGCATGAGCGCTTCGGCAAGATGATCTGGGATTATTCGCGCTTTCATTTCGGCACGAGTTATTTCCGCGATGTCAGCGTGCTGGAACTCGTGAAGGAAAAGCTGCCGGTTTCGATCTCGCTGGGGCTCTGGACGACGCTCATCACCTATCTCGTTTCCATCCCGCTCGGCATCCGCAAGGCGGTACAGGACGGCAGCCGCTTCGATGTATGGACCAGCGCCGTCATCATTATCGGCTATGCGATACCCGGCTTTCTCTTCGCGGTGTTCCTGATCGTGCTCTTCGCGGGGGGAAGCTTCTTCAACGTCTTCCCCTTGCGCGGCCTCGTCTCCGACAACTGGAGCGATCTCGGCTTCTTCGCCAGGATCTTCGACTATCTCTGGCACATCATCCTGCCGGTGACCGCGCTCACCATCGGCGCCTTTGCGACGACGACCCTGCTGACCAAGAACTCCTTCCTGGACGAGATCAAGAAACAATATGTCATGACGGCGCGCGCCAAGGGCCTGTCCGAGCGGCAGGTGATCTACGGTCATGTCTTCCGCAATGCCATGCTGATCGTGATCGCGGGCTTCCCGGGTGCGTTCATCGGCGCCTTCTTCACCGGCTCGCTTCTCATCGAGACGATTTTCTCGCTGGATGGGCTGGGACTCCTTTCATTCGAGTCCATCGTCAATCGCGACTACCCGGTGGTATTTGCGACTGTCTATATTTTCGGGCTCATCAGCCTCGTCATCACGCTGATTTCGGACCTCACCTATACATGGGTCGACCCGCGCATCGATTTCGAAACGAGGGAGGTCTGATCCATGGCCCTCTCGCTCCCCCGCCCCGCCTTGCCCGAGATTCGGATAAGCCCCGTCAACAGACGGCGGTGGCGCAACTTCAAGGCGAACAAACGCGGTTACTGGAGCTTGTGGATATTCCTCGTCCTCTTCGCCGTCACGCTGTTCGCGGAGTTCATCGCCAACGACAAACCGCTCTTCGTGCTCTATCAAGGGGAGCCCTATTTTCCGGTTTTCGTGTCCTATCCCGAAACCGAGTTTGGCGGCTTCTTCCAGACGGAGGCGGATTATCGCGACCCCGTGGTGAAAGACCTCATCGAGAAGGAAGGGCACGGGCTCATCGTCTGGCCGCTTGTCGAGTATGACTATCGCACGATCAACCTGAACCTGCCTGTGCCCGCGCCCGCGCCGCCTTCGGCGGAGAACTGGCTGGGCACGGACGATCAGGGGCGCGACGTGCTGGCGCGGCTCATTTACGGCTTCCGCATTTCCGTACTGTTCGGCCTGACGCTCACCATTCTGTCGTCGATCATCGGCGTGGCGGCCGGTGCCGTTCAGGGCTATTTCGGCGGCTGGACGGACCTGCTCTTCCAGCGCTTTATCGAAATCTGGACGAGCGTGCCGCAGCTCTATCTGCTCATCATCATCGCGGCGATCATCGAGCCGAATTTCTGGATATTGCTGGGGATATTGCTGCTCTTCTCATGGGTGGCGCTGGTGGGCGTGGTGCGTGCGGAATTCCTGCGCGGTCGCAATTTCGAATATGTAAACGCAGCGCGCGCGCTGGGGCTCACCAATGCAAAAATCATGTTCAAGCATTTGCTGCCCAATGCAATGGTCGCGACGCTGACCTTCATGCCATTCATTCTGAATTCGTCGATCACCACGCTGACCTCGCTGGATTTTCTGGGCTTCGGCCTGCCGCCGGGCTCTCCGTCGCTCGGTGAATTGCTGGCGCAGGGCAAGGCGAATATCCAGGCGCCCTGGCTAGGGCTGACCGGCTTCTTCTCCATCGCGGTCATGCTGAGCCTGTTGATCTTTATCGGCGAGGCGGTGCGCGATGCGTTCGACCCGCGCAAGGTGATGCAATGAGTGCGCCGCTTGTCGATGTAAAGAACCTTTCCGTTGCCTTCCGCTCCGAAGGCGAAGAGATACTGGCCGTGGATCGTATTTCCTTCGACATACGGCCTGGCGAGACGGTGGCGCTGGTGGGCGAATCCGGATCGGGGAAATCCGTTTCCGCGCTCTCTATCCTGCAATTGCTGCCCTATCCGCAGGCGAGCCACCCCGGTGGCGAAATCATGTTTGAGGGCCGCAATCTCATCGGCGCCGATGAGAAGACGATGCGTGCCATTCGCGGCAACAAGATCGGTGTCGTCTTTCAGGAGCCCATGACGTCGCTCAATCCGCTGCATACGATCGAGCGGCAGGTGGGCGAAGTGCTGCAACTTCACAAAGGCTTGCGCGGAGAGCGGTTGCGCGCGCGCGTACTGGAACTGCTCGACAAGGTCGGCATTCCCGATGCGCAGGACCGCCTCGGCGCCTATCCGCACCAGCTTTCGGGCGGACAGCGCCAGCGCGTGATGATCGCCATGGCGCTCGCCAACGAACCCGACCTGCTCATCGCCGACGAGCCGACCACCGCGCTCGACGTGACGGTGCAGGCGCAGATCCTTGCGCTTTTAAAAAAGCTCAAGGACGAGATGGGCATGGCGCTATTGCTCATCACGCATGATCTCGGCGTGGTACGGAAAATGTCGGATCGCGTTTTCGTCATGACGAAGGGTGAGATCGTTGAGCAAGGCGAGACGGAAACCGTCTTCGACAATCCACAGCATGCCTATACGCAACGCTTGCTTGCCTCCGAACCGAAAGGCCGAGCGCTTGGCGGCGCCGAGGATGCCCCCGTCATCATGGAGACCGACGACCTCAAGGTCTGGTTCCCGATCAAGCGCGGTTTCCTGCGCAGGACGGTCGGCCATGTGAAGGCAGTGGACGGCATATCGCTGACGGTCAGGCGGGGCCGTACGCTGGGGGTGGTGGGCGAATCCGGTTCCGGTAAAACCACGCTGGGCCTTGCGCTGTTGCGGCTTTTGTCGAGCGAGGGCCCGGTGCGGTTCGAAGGGCGGGACATTCAGGGGCTCAAGCAGAACGAGCTGCGCCCGCTGCGTCGCCGGATGCAGATCGTCTTCCAGGACCCCTACGGGTCCCTGTCGCCGCGTATGTCGATCAGCCAGATCGTGGAAGAAGGCCTCATCGTGCAAGGGCTGGGCCTCACCCCCGATGAGCGGCGCGAGCGGGTGAGCAGCGCGCTCCAGGAAGTGGGCATCGACCCGGCGGCGCAGGACCGCTACCCGCATGAATTTTCCGGCGGGCAGCGCCAGCGTATCGCGATTGCGCGGGCCATGGCGCTGGAGCCGCATTTCGTGATGCTGGACGAACCGACCTCCGCGCTCGACATGTCGGTGCAGGCCCAGATCGTCGACCTGCTGCGCGACCTGCAGAAGCGGATGAATCTCGGCTATCTCTTCATCAGCCACGATTTGAAGGTCGTCCGGGCGCTCTCCGACGACATCATCGTCATGCGCAACGGCAAGGTGGTGGAAGTCGGAACGGCGGACGAGATATTCGATCATCCGAAAACGGATTACACCAAAGCCCTGATGGCCGCGGCTTTCGACCTCGTCGCCACGCCGGAGGGCGACCTGGCGGGCTGACCGTCACCCCCCGAGAAGGGCCAGCCGCTTGATGCTGGTGACATGCCCATGTTCCCCGCGCGCTATGCGCGACATGGCGATATCGAGACGTTCTTCGGCCACGCGCATGTGATGGGCATTGGCGTGGATCAGCCATTGATCGTCGCGCATGATGCCGACATGGCCTTTCCAGAAAACGAGGTCGCCCCTTTTCAGCGTGGTGAAGTCGATCGGCTCGGGCAACGCTTCGCCCAGCGTCGCTTCCTGCATGTCGGTGTCGCGCAGGGACGAAATGCCCGCTCGCTCGAGCGACATCTGCACCAGCCCCGAACAATCGAGGCCCAGACTGTCGCGCCCGCCCCAAAGATAGGGAACGCCGAGAAACTCCTGCGCGACGGAAACGAAATCTCGCGCATGTGCCCCCACAGGGGCGAGATGAGGGGTGAATATCCAGCCCCCCCGGTCGATCCGGCTGTAGTCCCCCTTCGCCCCGATCACGGTGACAAGCCCGTTCATCGAAATGGGCGTGGCGGGCCGCGTCTTCAAATCGGGTTCGGGATAGATGAAGGTGCGAAGCGCGGCCACGCTGTGCGTGGGCTTTGACGGTTTGGGCGCAAGCCCCTCCCGTGCGACATAGCCGACATAATCGTCCTGCGCAGACTGCCCCCAGGCCCAGCCCGACTTGTCTTCGTAAACGCGGAAAACCTCACCGAAGAGAAGCTGCGTATCCATGGGCGCATCGGGCCGTGGCTCGCGCAGCAAGCAAAGCTGACCGGCCACGACCTGCATGTCCCGGCCATCCTCGAAGCGGTCCGCCTTCACTTCGCCGCGCAGATGAGCCGCGGCCAGGTCGTCCCGGTACGGGTTAAGCCGCCGATCCAGCGTACGCGACCGGCTCATTCTCCCGCATCGCCTTTCGCATTCATCGCCGCCGCGCTGATGGCCTCGCCGAACTCTTCCATGAAAACCGATCCCTTCGCCGTACGCTGCACAAAGACATTCCGCCGATCCGCCTCATCGCGTACGCGCTTGAGCATCCCTTCGCTGCCCAGCGTATCCAGCGCGCGCGTGATCGCGGGCTTGGATACGCCCAGCGCCACGGCAAGCCCCCGCACCGTATGCGGCGGCGGATCGAGATAGACGATGAGCATGAGGGCGAGCTGTCTCGAGGTCAGATCCGGTCTTTCGCTCCGGATCCCCTCCACCACGACGCGCCGCCACAGTCTCAGCGCCTCCGGCGCCTCCATCCTGCCCAACATTGTATCCCCCCATCCGGGCTTTGGGGCCCGGCATCGGGGATAGTCTATCGGCGCATCGCGCTGCCGCAAGGCAAAGATCGTTCAGCCGTACCGTCGCCTGATGAGCTGGAAGAGCGCGCGGATGGCCTGCGCTTCGCCGCCCACGGGCCTGCCGGGCCTGGGTTTGGGCACCCAGCCATAGATGTCGAAATGCGCATGGACCCGCGCTTTTTCCACGAAGCGTGCCAGGAAAAGCGCCGCCGTCACCGACCCTGCGAAGGGCCCGTCGGAGATGTGGCTGACATCGGCGATCTTGCTGTCGAGCCAATTGTCGTAAGGCTTCCAAAGCGGCATCCGCCAGAGCGGATCGGCGGTTGCCTCCGCGACACCGGCCAGGTCGCGGGCAAAATTGTCGTCATGCGTGTAGAAGGGCGGCAGGTCCGGGCCCAGCGCCACGCGGGCCGCGCCGGTAAGCGTCGCCATGTCGATCAGCAGGTCGGGACTTTCGCTGTCGGCCTCGGTCAGCGCATCCGCGAGAATGAGCCGACCTTCGGCATCCGTATTGCCGATCTCGACCGTCAACCCCTTGCGGCTTTGCAATACGTCGCCCGGGCGGAAGGCATTGCCGGAAACACTGTTCTCCACCGCCGGGATGAGGAGCCGCAGGCGGATGTCGAGGCCGGCTTCCATGAGAAGCTGGGCCAATGCGAGCGTCGCCGCCGCGCCCCCCATATCCTTCTTCATCAACCCCATGGCGGAGGACGGCTTGAGATCGAGCCCGCCGGTATCGAAGCACACGCCCTTGCCGACCAGCGTCACACGCGGCGCGTCTTCGCGCCCCCAGCGTATATCGATCAGACGCGGTTCCACGGCAGCGGCGCGGCCCACCGCATGGACCATCGGGTAGTTCTGCGCCAGCAGCTCATCGCCGACAATGGTGTCGATCGCCGCCCCATGTGCCTCCGCAACGCGCCGCGCGGCCTCTGCGAGATCGGCGGGGCTCATATCGCTGGCCGGCGTGTTGATGAGATCGCGCGCGAGGAACACCGCGCGAGCGAGCCTTCCCACCTCCTCGCCATCCACGCCCTGCGGCAGGACGAGGCGGGGCCAGTCACGCGGTTTGCCGCTATAGCGGGTGAAGCGATAAGTGCCGAGCGCATAGCCCAGCGCGGCAAGCGTCGGCTCGCCGTCGAAACCGCCCGCGAGCCGGTATTCGCCCGGTGGGAGGGCGGAGGCCAGCGCACCCGTGATCAACGGATCCGACCCGTCGCCCGTCCCCAGCAGCACGCCCGACACGGCACCGGAAGCATCCGGCAGGAGGAGTACCTTTCCCGCCTCTCCCTTGAAGCCGTTGGTCTCCACCCATGCAGCGCCCGCTCCGGCATGGGCGCTGCACCAGCCTTCCAGCTCCTCTGCGCGTACGAGCCATATCGGCGTCGCCGCCTTGTCCTTGTCAGCAAGAAAGAAATCGAGCACGGGCAGCCTCTTGGAACGGGAAGAGAAACGGAACGGGACAGAACGCAGCTATTGCATGCGTTTTGCCGTTCAAGAGACTATATAGGCCCTTTCCCGCTCGCAAACAGGACCATATCCCGGTGAAAGAGATGACGGCTTTCGACTTCGAACTGGTGATCGGCGACAAAAACTGGTCGAGCTGGAGTCTGCGCCCCTGGCTTGCGATGCGGCAGGCGGGCCTGCCCTTTTACGAACGCTCGATCAGGCTACGGCAGCCCGACACCAAGGCGCAGATTCTGCCTCATTCCCCTGCGGGAACGGTGCCCGCGCTGAAGTGGAACGGGCTCGTCATCGCGGAATCGCTCGCCATTCTCGAAACCATCGCCGACCTCTTCCCGATGAAGAAGCTTTGGCCGGAGGATGCTGGCGCCCGGGCCGTGGCGCGGGCGGCGGCGGCGGAAATGCATGCCGGCTTCACCGCGCTTCGCCGCGAGATGCCCATGGACATCCTCAACCGCTATCCGGGCCAGGGCCATACGGAGGAAGCTCTCGACGATGCGCGTCGGATCGTCGCGATCTGGCGCGAGGCGCGCCTGCGTTTCGGCCGGCTTTCGGATGGAGACGAGGGGTTTCTGTTCGGCCGTTTCAGCGCGGCGGATGCCATGTATGCGCCCGTGGTGACCCGCTTCGTTACCTATGAGATCGACCCGGCCGCTCTGGGCGATGAAGACGGGATGGCGCGCGCCTATATGGATGCCGTGTTGCGCCTGCCCGCCATGCAGGAGTGGGCGGCGGAAGCGCACACCGAGATGAAAGAGCGCGGCCTCCTCTGAGGCGGGCTTTACGCAAGGTCTGTCAGGGCCGTTCGAGGGGAACCTGCGTCAATGGCGGTTCCGATACGATTCCCTGTCCGTAGAAGAAGGCCGCGGCACCTCGATGCAGCGGGATCGGCAATCCCTGCACCGCCATCTTCATTTCCTCCTCCCCTTCGCCGGGCAGAAGACCATCCAGACCCGGCGGCGAGAGCAGCATGTGATTGCCCGGATAGAAGAGCGCCCTTGTGACCTCCTCCACCAGAGCGGGGGTGGTATCGACATCGCAGACGAAGACCAGCGGTGTGGACAGCGTCTCGATGGCCGGGGTCAACCGGAAGGTTCCCGCCGGCAATGTCACCGGTACCAGAAAGGGAGCCGTCTCGCGCAGCGCTTCCAGTTGCGGCCCGTTAATCGGCACGATATCCACTGCGCCGCGATCCGTCAGGCTGCGCAGAAGCGGTGCGCGGGGCTCGCCGATCATGAAGAAGGCGTCGAGCTGACCGAATAAAGCGAGGTCCGCCGCGCGCTCGGGCATCTCGTCGCTCAGAACCGCATTGCGCGGTCCGATGCCGTAAGCCGCCAGGACCCGCAATGCCGTCTCGCGCAAGGGCGAGCCTTTGGGCCCGACGGCGATGCGCATTTGCCGCAGATCCTCAAATCGCGAGATATGCGCGCCACGGCTCGCCACGACGAAGACGTTTTCCCGGTAGACGGAAGCGACGGCGCGCAGGCCGCTATAAGGCTTCTCGCCCTTGAAGGGCTGCCGCCCGCGAAAGGCGAGATCGAGCATGATGGCGGGTACAAGCGCGGATTCGAACTGCCCCGCCTCGACGGCCCGAATATTGGCGGCGGCGCCGGCGGAGGATTTTACCACCGCGACCAGCCCCCTGACGCCGCAAGGACCGGCGTCATCGCAAGAGGGCGTGCCCGGCGGTCGGCTGATCGCCCCGGCAAGCCGCTCGCCCACCGCGAAATAAGGGCTGTCCACGCTGCCTGTACCGATCTGGAAGAAGGTGACGATATCCGGTCCGTCCTCGAAGGTGTCCGGGGCGCGCCACCAGGAGGCGACACCCAACGCGACGAGCAGCAGCAGCCCCAGAACCGCCAGCACCGGCCCGGCAAGACGGCGCTCGCTCAAACGGCGCCGGATTTCTTCCAATATGTCCCGCATTCCCTCATGCCTTTTTCGGCCGCACGGCGCTTATTCTAGGCAGCGACCACCTCCCCGAATGGGGCGTTCGCCTCAATTCTTATAATTAATCCTTTCTTGACAGGTGTAGCCGAAGATCAGATTTGCAGAGCCGGGTGGGCGCTGCCGCGCCTTTTGGCTTGCCACCATCATTGCGGGATATGAAGCGATGACCAAGCCGCTTATCCAGGATTTCCATACTAATCCGGCAGACCGGACGCAGCGTCGGTCAGGGCGCCGGTCGGAACGCCGTGTGTCCTATCTGGCGATGGCGACCGTCTGTTCGATGCTCGCGCTTGGCGGTTGCGCCTCGACGGGAAGCGGCACCGCCGCGCCGGAAGCGACGGCGGCCAGAGCGGGCACCGAGAGCCAGGCACCGGCCCGGACCAGACAAAGCGACGAGGAGCTGCGCGCCGCCGCGCTCAAAGCGCTGAAGACCAAGGATTATGTGACCGCGGCTACGTGCTGGAGTTACCTGCATGACCGCCATCAGGACAATGCGGAGATCGCCGTCCAGTATTCGAGCGCGCTTCGCCATATCGGGTCCTACGATCAGGCGGGGACGGTGATGCAGCGCATCCAGCTCCTGCACAAGGACAATCCGGCGGTGCTCGGGGAGTATGGCAAGGTGCTGGTGGCCAGCGGCCGCGTCGATCAGGGCGTTTCCATGCTGCAGGCGGCGTTTGGAAAATCTTCCAGGGACTGGAGACTGCCTTCCGCCATCGGCGTCGCCTACGATCAGATGGGGCGCTACGCCGAAGCGCGTGGCGAATATCACAAGGCACTGGAGCTGGCGCCGGGCGAGCCGTCCGTGCTCACCAATATGGGGCTTTCCTATGCGCTGGAAGGCGATCTCGACAAGGCGGAGGAGGTCCTGCGCCAGGCGGTCGCCAATCCCAATGCAGGCGCCTCCGCCCGGCAGAACCTTGCCGTGGTTCTGGGGCTCCAGGGGCATTTCGAGGAGGCGCGCCGTCTTGCCCGCGCAGACCTGCCGCCCAATATCGCGGAAAACAACATCTCCTATCTGAAATCCATGCTGAGCCAGCCGGCCCTATGGGAAAAGCTGAAGACGCTGGACGGCAATGGCAGCAACCCTCGGACCGGCATTCCCTCTTCCTGAGGGGTCGGATCTTCCCGGTCGACAAAAAGGGCGCTTCGGATTGACCGGAAGCGCCCTTTTTCGTGTCCGTCCCTCTCGGTCTTTCTACTGGATATCCATAACCTGAATGATGGCCGGGCCCAGAATGACGACGAAGAGTACCGGGAGAAAGAACAGGATCATCGGCACGGTGAGCTTGGGCGGCAGCCCGGCGGCCTTCTTCTCGGCTTCGGACATACGCATGTCGCGATTTTCCTGTGCCATCACGCGCAGCGCCGTCCCCAGCGGCGTACCGTAGCGTTCCGCCTGCACAAGGCTCGTCACCACGGCCTTTACCCCCGGCAGCCCGGTACGCGCCGCCAGATTTTCATAGGCCTGACGTCGGTCCTGCAGATAAGACAGCTCGGCCGTCGTGAGCGTCAGTTCCTCCGCGAGTTCCACCGACTGAATGCCGATTTCGCTCGCGACCTTCTGGAAGGCCGCTTCGATCGACATGCCGGATTCCACACAAATCAGCAGAAGGTCGAGCGCATCGGGGAAGGCCTTGCGGATCGACTCCTGCCGGCGCGCAATGACGTTTTCCACGAAGAGGTTGGGCAGATAGAAACCGATAAAGGCCGCGGCCGCGGCGGCCGCGAGGCGCGCGACCGGGCTCAGGCCGAAATCGTCGACCACGCCCAGATAGAACAGCGTGACGACGAAAAGAATGAGCGGCATCACGAAGCGGAAGAAAGCAAAGGTGTAGAGCGGTGCTGTGCCGCGAAACCCCGCCTGGCGCAACTTGTCCTTGAGCGCCTGGTTTTCAAGCAGATTGCCGCCTTGACCGAACTGGTCGACGACCTGCTTGATCAGCCCCTTGGGGGTGCTGCGCAACCTGGTCCGTTCATTGGCCAGCTGTTCACGCGCGCGGGCGCGCATCGCCTCGCGCTCGCTCGCCACCGCCTTCATGCGCGTATCGAGCTTGTCCTGATCGAAAAGCGGCAAGGCCAGCGTCACGATGGTTGCAAAGGCGGCCATCGCGGTCAGCAGCATAACCACGTTTTCAAGCGTCAACAGAGCATCGAAGGTCTGCAGCATTGTGCGTCCTAGAACTTGAAGTCGATCATCTTCTTCATCACCAGCACACCGCACAACATCCAGCAGGCGCCGCCGATAATCAGGACATTGCCCAAGGTGGTGGAGAAGAGGAGATCCATGTAACCGGGCGAGGTAAGGGTGATAAGCCCCATGACTCCCGGCGGGAGCGAGCCGATAATAGCCGCGGAGGCTTTCGCTTCCTGGGACATCGCCTTGATCTTGCCGCGCATCTTTTTGCGATCACGCAGCACGCGGGAAAGGTTGCCCAGCGCTTCGGAAAGATTGCCGCCCGTCTTCTGCTGAATATTCAGGACGATCATGAAGAAGTTCACTTCGGCCAGCGGCATGCGCTCATACATGCGCAACAGCCCCTGTTCCATCGAAACGCCGACGCGCTGCCCTTCCACGAGGTCGCGGAATTCCTGTCCCACAGGATCGGGCGCTTCATTGGCGATGATCTTCAGGCAGTCGTTGATCGGCAGGCCCGCCTTCACACCGCGCACGATGACGTCGATGGAATTGGCGAACTCCTCGCCGAAATCTTTCTGGCGCCGGTTGATGAGAAATTTCAGGATCCAGCGGGGCACACCGAAAGCGGACGCGAAACCGCCCAGCATGGCGACAAGGGTGGAAAATCCCGTCAGGAGAAGAATCGCCGCCACTATAAGCCCCACGATCGCGCTCAACATGTGGAACGAGCGCGTATCGATCTTGAGGCCGGCCCGTTCCAGACGCATGGCCAGAGAGAGCTTCTTGTTGTGTTTCTTCTGCTGCTCTTCCAGGCCCTTGAGCGTCTCCTGCATCTGCTTGCGGCGTTTTTCGCCGCTGTCGACTTCGCTGTCTCCCCGGACGTTTTTCGCACGACCGGGCCCGGCCACGCGCGCAACGCGCTTTTGTGTGGAATTCTGTCCACCGACAAAAACCAGGCCGACGCCCCCGATGCCCACGGCAACGAGGAACGAAATCGCAATGATGATGAACGTGGCCTGATCCATCCGGCTATCGTTTCCGTTCAGTCCTGCGCGCGGTCGAGTGCCGCAGCGAGATTCTGGTGCTGGTTGTAATAGCGCGCCCTGTCCCAGAAAGCGGGACGGGCGATGCCCGTCGATTTGTGCTTGCCGAGGATGCGGCCGTGTTCGTCTTCCCCCTCCATGTCGTAGACAAAGAGATCCTGAGTGATCACCACATCGCCTTCGGTGCCCAGCACTTCGGTGATATGCGTGATCCGGCGGGAACCGTCTCGCAGGCGCGCGGCCTGAATGATCACGTCGATCGACCCGACGATCATTTCACGGATGGTTTTCGAGGGCAGGTTGTAGCCACCCATCGTGATCATGCTTTCCAGACGCGACAAGGCTTCACGCGGACTGTTCGCATGGAGCGTACCCATGGAACCGTCATGACCGGTGTTCATGGCCTGCAAAAGGTCGAAGGCTTCCGGTCCACGCACCTCACCCACGATGATGCGTTCGGGACGCATACGCAGACAGTTGCGAACGAGTTCGGTCATCGTCACCTGCCCTTGTCCCTCAAGATTGGGCGGGCGCGTTTCCAGACGCACCACATGCGGCTGCTGGAGCTGAAGTTCGGCGGCGTCTTCGCAGGTGATCACGCGCTCGTCATGCTCGATGAAGGCGGTGAGACAGTTCAGGAGCGTCGTTTTACCGGACCCCGTACCGCCGGAGATCAGGACGTTGCACCGGACCTTGCCGATAATGCCCAGAACCTCTGCGCCTTCCGGAGAGATGGAGGCATACTCCACCAGATCCTGCATCTTGAGCTTGTCGCGGCGGAACTTACGAATGGTGAGCGCGGGGCCGTCGATGGCGAGAGGCGGAACGATCACGTTCACACGAGAGCCGTCCGGCAGGCGCGCGTCGCATATCGGGCTCGATTCATCGACACGGCGGCCGACCTGGCTCACGATACGCTGACAGATATTCATGAGCTGACTGTTGTCGCGGAAGCGAACGCCCGTCACTTCGGTCTTGCCGTTCACTTCGATGAAGGTGCGTTCGCAGCCATTCACCATGATGTCGGCAATATCGTCGCGGGCCAGCAACGGTTCCAGCGGGCCATAGCCCAGCACGTCGTTGCAGATATCCTGGAGCAGCGCCTCCTGCTCGGAAATCGACATCACGACATTCTTGATCGACAGAATCTCGTTCACGATGTCGCGAATTTCCTCGCGCGCGCTTTCCGTATCGAGCTGGGCGAGCTGCGTCAGGTCGATCGTATCGATCAGCGCGTTAAAGATCGTGGTCTTGATCTGATAGTAGTTCTCGGAACGCTCATCCACGGCCGCGCTCGGTCGCGCAGCGGGCGTCGGTTGCGCCGGCGCGGGCTTGGGCGGCGGCGCTTTCGGCGCACCGGTCTTCTGCCCGCCGGACTTCTGCCCACCGGACTGAGGCTCGGGGCGGGACGGCGCCGCGGGCTTGCGGGGCGCAACAGCTTGTCCTTCGTTCCGGCGTCCAAACACTTTCCACTACCTCCGGTTCAGGCTTTTCGGCTGAACAGTTTCTTGAGCGAGAACGATTTACGCGCCTTCCCGGCACTCGCTTCACGCCCGCAAAGCATCTGTGCGAGATCGCGCAAATTGTCCGAGGTCTTGCCCTTCGGTTCGAGCTCTTCCAGCATCTGGCCATTATTGGCGGCCGTGCCGAAAAGACCCGGGTTGAACGGGATCACCAGTGCGGGGTCCATTCCGATCGCTTCAGCGAAATCCTTTGCCGGTATTTCCGGCCGCTTGGGAACGCCGACCTGGTTCAGAACGAGGTGAGGCGGCGCATCATTGGGACGGGCCTGCCGGATCAGGTCTACCAGGTTCTTCGTGTTCCGCAGGCTGGCAAGGTCCGGCATCGCCGTAATGACCACCTCATCGGCGGCCAGAAGCGCCTTCTTCGTCCAGGGCGACCAGATATGCGGCAGATCGACGATCACGCAAGGGACGCCCGCGCGAACGATTTCGATCACGCTTTCGCAGGATTCCGTATCGACCTCATATTCTCGGTCAAGAACCGCCGGGGCCGCGAACAGGCTCAGCCTGTCCGTGCATTTGACGAGCAAACGGTCGAGCAGCACGTCATCGAGGCGCTCCGGCGCGGTCAACGCGTCGGCGATGCCCTGGGCGGGATCCTGATTGAAGTCGAGGCCCGCGGTGCCGAAGGGAAGGTCCAGATCGGCAATCACGACGTCTTCATTGAAACCCGCCGCGATCGACCAGCCGATATTATGCGCAAGGGTGCTTGAGCCGACGCCGCCCTTGGCGCCCATGAAGGCGATAGTCCGCCCGATCGGGGGAGCATCGGGATCGATATAGAGGCGCGAGACGGCCTCGATCACGGCAAGCGGTTTCAACGGGGCAACGAGATATTCGTTCACGCCCTGGCGGATCATCTCGCGATAGAGGGAAACATCGTTCAGGTGACCGACGACGATCACTTTCGTGCCCGCGTCGCATACTTCCGCGAGGGCGCCGAGCTGGCCGAAGAGTTCGTTTCCGGACGCAGAGGTTTCGACGATGATCAGATTGGGCGTGGATGTGGTCTGATACTGCTCGACCGCGGCAGCGACACCGCCCATATGAACCGTCAGATGCGCCTTGGCCAGGCGACGGTCTTCGCCGGCGCGCTGGATGGTGCTGCCGCTTTCGGGAAACTCGCAGAACGCGTGAATGGTGATCCGCGGCACCGGCTTCATGACGGGTGCCAGCCCTCCCTCGCCCGCATTCTGGTCGTTTGCAGGCTGAGTGCCGCGCGGCTCATCCTCGGCACGCGGCGGGGGCGCGGGATCTTCCGTCGCGACCGGCGGGGCCTCGGTGTCCATATCGTCGTTATAGGCTACGTCGCTCATCACTTCACCTCGCTGACCGAGGCCGAGTCGCTGTCGGCGCGTTGCGCCGCGGTCGATTCGCCCTTGCGGTACTTGTCGAGCACCACGCTGCGGCGCTCCGCATCCGCCGGATCCATGGTGCGCGGATGCACCAGATCGGCCGGATCGGCAATCACCGCAGCGAGATTGTTCTGGGTCGCACAGCCGAAATTCGGCGGATTGAGATTCTTGGGATTGTAGGAATAGTTCATCGACCAGTCGCCGCAGGGGCTCGCCTGCGCCACATACCGATTGAACGTCATGACAACGGGAGCCGATGTCTTGTCCGCGGCAACCTGGTAAGGCTTGTAGACGACCCGGTCGTCAGTCACACCTTCATCCGCCAGGGCACGGCTGACGTCGTTCAGAAAATAGGACGCGGCGCCCTTGTTCAGACTGCGGTCGGGCACGGAGACCACTATCGGGCCGTGGCCACGCTCGGTATAGGCGCGCGCAAACGCGGCGACCTGCATTTTCTGGCGATCGTTCAAATAGCCGAGGTCCATCGCCGCGTCGAGTTTCAGCGTCGCGACGTCCTTCGACACGGTGATGGGATGCATGTTTTCAGGCGTGTAATAGGCCTCCTCGCGGCCATTGAACCCGCCGCACCCGGCCAGCGCCAGCAGCGCGGCGGCGGCAAAAAGCGGACGCCATCCGGCCCGCATCGCGGCCTTCACCGTCGTTCTCGGCATATTCCGGTTCATAGTCATATCCGATGCCTTTCCCTGATCATTCCACGACGAAGCCGACGGGACCTTTGAGCGTCTTGCCCGCGGGCTGGCTGTCTTTCAGTCCATAGGTCGCGTTGAGCTTGCCCATCAGGATGGTGTCCATGTCGCTCGGCGGCGAATAGCCGTCGGTCGGGAGGGCGATGTTCTTGCGCGCGGTCGGGCCCACAAGATACGGCGTGACCACGACCACGAGTTCGGTTTCGTTCTTCTGATAATCGCGACTGCGGAACAAGGCGCCCAGAACAGGCAGATCCTTCGCACCGGGTACACCGTCGATGTTCTGACGGGTCTGGTCGGACAGAAGGCCCGCCATGACCAGGGACCCGCCGCTCGGCAGTTCGAGCGTGGTTTCCGCACGGCGTACCTTGAGCGAGGGCACGGTCACGCCGTCCGACGAGGTTCCCTGCAACACAAAGGCGTTCTCGGAGGTCAGTTCGGACACTTCCGTCGAAATCTTCAGGCTTATCCGGCCATCGCTGAGTACCACGGGCGTGAAGTTGAGCCCGACACCGAACGGCTTGTACTGCAGCTGAATGTTGCCGTTATTGTCGCGCGATACCGGCACCGGGAATTCGCCGCCCGCAAGGAAACTTGCCGCTTCGCCGGAGATGGCCGTCAGGTTCGGTTCGGCCAGCGTGTGCAGCAGGCCGGTTCGCTCCAGAGCCTGCAGCGCACCGCCAAGCTGGAACTTTTCATTGTAACTGGCCACGCCGGTCAGGCCGCCAAGAGCCTGCCCCTGCAAGCTCAGCGCGTTGTTGGTCGCCGCGCCCAGCGCGACATTGCCGACGCTACCCAGGCCGGACAGATTGATCCCGAGCTGCTTGATCGCGGTGCGCTGCATTTCAGCGACCGTGACCTTCAGCATCACCTGCTCCTTGCCCGAAATCGACAGCATGTTGACGATGCGGTTGTCGTCGGGTTTCGCACCGATGAAGCGCGCAGCAAAGGTGCGGGCCTTGTCGGCGGCGGAAGCGCTGGCCACCACGCCCGACAACACGATGTTGTCGTTCATGGCCTGCACATCGATCTTTGCGTCGGGGAAGTAATGGCTCAAAGCATCGCGCAAGCTCGCAAGGTCGCGCTCCACGCGAATTTCGAGATTGAGGATCTGGCGACCGTCCTCATCGAAAAAGAAGGCATTGGTCTGTCCGACCTTGAGTCCGATCAGATAGGTACGCTTGTTTGTGCGCACCACCGCGTCGACAATCTCCGGATTGGAGACAAGCACATCGCGCGCCGCCACCGGCAGCTCCACAATCGCGGCCTTGTCGAGCCCCAGCACGATCGCTCGCGAGTCCTGACCGGTACCGCCCTGGTCGATTTTCACCAGCCGGGCATCGGCCGCGTAGAGCGGGGTCGCCGGTTCCCAACACAGCGCCGCGGCGCAAAGCACAAGAAAGCCCGTGCGCAGCCAGCGCCAGCTTCGCGTTTTCAGGGAGTGTGCTTTTGCCGTCATGGTTTCGTTCCTCATGGCAGTCACTTCACGCGGACGGTTTGGGGCTGGCCGAAACGAACAACGTGGACAACCGAGCCTTCGACTTCATCCGCCGCGTCGCCGCCTGCGATTTCCTTGTCGCCGATGCCACGAAGCGAGAGCGTCAGCTTTCCCTCTTCCTGGGCCATGGCGATCAATTCCGCCTGTGCCGGCGTCAGTTCGAGCGTCGCCGTCTTACCCATAGCGACCTGCCCGCCTTCCTTTTCGTTGAAGCGCTGGTCGATGGCGAGAATGCGCACATTGCGCATGATGGTTTCAGCCGTGACGGCATTGCGGCTGCCGCCGGAAGACCGGCCCGTGAGAACGACATCGACGCGGTCATTGGGGAGGATGAATCCGCCAGCGCTCGTTTCCGGCGAAATACGGATTGCCACCGCGCGCATACCGGGCTGCAGCAGAGCGGACATCAAGCCCTTGCCTTTCGTCCAGACCAGCCGGTCGGGAACAATCGGCTCACCCTTGACGATCGGCAGTCGCGCAATAGCACCGTCCAGAGACTGCAGCGCCTGCGAGCGTTTTTCCCTGGTGATAAAAACCGGGTTCATCGCGCTGTCAGGCCATTTCTGCCACTTCATGTTCGAGGCTGTCAGGCGGCCGCCTGTTTCGATGTTGTCGGACGCGACAAGAATTTCCGAGGTCGGCGCCTCGACGACTTTGGGCGCGACCTGCTTGCTCTCATCCGACGAGACAAGCCCGCGCGCCAGGAAAGCGGCAATGCCCGCTGCGACCAACGCCAGAACCAGAACTCCAATGCGTGCGGCGTTCATATGTTCATTTCCTTTCCACGCGGATCATTCGCCGCTCTCATGCGGCTGAAGCTGCGATGGCGACCCATTGTGAGTCCCTGAAAATCACGAGCCCGGCCAACGCGAGTGCAATGCCGTAGGGCACGCCTTCGCGGTGATCGTGCAACCGCGCTACCCATGCCTGGCGGGCGAGCACCTGCGGCAGCGGCAAACGGCGAAACCCCAGAATGGCAAGCGTCAGCGCACCGCCGAAGATGGAGGCAACAATGAGATATCCGAGCAGATCGGACCATCCGATCCAGAGCGCGGCGGCCGCCACGAATTTTGCATCGCCCCCGCCGATAAAGCCGAAGCCGAAAAGCGTCATTCCCGCCGCAAGCGCGACACCGCCGGCGACGAGGTGCCAACCGATCTGCTCCATCCCCATTCCCGCAAAGGGCACGACCGCCACGAAAGCGGCGGCCAGCGAAACCGTCAGCCAGTTGGGGATCGTCATGGTCGTCAGATCCCAGAGCGCCCCGAAAATCATGGCGAGCGGAAAGACGATAATGGCCACGAGATTGATCACCTGATTGCCCATCCTCAACTGACCTTCCGGCGCCCGGGGATCGGACGGCCTTGATCAGACTTTCAAGGAAATACTGGGCGGGCGACCGTAAATTTGACGTAAACGAGCGGCCTTAATGTTTCATCACTGAACATTTTCAAGGTTGACTCACATGCACGGGGATCAAACGACAAAGGCCGCCGAAACCATAACGGTTCCCGCGGCCTGAGTTGCATCCTCCCTTGGGGGAGGATCGCTTTGCGGCGATTAACTTCCGATCTGCGAATTCACGTCTGTGAACACGCCTTTCAGCGTCGAGCCGAGAGTATTGACGGCGAAGATGATCGCAACCGCAATGCCGGCGGCGATGAGACCATATTCGATCGCGGTCGCACCGGACTCGTTCTTTGCAAAAGACTTCAGAAACTGGCTCATAACAAGCCTCCTTGAACTTAAGTGACTATCGACAGCACCAGGCCTGCGCTTCTACCGCGAAGGCCGCCCTTTCGGACTGGCTGGAATACTAGACGAGACACGTTACCCAAAAACTAACCCCGCCCTTCCAATTCGGTTCTAATGCATGAACACTTTCCGATAACTTGAAAACGACAGAAGAAAATACATATATTTACTCCACATGCATTGGCATTGTGTCGCTTCGATACGGCATAGCTCATATCGGCAGAAAAATAGTTTGGTTACTTCCAGGTTAAAAATTCAGCCGTGTGATTTTTTTTCATAGAGACGGCGCAACGACTGTTCGTCCCTGATGAGAAGCCCAGGATACTCGCGGACCGCAACGCCATCCCGGACGAGAGCCGCGATCGCACGAGCCACGACTTCCTCGGTGGTCGCCAGGCGACTGGCCAACTCGCGATGGCGGGGTAACCTGGCGACGAAAAGACCACCCGGACTGCCGCCCTCACCCGCCCTGGGCTCCGCGAGCGAGATCAATTCCCCATAGACGCGTTGTTCGCCTGTTAGATCGGCAGCATCGGACAGTGCGTTGTCCGGTTCCGCATCCCTGCCGCTTCTCAGCAAATGCGCATACTGAACAAGAAGTGCACGCGAGACGCTTTCCTCGCGGGTGAGCAGTTCCTCAAAGCGGATTTGGGGTAGGATGGCGAGAAGGCCGTCTTCCCTGGCAATCACCGTCAGCTCCGGATCGGGGATTCCAAAAACCGCCATTTCGCCGAATTGCCCGCCGGCGGCGACGTCCAGATAGTCGATCTGGCCGGTCAGCCCATTGGGCCGGGCCAGTCTGACCGCTCCGGCGACGACGAAGACGATCCCGTCAAGCGCATCGCCCGCGGAGGAGGAGAGAACGATTTCTTCCCGCGCCATCTCGCGCCACTCACATTCGGTGGAAAGCAGCGCAAGTTCCTTGCGCGGCAGGTCGGAAAGAATGGCAATCCGGGCGAGTGAGCGGCCGCCGCCTTGTGCCTGTTCTCCCCGGGAGATTCCGCCAAACATGCGCCGCACCTCAACAATATCGAATATCGACAGAAGGCCAATCTAGGCCGCCGCCTTTAAACAGGTGTTAATCCGGCCGTCCCAAGCTCCGGATTAGTCAACAGATCGTTCATTCCTTGGCGCTATCGTGCACAAGAGAATCGCGCCGGGCAGTTTCCCGCGCAGGCTTCCACCAGTTGGCATTACGGGACATTCAGTGTCAGGACGGGCAGACATGAACCGACAAACATTCAAAGGCGACCGCCGCGCCTCAACTCTCCGCACCTGCCTGGTCGCCGCCATGGCAGGCGCAGGGCTTGCCGCGATCGTCGCCACCGCCGCGCAGGCGGACGACATGAAAGTGCCGGTGAACAGCTCCCGCCCGCTCACCCTGACCTCGCCCGCGGCGACGGTCCTGCTTTCCAACCCAAGGGTGGCCGACATCAACGTGCAGAGCTCGACGCTCGTCTATATCCTGGGCAAAAACCACGGACAGACGGATCTCATCGCTCTCGACAAGGACGGCAAGCAGATCCTCAATCTGGCGATCAACATTACCGCGCCTGACGAAGGCATCGTCACGCTTACGCGCGGCACGGGCCAGTACACCTATAATTGCGCGCCACGCTGCGAAGCCGTGGCGGCGCAGGGCGACGACGTTCCCCGCTTCGATAACCTGATGAAACAGGCCGGAGCGCTGACGGGCGCTGCGAATGCCATGGCGCAACAGTCTTCGCCGGCGAACAACGAGTAGTCTCTCCAGGCCGGCGACGCGCAAGATACGACGCACAAAAAAGCCCGGAAGCATTGCTTCCGGGCTTTTTGATATTCAGCGTCCACGCATCGACATTTTCGCCTCTGGCGTGCCTGCGTCCCGGCGCCGCCTCATTTCGCGATGCGCAGATTGGATAGCTGCAAGGCGATGGACGCAAACACGCTTTTCAGCTCGTCCACCTGATCCACGTCGTAATACATACCGGATTCCGTCGCGCAGTTACGCAGCAGGGTCGCGTTCCCCTCGATCACACGGATCGTGTAGACCTTGATCTCGTCTTCGCGTATCGCGTCGCAGATCAACTCCGTACGGTCGTCGATCTGGTTTCGCGAGCTGGTGAAGCGGTTTTGCGTGTTCTCGCCGTCGGTCAGGAAAACGATCGCCTTCTCCAGGTCGTCCGCTTTGGCCGCCGCCGTCGATTCCGGCCCACCGAAAGTCACCATATTCCAACCCCATGCAAGGCCGATGGTCGTGTTGGTGTTGCCGCTTGCGTTCATCGCATTGATCTTTGCCTCGATCACGTCCCAATTGTCCGTAAGCGGCAGGATCGGGGCCGACGGACAATAGGAATTGTTGGATTCGGCAGGATATTTCGTCGTGTCGTCAGCCGGATCCGCAGTGGTATTGCTGACGTCGTAATCTTGGTCCCGGTCCTGTACGCAGCCTTTCCAACTGTTCTTGTTGACCGTGGTCGTGACATCTTTCCATTCGCATGTCTCCCACCACCAATAGCCGGTACACACATATTCCTGTGTCGTGGTCGACCACCTGATCCAGTTCTCGTTCTTCATTTCCTTGCCGACATTCACGTCGACGGTGAAAGGCACGACAGCGATCTTGACGTCGCCGGAACTCGTCGCCGCGCTGGAATTCTTGAGCGTCTCAAGCAAGAGCTTGGCGGCATCCTTCATCGCCGGCAGCTTGCCGCGCTGCCCCATGGAACCGGTATTATCCAGCACCAGCGCCACTTCGAGCTTCTTGCCCTGCCGCTTGATCTGGGACGTCGCCGAGACGTCCATCTCCTCGATACCGACAATATGCATGATTGTGGTCGGCAATTCCGCCGTCACACTCAGATCGACGGTGTCGCCATTGTCGACCACGTTGATCGTGCCCGGAACGCCGAGTTTCTCGGCCGGGTAGTTCGCGTCGAAATAGGCCTGAGCGATGTTTTGTACTTCGGTGGAGGTCTTGCCGGTGGCCGTCCCGACGGCCAGGCCGGCCGCGTCGAGCGCGGAACGCAGGCGCGACTGCACGACATAGGCACGCGAAATATCCACCGCCGCGCCCATCGCCACAAGAATGGGAATAAGCGCAAGAGCGAAGATCGTCGCGAAATTGCCTCGCTTGTCCCTTTTGAAGACGCCGAGGTAACGCATCGCGTGAGTGAACGTGAGACGCTTTCTCATGCCCGACATGCCGAAGAACTCCAATCCGAGAACGCGCGCAAAAAGCGCCAGTCTCCAGATTTCATTTCTAGGTTCTGCTTCCTAATTTTTGGTGAAGCCCCGCGGCGCAGCTTGAACCAATTTTAAGCATAATCCCGCGGCGGCGAACGACACCGCATCCCTGCGCCGGCAAACATCAGGATACCGGAAACCGGGGCTTCCGGTACTTCGCCTCAAATGTCGCGCGCCTCACTTACGATTTGGTAAGAGCAGGTCCGCTATGGATGGGAGCAAGGCGTGGATTCTCCACCGACAGAAAGCGTTCGGACCGGCTCATGGACAAGCTTGGCGACAATAAAGGCGGCTTTTTCGCCAGACTGCGCCGGTTCCGCCGGGAAGAGAAAGGCGTAACCGCGGTCGAGTTCGCGCTGCTGGCCGCGCCCTTCTTCATGTTGCTCTTCGCCATCATCGAGACCTGTCTTACCTTCTTTGCCAATGCGAATATGGACAGCGTGGTCTCCCAGGCGGGCCGCATGGTCCGCACCGGCCAGGCCCAGATGCAGGGATGGGGCGAGTCCGACTTCACAACCTTCATCTGCGACCGCATGACGCTGATCAGCGACTGCGAAAGCAATCTCAATGTGGATGTGCAGACCTTTCCCAGTTTCACCTCGGTCGTGTTCGCCCCGCTGATCGATGCGGACGGCAATGTCGTCGAACATCATCGGTTCGAACCGGGCACTGCAGGCGACATCGTTCTCGTGCGCGCCTACTACGTCTGGGACGTGATAAGCCCAACCGCCATCGGCCTGTCGAACGTATCCGGAAACGGCCGTCTGCTGGTTTCCAGCGTCGCGTTCCGCAACGAACCGTTCGGCGCCGCGCTTCCGCCGGTGAACTGAGTCATGAAACGGGACCCGCGCTCGCATATTTCCAGCGTCTTCCGTCGCTTCGCAGGCGACCGGAGGGGCATCGCCGCGGTGGAATTCGCGCTCATCTTGCCGCTGATGATCATAATGTATTTCGGCGCGCTGGAGATTACCGATGCCCTGACGGCCAATCGCCGCGTGACACTCGCCACCCAGACCGTGGCCGACCTGGTCGCTCAGTCCGCCGTCATAACCGATGACGATATGACCGACATCTTTGCCGCCACAGCGGCGGTGATGGCGCCGTTCGACGCCTCGAACCTCAAGATGCGCGTCACCAGCGTCGTGGCCGACGGCCACAACAATACCAAGGTGGCCTGGAGCGACGGCTACAACATGTCCGCGCGCGGCAAGAATTCGACCCTCGCGCTTCCCGCCGGGCTAACCTCGGGCGGGGATAGCGTGATCTATGCGGAGGTGAAGTTCACCTACACCTCCCTGCTCGGGAAATATTTCACGAGCCCCTTCGTGTTCACGGATGAAGCCTATCTGAGGCCGCGGCGCTCCCTTCAGATCGCCCGCACGAACTGACCGGCGCTCGTTAACCATAATTTGCCCCGGCCTGTAGCAATTCTGCCGCATCGACGGATTCGCTGTCTCCGCGCCCGGGCGTTTTGCAGCGCAGCGCGCAGGCAATCCAGGCGATTCCGGGGCCAACCGTTTCGCCCTTCCAACCGGGCGGCGGGTCTCAACATCTTGATTTCAAGTGGAAAAATCTATGGCGGAGGGAGAGGGATTCGAACCCTCGATACGGTTGCCCGTATACACGCGTTCCAGGCGTGCGCCTTCAGCCACTCGGCCACCCCTCCGCATTTTGCAGCGCATTGGCCGCAGAGGGCGGCACTATACGCATCGTTGTGGCTGAATCAACTGCCATCCCCTTGATTCGCCGCACAATCTTCACAGCAGTGTGCTTGTTTGGGACAGTTTCTGGCGCTACCGTTCCCAACGCTTGTTTTTGTCACGGTGCTGGAGCTGGGGGGCTCATATCCATGATTGTTGTTCGGGTCATCGGACTTGTACTCATTATCGTCGCGCTGATGGCGCTCGGCTCCGACGCTTTGCGCTCGCTCGAGGCCGGCGAGGTGGTGATCCGCTCCACCAGCGAGCTCTGGACCTTGCTCAACCCGGGGTCCCATGATGCCTTCATGGGCTGGGCGACGGACGGCACGGCGGAGGGCGCTGCGGGCCCGATCGAGACCGTCATGTCCTATCCCGCCTGGGCGGTCATCGGCGTACTCGGCGTCGTGGTGGCGGCCATCGCAGCGCTGCTCGGCCGCAAGGACTAGGACGACGCGGGCGGCCCGAAAGGGCCAAGAGGGGAATGAACCGCCCGGCCATTGGCCGGGCGGTTTTTCACGTCCGGAAACAGAGAGCGCCGATCAGTTGTCGTCCATCTTCAGAGCGGCAATGAAGGCTTCCTGCGGGATTTCCACCCGGCCGAACTGCCTCATCTTCTTCTTGCCCTCTTTCTGCTTCTCCAGCAGCTTGCGCTTTCGCGTGATGTCGCCGCCATAGCATTTGGCCGTCACGTCCTTGCGCATGGCGGAAATCGTTTCGCGCGCGATCACGCGTCCGCCAATCGCCGCCTGAATCGGGATCTTGAACATCTGGCGGGGAATGAGCTCCTTGAGCTTTTCGCACATGCCGCGTCCGCGCTGTTCGGCGCGGTCCCGATGCACGATGGTCGCCAGCGCATCCACCGGTTCGTCATTCACCAGGATCGACATGCGTACCAGATTGTCCGGTTCGTAAGCCTCAATGGTGTAATCGAAGCTCGCATAGCCGCGCGAGACCGATTTCAGCCGGTCGTAAAAGTCGAACACGACCTCGTTCAGCGGCAGGCGGTAGACCAGCATGGCGCGCGAGCCGGCATAGGTCAGGTCGATCTGCGTCCCGCGCCTGTCTTCGCAAAGCTTCAGCACCGCGCCGAGAAAATCGTCGGGCACCAGGATCGTCGCCTTGATCCAGGGTTCTTCCAGATGGTCGATCCGCGCCGGATCGGGCATGTCCGCCGGATTATGCATCTCCACCATGGAGCCGTCGGTCATATAGACATGATAGATGACCGAGGGCGCGGTGGTGATGAGATCGATATTGAATTCGCGTTCCAGACGCTCGCGCACGATCTCCAGATGCAAAAGTCCGAGAAAGCCGCAGCGGAAGCCAAAGCCCAGCGCGGCGCTCGTCTCCATCTCATATTCGAAGCTCGCATCGTTGAGACGCAACCGCCCCATCGCCTCGCGCAGATCCTCGAAATCGTTTGCGTCCACCGGGAAGAGGCCGCAAAAGACGACCGGCTGCTGCGGCTGGAAACCCGGCAGCGCCTTCTCGCAGGGGCGTTTCTCTTCCGTCACCGTGTCGCCGACACGGGCATGCGCCACTTCCTTGATCGACGCGGTGAAATAACCGATCTCGCCGGCATCCAGCGAGGCGACCGTTTCCTTCTTGGGCTTGAAGATACCCACCTGATCGACGGTGTAGCTGCCGCCTGTCTTCATCAGGCGGATGCGCTGGCCCTTCTTCATCTGGCCGTCCACGACACGTACCAGCACGACGACGCCGAGATAGGGGTCGTACCAGCTATCGACCAGCATCGCTTTCAACGGGGCCTCGAGATCGCCCCTGGGCGGCGGCAGGCGATGCACGACCGCTTCCAGCACGTCCTCGATGCCAAGGCCGCTTTTCGCCGAAATCTCGAGGGCCTCGGAGGCGTCGAGGCCGATCACTTCCTCGATCTGCTCGCGCGTGCGCTCCGGCTCGGCGGCGGGCAGATCGATCTTGTTCAGCACCGGCACGATCTCGTGGTTCACCTCGATCGCCTGATAGACATTGGCGAGCGTCTGGGCTTCCACGCCCTGACTGGCATCGACCACCAGAAGCGAGCCTTCGCAGGCCGCCAGCGAGCGGTTCACTTCATAAGCGAAATCCACATGGCCGGGCGTGTCGATGAGGTTCAGCTCATAGGTCTCGCCGTTCCTGGCGGTATAGTCGAGCCGGACCGTCTGGGCCTTGATGGTGATGCCGCGCTCGCGCTCGATATCCATGTTATCGAGCACCTGCTCCTTCATCTCGCGCTCGGTGAGCCCGCCGCATACCTGAATGAGGCGGTCGGCCAGCGTCGACTTGCCATGGTCGATATGGGCCACGATTGAGAAGTTGCGAATGTGCGAAAGGTCGGTCATTTGGCTTTCTATGCTAAGACGCGCCCATATAGCATTGGGCGGGTTTGAAGCCAATCGGGGCTTTTTGAGCGGCCCGGCGGGCAAGTTCGAGACAGGGGTATTTCAATGATCGGAAGCTTGAAACGGGGCATCTCGGCGGTCGGCATAATGGCGGGGCTGATTTTGGCGATCGGAACCGTGCCCGGCATGGCCGCGGAAACCAGCCCGCCCGCGCAGAATGACGGCTTTGGCGCCGCCCTCTGGATGCAAAGCTCGACCGAGTACAAAGCGGCGGCGCTTAGCGCCTATGCGCTGGCGCGCATTCGCCTCGATGAAGCTCTGGCCGATCCGGCATGGACCGCCGCCACGGAGCAAACGGACGATTACGAAGCCCTGCCCCCGGCGGTCGTCGTGGATGTCGACGAGACGGTGCTCGACAATTCGGCCTATATGGCCCATCTGATCGCCACGGGCGAGCACTTCTCGTTCAAAAGCTGGGATGCCTTCGTGAAGGACGAGGTTTCCACGCCTATCCCCGGCGCGCTCGCCTTCGCCAAATATGCGACTTCAAAGGGCGTAAAAATCTTCTATGTCACCAACCGCCCGGTGGGCGAGAAAGAGGCGACACGCGGCAACCTCGTCAAGATGGGCTTTCCCATGGGGGGCAATGTCGAGACGGTGCTGACGCAGGATCCCGCGCAAGGCTGGGACGAATACAAGGGCAAACGCCGCGCCTTCATCGTCAGGAACTACCGGATCGTCCTGCTGATGGGCGACAATTTCGGCGATTTCACCGACAGGTTCAAAGGCACCGCGGCCGATCGGCTCAAGGTGTTCGAAGCGGACAAGGCCCATTGGGGGCATGACTGGATCATGCTGCCCAACCCGACCTATGGCTCATGGGAACAGGCGCCCTTCAAGGGCGATTACAGCCTCTCCGCCGCCGAACGGCGCAAGCTGCAGATGGAGGCGCTCACACCCTGGGAACCCGAAGCGCAATAGCGCCTACCCCTTCCATTCGGCTTTCCGCTTCTGCATGAAAGCCTTCACGCCTTCCTTGTAGTCGGGGTCCCGGATCATCTCGGTCAGGAGCCTTTCGGCGTCCTCCACGGAACTCGCCGCATCGCGATGCAGGTCGCGATAGATCTGGTGTTTCGTCACGCGCAGCGAGCCCGGCGAGCATGTTTCGGCCATGGTTCGGGCATGATTCAGCACATGGTTCATCAGCTCTTCCGGCGGCAGGAGCTTGTTGAGGAAGCCCATCTCCATCGCCTCGTCGGAGGTGAAGACGCGGCTCGTCAGCAGCACGTCATTGGCATGGGTCAGCCCCATGATGCGTGGCAGGATCCAGGACAGACCGAACTCGGCGGGGAAATTATAGCGGCCATGGGCGGCGGTGAATTTTATCCCCGGCACGGCAAAGCGCATATCCGCATAGGCGGCAAGGACCAGACCGACGCCCGCCGCCGCGCCGTTGATGGCGGCGATGACGGGCTTCGACAGGCCGAAATGATAGGCGAAGGTCGCATCGAATTCCGGCGCGACGCCATAGCCGGGCATGGAGATGGTGTCGTCGGTGCCGGGGTCGTATCTGCCTTTTTCGGAATGGCCTTCCAGCGCCGCCATATCCGCGCCCGCGCAAAAAGCCTTCCCCTCCGGATCGCCCGTCACCACGATAACGCGCACCGCCTTGTCGGCCTCGGCGCGCTCCAGCGCATGGCGGTATTCCATATGCATCCGCCCCGTCCAGGCATTGCGCCGATGAGGCCTCGAGAGCGTCACCAGAGCGATGCCGCCCGCGATGTCGTATCGGATCGTTTTCAGCTCCATCGCCCGTCTCACGCCTCCAGATAGGTGGCGACGATGCGGGCGATCTCTTCGGGCTGCTCGGGCAGCATGGCGTGGCCCGCATTGGGGAGTTCGGCGAGCGTAATGCGTTCTCCAAGACGGTTCTTGATGTCCTGCGCATTGGCGGGCAGCGCGATCGCGTCGTCCAGCGCCTGCATGACCAGCATGGGCTGGCCGCCCGCCTCCCACCAGTCTTCTACATCCGTGGCGCGCACGGCGGAGGACTGCATCAGCATGACCTTGGGATACCAGCCTTCGCGCCAGACTTCCGGATCGTTCCCATCCGCGAAAAAGCCTTTGCGTACGCATTCGATGTGCTCGTCCGGAGACAGGCTTTCGTCGAAACAGCCGATCAGCGCCTTGCGGCTTTCCTCCGGCATTTCGATGAGGCCGCCACAGGCAAGCAGGATGACCCGGGAAACAAGCGCAGGGTAATCCGCCGCCGTGGTGCGGGCCAGGCGATTGCCGAAGGCGTGCCCCAACAGCGTAATCGGCCTGGCTACCGCCTGGGTTTCGATGACACAGGCGACATCGGCAGCAAGGTCATGCAGCGTCTGCCCTTTCATCGGGCCGTCGCTGGCGCCGATCCCGCGCGGTTCCGGCAGGATGACGCGGTAGCCCTTCAGTGCCAGCCTTTCGGCGAGGTCGTCGAAATCGCTTCCCGGTCGCCCGAGAGAGGCAAGCATCACCACGGTGCTGCCGTTTGCGTTGCCGACGGCATGGCCCGTCAGACGTATTTCCTGCCCATCCTTGTCCTTGCGGGTCGTTTCATAAGGCTCAAAGCCCGCCATCCCGGCCTCCCCTCGTTTCTTGTTCACCCATAGTGCGGCGGGAGCGGCAGGACGGCAAATGCCGCCTTATCCCCGGAGTGTGCCGCCCGTTGCCTTTTCCACCGCCGCGACGATCTTCTTCGAGACCTCATCCAGCTCCTCGTCGGTCAGCGTCTTTTCGACCGGCTGGAGCGTCACCTCGATGGCGAGCGACTTCCGGTCGTCGCCCAGCGACCCGCCCTCGAATAGGTCGAACAGCGAAACGCCCGCGATGAGCTTCTTGTCGGCGCCCTTGGCCGCGCGGATGAGCTTGTCGGCAGGAACGTCCGACGCCACCACGAAGGCGAAGTCGCGACGAACCGGCTGAAGGTCCGGCAGATCGAGCGGCGGCCTTGCGCGCGTCGCCTTCTTCTTCGGCGCAGGGATGGCATCCGGGAATATCTCGAATCCGACAAGCGGGCCGGCGATGTCCATTTCCCCCAACACGCGGGGATGGATCTCGCCGAAATAGCCGAGAACATTCTTCGGGCCGAGACGGAAGACACCGGAGCGGCCCGGGTGATACCAGACAGGCGCATCGGCGGAGATCTGCAGGTTGTCGACCGGCGCGCCGAGGCTTGCCAGCAGCGCCGCTGCGTCGGCCTTGGCGTCGAACGCCTCGACCGAACCGGCCTTGCCCTGCCAGTGACGGCCGCGCGCATCGGGGCGCGCCGTGCCGCGCCGAATACCGCTGGCGGCCAGCACCTGACCGGAAGGCTCCTCGCTCTCGAATTGCTGACCGACCTCGAAAAGGGCGAGATCGCCGAAACCGCGATCCGTGTTGCGGCCCGCGACCGCGATGAGGCCCGGCAGCAGGCTCGGGCGCATGTCGCTCATGTCGCTCGAAATCGGATTGGCAAGCTTCAGCCCCGGCGTCGCAGCCCCGCCGCCGAAGAGATCGGCATGGGGACCGGGGATGAAGGACCAGTTGACCGTTTCCACCAGCCCGCGCGCGGCCAGCACGCGACGCGCCAGACGCTCGCGCTTCTGCGACGTGGTGAGAACGGGCTGCGCGACCTCGTGGCGGCGCGGCAGGGCGACCGACTTCACCTCATTGAGGCCATGCACGCGCACGACTTCTTCCACGAGGTCGGCCTCGCCTTCCACATCCGGGCGCCAGCTCGGCACCTTGACCGACAGCCGCTCGCCCTCGGTCACATCGAAACCCAGCGCCGTCAGGATACGGATGGACTCTTCGCGCTTCAGATCGAGGCCGGTCAGGCGCTTCACGCGGGCCGGATCGAAGGAAATCACCTTCTCCGTCACCGGCTCCGCGCCCGCGATTACCTCGCCGCTCGGGCTCCCGCCGCAAAGCTGCATCACCATCTGGGTCGCGAGCGTCAGCCCCTCACGCACGAAAGCGGGGTCCACGCCTCGCTCGAAGCGATAGCGCGCATCCGACACGATGCCGGTATCGCGGCCTGTGCGGGCAGTGCGGATGGGATCGAAATAGGCGCTCTCGATGAAGACGTCGGTCGTCTCTTCGGTCGAGCCCGATTCCTCGCCGCCCATCACGCCGGCAAGGCCCAGTACGCGGGCGCTGTCGGCAATGACGCAGATTTCCGGCGTCAGCTCATATTCCTTCTCGTCCAGCGCGAGAAGCTTTTCGCCCGGCTTCGCCAGACGCGCGCCGATGTCGCCGTTCAGCTTCGAGGCGTCATAGACATGGAGCGGGCGGCCCCGGTCGTAGGAGATGTAGTTGGTGATATCGACCAGCGCGTTGATCGGGCGCAGGCCGATGGCCTTCAGGCGCTTTTGCAGCCATTCCGGGCTCGGGCCGTTTGTCACGCCCTTCACCATGCGGCCTGCGAAGACCGGGCAGGCATCTTCCGCGCCTGCGGGGAAATCGAGCCAGATCTTCGTCTCGCTCTCGAACTTGCCGTCGATTTCCGGGATGTCGTCGATGATGAGCTGGCCGAGACCAGCCGCCGCGAGATCGCGCGCGACGCCGCGCACGCCGAGGCAGTCCGGCCGGTTTGGCGTGATGGCGATCTCGATCACCGGGTCGTTGGCCCCCAGCACTTCAGCCGCGGGTGTGCCGACGGCCCAGTCGCCTTCCAGATCGACAATGCCTTCATGCTCGTCGGAGAGTTCCAGCTCGCGTTCGGAACACATCATGCCGTTCGACTCGACGCCGCGAATTTTCGTCGGCTTCAGCACCATGCCGTTGACCGGAATGGTGGCGCCGGGCGGCGCGAAAATGCCGCTCATGCCGGCGCGCGCATTTGGCGCGCCGCAGACGACCTGCAGATCCTTTTCCTCGCCCTCGATGAGGACGCGAACCTTCAGCACCTGAAGTTTGTCGGCATCGGGATGCGGACCGGCTTCCAGCACCTTTGCCACCGCGAAGGGGGCGAGGCGCTGCGCGGGGTCTTCCACGCCCTCGACCTCGAGGCCGAGCATGGTCAGCTTCTCGACGATTTCGTCGAGCGTGGCGTCCGTTTCCAGATGATCCTTCAGCCAGGAGAGAGTGAACTTCATCGGGACACCTCGCTTGCGCCTTGCCGTGTCGCCTCACCCCCACCCGCCGCGCCTTCGCCCTTCGGGCTTCGGCGGGCGACCTCCCCCCTCAAGGGGGAGGTAAGAAGGGTAAGCCCTCCCCCCTTGCGGGGGAGGGTTGGGAGGGGGGGATGCGGCAGATGAGAAAACATCGACGTCACGACGAGAGCCCTCCGGCAAGTGTCGGCACATCGAGCGCGGCGAAGCCGTAATGCCTCAGCCAGCGCAGATCGGATTCGAAGAAGGCGCGCAGATCAGGGATGCCGTATTTCAGCATCGCGATGCGGTCGATCCCCATGCCGAAGGCGAAGCCCTGATATTTCTCCGGATCGACGCCGCAGTTTTTCAGCACGTTCGGATGCACCATGCCGCAGCCGAGAATTTCCAGCCAGTCGTCGCCCTCGCCGATGCGGATCTCGTTGCCGAGCCGCGCACAGCGCACATCGACTTCCATCGACGGCTCGGTGAAGGGGAAGAAGGACGGGCGGAAGCGCAGTTCCACGCCTTCGACCTCGAAGAAGGCGCGCAGGAATTCCTCCAGCGTCCATTTGAGGTGGCCCATATGGGTCTCCTCGTCGATGACGAGGCCCTCGATCTGGTGGAACTGGGGGGTATGCGTCTGGTCGCTGTCGCAGCGATAGGTGCGGCCGGGCGCGACGAAACGGAAGGGCGGTTTGCCGGCTTCCATGGTGCGCGCCTGAACGGGGCTCGTATGGGTACGCAGCAGGAGGCGCGACCCGTCTTCCCCCGGTTCGAAATAGAAGGTGTCGTGCATTTCCCGGGCGGGATGGCCTTCGGGGAAATTGAGCGCGGTAAAATTGTACCGGTCGGTCTCGATGTCCGGGCCCTGCTCCACGGCGAAGCCCATATCGGCGAAGATCGCGATGACCTCGTCATAGACCTGGGAGAGCGGGTGGATGCGGCCCTGCTCTAGCGCGCTGTCGCGCACGGGCAGCGTCACATCGACCTTTTCGGTGGCAAGCCGGGCTTCCAGCGCCGCCTCTTTCAGGGCGGATTTGCGGGCGGCAAGCGCCTCGTTCAGCCGGTCCTTGAGGCCGTTCAGCTTCGGCCCCATTTCCTTGCGCTCTTCCGGGGTCATCTTGCCGAGCCCCTTCATGAGCTCGGAGACGCGGCCCTTCTTGCCCAGCGCGGCGATGCGGACGTCTTCCAGCGTCGCTTCGTCCAGCGCATCCCCGATGGCGGTGGTGAATTCCGCCTCGAGGCGGTCGAGTTCGCTTTGATCGGTCATTTGCAGCGCCTGTCGCTTTCCGTCTTCGCTCTTTATCGCGCCGCCATATGACAGCGCTTGCCGCACCGAACCCGGCGGGGGACATCAGAGAGAAAACGGAAGGCGAGCAATCCGGCGATCCGCCTCTCCCCCGAGTATCTCCCGGGGGGCGGTCCGGCGCCCGTCAGAGGCGGTCCGCGATCAGTTCAGCGCGGACTTGGCCTGCTCGACAAGCGCCTTGAAGGCCTCCGGCTCACGGATGGCGAGATCGGAGAGAACCTTGCGGTCCACCTCGATGCCAGCCTTGCCGAGGCCGTCGATAAATCGCGAATAGGTGAGGCCGTGCTCGCGGACACCGGCATTGATACGCTGGATCCAGAGGGCGCGGAAATTGCGCTTCCGGGTACGGCGATCGCGATAGGCGTACTGACCGGCCTTTTCCACGGCCTGGTTGGCAACGCGGAAAGTATTCTTGCGGCGGCCGTAATAGCCTTTCGCCTTGTTCATCACCTTGCGGTGGCGGGCATGGGCGGTAACGCCACGTTTCACGCGGGACATGATAATTCTCCTTGAGAGATAAAAACCGGACGAACCCTCTTGGCCGTTTTGGGCGGCTTACTTCAGGCCGTAGGGCGCAAATACCTTCTTGATGCGCTCGGCATCGGCCTCATGGACGATGGTCGTGCCGCGCAAATTGCGGATCTGCTTGTTGGTCCGTTTGATCATGCCGTGACGCTTGCCGGTCTGGCCGCGCTTCACTTTGCCGGTGGCGGTGAAGGAAAAACGCTTCTTCACGCCGCTCTTGGTCTTCAGCTTGGGCATTTCGCTCTCCGTTCTTCAGATGGAACCCGCAAGTGAAGACCTTGATTTCATTGAAGAAACCGAAAAGGTGCGCGGGTTCGGGTCATGGCTTTCGGACGGGCGAGGCATGCCCTACAGGCCGGCCCGTCCCGAAGTCGCGGATTTATAAGGGAAAAAGGGCCGAGGTCAAGCGTTTGACGGCATTTCCTGCTGGATGCGCATTATGTATGCGCATATGCTATGCGCATGACAAAGAAAGCCGTCAATCTGAGCGTCGACGCGGACCTCCTCGCCCGAGCGAAGGAGATGAAGGTCAACCTGTCCGCGACGCTGGAAGAGGCCCTTCGCGAAAGGGCGCGCGACGAGGAGCGCCGACGCTGGAAGGAAGAAAACCGCGAGGCCATCGAGGCCTTCAACCGCCGCATCGAACGGGACGGGGTGTGGAGCGACGGGCTGCGCCGGTTCTGAGGATAGAGTGAATGGCGCAATTCGACGTCTACCGGAATCGTCATTCCTCCAGCCGCGACGAGATTCCCTTCTTCCTCCTTCTGCAGCACGATGTCATCGAAACACGAGCGTTGCGGGTGGTCGCACCGCTCGTCCCGCTATCGCGGGCCGAACTGCCGATGACGCGGCTCAATCCGGTTTTCGAGGCGGAAGGACAGAAACTCATCCTGTCCACGCTCGAAATCGCAGGTGTGTCTGCCTCGTTTCTTGGGGACGACATCGTGACCTCGTTTGCAGATCGCCGCGACGACATCATCGCCGCCGTCGATTTTCTGATGACGGGCATTTAGGGAGAATTCAATGAGCCGGTTTTTCGGGAAGGTCTGCCAGAACGGCTATGTGGTGCGCGATATCGAGGCGGCGCTCACGCACTGGACGGAGGTCCTGGGCATCGGGCCGTTCTATTACATCGAGCGGGTGAAGTGCGACTGGTTCACCTATAAGGGCGAGCCCTCGCCCGTGGAAATGAGCATTGCGCTCGCCAATACGGGCGACCTGCAGATCGAGCTCATCCAGCAGCGCAACGATGCGCCCTCCATGTATATGGATTTCCTGAATGCGGGCCGCGAGGGGCTGCAGCATATGTCCTACTGGACGACCGACTATCAGGCCGATTACGACCGCGCTCTGGCGGCGGGCTACAAGATCGGCCATGAGGGACAGATCAACGGGCCGGACGGGCGTTTCGTCTATTTCGATACCGAAACCCATCCCGGCACGGTGATCGAGATGTCCGATATCAGCGGCGCCAAGGGCAAGTTCTTCGAGCATATCCGAAAAGCCGCGATGGAGTGGGACGGCAGCGACCCGATCCGGCCGGTCGGCTGAGGCCTACTCAGTTTCCCGGCTTGGCGAAAGGCCAGGCGGCAGGCACTCTCGTCCCATCGCCTCACCGTGCCGGAGACCGTCCATGTTCCAGCCCGAAACCGCCGGCCATCTGATGAGCCGCCGCGTCGCCACGCTGCCCGCCGACGGCATGGCGGGGGAGTGGCGTCACCGGCTCCATGAAAACGAATGGGAAGTGGTGGACCCGGTCTTCGTGACGGATGACGGCGGCCGCTTTCTGGGCGCGATGCATCTGGTCACGCTTTACGACGCGTCCGAGGACAGAAACATCGCCTCGCTCATGCGGACGGACTGGCCGCGCGTCACGCCCGAGACCGATCAGGAAGCCATCGCGACGCTGGCCCGCGAGAACGACGTCTCCGACGTGCCGGTGGTGGACGCGGAGGGAAAGCTGCTCGGCTGCGTCACCGCGCTCCGGCTGCTCGACGTCATCTGGCGCGAACATGTGGAAGACATGCAGCGCTTCACCGGCACGATGAAAGCGACCCGCACGGCGCGGCATGCGCTGGAGGATTCGCCGTTCAGCCGGTTCGCGCGGCGCCTGCCCTGGCTGCTGGTCGGGCTTGGCGGCAGCATCGCGGCGACCTCCATCATGGCGGGGTTCGAGACCGAGCTGTCGGCCAATGTCGAGATCGCCTTCTTCATCCCCGCGCTCGTCTATCTCGCCGACGCCATCGGCACGCAGACGGAAGCCGTTGCCGTGCGTGGGCTGTCGCTCAGCCACAAGCCGCTCTGGGCGATCTTCGGCGGCGAGCTTGCGACGGGCCTGCTGCTCGGCCTCGCACTCGGGGCGCTTTCCTTCCTGCTGATATGGGCGGGGTTCGGGGATGCGCGGCTGGGGCTCGGCGTGGCGCTGTCGCTGGTCGCGGCAGGCGGGGCGGCGTCGAGCGTCGGCCTCGTCTTCCCCTGGATCCTGAGCCGAATGGGCGTGGACCCGGCTTTCGGTTCCGGGCCCGTCGCCACCATCGTTCAGGACGTGCTGAGTCTCATCGTCTATTTCGCGGTGATGGCCGCTTTCGTGGTCAAGACGATGTGAGGCGCCGCCTATTCGGCGGCGCCTGCCCGGTCCTCATACATCTCGTCATAGGTGCGCTGCCAGATCAGCTTGTTGCCATCCTCGCGGCCCAGCATCCCGATGGGATCGGCATTGTCCACATGGCCGTAAAGCCCGCGATAGACGGAATAGCCGCAAAGCTCCTGCAACCGTCTGGGAAACTTCCGCGCCTCTTCCAGCGGGATGCCGAGCTGCTGGTTCTCCTGCTGGCGCATGAAGCCTGCGCAGTAGTAGTTCGCCACACAGAAGCGGCGGTCGTTGGAGCGGTTGGTGCCGCCCGCATGCCAGAGGCTGCCATGCCAGAAGAGCACCGAGCCCGCGGGCATCTCGCCGGCGATCGTGTCGCAGTCGATATCGTAATCGGGCATGCCGCCCGCCTTGTGGCTGCCGGGCACGAGACGGGTCGCGCCGTTTTCCTCCGTGAAGTCGGAAATCGCCCAGACGCAGTTCAGCGTGAAGGGCTGGTGCGGCTTCGGCACGGGGATCAGCTGATCGTCCGCATGCAGAGGTTGCGCGCCCTGCCCCGGGCAGAGGGTGATGGAACTCACCGATGAAACCTGCAGCTCCTCGTCCAGCACGCGCTCGGCGAAGGGCAACGTCGCCCCATGGATCGGGATCTTCCAGAAGGTCGGCCCATGGGCGAGCAGGTTGTAGATGCGAACCGTGTTCTTTCCCTCAAAGTCGGTATCGCGGAAGCCCATATCGTTGTCGCGCTCGACACGCAGCAGCTCGTCGCGGATTTCCTCCACCAGATCCTTTTCGATCACATTCTCGAAAATGACGAAGCCGTCGCGCTCGAAGGCCTCCATTTTAGCATCGAGATCGATACCGTTCTGTCCCGGCATGTTTCCTCCCCCGTTTCTTGTCTCAAGGCGCCCTCCCGGCGACCCTTGCGGCACGGTAGAGAAGATTCAGGCTTATGCCAAATTTGCGTATATATTGTACGCAAACGAGGTGGAGTTCATGCAAAAAGGGCGGGCGCCACAAAGGCCACCCGCCCCGATTCCTGCGATTGCGAAGCCTGTCGCCTATGCCATCGCGTCGCGGAACATGCCGGCATATTCTTCCGCACTCGCGGGCTTGGGGTTCGTGAAGGTGCAAACGTCGCGGGCGGCGTGGGCCGAGAGATAATCGATCCGGTCCTCCGTGACGCCCATTTCCTTCAGATTCTTCGGCAGGCCCAGACGCTGGTTCAGCGCCTCGATCTCCTCGGCCACATCCGCCGTCTGCTTCAGCCCCATCGCCTCGCGGATGCGGGGCAGCGCCTCGCCGATGCGGTCATGGTTGTAACGCAGCACGGTCGGCATCACGACGGCGTTGAGCGTGCCGTGATGCAGGCCGAGTTCCTTGATGGAACCGCAGGCATGGCTCATCGAGTGCACCGCGCCGAGGCCCTTGGTGAAGGCCATCGCGCCTTCGGTGGAGGCGAGCATCATGTTCCAGCGCGCTTCCTCGTTCTTGCCGTCGGCGACGGCGGCTTCGAGAAAGCCCTGGCCGAGACCGCGGCGGATCCCGTCGAGGCCCACGGCTTCGGCCGGCGGGTTCACCTGGGGCGAGCACACGGCTTCGATGCAATGCGCCATGGCGTCCATGCCGGTGGCGGCGGTGAGCATGGGCGGCAGGCCGATGGTGAGCTGCGGGTCGCAGATCGCCATGCGGGGAATGAGATTCTTCGAGGCGAGGATCAACTTCTCGCCATTGTTCATGATGACGACGGAACCGGACGACACCTCGCTGCCCGTGCCGGAGGTCGTCGGCACGGCGATGAGCGGGGCCACGGCGCCGATCTTCGCCACGCCGCCCATGCCGGCGGTGTAGCCCAGAAGATCGCCCTCATGCGTGACGTTCAAGGCCACCGCCTTGCCGAGATCGATGGAAGAGCCGCCGCCGACCGAAACGATGCCGTCGCACCCTTCGGACTTGTAGATCTCGCCGGCCTCCAGCACCGCGTTCTCGGTGGGGTTGGCGGGCGTACCGTCATAGATGACGGGCTGAATGTCGTTCGGGATGGCGCCGCGCACCTTGTCGAGGATGCCGGCTGCGACGATGCCCTTGTCGGTGCAGATCAGCGGACGCTTGATGCCGTTCGCCTGCAGCGCGGCGGCGAGCTGGCTAATGGCGCCGTGATCGAGAACGGTGGTCGTGCAGAATGTCAGATTGGCCATGACGGGCCTCCTCCCTGGTGCTGTTATTGTCGCCCTTTCATCGAAGGGCTTTCGACAAGCCTAGCACAAGTTTCCCGTAGGGAAGGGAGGATCGTTCGCGGCGTCAGGCGGAAATGGAGCGACGGGCTTCGAGCGCCGGGAGAAAGATCGCAAAGGAAGATCCCCGGCCGGGCTCCGATTCCACATGAATGCTTCCGCCCTGCAACTCGGTCAGCGATTTCACCAGATAGAGGCCGAGGCCGGTCCCCCGGTGATTGGGGTCGTAGCTGTTGTCCACTTGCTCGAAGGGATCGAAAATGGATTCCAGTCTCGCCGTCTCGATCCCGCATCCATTGTCGGTCACGGAAATGACGAAGCCCCGGCTCTTGCGCTCCAGCCTGAGTTCGATCATGCCGTCGCGCTGAGTGTATTTGATGGCATTGGCAACCAGGTTCAGCAGAATCTGTTTCATCGCCCGGACATCCACCATGGCACGGCTGTCGCCGCATTCGATCCGGACCGTCAGCTGCTGATGCCGCTCAGCGGCGAGCGGCTTCATCGTGGCGACCGCGGAATGGACGATATCCTCCAGATCCTCTTCCTGGATATTGAGCTGCATACGGCCGGAATCGGCTTTGGCGACATCGAGGAGGTCGTTGATCATGCCGAGCAACATCTGGCCGTTTTCGCTGATCTGCCCGATATACTCTCGCTCCGGATCTCCCGAATCCGGATGATTTCTCTTCAACAGCTCGGAAAAACCGATCAGTGCGTTGAGGGGAGTCCTCAGCTCATGGCTCATATTGGCCAGAAATCTCGATTTGGAGACCGCGCCTTCCTGCGCCTTCTCCGCCATTTCATCCGCACGGCTAAGCGCCGTCGCCAGTTCGGCCTCATGCGCCGACATTCTGCGCATCATGTCGCGCTGCAATGCGTCCCGGCGGGCTTGCGCCTTGCTCTGGCGCCAACGCATGGCATAGACCGCGCCGCTCAGGGTCGTGGCGATCAACATGCCGAAGAGGAAATGCGGCCAGTGCCCATCGTCCGCGTTCATACGCCATGCGACCAGGACGGCCGAGATCAAAACGCCGGACAAGGCGAAATACAGGAACCGCCGATGGCACATCAGCCCGAGGCCCACAATCGCGAAAGCCGCATTGGTGGTCAGGTTGGGCGAGCCGATCAATAGCTGATGAATGACCGTGTTCCATACCACCAACCCCAGCAGCACGGCCTCGACGATATAGGGGTGATGGAACAGACGCGGATCGCGCGTGAACCCGACGGCAACCGCAAGGGCCACGAGACCGCTTGCGCCGGCGGACACGATCAGCATGTCCCGCCATGGCCCTTCGACGAGGAGATAATGCCCCGGCGTCAGGAAGGCATAAAGCACCGCCACCGCCGTGGCCAGTACCGGCACGGAGGCGCGCGCATTGCGCAAGTTCAGGCGTGGAAGACTTTCCTGCATCGGCTTTCCCGACGGCGGGCTGCCGTCGGAAGAAGCATGAAGAATGCTATTTAAGAAATTATTATTTTCCGCCCCGCCGGGAGAATATGCGATCTGTGCCTAAACGCCACAATCAGCCGCAAAAGATCCGGATGAGTTTCCCGTCCTTGTCATATTCGACATTCAGCCGATCCGGCACGTGATCCATGGTGAGCATGGAGCCTTTCTCGAAGAAGCGGGTCCGGCTGATATGCGCCACACGGGAAATTTCGAGCATATGCTGCAGCTCCTCATAAGGCTTGCCTACCCATTGATCTGCAAATCCCGCTGCTACCGCACTGCAGCCTTCCGCCATTCTGGAACTCTGCTCAGGTGGCTTGTGCGCCGGCATGGACGCTCCCTCCTGGTCGCATGCGGCCAGAAAGCCCGCACAGATCATTATCGAGACGAGTGCATATCTTTCCGGCCGCATGACAATCTTCCTCAATCGGCTGCCGAATTCTGGTTGACCTGCGCCTTCTTCACCGATGCCTGGACGACCGGGATGTCCTCGTCGGCAAGCGGCTGCATCCAGTTCTTGCGCTTCAACGCAGCCTCGATATAGGGCGCCAATTCTTCCGCCTTCCTCTTTTCCCGCTCCGCGCGGCGGGCGGCGAAGTCCGGCATGACTTCGGCGGCGAAAAGTTCCAGCGACTCGCAGATCTCTTCGTGTTTGTTGCGGCCCGCCTGCTGCATGAAGATCACCTGATCGACGCCCGCCTCCTCGAAAGCGGCGAGATGCTTTCGCATGTCGTCCGGTGTGCCGATGCCGGTGGCGATCGCGTCGGCGCGTTTGGACGCCTCAACGATTTCCTCGGTCCGGTTGCCGCGCGCATCGATATAGCTGCCCCAGAGGTTGGAGCGGCCCGGCACGGTGTCGTGCGCAACAAGTGCATTCAGCGCATAGCCGAAGAACTCGAAACCTTCATGGCCGCGGCGGATGGCTTCCGCGCGGTCATGATGCAGCGAGAAGTTCGACACCATGGCGATGTTGGCGTTCACCGAATGCCCGATGGGCCTGCACTCGTCGGACTTGATGATGCCGTAATAGATGTCGGTCCAGTTCTTCGCCTCTTCCGGATCGACGAAGGAGAAGGCAAGCGCGCCCACACCGAGCTGCGCGGCGACGCGGATCGTGTCGCGATTGGTGCAGGCCATCCACATGGGCGGATGCGGGTTCTGCATGGGCTTCGGGATCACATTGCGGCAGGGCATGGAAAAATACTGCCCCTCGAACCCCGGATAGGGCGTCATGGTCATCATGTTGGCGATCTGCTCCGCCGCCTCGATGGCGATGGCGCGTTTTTCCTTGGCGGAGATATTGAAGCCGCCAAGCTCCAACCGCGTCGCGCCTTCGCCGAAACCGAATTCGACGCGCCCGTTCGACATGATGTCGAGGGTCGCCAGCGCCTCGGCCGTGCGGGCGGGATGATTGTAGTTCGGGATCACCTGCCGGATGCCGTGGCCGATCCGGATGTTTTCCGTCCGCGCGGCGGCGGCGGCGAGAAATACTTCGGGTGCGGAGGAATGCGAATATTCCTCCAGGAAGTGATGCTCCACTTCCCATGCATGGTCATACCCCAGTCGGTCGGCCAGCACGACCTGCTCCAGCGCCTCATGGAAAAGACGGTGTTCGTCGCCCTCTCCCCATGGCCGCGGAAGCTGCAATTCATAAAAAACGCCGAAACGCATGAGATCCTCCCAAATCTTTTTTTGTCGTTGGGAGGATTATAGACACCCCGACCCTGCTTCTTGCAAAGGCGGCGCGGGCAAAAGATTTTCATGCGCTGCAACATGCAGCCTAGTCGGCACCGCCGCACCGGTCCGTCTTTTCGCGGCGCTTCTCCAGCTCGGCGCGCGCACCTTCCCCTCGGGGCTTGCCGCTTTCCGTGTCGACGATCTCCCGCAGCGCTTCATCGGACAGATGACGCAGCGACCCCGACACATCTTCCCGCGCGGCCTCGCGCATCAGATGCTGGGAGTCGTAGAAAGAAGTCTTGTGTCGTCTGCGGCGCCCGAAAAACCGGCGCCAGAATGAGAGTACAGGCATGACGCTTCCGGCTCGTCGGGAAGAAGGCGAGCTTCTTCCGAGTGCAAAAACCCTGGGCGTTCTTCCTCTCGCGACATGTCGGCCGCTCTTGTCGCGGCAACGGACCTTGGCGGCATGGCATTCGCGTCGCGCAACATTGCCGGCAACATTTTCACATATTTTTTGTGGAGTAAAGCCAGCTCACATCGTCATTCCAACACCGAATTCAGTCGGTTTCATGACGCATATGGATTGGCGTGAAACCGATCGGGCCGGCGCTACTCGGCGGCCAGGCCGTCCCGCCCGGGAAATTCCTGCCGCTCGCCTTCGCGGATACCGAGCTTCTGCCGGATTTCCCGCCTTGTTTTCATTTCGCGACGGGCCGCGTCTACCCAGCCGGAATTCTTGTTGGCCGCGATGACCTGCTCCAGTTCCTCGTCGGAAAAGCGTATCAGGTCGATAAAACCGGTGTTTTCCAGTGCCCGCCGCATGAAAGTCTGGGAATCGTAATAGGAAACCCGGCGCCGGTGCGGGATCGCCTTTCCGAACATGCGCTTCAAGATTGAAACCATTCCGTTCACTCCGCCTTTTTCCGGCAAACAGACCTTTCCGACTGCCTGCCCTTGGGTACATCCTTAGTTTTACTCCTTTCAATTTGGTATTGGTGAATCACGCGCGCCGAACAGGGAGAATTCACTCCAATCCGGAGCAATGGACGGCGGAGGGCTTCGCGGCTAGCCTCCCTCGCAACGGGTCGCACAAAAATGGCGGAGAACGGGGTTGGGACGGGTATTGAAGGTCGCTCATCGGGGCGGCGCGGGCCTCTGGCCGGAAAACACCATGGAAGCCTTCGAGCGGGCCATCGCATCCGGTGCGGACGGGATCGAGCTCGATGTGCATCTGTCATCGGACGGGACACTGGCCGTCCATCACGATGAGAGCCTGAAACCCGCCATCGCCCGCGGGCCCGGCGGCGACTGGCTGACGCGCCCGACCCCGCTCCTGAAAAACCTCACCTTCGAGGAAATGCAGCGCTACGACATCGGGCGACTACGTCCCGGTGCGGGGTATTCGGCGCGCTATCCGGAGCAGACATCTTTCGACGGGGCGCGCATTCCGGCGCTCCGCGACGTCTATGCGCTGGCGAAGGAAAAGGCGGGTGCGGATTTCCGGCTTTATGTGGAGTTGAAGACCGCGCTGCTGGACCTCAGCCAATCCGCCGATCCCGCCATGCTTGCGGAAGCCGCCGTGGCGCTAACGCGCGAGCACGGGCTTTCGGAGCAGGTGACCTTCGTCTCCTTCGACTGGCGGGCGCTGGCGCGGGCAAAGGAGATCGCACCGGAAATCGAGAACGCTTTCACCACGTTGCCCTTCCACCAGATCGATCCGGAAGACCCCTCCGCCGCGCGGGACAAGCCGGGCTCGCAGGACGAGACATTGCGCGCCATCTCCGCCGCGGGCGCGCCCTGGGCGAACGGCTATGACTGGCGGGAGCGGGAAGGACCGGATTTCGCCACACGCATGCTGAAGGCCATCACCGCCGCGCCTACCGACGGCTGGTTCGCCTGGCATGGCGACGTGACGGCGGCGAGCGTCGCCTTCTGCCGCGAGGCAGGGCTCTCGGTGTCCTGCTGGACGGTAGACGACGAAGAAGAGATGCGGCGCCTCATCGCGCTCGGCGTCGATGCGATCCTGACCGACCGGCCGGACCGGCTGTCGAGGGTCCTTTCTCCGCGTTGAACGCAAAAAGCCCGGCGGAATCCGCCGGGCCCTTTTCGTCTTCGTCCAATGCAGGCGTCAGCGCGGCGCCAGCACCATGACCATCTGGCGGCCTTCGAGGCGGGGATAGGATTCGACCTTGGCGATCTCGTCGACCTCCTCCTTCACCTTGTTCAGGAGCTGCATGCCGAGTTCCTGATGCGCCATCTCGCGGCCACGGAAGCGGAGCGTCACCTTGACCTTGTCCCCTTCGTCGAAGAAGCGGAGCATGGAGCGCATCTTCACTTCGTAGTCATGCGTGTCGATGTTGGGGCGCATCTTGATTTCCTTGACCTCGACGGTCTTCTGCTTCTTGCGCGCCTCATTGGCCTTTTTCTGGGCCTGGTATTTGAACTTGCCGTAATCGAGCAGCTTGCATACGGGAGGCTTCGCATTGGGCGACACCTCGACCAGATCCAGGCCGGATTCGTCGGCCATCTGCATGGCTTCCTCGATCGGCACCTCGCCGCGCTTCTCGCCTTCGGCGTCGATCAGCAGCACAGTGCGTTCGGTAATCATGTCGTTGACGCGCGGGCCGTCTTTTGACGGTGCGGGCGCCTGGTGCGGTCTGCGAGCTATGAACTGGTCTCCTTCGAACTGGGCAGCCGGCCTGTTTTCCTACTCAGACCTTCATGCCAGCCGGAGAAAGGCCGATGCCTTTTTCTCCTTCGTGGCATGACGGAGCTTCGCCGGAAGCCCCGACCGCAGGGTTTACGCTGCAATGCTATAGATTTGAGATGTCGACGCCGCAAGTCAAGAAACGGGCGGCAACGTCTTTTCCACCTCATGCCAGGGGATGGCGGGCCTCACCGACCGGCGCAGAAACCGGCTTCGGGCGGTCGGCGCAAGGTCGTAACCGCACGCCGCGCCCGCCCATGACAGGCGGCGGGAAAGCGCCAGAAACCGCAAGGGACCGCGCATATTGCCGTCCCGCCAATGGGCGGCAAGGGGGATCTCCGGCGGGGCTTCGGCGCCCGCATGGCTCAGAAGCAGCAGCGCCGCGCCGGGATGGGCGGCGGATATGCGCTCAAGCGCGGATTTCAGGCGGTCCGGGCCGCCATGAAGCATCATGACCATGATCGGGCCGGGAGCCGTGCCCTTTTCAGTCATTTCGCGGCCAGCAGGCGCGCATAGATATCGAGCGTCGCGTGGCACATGGCGCCGACCGAATAATGCGCCACCGCGTTCATCCGCCCGTTCCGGCCCATGGCGTGACGTTCGGCCTCGCTCATATCGATGATTTTCCGCATCGCCGCCGCGAGCGCCCCGGCATCGCCGGCGGGCACGCGAAGGCCCGTCGCCTGCTCGACACCGCCTTCATCCGAGGGATCGCGCACCGTCTCGCGCTGACCGCCCGCATCGGAGACGATGACGGGCCGCGCCATGGCCTGCGCTTCCACCGCCGTGCGGCCGAAGGGTTCGGGTTCGATGGAAGGCGAGATCACGGCATCGGCCAGCGCATAGGCCGCGGGCATGTCGTCGCAATTGCCGCAGATGCGCACATGCGGCCCCAACCGGGCATCCGTAATCTGGCGTTCCAGTTCGGCCTTGTAGCTTTCGCGCGCCTGATGGTCGCCGACAATGCAGAGCGAAAAGGCGGTGACGCCTTCCTCGAAGAGGATCTTCGCCGCTTCGATGGAGAGGAACTGCCCCTTCCAGCGCGTCAGCCGCGCGGGATGGATGAAGAGAGGGCCCAGCTCATAGGGCTTCCATGCCTCGCGCAGCATCTCCATGCGCAGGGGTTCGACCTTGTCCGCATCCAGCCCGGCGATATCGACGCCCCGGGGGACGGTGAAGACACGGGCCTCGTCCGGCGTGTGAATATGGCGGATGCGCTGCGCGGTGTATTCGCTGTTGGCGATGACGGCGTCGCCCTTCGCCATGACGGAATTGTAGAAGACCTTGAGGCGGGGCCTGTCATGCACCCTGGAGTGATAGGTGGTGACGAAGGGGCGCCCCGAGCGGCGCGCCGCGGCAAGCGCGCTCCAGGCCGGGGCGCGGCTTCGCGCATGAACGAGGCTGACGCCCTCGCGCTCGATGAGGCGCGTCAGGCGCTCCACATTGAGGGCCATCACCACCGGGTTCTTGGAATGGGCGGCAAGCTCGATATGTTCGCCGCCGACCGCCTCCAGCTCCGGCACCATGCGCCCGCCCCGGCTGGCGACCAGCGCCCGCCCGCCCGCCGCGACGACCGCGCGGGCGACATCCACCGTGGTGCGCTCCGCCCCGCCCGTTTCCAGCGCCGGGATCACCTGCAGGATCGTCGGCTTACCCAGATCGGCAAACGGATTGCGGTCGGGAGTCATGTCGGTCCTTGCGGTTCGGCGCGCGAAGCCACAGGTTAGGCGCGGCCTTTAGAGAAGATCGTTCGAGGATGCCCAAGATGACCGAGACGACCGAAACGGGCAAGTTCGCCCGCCCGCCGATCACGCCCGGCGCAGAGGCCGAGACGATCGCCTATATGCGCGAAATGCCGCCCGCGCCCGCGGGGCCCACGGGCCTCACCTGGCTCGGCGGTTTCAAGTCCGACATGACAGGCACCAAGGCCACGGCGCTGGCCGACTGGGCGAAGACGGCCCGGCGCCCCTTCCTTCGTTTCGACTATTTCGGTCATGGCGCGTCCTCCGGGAGGTTCACCGAAGGCACGATCGGGCGCTGGCGCGACGATGCGCTGGCCATGATCGACGAGAAGACGGCGGGACCGCAGATCCTGATCGGCTCCAGCATGGGCGGCTGGGTTGCACTTCTGGCCGCGCTGTCCCGTCCGGAGCGCGTGCGCGGCCTGGTGCTCATCGCGCCCGCGCCGGATTTCACGCAGGCGCTGATGTGGGAAGGCTTCTCCGACGAGGTGAAGGCGACGCTGAAACGCGACGGCATCTATCGCCAGCCCTCGGATTATGACGACGAGCCCTATGAAATCTCGATGAAACTCATCGAAGAGGGGCGCGAGCACATGCTGCTCGACAAGCCCGTTCCGCTCACCTGCCCGGTGCGTATTCTCCAGGGCATGAAGGACGAGGACGTGCCCTGGCAACACGCCATGAAGCTCGTCGAGATGCTGGAAAGCGACGATGTGACGATCACTCTTTCCAAGCGCGGCGATCACCGCCTCTCCACGCCCGCCGACATTGCACGGCTGACGGGCGAGATCGAAGCAATGATCGCGGAATCGGAGCGATAGGCCGCCTTTATTCGACGATCTGCGGCAGCATGCGGTCGGCCTTCATGAAATAGGCCTTCGCATAGTTTACCAACTCGCCATTGGTGGGGTGGTCGACGGTTTCGATGCCGACGACCTTCTCCGCCGTCTGCGGATGTTTCGCCTGCAGATATTTGTAGAGCTCGAATTTCGCATTGGCCGGACCGACCAGCAGCACTTCGCCGATATCGGCGAGCTTCGTCGACACCTCGTCGAAATAATCCTTGTCTTCCGGCGCGCGCCAGCTCGACAGGGTGCCCGCCTTCACATGCAGATGCTTTACCGGGTGGCGCGGATGCACCGTCTCGCTCTGCGTATCGTCGGGATTGAAATCGAGGATGCGGGCCTCGTGATGGTCGATCCAGACGATGGCGTGGAAATGGTGCGACATTTGGTGCGGCATGGGGGCTTCTTCTCCGTAAGCGCGAAACGATGCGTCACCATCGCTACCAAGCCCGCATGACAGCGGCAATAAGGGGTTATACGGGCCTGCCCCTCAAAACCGGCCGCTGTCCAGCAGAGCCTTCAGGCCCTCGCGGTAGGTCGGGAAGGAAAGATCCACCCCGAGCTCCTGCCTGATGCGCCGGTTGGAGACGCGCTTGGAATCGGCATAGAAGCTCGCCGCCATGGGTGAGAGCTCCGCTTCCTCGAAGGGGATTTCGGGTGGCGGCGTCATGCATAGAAGCTCCGCCGCATAGAGAACGACATCCTGCGGCGGTGCAGGCTCGTCGTCGCAGACATTATAGGCCGCTCCCGGATCGGGTCTGGCAATGGAGGCTTCCAGGACCGCGGCAATGTCGTCCACATGGATGCGCGAAAAGACCTGCCCGGGTTTCACGATGCGCTTTGCCTTGCCGTCCTTCAGGCTGCGAAGCTGGTTGCGGCCCGGCCCATAGATGCCGGCCAGACGAAAGATGTGGAGCGGCGCGCCCAGCGCACGCCAGTCTTCTTCGGCACGGACGCGACGCAGGCCGCGTTCCGTGTCAGGCGTCAGCGCGCTTTCCTCATCCACCCACTCGCCCTGCCGGTCGCCATAGACGCCCGTGGTGGAGAGATAGCCCACCCACTCAAGCTGTGGCGCGAGGCGGCTGAGAAACCCCGCGTGAGCGGCCAGCACGGGATCGCCCTCCTGTCCCGGCGGCGTGGACACGAGGAGATGGGTCGTCCCGGCCAGCGCCCTTTCCGGGTCGGCGATTCCCTTCCCGTCCGCAAAAAGCCAGGGCTCGACGTCTTCGGCCTTCATGCGCATCGCCTTCGCCTCGCTGCGCGTGGTGCCCGCGACCGCAAAGCCCTTCGGCGCGAGACGACGCGCCAGCGCTTCGGCGCTGAAACCGAACCCGAAACAGAACAAACGCTTGCTCATCCGATCGCTCATAAATTCCGCCGTTTTAACTTGTCTTTCGCGCGCCGCTCCCCGACCTTACCGGCCATGAAACGGAACCCGACATATCTCCTCGGCCTTCTCGCCGTGCTCGTCCCTCTCACCTATGCGTCGCAGGCGAGCGCGGCAAGCGGGAAGGTAAACGACTATCAGTCCTGCCTCGACCTCGTGCAGAAAAATCCCGCCGATGCCGAAAAACAGGCGGCGGCATGGCGCAAGGCGGCCAAGACGGACGGTGCCCTCATCGCCGCGACGCATTGCGAGGGACTGGCCCTGAGCGCGCAGGGCCGGCACGAGAAAGCGGCCTTTCTGTTCTTCGATCTCGCCGAGGCGATGACGGGTGCGCCGGACACAGAGCGCGCCAAGGTCTATGCGCAGGCGGGCGATGCCTGGGGCCTTGCCGGGGACTATGCACAGGCGCGCCGGGCGTTCGGGTATGCGATTGCCCGCGAGCCGGACGAGGCGGAATACTATATCGGCCGGGCCAGGCAGGATGCGCTGGCCGGCGACTGGAAGGCCGTGCGGTCCGATACCAGCGAGGCGCTGGCGCGCGAGCCCTTCACCATCGACGCGCTGGTGATGCGGTCGACCGCCAATCGCAAGCTCGGTTATCCCAAAGCCTCCGAGGTCGACATCAACCGCGCGGCGGAGACGGCCCGGCACCGTCTCGACGTGCTGCTCGAGCGCGGGCGCGTGCGCGCCGATCTCGGACAGGTCGCGGCGGCGCGGGTGGACTGGCAGGACGTGGTGCGCTTTGCCGAAGAGACCGGCCGCGCCGATGCGCCGGAGGCACAGGAAGCCCGCAGACTGCTCGATACGGAATAGGGTCAGCCGGCGGCCGAGTGCCACTCGGCCCGCACATCCGCATCTTCTTCCCGTGGCAGATACTCTCTTGCCAATACCGCCAGTTGCGTCCCGTCCAGCAATTCGCCCAGCGCCCAGACCGCCATGGCCCGCACAAGCGGCGAGGGATCGGACAGCAGGCGTTCGGCATGGATCGCCAGGGCCGGATCGCCGGCATTGCCGATGGCGACCAGCACATTGCGGATGAAGCGGTCGCGCCCGATCCGCTTGACCGGCGAGCCTGAAAAGCGGGCACGGAACGCCGTATCGTCCAGCGCGACGAGATCGGCAAGAAGCGGCGACAGCAGGTCTTCTCGCGGATGGAAAGCCGTCTCGCGCGCCTCATGCGCAAACTTGTTCCAGGGACAGACGGCCAGACAATCGTCGCAGCCATAGATGCGATTGCCCATCGGGCGGCGGAACTCGCGCGGAATATGTCCCTTATGCTCGATGGTGAGATAGGAGATGCAGCGCGTCGCATCGAGTTCGTAGGGCCGCGGGAACGCATCTGTCGGACAGATGTCCTGACATGCCCGGCAGGAGCCGCAACGGTCGTCATGGGCCGTGTCGGGTTCCAGCGCCTGCGTGGTGAAAATGGCGCCGAGAAAGAACCATGAGCCAAGCTCGGTCGAAACGAGATTGGTGTGCTTGCCCTGCCAGCCGATCCCTGCCGCTTCCGCGAAAGGCTTTTCCATCACCGGCGCGGTGTCGACGAAGACCTTCACCTCCACCCCCGCCTCTTCCGCCAGCCAGCGGGCAACCCGTTTGAGCCTCTTCTTGACCAGATCGTGATAGTCGCGGTTCTGCGCATAGACGGAGACGACGGCCCGGTCGCGCCATTTCAGCCGGGGCAGCGGGTCTTCCGCCGGGCCGTAATTCATGGCGAGCATGACGACGGTTTTCGCCTCCGGCCAGAGCGTCAGCGGGTCGGCGCGCCGCGCGGCCGTCTCTTCCATCCAGCCCATATCGCCCTGCCGGCGCAGCTCCAGCCAGCGCGACAGTCTCGCGGGCAGGTCGGGCCGCGCATCGGCGCGCGCAAAGCCGACCGCATCGAAACCCGCCTCGCGCGCTTTCGCCGCGATGCGCGTCTTCAGATCCGCGTTTTCAGAAGTCGAGATTGGCATAGAATTTCGGGGGCGGCATGCCGGGCACATGATCGGCGAGAATGCCCCGGAAGGCCGGGCGCGATTTCAGCTTCATGTACCATTCCTTGGCCGCCGGATACTGGTTCCAGGGCACGTCCCCGACATAGTCGAGACAGGAAAGATGCGCACCCGCGGTGAGGTCGGCAAGGGTGAGCGCCTCGCCCGCCAGCCAGTTCCGCTCTTCCATCAGATAGCTGATGTAATCCAGGTGGTAGCGCAGATTGTGGAGCGCGGCGCGCACCACGGCCATTTCCGGCCCGCCGCCGCCCTGGCTGGCATGGAGGTAGCGTTTCGTCACCTTCTCGAAGAGCAGGCCTTCGCTCACCTCCGCGGCGAATTTCCGGTCGAACCAGTCCACGATGCGGCGCACTTCGGCGCGCGCCTTCGCATCCCCCGGCAGGAGCGGGGCGTCGGGGCAGGTTTCTTCCAGATATTCGGCAATCGCCATAACGCCGGCCAGCGGCTCGCCATCCTCCTCCACCAGCACGGGAACCTCGCCCGCCGGATTGAGAGCGAGGAATTCCAGCCGCCGTTCCCAGTCCTTCTCCTCGACGAGCTCGAAGGCAATGTCCTTTTCCGCCATCAGAAGGCGCAAAGTCCGGCAGGCCGGAGAAATAGGCATGTGAAAGAGGGTGCGCATATCGGCAATCTGGCAGTGGGGAAAAAAGCCGCGGGGCTAGGATACGACAGGTGAATCGCTGCGTTTCATTACTATCGCGCAAACACCGCCGCCGTTAAGCGAAATCGCCCCTCCGCTCCTTCAGCCCTCCTTCTCGCCGGCAATGTCGGCGGACAGCTCGTCGAGAATCGGGCAGTCGGGACGCTCGTCGCCATGGCATTTGCGGGCGAGCCTGTCGAGCGTCGCTCGCATGGACCGGAGCTCGTCAATCTTGCGGTCGATCTCCGAAATATGGTCCCGGGCAATCTGCTTTACATCGGCGCTGTTGCGGTCGCGGTCGTTGTAGAGCGCCAGCAGGTCCCGGCATTGCGCAACGGTGAAACCGAGCCCTCGCGCATGGGCGATGAAGCGCAGCGTATGGACATCGTCCTGCGAATAATCGCGATAGCCGTTCGTCCCGCGGCGCGGGGCGTCGATCAGCGAGATATCCTCGTAATAGCGGATCGTCTTGGCGGGAACGCCCGATCTTGTCGCCGCTTCGCCGATATTCATGCCGGCTCCTTCGCGATAGGCGGCACTTGCCGCCCCTAACCGGTTTTGTACCTAGCTGGTTTTATACTGGGCATACTGGCCCTGACGGTGGAAGCGGAAAAGATAGGTTTCGAGAATCGCCTCCGCCATGACCGGCTTGATGCCCAGACCTTCCAGTGTGCGGCCTTCATTGCGCGCTTCCTCGCTCACCACATTGTCGTGACGGAGAAGGCGGACCTGATCGACGGTGAGCGGCGCACCGGGCAAAAACTGTGTGAACCAGCCGATGAAGCTCGCCAGTGCGAAAGGCAGCGGCAGCAGAACGCGCTTGCGGCCGATTTCGCGCAGCGTCAGTTCCATCAGTTCCCTGAAGCTGCGCGTGTCCGGGCCGCCCAGCTCATAGGTCTTGCCGGCGGTATCGGGCCGCTCCAGCACGCGGGCCACGGCTTCGGCCACATCCTTCACATAAACCGGCTGGAACTTCGTCTTGCCGCCGCCGATGAGCGGCAGGGCAGGCGAGACGAGCGTCATCGCGGCAAAACGGTTGAAGAAGCCGTCCTGCGGCCCGAAGACGATGGAAGGACGCAGGATCACCGCTTCCGGCAGCGTCTCGCGCACCGCGGCTTCGCCTTCGGCCTTGGTGCGGGCATAGTCGGACCCGCTTTCGGCATCCGCGCCCAGGGCCGACATCTGCACGAAGACGGAAATCCCCGCCGCCTTCGCCGCGCGCGCCACGCGGACCGCGCCCTCGCTCTGGACGGACTGGAAAGTCTGCTTGCCGCTTTCGGAAAGAATGCCGACCAGATTGATCACGGCATCGGCGCCGCGAATGGCCGCCTCAACGGAGGCATCGTCGCGCACATTGGCCTGAAACGGCTCGACCTGGCCGACGGCGCCCATGGGCCTCAGGAACATTGCCTCGTTGGGCCGGCGCACCGCCGCGCGGATGCGATACCCGCGCGCGGCCAGATTCTGGACGATGTGGCGCCCGAGAAAGCCGGATGCGCCGAATATGGCGATGGTCGCGCCGGGTTTGAGCCGTTTGATCCGGATTTCCGTGGAATTCGACATGCCTGCCTCGAGTGAACGCGTTGGTAAGCCCTGCGGCCAGAACTCCACCCCTAGATAGCCCAATGGTGCCTTGCAGCAAAGTCCCCCGAAAGGCCCTGCAGGCCGGCGAGCATCAAAAAGGCGGGAATGAGCCCTTCATCCGATTGACAAACCCTGCCCGCCTCTTTAAGTCAACGCCTCCAAGTGCCCAGGTGGCGGAATTGGTAGACGCACCAGCTTCAGGTGCTGGCGCCTGCAAGGGCGTGGAAGTTCGAGTCTTCTCCTGGGCACCATTCTCTTTCTTCGGCGGCGCATCCGCGCCGCCTGCCGAGCGGAGCGCCGATGTCGGATACGATCACGCTTCACAAGGGCGATCTTCCCGACGGACTGACCTTCGGCGACAGCGTGGCCGTCGACACCGAGACGATGGGACTGAACCCGCATCGCGACCAGCTCTGCGTGGTTCAGCTGTCGGCGGGCGACGGCACCGCCCATCTTGTCCAGCTCGACCGCGGCACGTATAACGCCCCCAATCTGCGGGCGCTGATGGCCGACCAGAACGTGCTGAAGATCTTCCATTTCGCGCGTTTCGACGTCGCCATGATGCAGCGCTATCTGGGCGTGGTCACGACGCCGGTCTATTGCACCAAGATCGCCTCCAAGCTGGTACGCACCTATACCGACCGGCACGGGCTGAAAGACCTTTCCCGGGAACTGCTGGGCGTCGACATGTCCAAGCAGCAGCAAAGCTCGGACTGGGGCGCCGATCAGCTCAGCGATGCGCAGATGGCCTATGCGGCGTCCGACGTGCTGCATCTGCATGCGCTGAAGGAAACGCTGGACGGCATGCTGATGCGCGAAGGCCGGATGGAGCTTGCCAAGGCCTGCTTCGCCTTCCTGCCGGTGCGCGCCTCGCTCGATCTCTCGGGCTGGGCGGAAGAGGACATTTTCGCGCATTGATTCTGCGCGAACCTCTCTCCATCTCCTTGAAAAGGCGTCATTTTTTCCCGCATCACGGGGATCTGGCCATTTGACGCCCGGAAAGGCTTGCGCGCATACTCAAGGCGCGCGGCCAATGGCCGGTTTGCCGGCCGGCAAAGGCTGTCCCATGCGGCCCCCTCCTGCAGCAAAAAGGCTTCGGGACGAGCGTGAAACCGCCCGAATCCGCCAGACGAAACGCAAGAAGAACGACCGTGCCGCAAGTGGAGCAAGACCAGATGGACGAACCGGCAGGACGGCAGGCGCCGCGCAATGGCCGCGGCGCCCCTTCTCACACCTCTGTCGGACACGGCATGCCGTCGGGGGGCGACGGCCCCGCCAAATCGAGCTACAGCCGTTTCGTCAGCTTCATGAAATTCCTGCTGCCGGGCGCCGCCGTGGTACTTTTCGTCTCGCTTTTCGTCTATTCGGGATTTTTCGATAGCGACGACAAGCTCGACATCACGTTTCGCGACATCGCCACCCAGAATGACGATCTGCGCATGGTGAGCCCGCGCGTGAGCGGCCTCAACCAGGACGGCCGCCCCTATGAGCTGAACGCGGATACCGCAACGCAGGACGCCACGCAGCCCAATCTCGTGCGGCTGGAAAATATCGACGCGGACCTGAAGACCGACGATACGAATGGCTGGCTGACGCTGAATGCCGCCAAGGGCCTTCTCGACACCGACCGCCAGACGCTTAAGCTCGACGACAAGGTCGATCTCTTCACCACGCAAGGGTATGAATTCCACGCAAGGCAAGCGGATGTGAATTTCGACAAGGGAACGGTCGAGAGCGACGACGAGGTCTGGGGTCAGGGGCCGATGGGCACGCTGCGCGCCGACAGCATGTCCGCCGACAATATGTCGGAGATCATCAATTTCCGCGGCCGGGTGAAGGCGACGATCTATCCGGGCGGCGATTCCGGATCCGATGCAAGCCAGGACGAGACGCAAGCCGGTACGCCGGACGATCAGAACGAGGGGGCACAATGAAGCGATTGACGACCGTCCGGGCAGGACGCCTTGCGGGCATCGGGGCGAGGCGCCCCGCATTGCGCCATGCCCTTCTGCTGGGCGCCCTGCTCGCCCCGATATGCCTCGGCGCCGCCACGACGGCGCAGGCGCAGGGCATGACCGGTTTCGCCAATGAGCCCGATGCGCCGATCGAAATCGAATCCGACCGGCTGGAAGTTGCCGACAAGAAAGGCACCGCCACCTTCGCAGGCAATGTGGTCGTGGTGCAGGGCGACGTGCGCATGAAAGCGGACCGGCTGACCGTCTTCTATGTCAACAAGCAGGGGAATGGCGGCAACCGGATCGAGAGGATCCGGGCCACGGGCAGCGTGCATGTGAGCGCGCCGGACCAGCAATCGGCGAGCGGCAACTGGGCCGAATACCAGGTCGCCACGCGGCGCATCAATATGGGCGACAGCGTCGTGCTGCGGCAGGGCGAGAACGTCATCCGGGGGACCAGGCTCTTCGTCGACCTCAATAGCGGCGAGAGCCGCGTGACCGGCGGCAATTCGTCCGGGGGGACGGAAAATGGCGGAAACGGGCGGGTCAAAGGCCTTTTCCAGCCTCCCGAGGACAACGGGGCGGAATAAGGGGCTTGGTAATCCGCGGCATTTCATACAATTTTAATGCCAAGTGTCCTTTGATGAGCTTTCAAGGCTGAGGTGGCAATGACTTCGATCCAGACCGGACATCGCGCGACACAGCGCGCCGCAAACGCGGAAGGGGGGCAAAAAGCCTCCGGTTCCGCCGATGGCGGGCCGCAGCTGGTCACCCGCAATGCCGGGCTTCAGGTCGAAAAGATCGGCAAGAGCTTCAAGGGACGGCCCGTCGTCCGCGGCGTCAGCTTCAACCTCCACCGGGGCGAGGCCGTGGGCCTTCTGGGCCCGAACGGCGCCGGCAAGACCACCGTCTTCTACATGATTACCGGCCTCATCCGGCCCGATTACGGCAGCATCGCGCTTGACGGTCTCAACGTGACCGAACTGCCGATGTACCGGCGCGCGCGCATGGGCATCGGCTATCTGCCGCAGGAGGCCTCGATCTTTCGCGGCCTTACCGTGGAGCAGAATATCCGCGCGACGCTGGAAGTGGTGGAACGCGACCGCGACAGGCGCGAGACGGCGCTGGACGATCTGCTGGCGGAATTCTCGATCACCCATTTGCGCCGCACGCCGTCCATTGCGCTGTCGGGCGGCGAAAGGCGGCGCGTGGAAATCGCGCGCGCGCTGGCCACGCAACCCTCCTTCATGCTGCTCGACGAACCGTTCGCCGGTATCGACCCGATCGCGATCGGCGATATCCGCGATCTCGTGGCGCATCTGAAGGACAGGGGCATCGGCGTGCTGGTCACCGACCACAATGTGCGCGAGACGCTGGAACTGATCGACCACGCGGTCATCATTCACGATGGCCAGGTGCTGATGGAAGGCGAGCCTTCCGAAATCGTGGGCAATGAAGATGTGCGCCGTCTCTATCTCGGCGACCGGTTCAGCCTGTGACGAAGATGACGGGGCTTGAGATCGTAATGCGTAACGGACGGGGGGCATAGGAGCTCATGGCGCTCGCACCGCGGCTGGAGATGAGACAAGGCCAGAGCCTTGTCATGACGCCGCAACTGCAGCAGGCGATCAAGCTGCTGCAGCTTTCCAATCTCGAGCTTGCCGAATATGTCGAACAGGAACTCGAGCGCAATCCGCTGCTCGAATCCGGTTCGGGCGAGCCCGAGAACGAGCGCTCCCGCGACGACACCGCTGCCGAATCGTCCTCCGAGACGCGGTGGTCAGAGGACCAGCTCTCCCTCAGCGAAGATTCCCCCCTGCCCGGCCGGGAAAGCGACCTCGATACCGATTACGACAATGTCTATGCCGACGAGGCGCGCAGCGACGTGCAGAACGAAGCGGCCGCCGCGGGCTCCTCAAGCTCCGACTGGCAGTCGCTCAGAACCTCCGGCGGCGGCGGACAGGGCAGCGACGAATACAGCTTCGAAGCCACGCTGACGCGCGAGGCAACGCTTTCGGAACATCTCACCGAACAGATGCAGATGTCCCTCAAAGTGCCGCAGGACCGCCTGATCGGCGCCTACCTCATCGACCAGGTGAACGAGGCCGGCTACATCACCGCCGACATGGAAGAGATTGCGGAACGGCTCGGCGCGGAAATCGAGGACGTGCTCAGCGTGCTCGAGGTTCTGCAAGGTTTCGAGCCGGCGGGCGTCTGCGCGCGCAACCTGAAAGAATGCCTCGCGATCCAGCTTGCCGAGCGCGACCGGCTCGATCCGACCATGGAGAACTTCCTCGATCACCTGGAGCTTTTCGCCAAGCGCGATTTCGACCAGCTCATGAAGGTCACCGGCGCGGACCGCGACGACATCGCCGGCATGATCGAGGACATCCGTGCCTGCAACCCCAAGCCCGGCCTTGCGTTCGGCGACGAACCGGTGGTGCCGGTCATTCCGGACGTGTTCGTCAGGCGGGGATCGGACGGTGGCTGGCTCGTCGAGATCAATTCCGAAACGCTGCCGCGGGTTCTGGTGAACCAGCAATATTACGCGGAAGTCTCCAGCCTCGCGGACGCCAAGGCCAAGGCCTATGTGTCGGAATGCCTCAACAATGCGAACTGGCTGGTGAAGAGCCTCGACCAGCGCGCGCGCACGATCCTGAAAGTGGCGTCCGAAATCATCCGGCAGCAGGATGCCTTCCTGATGTATGGCGTGCAGCATTTGCGGCCGCTGAACCTGAAGACGGTAGCGGATGCGATCTCGATGCACGAATCCACCGTCAGCCGCGTGACCTCGAACAAATACATCGCCACGCCGCGCGGGATATTCGAGCTGAAATATTTCTTCACCTCGGCCATCGCCGGAACGGAAGGCGGCGCGTCGCATTCGGCGGAATCGGTGCGCCATCGCATCAAGGAACTGATCGATTCGGAGCGGCCGGACGCCGTTCTTTCCGACGACAACATCGTGGAAATCCTGAAAGGCCAGGGGATCGACATCGCCCGGCGCACCGTGGCGAAGTACCGGGAAGCCCTGAGCATCCCGTCCTCGGTCCAGCGGCGGCGGGAAAAGAAGGCCTATGCCTGAGCGGGCCGGCGCCATGCGGCAGAGTGCCGGATAAACCCGTAACACACTGATTCAAAACGATCTTAAGGCTCTATCAGGGTCCCGGTTGACACCTTATGGCGGCCCCACTAGTTTCCACGCGCTTGATGACGGCGTGGCAGATAGAATCTCCGCGACGCGGCAGATAGCAGAAGCCAATCCTGGCTCGGGGCGAGGCCCCGCGGACAGGGCGGCGCGCTTCGCCACAGGCAGTCCATCGGGACATTGCGACCCGGAAAGGTCTCTCAATGCAGGTTCAGGTCAGCGGCCATCATCTCGACATCGGAGATGCGCTCCGCACCCATGTTACCGACAGGCTCGAAGCCGCCGTCGACAAATATTTCGATCGTCCGGTAGATGCGAACGTCACCATCACCAAGGACGGATTCAACTATCGCGCCGATTGCGCGGTGCATCTGAGTTCCGGCATGTATGTGAAGGCCGAGGGCCAGGCGACGGAAGTCTATGCCGCCTTCGACGCCGCGCTGGAACGGCTGGAGAAGAGGCTCAGGCGCTACAAGCGCAAGCTGAAAAACCACAACAACAACAACAAGCCCGAACTCCCCGCCGAGACGGTGCCGTCCTTCGTGATCGAGGCGGTCTCCGAGAATGAGGAAGTCGAAGAGGACGCGCAGCCGGTCATCATCGCCGAAGGCACGACGGACATTCCGAAACTCAGCGTGGGCGATGCGGTCATGCGCATGGATCTGAGCGACGCGCCCTTCGTCATGTTCCGCAATGGCGATGGCGGCCTCTGTCTCGTCTACCGGCGTCAGGACGGCAATATCGGCTGGGTCGATACCAGCCGCGATTCACAAAAGGCTTGAGACCGTGAGAAGCTTTACCGCTCTAGCCAGCGCACGTCCCCTGCCCGGCACCCGCCCGGCGCATGGACACGCGCTTCGGCCACAGCCTCAGCAGAACAGGGTGCGGATCATGGAGCTTGAAGATCTGGTACGGCCGGAAGGGGTGCTTGCGCATCTCAAGGTCACCAGCAAAAAGCAGGCGCTGCAGGAACTCGCCGCGCGCGCGGCGGACCTCACCGGCGTCTCCGAGCGCTCTATCTTCGAAACGCTGCTCGAGCGCGAGCGCCTGGGCTCCACGGGCGTGGGCCAGGGCATTGCCATTCCGCATGGCAAGCTGGGCGAACTGGATCGGCTGCACGGGCTGTTTGCGCGGCTCGACACGCCGATCGATTTCGAATCGGTGGACGACCAGCCGGTGGACCTGATCTTCCTGCTGCTTGCGCCGGAAAGCGCGGGCGCGGACCATCTGAAAGCGCTGGCGCGCGTGTCGCGCCTGCTGCGGAACGGCGCGGTAGTGGAAAAGCTCCGCGCGACCGACGATGCCGCCGCGCTTTACGCCATCCTGACCGAACCGGCCGCAACCAGCGCCGTCTGAGCGCGTCAGACCCCGCAAACGCAAAAGCCCCGCCGGAGACGGCGGGGCTTCGCATTTTCAGCCTGTCGAATTCGACGCCTGTTGCGCCCGTCAGTGTACGCTTACGGGTTCCAGGTCGTACTGGCGCGCGCCGGCAAAGGCGGCATCGCGATTGTCCAGCACGGCCATGCGCTCGCCATTGGCGGCATGGACCGAGTAGAGAACGGTATCGGCGGGCACATCGATCTCGTTGCCGAACTCCGACACCAGGTCGCCTGCCAGAACCTCCCGCACATAGACGATGTTGCCCACGCCCGCATTGGCGAAAGCCTCGTCGCTCAGCGTACGCAGATCCTCCGCGCCCCAGCCGGCATTCGGTATTTCGTTTCCGGTATCGTCGAACCGGTCATTGTCCTTACGCATGTCATACTCCTTTCAGACGGTTCGCCGCGGGCCTTGTCTCAGCGCCATGCGACGACCTCGACGGTCGTTTCATTGCCGCGCGTCTCGTCTCCCGACGCGCTTCAATTCAGACCGCATCCTCCTCGATCCGTTTGCGTCCGGGTTTCGAGGAAGAGATGGGTGACCCCTTCGTTCTTCCGTCGCCATCGTCGATTTCGATCCGGCGGACTGTTTTTGCCGGTTCGGGGCGAAGAAGGTCGATAATCAAAAGACCGTGCTCCAGCCTGGCGCCGACGACCTCCACACCTTCTGCCAGCACGAATTTGCGCTGGAACTGGCGGGCGGCGATGCCGCGATGAAGGTAATTCGCGTCGTTCTCCTCACGCTGGCGGCCCTGGATGACGAGCTGGTTGTCCTCGACGGTGACGGATAGTTCGTCACGGGAGAAGCCGGCAACCGCCAGCGTGATCCGCAGCATGTCCGAGCCGGCCGCTTCGCCATCTTCCGCCGGCGCAGGCAACTGCTCGACATTGTAGGGCGGATATCCGTCGGAGGATTTCGCCACACGATCCAGAAGTTGCTCGATCTGTTCAAAACCGAGCAGAAACGGGCTGTTGAACTGCGTCATACGGCTCATGGCCTTCAAAGTCCTCTTCCAAGCGACTTTGCTCCACCCCGCGGGCACCCCCGCAGGGCACGGCCCCGGAATGGGCACCGTTCCGTAAGATGTGGTAATTCCGTCGCGCCGTTGCAAGTTCATCGCACCGGTGCGGGCACAAGCGGCGATGCGCGCTCTGCCGAAAATTCGTGCCACGAACTCAAGGGTTTAGCCGTCGCCTCCGCGCCGCGGCCGCATTACCCACAATTTTTTAGGGATTATGCGCTTGCTCATAAGTCGCTTTGTTCCCTAATAAATTTTTTATACCGTCTTGAAAATCCGGCCCGCATCTCCGATTAGTGGGGGCATATAAACAAGCCCGCATCCCATGCGGACAATCCGAGATACGCGGCGTTCTGTTGCGTATGCGTCGGACCGGTCCGGCCCCGAGAATGCCGGGGCCGCGTCAAACCAGTAAGGAGAAGCCCCATGCTCGAACTCCCCAAACTTCCCTATGAAATGGATGCCCTCGCGCCGCATATTTCCGCCGAGACGCTGTCCTTTCACTATGGCAAGCACCATCAGGCCTATGTGACCAATGGCAACAAGCTGATCGAGGGCACCGAGCTTGCCGATCTGGAACTTGTCGAGCTGATCCGCAAGGTCGCGGGCGACACCTCCAAGAAGGGCGTGTTCAACAACGCCGCCCAGGTGTGGAATCACACCTTCTACTGGAATTCGATGAAGCCGAATGGCGGCGGCGAGCCCAAGGGCAAGCTGGCCGACAAGATCAAGGAAGATTTCGGCGGCCTGGAACAGTTCAAGGACGAGTTCAAGAAGGTGGGCGCCGGCCAGTTCGGCTCGGGCTATGCCTGGCTGGTGCTGAAGCCGGAAGGCAAGCTCGCCGTCTATGGCACCGCCAATGCCGAGACGCCGATCACCGGCAAGGACGTGCCGATCCTCACCACCGATGTGTGGGAGCACACCTATTATCTCGACTACCAGAACCGCCGTCCGGACTATCTGGCGACCTTCGTCGATCACCTGATCAACTGGGAATTCGCCGAGGCGAACTACGAAGCGGCGATCTGACGTTTCCGCATACGGAACAAGACGAGCCGCGCGCAGACCCTGCGCGCGGCTTTTTCATGCCGAATTCAACCGGAAAGCAAAAAAGGCTTCTCCACCGCCCGCCCCGGTTCCACCTGTGCATGCGCGAACCAGTTGAGCCTGATCTGACCGCCCGATTTCGCATATCCTGCGAGAACGAGGCCGGACGGATCGACCGGGAAGGCCCCCATTTCAGGGTCTTCATAGACCGTCATCAGCCCGGCCCACGGCTTGCCGGGATCGGCGGCCGACCATTGCTCCAGCCGACTGAAATTCTCCTTCGCCATTCTGTGCCGGACATCCGCATGCGCGTAGGCCGGATCGACGACCAGGGACAGGCCTGCAAAGATTTCGCCCAGCCCGGGATGGAAAACGGGCTTCACGGTGGAAACCGCGACGGGCCTTTCCCCGTCATAGCCGACAAGGCTGATCTCCGCCGTCCTGTCTCTGGTCTCGACGCCTCGGGGCCGCATGCCCAGTTTCGTCCAGAGCGCCATCGCATCGGCGACGGGGCCCGAAGCATTGCGCCGCCACGCCCATTCCCAGCGCAGCGCATGCCCGGAGCCTGAAGACAGCGCGAGATCGCGATCGTGCAGGCGGTAATTCTCGAACCATGTAATCCGCAGCTGATGGCCTTCATGGCTGAAGCCGATCAGGAAGAAGCCGTCGCCGACAACGGGGCGGCGCCCCAGTTTCGGATTGACGAGGACGAAGCCCGTTCCGGCGAGACGCTCTTCGGGATGGGCCTGCGCCCACCCCGCCAGCAGGTAGTAGGAATGCAGGAGGAGGGCCGACGAAATCCCGCATTGCCGATAATCGGGGTCCACCAGCACATTGGTGAAGGCGAAGCGGGCATCGAGCGCGGCAAGAAAACGCACGCGGCAGGTTTCCACGCCGACCAGCCGATTGCCGTCATAGGCCGCCATGCAGATCTCGTCGGCACGGGCAACGGGATCGGCCTGTGCCGGCAACACCTTCAGCCTCGCCCAGAGCGCCATCGCATCTGCGCGGATATGCGGATTATGTGCCTGCCAGACGGGTATGTAGCGAATTTCTCCAGCCATCAGGCGTAATTATGCGGTGCGGAACCGATGCCTCAACCGACATTCGATCCCTCCCGACAATCGTCGGCGCGAATTCCGCCAAAATGGATTACAGTCACATAATCGTTGGGGGGAGCAGCGATACTCGACAGCTTTTTAAAGTTTGCCGGAGTTCTCCTATGCCACGTCGTTTCCGTTTCTTCCTTGCCGGCCTGATTGCGCTCTGGGCCCTGCCCGCGGCTGCCGCGGAGCAGCGACCGCCCGTGGCGGTCGCAACGGCCACGCTGCAGCGTTTCGTGGACCGGGTGGAAGCCATCGGCACGACGCGCTCCAACGAGACGGTGGATATCACCTCCAATGTGACCGAGAAAGTTGTCGAGATCGGCTTCGACGATGGCGACCGGGTGAAGGAGGGGCAGTTGCTCGTCGGCCTGGAGCGCGCGGAAGAAGAAGCTGCGGTCAGAGCGGCGGATGCACGCCGCGTCGAGGCCGAGACCGCCTATGACCGGGCGCGCAAGCTGGAAAGCCGGCAATATGCCACAACCGCTTCGCTCGACGAACGCCGGTCCGCGCTGGAAGAGGCGACGGCCAATCTGGAAGCGGCACGGTCGCGCCTGGCCGACCGGCAGATCCGCGCGCCCTTCGACGGCGTGGTGGGATTGCGCAATATCAGCCCCGGCGCCCTGGTGACGCCGGGCACCGTGATCACGACGCTGGACGATCTCGACCCGATCAAGCTCGATTTTTCCGTCCCCGCCACGCATATCTCCGAACTGGTCGCGGGACTTGAAATCGAGGCGACGTCGGAAGCCCTGGGCGGCGAAACCTTTCGCGGCGAGATCAGCAGCGTTTCCCCCCGCGTCGATCCGGCGACGCGATCGACGATGGCGCGCGCGGTCCTGCCCAATCCCGATCTCAGGATAAAGCCCGGCCTGCTGATGACGGTCGAGCTGATGAAGCGGCCGCGCCAGGGCGTGGTCGTGCCGGAGGAAGCACTGCTGCCGGAAGGCGAGAAGAATTTCGTCTTCGTCGTCCACCGCGCGCGGGACAATGAGGTGGAACGCCGCGAGGTGAAAATCGGCGGGCGCCGGCCCGGCCAGGTCGAAATCCTTCAAGGCCTCGATGCGGGCGACCTTCTGGTGACGCATGGCGCGATGCGCCTTCGTAACGGAGATCATGTGCGGGTTCTCGGCGAAACGAAGCCCGGCCAGTCGATCCGCGAGCTCATCAAATCCGCGGACCGGGCGGACGCAACGCAAGTGGAGAAGCTGCAATGAAGCTCTCCGACATATCGGTCACACGGCCCGTTTTCGCCGCCGTGATGAGCCTCCTGCTGATCGCGGTGGGGGTCATCTCCTATGAACGCCTGCCCTTGCGCGAATATCCCGATATCGACCCGCCCATCGTTTCCATCGACACGGAATATCCCGGCGCCGCGGCGCAGGTGATCGAGACACGGATCACGCAGGTGATCGAAGACCGGATCGCCGGCATTTCCGGCATCGCCTTCATCAGCTCGGAAAGCCGCGACGGCGAATCGGAGATCACCATCGAGTTCAATCCCGGGCGCGATGTGGACGAAGCCGCCAACGATATTCGCGACCGCGTGTCGGGCGTCGTCGACAATCTGCCCGAAGACGCCGATCCGCCGGATATCCAGAAAGTCGACTCCAGCGACGACGTCATCATGTGGCTCAATGTGCAGAGCACGCAGATGAGCGTGCTGGAGCTGACGGATTATGCACGGCGCTACCTGGTGGACCGCTTTTCGGTGCTGGACGGGGTGGCCCGGGTCCGGCTCTCGGGTGCACGCTCCTATGCCATGCGCATCTGGCTCGACCGGACGGCGCTGGCCGCGCGCGGGCTGACCGTCGACGACGTGGAAAACGCGCTGAGAGCGGAGAATGTGGAGCTGCCCGCGGGCAGCGTGGAGTCGACGCAGCGCCAGTTCACCGCGCGCGTGGAACGCGGGTTCCATACCGCCGGCGATTTCAGCGCGCTGGTTCTCGGGCGGGGCACGGGCGGCTATCTGGTACGCCTCGGCGATGTGGCACGTGTGGAGCGCGCGGCGGAGGAAGACCGGACCTTCTATCGCGGCAATGGCGTGGTGATGGTCGGGCTCGGCATTATCAAGCAGTCCCAGGCCAATACGCTCTCCGTGGCGGCGGCGGCGAAAAGGGAAGCCGCGCTCGTCAACCGCGACCTGCCCGGGGGCATGTCGATCGAACAGAGCTACGACCGTTCCGTGTTCGTGGAAGGGGCCGTGCGGGAAGTCTATAAAACGCTCGGCATCGCGATCGTCCTCGTGGTGCTGGTGATCTTCCTCTTTCTGGGAAGCCTGCGTGCCACGCTCATCCCTGCGGCGACAGTGCCCGTGTCGCTCATCGCCTCGTGTATCGCGCTTTACGCATTGGGATTTTCCATCAACCTGCTGACGCTGCTGGCGCTGGTGCTCGCTATCGGCTTGGTGGTGGACGATGCCATCGTGGTGCTGGAAAACATCCATCGCCGGATGGAGGAAGGCGAGACGCCGCTCGTCGCCGCCTTTCGGGGGGCGAGACAGGTGGGTTTCGCCGTCATCGCGACAACACTGGTTCTGGTGGCTGTGTTCCTGCCGCTTGCCTTCATCGAAGGCCAGATCGGACGGCTCTTCACCGAATTCGCGGTGACCATGGCGGCCGCCATCGCTTTTTCCGCCTTCGCGGCGCTTTCGCTCTCGCCCATGCTCGCCTCCAAGTTGCTGAAGAAACCGGAAGGCCAGCCGAAACTGGTGCGGCTGATCGATGCGGGTTTCGACCGGCTACAAGGCGGGTATGCGCAGGCGCTCGACAAGGCGCTTGGCAAACCCATCATCACTTTTGGCGTTTTCCTCGCCCTGGTGGGCGCCGCCTATGCGTTCTTTGTCGCGATACCGTCGGAATATGCGCCGAAGGAAGATCGCGGCGTGTTCTTCCTTTCCGTCAACGGACCCGAGGGCGCGTCCTTTTCCTATATGAGCGACTATATGGACGAGATCGAGACGCGATTGACGCCCTATGTCGAAAGCGGGGAGATGAAGCGCCTGCTGATACGCGCACCGCGCAGCTTCGGCAATCTGTCGAGCTTCAATACCGGCATCGCCATCTGCGTATTGGCGGATTGGAGCGACCGACGGCCCGCCGGGGTCATAATGGACGAGATCCGCGAGAAGACGAACGATCTCGCCGGGGTGCGCATTTCTCCCATCATGCGGCAGGGCTTTGGAGGCAGCACGTCGAAGCCCGTCGAATTCGTGATCGGCGGCGGCACCTATGCGCAGCTTGCCGAATGGCGCGACATTCTCGAAGACACGATACGGCAGGACAATCCGAACCTGCTGAACGTGGACGACGACTACAAGGAAACGAAACCGCAGATCCGCGTTTCCATCGACCGGAACCGGGCGGGCGATCTCGGCGTCACCGTGGACGACATAGGCCGTACGCTCGAAACCTTCATGGGGTCCCGGCGCGTCACCACCTATATCGAGGATGGCGAGGAATATGACGTGATCCTGGAGGGCGAGCGCAGCCAACAGCGAACGCCGGCGGACATGAACAATATCTTCGTCCGCTCAAACCGGACCGGAGAGCTCATTCCGCTCGCCAATCTGGTGAAAGTGACCGAATATGCCGGCCCGTCGAGCCTCAACCGGTTCAACCGTGTGCGCGCCATCACCATCGAGGCCGATCTGGCCGAGGGCTATTCGCTGGGGGCCGCGCTGGACTATCTGCGGACCCAGGCAAGAGAGAAGCTGCCGGCGTCGGCGGTCATCGACTACAAGGGTCAGTCTCGCGACTTCATCGAGTCGGGCGGATCGCTCGCCTTCGTTTTCACGCTGGGCCTGCTCGTCGTGTTCCTCGTATTGGCGGCGCAGTTCGAAAGTTTCATCCATCCCGTCATCATCATCGCCACCGTGCCGCTTGCCATGACAGGTGCGCTGGCGGGCATCTATCTCACCGGCGGCTCGCTCAACATCTATACGCAGATTTGGCTTATCATGCTGGTCGGGCTGGCGGCGAAGAACGGCATTCTGATCGTGGAGTTCGCCAATCAGCTGCGCAGCGAAGGCCGCCCGTTCCGCGACGCGCTGATAGAAGCATCCACCATTCGCCTGCGCCCCATCCTGATGACAGGCGTGACGACAGCGGCGGGCGCGGTGCCGCTCATCCTTTCCTTCGGAGCGGGGTCGGAAACGCGCGCGGCCATCGGCCTGGTCGTGTTTTCGGGTGTGATCTCCGCGACCGTCTTCACGATTTTCGTCGTACCGGTCGCCTATCAGGCGCTCGCCCGCCATACGGGTGCGCCGGACGACACGCGCAAACGGCTGGAACGCGAAGCCGCGCAGCAGGTCGAGCTGCCGGAAAGCGCCGACTGAACGGCCGGTCGCGCTCTTCAGGCGTGTTGCGATTTCGACGACGCCACGGCGCGCGACAGAATGCGCGTGGAGCGCCAGAGGAAATAGAGGAGCCCCAGGGTCGAGAGGGCGATGACGATGCGATAGGCAATGACCACCGCGCCGAACGCTGCCGCCTTCGGGTGAACGCTCAGCGTCGCCCCGAAGCTCGCATAGATATGGAAGATGTCGAGAAGCGCCGCCTGCACGAACTGGGCGGTGACGAAAAGCGCGATGGCGCCCAGACCCGGCACCGTCGCCGCCTGACCGCTTGCCGCCTCGACGAAGACCGGCGCACCGCCGATGAGGTCGACATAGGCGGCAATCCCGCCGAAGAGTGCAAGGCTCGGCACGCCGAAGCCCCAGATCATCAAGCCGGTGAAGCGATGGGCAAGACGCCGGCGCGTATCATGCTCGGGAGCGTTGTCGGCCGCCGCGCCGGCCAGGATACGCCAGACCACCATGACCGACACCAGCAGCAGCGCCGCAATCAGCGCCACCGAATAGAGACGGAACGCCTCTTCCGACCGCATGATCGCAACCCCCGCCTCGATCGCCCGGATCAACGGGTTTGCGTCCGATTGCAGATAGCCCAATGCCGCATGCTCGTTCATGTTTCCTCCCCGCTTCCGCACACTCCCCCATGGCGGAACCGTCAGCATACCACTCACTTCGGCATGCGGAAATCATGCAGCGCACAATGACCTAACTAACTGTTTTAAAGAACAATTTTTCTTCACGCCGACAGAGGGCGGCGCGCGGGGGCGATCCGCGCATGGCCGAACCAGCGCAAGCGAACCTGATCGCGCTCCGGCGCATAGCCGGCCAGCATAAAGCCGGCGCCGTCAATGGGCCGGGGGGAGCGATCCTCGCCGCCGCAAATCGTCAGCATACCTGCGGGCGATGCCGGGCTGTCCGAGGCGGCGAAATCCGTTTCGGTGAGCCGGAAATTCTCAGCGGCCAGCGCTTCCCGCAAGCCGGTCCCGCGCCATCTCGGCGCCACGAAACAGCGAAGCATGACAAAGCGTCGCCGAAGGGCCGGAAGCGGGACGATACGAAGCGAAGAGGTTGCGATCATCTCTTCCCCGTCATGCGCCATCACGCTCAACGCCGCGGCGGGGCCGGAAAGATCCGTGTTCGGCGCAAAGACATTCCGGTCGCGCCAGAAACGGCATGCTTCCTCGCGCAAGGCGCGATCATCCGCGCCGTTCCGTCCGACCGGGGTCAGACGCCAGCTCGCTTGCCCCGCCGACGCCGCCTCCTCCGCATGAGCCGGATCGTCGACCGGCAAGCGATAGTGGTCGAACCATAGAACGCGCTTCTGAAGCCCCTTGCCGGTATAGCCGAACAAGGTCAGGCCCGACGGCTCCACCGGCCGGGCACCGAGATTGTGGTTCTGGTAGATCGCGGCGGATCCGGCCAGCTTCTCGTCGGGATGCGCCGCGGCCCATCGACCGAGTTCGGCATGACCGTCGATCATCAATCGATCCGTCAGCCGCGCACCGCGCCAGGCCGGGCGAATGAAACTGCGGGCGAAGGCGAACTTTTCTCCCAGCTCGCGCAGGGGATGGACCTCCGCGGTGAGACATCCGGCCAGCGTCTCTCCATCATAGATGGCGATGACGAGTTCTCTGGCGCGCGCGGCCGGGTCGACGCCTTCGGGCAGAATGCCTTCGGCCTGCCACATCTCCATGGCATCGCGCATGACCCGTTCATCGTCCCTGCGCCAGACCGGCCGATATTCGATATTGGCAGGGTCGAAAAGCGGGACGGCACCCCTTTCGGGATGCCGTCCGTTTTCGGTTGCCGCGCCTTCGTCAGAAGGCGAAGCGGAACGATGCGGAGACCGCGTGTTCGTCATAGTCACTCTGGAATTCACCATTGTAGTGGACACGAAGGCTGACGCTGTCGTTCATCGCATAGGTCAGGCCCGCTCCCAAGGCATAGCTCAGATCGTCCCGGGCGACGGTTTTGGTGCTGAAGGCCCCGCCGCTGACGATATTGCCGGTGATGGCCTCGTCCGGACTGCCGAACTCGTTCAGCAGGCGGACATATCCTTCCGGAACGATCTTGCCAGCGTTGCCCAGATCGGCCGTGTAACGCAGCCCCAGGCCCAGCACGCCGCGAACGCTGTTGACGTCCCGGCTATCGACCGTAACGGCCGGCGCGGGTCCTGTTTCCGTGTAGCCGTCGATATCGAGCAGGTTCACCCGCAAACCGACATGCGGCGTGATGTCGAGCGCCCCCTCGGAGAGGATGTAACCGAGTTCGGCGCGCCCCATGATCTGCTTGCCGTCATAGTTCGCTTCGTTCGTGCCGAAGCCCGTCACGAAGCGCTTGCTCTTGTAGCTGTTCCAGCCATAGCCCAGCGAGGCATTGAGGTACCAGGGTGCCGGCCGGTAGGTCGCATAGACCACGACCCCGTTGCCGTCGATATCGGCATTGCTGTTTGCGCCGGCCCCGTTCTCGTCGAAATCGGCCTTGGTGTAGAAGTAGGAGACACCCACTCGCAGATTGTCGGCAAGCTCGCCGTCTATGCCGCCGGAGACGCCCCAGCTATCGGCATCGAAGCCATTGGCGCCGGACGGCGTGAAGGTCGCCCAGTTCTTGCCGGCCCGGCCCCAGAGAGCCCAGTTGCCGTCGCCGCCAAGCGGCATGTCGCCGGCCGAGACGCCGCTCACGCCGCTTTCGCTGGAGGCGGTCTGGAAACCGCCACCGCTCAGGCGGTCCATGATCAGGTCGAGCACCGCATCGGTGGCCGCGACCAGGCTCTGGCCCGAAAGAGCCGCCTCTTCCGGCACCGTTTCCTCGACCAGCTTGCGAAGCGCCGCGGCCTGAGCCTCGGGATCGTTCGGCCAGTTGCCCGAGAGATAAACGACGATCGGGTTATCCTTCGGCACATTGGCGAGATAGCCTTCCAGCGCGCTGGAGATGCTGTCCTTGTTCGGTGTGCCGTCGCCGCCATCGTCGATGATGTCGTTGATCGTCTGCTCGCGGCCGACCGTCAGGTAGAAATCATGTTCGTTCGCGCCGGAGGTGAAGTTGAAGAGGATCGAATTGTCGACCGCGGTGGGAGCCGCGTCGCCTGTCAGATAGACGCCTTCTTCGGCATAACCGATGTCGAGATCGTGCCCCACGGTCAGGTCGATGCCTGCGATCACATTCGCATAGACGGTAAAGCCCGGTTCGACCACCGTTTCGCCGTCCAGCGTCGGGCCCGCGACCGTCATCGATCCCGTCGTGGAGATGAAGCCCGTATCGTCGTCGCCGTTGATGCCGACGATCAAGCGACCGCCATTGGCGAAATCGAAATCCGCGGTGGAATAGACGGCCGCGCCATGGGTGAGTTCCAGATCGGCATAGGTATCGATCCCTTCGCCCGATCCGGTACCAACCTGGAAGGAGCCTGCGCCGATCCACATATCGTCCAGCGCAGAGACCTTGGCCCCCTGATGCAGAACGATATCGCCTGCATATTTGTTGGTCAGGATGTCGGTTTCGTCGAAAACGGTGGTGCCGTCCTTGAAATCGATACGGTCGAAACCGCTGATCGCAAGACCATTGGCACCTTCGGGCGACAGGCCGCCCGGCCCCTCGAAGATGCTGTGTGCGGCGCCGTTGTCCAGCGTCAGCTTGTCGGTCTGCTCGAAGGTCAGCGTCGAATAGTCGTATTCGTCCGCGGCGGAGTGGATACCGTATCCGATCTCGTTGCCGGTGCCGGAGATAGTGACCTCGTCGTCGCCCCTGCCGGTATAGATACCGCCCGAGACCGTGCCGCCCTCGTTCAGCACCGTGTCGTCGCCGGAAGCGAGGATCACATTGCCTTCGATGGTGCCGGTATTGGTGAGGTCGGTGTCGTTATAGAACATGGCGTCGATGTGAAAGCCGAGCGCATGCCCCACCGCGACCGTGCCGTAGATCTTGCCGGCATTGTCGATGGTGATGTCGCGGGAGTCGTTCACGAGAATACCGAGACCGTACTCATCACCCGGAATGACACCGGCATAGGAGTCCGAAGCGTCGATCACGCCGGTCGCGCCATTCTCGATGGTAACGTATTCGCCCGTGGCATAGATGCCCGCCGAATAGTCGCCATTGACCGTGATGGTGCCGGCATTTTCGACCTCGGTGGTGGCCAGGCCGAAGGAACGCGCCTCGATACCGACCGAATAGTCGCCGTTCACCGTGATCGTGGCATCCGCTTCATTGACGACTTCGACATGCGGGCCCTGCGCGCTCACACCGTTGCTGTAATCGCCATATGTCGTGATGGAGCCGCTATTGTCGACACTCGCGCCGGCGTCCAGATGGACGATCTCATACTCGACATAGTCGTAGTAGCGCACGTCGCCGTTCGCTTCGGCGGCGATGCCGTCGGAGCCGTCGCCATGCGTTACGATGTCGCCGGCATTTTCCGCGCGAGCCACGATGATGGCGCCGTCGACGGCCCCCTCCATCGCACCGCTACCGGTGATATCGACCCCTTCCTGCACTGCCCCGACCCGCATACCCGCGGCGTCGTCGCCCCAGGTCGTCACCGTGCCGGCATTGAGGGCATAGGCGGTGGAGAGCACGTCGTCGCCCCAGCTGAATGCCCACAGGCCGGCCGAATCGGCACCGTCATAACTTGGCGTCAGCGGCACGATTTCCGACCCCGTCGTCACGGTGCCTAAATTGACGGCCGCCGCATAGCCGTTGGTCGTCCAGGCCTCAACGCCCGTCGCGGAATAGCCGGTTGTCGAAATCGCGCCGTCTTCGTAGTTGACGGCAACGGCATCGCCTTCCATGTCCTCAGGCTCGAGATCGGGGAAGACCGCTTCCAGATCGTATGAGCCGAGACCGGTCGCATGGAACAGCGTCCAGACCGGCTGGGCGCCGCCGGACGCCATCAGACCCGCCGAGTAGTCGCCCGAGGTTTCGATGGAGCCGTTGTTATAGGCATAGGCGTCCTCGCCGACGCTGAACGCAGCCACGCCGGCGGCATATTCGCCGCTTGTGGTAACGTGACCGATATTGCCTGCGCGAGCTTCATTGTCGAAGTTGAGCGCCATCACGCCGACCGACAAATCGCCTTCCGTGTCGACAGTGCCACCTTCGCCGTTCGCGGCAAGGGTGCCGGAAGCTTCGCCGAACTCGCCGGGCGCATCGAGGCCTTCCAGGTAATCTTCGACGCCGTCGAGGATACCGGAGGTGATGTCCGGATCGAGTTCGTCCAGAACCGCATAGAGCGAGCCGACAGCCGCGACACCCATGGAGACGTCGCCGCCGGTCGAAATCTCGCCGTCATTATAGGCCGCCGCGGCAAAGAGGCTTGCCGACACCATGCCGAGGCTGTAGTCGCCATGCGTCGTGATGCTGCCGTCATAGCCGTTCTGCGCCACCGCATATTTGGCGCCGATGGCTGCGACACCGACGCCGCCCGTGTCATAGGTCGTGACGGTGCCGTCATTCTCCGCCGCGCCCAGGCGCAAACCGCCGGCCAGCATACCGACAGCCCCGATGTCATCGCCATCGGCGGCACCGGTCGTGATCGTGCCGCCTTCCGCATTATGCACGCTGGCATAAAGCCCGAGCGACGCCGCGCCGACGGATGCCAGACCGTCCGTCCGGATCTCGCCCCGGTTTTCAACACCGGCAAGGAAACCGACAGCGGCGGCGCCGATGCCGAAATCGCCATGCGTGACGATGCTTGCCTCGGTATCGTTGAGCACCAGAGCCGTGCCGTATTCGGCAACGATCTCGGGCAGGTATTTCGCCATTACCCAGAAGGGAGCCTCGGGCTCCCCGAGCCCGTCGGGCGTACCGCCCGCGATGGCGACAGCGCCAAGGCCCGCCGGGCCGAAGGTTTCGATATCGCCGCTATTGCCGATATAGGCCTTGCCGCTGACCGAGGCCGCAGCGATACCGAAGCCACCCAGCGTATCGCCGGCCATTTCCTCGCTACCGGTGGTGATGGTGCCGGAATTGTACCCGACGGCGTTGCCATCCGATGCGGCGAGGGCACCGAAGCCCAGCAGGCCGCCCGTCTGGATGTCGCCCGTATTGTTGACGGCCGCACCGCCTTCGCCACCGATGGCGGCCATGCCGAAGGCTGCGTCGTGATAGCCCTCCGTCAGCCCCGCATAGATGGTGCCGTCATTGTGCGCCAGCGCGGCATATTCGGTGGAGGTGGCAACGGCCAGCATGCCCGATGCATCCTGACCGGTTGCCGTGACGGTCGCCCCTTCATGGTTCCAGACCGAGGCCCGGTCGCCGATGGCCACCACGCCGGTCACGAGATATTTCGCCGCCGTTTCCTCCGACACGTAAGGCTCGCCGGCACCGGTGAGGATCCCGACGAGTTCTTCCGCGGCAATCCCGTCCACTTCGCCGTTGACCGTGACCCTGCCGTAATTATGCGCGGCCGCCGTGCCTTCCGGCGCCAGCGCCACCATGCCGGAGGAATTGTCGCCGGAGGTTTCGATCACGCCATAAGCCAAATTCGTCGCGGTCGCATCGGCGGCCGTCGACAGGGCCACGAGACCGGGCGAGGTGCGACTCTCCTCGCCGGCGGAATAGGCCTCGCCCTGCACGGTCCCGGTGGAGATCGTGCCGGAATTCGTCGCCGTGGCATCGCCACGGGCGCCCGCGACGGCCCCCATGCTGCCGACGCCATAGGTTTCGATGTCGCCGCCATTGTAGACGGTCGCACCGCCGTCATCGGCGATCACCAGCATGCCGACCGCGGCATCATGATAACCGGGCGTGGCATACGGCTCGTATACCGCCTGACCGGTCGAGATCGACCCGTCGTTCCTTCCCGAGGCCGTCCCTTCCGGCGAAGTCGCGATCACCAGCATACCCCCGGCATCCTGACCGGTCGCGAAGATCGAGCCGCCTTCATAGTTGGTGGCCGAGGCGCTGTCGCCGACCGCGATCAGGCCGACCGACAGATAATCGACCACCTCGGTCGGGTCCGAACTGATAAGTCCGGCCATGGCGTCTTCGAAGGAAATGCCCTCCGTCTCGCCATAAATGTCGATCGAGCCGCTATTGGTCGCCGTTGCCAGCCCTTCGCCGGCCACCGCGATCAGGCCCGACGAATTGTCGCCGTAAAGAACGATATCGCCGGCATTGGACGCCGTCGCATTTCCCTCGTCGCTCCAGGCCCATCCGCCATCGACGTCGAAACCTTCAGCGCCGGTGATCTCGCCGTCGGCATAGTTCCGAACCGTGGCATTGCCTTCGCCGGAATGGGCGGTGAGGGCGCTCGACTCGCTGCCGAAGATTTCGATCACGCCGTCATTCGTCGCCTTCGCATTGCCTTCATAGGCGTTGGCGACCACGCCATAGGAGGCCTCGCCATCCGTGCTGACCCGGCCGGTATTGACTGCCGTCGCCCCCTCGTCGCCCGCGGCATAGACCGCGCCCGAATAATCGCCATCGGTCGAAACCGTACCGCTATTGCCCGCATAGGCGTAGCCCCAATAGGAATACGCCACGAGACCGTAAGCATTTTCGCCGTTCGTGCCGACCGTGCCCGCATTGGTGACGCTCGCATCGCCATAATAGGCATCTGCGACGATACCGTCCGAGCCGGCCCCATAGGTCGTCACAAAGCCGGAGGCGCCGTTGACGACCGTGGCGTCGTAAATGGTTCTGACATCGATACCGTCCGCGCCTTCGCTTATCTCGTCGCCGGTGATGATCAGACCGTAGTTCTTGACCGTTCCGTTGCCGTACTCCTCATTCTCGGCCCGAACGACGATACCTTCCGCATCCTCGAAAAAGGGCCGTACCGTCGCACCCGCCTGCAGCACAACCGTCAGGTCTTCGACCTCGGAGAAGGAAAGCGTTTCGTCAAACGTGCCGGCGCAGGTGACCGTATCGCCGTTTTGCGGCGTCAGGGGAACACAGGCCCCGCCGCCGCCGATCGTATCCGCGCGCGCCGGAGTGCCGGAAAGGCTCGCGATCACAACCGCGGATGCCGTCGAAAGAAGAGCCGAGGCGAAGAGCCGGCGCATCTTGCCGGCGGTCCGCTGATCCGTACCCCGCTGATTTTCGACCGTCATGCTGTAGTAGTTGTAGGCGCTTCCGGCGATCTTCGACGAAGACAATACGGTTGCGGGCGTGCGCTGAGTGCGGCTCATTCATTTCCCCCAGAGGTAACAGTGCGCATCCGCACGCATCACGGGAGTGCCCACTTCCCTCGATACATCGGCATGCAAAACCAATAAACGTGACCGGAGTATCAAGCGCCGACGCACGCACACTCAACAATGATGTGCGGTCCCATGACGCCTTTCTCATCCATATTCGATCCAACATGGCAACTGATGCCCAAACACGAAAAGCGCGGCCGGTAAACACCGGCCGCGCCATGCCTTTTCTTCATATTCTGTTTACAGATTAATTGCTCAGGCGTCTTCCGTAACGACCTCGGATCGCATCTCCAGGTTCGGCTTTTCGGGCTCAGCTCCGTCGATATCCGTGTCGGCCGCGCGCTCTCCGGACGGGGCATCGTCCGGCGCCCAGTTTTCTATGGTCACCAGACTCTGGATCTGGCTGTCCATCAACCCCGTCGCCATCGGATTGCGCACACCCGGCAGAACGAACACATCGAAGAGTTCCCTGACCTCGCCGGTCAGCCTGATCCACTGCACGATATCGCCGGTGCGCGTATCCACGACCTGCACGCCGCACCAGGGTTCGGCGTCGCGCCGGGTCAGTTCCCCGTCCAGCTCCAGCCCCGAGAAGGATCCGTCGCGCGGCAGGGAAAGTCCGACAAAGGCGTAGGGACCGGCAAAGGCGAGCCCGCGCAGGAAGCCGGGGAGAAAGGCCACCGCCTCCACGGCGCCCGTATCGGGGTCCACCGTGCATAATTCACCGCGCCCGGAGTTCAGTACCCACAGCTTGCCGTCGTGAAGACGGGGCGAATGAGGCATGGAGAGCTTTTCCGTCACGATCCGGTCGGTCGTCACATCGATGATGCAACCGCCCTCCGCGCGGCGGTCGCGCCAGCCGGTGACGATGTCGCTCTTGCAGACGGCCGTGACGTAGCGCGGCTCTCCGTCCTGCATGGCGAGACCGTTCAGATGGCAACGGTCCTCCGGCGCCAGGCGGGAGATGAAAGGCGGTTTCCAGATGGGGCGAAAACTGTGGGTGAGACTCGGCGTGGCCAGGCAGGAATATTTCGTGTTCACGAAAACGATCCGGCCGTTCTTGTCGATCCCCATTTCATGCACGTCGAGATCGCCCGTCGTCTGGGCGTTTCTCGGCACATAGTTGCGGTCGAAGCCGTCCACGCTGGCATTGGCGGGCAATATGTTTTCCAAGCGCCATATCTGAAAGTGATTTGCCAGATAGAGACGCTGCGGCGAGGCGGCCACGCCCATGGCCCGCACGAAATGACGTTCGTGGAAACTTATCCTCCCGCGCGGCAGGCGCCCGACGAGATAAAGCCGGCCCGACTGGTAGGAGGTAAAACCGAAACTCAGATTGTTCCGGGCCATCCAGTCGGAGAAGCCTCGCGAGCAGGAAATCTGCGTCTTGGGTTTTGCCGGTTGCGCCGCCTGCCCCGGCGCATTCTTATGGTCGGCGGAACCGCCGGTGGCGGCCCCTTCTTTTGCGACCTCTTTTGCCGGCTCTTTTCCGGACCCGGCTTTCTTCACTTCGGACTTCCTGTTGGACACGTTTCTCTCCACCCACAAGATTGCTGACGCATGAACCGCTCGTCTCAGGAAAGGAAGCGCAAGGTCATGAAGCACATGAATCTGCGCGGCGATCCGGTACGATTGGCGACCGGCCTCCTGGCAATGGTCCTGGCCGGTTGCGCAGGCGCTCCCCCGCTCGCGGAGCGGGAGGCCAAGGCGGCAAGCGTGGCGCAGCATGGCGGGCTTGAGAAGTTCCGCCTCGCGACAACAAGGTTCGATCTGGTTGGATTCCGCAAGACCCGCGCCGAGGGCGAGCCGCTCACCGTTTTCATCGAGGGGGACGGCGCCGCCTGGAAGACGCGAAACGAACCTTCATCCGACCCGACACCTGTTTCCATGACCATGCTCGGTGTGGCCGCCGCCGACCCGGGACCGAATACCGTCTATCTCGCGCGGCCGTGCCAGTTTACCGGTACGGTCGACGGCGCGGCGGGGGCCCGAAACTGCCGTGCGGACCTATGGACCGTGGCGCGCTATGGCGAAGAGGTGGTGGAGGCGGTGAACCAGGCGCTGGACGCGCTGAAGGCGGAAGCGCATGCGCCCGCCATCCGGCTTGTCGGCTATTCGGGCGGCGGCGCCGTCGCGGCACTGCTCGCAGCACGCCGCGACGATGTGGCGAGCCTCGTCACGATAGCTGCGCCGCTCGATAGCGCGGCCTTCACCGCCTATCACCATGTGACGGCCCTTTACGGATCTCTGGACCCGCTCGATGTGGCGACAAGGATCGCGCGCCTGCCGCAAATCCACTATTCCGGCGGCGAGGACGAGGTGGTGCCGCCCATGATCGCCGCCAGCTTCATTCGGCACATGCCCGCGCGCAACTGTGCCCGGCAGATCGTGATCCCCGATATGGGCCATCGGGACGACTGGGCGGCGCGCTGGCCGGCGCTGGCCGCTCGCCTTCCTTCCTGCCCCGGCGATCGCCCCAAATCGGCGGCATCGGCCCGCCCCCGCGACGCAACGCGGTGATAGCCTTCCCGTCGGCAGGTTCAAAACGAGACGGAACGACATGCAGGACACGCTTGAGCGGGAGGCGCCGCTTTCGACACCGGAAGCGGAGAGCGCGGACCCCGCCCCCGCCATGCCCGCCGCGCGGACGCCGGACACGGAAGACGGCTATGCGCCGGAACTCTGGTTTTCGACGCCGATCTGGCCGCGCAGGGTTCTCGACCATGAGCGGATCGACGCGGATATTCTCTCCGCAATGGAGACATATGAGCGCGAACTGCCTCATGTGACGCGCTCGAATGTCGGCGGCTGGCACAGCCCGTCCGATCTGCACAGGCGGCCGGAGCTTGCCGAGATTCGCGGGATTATCGGACGGACCTGCGTCGGCTGCGCCAAAAGACTCGCTTTCGACTTCGACCGTTTCGATCTCGTCTTCCAGGAGATGTGGATCAACAGGAACGGGCCGCGCGACTATAACCGCGCGCATGTGCATCCCAATGCCATCCTGTCCGGCACCTATTACGCCAAAGTGCCGGAAGGCGCGGGCAATATCGAGTTCTACGATCCGGTTCGGGAACGCATTATGAGCGTCTATCCGGTGAAGGAGCGCACAAGGATGAACAATCAGGCACTGCAATACCGGGCCGCGCCGGGCCTGCTGATCGTCTTTCCGTCATGGCTGCAACACGCGGTGCAGCCCAATCTGAGCGAGGAGACCCGCGTCTCCATCGCCTTCAATATGGGCTTCCGGGCCAAGGGCGCATAGCGGCGCTCACCATGTGTCGATGAACGGCCGGTGCTTGGGCTTCGCCTCCCGGCGCGGCGGCACGGAGGCAAGACCCCGCATCACCCAGCGGCGGGTTTCCATCGGGTCGATCACCTCGTCGATTTCGAGGAAGGAGGCCATGTTGATGGCTTTGCCGTTCTCGTAATATTTCGCGACCATCTTCTGGAAGAAGGCCTCGCGTTCCTCCAGATCCTCGATCGCTTCCATCTCGCGCTTGTAGCCGAGCCGCACCGCACCTTCGAGCCCCATGCCGCCGAACTCGCCGGTGGGCCAGGAGATGTTGAAGAAGGGAGCGTGGAAGCTGCCGCCCGCCATGGCCTGCGCGCCGAGGCCGTAGCCCTTGCGCAGCACCACCGTGAAGAAGGGAACGGTCAGGCTTGCCGCGGTGACGAACATGCGCGAGACGCGGCGCACCTGTGCATCCGCCTCCACATCCGGTCCGACCATGAAGCCCGGCGTGTCGCAGAGCGATAGAACCGGCAGGCCGAAGGCCTCGCAAAGCTGCATGAAGCGCGCAGCCTTGTCGGCGGCGGGCGCATCGATGGCGCCGGCGAGATATTTCGGGTTGTTGGCGATGAGGCCCATGGGCTTGCCGCCGATACGGACCAGCGCGGTGACGATGCCGATGCCGAAATCGCGGCGCAGCTCCAGTACAGAGCCCTTGTCCGCCAGAAGGTCGATCACTTTGTAGATGTCATAGACGCGCAGCCGGTTTTCCGGAATCGCCTGACGCAGGAGCCGCTGATCCGCTTCGTCCCAATCGCCCAACGATCCCTGGAAATAGGAGAGATATTGCTTGGCGGCCGCCACGGCCTCCGCCTCGTCCTCGACGGCGATATCCACGACGCCGCTTTTCGTCTGCACGTCGATGGGACCGACATCTTCCGGCGCATAGACGCCGAGGCCACCGCCCTCGATCATGGCGGGGCCGCCCATGCCGATATTGGAATTGGCGGTCGCGATGATGACGTCGGAACAGCCGACAAGCGCCGCATTGCCCGCAAAGCAGCGACCGGACACGATGCTGACAAGCGGCACGAGGCCGGACAGCTCCGCGAATTTCAGGAAGGACGGGGTGTCGAGGCCCGCCACACCCGGCGAATCCGTATCGCCGGGCCGGCCGCCGCCGCCTTCCGCGAACCAGACGATCGGCAGCTTCCAGTCCTCGGCAATCTTCAGTACACGGTCGGTCTTCTTGTGGTTCATCGCACCTTGCGTACCCGCGAAGACGGTGAAGTCGTAAGACAGGACCATGGCGCGGGCCTGTTCCTCGCCGAACTTGTCGCCATTCACCGTGCCGATGCCGGTGATGAGACCGTCGGCGGGGCTCATTTTCACGAGATCCTCCATCGAGCGGCGGCGGCGCTGCGCGGCAAGGATGAGCGAGCCGTATTCGATGAAGCTGCCCTCGTCGCAAAGATCGGCGATATTCTCGCGCGCGGTGCGCTGGTTGCGCTTGCGGCGGCGCTCCACCGCTTCCGGGCGGCGCTCGTCGAGACCGATGGCGTGGCGCTCGATCACCTCGGCCAGATCGGGACGGATATGGTCGGGGTCGATGTCGGCCTCATCCGCCTGCGAGGCGGCATCGACCGAGGCGGGCTCGATGAAAATCAGCGGGTCGCCCTCGAAGAGTACCTGCCCCGGTTCCGCGCCGAGCTCGCGCACAATGCCGCTTTCGGCTGCGTGGACGAGATGCTCCATCTTCATCGCCTCCAGCACGGCAAGCTGCGTGCCCGCGGGCACTTCCTCGCCCGGCGTCACATCGATACTCACCACCTTCCCCTGCATGGGGGCGCCGACAGGCACCGTCCCCGCCGGGCCTTCGACCTTCATGCGCGTCGAGGTCTCGGCGGCGGCGCCATCGGTGAAATAGCGTTTGGTCTGGGCCTTTGTGCCTTCCGCCGTCAGCTCGGCGGCGCGGTCGTCGATCAGGCGCGTATAGACATTGTTGGCGGCCACCGCGTCGTCGGCGATGAGGTTCTGCAGGAAACCGATATTGGTAGGACATCCCTCGATGCGGAACTCGGCAAGGGCGCGGCGCGTGCGCGCCACCACTTCGGCATAATCCGGCGATGCGTGATGGACGATCAGCTTGGCCAGCAGCGAGTCGAAATTCGGATTGGTGGTGTAGCCGGCATAGCCGAAGGTGTCGACGCGGACGCCGGGGCCGGAGGGGGGCTCGAAAGCGCTGAGCGTGCCGCCGGCGGGCTTCGCGGCGCCGCTTGCATCCATCGTCTCCATGTTCACGCGGAGCTGGATCGCGTATCCGCGCGGCAGCGGCACTTCGCCGACATCGAGACCGAGTTTCTCCAGCGTCGCGCCCTGCGCCAGGCGGAGCTGCGTTTCCACAAGGTCGATGCCGGTCACTTCTTCGGTCACCGTATGTTCGACCTGCAGGCGGGCATTGGCCTCGATGAAGGCATAATTGCCTTCCCTGTCCGCATCGACCAGGAATTCGAAGGTCCCGATATTGTCGTACCCGATCTCGCGGGCGAGCGTCAGCGCATCTTCGATCAGTCGCTCGCGCATGCCCGATGAGAGGGAGGGGCTCGGCGCAATTTCCATCAGCTTCTGGTGGCGGCGCTGGATGGTGCATTCGCGCTCCCAGAGATGGGTGACTTCCGTGCCGTCGCCCAATATCTGCACTTCGATATGACGGGCATGGGGGATGAAGCGCTCAAGATAGACATCGCCGATGCCGAAGGCGGCTTTCGCTTCCGACCGGCAGCGGGCATAGGCGTCGTCCAGCTCCTCCAGCGCGCGCACGGCGCGCATGCCGCGCCCGCCGCCGCCCGCGACCGCCTTCAACATGATGGCCGCGCTGTCGCCTTCCCGCTCCACGAGTTTTGCGAACCAGTCGCGCGCTTCCTCCAGGCTGGTCGCGCCGGACGTTCCCTCCAGCAGCGGCACGCCGCATTCGGACGCCAGCGCGCGGGCCTTGGCCTTGTCGCCGAAGCGATCCAGCACATCCGGGCGCGGCCCGACAAAGGCGAGCCCCGCTTCGGCGCATTTTTCGGCAAAGGCGGCGTTTTCCGACAGAAAACCATAGCCGGGGTGGATCGCGTCGCAGCCCGCGCTCTTCGCGGCGGCAATGATGCCATCCATGTCGAGATAGGCCGCCGCGCCGGAGCCCTTCAGCGCCACGGCCTCGTCGGCCATGCGCAGATGGAGCGAACGCGCATCGTCGTCGGAATAAACGGCGACGCTTGTGAGCCCCACTTCCGACGCCGCGCGGGCAATACGGATGGCGATCTCGCCGCGATTGGCGATCAGCAGTTTCCCGAATGTCATGAAGAGCCTTCCCGGACTTATTCGAATTTCTTTTATCTCAGCATAGGCGGCATGACCCGATCTGCAAATGGGCTGGCCGCGACCGGACCCGGCGTCTAGTCTCGGGCGAAAAGGGAGGAAACCGGCGTTGAGCGAAGAGATTTCCGTGGAAAAACAGGAAGCCATGCTGGAGGCGATCACCGCCACCGTGCCGCCGCTCCTGCATGCGCTGGATGCGCTCGGCCATATCGCCCGGCATATCCACCCCCCGAGCTTCGCCTCGCTGGTCGAACAGATGGGCGAACCCGACCGGCCGCTGCGCGACGCCATCGATCCGTTCCGCGATGCCGAGTGGCCGGAGGCCATGGCGGGCTTCAAGGAGCAAATCGAAAAGGCCGCCGACGAAGCATTGATGGCGCATGAGGAAATCCGGGGTGCGAAAGACGACCCGCAAGGCGTGTTCGCCGCCTATCGCGCCTTCCGCCACCAGTCCCGTGCGCTGGAGGCGCTTTATCCCCTGACGCAGATGCTGCCGCCGGTCAGCCGCTTTTTCCTCGAGGAGGATGCGAGGCGGGACGAGGCGCTGCTGGCGTCGCTCGCGGAAGGCGCGGAGAGCCCTCACGAGACGGGCCTGATGCATGCCCGCAACGACAAGGGCGAGCGGGGCGGCTTTTCCCTTTATGTACCGGAGAACTATACGCCGGACCGGCCTCACCCCTTCATCATGGCGTTGCATGGCGGCAGCGGGCACGGGCGGGATTTCATCTGGAGCTGGCTCCGCACGGCGCGCTCGCGGGGCGCCATCCTGCTCTCGCCGACATCACGCGACAGCACATGGTCGCTCGCCGGCCCCGATGTCGACAGCGACAGCCTGAAGCGGATGCTCGATTTCGTGCGCGAAAGATGGAATGTGGACGAGAGCCGGCTATTGATGACCGGCATGAGCGATGGCGGCACGTTCTGTTATGTGAGCGGCATGCTCGCGGATGCTCCCTTCACCCATCTTGCGCCCATGTCGGCGAGTTTCCATCCGCTGCTGGTGAGCTTTCTGGAGAAGGAGAGGATCGAGGGCCTGCCCATCTTCATCACCCATGGCGCGAAGGACTGGATGTTCAATGTGGAGATGGCCCAAACCGCGACGCGCACACTCGAAGAAGCCGGGGCAGACGTCACCTATCGGGAAATCGACGACCTTTCCCATACCTATCCGCGCGAGGTGAATAGCGAGATCGCGGACTGGCTGATGCGCTGAGCCTGCTTGACCTTCCTGTTACTGGAAGGATTATACATAGCTCATGGCTACCGTCCTGCGCATAGCGCTTGCCGCGATCATATTGCTGTTGCCGCTGGCAACGGCCCCCCTCGCGCATGCGGATGCCGTCACCTGCCATGCCGAAGGGACGATGGAGACCGTCATGCAAATGACGGACGGCCATCCTCATCAGGCGACCGACCCATCGCTACGCGCAAGCGACCGCGGGATGGCCGGCTCCCATGCCTGCTGCGACCTCGGGAGCTGCTCGCCGGCACTGATCGCCACGAGCGCGCTCAACGGCTCGGCGCTGATTTCGGGGCTCCCCCGACCCGCGGTTCACCGCCAGCGCACGGCCCTTTCCCCGGCAGACGGCCCGCCTCCCCGAGGCTGAGTTTTCAAAACACGCTTTTTGAAACTCAACCTGGGACTATCCATGCACAGACGCATAACGGGCCTTACCGCCCTGCTGGTCGCGCTGCCGCTGACGGCGGCCTGGGCCGGCACCTACGACCTCACCATCGGCAAGACGCAAACCGATGTGACCGGGAAACCCAAAACGGTGCTTACCATCAACGGGACCGTTCCCGGCCCGACGCTTCACTTCAAGGAAGGCGAAGAGGTCACCATCAACGTAACCAACACGCTCGACGTCGATACGTCGCTTCACTGGCACGGCCTTGTCCTGCCTTACCGGCAGGACGGCGTACCGGGTATCAGCTTCGACGGCATCGAACCCGGCGAAACCTTCACCTATCGCTTTCCGATCCGGCAGAGCGGCACCTACTGGTTCCACAGTCACACGGGCTTTCAGGAACAGGAGGGCATGTATGGCTCGATCGTCATCGATCCGAAAACGCCGGAGAATTTCAGCTATGACCGGGATTATGTCGTCGTGCTGTCGGACATGCACAATGACAGCGGGCAGACCATCCTGCACAACCTGAAGAAGAGTTCCGACTACTACAATCGCGACCAGCGCACCGTCGGCGACTTCCTGTCCGATATCAGACAGGACGGCCTCGGCGCCACACTGCGCGACCGGGCGGACTGGGGCGATATGCGGATGATGCCCACCGATATCGCCGATGTGTCGGGCTATACGCTTCTCATCAATGGCCGCAACGCCGACCAGAACTGGACCGGCCTCTTCAAGCCGGGCGAGAGAATCCGCCTGCGCTTCATCAACGCCTCCGCCATGACCTATTTCGATGTCCGCATACCGGGATTGAAGATGCAGGTCGTCCAGGCGGATGGAAACGAAGTCGATCCGGTCGCCGTGGACGCATTCCGCATCGCGGTGGCCGAGACCTATGACGTCATCGTGGAGCCGAAGGACAAGCGCGCCTATACCGTCTTCGCGGAGGCGATGAGCCGAAGCGGATACGCCCGCGCCACGCTGGCACCCCGCAAGGGCATGGAAGCCGCCATACCGCCCATGTCCCCTCGTCCCCAGCTCACCATGGCCGATATGGGCATGGCGCATCGGGGGATGGATCACGACGCGATGGGCCGTGTCATGGACAGCGACGCCATGGCGCATGACGGGCAGCCCGGGGCGATGCAGCCGAAGGCCGGTATGGATCATGCCGCGATGGGACACGCCATGCCCGGGCACGATATGCCGGACACAGACAAACCCTCCGACCCATTCTACGCACCGGGCAGCGGGCTGACGCCCAAGGCACCGAATGGCGGGAAATTCCTTTCCTATGACGACCTCAAGGCCGCCCGGCCGCTCTATGAGGACCGTCCGTCAACACGCGAAATCGAACTCCGCCTGACCGGCAATATGGAGCGCTATTTCTGGTCGATAAACGGCGTCAAATATTCGGATGCCAAACCCATCCGCCTCAGATATGGCGAGCGCGTCCGCTTCAAATTCGTCAACGAGACGATGATGACGCATCCCATGCACCTTCATGGCATGTGGAGCATTCTCGACACGGGCAAGGGCCGGTGGGACCCGATCAAGCATGTCGTGAGCATCGCACCGGGCAAGACCGTCTATACGGAGACGGAAGTCGATGCTCCCGGCGAATGGGCCTTTCATTGTCACCTCATGTATCACATGGGCACGGGCATGTTTCGCAAGATCATCGTCGAAGGCGGGCCATCGCAGCAGGCGGCCCTGCGGACAAAGGAGAACGAGGAATGAAGTACCTGTCTCTCGTTCTCGCAGCCGGCTTCCTTATGGCCGCATTGCCCGCGCAGGCCGAAATGTCCGACGATGACGTTTTTGCCGCGCTGTTCGTCAACCGTCTCGAATACCGCGTTCAGCCGGGCGGCGACATGGCGGTCGCGGAAGGACAGCTTCGTATCGGCAATGACGAGCACAAGCTGGTCGGCAAGGCCGATATCGACTATCTGATCAGTTCAGGCCGATACGAGAAAGCCGAGTTCCAGTTGCGCTACCAGCGCATGGTTTCCGACTTCTTCGATCTGCATATCGGTGTGCGGCAGGACCTCAAACCGAGCCCCAACCGGACCTATGCCGTAATCGGTGCGAGCGGCCTTGCGCCGCAATGGTTCGAGATCGATGCCAGCGCCTTTGTGAGCGAGAAGGGCGACCTTTCGCTGCGCCTGGATGCCGATTACGACATCCTCATTACGCAGCGCCTCGTATTGCAGCCGGCATTGACGCTCGATGCGGCATTGTCCGATGACAGGGATACCGATATCGCAGCGGGCCTTACCTCGCTCGAAACGGGGCTGAGGCTTCGCTACGAAATCGAACGTGAATTCGCTCCCTATATCGGCGTGAACTGGGAACGCAAGCTCGGCGCAACGTCCAGCCTCGTCCGCACGTCGGGAGAAGACCCAGACATCCTGTCCTTCGTGGCGGGCGTCCGGCTGATGTTCTGACGACCGAGAGGTGGCGGAGGGGCGGCCTTGTCGCCATTCCTTCCATCACTTGTCGTGGATGCGCAGGATCACCGACTGGCTCGCCGAGGCCATCAACTCACCATCCTGTGCGAAGAGGTGCATGCGGCCATGACCGAAGCCGCCATGCACGCCATGGATGCGGATATCGCAAAGCACCCACTCCGTCGGCACGATGTGGCGGAAACGGATCGTATTGTCGAGACTGTTGCCCCCCGCGTTCCGCCCGATGGCGTTGCCGATGGCGGATGGCACGAAATCGGCGAAAACGGCCAGCATGGCGCTGTCGATCGGCACATCTTCCAGCGGGCGCACCCAGAGCACGACCTGGCCGTCCGGCGACAGCTCTCCGCCGGTGCGGTCCTTGCCGTAGCGGCCCTTCACGACGCGCATATCGATGCGGGTATGAAGATCGGGATCGCGATCGTCACCACGCCAGTGTTCGGCGGGCTCGAAATTTTCCGGCCCCGGCACATCGGGCGCAACCGCCCATTGATGCGAGAATTCGCTCGGGCGCGCGCCCAGCGCCGCATTGACGGTCAGGATTTCCTTGTCGCCCACATGGCCGATCACGCGGGCCTGACTGTTGTAATTGCCATGCACCGGCACCAGCACATCCAGATCCACGATGGAGGGCGGACGCGCATAGGAAAGATATTGCGCCGTCGCCCAGACGGTCGGACGCTCGCAGGTGCGCTCCATCGCCCGGATGGAAGCCGCCATGCCGACACCGCCGAACATGAACAGATTGCCGGGCGGGCCGACCGAAAGCCCCGGTTCGACCTGAAGATGATAGCGGTGAGGGTTGTGGGTCGATTTGAGATCGAAAAACACACGATCGCTCATGACACCCCGTCCTGAAAACAGTCAGAAGATAAACTCGGCATGCGCGTTTTTACCGGCTTTCGCGCCGAGGTCAAACGATCTTGCCGTTCAGTCCGACGAACGGGTGATGCCGGCGCCCCTACGCGCCTGTTCTTCAGCGCGAGCGATATCGGCGGCGACCATCTCCGCGACAAGCTCGCGAAAACTCGTTTTCGGATGCCACCCCAGCCGTTCACGGGCCTTGCGCGCATCCCCCAGCGTGGCGCCGAGGTCCGTCGGCCGGAAGAAGGCGGGATCGACCTCGACGAGCAGCTCTCCCGTCGTTTCGTCGTATCCCTTTTCGTTCACGCCCTCGCCCTGCCAGCGCACTGTCCGGCCGATCTCCGCGAAGGCGATCTCGACAAATTCGCGTACGGAATGATTTTCACCGCTCGCCAGAATGTAATCGTCCGGGGCGTCCTGCTGAAGCATCTTCCACATGCCTTCGACATAGTCGCGGGCATGCCCCCAATCGCGGCGGACATCCAGATTGCCGAGGCGCAGCGTCCCTTCTCCCGCCAGGCAGGTGGCGGCCACGGCCTGCGTGATCTTGCGGGTCACGAAGGTCGGCGCGCGCCAGGGGCTTTCATGGTTGAAGAGAATGCCGTTGGAGGCGTGAAGCCCATAGGCCTCGCGAAAATTAATCGTCGCCTCGAAGGCCGCGTGCTTCGATACCGCATAGGGGTTCAACGGGTGAAGCGGGGTTTCCTCGTTCTGCCACCGGCCTTGCGCGTCGCCGAACATTTCAGAACTCGACGCCTGATAGTAGCGTATCCGGCCACGGTCGAGACGCAGGACGGCGGTGAGAAGTTTCATCGCGCCCGTCGCGTTCACATTCGTCGTGGCGGCGGGATCGTCGAAGCTTGCGTGGATATGGGACTGCGCGGCAAGGTTATAGACCTCGTCGGGATCGATCCGTCGAATAAGGCCGTCGAGATCGGCTTCCTTGCCGATGTCGCACCGATGCAGGATGAGGTTGCGGTTGAGATCCGCTCCGGCATCCGCCAGCCGAGAGCGTTCCAGCCGCGCAGGCTCGCGCGCCAGCCCATGCACCTCATAGCCGCGCGCAAGAAGAAAAGCCGCCAGATAGCCGCCATCCTGCCCGGTAATACCCGTTACCACGGCGACCCTCGGCCGGGACGCCTCTCTCAGTGACGGGGAATTTGTCGGGTTATTGAATGACACGCGCCGCTTCTGCTCTTCGTCTCGGGACAGGTTTATCTTTAGCACCCCCGAGGACGAATGGCACCTCGTTGACGGGGCTGAATGAAGCAAAAGCGCGCTTCCATTCGCCGCTCACTCACACTCCGCGCCCGTTTCCGCCCGTCTCGAGATACCAGCGATAGACCTTCGCAATGCCCTCGTCGAGCCCGGTGCGCGGGCGCCAGCCCAGATTGTGGAGGCGCGTGCTGTCCATCAGCTTGCGCGGCGTGCCGTCCGGCTTGGACGTGTCGTTTACGAGCGCGCCCTCGAAGCCGACGACAGCCTTCACCTTCTGCGCCAGTTCCTGAATGGTGAGGTCGTCGCCATAGCCCACATTGACGTGCTCTTCGCCCGAGTAATGGGTCATCAGGAACACCAGCGCGTCGGCGCAATCGTCGACATAGAGGAATTCGCGCTTCGGCGCGCCCGTGCCCCAGATCACCACCTCGGCATCGCCGGCTTCCTTTGCCATATGCATCTTGGCGATGAGGGCAGGCAGGACATGGCTCGAATCCAGATCGAAATTGTCGCCGATACCGTAGAGATTGGTCGGCATGGCCGAAATGAAATCGCAGCCATATTGACGGCGATAGGCCTGGGCGAGCTTGATGCCGGCGATCTTGGCGACCGCGTACCACTGGTTGGTCGGCTCCAGCGGGCCGGTCAGCAGCGCATCTTCCTTCATGGGCTGCTCGGCCATCTTCGGATAGATGCAGGACGAGCCGAGGAACAGAAGTTTCTCCACGCCGTTCTGCCACGCGGCGTTGATGATGTTCGCTTCGATCATCAGATTGTCGTAGAGGAATTCCGCCGGAAAGCTGTCATTGGCGAGAATGCCGCCGACGCGCGCCGCCGGAATGAACACGGCCTCGGGCCGATGCTCGGCCAGCCATCCCTCGACCTCCGCCTGGCGGCGCAGATCGACCGTGTCGCGCGTCACCGTCAGCAGTTCGCAATCCTCGGAGGCGAGCCGGCGCATCAGGGCCGCGCCCACCATGCCGCGATGGCCGGCGACCCAGACCTTCTTGCCCTTCAACGAATAGATGGCACCGTCAGTCATGGCGTGCCTTGCGGGCCGCCTCCTGCGCGACGGTTTCGAGGTCGGCGGCCACCATTTCGGCCACGAGTTCCGGGAAGGTCGTGGTGTGCTCCCAGCCCAGACGCTGTTTCGCCCGGGAAGGATCGCCCAGCAGAAGATCCACCTCGGTGGGGCGGAAATAGCGCGGGTCGATCTTCACGCGCGTCTCGCCGGTTTTCCTGTCGACGCCGATTTCCTCGACACCCTCGCCGCGCCATTCGATGTCACGGCCGACTTCGGCGAAGGCCAGTTCCACGAATTCGCGCACCGAATGCGTTTCGCCCGTGGCCAGCACATAGTCGTCGGGCTCGTCCTGCTGCAGGATGCGCCACATGCCTTCCACATAGTCGCGGGCATGACCCCAGTCGCGCTTGGCGTCGAGATTGCCGAGATAGAGGAGGTCCTGAAGCCCGAGTTCGATGGCGGCGACGGCGCGGGTGATCTTGCGCGTGACGAAGGTTTCGCCGCGGGTCGGCCCTTCATGGTTGAAGAGAATGCCGTTGGAGGCATGCATGCCATAGGCCTCGCGGTAGTTGACCGTGATCCAGTAGGCATAGAGCTTGGCGGCGGCATAGGGACTGCGCGGATAGAAGGGCGTGGTCTCGCTTTGCGGCGTTTCCTGCACCTTGCCGTAGAGTTCCGAGGTCGAGGCCTGATAGAAGCGCGTCGTCTTTTCCATCCCCAGAATGCGGATCGCCTCCAGAATGCGCAGCGTGCCGATCGCATCGGAATTAGCGGTATATTCCGGGGTCTCGAAGCTCACCTGCACATGGCTCTGGGCGGCGAGATTGTAGATCTCGTCGGGCCGGGTTTCCTGAATGATGCGGATGAGATTGGTGGAATCCGTCAGGTCCCCGTAATGCATGAAGAAGGAGACGCCTTCATTATGCGGGTCGTCGTACAGCGCATCCACCCGCGCGGTATTGAATGAGGAAGAGCGGCGCTTCACGCCATGGACGATATAGCCTTTGGAGAGGAGAAGGGCGGCCAGATAGGCGCCGTCCTGCCCGGTTACACCGGTGATAAGTGCCGTTTTGCTCATGAATCCGTTTCGCGCTGACTACGACCAGGCAAGCTGCCGCCACCTTATTGACACGGAAACCCGCGATCCTCAATGCCGTTCGGCCCTGGTCGGCCCGCGGCTCCGGCGCCGGATGGCGGCGATTTCCCGCACGGGGCGGAATGTATCGGGATCCGCGGCCGCCCACCACTCCGCATAGGAGGAGCCTTCCGGGTCTTCCAGAATGCTGGATGGCTCGACGAAGGGATAGATCCGGTCGATCGCGCGCATCTCCGCGGCGTTGAGGCGCTGGCGCAAATCATAGGGGCGAAGCTCCCAGGGGGATTCGCGCCCCACGGCGACCACGATGTCCCGCAAGGCCTCCACGGTTGCCTTATGGTACTGATAGACACGCTGCGCCTTGTCGCCCACCACCAGGCCGCGCTGGCGCCAGGGGTCTTGCGTGGTGATGCCGGTCGGACATTCGCCCGTATGACACTTCATGGACTGTACGCAGCCCAGAGAGAACATGAAGGCCCGCGCCGCATTGCACCAGTCCGCGCCCACCGACACGTTGAAGGCCATCGAGGCGCCGCTGTAAACCTTGCCCGCGGCGGCCAGCCGGGTGGTCTCCTTCAGGCCGGTGCCGACAAGCGCATTGCGCATCACGATCAGACCTTCGCGCAACGGCATTCCCATATGGTCGGACAGTTCCAGCGGGGCCGCTCCCGTCCCGCCTTCGGCGCCGTCCACCACGACGTAATCGAGATGGATGCCCGTAGCGAGAATCGCCTTCATGATCGCGAAGACCTCATGCGGCTGGCCGATGCAAAGCTTGATGCCCACCGGCTTACCGCCGGAAAGCTCCCTCAGCCGCGCGACCCATTCGAGCATTTCCCGGGGCGTGGAAAAGGCGCTGTGCCCGGGCGGCGAGATGCAGTCGGTATAGCGCTCGACACCTCTTGTCCTTGATATTTCCTCCGTCACCTTGGGCGCGGGCAGCATACCGCCATGGCCCGGCTTGGCGCCCTGGCTCAGCTTGATTTCGATCATCTTCACCTGATCGCGCTGCGCATTGTCGCGAAAGGCTTCCGGATCGAAGGCTCCGTCTTTCGCCCGGCAGCCGAAATAACCCGTCCCGAGTTCCCAGACGAGATCGCCGCCATGTTTTTCATGATAGGGGCTGATCGCGCCCTCGCCGGTGTCGTGATAGAAGCCGCCCTTCTTCGCTCCCAGATTGAGCGCCTCGATCGCATTCGCACCGAGCGATCCGAAACTCATCGCCGAGATGTTCAGGATGGAGGCCGAATAGGGTTGCGTGCATTGGGGCCCGCCGACCTCCACGCGGAAGTCCTCTGCGACGTTCCGGCTCGGTGCGATGGAATGTCCGATCCACTCATATTCTTCCGAATAGACGTCGAGTTCGGTGCCGAAGGGGTGAACGGACACTTCGTTCTTGGCGCGCGCATAGATGAGGGCGCGCGTATCGTGGTCGAAAGGACGCCCTTCCAGATCGCTCTCCACAATGTAGGAACGCAGAAACGGCCTGAGGTCTTCAAAGAACCAGCGGAACCGCGCAGACAACGGATAATTGCGCGTCAATGTATGGGCGGACTGGTGAAAATCATATGCCGAGAGCGCGAGCAGCGGCAGCGTGACCGCAAGCCCCCAGAGAAGTACCGGGAAGACGAAGGACGACAGAAGGATCAGGAGGCTCAATCCCAGAAGCGTGGCGGGCAGGACAAATTGCGGCGTGCCGCCACGGCGCAACAGCATCCTCACAAATTCGAACAAGATACGGCCTCCTCTCATTCCCCCGCCAACGGCATGATTGTGCATATGTTTCCAATCACAATAGGGATGATGGAAGCGAGAACAAGTTGAGATAATGTCATTTTTCAGGACCGGCACCGCCCCACCGGGAGAGGGCCGTTCGCTGTCCCCGAAGGCTTTGTGTGTAGAGGAATGCGTTGTGACGGACGAAAGCAAGCGACTGCTCTACTACACGCTCCCGGTCTTTCTGGTCGTTCTCGGAAGCAAATTGCTGTTCATCCAGCTCTTCGGCTCCAACCTTCCTTTCTGGGATCAATGGGACGCGGAAGGCGCCGGCCTGTTCAAACCCTATCTGGAGGGAACGCTCGGGCCGGAACATCTCTTCGCTTCGCACAATGAACACCGCATTCTTTTCACGCGGCTCCTCGAGCTTGCCATGCTCGAAGCGACCGGCGTGTGGGCGCCCCGGCTTGAAATGGCGGTCAATGCCGGTCTTCAGTCCTTTTTCCAGACCGCCCTGCTCTGGATCCTCCTCCGCCCCCTGGCAGACAGGCACCGTCTTGTCCTGACGATCTTCGCCGCGATCTTTTTGACGATTCCGTTCGGGTGGGAGAACACGCTCTCCGGTTTTCAATCGCAGTTCTATTTCCTGTTCGGTTTTTCCATTCTGGCACTCTGGCTTTCCGCGTCCGCTCCGGCCTTTGGGCGAAACTGGCTCGGCGGGCTGGTTGCCGGTATCGCCGCCTATTTCAGTCTCTCGTCGGGCGCGATGGTTTTTGCCGCGCTTGCCGCCATTCACGGGTTTCAGCTCGTCGCCGGACCGAGATCGCGCACCCCAAAGGAAATTGCAGGCCTCGTGCTGGAAGCAGCCCTTTTCGTCTGCGCTATATCGTATGTTGCGCACATCCCGGCGCATGAACGGCTTCAGGCACATGGCTTGCTGGACTTTCTAGGCGCCTTTACCGATGTCGCCGGCTGGCCCTGGGGCGGCATCGTCCTGGCGATCCTGATCAATGCCCCCCTGCTTTCCATCCTCTACAAATCCTGGCGGGAGCCGCATCCGCTTTCATCGTTTCAATGGACGCTGCTTGCCTTCGCATTCTGGCTGGGAGGGCAATGGATCACCCTTGCCTATGGGCGCGCGGCCGGGCCAACCGCTTCACGCTACCGCGATACACTGCTTCTTGGCCCGCTCTTGAACATGGCCGCGGTTCTGTATCTGGCGCAATTCGAAACGTGGCGAAACAAGTCTCTCGATCTGTACCGCAAGCGCATTTCCGCATTGGGCCCGAGACGAACACGCATCGCAGCGGGCTTTCTCGTACTCGTCGTGGCAGGGGTCGTCATCGCAGGCTATACGGATCAATACTTGCAGGCGTCGGAGAGAGGGTACCTCCTCCAGGTCGAAACCGGGAATGTGAAAGCCTTTCTTCGCACAGGCGACATGGGTCATCTGGAAAACAAACCGGACCTTCACATTCCCTATCCGGATCCTCAACGCCTTGCGCGCCTCGCCACCGATCCGACCATTCTCTCCGTCCTGCATCCGGATTTGACGGGGCGGGCCTTCAGCGACCGATTGCTGCTCCCGCATTGGCTGACCGAAAGCGTCCGTTTCCTTCTCTCCGCGCTGATCCAGCTCTGGGGCCCCATTCTCCTCGCAGGCCTCGTTCTGCTCGGACGGCTCCTCCTCCGGCGGACAGACCGCCTGAGGGAAGACGCGACGTAAAGCACCTTCCCTATACCGGGAATTCACGATTCCGCAGTTGCGAAAATTTGCGGAATGCGGGGACGTACTCCGTTTTTCCTTCCCCGCGCTTCGCTGCGCGTTACAATTTCGGCAAAACGAAAAGGGAGGAGAAAAACCATGGCTACGGAGAAACACGCGCCATCATCCACATCGGGGAACGACTACGACGCCATTATCGTCGGCGCCGGGTTTGCCGGCATGTACATGCTGCACCGGCTTCGCAAACAAGGACTTCACGTTCGCGTCTACGAAGCGGGCGACGGCGTTGGCGGCACCTGGTACTGGAACCGCTATCCGGGCGCGCGCTGCGACGTGGAAAGTCTCGAATATCAGTATGGCTTCTCCGACGACCTTCAGCGCGGCTGGACCTGGACGGAGCGCTATGCCGCGCAGCCGGAAATTCTCCGTTATCAGAATTATGTCGCAGACAAGCTGGACCTGAAAAAGGACATCAGGTTCAACACCCGGGTGACGTCCGCCGACTATGATACGCCTTCCGGGCTGTGGCAGATCGAAACCGACAAGGGCGACCGCGCTCAGGCCCGCTTCTTCATCATGGCGACGGGCTGCCTTTCGGCGGCCCGCGTGCCGGACATCGCAGGCCTCGAAGACTTCAAGGGCAAGTGGTATCACACCGGAAGCTGGCCGCATGACGGCGTGGATTTCACCGGCCGCCGCGTTGCCGTGATCGGCACCGGCTCATCCGGCATCCAGAGCATTCCGATCATCGCGGAACAGGCGGATCATGTGACCGTGTTCCAGCGCACGGCGAATTTCACCCTTCCGGCCGGAAACAGGCCGCTGAGCGAGGAAGAAATCGCTGCGCGGCGCACAACGCTTCTGGAAGACCGCAAGCATGCGCGCACGACGGCCGGCGGCATCATCGCCTTCGAGTACAACGAAGCGCTTTCCGGGGAGATGATGCCCGAAGACGTACAGCGCGAGATGGAAACCCGCTGGACAGGCGGCGGCTTTGCCTTTCTCGGCTCCTATGGCGACATGATGGCCACGACGGAGGCCAACGATATCGCCGCCGATTTCGCCCGGGCGAAAATGAAGGCCCGCGTCAAGGAGCCGGAGATCGCCGATACACTGATGCCGAACGATCATCCGGTCGGGACGAAACGTCTCTGCCTCGACACCGGTTATCTCGAAACCTTCAACGAGCCGCATGTCGATCTCGTCAATGTGCGCGAACTCCCCATCGAGCGCATCGCGGAAAAGGGCGTTCTGGCCGGCGGCAAGGAATACGAGGCCGACGCCATCGTCTTCGCCACGGGCTTCGACGCCATGACGGGCGCCATTCTCGCGGTCGACATTACGGGCCGGGACGGGCTCAGGCTGCGCGACAAATGGGAGGCGGGACCGCGGACCTATCTCGGGCTCGGCTCCGCCGGGTTCCCGAACCTGTTCTTCATCACCGGGCCGGGAAGCCCTTCGGTGCTCAGCAACATGATCGTTTCTATCGAACAGCATGTGGACTGGATCACGGACTGCATCTCACGTCTTACCAGCGGCAATATCGGCACGATCGAAGCGACGCCCGAAGCGGAAGACGAATGGGTCGCGCATGTGAACGAGGTCGCCGCGGAGACGCTCTATCCGCAAGCCAATTCCTGGTATATGGGCGCAAACGTGCCGGGCAAGCCGAGGCTCTTCATGCCCTATCCGGGCGGCGTCGGCGTCTATGGCGAGAAGCTCGATGAAGTGGCCGCCGCGGATTATGAAGGCTTCCGTCTCGGGGCCTGAAGAGACTACCCGTCGTCATGCCCAAAGACGCAGCGTCTGCCAGCGAGGCCTGACGACGGGACCTCCGCAGCGGCGGACCAGCTCCAGCTCGAGCAGGCGATCATTGGCATCGACATAGAGGGTGGCGGAAATTTCCCCGCCATCCTCATCGTCCACCTCCATCTCCACCGGAACCATGCGCTGCTGCCAGGCTTCGGGCCTGTCGTATCCGTCGAGCTCGAACCCCACGATCGAGCCGTCCGGCAGTTCGGATCGCGCGGTGGCGCAATCCATATCCGACAGGAGCCGTCCGCTGCGCGCGCCGTCCAGACATCGGGCCGCGTTCGAGATCAGCAATTTTTCTTCGGGCCGCAGCAAGCGCCTTTTGTGCATGGGCGATTTCCTCGAGCGTTGTCGTCAACAAGCCCGCGGAAACTCACATAACCGTCTTAAAAAATCGCTGTGGATCGCCACCCTTTTGGCGGCGATCCGCACAAAACTCGTTCAGCACGGCGTTACTTCGCGCCGTCGAAAAAATCCGTGAAGCCGGCGGGGGCATAAGGTCCGATACAAATCTGCTCCAGCACACCCATGCCTTCACGCGTGCCGTCGCTTGCGCGCACCACCTGCTGCACATGCAGGTTTTCCATCGCCAGCGGGTCGAGCTGTTTCGGATCGAAAGACTCATGTCCCGTGGCAAGCTCGCCTTTCCACATGCCCTGCCCCCATTCCGGATGGGTGTAGCCGAGACCCTTCATCTGAAATTTCAGGATCGGTTCCAGGCTGATGGTACGGGTGCCGCCTTCAAGGTCGACGAGATCGATTTCGGCCGACTTCGCCAGGCGCGTGCCCGGCACATAGGAAACGCGATGCTTCGCCGTCGCCATGCGCTCGTCCTTGCCGTCCTCGACGCCGGGCACATCCGCCTCGCTCGCATAGAGCGGGGCCGTGAGCCCTTCGCGCACCAGCGCCTCGCCCTTCGGCCCATCGAAGAAGATGGCATGCGACACGTGATCGTCCCAGACAAGCGGCGCCCAGAGAAAGAAGATGCCGCCCGGCATGGCCGGCGCACCGCCCGTTTCCGGTTCGCCGACACGGCGCACGCCCCAGGAACGGTCCTTGGTGCCGAGGCACATCCCGTCATCCACCGCGATCTCCCCATCGGGGTGGCGGACCGTGCCGCTCCAGCGGCCGAACTGATCGAAACGTGTCGCATCCATCACCGCGCGCGGGCCGGAATAAAGCGTCTGGCGCGCTTCCTTGATGACCGCCGTGCGGCCGGAGAAGGAGAGGTCGCAGGAAATGCCGCTTTCATTGTCGTCCAGCACGACACGGGTGCGCAGCATCGGCTCCTGAATTTCGATACGGAAGGGACCGACCTGCATCTCGGTACGTTCGGTCGGTGCGCGGCGCGAACCGTAAAAGCAATGCTGGCGTCCGTCGCGCGTCACCACGGAGAACGCGCAGTCGAGAATGCCGCGATGCGGATAGATCGCCATGCCGATACCGAAATAATACGACCCGTCCTTCGCATAGCCGTTGAACCATGTGCGGTCATAGACATTGCGGTCGCTGGTCGCCGGATGGGCGATCGGTTCAGGCGTCTGATGGATCGGGTAATCGTCGAGCTTGTTGAGCATTGCCGGGCCTCTGTGTTGCCGAGGACCAACAGCACGGTCGGCCCCTCCCTGTTTTGATGCGGTCTTTTCAAACGCCGCTCATCGCAGTTTTTCAGAAAGTGCCGGGCTTCGCCATGTCCGCTTTCGGCTGACGCAGCGGAACCGCCGCTCAGGCAGTGTCGGATGCGGTGAGGTCCAACTCCTCCATCATTTTTTTTCGGATCTGGAACTTCTGGACCTTGCCCGTCACCGTCAGCGGGAATTCCTCCACGAAGCGGACATAGCGCGGCACCTTGTAATGCGCGATCTGGCCGCGGCAGAACATCTTGATCTCTTCCTCGCTCAACTCGTCGCCCTGGCGCAGAACGATCCATGCGCATATTTCCTCGCCGAACTTTTCGTCCGGCACGCCGACCACGGCCACGTCCTCCACCTTGGGATGGCGATAGAGGAACTCCTCGATCTCGCGCGGATAGACGTTCTCGCCGCCGCGAATGACCATGTCCTTCAGACGCCCGACAATGTTGCCATAGCCTTCGCCGTCGATCGTGGCGAGATCGCCGGTATGCATCCAGCCTTCGTCGTCTATGGCGTCCGCGGTCTTCTCCTTCTCGTCCCAATAGCCGAGCATCACCGAATAGCCGCGCGTGCAAAGCTCGCCGGCCTCCCCGCGCGGCACGGTGTTACCGTCGAAATCCACCACTTTGCATTCGAGATGGGGCTGCACGCGGCCGATGGTGGAAACGCGGCGCTCCAGCGGATCGTCCTTGCCGGTCTGGAAGCTCACCGGGCTCGTCTCCGTCATGCCATAGGCGATGGTCACGTCGCCCATATACATTCGCGAGATCACCTGCTTCATCACCTCCACCGGGCAAGGCGAGCCCGCCATGCAGCCGGTACGGAGCGAGGAAAGGTCGAAACGCTCGAATTCCGGATGTCCCAGTTCCGCGATGAACATGGTCGGCACGCCATAGAGCCCCGTGCATTTCTCGTTCTCGACGGTTTCGAGCACGGCAAGCGGGTCGAAGGCGTCGGCGGGATAGACCATGGTCGCGCCATGCGTCAGACAACCGAGATTGCCCATCACCATGCCGAAGCAATGATAGAGCGGCACGGGAATGCAGAGACGGTCGCCCGGCACGAGGCCGACGCCCTCGCCGACAAAGAAACCGTTATTGAGGATGTTGTAATGGGAAAGGGTCGCGCCCTTGGGCAGGCCCGTCGTGCCGCTGGTGAACTGGATGTTGATCGGATCGCGGCAATCGAGCGTCTTGCCGATCTCTTCAAGCGCCGTGCGGTCCGCATCGCCCGCGAGCCCCGCCACATCGCCGAACTGCCGCCACCCGCGGCGCGCGGTCCCGCCGATCTGGATGACATGCTTGAGATGCGGAAGCGCCGCGGCCTCGAGAAGACCATCCGACGATGCGATTTCAGGCGCGAGCGTTTCGACCATCGCGACATATTCGCTGGTCTTGAAACGTGCCGGCGTGACGAGCGCCGACACGCCGACCTTGTTCAGCGTGTATTCGAGCTCCGAAAGCCGGTAGGCCGGGTTGATATTGACGAGAATGATGCCCGCCTTGGCGGTCGCGAACTGAGTCAGCGCCCATTCCGCATTATTGGGCGACCAGATGCCGAGCCGGTCGCCGGGTTTCAGGCCCAGCGCGAGAAGGCCCGCGGCCAGCGCATCCGCCTTTTTGTTCAGCTCCGCATAGGTCCATCGGATATTCTGGTGAACCGAGACGACGGCTTCGCGCTCGCCCCATTCTCGCGCGGCGGATGAGAGCGCCGCGCCAATGGTTTCCTCGCGCAAGGGCGGCGTCTCCGCGCCCTTCACATATGACAATTGCTCTATCGCCGTGCCCATGGGGACCTCCTCCCGGATAGCGCGTCTCCCGCGCGCTTTCCGAAAAGAAAACCTCATCCGGCAGCCGAAATCAAAGGAAAGCGATCCCTCTATTTCCGCGCGGCGTGAAAGCCCTCATGCGGCGCGCAGCCGGTCTCGTCGGCCTTTACCCGGTCCACCACGAAATCGATGAAGGTGCGCACACGCAGCGGCAGGTGCTCCTTGTAGGGGTAGCAGAGATAGAGCGCATTGGCCGGTGCCGTGAAGTCCTTCAGGATTGGCGTCAGCTCGCCCCGCTCCACAAGGGGCCGCGCATAATCGTCGCGCATCTGGATGATGCCCATTCCCATCGCGGCGGCTTCGCAAATCGCATCCGGATCGTTGAGGATGAGGTCAGGTTCCTGTGGGAAGGTGCGCACATTCCCCGCCACATCGAATTGCCAGGCGATCATCGGATCGCTGAAACGCTTCTGGCAGACGATGGTCCGGTGCCCGGAGAGGTCGTCGGGATGCGACGGCTCTCCATGCATTTCCAGATAGGTCGGCGAGGCCAGCGTCCAGTGTTCGTTGCAGGTGAGGCGCCGGGCGATCATGGAAGAGTCTTCCGGAGAGAGCACGCGGAAGGCGAGATCCACGCCGTCATCGATGAAATCGCGCTGCTGATAGGTGAAATCGAGCTCGAAGACGACATCGGGGTAATCCACCCGGAATTCGGCAACGAGCGGCAGCACGAGCCGGCAACCGAGACCGCGCGGCGAGGTCAGGCGGATAGGACCGCTCATCGTGCTGCGGGTTTCGCGGAAAATGCCGTCCAGCTCATCCAGCGCGCGGAGCGGCTCCCGGGCGCGCTCATAAAGCAGCGCGCCTTCCGCCGTCAGGTTCATCTTGCGGGTGGTGCGCCGGATCAGCACCACGCCATAGGCGTCTTCCAGCCGCTTCACGCTCTGGCCGATAGCGGGCGCGGAGACGCCCAGCACCTTGCCCGCCGCGGCGAAACTGCCCGTTTCCGCAGCGCACACAAAAGCTGCCAGAGCGTTGGAGAGTTGCGTGGCCATTCAAAAGCCCCCCTTTGTACCGGGGTTAAACACCGGAAAATATGCGACGCCGGTTAGATGGGGCCGCTGTCGACCCGCAACAATCGGCCCATCGGTTCGCCGGGCGTATTCTCCACCCCGCGTGTCCAAATTGCCACCCCTTTCCCTAGGGGTAACCTACTATGCCTCGTCTATTTTGCTTTTTTAATTTGTAAATATTAAACATATGGCCTATTTGTACGTAAAATAGGACGAAATACATGCCCGGTTTGCGGCGGGATGGCGCGAATTTGCGCATGTCGTCGGCCAGCCGCCTCATTCACAAGCTGTCCTTACGAATGAATTAAGGTGCACCGCACTAATAAAACTGCGAATTCGGCCCCACATGGCTTCAATCGGTAATCCCGGACCGATCCTTCAAGTGTCAACGCCAACCCCTTGCAAGACTGCCGACCGGCTTTCCGGTTTCCGGCCTCTGCGACGGGTCTGTCATGAGTGAGGCCGACCATGGACCATCAGAACGCATCCGAGACGCCGGCAAACAGCGTTGCCGGCAAATATTCCAGGCGGGCGGCCTATATCGGCGCCGCCATCGTGATCGCCGGCGGCCTCGCCATCGGCGGTACGCATTTCGACTTCACGCATTCCGATGCGGGCGAGGTCCAGCAGGCGCAGCAGGCCCCGCAAGTGACCGTCGAACGTCCGACCCGGAAGAAGCTCATCGAATGGGACGAATATACGGGCCGCTTCCGCGCCGTGGACAGCGTGGAAGTGCGCGCTCGCGTTTCCGGCTATCTGCAGGAAGTCGATTTCCGGGACGGTCAGTTCGTCGAGCAGGGCGCCCTTCTCTTCAAGATCGATCCCCGTCCCTTCCAGGCGGAACTCGACGCCGCCCGGGCAGACGTGAAAGCGCGCGAATCCGCGCTTGCCAATGCGCAGAAAGAATATGCGCGCGGCAAGGAACTGGTGCGCCGGGGCACGATCAGCAAGGCCACGCAGGACAACCGGCTGGCGGCCTTGCAGGAAGCGCAGGCGGGCCTCGAAGCGGCGAAAGCGCATGTGGAAACCGCGCGTCTCAACCTTGAATTCTCCGAAGTGCGCGCGCCGGTGAGCGGGCGCATCAGCGACAACTATGTCAGCCGCGGCAATCTCATCAATGGCGGGGCGCAAGGCGGTACGCTGCTCACCACCATCGTCTCCACGAACCCGATCTATTTCGAGTTCAACATGAGCGAAGCCGATCACCTGAAATATCTCCGCCTGCACCAGCAGGGCGACCGGAGCGTCACCGGCGGCGACGATACCAGGGTGAGCCTGCGCCTGCTGGACGAGAGCGGTTTCGTTCACGACGGGAAGATGAGCTTCATCGACAACCGGATCGCCCCGTCCACCGGTACGCTGCGGGCCCGCGCCACTTTCGACAATGCCGACGACTCCTTCGCGCCCGGCATGTTCGCCCGGATCAAGGTGCCGGGCTCGGCGGAATACAACGCGCTGCTGATCCCCGATTCCGCCGTGCAGACCGACCAGACCGACAAGTTCGTCTGGGTAGTGGACGAGAACGACGTGGTGAAGCGGCGCGAGGTGACGCTGGGCCCGAAGGACAATGAAAAGCGCATCGTCCGCACCGGGCTCGCCCCCGACGACGAGGTCGTGGTCAAGGGAACGCAGTTCGTTTCCGCCGACATGACCGTCGAACCCCAGCCGACCCGTACAGCACAACTGGAGCAGGCGGCGCACTAAGGCGCCGCCTCTTCCACCCGAGATTTCAGTTTCATTTCCGTCGCGCTCCATGGAGGGCTGCCATGAACGCCGTCAAATTCTTTATCGACCGCCCCATCTTCGCCGGCGTCATCTGGACGCTTCTGCTGCTGGTGGGCATCGTCGCCTATTTCTCGATCCCCGTATCGCAATATCCCGATATCGCGCCGCCGACCATCCAGGTGACGGCAAGCTATCCCGGCGCATCGGCGGAGACGATCGCCGAAACCGTGGCCGCACCCATCGAGGAAGAGATCAACGGCGTCGACGGGATGCTCTATATCTCGTCGCAGTCGAGCGCGGCGGGTCAGACCACGATCACCGTCACCTTCAAGCCGGGGACCGATCTTGATACCGCGCAGGTGCTGGTGCAGAACCGCGTGGCGCTGGCCGAACCGCGTCTGCCGGAAGAGGCGCGCCGTCTCGGCATCTCCACCATCAAGGCCAATCCGGATGCGCTGCTCGTCGTGCATATGTATTCGCCCGACCGCAGCCGCGACCAGCTCTACATCTCAAACTATATCCGGCTGCAGATGCGCGACCGGCTGCAGCGCCTTAAGGGCGTCGGGCAGATCCGCGCTTTCGGCTTTCGCGAATATTCCATGCGCGTCTGGATCGCCCCGGAACGGGCCGCCTCCTTCGGGCTGACGGGCGCGGACATCGTGACGGCGCTGCGCGGGCAGAATGTCGAAATCGCGGGCGGGACGCTCGATGCGCCGCCGACCGACAATCAGGGCGCCTTTCAGGTGAACCTCGAAGCGCAGGGCCGCCTGAAGACGCCGGACGAATTCGGCAACGTCATCGTCAAGCAGGACACCGGCGGACGGCTCGTCCGGCTGAAGGATGTCGCCCGCGTGGAACTCGGCGCACAGGATTACAACACGAATGCGCAGCTCGACGAGAACCCCGCCGTCGCGCTTCTCTTCAACCAGCAGCCGGGTTCCAATGCGCTGGAGACGGCGGATCGCGTCCTGACGACAGTGAAGGAAATGTCGAAGGACTTTCCCCCCGGGCTTGCCTATGACGTGATCTGGAACCCGACGCAATTCGTGGCGGAGTCCGTGCACGAAGTGGAGAAGACGATCTATGAGGCGATCATCCTCGTCTCCATCGTCGTCTTCATCTTCCTGCAAAGCGTGCGGGCCTCGGTGATCCCCATTGTCGCGATCCCGATATCGCTCGTCGGCACCTTCGCGGTGATGCAGGCCTTCGGCTTCTCGCTCAACAATCTCTCGCTTTTCGGCCTGGTGCTCGCCATCGGCATCGTGGTCGACGACGCCATCGTGGTGGTGGAAAATGTCGAACGGCGGATCCATGAGGGCCTCACCCCGCGCGATGCGGCCCATGCGACGATGGACGAGGTAGGCGGTGCGCTCATCGCCATCGCGCTGGTGCTTTCCGCCGTCTTCATTCCCACGGCCTTTCTCGAAGGTATTTCGGGCGAGTTCTATCGGCAGTTCGCGGTGACGATCGCCACGGCGACGGTCATCTCGGCGGGCGTTTCGCTCACGCTTTCGCCCGCGCTTGCCGCCCTCCTGCTGAAGCCGCGCAAGGCGGCGGAGGACCGCAAGGCCTGGGAACGCCCGCTTACCTGGTTCTTCGAGAAGTTCGACCGCGGTTTCGACGCCACCTCCAACGGCTACTCGCTGCTGGTTCGCCGTCTTATTCGCGGCTCGGCAATGATGCTGGTTGTCTATGGCGGACTGATGCTGCTAGCCGGTTTCCAGTTCGAGCGTGCGCCTAAGGGCTTCGTGCCGCCAACGGACCAGAACTACGTCATCGCCGTCGTTCAGCTCCCGCCGGGCGCTTCGCTTTCCCGCACGCAGGCGGTGATGAACCGCGTCATCAGGGACGGCCTTGCCAATCCGCAGATCGAACATGCGGCGGCCTTTGCCGGTCTCAACGGCGCGACCTTCTCCACCGCGTCGAACTCGGCAGCCATCTTCTTCACCATGACAGATATCGGCGAGCGCGTGTCGAGCGGTCACGACGTCAATGAAGTGCTGTCGGAACTGCGCGAGACCTTCGGTGCCTATCAGGATGCGATGATCATGGTCGTCCCGCCGCCGCCCGTGCGCGGCATCGGCAATGCAGGCGGCTTCAAGGGCTATGTGCAGGACCGCCAGGGCATCGGCTACAAGGCGCTGGAGAAGGAAGCGCAGTCGCTGGCGCAAGCCGCCAATGACGCACCTGCGGCAACTTCGGCCTTCACCATCTTCAACACCTCGACGCCGAAGCTCCATGTCGATATCGACCGCGTACGGGCCGAGCAGCTCGGCGTCGCCGTGCCCGATGTGTTCCGGACGCTGGAGGTCTATCTGGGGTCTGCCTATGTGAACGACTTCACGGCCTTCGGACGGCCCTTCCGCGTGAATGCGCAGGCCGAGGACATCTATCGCAAGACGCCGGAGGACATTGCGCGGCTCAAGGTGCGCAATGCCGAGGGCGGCATGGTGCCGCTCGGATCGGTCGCGACCTTCTCCGACACGACCGGCCCCGACCGGGTGGCTCGCTACAACCTCTATCCGGCCGCCGCCGTGCAGGGCGACACGGCGCCCGGCTATTCGACCGGACAGACGCTCGACGCGGTGGAGACGCAAGCGAAGGAAACCCTCGACCAGGGCTTCGGCTTCGAATGGACGGAGCTTGCGCTTCAGCAGAAGCTGGCCGGGAATACGGCGATCATCGCCTTTTCCATGGCCGTGGTCTTCGTCTTCCTGCTGCTGGCGGCGCAGTATGAGAGCCTGAGCTTGCCGCTTGCGGTCATCCTCATCGTGCCGATGTCGCTGCTCTCGGCGGTGACGGGCGTGCTGATGCGCGGCCTCGATGTGAACATTCTCGTGCAGGTCGGCTTTATCGTGCTGATCGGCCTTGCCGCGAAGAACGCGATCCTGATCGTGGAGTTCGCCAAGCAGGCCGAAGACAGCGGCCAGCCGATTGCGGAAGCGGCGATGGAAGCGGCACGGCTGAGGCTCCGTCCCATCGTCATGACGTCCTTCGCCTTCATCCTCGGCGTGGTGCCGCTGATGCTGGGCACGGGCGCGGGCTACGAGATGCGCCAGTCGCTGGGCACCGCCGTCTTCTTCGGCATGCTGGGCGTGACCGGGTTCGGCCTTGTCTTCACCCCGGTCTTCTATGTCGTGGCGCGGCGGGCTGCGGCGCGGATGCGCGAACGGTTCGCCGGCGGGCAAGCGCGGGAAAGCACCAGCCACTAAATGAGGAGAGGCGGCGATCTATTCGCCGCCTCTTTTCTTTTCGCTTCGGCAAGTCCTAATCGAGCGGGACGAGCGTCACCAGCGTCTGGCCCGCCTGCACCATCTTGCCGGGCGCGCAGTGGATTTCGTGGACGCGAGCGGCTTCCGGCGCCTTGACCTCGATTTCCATTTTCATGGATTCCAGGATGACGAGCGGCTGGCCCGCTTCCACTTCATCGCCTTCCTTCACATCCACCGACCAGACATTGCCCGGCACGCCCGCATCGACGAGCCTGCCACCGTCGGGCACGTCGATGGCGTTTTCTTCCACGGGCGCGTCGGGTTCCATCTCGCTCATGGCGAGGCCCTGTTCTTCCCAGCGCTGGCGCTCTTCCTCGAAGGCGCGGCGCTGCTTCACGCGGAAGGCCTCGATGCTTTCGGCGTTCTCCTCGAGGAAGGCCATATTGTCGGCAAGGCGGAACGTGCCTTCCTCCACCTTCACCTCGAACTCGCCATGGAGGAAGGCTTCGCGCGCTTCCAGCAATTCATCCGCCGAGACGGGATAGAATTTCAAGCGGTCGAAGAAGCGCAGCAGCCAGGGCTTTTCCGGCTCGAAGTTCTTTGTGCTGTGCCAGCGGTTCCACATCTGCACGGTGCGGCCGACAAGCTGATAGCCGCCGGGCCCCTCCATGCCATAGACGCAGAGATAGGCGCCGCCGATACCGACCGCGTTTTCCGGCGTCCATGTGCGGGCGGGATTATATTTCGTCGTGACAAGACGGTGGCGCGGATCGAGCGGGGTCGCCACGGGCGCGCCGAGATAGACGTCGCCCAGCCCCATCACCATGTAATCGGCCTCGAAGAGGATGCGCTTCACATCCTCAATGCCGTCGAGACCGTTGATGCGGCGGATGAACTCGATATTGGACGGGCACCAGGGCGCGTCGGGCCGCACCAGCGTTGCGTATTTCCGCACCGCTTCCTGCGCGGCTTCATCGTCCCATGAAAGGGGCAGATATACCGTGCGGCTCGGCACTTCCATATCGGCGGCGGACGGCATGGCGCGCTCCGCCTCTTCCAGGATATCCATGAGGCGCGGCAGTGGCAGCATATCCGGGTCGTAATGGATCTGCAGCGAGCGGATGCCCGGTGTCATTTCGATGATGCCGGGGAGAATCTTCTCCCGCAGCGTCACCATCATCGCATGCGCGCGGAAGCGCAGCGCAAAGTCGAGCACGATGGGGCCGTATTCGATCAGCAGATAGTCGTCGCCCGCGCGGCGATAGGTGACTTCCGTTTCGAGATCGGTGATGCGGCCCAGCACGGCCTTCTCCACCGTAGCAGGCGAATAAGTGGCGGGCGCTGGCCGATGCGGGAAGGCAAGATTGGCGACCCATTCCTCTTCCCGGCGGCGCATGGCTTCCGCTTCCTCGTCGCCAATGCGGCGGAAATGCACCTTGTCGCCCGGCTTCAACTGGCCGAGCTTCCAGAGTTCCGCTTTCGCAAGCGTCGCCGGGCACACGAAACCGCCAAGGCTCGGCCCATCCGGACCGAGGATGATGGGCATGTCGCCAGTGAAGTCGATCGTGCCGACCGCATAGGCATTGTCGTGAATGTTGGAGGGATGCAATCCCGCCTCGCCGCCATCCTTGCGCGCCCATTTCGGCTTCGGGCCGATGAGGCGGACGCCGGTGCGCGCGGAGTTGTAGTGCACCTCATAAGCGGTGGAGAAGAGCGTTTCGATATCTTCGTCGAGGAAGAAGTCGGGCGCCCCATGCGGGCCGTAAAGCACCGCGATTTCCCATTCGCTTTGCAGCTTGGGGCGGTCGGGTTCCGCCAGCGGCTCGGCAGCGGCGGCCGTGACCGCGCCCTCGCGGCGGATGCGCAGCACATCGCCCGTCTTGAGCGCCCCGGTCGCATGGCCGCCGAACTGGCCCAGTGTAAAGGTCGAGCGCGAACCCAGATAGTCCGGCACGTCGAAGCCGTTGCGGATGGCGAGATAGGCGCGCTGGCCCTCCCCCCTCACCTGACCGAGGGCGAGCGTTTGGCCGCTCTTCACCTCGACCGCCTGCCAGAGCGGTACTCGCTCACCGTCGAGCGTCGGCTCCATATCCGCACCGGTGAGCGCAATCACCGCATCCCTGCGGAAAGCAAGCGTTGGGCCCATCAGCGTCATTTCGAGCGCGGGCGCGTCCTCCGCATTGCCGACCAGCCGATTTGCCAGACGGTGCGAAAGCGGGTCCATGGGACCGGAAGGCGGCACGCCGACATCCCAATAGCCGATGCGGCCAGGATAATCCTGAATGCTCGACAGCGCGCCGGGCGACACGACATCGATGGCGGCGCTATTGCCCGCGAACCCCGCCAGCGTCGAGGTCAGCATTTTCCCTTCGAGGAAATCAGCCGAGCACGCGATCTGGCGCAGATAGTCGAGATTGGTTTCGATGCCATAGACCGACGAGCCGTCGAGCGCATCGGCGAGCTTTGCCGCCGCCTCTTCGCGCGTTGCGCCCTTCACGATGATTTTGGCGAGCATCGGATCGTAAAAGGGCGACACCTCGGTGCCGGTCGCAATCCAGCCGTCGACGCGAATATCGTCCGGGAAGCTCACTTCCGTCAGCAGGCCGGAGGAGGGTTGAAAGTTCTTGCCCGGATCTTCGGAATAGAGACGCACCTCGATGGAATGACCTTCGGGCATGCGCTTGTAGTTATCCAGATCGTCGAGATCGCCCGCGGCTTGGGCGACCATCAACTCGACAAGATCGAGGCCGGTCACTTCTTCCGTTACCGGGTGTTCCACCTGCAGGCGGGTATTCACCTCCAGGAAGTAGAAGCGGTGTTCGGCGGCGTCATAGATGAACTCCACCGTACCGGCCGAGGCATAACCGACGATTTCGCCGAGGCGGACCGCCGCCTCGTGCAATTCACGGCGCACGAGTTCCGGCAGGTTGGGCGCCGGGGTTTCTTCCAGCACTTTCTGGTTGCGGCGCTGCGCGGAACAGTCGCGTTCGCCCAGCGCGATGACCTTGCCTTTTCCATCGCCGAAGATCTGCACCTCGATATGCCGGGCCTGAGCCACGAATTTTTCGACGAAAAGACCGGCATCGGAGAAGTTCGCCTGCGCCAGCCGCTTCACCGTCTCGTAGAGACGCGGCAGCTCCTCTTCCGACTTGCAGAGCTGAAGCCCGATGCCGCCGCCCCCCGCCGTGCTTTTCAGCATGACGGGATAGCCGATCCGGGCGGCATGGGCGCGCGCCTCTTCGAGATCGTGTACGAGCGGGGAGCCCGGCAGCAAAGGCACGCCGCTCTCCTCGCTCAGATCGCGCGCCGTATGCTTCAGCGCAAAGGCCCGCATATGCTCGGGGTGAGGCCCGATAAAGGCGACGCCTTCCTTGTCGAGACGTTCCACAAAGTCGGGGTTCTCGCTCAGGAAACCGTAGCCGGGATGGACGGCTTCCGCGCCTGTCTGCCTGATGGCTTCGAGGATCGCCTCGACATTGAGATAGCTTTCCGACACCGACGCCGGTCCCACGCGCACGGCCTCATCGGCAAGCCGCACATGGGGGGCAAAGCGGTCGGCGTCGGAATAGATCGCCACGGACCCTACGCCCATCCGCTTCAGCGTGCGGATGACACGGCAGGCAATTTCGCCGCGATTGGCGATCAGTACTTTCTTGAACATGAACGTCTCCGTTTGGCCTCACTCCGCATCGTCTGGAAGGCTCAAGCCTTCCAGACCAGCGTGCGCACGGGCGTCGGGTTGAAGCCATTACAGGGATTGTTCACCTGCGGGCAGTTGGAGATGAAGACGAGAATGTCCATCTCCGCGCGCAGCTCCACATAGTCACCGGGCTTCGACACGCCATCGACGATGGCGAGCGTTCCGTCCGGCTCTACCGGCACGTTCATGAAGAAGTTGATGTTGCTGACGAGATCGCGCTTCGTCATGCCATGTCGCGACAGTTCCATGACGAAATTGTCGCGGCAGCTATGCATGTATTTCTTGTCATGGCCGAAACGTACCGTGTTCGACTCCGCGCTGCAGGCCCCGGCGGAGGTATCGTGACCGCCCGCCGTATCGGCCAGCATGGTGGCCATCAGATTGCCCTCGCTGGAATAGATCCCGGTGCCCGCCGTGACATAGGGCGAGCCCTGCATGCGGGCAGTGTCCTGCGCGCTGTAGCGCTCTTCCGTGTCATGCGCATTGTAGAAGAGCGTGTCGACGGCCTGCTGGCCTTCGAGGTCGACGATGCGCAGCACCTGCCCCTTGGGCAGCATGTAGGACCAGGGCCGGGTTGCGGGAACGGTGAAGTCGTAGATCGCCTCGGCGGGATCGCGTTCGATGTTCTGCATGGGTTTATCCTCGCCTCAACGGAACAGGGGGTCTGTGTTTTCGAAGCCGCGAACGGCTTCCTCGGTCGCCGTGCGGCAGAAATCGTCCGCGGCGGGTGGCGGCGATTGCCAGACCGTGAGGTCGACAGGGGAGGGGTTGTAGTCACCGGGCGCCAGCGGATGCGGGCAATTGGAGACGAAGACCAGCAGATCCATCTCCGCGCGCAGATCCACATAGTCGCCAGCGGACGCACCCTCGCCTTCCCAGACGAAACGGCCTTCCGCATCGACCGCGACGGGGGCGAAGAGCGTCAGGCAGGGCGGCACATCGGCCTTGCTGAGGCCGTGCTTGGCGGCGAGCAGAATGAAATTGCCGCGCGAGGAGCGCAGCGTGGCGTCGCCATATTTCTGCTCATTGCTGAGCGGCGTGGAGCCGCCTGCCAGCGCATCATTGTGGCCGAAGGTGTCGTCGGTAATGGAAGCGAGTACGCGGCCCATATCGGAAAAGAGCACACGCCCGCGCTGCAGCGCCGCGCTCCACTGGATCTTCACCGTGTCGCCCGCGTTGAAACGCTCGGTCGGGTCCGCGGCGTTGTAGAGCAAGACCGAAACGCCCGAATTCGGACCCGTCGCCGCGATGCGCAGGGACTGCCCGCGCGGAACGCGGCGCGACCAGCCCCAGCTGCCCGGCAGCGTCTCGTGCCAAAGAACGTCGTTTTCGGGAATGTCGCGGGGATTGCCCGGCGCTTCGCTGATGTCCCGGCGTTTCGCACGGCCTTGCGCGAAGAGTGCGTCGTAGCGCGCCTTTTCGTCGGCGCGGGCGTCGTCAGCACTTTGTGCCATCTCTCCATCTCCTTACACCATGCCGGCATGTGAACCGGCGCCCGGCCGTCCGGGCAATTTTCCGGCAAGGCCGGAAGAGGTCGCCAGCAGGTCGTCCTGCCGGCGATGGTGCCGCCGCATGAAGTCTGGAGGATCGGCTATACACGGCGGCCTGCAATGCCAATCCTCGCATCGCATCCGTCTCCCGGGCTTTTGTCCCGCCGTGTACCTGACCGCTGTTGACCGGTCAGGGTGTAGCTCTCGGACCAGTCGCCGCACCGATCGTGAAACCGATTGCGGCCGGAACCCTAGCCACTGCCTGTTCTCTTTATCGCAAACCTTATGCCATGGATAAAGGGGCATAAGCCTTGGCTTGCCCGATTCAGCAGCGCCGGGCCACGCTCAATATCTGCTCTTTTGCCTAAAGTTTAGTCAGCTTGCCGCTTCGGTCTCCAATCAGTCGCCGCTAAAGGGGTGAAGCGGCGGAATGACCGCGGCCATGAGCTGGATCTTGCCGGCGATGACACCGCGCTTGGTGACCATCTCGTCGGCGATCGCCTGGAGCTTTCGGGCCGGCCCCTGCACCAGCACGACCTCCATGGTCTGGTTATGCGCCAGATGGACATGGAGGGAGCTGATGCATTCGTCGATATAGCGGTACTGAAGGTCCGCGAGCTGCTTCTGAAGGCCGTTGGCCGTGTTGTCGTAATAGATGGTGATGATGCCGACCATCACCTCGTCGCCGCGCTCGCGCTTATGCTCCACCAGAAACTGGTGGAGCATGTCGTTGATCGCCTGGGACCGGCTTTGAAACCCCCGATCCTCGACCATCTGGTCGAGTTCGGTCAGCAATTCCTCCGGCAAGGAAATACTGATGCGGCTTACGGGCCTGCTGTCGAGGGTCCGTGTGCCATTCCCATTGTTCGGGCCGTTCCCGGACATTTTTCACCCTTCAGAAAAGATGGCTGTAGCGTTCCACTTCCCACTCGCTGACGGCGAGATGGTAAGCCTGCCATTCCTCGGACTTGTATTTGACGAACTCGTCGCGAAGCCCCGTCCCCAGCGCCGCCTCTGTAATCGGGTCGTCTGCGAAGCAGGCCACCGCTTCCTGCAGGTTCTGCGGCAGGAACTGAATGCCGCGCGCTTCGCGCTCCGACTCGGAAATCGTGTAGAGATTATCCTCGTTCGGATCGCCCGGGTCGATCCCTTCGCGGATGCCTTCAAGACCGGCGGCGAGCGCCAGCGTGGCGGCGAGATAGGGGTTCACCGCGCCGTCTGCATTGCGCGACTCGCAGCGTCCTCCGCCGGCGGGCACACGGACGGAGTTCGTCCGGTTGTTGGAGCCGTAGGAGTTGAAGACCGGCGCCCATGAGAAATAACTCATCGCACCCTGGCGCACGAGACGCTTGTAGCTGTTCACCGTCGGCGCGAAGGCGGCGCAGAGCGCAGGCCCGTGTTTCAGAATGCCGCCGATGAACTGATAGCCGGTCTCGGTCAAGCCGAGCCCGCGCGGATCGTCTTTCGGATCGCAAGCGAAGACATTGCCGCCTGTCTTCAGGTCGTAGAGCGACATGTTGAAATGCGCGCCATTACCCGTCTTGTCGGCGAAGGGTTTGGGCATCATGGTCGCAAGCAGGCCTTCCTGCTTGGCGAACTCCTTGGCCATGTAACGGAAGAAGACCAGCCGGTCGCACATGGTGAGCGCATCGGCATAGGCGAAGTCGAATTCGTACTGGCCGTTCGCATCCTCATGATCGAAGGAGTAGAGATCCCAACCCAGATCGTTGATGCAGGTCGCCACCTTGTCGAGCCAGGTGAACTGATCCATGAACCCTTCGACGCTGTAACAGGGCTTGTTGAGCTTGTCGTTCGGATTGGGCACGGAGAGCGAGCCGTCCTCGTTCTGCTTCAGGACGAAGATTTCGCATTCGATACCGAGATTGAAGCCGAAGCCCATTTCCGCCGCCTTCGCCAGCATGTTCTTCAACGCGACGCGGGTGTTCAGCGGATAGGGGGCACCCTGAAACCCGTTATCGGCGGGCATCCATGCAACGGAGGGCTCCCAGGGAAGCTGGACGATATGGCTGAGATCCGGAATCGAGGTGATCTCATCATCGTTCGGCGCCTGTCCGAGACCGTCCAGCGCGTAGCCCGTATAGCGTTCCGAGCCATGCGCCATGTGATGCAGATGGTCGATCGGCACCACCTTGCCTTTCGGCACGCCGTGAATGTCCACATAGGCGCCGATGCAGTATTTGACGCCCTTGGCGCGCAGTTCCTTCTGGATCGTCGTGATCTCTTCATCCGTCATCATTGCCGTGCCTTTCTCTCTCGCGACAGGTCATGCGTTCCCGTTTTGCGCCGAGCGCTTTCGCGCCGGCACATCGAATTCAGTCACTCGCCATGCATTGCTTCGTCAGCCGCCCCGCTCGAAATAGGAGTGGGGCAGAGGCGGCTCTTCCTTGAGGCCCCGTTCCATGAATTCACTGAGGTCTTCGACCATCCAGCCGAACCATGTTTCGCCCTTTTCGGCGGAGGCGCGCGAGGGCGCGCCGGTCACGCCGTTGCGGCTGGTGCGGTTCACGGGATGGGAGAAGACGAGCCCGTCGGTCCGGTCGGGATCGTCCGAAGCATCGAGCTTTTCCGGCCGCACCATCTCCGGCGCGGTCGCCAGCATGAGCGATGTCTCGGCATCATTGGCATGCCAGTCACCGCCATCGGCGAAATGGAACTCGCGCACGCGCGCGCTCACCGTGGCAGAATTGACGAGCGAGACCATCATGTCGTCATGCTCGGCGCGCAGCATTTCCAGCGCGCATCGAAGCGGCGCGGCATTGGTCACATGCGTGTTTACGATGAAGAGACGGCGCACGCCGGAATGGTAAGCCCAGTCGCCGATCTCCTTGACGAGCGTGATGAGAGTGATCGGCTGCAGCGCAATCGTGCCGGGCCAGCGCCTGCTGTGGCCGATGGAGCAGCCATAGAACATGGTGGGCAGCATGGGGATGCCGGTGCGCTCCGACACGGCATGGCAGAGCTTGTCGGCGAGCACCGCATCCATGCCGCAGCCCATCTGCGGTCCGTGCTGCTCGGTCGCGCCGACCGGCAGGATGGCCGCGTTGGCTGCGGCCTCCAGATCGCCGGGCAGTTCTTCCCATGTGCGCTCAGCCCATTGCATGGCGGTCAATCCACACTGTCGTCGACTTCGACGAGACGCGGCATATCGGGATAGTCGTATTCTTCCTCGCTCTCGCCCTCTTCCTTTTCCTCATGGGCATAGATCAGCTCTTCGAGACGCGCCTTGGTGGCGAGGAATTCGTCGGAGATGAACTGCTCCATCTTGCGCGGATGCGGCACCGGCACCTCGATCAGCTCCTGCACCTCGCCCGGATGCGCCTTCAGCACCAATACGCGGTCGGCGAGATAGATCGCTTCGTCGAGATCATGGGTGATGAAGACGATGGTGATGTCGATTTTGCGCCAGATTTCCAGCAGATGCGCCTGCATCCTGGCGCGGGTCTGCGCATCCAGCGCGCCGAAAGGTTCGTCCATCAGCAGAATGCGCGGCTGGTTGGCGAGCGCGCGCGCAATAGCGACGCGCTGTTTCATGCCGCCCGACAATTGATGCGGATAGGCGTCGGCGAATTTTTCCAGGCCGATCAGCGCCAGCCATTGCAGTGCCTGGCGCTCGGCCTCCTGGAACCCCATGCCGTTCACTGTGAGACCGAACATGACGTTGCGCTTCACCGACAGCCAGGGAAAGAGCGTATAGCCCTGGAACACCATGCCGCGATCCTTGCCCGGCCCGCGCACCGGCTTTCCTTCCAGCAGCACTTCGCCGCCGGTCTGCGCATCCAGCCCGGCCAGAATGCGGATGAGCGTGGACTTGCCGCAGCCGGACGGACCGACAACGCACAGAAATTCGCGGCGATGGGTGTCGAAGTGAATGTCCTTCAGCGCCACCGTCTCGCCCTTCGGCGTCTCGAAAACCTTGTCGAGGCCTTTCACTTCGAGAATTTTCGGGCGCTCCTTCAGCCGCTCGAAGCGCTCGCGCACCGCGTCGGACTGGTCGAGATAGGACGGTAATGCCTTTTCCGGGTTCATGGTTGCCTCGCTCTATTTTCCGTTGCGGTCCCAGGGGAAGAAGCGCCTGGCCAGCATCCCCAGAACGAGATCGGTCCCGAGGCCGATGATGCCGATGATGATGATGGCCGCGTATACGTTCTCGAAGTGCTGGTAACGCGCCTGCTGGGTGATGAACCATGTGATGCCGCTGGTCGTGCCGATCAGCTCGGCCACGATCAGATAGGTCCAGGCCCAGCCCAGCAGGATGCGCAGGTCGCGATAAAGATCGGGCAGGACGCCCGGCACCACAACGCGCGTCAGAAGCTGGAGATTGCCCGCGCCCAGCGTCAGCGCCGCTTCGGCGAGCGCGCCATCGAGCTTGCGCGTCGTGTTGGCGATGATGAGCACCTGCTGGAAAAAGGTGCCGATGAAGATGATCGCGATCTTCGGGCCGTCATAGATCCCCAGAATGGCGACGGCGAGCGCACCGAAGGCCGGCGCGGGAAGATAGCGGAAGAATTCCACGAAAGGCTCGGTGAGGCGCGAGATGGGCGCATAGGCCCCGCAAAGCACGCCCAGCGGCACACCGATGGCCGAGGAGAGAAAGAAGCCCCAGAAGATGACCTGGATCGAATGCCACAGGCTCTGATGCAGCCAGGGCATGTCTTTCGACGGGGGCGGCGTGACGAAGGCGGTATAGAGCGCCTCGGCCACTTCATGCGGCGCGGGCAGATAGACCGGGTTGGCGGGGAAGCCCTCAGGCGGCGCCTGACCTTCCGCTTGCGCCTCGGCCACCGCGTCCTCGAAGGGGCCGCGCGGCATCCGCATGTCTACCTGCAGGTAGGAAACGCTGCCGGGATCGGTGATTTGCACCAGGGGGTGCCACACGACGGGCACATAGCTCACGATACTCCAGACAAGGATCGGCAGTATGAAGGAAAATACGCCGAGAACGGTCTTTGCTTGCGACGACAGTTCCGTCTGAACCGAGAACCAGTTTGTCCGACTCATGGCACCCCCGGGCGCTACTCTTTACGCTACAACGCTTACGCGACTTACTTCAGGGCATCCGCCTCGAGAGACGGATCGATATAGCTGTCGACGTCCTGGGGATCGGCATAGACCTTGTACTTCACGTTGAAGTCGTCGGAGATCTGGGACGATCCGTAGAGAGAGGAAAAGCCGTCGCCCTTCTCCAGGAACTTGGAGCTTTCTTCGAGGGTGAGGAGCTTCGTGCCGTTGAGAAGCGGCTTGTACTGCGCCGGCGTCAGGCCCACGCGAGCGGACATGATCTTCAGCGCGTCGGGCTGGGTTTCGGGGTCGTTGATATATTTCACGACCTTGTCCCAGACCTTGATGAGCTTCACATATTCGTCGCGGCGGTTCGCAAGGCTCGTCGGCGTCACAGTCAGCGTGTCGTAGATGAGGCCGGGCTCATCCGCCGAGGTGTAGATGGGGCGAGCGCCCGGAACCAGCTTCATCGCCTGACCGGAACTCGGCTGCCAGGCGCCGACCGCATCGACATCGCCGGAGGCCAGCACCTGGGGCGTGTTGTTGGTGGCGACATTGACGAGTTCGACATCGGATTCCGTCATGTCGGCCTTCTCCAGGCCGTTCAGCAGCAGAAGATGGTCCACGAAGCCCATCTCGACGCCGATCTTCTTGCCCTTCAGTTCCGCGAGGCTTTTGATGCCCGGCTTGGCGATGATCATGTCATTGCCGTTGGAGTAGTCGTTCACCAGGATCATGATGCTCTTGGTGCCGCTGCCGCCCATGACGAGCGCATCGCCATTGGTGACGCTCACCGCGTCGAGCTTGCCCGCGGCGAAGGCATCCATGGACGCCACATAGTCGAACCACTGGAAATCCGCGGCGACACCGGCTTCCTTGAGCCAGCCCTTGTCGATGGCGACCTGCCAGGCCACCCAGCCGGGCCAGTCGCTGTAACCGATTTTAAGCGGGGCTTCGGCGCGGGCGGGCGCGGCCAGCATGATTGCCGACATGGCCAGGCCCAACGCCATTCCAAGACTTCTCCTGAGACCCATCACATTAACTCCCGAGGTTGGTCAGTATTACGAAATGCAAAATGCGTAATACTAGGAGCAAGCCCCGTGCCAAGCGGCGGAATGGGAGAATGCCGGGAGTTTTCGGCCTCAGGCGGGTATTTCGGAGGGGTCCCGCCCCTTATGTTGCACAGCACACAAGCGGGTTGCGCGGCGGTCCGCTCATTTCATGTGCAGGCGCATTTTCCGGGCAGCCGGCGGAACGGGACGATCAGGCGCCCTCTTCCGCCACGAAACCCTTCCAGCCGCTCATATAGGCAATGAAGACCTCGCCCAGCCCTTCATCGCGCAAATGCCCGGCGGTAACGGGCAGGGCCGGAGACACATAAGAGGGATCGGCCAGCACACGGCGCGGGAAGTCGTGGCGCAGGATCGCGGCCCGGCCGATCACAGCGAAGTCGCATCCGTTTGCGATCACCTGAACGGCATCGGTCGCGCTCATGATCTTGCCCGCCGCGCCGAGGCGGACATCCCCGCGCGGCAGCTCGGTGAAATAGCTCATCAGCGAGCGGCCCTGGAAAGCCTCCTCGACCGGTTCCTTGAAGACATCCCAGAGCGACATGTCGAGATAGTCGATCTTTCCCTGCCGCAGGATTTCGGCGGCCACGTCGCGCACTTCCGCGAGCTTCAGGCCGAAGCGTTCGGGAGACAGCCGCAATCCGACCTGAAAGTCCGGATGGCAGGCGGCGCGGATACCATCGATCACTTCCATGACGAGGCGCGCGCGGTTTTCCAGCGACCCGCCATATTCGTCGTCACGGCGGTTGAGTTCGGGGGACAGGAACTGCGCCAGCAGGTAGCCATGCGCGCCGTGAATTTCCACACCGTCGAAACCGGCCTTCTCGGCGCGCTGCGCGGCCCGGATAAAAGCATCGCGGGCCGCTTCGACTTCCGCGCCCGTCATGGCGCGGGCGCCGGTATCGGCGTCCTCGGAAGGGCCCACAATGTCGGAGACGATACCCTTCGCCGCACGAATGCCCGCATGATGCAACTGCACGGACGATACCGACCCGTCCGCGGCGATCTTTCCGGCAAGCTTCGTCAGCCCTTCCAGATGCTCGTCACCGAACACGCCGAGCTGACCGGGAAAGCCCTGTCCCTGCGCCTGCACATGGGCGGCGCATGTCATGGTCAGGCCGAAGCCGCCTTCCGCGCGCATGGTGAGCCAGCGGAATTCATCCTCCGACAGCGTCCCGTCCGCATGGCTTTGCTGGTTCGTCAGCGGCGCCAGCATGAAGCGGTTCTTCCAGGCGGGGCCATGCGCAAGGGAAAGCGGCTCGGCAAGCTTTGCTGTGGTCATGATGGCGGTCTCTGATTTTCGGCGAAAGAAGAAAGGCGCGGCCCCGCATGCGCGGGCCGGTGCCGGATGGAAGCCGCCCGCTCTATTTATGTCAAGCACACAGACCTGTCGCGCCGGCGGCATTTCGACAAAGCCGGATCACGCAGGGGGCGCCTGCCGCTGCGTCAAGGGGCAGGTGTGTATGGCAAAGGCGTCCGCAAGGCCCCACATGCAATGGACCGGGCCACATGCCCGACAATAGAATTGCCGAAAAGGTCGGAGAGGAGACGATCATGTCGGAAAGCAGAACCACCGTCCGCCAGGACTATACCCGCTCGAACGCGGAACTCGCCGCGCAATGGAAGATCGACGTCAACAGGGATCCCTACTCCATTCCGGTCGAGGATCTGGACCCGGCGCATGACGATCTCTTCGGCGCCAACACGGTTCTTCCCTATTTCGAAAGGCTGAGGGAGGAGGATCCGGTCCACCTCTCCGAGAACGGCCCATACGGGCGCTACTGGTCGATCACCAAATATGAAGACATCATGTATGTCGACACGCATCACCAGATCTTCTCGTCAGATATACGCAATGGCGGCATTCGTCTCGGCGGCCTGCCCATCGAAGGCGAGCCGGACCCTCTCACCTATCTGCCCATGTTCATCATGGAAGACCCGCCCAAGCATGACGAGCAGCGCAAGATCGTGCAGCCCATGTTCACCAGCGACAGCCTCTCCCAGCTAGAGGACCTCATCCGCATGCGGGCGGGGCACATTCTGGACAACCTGCCGCGCAACGAGGAATTCAACTGGGTAAGGCAGGTGTCGGTGGAACTGACAGGCCGCACGCTCGCCACGCTTTTCGACGTGCCGCAGGAAGACCGGCACAAGCTCATCCACTGGTCGGACACGGTGGAGCGGCTGGGCGATCCGGAATATTTCGAGACGCCGGAAGAAGGTTTCAAGGAGCTCTGGAACTGCTGGGAATATTTCGACGCCGTGTGGAAGGAACGCGCGGCGCGCGAGGAACCGGGCTCCGATCTCATCTCGATGCTGGTGCATGGCGAGTCGACCAAGAACATGCCGCCCAACGAATATCTCGGCAACATGCTGCTGCTGATCGTCGGCGGCAACGACACGACGCGCAATTCCATCACCGGCGGCGTTCTCGCGCTCAACCAGTTTCCGGAGCAGTACAAGAAGCTCTCCGACAATCCGGACATCATTCCCAACATGGTGTCGGAGATCATTCGCTGGCAGAGCCCGGTCGCCCATATGTGCCGCACCGCGCTCGAGGACACGGAAATTCGCGGCAAGAAGATCAAGAAATGGGACAAGGTTGCGATGTGGTACGTGTCGGGCAACCGGGACGAAGAAAAGATCCCGCGCGCGAACGAATTCCGGATCGACCGCGAAGGCGCACGCCACCACCTCTCCTTCGGTTTCGGCATTCACCGTTGCGTCGGCAACCGGCTCGGCGAGATGCAGCTTCGCATTCTCTGGGAAGAGATCATGAAGCGCTTCAAGAATGTGGAGGTCGTGGGCGATCCGAAATATCTGCGCTCCAACTTCATCCGCGGCATTACCGAACTGCCGGTGATGCTGCGCGAGTGAGGGCGGGCGGGCTTCGACCCGCTTCTATCGCTGAAAGATGAAGAAGAGGAAGGCGATAAAGACCAGGACGTGCACCGCGCCCTGAAGCAGGTTCGTACGACCGCTCGAAAAGGTGATGACGCTTACCGCCAGCATGAGCACGAGGATGATCGTGTCGCTCGGCTCCAGCCCCAGAACCAGGTCGAACCCCGCCCAATATGCCACCGCCAACATGGCCGGCACGGTCAGGCCGATTGTGGCCAGCACCGAGCCCAGGAAGATGTTCACCGAGCGCTGCAACTGGTTACGAAGCGCCGCCTTCACCCCGCCTATCGCCTCCGGCGTTGCGACCAGCGTCGCCATGACGACGCCGCCGATGGCCACAGGGGCATGGAGGGTTTCGATCACATAATCGACCGGCACGGCAAGCTGCTCGACCAGGAAAACGACGGGCACCATATAGGCGAGCATCAGGAGCGCATGCGGCAGGATGCCGGTTCCTTCCGTCTCATGCGCTTCCTCCCCGCCAATATCGGCATGGGAAAAATAGGCGCGGTGTCGTCCGGTCTGGATCAGCAGGAATATGCCGTAAAGGCCGGTGGCCATGATGCCCAGCATGATCATCTGGCCGAGGGAGTAGGTTCCGCCCTCCGTCGTTTGGGTGAAATCGGGCAGGATCAGGCTGAAGACCGCCAGCGGCACGATGACGCCCAGATAGGCGTTCGCTCCCTGAAGGTTGAAACTCTGTTCGTGATGCCGCAAAGCGCCGAGCAAGAGGGAGAGACCGACCATGCCGCCCATCACGATCATGACGACCGAAAACAGCGTATCGCGCACCAGAGTCGGATTGGCGCCACCATGCATCATGATCGCGGTGATGCTCATGACTTCGATCAAGGCGATGGAAACCGTCAGCACCAATGTGCCATAGGGCTCGCCCAGCCGTTCGGACAGCGCTTCGGCATGGCGGACGACGCCGACCGCCGCGCCGAGCACGACGGCAAAAAGCCAGGCAAAGAGCAGCCCGAGCCAGACCCCGTTCGACAGCCCCTGAAAGATCCGCTCGCCGAAGAAGAGAAAAACGAGGCTCGTGACAATCGCCACACCCAGCATCCATTCGCGCCGGATCGGCGTCAGGCGCCCGCCCGCGGGCGTCTCTCTGCCCGCCGCTTCGTGCCCAAAAACAGGCTCTTCCATCATGCCCCCGGTCAGGCCGGCTGGTCGGCGGCATCCGCCCCGGCAGTGAAATTATCCGTTCCCAGATAGTTCGTATAAGAGGGAAATGCGAAATCGGAACCGTTATCGTGCACGATCCCCATTACGCGCAGGAGCAGCTCTTCCCGGATCTTCAGAAAGGTTCCCCAATCCGCGCTGCGCACCATTCCACGAACTTCCAGATCGAGAGAATAATCGCCCAGTTCCTTCAGGCAGACGCGAACCGTGTCGGGATCGATGCGCTCGTCGGTGCGCAGCATCTCCGCGACCTTGTCGATGATGTCGGAAAGCTGTTCGCGCGTTGTTTCATAGCGCAGCCTGATCTCGGTATTGATCAGGTTCGCATCGCGGCGCGTGTAGTTCGTGATCGACATCTGTGAGAATTCCGAGTTCTGCACCGTCACCAGCGTCCGGTCCAGCCCGCGCACCTTGGTAGAGCGCAGGCCAATCTCCTCCACCGTGCCGACCATGCTGCCGAATTTGCAGAAATCGCCGACCTTTACCGGACGATCCGCATAGAGGATGATACCGCCGATGAAATTTTCCAGCGTCGGGCGGACGGCAAGCGCAAGCGCGAGACCGCCAACACCCAGACTTGCGATGATGCCGTATAGCGGGACGCCCATTCGCGCCACGGCCAAGGCAATCACATAGCTCGCAACCAGAATGCCGAGCACGCGCAGTATGAGGCGGATGAGACTGGCGTCGAGACTTTCCTTGCGTACACGCGGCATGGACACGATCATCGCCGCCACTGCATTGAAGCTGAGCACGATGACGACGGCCACGGCAATCGCCTGAAGAGCCAGCACGACGAGTTGCAGAGCGGCCAGAAAATCGCCCGTCAAATTGACGAAGTCGTCATTCAGCCAGAGATACAATTCCAGCAGGCCCGTGATCAGAAGAGGCGCGATCATACGCTCCAGCGAACGGACGACCGGATTGACCGGCTGGACACGCCGCCCCTCCCAGCGCAACAGCACAAACACGGCAAGGGCGAGGAGCACGGTCATGAACGCAAATGCCATCCATTGCCAGACCGCCTGCTCATTGAAACTCGACCGCATCCAGTCCGGCAGCTCCAGCACGTAGCGGTAGAACTCCACCGGCATGGAAAGGCCCGGCCCCAGAACGAAATCCTGATAGAAGTCCATCGCTCCGCCGGAGCGTTCGGGCATATCGCGGACAAGCGCGTAAAACTCCGGCAAGCGCCGTACCGTGTCTTCCGAGAAGAGATAATCGGGACTGCCATCCGCCCCCTCGACGCGGACCATCCTTATTTCGGTGCCCGGAAGAACCCAACCATGATCGGCCTTGCCGGCGGCCACCTCCGCCCTGCCGGGGATAGCGGCTAGGTCCGGTTCGGGGAGGCGGTCCAGAATTTCCTTGAGGAGAAGAACCGAGCTGATCCCCACCGAGCGGCGGCTGGCGGGCGCCACGGATGACAGGTCGAGCGTGGTCGTGGCCTTCATCAGAGCGGCCAGCGCCTGCTTCTTCAGCGCGGAGACTTCCTCGGTATCGAAAATGGCATTGTTCTCCTCCGCCCGTTCGATGGCCGCCAGAAGGGATTTTTCCACATCGTCGGTGAGCCGGGTAAAGCTCGAAAAGGTCTGACGGGGAGAGGCATTGGGCAAAGGCGAGAGCGGCGAGGCCGCTACCGGATCGCTCTCCGCCGCGCTTTGCTGCGCCATCGCGGCGGATGCCGAAACACCTGACAGGAAGGCGGCAGACAGGAAGAGGACGGAGAGTGCGCGGGCCGCCTTCAGGCGAAGCAAATGACGCATCGTATTTTCAGCCCATGGCCGCTGTTTCGACTATGGCCAGCCTAGGAGGATCGTAGTTAACAGCGCCTTTACCGGATCGGACGCGGCCGGCGCACGGCACCCCGGTCGCATCCGGACTTGCCAATGAGAAGCGGCCGGACTATAAATGACCGACCAGTCGGTCATAAATGAGTGAACCCATGGCCCGTATCGTCGATCGCGACGCCAAGCGTCAGAAAATTCTGGAAGCCGCCTCCGCCTGTTTTGCCCGGGAGGGCTATGATTCCACCTCCATGGAGGCGGTCGCCGCCGCCGCCGGGATCAGCAAGGGCTCGCTCTACGACTATTTCAAGAACAAGGAAGATCTCTTCTTCGGCGTTTTCGAGTGGTTTCAGCAGCTCATCATGGTTTCGGCCATGGAGCGCATGGGCGACTACAAAGACGCGCGTGAACGCATCATGGCCTTCGCCGACGCCTCCATCGGCGCTTTGCTGGAGCATCTGGCGCTCTACCCTGTCTCGCTGGAAGTCTGGGCGGCCGCCGCCAAGCCGGCTACGCGCGACCGCTTTTCCGACGCGATGAAAAATCTCTACGCCTCCTACCGGGCGGAGCTTGCCGGTCTCATTCGAGAGGCGCAGGCGGAAGGCGCGATCCGGCAGGATATCGATGTCGAGGCGACCGCCGGCATGCTGATCGGCGCCGTGGACAATCTCGCCCTCCACTACTGGCTGGACAGGAGCTTCGACCCGCAAGCCTGGTGCCGCGCCTTTCTTGGCTCCCTGTTCGACGGCATCGGCACCGACACGAGGAAAGCACAATGATCCGGAAAGCCGTTTTCGTCCTTCTGGTCGCCGCCGCCATGACCGCCCCCGCGGCCGCCGACACGACCGCCCCGGACCCCGATGCGCTTTTGCGCGCCGCCTTCGACAACTGGCGGGCCGACAGTTCGCAGACCGACATGACCATGACAGTGCACCGGCCCGACTGGGAGCGGTCCATGGAAATGAAGACATGGACGCAAGGCGACGACGACGCATTGGTACGTTTCACGGCACCCGCCAAGGACGCGGGCAATGCCACGCTCAAAAAGGGCGATGAGACCTGGGTTTTCAATCCCAAACTCAATCAGGTCATCAAGCTGCCGGCTTCCATGCTGGCGCAATCCTGGATGGGGTCGGACTTCTCCTATAACGACCTGTCCAAGGCCAACGACCTTCTGACCAAATACACGCACAAGCTGACCGGTTCGACCAAGGACGGACCGCACACGGTCTATTCCATCGACGCCACCCCCAAACCCGGCGCGCCCGTCGTATGGGGCAAGCGGACGGTCAGGGTCCGCGACGACGGCATCATGCTGGGCGAGACCTATTACGACCAGGACATGAAGCCGGTGCGGGTCATGACGACGGAGAAGGTTTCCACGGTCGGCGGCCGCGACTACCCCGTCGTGATGACCATGCGCCCGGAAAACCAGGACGGCAAATGGACCCGCATCGAAACGAAGACCGCGACGTTCAACGGTTCCATGCCCGGCTATCTCTTCACGCTCTCCAACCTGCAAAATCCGAGGAACTGATTTCATGCTCGTCGGGCTTGCATGGCGGAATATCTGGCGGCAGCCGCATCGAACCGCGCTGAGCCTGGGTTCGATCGCGATTGCAGGCACCATCACCGTGTTCCTGCTGGCGCTGCAGCAGGGCGCCTATGGTACGATGAAGGAAAGCGTGCTGAAGCTCATGGACGGCTTCGCGCAATTGCAACCGCCCGGCTATGCAGACGATCCGGATATTCGCAAATCGATTCCTGACTATGGCCCGCTGATCGCCGATCTGGTCGCTCTCCCGGGTGTAACCGCCGCCACGCCGCGCGCGGCGAGCTATGCGATCCTCTCCAACGGCCCGCAAAGCTATGGCGCGGCGATCATCGGCATCGACCCGGCAAGCGAGGCGAAGGTTTCCAATCTCGGCTCCACCGTCACCGCGGGCCGCTATCTCCAGCCCGGCGACGAAAACGCGGTGGTAGTCGGCGCAGGCCTTGCCCGCAATCTCAAACTCAAACCCGGCGACAGCCTGACCATGCTGGGCTCGGCACAGGACGGCTCCATCGCCGCCAACATCCTCAAGGTCGCAGGCATCTTCTCCACCGGCTCCCCCGATCTCGACCGTCAGGTGGTGGAAATGCCGCTGGCCCGCTTCCAACAGGATTTTGCAATGAGCGGCAGCGTCAACCTGATCGCCGTCAGCGGCGAAAGGCTCTCCGACATCAATGCCGCGATCCCCTCGCTCGCGCGGATCGCCCGCAAACACGATCTCGTGGCGCGGGACTGGACCCAACTTCAGCCGGCGCTTCACGATGCGATCCTTCTCGACGGCAGTTTCTCCGCGCTGCTCTATGTGAGCCTGGTCATCATCGTCGTTTTCATCATTCTCAACACGCTGCTGATGTCGGTCCTGGAGCGTACCCGCGAGTTCGGCATGCTGATGGCGATCGGCATGAAGCCGCGGCAGATCGGACGCATGGTCTGGCTCGAACTCCTGTTTCTCGCCGGCACCGGCGCGGTCATCGGCATCGCCGCCGGCTCGGCGATCACCGCATGGGCGACAAGGCAGGGCATTCCCTTTCCCGGCGCGGAAGCGCTGTTTTCCCAATGGAACATGCCTTCCACGCTTTATCCGCAACTCAGCCTGCTGAGCGCAACGGCGGGTCCGCTCGCCATTCTGGTTTCCGTCGCGATTGCCGGTCTCATTCCCTATGCCCGCGTCAGGCGCCTTGAACCCGTCACCGCGATGAGGTCTGCATGATGGACCGGCTCCGCCTTCTCCTGCCGCTCGCCTGGCGCAATCTCTGGCGCAATCCGCGGCGCACGATCATCACCGTGCTTGTGGTCAGTGTCGGGCTCTGGTCCATCCTCACCTTCTCGGTGCTGCTCAAGGCATGGTCCGTATCGAGCCGCGACACGACGCTGAAACTGATGACCGGCGAAGGGCAGATCCACGCCACGGGCTATCTGGACGATCCCACGGTCGCCCATCGCACGGCGCAGCCGGGCGGCGAACTTGAAAGCATTCTCGCCTCGCCCGCCGTCACGGCCTATACGCAGCGGCTGCGTGTCGCCGCCATCGTGCAGAGCGAATACAAGACCCTGCCCATGACGCTGGTCGGCACCGATCCCGCGCGGGAGCGCCGCCTGTCCGTGCTGCCGGACCGGGTGGGCGACGGGCGCTATCTCGACGGACCGGCGGATACGGGCATCGTGCTCGGGCGAAACCTCGCCCGCCGCCTGAAGACGCGCATCGGCAAGCGCGTGGTCGTGATGGCGCAGGACGAGAACGGCAAACTCGCCGAGCGCGCCTTTCAGGTCGTCGGACTCTACGCGGCCCCGCAACAGACCGAAGACCAGTTCGCTTTCACAGGCCTCAAAACCGCGCAGGCCTTGACCGGCATCGGCACCGACATCACCGAGATCGCCTTCGTGACGCCTGATGATCGCGACATTGCCGATGTCCTCGCGCGAATGAAAGCGTCGTCGCCCGGCCTCGACATTCAAAGCTGGAAAACGCTGGCACCGCTTTCCTATGCGGTCAGCACCTTCTTCAACGAATTCATTCTGATGTGGCTCTGGATCATGTTCGCGCTGATGGCCATTGGCATCGTCAACACGCAGCTCATGGCCGTCTTCGAGCGCATCCGCGAATTCGGCCTGTTGCAGGCGCTCGGCATGCGGCCGCGCCTGGTGCTGATGGAAGTCACGCTCGAATCCGCCATGCTGATCGGCGTGGGGGTCGGCATGGGCATCGCGTTGTCCGTGCTGTCGGTTCAGGCCTTTCCCAACGGGATCGATCTCGGCTTTCTGGGGCGGGGCGCGGAACTGGTCGGCGCGGGCCACATTCTTTACCCGAAGGTCGATGCGGGCGATTTCGTACTTTACAGCCTGATTGTCTGGACGCTTGGCGTGGTCGCCACGCTCTGGCCCGCGCGCCGCGCCTCGCGGGTGAGCCCCGTCGAAGCCATGGGACGCTTTTAGGAAAGAGGGAAAGAGCCATGACCGCCATCGTCGACTGCAAGGGCATCACCAAGCATTACCGTCAGGGCTCGATAGACGTGCCGGCGCTGCGCGGCGTCGACCTTGCCATCGAACAGGGCGACTTCGCCTCGCTGGCCGGTCCGTCCGGGTCGGGCAAGACGACGCTTCTCAATATCGTCGGCGGGCTCGACCGCCCCACAGACGGGACGATCAGCATTGACGGGCAGGATCTCACAGCGCTCGACAATGAGGACCTCGCCGACCTTCGCCTGCGCAAGATCGGCTTCGTCTTCCAGGCCTATAATCTCATTCCCGTTCTCTCGGCTGTGGAGAATGTCGAATTCACGCTGCAGCTCATGGATGTTCCGGCGGCGGAGCGGCGGGAGCGCGCAAAGGAGATGCTTCAACAGGTCGGGCTGGAGAGCATGGAGAACCGGCGTCCGTCTCGCCTTTCCGGCGGCCAGCAGCAGCGCGTCGCCGTGGCGCGCGCATTGGCGAGCCGTCCGTCCATCGTGCTGGCCGACGAGCCCACCGCCAATCTCGACACCCAGACGGCGGAAGACCTCATCGCATTGATGTCCCGGCTCAACGAACGTTATGGCGTCACATTCCTGATGGCGACGCATGACGACCGCGTCATCTCGCGCACGCGCCGCCATATCGTCATTGCAGACGGCCGCGTCGCTTCGGACGAACGCCGCACACTCGAGATGGCAGGCTGAGCCAATATGAACCCCCGCGGCCTCATTCTCCTTGCCTCCTTGCTTGCGCTCCAGGCCGCGCCCGGCCACGCCGCGCCGGTGCATGGCCGGCTGGAACTGCAGGATGTGTTTGCGCATGAGAGCGACCGAAGCGTTTCCGCCCTGCTGGGCCAGCGCGACCGCAACGATGTGCTCGGCAATCTGCGGGTGACCTGGGAACCGCGCCGGGGCTCATGGCGCTTCGCTTTCCAGTATCAGCTCGGTGCCGTCACCGGCGACACGCCGCTCCTTGCCGCGCGGCAAAAAGCGCTTGCCCTGTTTCCCGACGCGCCGCCGCGGACGTGGTGGGATCTGACCGACACCACCATCGACGGGAACAGCTTCACGCTCACGCAACGCATAGACCGGCTGTCCATCGGCTATACCGGGGCGCATATCGTCATGCGCGCGGGCCGGCAGGCCCTGACATGGGGGTCCGGTCTTGTCTTTCACCCGATGGACCTGTTCGACCCGTTCTCGCCCGATGCGACGGATACGGAATACAAGCCGGGCGCGGACATGCTCTATACGCAATATCTCTTCGACGACGGATCGGACCTGCAATTCGTCGCCGTGCCCCGTCCGCCGCGAAGGGGCGACGATCCGACGCTCGATGCCAGTTCCTTCGCGCTTTTGTTCCACACCGCCCTCGGGCCGTGGCGCACCAGCTTTCTGGCCGCGCAGGATCATGGCGATACCGTCGCGGCGTTGGGTGTGAGCGGCGCGCTCGGCGGTGCCACATGGAACGCGGAACTTGTACCGACCCATGTGAATGACGACCGGACCTATGTCTCCGCGCTGGCGAATATCAGCGATGCCTTCACCCTCGCCGGGCGCGACGCCACCGCGTTTGCCGAATATTACCGCAACGGCTTCGGGCTCGACGACCGGCACTATTCGGTCACCGGCCTGCCCGCCCCGCTCACCGACCGTCTGCTGCGCGGGCAGGTGTTCAATACGGGCCGCGACTATCTTTCGCTCGGCGGTACGCTGCAATGGACGCCGCTTCTGGAGATCGCGCCGACGCTGATCGCCAATCTCAACGATGGCAGCTTTTACGCGCTCGGCGAAGCGACATGGTCGCTTGAGGACAATCTTAACCTCATTGCCGGGGCGCAGCTTCCCATCGGCCCGGCCGACACCGAATTCGGCGGACTGCCGGTCACCGGCGCCGGCGCACCCTATGCCGAGCAGCCGACACGGGTCTATCTGCAGCTCCGACGCTATTTCTGAGCCCGGTACACCGGGGCCTGTTGCGGACGATACCCGTCGCCCGTCGTTCTCACCTTGGCGGCATGCGGATGGCGCCGTCGAGGCGGACCGTCTCGCCGTTGAAATAGCCGTTGCGCAGCATGGTGAGTGCAAGGTCGGCATATTCCGACGGATCGCCCAGGCGCGGCGGAAAGGGAACCGACGCGGCGAGGTTATCGAAAATCTGCGGTGCGCGGTCCTTCACGCCCAGCATGGGCGGCGTCGCCATGATGCCGGGGAGGATCGTGTTGATCCGGATGCCTTCGCGCGAGAGGTCACGCGCTATCGTCAGCGTCATCCCCTTGATCGCCGCCTTGGCCGCGGAATAGGCCACCTGCCCGATCTGCCCGTCCTCGGCTGCGACGGAGCCTGTATTCACGATGGCTCCGCGCTCGCCGTTTTCCAGCGGGTCGAGCGTCGCCATGCCAGCTGCGCTCTTCACGATGCAGCGAAAGGTGCCGACGGTGTTGAGACCCAGCACATACTCGAAGTCGGAAATCTTGAAGGGAATGATTTCACCGGTCTTCTTGTCACGCGCGATGGTCTTGCCGCCGCGCCCGCCGCCGGCGCAATTCACGAGAATACGCTCCTGCCCGTTGGCGGTGCGCGCTTTGGCGAAGGCGGCATCGACAGCTTCTTCGTCCATCACATTGACCTCGCAGAAAAGAGCCCCGAGGTCCTTCGCCACCCTCTCGCCGTTTTCCTTGTTGAGATCGAAAATGGCGACCCTCACGCCCTTCTCGCGCAGCGCCGTCACGGTGGCCTTGCCGAGACCGGATGCGCCACCGGTTACGACAGCGGATACGGATTCATCGAGTTTCATGAGTGCTCCTCCCTAGCGCTTCTTCTTGTTCTGTGCATTTCAGTCCGGCTCGACGCCGTCTTGCGCCGTCAGCATGACGCGTTTTCCGATTTGCGCCAATCCGACCGTCGTCCCCCTCGCCCGACCCTACGGCAGGCTCGCCAGAGCGCCTCTTCATGGGCTACATATCTGTCCATTCGTCTCACCCAACGATCAAAACCGTCTCTCAGAAAGGCGGTCAGGAGAACAAAATGTCTGCATTGGAGTCGTCCGCCGAGGACGGGCTGGGTCACAGCCTTGGTTTTGTCCGCATTATCGAAATGACGCCGGAAGGACGGGCCCGCATCGAGTATGAGGCGGGGCCGCATATGTGCCATTCGGGCGGCGTCGTCCAGGGCGGGTTCGTGACCGGCTGGATCGACGCGGCCATGGCGCATGCCTGTATCGGCATGGTGGGCGACGGCATCGTGCCGATGTCGCTGGAACTCAAGGTCAGCTTCTTTGCGCCCGCGCGCCCGGGCCGGGTGATCGCTGAAGGCTGGGTGGAACGCAAGGGACGTCGCACCTGCTTTTTCGAGGGCCGCCTCGTCGATACCGAAGGCAATATCCTCGCCAAGGCCAGTTCGACGCTGATGCTGATGCCCCGCGACAAGGTGGAAGCGGCATCGAAATCGGCACTTGGCGGAAGCTGACGGCCCCGGCCCCTCTTCCAGGGAAAAGGTCAAGGGAAGGCGCGCCTCACCTTCCTTCCAGATTGTATCTGAGCGGCACCACGATATCGCCTTCCATTCCTTCCGGCGGCGGCGGTACCGGCGATGCTTCCTCGACCAGCACCATGGCGGCACGGTCGAGCGCGGCATAACCGGACGAGCGGTAGACCGAGGCAGCGGAAACGGCGCCGTCGCGCTCGATGAACATGCGCATATAGACGATGCCGGTTTCGTCGTTCGCTCTCGCGTCGGAGGGGTAGCGCTTGTAACGCGCCAGATGCGCGCCAAGCCGCGCCTGCCAGGTCACCTTGACGTCGTTCGGCACCCTTACGCCTCGCACGGCCTGCGGCGCGGCCAGCCTGTCGGCGCGGGGCGCCTCCACCTTGCTTGGGGCGGATGTCCGCGGGGCCGGCGCGGCGCGCGAATCCGCCTGCGCTTCCTGCGCCTCTTCGCTTCTGCGAACCGGCTCCGGACGCCTGGAGGGAATGGCCACCTCGGCCTTGTCGACCTTCTTTTCGGTTTCGGGTTCCGGTTCGCGATCGGGCTCGGGCATCGGCTTTTCGACCGGTTCCGGCTTTTCCGCTTCCTGCTTCTTCGACGGCGCGGCGGCCTGCATTTCCAGAAGGTCGGGTGCGAGATCGGCTCTGGTCTCGTTCGTCGGCGCCATCCTTTCCGCCGCGAGTTCGACCATCATCGCGTCGGCGGGAAGCGTATGCATCGCCGCGTCCGGTTCGTGCAGGATCCACCAGGCAAGTCCCAGATGCGCGCCGAGCGCCATGATCGACGCGGACGCCCACAGCACAAGGCCCGATCGTCCGCCGCTTTCCCGCCACCGCCTCATGGCGCCGCCGCCGCACCTTCGAGACCGACCAGCGCGACTTTCAGATAGCCATTGTCCCGCAGCAGATTGAGGAGGTCCATGACGGCACCGTATTCCACCTGTTTGTCCGCCCGCAGAAAGATCCGGCGATCCGTGTCGCCATCCGTCGCCTTGGCGAGCGCGGCGGGAAGCGCATCGCGTTCCACCGGCTCGTTCCCCAGGGCGACGCTCTTGCCGCCATCGAGGCTGAGATAAACGGGTTTCTTCGGACGCTCTTTCCGCTCGGCCGAGGAGGCCGGCAAATCGACCGGCATATCGACCGTCGCCAGGGGAGCGGCCACCATGAAAATGATGAGCAGCACGAGCATCACGTCGATGAAAGGCGTGACGTTGATCTCATGCGCCTCTTCCAGGCGGTCGATATCGTCGCGGCTGCGCATCGCCATCTCTCAAACAGCCGAAAGGGATTTGGGAGCCGTCGCACTCATGCCGGCCGACCGGAAGTCGATATCCCGGCTCACAAGCTGTTCGACGCCCGCGGCGGCGTCTGCGAGCCCGTGACGGTAACTGGCGATCCAGCGCGCAAACATGTTGTAGATCACGACGGCCGGAATGGCGGCGACGAGGCCGATGGCCGTTGCGAGCAGGGCTTCGGCAATGCCGGGGGCCACGACGGCGAGGTTGGTCGTCTGGGATTCGGAAATGCCGATGAAGCTGTTCATGATGCCCCACACCGTTCCGAACAGACCGACGAAGGGCGCGGTGGACCCGATGGTCGCCAAAACGCCCGTTCCCTTGTTCAGCCGCTTGCCTGCGCCGGCTTCGATCCTCAGCAATCTGGACGTCACACGCTCTTTCAGACCCTCGCCGCCGGCGCCGTCGAGCGCCGCCGCGGAGAGAGAGACCTCCTTGTCGGCTGCGCGAACCATGTCCGCCACAGGGCCGGATCGATCCTGAAGCAGACCCACCGCGTCTGAAAGACCGGCGGCGCCAAGCACCTCGTCGCTCGCCCGGCCCGCCCTAAGCTCCGCAATGAGGATCTCGGCGCTCTTGGCCAGGAAGACGGTCCAGGTCACCACGGATGCGAAGACGAGACCGATGATGACGGCCTTCACGACCCAGTCCGCCGACAGGAACATGCCCCAGGGCGACAGGTCGTGCGGGAGGCCGGTATCTTCCTCCGCTTCCTCCTCGGCGTCCTGCCCTTCGGCCGATTGCGCTTCGGCGTCCGGCGCTTCGGCTTCGTCCGCGTCCGTATCCAGGGACGGGCTATCGGGCGCGGCCTCCGACATCGTCTCCGCATTCAGCCCTTCCGCCAGGGGCGCTTCGTCCGCCGGCTTCACCGGCGCCTCCTGCGCACCGGCCGACGAGCCGATTGCCGATATGAAGAGAAACCCGCACAGGATCAGTATGTGCGGAACGAATCGACCCACCGCTCTCATGCGAAGACCTCTTGTGCTATCTCGCGCACCCGCGCAAATGCCTCATCCGCGCCTTGCAGCATTCTCTCGTCCTCGACCTCCCCGAATTCGAGCCCGTCGATAGCTGCCGTGAAGCGGCGCCAGTGGAGCCCGCGCCCGTCGGGATGCCCCGCCAGATGACGCGCGCCGTTGTTTTCGGAAAGCCCGATCTTCGCGACGCCCTTGAGAAGAAAAGCTGCACCAAGGTTCGATCCTTCCACGACATAGAGCCAGCCCGCCGCACGCGGCACATCCGCGCTCGCGCCGAAGAGCGGCGCCTTTTCGGGCGACGGCAATGCGAGCCCCAAATCCTCGAAATCCTTCTCGATCAGACCCAGCCTGCGCCGGTCGGCCAGATCGGGCAGCAAACCGCCCAGGACGGGGTCGAGATAAAGCGCGTCGACATCGCGATGAAGGATATATTGCATCCGGAGGAAGCAGCCATATCGGTCGCGGTCGGCGAACGGCTCCGACGCCATGATCGCCTTGTCCAGTTGTTCATGCGCCTCATGCGTCGAAGCTCTCAGGCGCTGCCATCGTCCTTCCCGGCCGCGCACATCCTCGATCTCCATTGAAAAACTCCTTGTACAAATCTGTCTGGCGAGACATGGCCTCGGCCGCGACGGATCAGAAATTGTAGGTGAAGGATGCGCGGAAGGTTCTTCCCGGCGAGGGCATGAGGCCGGTATTGAGCGCATCCATGTAGTAGGCGTCCAGCACGTTGTCGACGTTCACATCCAGGCTGAGATTCTCGTTCACTTCGTAGGTCGCGAAGAAATCCACCAGCGTGTAATGATCCCATATGGCCAGCGTGGTATAGCCGCCGCTATCCCTGTTGGATGAGGATGCCGGGCGGTCGCCGACATAGGTCACGCGTCCGCCGAGCGTCAGCGTTTCATCGAAGAGGCGCGTTCCCAGGGTGGCATCCGCCGTCCATTCGGGCGGCAAGTGCATCTGCGCATAGCCGTTCTTCACGCCGCCGCTCCAGCACTCCTCCTTCTGCCGGCAGAACTCCGCATAGGTGTGGAGCGTTGCCGACATGCCGGTGAAGACCACGCCTGCGTCATAGTTCAGTTCCGCCTCGAACCCTTCGAACCAGGCATGTTCCATGTTGCGAATGCGTGCGCCGCCGAAACCGCCCCAGGTGTTGATGCTGCGCGTCAGATAGTCCTTCACGTAGTTGTTGAAGTAAGCGAACTTTCCGCGCAGGGCATCGCCCTGAAGGAACGCGCCGTTCTTGAGATAGTTGACGCCGAACTCCCAATCCTGCGCCCGTTCCGCCTTCAGGTCGAGATCGGGATCGGGGGTCTGGGACCAGCCGCCGGACGTCTCGAAGATACTCGGCAGACGGATCGCTTCCGCGTAACGCCCGTAGACCTGGAACCCGTCGAGCGGTTCCACGGTGATCGCATAGATCGGCGCGAAGCCGGCATTGGTCTGCTCGTTATGCACGACCCCGCCGGAAGAGGGGCGGTTATCGCGGGAATGCGCCGCCGTGTAGCGAACAGCCGATTCCAGCTTGAGCCAGTCGAAGGGTTTCCACTCGCCGGAGAGGAAGGCGCTCCCCTCTTCGCGGCGTGCATATCGCGCCTCAAGAATACCCCCTGCGCCAGGATCCTTGCTCGCGACATCCTCGGGCGGCTCGATGGTGCCGGCCGTATAGGAGCCGCCATAGTCGAAAGTGAAATCGCCGACACCGGTATCGAGTTTCGTCCGGTTGTAGATTGTGCCGCCCCAGCGCTTCGCCACATCCCAGTAGCCCTGACCGAAGTCGAAGCCGAAGAAACGGTAAGGCGTCCGGATCTGCGTTTCCGTCCGTGTACGCCAGACTTCGGCGGTCAGATCGAAAAGATCGCTGTCGGCCGGATTCCAGTTGTAGTTCGCCGTATAGGTGTCGACCGTGACTTCGGAAAGCGGCGCCTGCAATGCGCCTTCTCCTCGAATGATGACGGAGGGCATCAGCTCGCCGAACTCGCTTTCATACCGGCGGTAGGAAAGCGTGAGGCTTTGATCTGCCCAGGGACGGAACTCCCCCTTGATGAGGTAGGAGGTGTTTTCCATCGAGGTATTCAGAACCTCTTCGCCCGCGCGGAAGCGGTTCAGCCCCTCGAAACCGACAGTGTATCCAGAGCCGGTGTCCCGGATGATGGGTGTGGGCGTATCGCCCTTCGTTCCGGCGTGATAGTTGCCCTGCTTGCGGCGCACATAGGCCCCAAGCAGATCTATCCGGTCTGATTTGTAGGCGATGGCAGCGCTGCCGAAACCGGCCGTCGGCTCCAGGAAGGCGGGCCGGTTCATGCCGGTGGGCGCCCCCAGATCGCTCGGCAGGCCGCCGTAAGGGTAGCTCCCCGACCCGTAATAACCGCCGGTTGTGTAGGGCGGCGGTGGCTCGCTCGTATTGCCCATCAACCCGCCCCGGATGCGCGCGCCCCAGCTATTGCCGGACTTTACGATGTCGTCCGCCCGCAAGGTGCGCATCACGGCGACACCGCCGGTGGCGCCGGTGCCGTAGACGCCCGAGCTCGGGCCTTTCTCGATAACCACACCGCCTATCAGGTCGGGATCGATATAGTTGCGCGAGGCGACGCCCGAATATCCGCGATAAACCGTATTCTGCTGGACGGACCCGTCGATGACGACGGGCACGCGCCCCTGCCCCTGCATGCCGCGAATATTGATGTCGATGGCGCCGCTATTGCGATTGTCGCCCGTCATCACGCCGGGCTGGCCTTTCAGGAAATCGCCGACCGACGTGCCCCGAAAGCGTTGAATCTCCTCCTGAGGAATGTAGACGACGGAGCTGGAGGATTCGTAGTTGAGATCCGCCGGATTCTGCACCGGCACGGCCGTGATATCGATCGCATCCAGCATCAGGGCGTCATCGTCGGCGACCGGCATCCGGTCGAGCACGATGGATTGCGCACCGCTTACCCGGTAGGTCACGCCGGTGCCCGACAGCAGGCGGCGCATCGCTTCTTCCACGGTAAAGTTGCCGCGCAGGCCGCCGCTCACCGTATTTTCCGGCAGCTCGAAGGAATAGGCGATACGCCATCCCGATACGGCGCCGACATCGGCGATCGCCTCGGCCAGGGGCTTTGCGTCTATGTCGAAGGCATAACGCCGGACTTCGCTGGCGGCGGGAACTTCTTGTGCCGAAGCCGGGGAAGACACGAACAGGGCGGACAATGCGAGCGCCGTCCCGCCCATCAGATATGCAGCAAGACAACGTCTTCCGGTTTCAGTCCCCGACATCGAAAATCACCCCTTTTTTACTACTGGCCAAGGCGGTCGTCCTCGACCTTTCACCGAGTAAAATGCGCGAATGAGAGTGATCCTCACTTGCAGGATGAAATTTTCCGGAGATGTGCGGTTCGGCCGCGAAGAGGGGTCAGTAGACGACCGTCACCCAGGGTGTCGCATGTATGATTTCGCCGCCCGTGGCGGCGGCAATCGTGTTCAATGCCGCATCAATGTCATCGAGCGGAAAGGTGCCCGATACGGTTTCCACACCGAGCCGATCGCCGACGACGATCCAGCCGGGCTCCTGCCGCGACAATATCCCGGCCACTTCTCTTACCGGACGATCCCTCACGACGAGACGCCCCGACATCCATGCGAGTTCGTCGTCGATATTCGCGGCTTTCACCGGGCCCGCATGCCCCTCCCTCACGGAGACGAGATCGCCCGGCACGAGAATCCTGGGCTCGGAGTCCTTTTTTCCGGTGACCTCCACGCGCCCCTTCTGCACGACGACATGCATCGTGTCGCCCAGCGTATTGACGTTGAACCGGGTTCCCACGACACGAACCCTGCCGCCCTCGGCCTCCACGACGAAGGCGGGGGACCCGCCATGCCGCACATCGAAGAAGGCCTCGCCATGCAGGATATCCACGCGCCGTTCCGTTTCGCTGAAATGAAGCGCAAGGGCGGTGTCCGCGCCTATCCAGGCCGACGAGCCGTCGGGCAAATTCACTTCGGTGACCGATTTGTGGCCCGATGCGATATCCGCCCCCCAGTCCGTCAGCATCTCGGGATTCACGACCCAGATCGACAGCAGAACCATTGCAAGCGCGGCGGGGGCGGCGGCCCATGTCCGCACGGACCAGAAAAAACGCTGAAAAGCGCCGCGCAGCGGATAGTGGCTGGCCGTCACCTCGGCAGGCGCCTCCAACTGCGCCCAGAGAACGCGCATTTCGTCGAAGGCCAGCCGGTTTCCGGCATCCCTATTCAGCCATTCGTCGAAAGCGCGCGCTTCCGTCCGCGACATGGAGCCGCCTGCCCGCTTGGCCAGCCAGAGCGCCGCATCGTCTTTCTGTTTTTCCGTCGGCCGGCTCTCGACACCCATCTGCTACCCGTTCGGCATTGAGCACATGCGCCTGTACGCACCGCGTGGACCTGTCGGTCTCCTGTCCTGTTAAACGGACGGCGAAGCGATATCCACACATATAATGTACAAAACAGGATTACATACGATCCCGATAGGCCGAAAGGCTCGCCTGGCAATGGCGCAAGGCCCGGGCGATATGCTTTTCCACCGCGCTGACGGAAATGTCGAAGCGCGCGGCGATTTCGGCATTCGGCACCCCCTCCACCCGGTGGAGAATGAAAATCTCCCGGCAGCGGGTACTGAGTTCCTCCAGCGCTCCATTCAACGCTTCCAGCTCCGAGCGTCCTTCGAACACCTGTTCGGGCGTCGGCGTCTCGCAGGCGAGTTGCTGGGGCTGGATCCGGTCCATGATCCGGTCTCGACGCCATTCCGTCCGCAAATGCTCGGTCGCCGCATTGCGCGCCGCCGCGTACAAGACCTTGGTATCGGCATCGAGCGAGCCGCGGCTGCCGCTCTTGAACACGCGCGAAAACACATCCTGCACCAGCTCGGACGCCACCTCCCGGTTATGGACACGCCGCGTCACCATCGCCTCGAGACGGCGATGATGGTTCACGAACAACTGTGCGACACGATCACGCCACGCCGTCATCGCACCCTGTCTCCTTCGAAAGGCAAGCCGGCAGCCCGTCACCGGATATGAAAACAGTTCCGACGCGGGGATCGGCACATGCCGATGCATGCTCCGTCGCCCTGTGCGCGGATAACCAAGCGCCCCCGCCCGACATCACTTGCCCCAGTTAATTGCGAATGATTTGCATTTTTATATAAGTTCCGCGCCGCTGGCAAGTCATGCAGAGGAAGAGAAAAGGGATCGGGGCCCGGCAGCCCCGGAGAGGGTTTTCAGCCCGCCATCTCAGAGCGCGTCCGCCCTAGATCGCGAATTCCCGGCGCAGGGCGGCGGCCATTTCCGCCACGGTACTCTCGATCAATGTCCTGCCCTTTTCGGCCGAGGCCGCGCGGGCGGGCGCCAATACGCCGGATGACGGCACGCCCTCGCCGGTCTGCGGATAGACGTCATGTCCGGGAAAGGCCCCCGTAGCATCCTCCGGCAGTGCGTCGAGATCGACCAGGTGCGGCTGCAAGGCGAGCATCATGGATGTTTCGAGAAGCGCCGCATGCTCCAGATCGACGCCCGGAAAGGCACCTTCGAACATGCTCTCCAGAACGGCTTGCGGCGTGTAGTTCCAGTACTCGCAGCGCACGACCCGCATCTCCTCCTGCGACCGCGCAAGGTCCCGCAAGGCGAGGTCGATGCCCTCCGTCAGGAACCACTGGTTCTCCACATGACCGTTGACGACGACGACGCGGCGCGCGCCGTGCCGCGCCAGTTCGCGCAGAATGTCGCGCAGCATCGCCGTCAGCGTCGCGCCGTCCAGGCTCGTCGTGCCGGGGAAGAGCTGTCCGCCGCCACTGCGGGACTGCGACTTGTAGCCATAGCGCAACCCCGGCAGCTGCAGCCCGTCCAGTGCCTCGGCCGCCCGCGCCGCCATGGCGGCGGAGAGAATGGCGTCGCAGCCCATCGGCAGATGCGGCCCATGCTGTTCGAGGGCGCCGGCCGGCAGGAAGATGATCGGATCGTCTTTCAGCCGGTCCCGATAGGTCGTCCAGGACATGAGGTCGATCCGCCGATGGGCATATTCCGTTTCGATCATTTCAACTCTCGCCTTCAGCGCATCACCGCGCCGCCATTGGGGCTGACGACATCGCCGCAGAAGAAACTCGCCCGCGACGAGGCCAGAAAGAGAATGCTCTGGGCAATCTCGGAAGGGTCGGCATAACGGCCCAGCGGAATCTCGTTCACATCCTCCTCATGACCGGGCACCTGCGCTTCCTTTTCGAGCATGGGCGTATGCGTCGGACCGGGCGCCACGGCGTTGACGCGGATCGACGGCGCAAATTCGCGCGCCAGAGAGCGCGTCAGGCTGATGACCCCACCCTTCGCCGCCGTATAGGGCGCGAAATGCGCGCGCCCGCTGAGCGCCAGTTCCGATGCGATATTGACGATCGCGCCGCCTTGCGCGCGCATATGCGGGATCGCCGCGCGGCAACAGAGAAAGACGGATTTGAGATCGGTATCGATGATCCTGTTCCAGTCGTCCTCGGTGGTTTCGAGAAAGGGCTTCACCTGCGAGATGCCCGCATTGTTGACGAGCACGTCGAGCCTGCCGGTCGCTTTCGCCAACCCGTCGACCATGCGCTGCACGCCAGCCGCATCGCAAACGTCGGCTTCGCATTCGACCAGTTTGCCGGGGAGGTCGCGCAGTTCATCGGCCATCCCGGCGAATAGCGCCGGCTGACCGGGATGATTGACGCCGACCGTCGCGCCTTCCCGAAGGAAGGCTTCCGCCGCCGCCCGGCCGATACCCGTGACCGCGCCCGTCACGAGTACCGTTTTGCCGGCGAATTCCATCGCGTCGTCGCTCACGCTCTTTCCTCTCACACGACGGTCAGGAAGGAGACGCCATGGACGCCGAGGAACCCGTCGGCGCGGCCGGGCCCTTCGCCGATGGACCCTGCGTCGAGCGCTTCGATGCGCTTGAGACGATTGGCCCGGAACGAACGCCACAGCTCGCTATAGGGCAGCACCTGCGGCGCGTCCGCCGGGTAGCTCTGGCGATGCACTTCCGGCAGCCTGTACCAGGGGATGGTGGGCGCGTCGTGATGCACGGAGTGATAGCCGAAATTCAGGTTGAGCAGATTGAGCCAGGGATGGCGGACCGAAATCAGGTTCGAATAAGTGTGGTGCAGATCGTAATCGTCGCCGCCCCGGCCTTCGCGCGAGACCTTTTCATTCGCACTGTCGACGAGAAAGAACTCATAGGCATGGGCATAGGCGTCGGCGATGAAAAGCTCGGTCAGGAAGATCATATAGGCGACCGCGTAACCCAGCAGCGCCCAGGGGCTCAGCATGAAAAGGAAGACGAAGAACGCAACGCGCGTCAGGCCGACGAAAATCACGCGCGGCCGCTCCGATGCGAATTCCTTCCGGATGAAGGGCCGCGCCACGACCTGGTAATGCATGATGAGTTCGACCGCCGGGACGTAACACCATTCCAGCGCGTAGACGAGGCGGCGAAGCCAGCCCGGCGCCGTTTTCAGAAAGACACGCGGATCGAAGAGCGCCAGATCGGCGCGGTCGACATGATGGCGCATATGCATGCGCACGATACGGGCGATGGGCGCATAGGCCGCGCCGCAAAACCATGAAAGCATTTCGCCGACCGCGAGCGTGACCTTGCGGCTACTGAAGATCGCCATATGCGCGAGATCGTGGATCAGATAGGCCGCGACGATCAGCGAATGGGCGACAAGCAGCGTGCCCGCGATCCACGCGACCGGATGACCGAGCGCCAGCAGGGCGATGCCGGCGGCATGCGCGACGGCGATATAGGAGAACGCAAGCGTGTTGGGGATCGCGCCATCGCTATGACGCCAGAAAGTTGAGTGTGATGGCATGGCCGGGCTCCTCGTGACGGGAAAGGCGATGTCCGGACGATACGAAACTACCTCTAAAATTACAACTATTTTTATCTGTTTATTTATTGCCGGTTTTGTGTGCATATAGGCGAAAATATCGGCAGGTGACACATGAAGAGATCCGCAAAACCGGACGAACGCCATCGGCAGCGCCACAAATTCGTCCAGGCCCTGAACGCCATGGACGGCTCATGGGTCCGCTTCCTTCAGGACAAGGACATATTGGATATCAACTATTCGGACCTCTATACCGGCCTCTGGGCCGCCGAAACGCCGGTGCGTAAACAGGAGGCCCTCCTTCTCATGCGCCATCTCAGCCCGCAGACCGCGAAGAAGTATCTCGACAACGCGGTCGCCAAAGGGCTCATCGTCGAACTGCCCGATCCAAGCGACGGACGCGCCAAGCTGATCGCCCTGTCGCCGGACCTCAAAAGCCGCCTGGAAGATTTCTTCGACAACGCAATCGAGATCTTCCGCAAGGCGCTGGCGTGAGGGGCCGGCGGTGTCGACAGGCGGCAGACCAGTTGCCTCTGTCCGGTTCCCTTAATTTCAGGGGATTTTCACACGAGACCGGCCGGGAACGGTCATATTCTCAAACGGACAATGGACTGCTGTCGGCACGTTCAGGGGCTTCGCCCGCTCTCTTGTTTCCCCTCGAATAGCCGCCCCCAGGAGAAGAATGACGGCCGTCTCGCGCGGCAGCGCGGCCAAACTCCGGGAAAGAGCATCCAGCCTTGTGCGTATCTGAACCTCGTCCGCGCGCCCTGCATTCCCGACGATGAGTGCCTGCGCTTCTCCGGACCACCCCGCGGAAAGCAGTCCGGCCTGGATTTTCGGCGCTGCCTTGCGCGCCATGTAAATCGCGCTGGTGACATGCGGGTCGCAAAGGCCCGATGCGACGGGATCGAAATCGCTGCCGTCCTCCGCATGCCCCGTCACGAACTGCACACGCCGCGCCTTGCCGCGCAGGGTGAGAGAAATGCCGGTAGCGGCGGCAGCGGCGGATGCCGCGGTAATGCCGGGGACGACCTCATAGCTCACGCCAGCCTCTTTCAGCGCCGAGACCTCCTCCGCGAGGCGTCCGAATATCGCGGGATCGCCGCCCTTGAGCCGGACCAGACGGTGGCCTCGCCGTGCCAGCCTGACCAACAGGGTGTTGATACGATCCTGCGGCATGGAATGCCTTCCCGCGCGCTTGCCGACACTGATCAGGCGAACATCCGGCGGGACAAGGCCGAGTATCTCCCGCGGCACCAGAGCGTCATGTAAAACCACCCGCGCAGACTGAAGTCTTTGCAGGGCGCGGATCGTCAGCAATTCGGGATCGCCGGGTCCAGCGCCGACAAAGGAAACCTGTGCTTCGCGTCGACGGATAGCGCTCATGCCGCTTCCTCTCTCTGCCGTTCGTCGATCAGTTTTCGGATGTCCGCCCGGCACGATCCGCAATTCGTTCCCGCGCCCGTGCATTCGCCCACTTCCTTCACATTGGTGAGTGCGTGTTCGGCGATGGCATCGACGATCGTATCGGCACGAACGCCCATGCAGGCGCAGACGACGGGACCTTGCGGCTTGCCGCTCGCGGATTGCCCGGAAAGAAGCGCCCGGCGCATTTCGTCGTCCAATACACCGGACGCAAACAAGCCTGCCAGCCAATCGCGCGAGGGGAGCCGTCCGTTTCCCGACAGCATCAGGCAGGACATCAGCCTGCCTTGATTCAAGCGAGCGGTGCGGAGCGATCCGAGCGTATCGTCGCGCATTTCAATCACTTCGTCGCCCTCGAGCGGCGGGCCCGCCAGCGCATCCATTTCGGGAGAACGCTCGCCATCAGACAGCCCGGCCAGTTCATAGAGATACCCCGCCTCTATCCTGCGGCGCGTCCAATAGCCGAACCCGGCTGTCGCGATCTCGGTGCGGGTCAGGAAGAAGGCATGCCATACAGGCTCCAGCGGGCCGAGGCGCACGTTCGTATTCTTGAATGCGGGCTGGCCGGAGACCGGATCCGTCAGCGGATGCACGAGACGCCCAACTGCTCCGGCAGCGCTGTTCATGTCCGACCAATGAATGGGCATGAACAGCGAGCCACGGCGCTGACCGGGCGCGATGCGCGCGCGGGCAACCGCTTGCCCCTGTTCCGTTTCCAGCCGGACGAGGTGTCCATCGCCGATATTGCGCGCACGGGCGTCATCGGGATGAATTTCGACGAAGGGCTCCAGCTCGTTTGCGCTCAGCGTTACCGACAAGCCGGTTCGCGTCATGGTGTGCCATTGATCGCGAATACGACCGCTGTTCAGCACAAGCGGGAAATTCCGATCCGGTGAGGAAGCAGACACAGGAGTCCCGACAAACTTCGCCCTGCCTGTCGCAGTAGGAAATTCACCGAGGCCGAAAAGGCGCGCCGACCCCGCAGCGTTCCGCCGGATGGGCCATTGCACCGGTTGCAGTGCGTCGTAATCTTCCTCCGAAAGACCGGCGAGGGCCCCGATGTCGAAGACGCGGCTTCCATTGTTTTCGAAAGCGGAAAGCGCCGCATGTTCGCGGAAAATATCCGCCGGGCCGTCATAGGAAAACGCGTCGGCAAAGCCCATGCGCCGCGCGAGCTCGCTCACCATCCACCAGTCGGGCCGCGCTTCGCCCGGCCTGTCCAGAAAAGCGCGCTGACGCGAGATACGGCGTTCGGAGTTCGTCACCGTACCGTTCTTTTCTCCCCAGGCCGCCGCCGGCAGAAGCATGTCGGCATAGATCGCTGTGTCCGTTCCTTCCACGCAATCGGACAACACCACGAATTCGCATCGCTCAAGGGCGGCGCGGACGCGGTTCGAATCGGGCAGGCTCACCGCCGGATTGGTTGCCATGATCCAGACGGCCTTGATCTTTCCGTCCGCCATGGCATCGAACATATCGACCGCCTTGCGCCCCGGCTTTGTCGTGAGCCTGTCCGTCCCCCAGAAGCGGGAGAGCAGGTCGCAGGCCTCGCCGGAGAATTCCAGATGCGCGGCGAGCTGACCTGCAAGCCCTCCCACCTCGCGCCCGCCCATCGCATTGGGCTGACCCGTCATCGAAAAGGGGCCCATACCGGGCCGGCCCACACGCCCCGTCAGCAAATGACAGTTGATGATGGCATTGACCTGATCGACGCCCTTTTCGGACTGGTTGATACCTTGCGAGAACAGCGTGACGGTACGTTCCGTTTCAGCAAACCAGCGGATGAATGTCTCCAGGTCGTTTTCATCGAGACCGCAAGCCCCGGCCGCCGATGCAAGCGATCCACGACCGGTCGCGGCCATGGCAAGCGCATCGTCCAGACCTTCCGTATGCGCCGACACGAAGGCGGTATCCGCGGCACCGCGCGCGTGGAGTTCGCAGAACAACGTATTGAACAAGGCAAGATCGGCACCCGGCGAGACGGCAAGATGCAGGTCGGCATCGTCGCAAGTGGCCGTGCGCCGCGGATCGATCACAACAATGCGCGTTCCCCGCTTCTCTTTCGCTTCAAGCAAGCGGCGATAGAGGATCGGATGGCACCAGGCCGTATTGGAGCCGACCAGCACGACGAGATCGGCTTCTTCGAAATCCTCGTAGCATCCGGGAACGACATCCTCGCCGAAAGCGCGTTTGTGGCCTGCCACGGCGGACGACATACACAGACGCGAATTCGTGTCGATATTGCCGCTGCCGATGAACCCCTTCATCAGCTTGTTGGCGACATAGTAATCTTCGGTGAGGAGCTGCCCGGAGACATAGAAGGCAACCGCATCCGGCCCGTGACGTTCAATCGTATCGGAAAAACGCCTGGCCATTTCGTCAAGCGCCTCGCACCAGCCGATACGTTTTCCCCGATGGACCGGATGGAGAAGTCTTTTCTCCATACCGATCGTCTCGCCCAGCATGCTCCCCTTGGAGCAAAGGCGCCCGTAATTGGCCGGATGCGTGTCATCTCCCGCGATCACCGCCTGCCGTCCGGTTGCCCGTTGCGCGGAAACCCCGCAGCCAACACCGCAATAGGGACAAGTGGTTTTCGTCGAACCGGTTTTTGTCGGGGCGCTTTTTGTCATTGTCGTTGGCCTGACGCGAAACAAGCATCGATTGCCTCGCCGACACCTCCCCGCCTATTCGGCCGCTGCGACCGCCGTCGCCGCAGCGTCGATGAAAATGCGATCGCCGTCGCGTTTCAGATCGAAAGTGCGCACAGCTCCTTCATCCGCACCGAGGGCTTCGCCCGTCTCCAGCGACATCACCCAATTGTGCAGGGGGCACGTCACGCCCGTGCCGTGTACGATGCCCTGGCTGAGAGGTCCGCCCTTGTGGGGGCAGCGATCCTCGATGGCATAAACCTCGTCCGCCGCCGTGCGGAAGACGGCGATCCGGCCGGCAGGCGTTTCCAGGCAGCGTGCGCCCCGCAAGGGAATATCGGAGAGGTTGCCGATTTCGATCCAGTTTCTCATCGCCTTCACTCCGCCGCTCGGGGAAAACCGATATCCGCCATGGGCCTGAACTCGTGCTTGTCCTTGCCCGACACGCGCTCGGACCAGGGATCGACCTGGGCGAATTTCTGGGAGAAGACAAAGCGGTCGAAATAGGCCCTGCGACGCTCGCCGTCTTCCATGATCTGGCGGCGAATTTCGTTGTAACCGACGCGCTTTGCCCATTTATAGATGCGCTCCAGATAACGGGCCTGCTCCCGGTACATCTGGACCAGCGCCACGACATGCTCCAGCGCGTCTTCTTCGGTCGCGACCAGGCCGAGTTTCTCGGTTCCCTGAATTTCCAGACCGGCAGCCCCCGCGAAATGGATCTCAAAGCCGGAATCGACGCAAATAATGCCGACATCCTTGCAGGTCGCTTCCGCACAGTTACGCGGACAGCCCGAGACGGCCATCTTCACCTTGGCAGGCGTCCAGGATCCCCACATGAATTTTTCGATGCGCACGCCAAGACCGGTGGAGTCCTGCGTACCGAAGCGGCACCAGTCCGTGCCGACGCAGGTCTTCACCGTCCGGAGACCTTTGGCATAGGCATGACCGGACACGAAACCCGCCTTTCCGAGATCGGCCCAGACAGCCGGCAGGTCTTCCTTCCGAATGCCCAGCATGTCGATACGCTGACCGCCGGTCACCTTCACGGCGGGAATATCGAACTTGTCCACCACATCGGCGATGGCGCGCAGTTCCGTAGAACTCGTCATGCCGCCCCACATGCGCGGCACGATCGAATAGGTGCCATCCTTCTGAATATTGGCGTGGACTCGCTCATTGATGAAGCGCGACTGGTAGTCGTCCGCATATTCCTCCGGCCAGTCGCAGACAAGGTAGTAGTTGAGGGCGGGCCGGCATTTGGCACACCCGTCGGGCGTCTTCCATTCCAGTTCCTGCATGACTTCGGGAATGGTTTTCAGCTCTTTCGCCTTTATCAGGCGGCGGACATCGTCATGCCCCAGCTCGGTGCAGCCGCAAACCTGCTCCACCGCCGCCGGGTTATAGGTATCGCCGAGCGTGAGAGACAAAAGCTGCTCGACGAGCCCCGTGCAGGATCCGCAGGATGCAGATGCCTTGGTGTGGGCGCGTACCTCGGCGAGCGAGGTCAACCCCTTTTCGTGGATGGCGCCGACGATTTCCCCCTTGCAAATGCCGTTGCAGCCGCAGATCTCGCCCGTGTCGGCGAGGGCCGCAACGGCCGCGTTAGGGTCCGCGGTCGCGCCTCCTGCAAAGGCCGGTCCGAAGATGAGCGTCTCGCGGCTCTCCGAAATATCCTCGGCATCCTTCAGCAGCTGGAAATACCAGTTGCCATCCTGCGTATCGCCATAGAGAACCGCGCCGATGATCCGGTCATCGAAGATAACGATACGCTTGTATATGCCTCGCGCCGCATCGCGATAGACGATGTCGTCGCGGTCGTCGCCAGGCGCGAAATCGCCTGCCGAGAAAACATCGACACCGGTCACCTTGAGCTTCGTACTGGTGACCGAACCGCCATATCCGTCGCTGTCGACGGCGGCGAGCGTGTCGGCCGCGGCGCGGCACATGTCCCATATGGGCGCAACCAGTCCATAAACCTGTCCGCGATGTTCCACGCATTCGCCGACCGCCATGATGCACGGATCGGAGGTCTGCATGAAATCGTCCACGAGAATGCCCCGATTGCATTCAAGCCCCGCTTTCTGCGCAAGCGAGATATTGGGACGAATTCCGGCCGCCATCACGACGAGACCGGCGGGCACCACACGGCCGTCCTTCAGTTTCACGCCTTCGACGACATTCTCTCCCAGAATTTCCTCCGTCGAGGCGCCTGTCAGAACTTCAATGCCGCGCGACTCCAGCTCCCGGCGGAGCAGAAAACCGGCCGCCTCGTCGAGCTGGCGCTCCATCAACGTGTCTGTGAGATGGATGACGGTGACATCCATTCCGTTCGTCCTGAGACCGTTGGCAGCCTCCAGCCCCAGCAGGCCGCCGCCGATAACGACCGCCCGGCCGCCTTTGCCGGCAGCCGCCGTCATGCGGCGAACATCCGCGATATCGCGAAAGGCGATCACCCCGTCGAGCGCCGCTCCGGGCACAGGAATGATGAAAGGCATGGACCCCGTTGCGATCAGCAGCCGGTCGTAACCGGTACGCTCACCCTTGTCGGTGAGAACCTGGCGGCCTGCAGGATCGATGGCAATGACCTCCTCGCCGGCACGTAACGCGATGCCGTTTTCGTCATACCAATCGCGCCCGTTGATGATGATTTCATCGAAGGTCGTTTCTCCGGCCAGCACGGGCGACAGCATGATCCGGTTGTAGTTCACCTCCGGCTCGGCGCCGAAGATGGTGATGTCATAGATATCCGGGGCGCGCGCGAGCAGCTCCTCCACCGCTCGGCAACCGGCCATGCCATTTCCGATAACGACCAGTTTCTTTCGCTCGCTCATGGTCAAGCCGCCTTCTCGATCCTGTTTTCGTTGAGGAAGCGCATCACCGCGGCGCGCGCCGCGAGATAATCGGCGTTCTCGCCAAGCTCGAGCCGTCGGCGCGGGCGCGGCAGGTTCACTTCATGGATCATGCCGATCCCGGCAGCCGGACCGTTGTTCATCATCACGATGCGGTCCGACAGCAGAACGGCCTCGTCGACATCATGCGTGATCATGGCGACCGTGTTGCCAAGGCGCGCATGAATGTCCATCACGCTGTCCTGAAGCTGGGCCCGGGTCAGTGCGTCGAGCGCTCCGAAGGGTTCGTCCAGCAGCAGCACTTTCGGCTCCATGGACAGGGCGCGGGCGATACCGACGCGCTGCTTCATGCCGCCGGATATTTCAGAAGGACGCTTGTTCGCGGCGTGGTCCATGTTGACGAGCGACAGCATTTCGCGCGTCCACTCATCGCGTTCGACAGAGCTTTTCCTGCCCGCAAAGACCTTGTCGACCGCCAGGCGAACATTCTCGTAGACCGAAAGCCATGGAAGCAGCGAGTGGTTCTGGAAGACGACTGCGCGTTCCGGGCCGGGCCCCTGCACAAGTTCGCCTTCGAGAAGGACGCCTCCGAGCGTCGGGTCTTCCAGCCCTGCAATGAGGTTCAACAGCGTGGACTTGCCACACCCGGAATGGCCGATGATCGAAACGAATTCGCCCTTTCCGACCGAAAGCTCGACGTCGCGCAGCGCTTCGAAGCTTCCCGAGCGCGTGTTGAACGTCTTGCCGAGCTTGCTCACATGAAGCTGTGCCTGATGCTTGTCCATGATGTCAGCCCTCCTGCATGGTGTAGTCGTAGCGTCGGCGAACGGCATTCATCACCGCCTCGAGAGCGATCCCCACGCCACCGATGATGACGATGGCCACGATGATCGAGGGCACGGAAAGATTGTTCCATTCGTCCCAGATGTAGAAGCCGATGCCGATACCGCCGGTGAGCATTTCAGCCGCGACGATGACCATCCATGCCGTCGAAAGGGACAGCTGCATCCCGGTCAGCATGTAGGGCAGGGTCGAGGGTATGTAGATGCGTGTCACCATCTCGCGACGGTTGAAATTCAACACGCGAGCGACGTTGAGATAGTCCTGCGGTATCGCCTTCACACCCGCCGCCGTGTTCAGGATCATCGGCCAGATGCTTGTGATGAAGATCACGAAGATGGCGGAAGGATCGACCGCGCGAAAAATAAGCAGGCCGATAGGCAGCCAGGCGAGCGGGCTCACCGGGCGCAGAATGTTGATGAGCGGAAGCCAGGCGCGCTCGAAGGTCTTGCTGGAGCCGATGAGGAAGCCTACCGGGATGCCGACCGCCATGGCCGCCCCGAACCCCGCCAACACACGCCCGAGCGAGTACATGACCTGCCAGGCAATGCCCATATCGTTGGGTCCGTAGACATAGAAGGGGTCGGAGAAAACTTCGACCGCCTTGTTCCAGACCGCCGGTACGTCGGGAAATGCCGGAACCAGCGTCTTCTGCATGACGGTCCAGCCGAGCAGAACGAGCGCAAATGTCACCGCCGGCAGCAGGACGACGCGCAACAGGTTTTCCATCCGCTCACGTCCCTCGCGCTCGGCAGCTTCCGCCCCATCTCCGGCTGACGCGGCGTCGGCGGAAACGGGCCGCGGCCCGGCATGCGGTTCTTTCACGAGGTCCTCTCCCGTCGGATCGACGAGTGTCAGGGCTGCAGACTTCATCGGCTCTCTCCTTACGAGTTGAGCTTGGCAAGTTCGTCCATCGACATGGCAAGATGCTTGACGTCGAAGCCGTCGATGTATTCGGGGATTTTCGCAGGGTCGTAGACATCCCCGTTGAAGAACGCATCGCGTCCCATCCGGATGGGCCCGGTCGCATCGGTCAGCGTCCAGGGCTCCTTGTGAGTGCCCTCGGTTTTCCAGTCGATGGTGGGGACCGGGATGCCAAGATCCTTCACGGCGTCGCGATAGATGTCCGGCCGGTAGACGTCGCCTGCCGTCTTGCGGATATCGACCGGTTCTTCGATCTGTCCCCAGCGGATCATCTGCGAGATGAACCAGGCCGCGTGACTTTTCCAGGGGAACGTCGCGGCGTAGCGGTAGAAGACGTTGAAGTCGGGGAGCGGACGGGGATCTTCGTCGATCGCATAGCGGAAGGTGCCCGTCATCGACATCTTCACGACATCGACGGGCGCGTTCACATAGGATTTGCGCGAGATGATCTCCACGACCTCAAGGCGGTTTTCCGGCTTGTCCATCCACTGGGCCGCTTCGACCAGCGCGCGGATCATGGCCTTGTGGGTCTCCGGGTTCTTTTCCGCCCAGTCGAGATTGACGCCGACCACCTTCTCCGGATTGTTGTTCCATATCTCGTAATTGGTGATAAGCGTCTTGCCCATGCCGGCAATCACGGCGCGTTCGTTCCAGGGCTCGCCGACGCAATAGCCGACAATGTTCTGGGCGCGCAGGTTTGCAACCATCTGGGGCGGTGGAATGACGATGAGGCGCACGTCCTTGTCGGGATCGATGCCCGCATCCGCCATCCAGTAGCGAATCTCGTAATTGTGGGTGGATACCGGAAACACCATGGCGAAGGTCATGGGCAGCTTGCCCGCTGCCTTGTCGGCGTCGATCACCTTTTTCAGCGCGCGGGCGGAGACGGGACGCTCCGCCATGGCCTCCGGGTCGGCCTCCACCATCCGGTCGTAAAGCTCGTTGGAGACGGTGATGCCGTTGCCGTTCAGATCCATGGAATAGGACGTGATGGTCGGCTTCTTGATGGCACCGACACCCAGGGTCGACGCGATCGGCATGCCTGCCAGCATATGGGCTGCGTCGAGCGCGCCGATCGACACCTTGTCGCGAATATTGGCCCAGCTCGCTTCCTTCGAGATCTGGCTGTTGATGCCGTGGTTCCTGAAGTAGCCCTTTTCATGGGCGATCACGAGCGGCGCACAATCCGTAAGCGGAATGATGCCCATTGTGAGGTCGGTCTTCTCAAGCACCTCGCCGCTGGCTGCGAAAGCGCCGCCGGGCACAACGGCGCTTGCCGCTTTCAACAAGGCCGCCGTTCCAAGAATTTTACCTCCGGTCGTCAGCACATCTCGGCGGGCGACCTTGCGGGGCGTTTTCGAAGAGTCATCCTTTTTCATCATGGGCTCCTTCGAGGGGTAATCGGGTTCGTCGAACACTTGTTCAGTAGGCGTAAGTCAGCGAGACCCAGCTCTTGTCGCGGCTCGCATAACCGCCCTCGCCGTCATAGCTCGCAAATTTCAGATTGAGTGAGAGGCTGTCGGTCAGGACGAGATTGGCGACCACATCGACTTCATTGCCGAAATCGGCACCGCCTTCTTCGGCGGAGTAGTCGTGCCAGGCGACGGCCAGAACCAGCTTGCGCCCCACCGGCAATCCGGTCAGCGCGTATGACGCCTTGGCGTAGGCGTCTTCCAGCCCACTGCCCGGCGTCGTCAGAAAAACGTCCGCCCAGCCGTTGAAGGCATGCAGCGTGGCCAGCGGCGTGGAAAAGCCGGTCGTGCCGTCGCTGCCGAGCACCTCATATCCGCCGGTCAGCCCGGCAGGGCCATAGCTCAGCTTCGCCTCTGCGAGGTAGTAGTCGAGGTCGAGCGACAGCGGGTTGTCCGCATAATCCGTTTGATGCGCATACTCGCCCGTCAGCGTCAGGCTTGCCTGCCCAGAAAGGTGGAAAGGCGCCGATGCGCGAAGACCGTATGTCGCCGTGGAAAGGGCGGGCGCTTCGTTCAGGTCCAGCAGATAGGCGTAGCCCGTGAGATCGACGAAGCCGATACCGTCATACGCCAGATTGACGAGATGCGTGTCGCCCTCAAACTCGCCCGCGGCGCTACCCGCGCCGAAAATGCGGTTCACACGACGGATATAGGCGTAGTCGATAGTCGTGTCGGGCAGGCTCGTATTGGTCAGGCGCGCGGCATCGAAAGTCTGCTCGTTCTGCCGCCAGCCCACATTGCCGACGAAGCGGGCATTGTCGAGGATGATGCGCTGGCGTCCGACCACGACATGCGTATCCCGCAGCCCCGCATAGGACAGCTGCAACCGGTTGAGCTGCCCCATGTCGGGATCGGCGACCACGGGATAGGCCGTGCGCCCGTTCACCGTGCTGTTGAAATCCTCCGCGCCGAAATGCGTTATCAGGTCGAAGTCGGTCAGGAACGAGAACCCGTAGAAGCTTCCGGTCTCGTAACCGAGACGGGCCCGGCCCGTCAGCGCATCGGCGTCATTGGCAAAGCCGTCCTGGTCCACATGCTCGTAGCGCATGCGGAGATTGATGATGGGCGTACCGTTGTCGATGGCCTCGCCAAGCGAGTCCGCGCTTGCATGGCCGCTCCAGAGGCTTGCCGTGACAATGGCGAACAGCGTTAGGGGGAAGAGGAGCCTGATCTTGTTCAGTCGCATGGAACATTCACCTCGGACATACGCGGTTCGCACCGCCAAAAACAAAAAAAGCGCCTGCCCAGCGATCGCTCGCTGGCACAGACGCCATTGCCTGGAAGGGCCGCCCTTGGCCCGATATGTCCGCCTCGACCGCCATTGCCCGAAACGGGGGAGCGCGTCGAATGAGCGCTCAACCTGAAGCCGACGATATGCAATAGAGCACAAGACGCAATAGGCAATTGATTTTAAAAGGGAATTTCTTACCGCATTGCACAAAAAATGAACTGCCTGATTAGTTTTCAGACAGAGTTTGCCTAGCCCTTGAGCAATCGCGCGATGGAGATGAGATTGTCGGCAATCTCCAGAATCGGCTTGCCCTCCTTCATCGCGGTGGTGCGAAGGAGCTTGTAAGCCTCTTCCTCGGTGACGTTGCGCTGCTGCATGAGCAGTCCCTTGGCGCGCTCGATCGTCTTGCGGCTGGCGAGGTCGGATTTCGCCCGGTCGAGTTCCTCGCGCATCGTCTGGAAGACCTTGAAGCGAAGAATGGCGACATCGAGGATAGGCTTTACGCGTTTGGCGCTCAGACCATCGACGATGTAGGCGCTGACGCCGGCGCGCAGCGCCTCCTCCGCAAGGGAGGCTTCGCTTTCCTCGACGAACATGACGATGGGACGCGGCGCGATATCGGAGACATTGCGCATGCTTTCCAGCGTATCGCGATCGGGCGAATCCACATCGACGAAGATCACATCGGGCTGGATTTCCTCCACCTGACGCGCAAGGTCCGTCAGGAGCCCCACCCGCAGAATCTGCGCATCGCCATAGTCGGACAGCCCCGACTCCACGACGGCCGCGCGCTCATCATTGCTGTCGATGATGAGTATTTTCAGGGGTCTGGAAGTGTCCGGCTCCTGCGCCGTCATGCTGAAATTCCACGGAGAAAATGTGCGCCGTATATCCGGCCAACATGCAAATTGCAGCAAATTCCGTTCCACCCGCCGCCAGCCCCTTGCGGAGGCCGACTACACATTCAGCTTGAAGTATTCCGCGATGAAATGCGCAACGGCCGGCGGGTCGTTTAACGGCAGAACGGGAATTGCGCTGTCCGGCAGGGGGAAATCGGCGATAACGGCGACTATGTCTTCATCCCCATCTGCGAGCGCCGGTGCCTCCTGCCCGTCCCTGCGCACCTCGAGCTTGATATGCGGATGACGCTTGTAGCCCTCCACAATCACCAGATCGACCGGCGCCAGGCGCGCAAGATGTTCTTCGAGCGCGGGTTCCTCGCCTTCGCCGATCTCATGCATCAACGCCCAGCGCCGGGAGGAGGCGACCAGGACTTCGTGTGCACCCGCCTCCCGATGGAGAAAGCTGTCCTTACCGGGATGATCGATATCGAAGGCATGATGGGCATGCTTGATCGTGGACACTGAAATCCCCCGTTCCGAGAAGATTCCGATCAACCGGGCGATCAGCGTGGTCTTGCCGCTGTTTCGCCATCCGACGATGCCGACGATGTTCATGCGCCTCCTCGACCGGGTCCGGCGAGCTGCTCCGCCCGCGCGAGGTCCTGAACGGTATTCACGTTGAAGAATGCCTCTTCGTCATCGAACGCGCATTCCTGCGCGCCCAAATCGGAAAGCGTCCACCAAAGGCTCTTGTAACGGCCGGCTTCAACACCGCTCCGGAGCCGGTCACGGCATGAGACCGGCCAGACAGCGCATAAAGCCTGAATTCGCCCGCCAGCCGTCGCGACGACCGGCACATCGTCATCCGCTACGGACATCAGGCGCGATACGAGATCATATGGCAGAAAGGGCGTATCGGACGGAAAGCTCGCGAGCCAGGCCGAAGCCGCTTTCGTCGCCGCCCAGTCAAGCCCCGCCAGCACACCGCCAAGCGGGCCCGCCTGCCCGCCGAATGCGTCGAACAGGAAAGGCAGACTGCCGCCCCCGATGTCAGCATAGCGATCGGACTGTTCGTCTCTCACATTGAGTACAAGTTCGGAGAGCTGCGGCCTCACCCGCTCGACGACATGCTCAATGAGCGGCCTGCCGCCAAGCGGCAGCAAGGGTTTCTCGCCGCCGCCCATTCGCTCAGCGCTTCCGCCCGCGACTACCACTCCAAGCGGTAACATGAATATTCCCATGTCCTTTATACCCGTGAGCCATCCCTCTTCCGACGCCGCGGACAAGGATGGCTACGGCAGCGACCCCTAGATAAACAAAAAACATTCCTGCGTCATGGCCTTTGGAGACGGTCAGGGGCGGATAGCTTCCGGCCCGGAGAGGTCGCCGGGGTCGCCCCGGCCGTTCGGCATGACCCGGTTTTCCGGGTGGCGGGCGACCGCCACGAGACCGGCGCCGGTCGCGCTTTACCTCTCTGAATCATTCCCGAAATTCTTTGCCCGGTGTTGCGATACATCAAGTCTCCCTCCTACGATGTCTTCCTAGAATAAATCGCTTTGAGAGAGGCTCGGTCCACACCTCACAATCAGTGGATCAATGTTGGGAGTACCGCCAAGCGGTGACCTCGCTTCGGCTCAACCCGACGGTCGGGATGCAGTGCGAGCCGGTCGCAAGTTCAAATCAATGACAGCATTATCCAAAAATCGACTTGTGAAGGCAGGCGGCCTCGCCCTGCTCCTCGTTCTGGCGCTCATTGCATGGTGGGCCTTGCAACCCAACGGCCTGCCGGAGGGCATTACCGGCAGCAATGGCCGTATTGAGGCCGTCGAGATCGATATCGCGACAAAGACAGCGGGCCGGATCGACGAGATTCTCGTCAATGAAGGCGATTTCGTCACTCGCGGGCAGCCTCTCGCGAAAATGAACACAGCGGTGCTCAATGCTCAGCTTCGCGAAGCCGAGGCGCAATTGCAGAGCGCGCTCATCGGCATCGAAACCGCCCAAAGCCAGGTCCGCCAGCGGGAAGCGGAACTGGAATCGACCAAGGCACTGGTCCTGCAACGGCAGGCCGAACTCGACGCAGCCGAGGCTCAACTCAACCGTACAGAGAAACTCGCTGCGCGCGGCAATGCCTCGCGACAGAAACTGGACGACGACCGCGCGGCATTCCAGGCGGGAAAGGCAGCTCTGGGAGCCGCTACGGCCAATGTCGCCGCGGCGGAGGCCGCGCTCGGCAATGCGAAGGCGGCAGTGATCGCCGCCCGTTCGACAAGCGAAGCGGTGCGCGCCACCATTCAACGCATCCAGGCGGATATCGACGACAGCACGCTTACGTCACCGCGCGACGGGCGCGTTCAATACAGGGTTGCGCAACCCGGCGAAGTCCTCTCCGCTGGCGGCACCGTGCTGAATATGGTCGACCTCAGCGACGTCTATATGACATTTTTTCTGCCGACGGAATCGGCAGGCCGGGTAGCGCTGGGATCGGAAGCGCGGATCGTTCTGGACGCCGCTCCGCAATATGTCATCGCCGCCAAAGTGTCCTATGTGTCGGACGTTGCCCAGTTCACGCCCAAGACGGTCGAGACGGTGGAAGAGCGCCTGAAACTCACCTTCCGCCTCAAAGCTCGTATCGATCCGGCGTTGCTGAAGCGGCACCTCCGGCAGATCAAAACGGGCCTGCCCGGCATGGCTTATGTCAAAATCGATCCGGAAGCGGCATGGCCGTCTGATCTGCTGATCAGGCAACCGGAATGACCGACGGGGTAGCGGCGCAAAACAACGCCACTCCAGCCTCGCAGACGGTGGTGCGGCTGCGGGGCGTAAGTCTCCGATATGGCGACAAACATGCTCTTCTCGACATCGGCCTCGACATCCCGTCGGGCCAGATGGTCGGCCTGATCGGTCCTGACGGTGTCGGAAAATCGAGCTTGCTTGCCCTGATTTCCGGCGCGCGCCGCCTGCAGAGCGGTGAGCTCGACGTGCTGGGCAGCGATATGACGAATGCCGAGCAGCGCCGGGCGGTATGTCCGCGTATCGCTTATATGCCCCAGGGGCTCGGCAAGAACCTCTATCCGACGCTTTCCGTCTACGAAAATATCGATTTCTTCGGTCGCCTGTTCGGCCATGACGCGAGCGAGAGAAAGCGCCGTATCGCAGAACTGACAAAGGCCACCGGCCTGGCCCCCTTTGCCGACCGCCCGGCCGGCAAGCTCTCCGGCGGCATGAAACAGAAGCTCGGTCTGTGCTGCGCTCTCATCCACGACCCGGACCTTCTCATCCTGGACGAGCCGACCACCGGCGTCGATCCTCTGTCCCGCAAGCAGTTCTGGGAGCTGATCGATACGATCCGTGCGGACCATCCCGGCATGAGCGTTCTTATCGCGACGGCATATATGGGAGAGGCGGCCCGTTTCGACTGGCTCGTCGCCATGGATAAAGGCCAGGTGCTCGCGACCGAAACCCCCGAGGGTCTTCTAAGCTATACGGGCGCCGACTCGCTTGAGGCCGCCTTCATCCGATTGTTGCCCGAAGAAGAGCGCAAAGACTATCGGCCGGTCGAGATCCCGCCCAGAGCCGCCGACGAAGACGGTGAAGTCGCAATCGAAGCCCAGGGACTCACCATGCGGTTCGGCGACTTCACAGCCGTCGATCACACGAGTTTTCGTATCCGGCGCGGCGAGATATTCGGCTTTCTCGGATCGAATGGCTGCGGCAAGACCACGACGATGAAAATGCTGACGGGCCTCCTTCCCCCGAGCGAGGGGCGTGCATGGCTGTTCGGCAAGGAAGTGGACCCGCATGACATCGAAACGCGCCGCCGCGTCGGATATATGTCCCAGTCCTTTTCCCTCTACTCCGAACTGACGGTGCGGCAGAATCTGGTTCTTCATGCCAGATTGTTTAAGGTTCCTACTGACGATATTCCTGCGCGCGTCGACGAGATGGTCGAACGTTTCGACCTTTCCGAACAGATCGACATGCTGCCGGGCAAACTGCCGCTCGGCATCAGGCAACGCCTTTCGCTTGCCGTGGCGATGATCCACAAACCCGAAATGCTGATCCTCGACGAACCGACCTCGGGCGTCGACCCCGGCGCACGCGACAAATTCTGGCGAATGCTTGTCGAATTGTCGCGCAATGACGGCGTGACGATCTTCATTTCAAGCCATTTCATGAACGAAGCGCAGCGATGCGACCGGATTTCCCTGATGCATGCGGGAAAGGTGCTCGCCACGGATACGCCCGCCGCCCTTGTGAAGCAACGCGACGCTGCGACGCTGGAAGATGCGTTTATCGCCTATCTGGAAGACGCGACGGCAAGCAGCCCGGCTCCGGCGGAAACCGCGCAGGAGGCCGAGGAGAGCATCATTGCTTCGCCGGGCCCCGGCACCCCGGTATCCGACCGGTTCCGATGGCTCCGACGCTTTTTCAACCCCCGGCGCATGTTCAGCTATGCGCGCCGGGAAGCGCTTGAACTCAGGCGCGACCCTATCCGCCTGACTCTCGCGCTGCTCGGCAGCGCCATGCTGATGTTCGTCATGGGCTACGGCATCACGATGGACGTCGAGGGGCTGACCTTTGCCGTCCTCGACCGCGACCGGACCACGACAAGCCGAGACTATGCTCTGGGCATTTCAGGTTCGCGCTATTTCGACGAGAAGCCGCCCCTTTCCAGCTATGCCGAGATGGATGAGCGGATGCGCTCCGGCGATATCAGTCTTGCCATTGAGATACCGCCCGGTTTCGCCCGCAATCTCGCCCGGGGCCGGGAAGTCTCGATAGGAGCCTGGGTCGATGGCTCCATGCCCAGCCGCGCGGAAACCATTCAGGGCTATGTACAGGCGATGCACGCCCACTGGCTGCAGGTCAGGGCCCGCGAATCCGGCCAGGCCGCCGCGTTGCAAGGTCTTGCCAGTGTCGAAATCCGATACAGATACAATCCCAATGTCGAAAGCCTGACCGCCATGGTTCCGGCTGTCATTCCCATCCTTCTGATGATGATTCCCGCCATACTCGCCACGCTCAGCATCGTGCGGGAGAAAGAGCTGGGATCGATCACCAATTTCTATGTCACGCCGACAACGAGGATCGAATTCCTTCTCGGCAAGCAGCTGCCATATGTCGCGCTTTCGACGCTGAGCTTCCTGCTGCTCACCGGACTTGCCGTCACGATTTTCGGCGTTGCCCTGAAAGGGAGTTTCTTCGCGCTTTTCGCCGGTGCCGTTCTCTACGTAACCAGCGCCACCGCGATTGGGCTGCTTATTTCCACATTCATGAAGAGCCAGATAGCCGCTCTGTTCGGCACGGCCATCCTGACCATGTTGCCGGCGGTCAGCTTTTCCGGTCTCACCGATCCGGTCACCTCATTGCAGGGAATGGGCCGGATAGTCGGAGAGATCTATCCAACGACTTATTTCCTGGCGATCGCCCGCGGCACCTTTTCCAAGGCCCTCGGCTTCTCCGACTTGTCGGCCTCCTTCATACCGCTCGTCGTGAGCATCCCCGTCCTGCTCGGCCTGGCCACTCTTTTCCTGAGCAAGCAGGAGCGCTGACTCATGCAATGGGCGAACATACTGCATCTCGGCGTCAAGGAGCTGCGCAGCCTGTCGCGCGATCCGATCATGCTGTTCCTGATCGTTTATGCCTTCACTTTCGCGATATACACCGCCGCGACCGCCATGCCCGAAACGCTCAACAGAGCGCCGATCGCCATTGTCGACGAAGACCGCTCGCCCCTTTCGCAACGCATCATTGACGCTTTCAGGCCTCCTTATTTCGCTGCGCCGATGCTCATCACGCAAAAGGAGATGGATTCGCGGATGGATGAGGGCCTCAACACATTCGTGCTCGATATTCCTCCGGACTTCCAGCGAGACGTGCTCGCGGGGCGGGCGCCGGCCATCCAGTTGAACATCGATGCGACGCAGATGACCCAGGCTCTTAACGGGACCGGCTATGTCCAGACAATCGTCAATGACGAGGTGAGAGCCTTCATACAACGCTACAAGGATGTGCAGAGAGTTCCCGTCAACCTGACCGTTCGATCGCGTTTCAATGCCGAACTCAACAAATCCTGGTTCGGCGCGATCGTCGAGGTAATCGACAACATCACCATGCTCTCCATCATTCTGACAGGCGCGGCTCTCATTCGCGAAAGAGAGCATGCCACCGTCGAGCATCTGCTTGTGATGCCCATCACGCCTTTCGAGATCATGACAAGCAAGGTCTGGGCGATGGGGCTGGTGGTTCTCGCCGCCTCTGCATTTTCTCTGGCGGTCATCGTTCAGGGCGTGTTGTCGGTCCCCGTTCAGGGATCGATCCCTCTATTTCTGGTCGGTGCGGCGCTTCATCTTTTTGCGATGACTTCCATGGGCATCTTTCTGGCGACGATTGCTCGCTCCATGCCGCAATTCGGTCTCCTGCTGATGCTCGTTCTGCTGCCCCTCCAGATGCTGTCGGGAGGCATGACGCCGCGTGAAAGCATGCCTGAGTTTGTGCAGTATCTCATGCTGGCCGCCCCCAATACGCATTTCGTCATGCTCGCACAATCGATCCTCTTTCGCGGGGCGGGGCTCAGCGTCGTCTGGCCGCAATTCGTCTCCCTTGTCCTCATCGGATCCGCCTTGTTCGGCATCGCCCTCGCCCGATTCCGCCGCACCATCACCTTGATGACCTGAGCAGGGAGCGACGGTCGCTCGAAGCTCTGCGATGCACAAATGGGCCACAAGTCCCCGGAACGACGGAGAATTTGCGGAGAGGTCTGAAGGTCTTCGTTTTGCTGGGGAAGGACTGGTGGTGTCGACAGTCGACAGACCTGTTGCCTCTGCTTGATTCCCTGATTTTCAGGGAAAATACAGGGAATTTCGTCCGAATCCGCACCCTGAGCGCCAAACACCGCCGAAATATCCCTGCAATTTCCGTGACTTAGCATCAATTTCCCTAAAAGCCGGAACAGGGAAATTCAATCGGCATATCAGGGAATTTTCGCGAGGGAACAGGGACTATTTCGGCTTCCGAACCGCCCGCGCCCAGCACCTTTTCAGGAGTTGGAGCCTCCGGCAAACCCGGCGCGGTTCAAGGTGCTGCCGCGCCGATGGGTGGTCTGATGCGACGCGCCTTGGAGATCACCTTCGAGAACGTCAAGGTCGGCACCGATGCGCTGCTTAGCGCAAAAGAAAGGCCTTCCTCTCGTCGAGAAGGCGACCGATCGGGCGATTGCGGCGTTCTCCGCCGAAGTGGTCGGCTACATGGGCATGACCGACGAACTCAATGTCGGCCGCTACAATCACCTCACCGTGATCGACACCCAGTTCGGCAATGTCGATCACCAGCTCAAGCGCTATTCGCGGGCGGCTTGAGCCTGAAGGGTTGGTGGACTGACATAAAAAAAGGGACGCATCCTAGATGGTCCGTCAAAGTCCCAGAACGGCCTTTGCGATGACATTGCGCTGGATTTCGTTCGAACCGCCATAAATCGAAGCGGCGCGACCGAAATTATAGGCACTTGTCACGCTCACCGCATAGGCGGGCCCGACGGGCGCTTCATTGGCGATTCCCATCAAATGTTCCCTCTGGAACGGCATGGCGTAGAAGGCGGCTGCTTCGACGGCAAGCTCCGACAACGCCTGCTGAACTTCGGTCCCGACAATCTTCAAGGTCGAAGAAGAGGGGCCCGCAGGGCGGCCCGCCACCTCATCCGCGACGATCCGCAGATTGGTATATTCGAGCCCCGTAAGCTTTACCTCGATTTCGGAGAGCTTCGTCATGAATGCCAGATCGTCCGCCAGCGCCGTGCCATCGCCAAGCCTTTCCTGTCTGGCGATTTTTCTGAGGTGCGCGATCTTGCGCTTGGACTCGGGAACACCCGCAATGCCGGTGCGCTCATTGACGAGCAGGAACTTGGCGTAGGTCCAGCCCTTGTTTTCATCGCCGATGCGGTTCGTCACCGGCACCTTGACGTCAGTGAAAAAAACTTCGTTCAAGTGATGCAGGCCATCGATGGAAATGATGGGCTTCACCTCGATGCCGGGCGTCTTCATGTCGATCAGAAGGAACGAGATACCTTCCTGCGGTTTAGCGGTCTCATCCGTTCGCACGAGACAGAATATCCAATCGGCTTCGTGGGCGTACGACGTCCAGATTTTCTGGCCGTTGACGATGTAATGGTCGCCCTGACGCACGGCCCTGGTCCTCAGCGAGGCGAGGTCCGATCCGGATCCTGGCTCCGAATAGCCTTGGCACCACCAAACATCTCCCGACAATATACCCGGCAAATGCTGCTTCTTTTGTTCTTCGTTGCCGAAAGTGTAAATCACCGGCCCGACCATCGACAGACCGAAAGGCGACAGACGCGGCGCGTTAGCGGCGGCCATCTCCTCGTTGAAAATATGCTTCTGCATCGGCGTCCATCCAGTGCCGCCATACTGCCTGGGCCAATTGACCGCTACCCAGCCTTTCTCGTGGAGGTCCTTCTGCCAGCGCCTGAGCGCCCCGCGCTCGCCAGACGCGCCCACTGTCTCTCTCTCCGCGAGCTCCCTGGGGAGTTTTTCCGAAATGAACCGGCGGACTTCCGCGCGAAAGGCATCGTCCTCTTTCGTAAGCTCGATATCCATCTGCTGACCTTTCGCGGCGACGATCCGGGTGATTGTATTTTTATTATAATGAATTTCTCCGGGCGGGCAAAAGACCGAATTGTCCGCCTCTTTCAAAAAATTCCGTCGAAAGGTTGGCCGCGATAAATCCGCCTCTCTCCCCATTGCCGGGCCGATGCGAATATTACCGCGCCGTGAGTCGCGGCAACACACATCGACAACCGTATCCATGCTTCCCGATACCCGGGTCGGGGTCTAGGCAGCCCAGCCCTGCAAGTGCGCCGCTTCGAGACGAACCAGCTCCGGCCCGCCCAACAGCTGCCGATCGAAACCAATACGCTTGAACCAGTAATGCAGGCCAAGCAGATCGGTGAAGCCCATGCCGCCATGAACCTCGGTCGCGGTGCGCGCGACGAAGCGGCCCACTTCCGACAAATGGCTCTTGGCATGACATGCCATGAGGCGCGCGTCGCCCGGCACCTCGTCCAGCGCATGGGCCGCATACCACACCAGCGAACGCGATGGTTCGAGAGCGGCCGCCATCTCGGCGCAGAGGTGTTTCACGGCCTGAAACGACCCGATCACACGACCGAACTGCTTGCGCTCTCCCGCATAAGCAACTGCCTTCTCGATCATCATCTGACCCGCGCCGAGGGTGTCGGCAGCAAGCATGACCCTACCTGCATCTATCACCCGCGCAACCGCGTCGGCGCTGGATCGAGGCAAGGGCTCAGCCGAGACCTGGTCGAAAACAAGTTCGCCAACCGATCGGGTCTTGTCGATGGTGTCGAGCGCCCGCCGCGACAAACCCTTCGCGTCGGGCAAAACGAGATGAAATCCATGGTCGCTGTCGGCCACGATGTAGAGATCGGCCTCAGCCCAGTCGACTACGAAGAGGGCCTTGCCCGTGAGCGTTCCCTTCCCGGCCTTCACGCCGGCACCTTCGCGGACGCCGATGCTTTCCGTGACGGCCACGCCTGCGATAATCTCGCCTGCGGCGATCTTCGGCAGCCACTTTTCCTGCTGGGCCTCGCTGCCTGCAAGCATCAGCGCGAGCGGCGCCATGACGGCGGTCCCAAGGAAAGGCAGCGGCGCCACATACCGACCGAACATCTCGTAAACGATCGCCGCGTCGAGAAACCCAAGACCCATGCCGCCAAAATCTTCCGGAATCAGCATTCCAGGGATACCCAGTTCGCTGGCGCCCGCCCACAGGGACCGCTGAACAGTATGCGTGTTCCCGGCGGCAAGGCGCACCTTGTCAAGCGGCGAATTCTGTTCAAGAAAACGGCGGACGCTGTCCTGCAACAGGCGCTGCTCTTCCGACAATGCAAATTCCATCGGATAAATTCCTATTTTGCCAGCTTCGGTTCGCGCGGCATTCCAAGCCCACGTTCCGAAATAATGTTTTTCTGAATCTGCGCCGTGCCGCCGCCGATGATGAGCCCGAGCTGAAACATGTATCCCCACTGCCACGAGCCGTGGCTGCGCAGATAGGGGCTGTCGTCGTAGAGAACGCCAAGCTCTCCCATGACGTCGATCGCGAGCGCCGATATTTGATGGGTAAGTTCGCAGGACTGAAGCTTCACGATCAGACGCGCCAAGCCGGGATCCTCACCCTTGCTGGCGCTGGTCAGCAGCCGGAGCCCATTGAACTTCATGGCAGCAAGTTCTGCCTGAAGCCTTACAAGGCGGTCCCGGAAAATTGGATTGTCGATGGCCCGCTGCCCGTCGACAGTCTCCTCGTGCATCAGATCGACAAGGGCCTGGAACCTGGTTTCCATAGCGGCCGGATCGCCCAGCATTCCGCGTTCGTGTTTCAGCGTTGCGTTGGCGACGAACCACCCCTGCCCGCGCTGGCCGACGATCTGCGTCTTCGGCACGCGCACATCGGTGAAGAAGACTTCGTTGAATTCGGCATGGCCCGTCATGGTGGTGAGCGGACGGACTTCGATGCCGGGCGTCTTCATCGAGAAAATCAGATAGGAAATGCCTTCATGCTTCGGCTTGTCGGGCTCGGTGCGCACCAGGCAGAAGATCATGTCTGCCTCATGCGCGGTGCTGGTCCAGATCTTCTGGCCGTTGATGACGAAATCGTCGCCATCGACAGTCGCCCTTGTCTGAAGGCTGGCGAGGTCCGAACCGGAACCAGGCTCGGAATATCCCTGGCACCAGACCACCTCGCCGCGAAGCGTCGGCTTCACCCATTTTTTCTTCTGCTCCTCGGTGCCAAGCTCGAGAAGCGTCGGCACCAGCATGGAGATACCCTGGTTCTGCAACGCCGAAGGAACACGAGCAGCGGAAAATTCCTCCGCGATGATGCGCGATTCGAGAATATCCGGCTTTGCACCATAGCCTCCGTAGTCTTTCGGAATCGTCCGCGCGGCATAGCCGTGCTGGATCAGCAGTTGCTGCCAGGAACAGGCTTCGGGAGACGGGCGCCCGGCAGCACCGAGACCCTTAGGCGCCTGACTCTTGTATTTCGTCAGGAACGCCCTGACCTCTTCCCGGAAGGCCTCGTATTTGGGGCTGTATGCCAGATCCATTTTCGATCTCCGATGCGTAGATGCGATTGGCTTTGCTTTTATTTCGGCGCAGGTTTGAAACACGGAAGCATGAATCCGTCGCCGATATCCCTGAAGACAAGGACCACAGGCATGTCCAGTTCAACTGCCTCCGGGTCGCAGTCGAGCAAGCGCGTCGCCATGCGGACGCCTTCTTCCAATTCCACGACCGCCGCTATGTAGGGCACGTCGCGTGCGAAAGCCGGATGAAAGGGCTGGTAGGTCACCGTCCAGGAAAAAATGCGCCCGCGCCCGCTGCTCGGCATCCACTCGTAATCCGGCGAACCGCATTTTGCGCACATGTAGCGCGGAAGGAACCGCCAGGTATCACAATGGCTGCACTGCTGAAACCGCAGGACGCTGTCCTGGCAAAGCTTCCAGAACTCCGCGTCGACCGGATCGACGGTCGCGGGCTGAGGATATTTCGGTTGCTCAATTTCCATTTTTACCTCCTCAAAATCGCGAGGCTGCCATCGCCGAGATCGCCCCATCCGGTCACGAGTCCGATTTCGGCATCCGGAATTTGCCGCTTGCCCGCATCGCCGCGCAATTGGCGGGTCGCCTCAAGCACATGATTGAGGCCCCACACATGCGCCTCGCTCAAAAGCCCGCCATGCGTATTGAGCGGGAACTTTCCGCCGAGCTCGATCTGTCCATCCTTGACGAAATCGAGTGCGCCACCCGGCTCGAAATAACCCAAGGCTTCGAGCTGGAGCAGCACGACATAGGTAAAACAGTCGTAGACCTGCAGAAAGTCCATGTCCTTCGGTGTCACGCCGGCCATGGCGAAAGCGCGTGGCGCGGCGTAGCTCAAACCGATCTTGAAAGGATCCGGCCGTGACGGAATATCGTCGGCAGGATAAGGATGGCCCTCGGCCGCGCCGGAGATATAGACTGGCCTGTGAGGCAAGTCCTTCGCCCGCTCGGCGCTCGTCACCACGACGGCGCAGGCCCCATCCGTCTCGAGGCAGCAATCGAATAAACGGAACGGCGAGGATACCATGCGCGACCGCATGTAATCGTCCATCGTCATCGGTTGACCGCAGGTCAGGGCGCGGTCGTTGAGTTGGGCATGCTTGCGGCACGCCATCGCAATCCAACCCGTCGCCTCGGGGCCAACATTGTAAAGTTTCGAGTGCCGCGTCGCGAGCCAGGCATACATCTGCACCGGCAACAGAACGCCATAGGGGAGATAGTAACCCCGGATGGTCGAGGTCAGCGTGTTCATGTTCATTGGCCGGCTTGGCGGCACCCCCGCTTTTGGACGCAGCGCCGAGTAGCCATTCCAGCCGAGCGTGACCAGCACGTTGTCGCAGATACCGGAGGCCACGGCCATGGCGGCATTCTGCAACGCCGTAGTCGGGCTCGCGCCTCCCATGTTGACCGTCGATGCATATCGCAGCACATCGACGCCAAGGTTGGCGGCCAGTTCCTCCGAGGTTGTATAGACGGGCGGCGGCACCATGCCGTCGATGTCCCCAGGCTTCAGCCCCGCATCCGCGATGGCCCGCCTGGCGGCGTCTAGCATCATGGCCACGGCCGTCTGGTCCGACCCTTTTACATAGCCGGTCTCGCCGATCCCGACGATCGCAGCCTTGTCGCTGAAATTCTTCACGAAACTGCCCTCATCATCATTGCCCAGGCACGCAGCCTTTTCGTTGATCCGCCGCACACCTTCCGTAGAAAATATTCTGTAGACAGATCAAGTCGCCGGAATGAGACAGGAATGGACGGATTCCCGCCCCTCGATCTGGCGCGCCAGCGTCTTGATCGCCAGTTCAGCTTCCTCAAGCTCGAAATTATGAGTGTGCATGAGCTCAAGAGGATATTTGCGGCGCTCGATCATCTCGATCGCCTTCTTGTATCCCGACGACGTAACGCCGATCGCGCCCTTGATGGTGATTTCCTTCATGACGATAAGGTCGGACACAAAATCGGAGACGGGCTTAAATCCCTTGACGCCGGCAAGGACGACCGTTCCGCCCATACGGACACAATCCAGGGCTTCACGGACCGGCTGAGTCGCGTAGGATGTAACCTCAACGATGACGTCCGCGCCCTTTCCGTTTGTCAACGCCCGCACGCGATCGACAACATTTTCGTTCTGCACGTCGATGATGTGATCGGCGCCCAGAGCAAGCGCCATCTGGAGCTTGTTTGAATCGGCCGCAAGGCCCGTGACTATGATCTTTCCCGCGCCGGCTTCACGTGCGGCAACGACGCTCGCAAGCCCGCGCTGTCCGGGTCCAAAAATCAAAACGGTATCGCCAACCTGCGTCTGCGGAATCTCGACCGCCCAGCGGAAGCCCGCACCCAGCGGATTGAACATGACCGCCAGTTCCGCCGGAAGGTTCTTGTCCATCTTGTGAAGGATCGTGTTGGGCGCGAGGTACATATATTGCGAATAGGCGCCCCAGAGGCCCGGCGACTCCGCGAGCGGAATATATGAGTAGATCTGGCGGCGGTCGCAGAGGTGATAATGCCCGCCGACACAGGTGTCGCAGCAATGGCACGACAACATCGTCTCGATGGCGACCCGATCACCAACATCGACGCCCCAGCGCCTGGCGGCCTTGTCGCCAATTGCCTCGATAATCCCGAGAGGTTCGTGGCCCGGAATCACCGGCATCGGAGTCTGCAAGGCCCCTTCGTATTGTTCGTAGTCGCTGCCGCAAATGCCGCAGGCTTCGATGCGAAGGATGGCGCTGTCGTCGGCGATCTGGGGGATCGGCAAATCTCGGGCTTCGAGTTTGCGCGGAGCCGTCTGCACCATCGCCATCGATTTTTTCGGCAACATTTTCAACTCCCTGCTTGGTGTCGGCACCGACGACGCGTCGATAACACATATATATTTTTTTATCCTTGTATGTGTTATAAAGATTCAAACGTAGAATGCGAAGCCCTAAACTTCCGCTTCGCAAAATTTCGGGGGAGGACAAAATAATAATGACCGATGAAACGCCCAGGGTTCCCCTGCTGTCGATAGCGGAAGCGGCGGCCGCAGCCGCGAAAGCCGGCATATCCGATCAAATGGCGCCACTCAGCGTCTTCAGGGTCTTGCTCCGCCATCCCGATGTAGCGCGCGAGCTTGCCTCGACGCTGAACACCCTGCTTTTCCAGGGTAACAAGCTCGATGCAAGACTGCGCGAACTCATCATCATGCGTATCGGCTGGAAGACGAAATCGTTCTATGAATGGACACAGCATTGGCGGGTCGCCCGCATGCTGGACATTCCGGAGGCGGATCTGGTCGCCACGCGGGACTGGAAAAACGCTTCCTGCCTGTCCGACGCCGACCGTGCCATTCTCGCCGCGACCGACGAGACGCTCGACGGCGGCATGATTTCGGACGCCACCTGGACGGCCTGTGCGGCACACCTGAAAACGGTAGAAGAACGGATCGAACTGGTTGTTGCCATCGGAAACTGGACGCTTTTCTCGCAACTGCTCAAAAGCCTGAAGATTCCGCTTGAGGATGGCGTCGTCGCCTGGCCACCGGACGGCAAGAAACCTTGAGCGCGCAAGAAATGACAATTGCGGAACAGGATTACGATAATGAGCGGGAAAAAGGCGATTTCGAAGGATCTGGTCGGCATGACGTTTCCGGCCGTCGATGTGGAATGGTCCGACAAGGACACGATGCTCTATGCACTCGGCGTCGGCGCTCGACCCGCCGATGGGCTTGATTTCATTTATGAAGGCAGAGGACCGAAAGTTCTGCCGACCTACGCCGTCATCCCCGGCGGGCGAGGGCTCGCCGGGCTGATGAGCGGCGTCGAGATGAAGCTGGAAATGCTGCTGCATGGCGAGCAATCCGTCGAGTTGCTGCGTCCCCTGCCCTCATCGGCCAAGGTCAAGATAACGGCGCGCGTTTCCGAGGTTTGGGACAAAGGCAAGGCGGCCGTTATCGGGGTTGAGAGTACAGGTTCCGACGAGAAGGGACCCCTCTTCAAAACTCACGCAACGCTATTTGTACGCGGCGCCGGTGGATTCGGCGGAGAGCGCGGCCCTGCGGGCGTCGACTCGACGCCGCCGGACCGGACGCCTGACGCAGTGGTCGAGGATACGACGCGCCCCGAGCAAGGGGCAATCTACCGCCTCTCGGGCGACCGCAATCCGATCCACATCGATCCGGACTTCGCCAAACTGGGTGGCTTTGAAAAGCCCTTCGTTCACGGGCTTTGCACATATGGCTTTGTCGGCCGCGCGGTCCTGCGCGAGCTTTGCGGCAACGATCCCGCCCGCTTCAAATCTCTCAGCGGACGCTTTGCCGCTCAGGTCTATTTCGGCGACACCATTATAACGAAGATTTGGAAAACGGGCGACGGAGTCGCGATCGTGCAGGCCGAGACGCAAGACGGCAATGTCGTACTGTCTCAGGCCAAAGCGGAATTCAAGCCCTGATGGACGGAAATTGGTCGAAGTGAAAAAAACGCCAGATACATTTGTTCATCTGCTTGCCCCGCTCGATCTCGGGTTTACTGCGCTCAGAAACCGCGTGTTGATGGGATCGATGCACACCGGCCTCGAGGAGATGCAGGACGGTTTCGAGCGACAGGCCAAATTCTTCGCAAGACGCGCTAAGGGTGGCGTCGGAATTCTTGTTACCGGCGGCATCTCGCCGAACAGGGCGGGAAGGCTTGCGGAGCGCGCGTCGGTCATGACCGAGGACCTCGTTGAGAGTCATCGTGTGATCACACGCGCCGTCCACGATGAGGGCGGAAAGATCGTTCTCCAGCTCCTGCATGCGGGGCGCTACGGTCGACATGAAGAACTGGTGGCTCCCTCCGCAGTCAGGTCCCGCATCAATCCGCTCACGCCCCGCGCCCTGGGCGAAGATGAAATCCTCCAGACCATCGAGGATTTTGGCACCGCCGCGGCGCTCGCACGCGAAGCCGGATATGACGGCGTTGAAGTCATGGGTTCGGAGGGCTATTTTCTCAATCAGTTCACCGCGGCGCGTACAAATCAGCGTACAGATGGCTGGGGCGGTTCGGCGGAGAACCGGCGTCGCTTGCCGGTTGAGGTCGTCGGGCGTGTCCGCAAGCGTTGCGGACCGGACTTCATTATCGCTTACCGGATATCCGTTCTCGATCTTGTCGAGGGGGGCAATTCCTGGCCGGACGTCGCCGCCCTCGCAAAAGATGTCGAGGCAAGCGGAGCAAACATCCTCAATACCGGCATAGGCTGGCATGAATCGCGTGTGCCGACGATCGCTCATATGGTGCCGCGCGGAGCTTTCACCTGGGCGATCAAGCGGCTCAAGGCGGAAGTCGCGATACCCGTGGTCGCGTCCAACCGGATCAATACGCCGGAGCAAGCGGAGCAACTGATTGCAGACGGACAAGCCGACATGGTTTCGCTCGCGCGTCCACTATTGGCCGATCCCGATTTTGTTGCGAAAGCGGCATCGGGCGCATCGTCGAAAATCAATACTTGCATCGGTTGCAATCAGGCCTGCCTCGACAACGCCTTCACCGGACGGCTGACAACCTGCATGGTCAACCCTGCGGCATGCCGGGAAGTCGAATTCAAGATTGTACCAGCGACCCGAGGAAAATGCATTGCGGTCCTTGGCGGCGGCCCGGCGGGTCTTGCCTGCGCGGTAACGGCGGCCGAACGTGGCCACAAGGTTGCGCTATTCGAAGCCGACATCGATATCGGCGGTCAATTCAATCTGGCACGGCGGATTCCCGGCAAGGAGGATTATGCCGAGACTATCCGCTATTTCAGGAACCGGCTCGACGAACTGGGCGTCGAGGTCCGTTGCGGCCGACCGGCTTCACTCGCCGACCTGGAGAGCGGGGGATTTGACGAAATCGTCGTCGCAACCGGAGTTCGCCCGCGCCATCTCGACGTTCCAGGTGCGGATCACCCATCGGTTATGACCTATGTAGAGGCAATCACGGACACCGCACGCGTCGGTACCGAAGTTGCCATTGTCGGTGCCGGCGGCATAGGCTTCGACGTGGCGACGCTCCTGTCTCATCCGCACGGCCCACACGATCCGTCGCATCCCGATGTCGAGGGATTTTCCTCCGAGTGGGGAATCGACTTGAGCTATACGCAGCCAGGCGCTTTGCTGCCCGCCAATCATCAATGGCCGGCATCGCGCAAGATTCATCTTCTCCAGCGCAAGCCGCGTGCCAGCTTCGGTGCCAGCTTGAGCAAGACCAGGGGATGGGCGAATTTTCTGGAGGTGATGTTCCGCGGCGTTACGATGACAGGCGATGTAACCTATCGAAAAATCGATGATGCCGGGCTCCACATCGAGACCGGCGGCAGACCGCAGACGTTGAAAGTCGACACGATTGTCGTCTGCGCCGGACAGGAATCGGTGGACGATGCGTTGTCATTGGCGCGGTCCCTGGGCAAACCCGTTCACGCAATCGGCGGTGTCGACAAGCCTCAGCAACTCGATGCGGTCAGAGCGATCGAAGATGGCACGCGCCTCGCGCTCTCTCTTTGAGGAAGCAAACGAAAAACGAGGCGCGGAAGAGACCATATAAATCAGAGTTGTCGCATGAACGCTAATGTCCTCAAATCCGAACAGCCCTCGGCTGCAACGGTAAAATCCGCGACCCGTGTTCTGGAGATTTTCGAGTATTTCGACGAAGTAAGACGCCCAGTGACGATTCAAGACGTAGCGCAGGCGCTGAGTTATCCTCATTCCAGCACCGCCGCCCTTCTGAAAAGCCTCGTGAGCCTCGGTTATCTGGAGCACGACGACCGGGGCAAGACTTTTTTTCCAAGCATCCGGATATCTCTGCTGGGAAACTGGGTGGAAGCCGAGGCGTTACCGATCCGGAATGTCCAGCGCCTTATGAGACGGCTTTCGGCCGATACGGGATGCACGATCATCCTCGCCGCGCGTCTAGGTGCTTATGCTCAATATGTGAAGGTGATTCAAGGTACGTCGCCCATCCGCTTCCATGTCAAGCCAAGCACCAAGCGAATGCTCGCTTTTTCGACGATTGGCCGCGTTCTGCTGAGCGAACTTCCGTTGCCCGAAGCGAGACGTCTGATTCATGATGCCCTTGCCGCCATGCCGGAGCGGCGGGAATCGATGCAGGAGATCGAAGACGAACTGCAAAGAATCAGAAAACGCGGCCTTGCGCTTTACAGCGATCTCGTGACGCCGGGAGCGACCATGCTGTCGATGCCCATTCCGATTGGCCCGTCCGGACGCTCGGTCGCGATCGGGATAGCCGCTCCCAACGAGTATTTTCGCAATCGTAAACAACCGTTCACGGCGTTACTGAAAAACGCTATCGCCGAGCACATCTCACAAAACGGGCAAGGCTTTAAGGAGACTGTAGACGACGAGGACCAACTTGAAATCGACGACGATACAGCGCCATAATCATCCGAGCTTTGTATCCAGGAAGCTGGCCATCTCGTCGATCGCCGCGCGGCCTTCGCTCAAGACCGGCGCAAACCAGTGCCAGACATGAATCATCTCCGGCCAGACATGGAGATCGACGGATACGCCAGCCTCTTTCAATCTATCGGACAATAAGTGGCTATCCGAGAGCAAAACCTCCGAACTGCCTACCTGAATCAGGAATGGCGGCAATCCATTGAGATCGGCGTATACGGGCGATGCCAGAGGCGCCCTGCGCGGGGTTGAAGTTCCCAGATAGGCCGCCGTCCACAGCTCAAGATCGGCATGGCGCACCATCGGGTCCACATTCGCTTTCGCGCCATAAGAGGCACCTTTATTTTCAAGATTGGCCCACGGCGAAATACAAACGGCCGCAGCCGGAAGTCTGAGACCGGCATCGCGCGCCGCCAGAAGCACGGCGACCGTCAGGCCGCCGCCGGCTGAATCCCCCGCCACAGCGAGCTTCGCCGGGTCGACGCCCGTCTCGGTCAACCAGCGATAAGCAGCAAGCGCATCATCGACCGCCGCCGGAAATGGATGCTCTGGAGACCGCCTGTAGTCGATCAGCAGAACCCGGCCATTCAGGGCAAGAGCTGTGTGCGCCGCAAGATGGCGATGCGAGTCGAGAGAACCAAGCGCATAGCCTCCTCCATGCAGATAGAGCAAAACCCGCTTGCCGGCACCGGCAGCCGGCGCCAGCCATTCGCCGGGAACCCCGCCGGCGGAAACCGGCGTGACCGTCACGCCTTCGGGAAGACCGAACGCCTTGCCAGCCTCGTCATACGAGGTACGAAAATCCTCAAGAGAACGAGCCTCCCCTGTCACAAGGCCCGCAAGCAGCTGACGAACGACAGCAAGTTCCTCAAGACTCATTCTTCACGCCCTCCTCAGGCTGCTGCGCCATGGCGCAGCAGACGGCCCGGCAAACGACCTTCGGCGCCCAACACATCGACGCCATTGCGCCGGATCAATGTCCCGTTGACGACGACGGCCGAAATGCCCGAGGCATCGGAAATCAGCCGGTCTTCGCCAGCAGGCAGGTCATAGACCCTGCGAAGGGAACTTGCGCCAACCGTTTCGGCGTCGAAGATCAGGACATCGGCGGGCATTCCCACAGCGAGGCGACCGCGATCCTTGATGCCGAACACCTCGGCGGGCCGCGATGTCAGCATCCGGACCGCCTCCTCCAGCGTCAAAACGCGCTTTTCACGGACCCATCTTCCGAGAAGATGCGTGGAAAAACATGCATCGCAGAGTTGGCTCGCATGCGCGCCTGCGTCCGAGAGGCCAAGCACCGTGCAGGAATCACGCAGCAACGTTGCCACTTCGTCTTCGTCGGCGTTTGCGACAGGCAGGCGGAACCGTGTCTGCAGATCGCTTTGAATCGAGAGATCCAACGCAAGATCGATCGAGTTGCATCCGAGTTCCGCTGCGACGTCACGCACCAGCCGTTCCGCGAATTCCGGCCGATCCGGACAATAAGCGATGACCGCCTTGTCCCATGCATTGAGGATCGGACCACGCATCGCATCCCGGAATCCCGCCCGGAAAGAGTTGTCGGCGTAAAGCTTCAGTTTTTCCGCGTGGTCCGATTTGTTCACCGGCGCGAAGACCGGCATGCTCTGGAACAGAAACGGCTGATCGAATCGAAATTCAAAATTGAGCGGCCTGCAGGTGACCTGCGGAAACACCGCGTAACCAGCCGACTGAAGTTCGTTTGAGCGCGCCAACTGCTCGGCTGCGGAGCCGACATTCAGCACCCCGCCACCGCCCAGCAACGCCGTCCAACTGACATGGCGACCGGAAACGCGGTTCAATTCCGCGAATTCATCAAATGACAGTTCCTTGCCGACAGTCGCCTGTATCACGCCTTCGCCCGCCTCGCCCAGCGCCGACGCAATCTCCCGTATCTCGCTGAACGCCGCCAGTCGGCTTGGAACCGGCCTGCCCTCGTAGCCCACATGCGTCGGCGATTTCGATGTCGCATAACCGAGTGCGCCCGCTTCGAGGCCCTCGCGCATCAGACTTTTCATATGCCTGACCTCCTCCGGCCGCGCCGCCCGTTCAGTGGATTCAGGCCCGAGGGCATAGAGACGAAGCGGCGTATGCCCCAGAAGAACGGCTACGTTAATCAACGTACCCTTCTTTTCCACGACGTCGAGATATTCGGGAAACGTCTCGAACCCCCATTCGTCGCCGAGACCGGCCTCCAGCGCCTTGACGCTCATGCCCTCGACATTTTCGAGCGTCCGCAAAATAAGACCGCGATGCTCCTTGCGCGTCGGCGCAATGCCGAACCCGCAATTGCCTACCACGACCGTCGTCACACCGTGCCACGGCGAGATCGACAGATTCCTGTCCCACAGAAGCTGGGCATCGTAATGCGTATGTATATCGACGACGCCGGGGGCAACGACCTGCCCCCGGGCGTCGATAGTCGTCCTCGCCCCGGCGGGGGCCTGCCCCATAGCCACAACTTTGCCATCGCGAATACCGATGTCTCCGGCATAGCCCGGAGAGCCGGTGCCGTCGACAATGAATCCACCCACGATCTTCAGATCGTAGTCCATGAAAACGTCCTCCCCGTGAATCGAAAAAACCCGCGCCTTGACATCAGTATACGGATCGTCAAACGGCGAGCTTGTAGAGTTCAGCGACGTTGTCGTGGCATATCCAGTTGCGTTCCTGCTCGCTCAGATTTTTCGTGTGCTCTTCCAGCATTGCCTGCGACCAGGGCCAGGTCGAATCCGAATGCGGGAAATCGTTCGCCCACATCAGGCGGCGAACATTGCACATATCCTTCATCCTGAAGGCAACCCAGTCGTCCTGGAACGTCACATAGATGTTGTCGTTGAAATAGTCGCTCGGCATCCGCTTGAGCGGCGGCGCCTTCATCCAGTAGCGATGACGCTTGTAGGCATGGTCCATGCGATACATGTAGTGCGGAACCCAGCCCGCATCGGCCTCGACGCAGACAACCTTTAGGTCGGGGAAGCGATCGAAGACACCGCCGAATATGAAGGTGCCCATCACGTCCTGGCAGCCACGAATGATCGACAGGAAGCCGTTGATACGCGGACCCCGGACCTGCCCCGAAAGACTGTCCGATTTGCCGGTCAGGATGTGGAACGAGAGTGGCATGTCGCACTCGACAGCGGTCGCCCAGACCTTGTCGTATACAGTTGAATCATAATCCTCGACGGCGGGGTTTCCGGGCATCATCACACCCTTGAAGCCCATCTCCTTCGCATGCCTGATTTCCGCAACGCCATCTTCCGGTGATCGCATGGAAACCTGCGCAAGACCGTAAAGACGGTCGGGTGCCTCCCCGCAGTATTCCTGCAACCAGCGATTATAAGCGTCGAAGCAGGCCTTCTTGTAGTCGAAGTCGGGATGGTTGCAGATCACCATTCCGACCGTCGGATAGATGAACTCGGCCGCAATGCCATCCTTCTCCTGGTCCGCAACGCGGAACTTGGCGTCCCAGCCGCTCTTCCACAGGTCTTCGAAAGCGACACCCTCCGTCGTGATCTCCGCCGGATCCTTGCCGGCGGCGGCCACCAGCCCCATCGGAACCGGAGACCCCATACCATCGACGATGAAAGCGTCGCCAATCTTGTCGATCCGCTGGATGCGCGGCGCGCGATCGCGGAATTTGGGATCAATGTAATCAACATAGCAATGCGGAGGTTCGGTGATGTGCGAATCCGCGGATATGGGCTTCTTGATCATTGGCGCTCTCCCAGCATCGCATTTGGTTTCAAGGTCGCGACTCTTTTAATTTGACAATTTCTGATCATAAATCTTCGCTGGCGGCACAACCCGAGTCCAGATAAATTATATTCATGCAATCAAAAACACATATCTGTTATTCAGGGGAGACGCGAATATGACGATGGAACCGGCCCTGCTCGAAAAAAAGGGCCATATTGCGCTGATCACGCTCAACCGCCCGGAAGCGCGTAACTCGTTCAGTCCGGAAATGTTGGTCAGGCTTGCCGGCCATTGGGAGGAGGTGCGCGACGACGCGAATATCCGCGTCGCCATCGTCACCGGCGCCGGAGACAAGGCGTTTTGTTCGGGCGCGGATCTCGGGCAGCTCATCCCGCTCATAAATGGCGCACGCAAGCCGCAAAACGAATGGGACCAGAAAATTCTGGATGATCCGAATATCCTGGCCAACGGCTTGTTGCGCACATTCGATGTGACAAAGCCGGTCATCGCCGCGATCAACGGCTTTGCCGTCGCAGGCGGGATGGAGCTGGCACAAGGAACCGACATGCGTATCGCCGCGGATACGGCAAAGCTCGGCGTGCAGGAGGTCAAATGGGCGATTTTTCCGGGCGGCGGCTCAACGGTGCGTCTTCCGCGCCAGATACCCTATGCAAGGGCGATGGAACTGCTGCTCACCGGCGACCTGATCAGCGCGCAGGAGGCCTACGATCTGGGATTCCTGAATCGTGTCGTCCCCCAGAAGCAGGTGCTCGACGCAGCATTCGAACTCGCGGAGAAGATCGCCGCGAATGGGCCGATCGCCGTTCAGGCGATTCGCAAATCCGCCCGCGAATGTCTGGGACGCCCCGAGAGCGAGGCGATGGGTATGGAGTCGCGCTTCGCAGCCCCCGTGTTCAAGACCGAGGATGCCCGCGAGGGGCCCAAGGCATTCATGGAGAAGCGCAAGCCAAACTATAAGGGCCGTTGAAGCAAGAAACCGAAATCATTACCACGGGGAGACGTTCCGATGCAGTTCGGCATTCAGATGGTTTTTCAGAATTTCGACAGAGCCAACTCTGGCGTAACCGACGGCCAGGTCTATGACGAGGAGATCCGTCTCGGGCTTTTGGCGGAAGAACTCGGCTTTGACGCATTGTGGCCCGTCGAGCATCATTTCGAGGACTATTCGTTTTGTCCCGACAACACCCAGTTCCTGAGTTACATGGCGGCGCGCACCAAACGCATCAAGTTGGGCACCGGCGCTGTCATCCTTCCCTGGAATGTGCCCGTTCGGATCGCGGAAAAGGTCGTCCTGCTGGATCACCTTTGCCAAGGCCGAACGCTCTTCGGGATGGGGCGCGGTCTGGCGCGCAAGGAATATGACGGCATGGGCGTGAACATGGACGAAGCCCGCCAACGCTTCGATGAAGCAAGCCCGATGATTATAGACGCTCTCGAGACCGGCTTCATCGAAGGAAGCGGCCCCTTCTATCCGCAGAAGCGGATAGAAATCCGTCCCAATCCGCGCGGCTCCTTCAAGGGGCGCATCTATCAGGTCGCCATGTCGCCGGAATCCGTTCTTCAGTGCGCGAAGGCTGGCGCGCGGATGGTGATCTTCGCTCAAAAGCCGTGGGAAGCTCAGGCCGAGGCCGTCAAGGAATACAAGGCTGCGTACAAGGCGCAGCATGGCGAAGACGCGCCGCCGATCATGATATGCGACTTCACCTATTGCGACACCGATCCTGCTCGCGCGAAGGAGTTGGGACAGAAATATGTGACCAACTATCTGCTTTCGGTACTCGATCACTATGAACTGGCCGGCGAGCATTTTAAGAACGCCAAGGGCTACGAGTCCTATGCCCAGGCCGTCGACGCCATTCGCGCGCTCGGCAAGGATGGAATGGCCAAGACCTACCTCGATGTCACGGCCTGGGGGACGCCCAAGGAAATCGTCGAGAAGTTCGAATATCGCAAATCGCTTCTGGGCGAATTCGACATCAATCCCTGCTTCCTTTTCGGTGGCATGAGCTACGAGGAAGCAGCCGAAAGCATGCGTTCGTTTGCCAGACACGTCATACCGGCCCTGAGAAAGAGCAGCAAACGCAAGGTGGCTTGACGCGTCCGCTTCTGGAAGCCTCGTTCCGGTCTGGTCCATGAATTCGGCGACGACCCGGCTTTATCGTCGATCCCTTGGTAACGGCGATCTGGCGGCGTGGAAAGCCGGATGCTCCGATGCATCTCTCCGATCACAGGGATGCCTGCCCGATGAGCCGGTCCGGAAATTGCCGGGACAGTGCAGCGATGGCGAGCGCCTCTCCTCGCTCAAGATCGAACGCATGGCCCGCAAGATCGAACCCTCACGAAATAAACGAACTTCGCGGGCCGGAAAAGATGACGACAGCGCTGTTATGCTGACACCCGGGAAGAGCGGCACCGTCGAAGGCAAATGATTTCGGTTGATTCGGTATTCCAACGCCGCCGACTTTCAGGATCAGCACGAAGACGAGGTTTGGGTCGGGGGGATCCATCTCGACCCAAGGGGCAGTCGACGCCCGTCTTTCAAGGGGAGGATCGGGGGGAGGAACCTCGAAACCCGCGCGCCGACTGCGACTAGTGCTGACCGTCAGGTATTCTCAACATGAGACCGTCGAGATCGTCGGTCATCGTGATCTGACAAGCAAGGCGGCTGTTTTCCGTCGAACCTTCGGCAAATTGTAGCAAGTTGGCTTCCATGCCGCCGGGCTCGGCCATGCCGGTCCGGGCCATCCACGCGGCATCGACATGCACATGGCAGGTCGCGCAGGCGCACTCGCCCCCGCAATCGCCATCGATGCCCGGCACACCGTTGTTGACCGCGGCATCCCTCGCGGTTGTGCCGCTCTTGACCGCGATGGGATATTCGGCGCCGTCCGGCTCGATGAAAATGATTGTAGGCATTTTTTCTCATCAATCATGCAGGATGAAACGGCGCCTGGAGCGTTTTCGCGATGGAACGGGGGGCGCCGCTCCGTCGCGAACTAATGCGGGTGCAGTTTCACCGGCAAATAGGTGAACCCGCGAATGAAGTTGGACAGCGTTCTCTCCGGCGCGCCGACGACCTCCACCTTGCTAAAACGCTTCAGGATTTCTTCCCAGATGATGCGCAACTGCAACTCCGCCACGCGGTTCCCCATACAGCGATGGACGCCGAAACCGAAGGAAAGATGGTGACGGGAATTCGGGCGGTCGATGATGAACTCGTTCGGACGGTCGATCACCTCGTCGTCCCGGTTTCCCGAGAGGTACCACATGACGACCTTGTCGCCCTTTCTGATCTTTCTGCCACCGATTTCGGCGTCCATGAGCGCCGTCCGACGCATATGCGTCAGCGGCGTCTGCCAGCGGATGATCTCCGGGATCATTTTCGGGATGAGGCCCGGATCGGCCATGAGCTTGCGGTATTCGGCCGGGTTCTGATTAAGGGCGAGCACCCCGCCGCTGATGGAATTGCGCGTGGTGTCGTTACCGCCGACGATCAGAAGAAGCAGGTTGCCCAGAAATTCGAGATACGGCATGTCCCGCGTCGCCGGCGAATGCACCATCATCGAGATCAGATCGGGCTTCGGCGGCTCGTTGGCCCGCTTGTCCCAAAGGTCCTTGAAGTATTGCGCACATTCGAGGAGCTCCTCGCGGCGCTGCTCAAACGAAGAAACCACGCCCGTCTCCGGCGTTGCTGTCGTAACATCCGACCAGCGCGTGAGCTTGCGCCGCTCCTCCCAGGGGAAGTCGAACAGTGTCGCCAGCGTCATCGTCGTAAGCTCGATGGAAACCCGATCAACCCAGTCGATCTCCTCGCCGATGGGTAGCGAATCGAGAATAAACCCTGCACGCTCGCGGATGATGGGCTCCAGCAGAGCAAGATTGGACGGGGCGACCACCGGACTGACTGCCTTGCGCTGAGCGTCGTGCTTGGGCGGATCCATCGCAATGAACATCTCTAGTTCAAGCGACGCTTCGCCGCCCTGCATGTCCTGCAGGGCGATGCCACCAAGTTTAGCTTCCGAGGAGAACGTCTGGTGGTTCACCTCGACCTGCATGATGTCGTTGAATTTCGTTACCGACCAGTAGGGCCCGTAGGCGCTCTCGGGACAATAATGGACGGGGTCTTCCCGCCGCAGCCGAGCGAAGTAGCTCCCGATCGTGTCGCTTTGAAAGAGCTTCGGGTCGCTGACATCCATCTGAGAAAGCGGGACCGTCGAAGCCGGATCTCTAGCCAATGTGTCGGTCGTCATCTCTCCGTCCTCCCACTCGACAGCTATGCAGCATCCCCATCATAGCGTATGCAATCTTTTGTATAATTCATTATAATAAATCATGGACGATTCAGCGTCAAACGCTTTTGTCCCTCAGGCGCGCCCCCCCCCCCAAAAAAACCGGCAGCGAGGCTACCGCAGCTCCATTAATCCAAGACGAATCCCTCATAATCCTTGGCCGCAGCGGTATTGCACCGGTCCATATACATGGGCACGCCGGGGAAATTCAGAAGCTGCCGCGGTTTCCCGGGAACGTTGGCACCCATGTACCAGGAATCGGCCCGGGGAAAGAGCGTCATGTCGGCGATGGCGTTCAGGAACTGCGTCCATTCTTCCTCCGCCTGAGCGGTCGCCTCGATCCGCCGCTTGTTATTCTCGCGCATATGTTTGAGGCAACCGACGACCCACTCACCCTGCAATTCGGCGCATGTCGGGCCGTTGCAGAATCCGGAAGGACTCTGCGGACCGTAAAGAAAAAGCATGTTCGGGAATCCCGACGTCGCGAAACCGAGATAAGTACGCGCGCCTTCGGTCCATCTTTCCTTGAGCGTCACACCGCCCGTCCCGCGTATATCGATCTGGGTCAACCCGCCGGTCACGGCGTCGAACCCCGTCGCCAGAACAAGCATATCGAGTTCAACCAGACCATCCGCCGTGCGCACGCCTTCGGGAACTATTTCCACGATGGGCGTCTCACGCACATCGACCAGGCTGACGTTGTCCTGATTGAACACTTCGTAATACCACTGCTCCAGCGAAGGCCGCTTGACGCCGAAGGGATGTGGCGGCTCCATCGGCGCGAGTTTATCGGCCAATGCCGGATCCTTGATCCGGGCGCGGGTCTTGTCGCGCCAGAAATCGTACACGGTACGATTTGCTTCCTCATTCGTCAGGATGTCGGAGAAACCACCGATCCAGGGGTGGAAGCCGCCTTTCTGCCAAAGCCTTTCATAAAGCGCGCAGCGCTCTTCCGGCGGCACGTCCAGCGCGGATCTTTCGTCCCTAAGGATGTCGAATCCGCCAAACGTCTCCCGCCGTATACGGAATATCTCCGGATAATCGGCCTTCATCCGCTCCTGCGTCTCGACGTCGAGCTTGCGCTGCTGCATCGGCAGAGCGAGGATCGGCGTGCGCTGGAACACCGTCAGATGTGCCGCGTCCTTGCTGGCTTCCTGTACCACCTGAACGCCGCTCGCGCCGGTTCCCACGACGCCAACCCGCTTGCCCGTGAAACTGGCGCCTTCCTGGGGCCACAATCCCGTGTGAATGGATTCTCCAGCGAAACTTTCAAGACCCTTGTAGTTCGGAATATAGGGTTTCGAAGCAAAACCTGTGCAAAGGATAAAGAACCGGGCGTGCACGACGGCGCCATCGGTCGTGCGGATGACCCATTGATCGCGCGCTTCGTCGAATTCCGCCGCGCTGACGCGCGTGCCAAATCTTATGTCACGGCTGAGATCGAGTTTTTGGTCGACGTAATGGAAATAGCGGCGCAACTCATCCCAGGCCGGAAACCTCTCTGTCCAGTTCCAGTCGCGCCATAACTCCTCGATCGAAAATTCATAAATCGGGACATGAGAATCGACCCGCGCGCCAGGATAGCAGTTCCAGTACCAGATGCCCCCCATGTCGGCACCGGCCTCAAACAGGCGCACTTTGAAACCTTCTTGCCGCAAGCGGTGAAGCTGATAGATGCCATTGAATCCCGCTCCGACAATGAGGGCATCGAACACTTCGGCATCGTCATTTTTTTGCGTCTGGCTGGATTGTACCGAACTCATGAAAACCGCTTTCCTTCATATCCCCACCACGAAGCGGTGAGTGTCGTTCCGGAATTTACCTCATCGAAATCATATTCGGTCGCCGAGCATCTTCCTCGCAGCGCCGGGAGGGGAGCTGCGTTGCCTAAGCGGGCTTTGGATCGCGAATGAGAACGGTGCCCTGAGCCGCACAACAGGCGCGGCCCTCGTTCGTCACATCTATACGAACCACCGCAGTCGATTTTGTCATCGCGATCAATTCGGCCACTGCTACCACCTTGCCCGACGATACCGGCGCCAGCAGATTGAGCTTGAATTCCGTCGTGGCCGCCCACTGTCCTTTCCGCATATGCGGATAGCAAACGCAGCCGAGAACATGGTCGCACATCGCAGCCAGCACCCCACCATGCATGTTTCCGATCGGCGTCAACAGCCGGTCGGAAACTTCCATCTCGGCAGTGAGCTTGCCCGGCTCGATATGCGTGATGCGGACCCCCAGAAATTCGGGCAACCCTTTCATTGAATTGCTGGCGTTTATGAAACCCTCCGCGATCTCCTGGTTGAACTCCGGCAGTTTTGCAACAATTGTCATTTCGTTTTCTCCGAACCTTCAATGAATGATCCCAGGGCGCGCAGCCGAGGCTTACAGATAGGCGTTTGCGCTGCTCAACGAGCTTTCGGCGCTTTTCACGAGATCGGCCATGACTTCCGCAGCCGGCTTTACCTTGTGAATGAGACCCATGCCCTGCCCTGCGAAACCGGGAGCGATGTCTTTCCGCTTTACCGCCGCCGCCGCCGCCAGCACCGGCATCGCAACCATGGGCTGGAAGGGCATGGGCAACGGCTCCAGACCCGCCTCGACAAAAGCCTCGGACCACTTGTTGCGAATGATCCGGGCCGGCTTTCCGGTGACGGTTCGAGAAACAAGTGTGTCACCGTCGCCCGACTCGACAATCGCTTCCTTCTGGAAGTCCTCGATGCCCGCCTCGTCGGTGGCGAGAAACGCCGTACCGATCCAGGCACCTTCGGCGCCGAGCATCATTGCAGCCGCGATGCCGCGCCCATCGGAAATGCCGCCCGCACCAAGCACGGGAATGCGGCCCGCGATCGCATCGACAACCTGCGGAATGAGCGCCATCGTTCCAACGGGTGAATTGTGCCCACCCCCGTCATGGCCTTGCGCAACGATCAGGTCGATGCCGGAATTGGCCACCTGCAGGGCATGCTTTACCGCGCCGACGACCGCCATCACCTTGGTGCCGTTGGCGTGAAGCCGATCAAGCCATGGCCCCGGATTGCCGAGACCCGCCGCATAGACAGGAACCCGCTCCTCAACAACGACTTCCATTTGCGCTTCGAAGAATTCCTTGGAAAACAGCGGCGCGTTCGATTTTGACGACCGGTGAGCTTCCTCGGATTCCCGCGCCCTGGATTTCAGCGGCGGAATGTTTTCCTTCTTCAGAAAATCTTGCGCGAATTTTTGGTACTCAGGCAGCAAATCCATCGGAGACGGACCCGCCTTGCCTTTGTAGGCTTCCCTGCGCACTGAGGCTGGCAGCAGCGTGTCTACCCCAAATGGTTTGTCCGTCAACGATCGCGTTTCCCGAATCCATTCGCGCAGCTGATCGGGAGAACAAGCAGCCGCGCCAAGCACACCGAGGCCACCCGCATTCGATACCGCCGCCGCAAGCCGTGGAACGCTAGCGCCGCCCATACCGGCCAGCAAGATCGGGTATTTAATTCCCAGAATATCACATACTCGGCTATGCAGAGTCATAGCTAACCTCCCATGGGCGACTTCATCGGTCGCGTTATTTATGATCATAAATTAGCGACGCCCAAGGAGCGGCGCAAGTGCCGCAAAAAACGACATCGAAATCGCTAGCACTCGCCTAGCGTTTCCGTCGGGGAGTTCGCGGCACACTCAGGTCGTCCACATCCTGCCAACGCACGATTTTGGACATGATGTCGGGATGACGAGATTCCAGATACTTGTCGGATCGACTTATGAACCGGGACATTTCGGTGAAAGCGAGGTCCGGATTGCGATCTTCAATCGCCTTGAGAAGCCGTCCGTACGCCTTGATCTGATAATCACGCTCGCCTTCGGTGTAAGTTATGCCGACTTCCGACGCATTCGTAATGTTGTGAAGCGAACTGATCAGAAATCCGATCAAGGGATTGCCAGACGCCCACGCAAGCACGTCGTGGAAACGCCTGTTCTCCTCCATATAGGAGTCGCAAGATACGGACAGCGTCTTCAAAGTGGCCAATGACGTATTCAGCTTGTCGATATCCTCATCGGACGCACGCTCCGCCGCAAGCGCCGCCATGGTCGGGCCCATCGCTTGCCTCACTTCAATCAGCGAACGGAATGTGGTGCCGAGAAACTGCAGCAGCAACGCCATTGTACTGGCAAAATCTTTCGGTCGGGGCTCCTGAACGATCGGCCCCCCCCCGGGGCCGGGCCGCAGAAAAATAATGCCCTGCAGTTCCAGAAACCTGAGCGCCTCCCGCAAAGTCGCGCGGGCCACGCCATACCGTACGAGCATCTCCTGTTCCGGTGGCAAGCGATCTCCGACCTCTGCACCTTGCCGCTCAATGTCCTCGACAATCTGCCTCGCAACTGTGAGGGCACGCTTGCCGGATCCTTTCGGAAATCGGCCGACTCGCGAAACGGACACGCTCGCTTTCATTCGGATACCCGCATTCTTCGTTTTCAAGACCAATCGCCCCCCATCAGGAAACGATTGGGCGAACCCGACTACAACACCATCGTCCGTGTTTGCAACATTCCATCAATTTATCATAATGGATTCTGACTCTTAATATACATACGAAGAACATTGGAAAAAGCGTTTGATGTCAGAAAACCGGACCTTGTTCACCCTTGTCCAAAATCTCAAAATTGCGGCGGATGCATTCGGCCCCGACCATGGGCGTCCGGTCATGCTCGCCCATGGCGGCGGACAGACACGCCATGCTTGGCAAGCCTGCGGTAAAAGGTTGGGACAGAACGGATATTACACCCTCGCCGTCGATTTGCGCGGGCATGGCGAAAGCGACTGGTCTCCGGACGGAGACTACAGAATGGAGCGCTTCGCGGAGGATCTCCTCGACATCGCGGACGGCTTCTGCGTGCCTCCGGTCCTGGTCGGCGCATCTCTAGGCGGCATTGCGGGCATGATCGCGCAGGGAGAATACGCAAAGGCCGGACGGCGCGGATTTGCGGCGCTGGTCCTCGTCGACATCACCCCTCAGATGAATATGGAGGGTGTTCAAAAAATCCTCGGATTCATGTCGTCGAATGTGGAAGAGGGCTTCGCCTCACTTGAGGAAGCAGCCGATACGATCTCGCGCTACATGCCCGGCCGGCCTCGTCCCAAAAATCTGAGCGGACTGGCGAAGAACCTTCGCCTCAGGGAAAATGGTCGCTACTACTGGCATTGGGATCCGCGTTTCGTCACCGGCACGCAAAGGCCGCAAGGCAGCCGCGAACCCGAACGCCTCCAAATGGCGGCACGTTCCCTGAAAATACCGACGCTCCTTGTCCGCGGCCGCGACAGCGACCTCGTAACGGTCGAAGCAGCGCGGCAATTCGCCGAGATTGTTCCTCATTCCGAGTTTATCGATGTCGCAAATGCGGGCCATATGGTGGCGGGCGACAAGAACGACATCTTTACAAGCGCCGTTCTGGATTTTCTGACGCGAATGGCACCTGCCGCAGACGCATCGTAGCCCCAGCCCGGACGGATTCATTCACGCGCGACGCCTTCGACAGATGAACACAAGTCAGACAGATGAAGATCGAGAAGAGGAAGGGAGGAAGCCGATGTCGAATCTGGTTCTTCGCAAGGACAGCGGGCGTATTTGTACGCTGACGCTCAACCGTCCGGAAACCTTGAACGCACTCAATGTCCCGCTGTTCGAGGAACTGCGCGGGCATGTGGATGCGCTTCGTGGACAGGCTAACGGGGTAGCGTGCGTCATCATCACGGGCGCAGGCAAGGCTTTTTCAGCCGGCCACGATCTGAAGGACATCCAGAATGGCGAGCGCCCGCCGGAACCGCATTTCCAGGCGAAGACCATTCAGGCGCTGGCCGAGCTGCCGCAACCGGTCGTCGCCCGCATCCACGGGCATTGCTATACTGGCGGACTGGAGCTTGCGCTCGCGGCGGACATCATCATCGCCGCGCGCTCCGCCATGTTCGGCGACACGCATAGCAAGTGGGGACTGAGCCCGCTCTGGGGCATGACGCTAAGACTGCCGCGTCGCGTCGGGCTGTCGAAGGCCAAGCAGATGATGTTTACCTCCGATATTTTCGCGGCGGAGGCGGCGGAGCGTATGGGGCTGGTCGACATTTGTGTCGACGATGTCGAACTGGAACAGGCGACAAATGACCTTGCTCAGCGTATCGCCGCCAATTCAACCTACAGCAATCAGGTCAACAAAAGTCTGCTGGGCGCGACCGACGGCATGACCGCCCAGGCGGGGCTGGCCTACGAACTCGCGCATAGCCCCGGTGCCTGCTACGACGCGCGCGACCGGGTCGCCTCATTCGGAAAAAAATGACGGCGGGCCACGCGCCGCGCTGCCTTCGACCTCCTTCGATCTTATGTGGCGGGTGGAAGTTTTCCACCCGCCACCCCCAGGTTCAGCCCGGGATTCTTGCCGGCAAGGCCTCATAGCCCTTGATGAAGTTGGAAATGACCCGCTTTGGTTAGCCGACCACTTCGATCGGATTATCGGGTCGGCGCTTCAGAATTTCTTCCCAGACGATGCGGAAATGCAATCTGGCAACCCACCGGAATATGCTTATAATAATTTAACAGGGAGAGAGTCGGCTAACCGGCACCCCCTATGTCACGCATTCGCAGGCTTCTGGAAACGCAATGGAGACGCCGTCATGAGTGAATCCCTGGGTGCCGCTCGAGACAAGCCGATTGCGGACGCCTACGCGATCCCGCTTGAGGAGATCGATGTCAGTAATCCGGAGCTCTTTAGGGCGAATGCGATCTGGCCGTATTTCGAGCGGTTGCGCCGCGAAGATCCGGTCCATTACTGCAAGGAAAGCGAATACGGCTCGTTCTGGTCGGTGACAAAATACAAAGACATCATGCATGTCGACACCAACCACGGCATCTATTCGTCTGAAGCGACCCTGGGCGGCGTCGCCCTCCGCAATCAGGAAGAAGGTTTCTTCCTGCCCATGTTCATCATGATGGACCCGCCGAAGCACGACGCGCAGCGCAAGGTTGTGAGCCCGATCGTCGCACCCGGCAATCTGGCGAAACTCGAAAGCACGATCCGCGAGCGCGCCGGCAAAATTCTCGATTCCCTGCCCATCAATGAAACCTTTGACTGGGTGGATCGCGTGTCGATCGAACTGACAACGCAGATGCTCGCCACTCTTTTCGATTTCCCCTGGGAAGAACGCCGGAAGCTCACCCGCTGGTCGGATGTCGCCACCGCGGGCACCGCCTTCGGCGATGAGGAGGCAGAGAAGGCTCGCAGGAATGAATTGCGCGATTGCGCCGCCTACTTCACCGAGTTGTGGAATCAGCGTGTCAACGCGACCGAGCCGGGAAACGATCTCATCACCATGCTGGCTCAGGGCGAAGCGACGAAAAACATGGGGCCGATGGAGTATCTGGGAAATATTCTTCTCCTGATCGTCGGCGGGAACGACACGACCCGCAACTCGATCACCGGTGGCCTTCTGGCCCTGAACGAGAACCCGGTTCAATACAACAAGCTGCGGGACAACCCATCGCTCGTCGAATCCATGGTCCCCGAAATCATCCGTTGGCAGACACCCTTGTCGCATATGCGCCGCACCGCTCTTCAGGATACGGAGCTTGGCGGCAAGCAGATCAAGAAGGGCGACAAAGTCGTCATGTGGTACGTCTCGGGAAACCGGGACGAGGAGGCAATCGAAAACGCCAACAGCTTCATCATTGACCGCAAGCACCCCCGCCAGCACCTGTCCTTCGGCTTCGGCATCCATCGCTGCGTCGGCAACCGGCTGGCGGAAATGCAGCTCCGCGTCGTCTGGGAAGAGATCCTGAAACGCTGGCCCGACAAGCCGATCGAAGTGGTTGGCGAACCGACGCGGGTTTTTTCAAATCTGATCAAGGGTTACTCGAGCATGCCGGTCAGAATTCCAGGCTGATGCAAAACACCGGAACGCATTTCCGGGCATCAGTCACAGGATGTCGCGGGCGGGGCCGTGTCGCCGCCGCTACCTGCAAGGAGAGGGCATGCGAAAAATAGGACTCGGCATGTGCTGGAACGACCTCACCGCCGGCGAGGAGTTCCGCACCATCGGCCGGACGATCACCGAAACCGACCTGGTCAATTTCATCAACACGACAGGCATGGTGGAAGTGCTCTTCACCGATATCGAATATCTCAAGGCCCATGGCCCCATGAACGGCCGTGTGGTGCCCGGCGCGCTGGTCTATTGCATGGCCGAAGGTTTGCTCGTCCAGTCGATGATGCAGGAGACGGGCCTCGCCTTCCTGCACATGGAGTTCAACGTCAAGGGACCTACCTTTGTCGGCGACACAATTCATGTGGAATGCAAAGTGCTTCAGGCGCGACCGACATCCAGGGGGCGCGGTCTGGTGCGCACCCGCAACCGGATCGTGACCCAACGGAACGAAACGGTGATCGAATATACGCCGTTGCGAATGATGGCCGGCCGGTTCGACGCCTCCCGAACATAAAATACGGCATACGGCCGTCAGCGTTCCTCGGGAAATCCTCGGCCCGCGGCAAGAGAGGCCACCGTGCGCATGGCGCTCAGCATCATCGCCGGATCGGCGCTGCCCTTGCCCGCAATGTCATAGGCCGTTCCATGCGCGACCGTCACATGCAGGTAGGACGGCCCGAGGATGATGGCGCAATTGCCGGAAAAGCCCCATGTCTTGACCGCGCTGTGTCCCTGATCGTGATACATGCCGAGGACGATATCGTATCGGCCGCCACGAAATCAGGGCTGATGATTTCGCAAACGCGCCGGAGCGGAATATGGTCGGTCAGATGCGCGACGCGGAGCGGCCCGGTCAGCAGAACAAGATAGCTTTCGCCGGGCGAGAAACACCCAGTTGTGCTCGAAGATGTGCTTCATCTCGAGATCGAACAACTCGGGATCGGTGAATATGGCGCGATTGAGCATGAAGCGCCCGCTCGATGTGTCCTCGAAAAGCCAAGAATCGAGCCTGTGGCGAATGCGATCGAGTGGGTTGCTCACACCGGATGCACGCATTGCGCTTCCTTCCTCGCCGTTTGGCCAGCCACGAGACTGACACACGATTATTTTCCTGCCCGGCGACAAACCGGCTTCGACCCTCAACAAATCCGGAGTCCATCGCATCGCAAGGTGTCACATGGTCGTGTAGCCTCCGTCGACGACAACCTCGGAGCCGGTCATGTAGGACGACTCGTCGGATGCCAGAAACAGGACCGCATAGGAAACCTCGACGGGTTCGGCCGGCCGGCCGATGAGCGTGGCGCTCAGGACCTGTTTGGCGACATCCGCATCTCCGAGGAGATCCTTTGTCATATTCGTGCGAATGATTCCGGGGTGCACGGAATTCACGCGAATCTTGAAAGGCGCATAATCCACAGCCGTCGATTTCGTCAGCAAGCGAACGGCGCCCTTCGATGCCTGATACGCCGCCGTGGCGGGCGCACCGATCAGTCCGTAGATCGAGGAAATATTGACGATCGAACCGCCGCCAGCCGCCTTCATCGCGGGTAATATATATTTCGTGCCATAGAATACGCTTTTTACATTGACGTCGAGAACACGTGCGAAGTCTTCATTCGAGGTGTCTTGCACAGCAGAAAAAACGAGAATACCGGCATTGTTCACGAGGATGTCGACGCGTCCGAAAGTGGACTTCGCCTGCTGTGAAATCCGCTCCCAATCCGGGACGCTCGACACATCGTGCCTGAAAAATCGCGCCTGCCCACCGTTATCGTTAATCTCCTCGACCACGGCTTTGCCGCCCTTCTCGTCCATGTCGGTAACGATCAGCGTTGCGCCTTCGCGCGCAAGCAGCAAGGCGTGGGAACGCCCCATGCCATTGGCGCCGCCCGTCACAAGGGCGATTTTTCCGTCTACCCGTCCCATCCAGTCCTCCCGTTGCGAGTGCGGCGGCCGCATCCGGCGCCGTCACTCAAACCGCCGTCTACGCAACTCCGAGCTCGCGTTTCGCGAAATCGGTAACGCTCTTGTAGTCGGCCTTGCCGTTCGGCGCGCGAAGAGGCACGGCGCCCACCAGGATGCGCTTGGGCGTTTTGTAGCCGGCGAGGTGCGAGCGGACGTGCTTGCGCAAATCCTCTTCGTCAAACTTCGCGCCGTTCGCCAGCGTGACGATGCCGGTGACCGCCTGACCCCATTTCTGATCGGGCACGCCGACAACAAGTGCGTCCTCCACGGATGGGTGAGTCTTCAGAACTTCCTCGACCTCCTCCGGGTAGACCTTCTCGCCCGCGGTGTTAATGCAAACGCTGCCGCGTCCCAGCAATGTCAGGCTGCCGTCCTTTTCCACAACGCACCAATCGCCGGGAATGGAATAGCGTTCGCCGCCAATGGTCTTGAATGTCTTGGCCGTCTTTTGCGGATCCTTGTAGTAGCCAACGGGAATCGGTCCCCCTAGGGCGATGATGCCCGGCTTGCCGCTGCCTGGTTCGACCGGCTGATCGTTTTCATCGAACACGCGGCACCGGCCGCCGATCTGGAACTTGGCGGTCTTGACCTCGCCGGCGCCCGTCATGATCGAACTGCCGAAACCGAGTCCCTCCGAGGCACCGAAAGAATCCATCAGAATGACATTCGGCAAATGCCTGAGCAGACCACGCTTCACTTCCGCGCTCCACATAACGCCGGAAGAAATGATCGAGACGACGCTGGCCAGGTTGTATTTGCCAGGCGCCTCGTCGAGCGCCGCCAGCATCGGCCGGGCGAAAGCGTCGCCGACAATTGCCAGCGAATTGACACCATGGCGCGAAACCGCCGTCCAGAGTTCATGCGCGTCGAGGGTCGGGCTCTCCAGCGTGACGATGCAGCCGCCGCTCATCATGTTGCCTATAGCCGTAATGAAGCCGGTGCCGTGCATCAGCGGGCAGGCAGGCATCGATACGGGTCCCGGACCGGAAGCCGCGATAAACTCAACCAACTCGGGAAGTGTCTCGGGGATCGGCCCCAGCGCCCGAAGCGTCGTCAGCTGAGCTTCGCGCATGTCGTTGTGCCGCCACATCACGCCCTTGGGCATGCCCGTCGTGCCGCCCGTATAGATGAACAGCAAATCGTCCGGAGACCGCTCGATGCCGAGCGGCGCGCCATCTCCGCCAGTGACGATCTTTTCGTAATTTTCCGCGAAGGGCGCGGCGGATCCGTCTTCGTTCACTTCAATGAAAGTGGCGACTTTTGTCAGCCGGTCTTTCAGTTCGACGATGATGTCCCGGAACTCGGAACCGTAAACGACCGTTTGGGCGTCGGAGTCATTGAAGATGTAGAAAACTTCGTCCGCCTTGTAGCGGTAGTTGATGTTGACATGGACAAGACGGCTCTTGAAGCAGGCCGCCATGGTCTCGACATATTCGGGCCGGTTTCGCATATAGAACGCGACCTTGTCGCCGGGCCTGGCACCGCGTGCGATCAGCGCCCGCCCGAGATTGTTGGACCTCCGTGTCGTTTCCGCCCATGTGATCACCCGATCGCCATGAATGAGAGCGGGCGCTTCCTGCGGTAAAACCGCCGAGATACTGTCGAGAATGTCACCGAAATTCCAAGCCATATGATCCTCCCTGAAAAATCCGGTCTTCGGGGGTCGGCTTTTTTGCGATCACGCCGTTCCGTCCTTAACCGTCCGTTGCCTCAACCGACCCGTCGCCGGACGTTCCGGCAAGCCGTCAAGCACGCCGGAATGCCGTTCATCGAAAATCCCGCATCATACGGGTGTGAACACCGGCAGCGCGTATCCCTCGCCGGCCTCGGTAAATTTGACCCTGACTTTCTGTCCGATGCGAATCTTGTCGATTTCGCAATCGACGATATTCGTGAGCATCGAAACCCCTTCATCAAGCTCAACATAGGCAATGACATAAGGAGGCTTGGCTTGCCGCGTGACCGAATAGCTGTAGATAACGCCATTGCCCGAAGCCTCGACGAACGCCGTGTCCTCCGAGAAGCAATGCGGGCAAATCGTCCGCGGATAGTAATGCGCCTTGCCGCAGGCGTTGCAAACCCGGATCAGGAGTTGTCCCCTGGCGGCGCCTTCCCAATAGGGCTTGCTCTCGGAATTGACCACAAGATCGATCTTTTTCTGGTCGGTGCTCATGCGTCTTCATTTCCCAGAATAACGGTTGCGCTGCCCATCCGCGATCCCAGAAGCCCGCCGGTTCCATGCGCCAGCGCAATATCGCAATTGCGAACCTGAACCTTTGGGTGAGCCTCACCGCGAACCTGACGAACCGCTTCAAGAACCTTGGTCATGCCGCCGCGATTGCCCGGGTGATTGTTGCACAATCCTCCGCCATCCGTGTTGAAGGGCAGTTTGCCGACGCCGGAAATCAGATTGCCGTCCGAAACAAACTTTCCGCCGTCGCCTTTTTTGCAAAAACCCAGATCTTCGAGCGTTTCCAGCACTGTAATAGTGAAGGAATCATAGATGGAGGCGTATTTGATGTCGGCGGGCGTGACACCGGCTTCGGCGAACGCTTTGGGCCCGCTCCAACGCGCGCCGGAATAGGTCAGATCGACCTGGCCCGCCGCGAGATGCTTGGGCGCCTCACCGGCGCCGAGAACCTTGACGCGGCTACGCTTCAGCGACTTCGCCACTGCCGGGCTCGCCATTACAATGCCGCCACCACCGTCGGTGATAACGCAACAGTCGAGCCTGTGTAACGGATCGGCAATCATCGGCGAATTGATGACATCCTCCACGGTCACAACATCGCGGAGCCTGGCATGTTCATTGTGCTGGGCGTGATGGGATGCGGCGACCTTGATCCATGCGAGTTGCTCGCTGGTGGTGCCGTATTCATGCATATGCCGCATCGCACACATGGCGTACATATTCGTGACGTTGGGGCCATAAGGCATTTCGAACGGAAAGTCCGGCGCCTGCTGGTTGTAGTAACGGACGGGCTTACCTTCTTTTGCGTCGGCAACCGGCCTGCCTGCCAGCGTGATCAGCGCCACATTGCAATGCCCCGCAGCGATGGCCTGCGCTGCGTGATTGACATGGACGATGTAGGAAGACCCGCCGGTCTCCGTGCTGTCCATATGACGCACATTGTTGAGGCCCATATATTCGATCATGTTGATCGGGCCCAACCCCGGTGCGTCGCCGGCGCAGAAATATGCGTCAACATCGTCCTTTGAAAGACCAGCGTCCGCCAGCGCGCCCTTCGCGATCTCGGCGTGAAGTTGCGGCAGCGTCTTGTCCAGCGCCGCGCGGCACGGATGCTCGTAGATTCCGACTATATAGGACTTTCCGTTGATACCCATCCCTATCCCTTATCATGATTTTCTTATTGCTTAGCGCATTCGTGGGGGATACGTCCACCTGAACTTGCCCCCAACCTTGGACCGGGCGGGCTGGTCAAACGGCGGCTGCGGCATATGCAAAATCCGGGTGATAGAAGACGCCTACGAAGCGGACGTCATGAGTCGCCAGCATGTCAGCGAAGACGATTTACGTGAAGGACAAGTGCTTGCGTGTCGTATTAGTCCGCGCAGCGATCTGTCCGTCCAGGTAATCGGGAAGATGGGCAAGGCCTGGATGATAGGTCCCGAGCGATCGAGTATCAGCCAGACCGCTGATGGTGACAATGAGCGCTCTCGCGCTCACGTTCCCAAGGAAACCAGTCGAAAACCCGTCCAATAGCCGCAGCTCTCAGGTATACCGTTTGCTCACAAGCAGCATCACCCGTTATGAATTCTCACTTACAAGTCTTCCGGGAAGCATCAGCTCCAAACGGGCACACGACTTTGCGAAGTCAAGACGAACTGAAGCCCCAAAGCCTTCGGCCCGCCTCTGCATATTGACGACGCCATGGCCTTTGCCTGGTTTCACCGGATCGTGCAGGTCGTTTTCGACAATGATCGCAGCTCCCCTGCTGCGAGGTTCCCCCCGAATTAAGATGCGCGTCGCAGGTCCATGCTTCAGGGCATTGGTGACCGCCTCCTGCATAATCCTCAATACCGCCAGTGCGTTTGCAGGGGTTACGCCGGTGATCTGCGGCATGGCTTCCATGGACCATTCCAGTTTGACGCCTATCCGGCGCAACCGCGGCTCAAGACGCTCGCGCCAGCCCGCAAGCGCGACAAGCAGATCGCTATCGCCGATATCCAGCGACTGGATCACGAGACGAAGATCGTCCAGCGCTTCACGCGCCGAAGAACTGATAAAGGCGCCGTTCACATCGCTGCGCTCGGCCAGTGCGATGATCGATACCAGATGGCCGCTGAGACCGTCATGGAGATCGGACATCAGCCTCTGCCGTTCCCGCTCCAGAACGCTTTGCTCTCTCAGACAGCGATCCCTCTCATGGAGTTCATTCAGCTCCTCCTCCTGTTCGGCGAGGCGCCGGAGCAGGACATCATTGGCCTGATCGACCAGATTAAGGCTCTGCGCCAGACGCCCCATGAGAACGATCATAATGACGACGAGGATCATCGTCCGCATATAGGGCGTCAGCAGGAACACGCCGTCATTGAGGCCCAGCCCCATCAGCAGATCATGCGCGGCGAACCAGGCGCTCAAGGCGAAGGGCACCGACAGCATCGCGCCTTGCCACCCGCCGTTCTGCGAGAAACCCCGGATCAGGATCGATGCCGCAACGGCATAGGAAACGATCATGATGGCGATACCGGCCACAATGGCGGCGGGTAAGCCGACAACACCACTCACTCCGAACAGGAACAGTGCCAGCGGCACAAGCCAGACGGAAATGCGGAGCCAATGTGGGTGGTCCCGGCCCGTCAGCGCCATGGCCACACCGATGGCCATCAGTCCCACCCCGGCGACGCCCGGGAGGAGGTAAAGCCTGCTACCATCGAGAAATTGCCCAACAACCGGCGACTGGGAGAGAACGAGAACCAGGCTCCAGCCGGTGACGAGCGTCAGCCACTGGAATACAGGATCGTGATATCGGAACAGCAGGATCGTCACGAACCCCATCACGGCGACGACATGGAGGGCAAAGGTCATCGCGCGCCATTGTTCGGTCAGCATGTCGGCGATCCGGCGATACCCTTTGACGTCCTTTGCCGCTGAAACATAGACGGGTGACAGATAGCCCGAGAGCCATCCATCCGTCCGGATCAAACGTATTTCGAGATCGTTGTTTCCGCCGATGTCGATGAAACGCCGCGGCAATGTTGCGGCATAAGCATATCCGCTTCTGGGGCTCGACCATGAGGAGCGCGGCATCCGGGGCAGGAGATGCCCGTTCAGACGAACCTCGATCGTCTGCCGCACCACCGGAATAAAGAGAGCAAGTTCGGTATCAGGCAAATCCTTCGGAACGAACGATATACGATAGGTTGCCGTTTCCGGACCGAATGCCGTCTCGTGAACCCAGCGCGCGGGCAGGCTGACGATCCGGTCCGGTTTCCCCCCTTCATGGAACTCGGCCGTGTCGAGACGATAGTAATGGCGCGGTTCGGGAATCTGCACGATTTGCGGAAGCGCTGCGATGAATGCGATGACGGCGACAAGCACCAGCAAGGCCATATGCCGCCCTCTCGGGACAGAAGCCGTCATATGGATCGCCGTCATAGCCGGATGATCCCCTGCCGCGTCGCTTCGAACACCGCTTCCGAGCGGTTCGAGACCTGCAGCTTTCTGTATATGTTGCGAATGTGAACCGGTATCGTCTGCCGGGATATGCCGAGGCTGGCAGCCAGTTCGTCACTGGTAAGTCCCTTCGCTATACCCCAAAGGATATCCATTTCTCGCGGGGTCATTTTCGGCGCATCCTTGTCTTCCGCCGCGCGCTCCGCCCGCTCGGCCAGACGTTTGACGAGAACGCGCGCGATGCGGGACGAAATGGGCGATCGCCCCGCCATCAAGTCGTTGATCGCCTCGACCAGATCGACCGGATCGGCATCTTTCAGGAGGTAGCCCGATGCGCCCGCCTCGATCGAATCGAGCACGGTCCGATCATCGGCAAGGACCGAGATGACCATCGCCTCGGCGTGCGGCTGAATCACGCCAAGAGCCTTGATTGCCTCTATCCCATTGCCGTCGGGGAGATTCAGGTCGGTGATCAGCAGATCTATCTCGCTTTCCCGGATCGCGGCGAGCGTGTCCGACAGCGTCGCGCTTTCAGCCACCAGCTCCCCGCCATCCCAATCCGCGATCAGACGGACAAACCGCTCCCTTACGGCGTCGTCATCCTCCGTCACGATAATCCGGCATATGGAGGCGCCGCGTTTTCCGGATTGCCCGTCACCGTCTGAAACACTCATGTGAAGCCGCCCTCTCTCCTGCTCACAATGCCGCACTTCCCGGTAAGTATGCTGCAGCAACCATGCCCCTGACACCCCCGGCGCGGCCAAAGAAGGGCGGATTTCCGCCTTTCCCGCGCTCACAATGCAGGTAAGCACTTCAGGCAGCGGCGCGTCTTTGCCCATACCCAGTTCTTGGTATTGAGCTCCTGACGTGTTTTCGGGCGTTCTACCCCCTGCTCACACACCAGCGTGAAGGGGAAACAGGGTGACTTCTACTGCAGAGACAAGAATGTGTGACCGGGTGCTGAAATGGGCCCGTTGCACGACATCGGTAGCCGCGATTCTGGCGCTCATGTCCAATCCGGTCCTCGCCGCCGAAAGCTGTTCGGCGCAATCGGGAGATGTCGCCGCGGGGATTTCCGATTTCCAGAGCGATGCGGACAAGACCTCCGATCAGGTCGAGAACGACTATGCGAGCGCCACTTCCAGCAGCTATGCGAAGGATTTCTTCGAAAAGCTCGATAACTACAACAGCAAGGCTCAGGACGCCGCCGACCTCATCAACAAGACCTATGACCTTACCGGATACACCTCGCCGCTGAGCGAAGGAAACGTTCAGAAGCACATCCCGCCGCAGGTCACCATCACGATGAGCAATGCCAACGAGCTTGCGCAGGCGGCGTTGGATGAAGACAACACCAAGCTCGATATCGCAGATATGCGATGCAATCAGGACACGGAAGATGCCGCTCTCGGCGCATTCCTGGACCAGGCGGACAGCTCCACGGTTTCGAAATACAAGTCGGCCAAGAAGACGGCCTGCCGGATCGTTCATGTGCTTGCCAGCCTCCAGGACAAGCGGGAGAAACTCAACGAGATTCGGGAAAACGGCTATTCGCTCTTTTATCTGCACGCCAAGGAGAAGAAGAGCTTTGACGGGCACAGCCGGACCATTCAGCTCAAGGTCGACCTTCGTCTCTATCCTGAATACCCGGATGATGCGGGCGGAAACGACAACCCGACCGGGCAGCCCGTCCTGCTCGGCCAGTTGGAGAAGATCAACCTTTCCTACAACTCCTATTTCAAATGGAGCGACAACAACTGGACCGAGCTCAACCTGTTCCAGAAGCTCGTCGACGATCATGACGAAGACGAATTCTGCTGGGCGAAGATTCCGATCACGAGCAGCGTGAAAGTGAAGCTTTGCTCCAAGGTCGAGTCGATGAGCGACACCGAGATCAAGGTAAAGAGTCGCGCCAAGTTTAAGTACAAGGGCGAAACCCACGGCGTCAGCCTCGGCTCGGTCACGGTTCCCGCGCCCTTCGGATATCTCGCAGACGTCTCCGATATGAAGGAGAAGAAGATGCAGGATCTGCAGTCCAAGGTCGCGGACCGTATCGCCTCGCTATTCGGCGGCTTTGAAGACCTCAAGGACAAGGCCGACGAGTGGAAGAAATCGTGCAGTTGACCGTATCGGCGTCTGCCACGACGGTAATGGTTGAACGTCCGGAGCGGTATCGTTCCGGACGTTTTTCCTCTTTTGCCAGACAGGGTCGCGCGGCTCTGGCCGCCGGCTTATGCGTCATGCTTTCCGGGTGTTTTGGCGGGTTGCCCCGCGTTGAAAACCGGCCCATACCGTTTCAGAATCTGGGGCATGACTGGCACAGGCATTTCGCATACGGTCTTCAATTGCTGGAAGACGACAGCCTTGCGGTCAACAAGAACGTCTTTGCCCGCGCGGCCTTTTCAAGCGCGGCACGCTTTTCCCAGGATTATGCACCGGCCTACATAGGACTCGGCGTTTCCGAGATGTCCCTGGGAAATTTCGCTTCGGCACAAATCGCCTTCCTGAATGCCGCGCTGATCGACGACCGCAGCACATACTGGGCATTGTCCGCCATGGCGGCGCTGAAGAATGGCGACGAAATCGTCGCCCGCTCCCTTTTCGATGCCATGCAGGCCTCGCATATACAGGACGACGACCCGGCCACCCGCTTCATCCGCGCCGTCTATCTGCCGGGCGACACGGCCTATTCCAGCCCGATCGCGACCATTCCGCACGAAGCCGATAATGTGCAGGCGGAGAAAGGCCTGAGAGCCTGTTCCAAAAAGAGGTGTGTGATTTCAGCGGCTTATGATTCTGTTGGTTTGCGAACTAACAGGAGATCGATATGCCGTGGACTGAAATCACACGTGCGCAGTATGAGCGGGATAGCGCGCGCTACGCAAGCGACCTGACGGACGGGGAATGGGCACTTATCGAGCCTTTCATGCCGGTGCCCAACCGGATCGGCCGACCGCGCCGGACGGATTTGCGGGAGGTCGTGAACGCGCTTTTGTACATCGCCTCGACGGGCTGCCAATGGCGCTTTCTGCCGAAGGACTTTCCGCCTTTCTCCACGGTGCAGAAATATTTCTACCGCTGGCGTGACGAGCGTTTGCTGGAGACGATCAACCACCACCTTTTGTTTGCTGCCCGGGAGCGGATGGGACGAGAGGCTCAGCCGACGGCCGGTGTGATCGACAGCCAGAGCGTGAAAACCACCGAAAGCGGTGGCCCGGTGGGCTATGATGCCGGCAAGAAAACAAAAGGCAGGAAGCGTCATATCCTGACCGATACGGAAGGCTTCCTCGTCACCGCCCTCGTTCACGCCGCCGATATCCAGGACCGTGACGGCGCGCCTGCTGTGCTCGCCAGGGCGCGCTACCGCTTCCCATGGCTGCGTCATGTCTTCGCCGATGGCGGATATGCAGGGCAAAAACTGCGCGGCGCCTTGACGAAGATCGGAGAGTGGAGGGTCGAGGTCATCAAGCGCTCCGATCTCGCCAAAGGCTTCGAGGTGTTGCCGCGCCGATGGGTGGTCGAGCGCACCTTCGCATGGCTTGGCAGGTCACGCCGCCTCGCCAAAGACTGGGAGAGAACCATCGAAAGCGCCATCGCATGGCTCTTCATCGCCCACATCCGCATCGTCACACGACGTCTCGCAAGGCCATGAAATCATTGCCGCCTTTATGATTCAGGCTCTGACATGCGACAAGAACGCCAGGGACGACATCTGCCGTAACCTCAATATCGTTGCGAATATCTATTTCGTGCGCCGCTATTCCACGGATTCCAAATCGAGAGGAACCGACTTCTTCAACGATTTGACGGTTCAACTCGGAGCGACGCGCACGCAGGACTGGCAGAAGGAGGCCGGAGAATCTACTGTCAGTATACTGAGTGAGCTGTCTCTTTCGATCCCTGAAATCGAATATGCCGTGCGCCTCACGCCGCAGAATGTGAATAGCAGCGTATATGTGAACGCGGCGCCGTCGGTGGTCACCTCGATCGGCGAGGAGTCCGAAATTCATGAAGGATCGAACAAGACCATCCTCTACAATTCGTAAGCGGTGTTGTAGCCCCACCTTTCGCATTTTGAGGTGATGATTGATTTTGCTTCCCGTTGATTGGCGGGAAGGAGTTTCTCCATGGAGGCTA
>NZ_JAASQO010000002.1 GCF_011762095.1 Parvibaculum indicum | reverse complement strand
CCATCGCATCCGCAATCCAAGCCTTCACCCCCACCGAGTGTAAAAACTATTTCGCTGCCGCAGGATATGATCAGGAATAATTTGAATCCGCTCTAGTTGGAATAGGTGAGGCCGCAAAGGCCCTGGGCGTAACGCCCCTCACCCTGCGCAGATGGGACGAGAGCGGCAAACTCAAGCCCGCCCGCGTGACCGAGGGCGGCCGGCGCCGCTATGACCTCGCCAAGCTTCAGCCGGAGCTTCATCGGCAGCAGGATGATACCGCCCGACGCACAGTCGCATATGCCCGGGTCTCCTCCCATGACCAGAAGCCGGCCCTGGAGCGCCAGGCGCATCTGCTCGAGGCCTATTGCGCCGGGCAGGGCTGGACCTACGAGGTCGTCACTGATCTCGGCTCCGGCATGAATTATCGCAAGAAAGGCCTCAAGCGACTGCTCGAAGACATCGTCGAGGATCGCGTCGGTCGCCTGGTCATCACCCACAAGGATCGACTGCTGCGTTTCGGCGCCGAGCTCGTCTTCGCGATCTGCGAGGCGAAGGGGGTCGAGGTCGTGATCCTGAACCAAGGCGAAGACACCAGCTTCGAAGAGGATCTCGCGCGCGATGTCCTCGAAATCATCACGGTCTTTAGCGCCCGCCTTTACGGCGCACGCTCCCGAAAGAATGCCAAGCCGATCGCCGAAATCAAGGCCGCGGCCGAAGGAGTCGATGGTGGCGCTTGACGGAGCAATGGTATCTACCCGGATCATGACGGTTCATCGCGTCGCTCTTGATGTGAACAAGACGCAAGACGAGCTGTTCTCCCAATGCGCCGGTATCGCCCGGTTCAGCTGGAACTGGGCCCTCGATCGCTGGAAATCGCAATATTCCGCGCACCGCGCGGACAACGCCCTGCCAAAGCCCAACGAGGCGGCGTTGCGCCGTGAACTCAACGCAATCAAGGGGACCGAATACCCCTGGATGCTGCAAGCGCCCAAGGCAGTTCCGCAACAGGCGATCAAGAATCTTGGGGCAGCATTCAAGGGCTTCTTTGCCGGGCGCGCCCGCTACCCCAACTTCAAAGCCAAGGATCGATGCCGGGAGAGCTTCCGGCCTGACAACGGCCCTGGAACATTCCGTATCGAGGGTCGACGTTTGAAACTGCCGCGCATTGGATGGGTGCGCATGCGTGAAGATCTGCGTTTTGGTCCGGATAGGGAACCAGCCCTGAAATCCGTGACTATCTCTCGAGAGGCTGGGCGGTGGTTCGCGGCTATTGCGGTCGAGATCAATCACAGCTTTACGCCGCGTCCCGACGAGGAGGTTCTCGGGGTCGATCTCGGTGTTACCGACCTGGCAACCCTGAGCGATGGCCGCAAGTTCGCCGGTCCGAAATCTCTGGGCAGAAACCTGAAGCGGCTCGCCAGGCTCCAGAGGTCCCATGCGCGAAAGGCAAAAGGCGGGAAGAACCGCGCGCGTTCTCGCGCCAAGATCGCGAAGCTCCATGCGCGCATCCGCAATATCCGGCAGGATGGGCTGCACAAGCTCACGACCGGGCTGGCCCGCAAGGCCAGCGCTGTGGTCATTGAGGATCTCAATGTTCGCGGCATGATGGCGAACAGGCATCTATCCCGCGCCATCTCGGACATGGGCTTTTACGAATTTCGCCGCCAGCTGAGCTATAAGCTCGAGCGTCTCGGTGGTGCCCTTATGGTCGCCGACAGATTCTATGCTTCCAGCAAGATCTGCTCGGCATGCAATACTAAAGCGGAAACTCTTCCGCTCTCGGTCCGCTCATGGACCTGCGCCAATTGCGGCGCGCAGCATGATCGCGATGTGAATGCAGCGATCAACCTCAAGAATTTGGCCGGTAGCGAGGACTTCGCGGTCCGTCCGGTGACAGCTTGTGGAGCGGAAGGCTCTGGTGACGGAAATGATCCCGTTACGAAACCGGCCGCGTCGAAGCAGGAATTGGGCTCTGATCAGAAAAGATCAAGTCCATGAAAGCGGTGAACCCTCCCACGCTGAGCGGGTGTCGATTTTTTCGCTACCGGCAGGCGTTCATAAAGCCAGCACAAATAAATTTGGGAGCCATTTTTAGACCGTTTTTCTGAATCAGTATTGAAATCGACGAAAAACCAAATGATTTCAATGCCGCCCAAGTCGGGCTGGTATTTTGTGCGGATTTCAGAATTACCGGACAGCGATTCCGCTAAATCCCGGACAGCCGTTTCAGTAATTCCCGGACAGTCCGGGCACGGCTGATTATCTTCCTGCAGTCATGTTTCGGTATGCATCGTTTCGGTGTTTTCAGGGGGGGGTCAAGTTCGTGTTTTGATCTGGCCGCCGCATGCTGTCTCCCTTGAGGTCGACGCGGTGAGCATTGTGGACGATCCGGTCGAGGATGGCGTCCGCGATTGTGGGTTCACCGATCATGTCATGCCAGGCTGAGACGGGGAGCTGAGCGGTGATGATGGTGGATCGCCGCTGATAGCGTTCCTCAAAGAGTTCGAGGAGGTCGAGGCGCTGTTGATTGGTCAGCCCATGGGTCCCCCAGTCGTCGAGAATGAGGAGCTGGACGCGGGCCAGCTTGTCGACCAGCTTGGGGAATCGCCCGTCGAGGCGGGCCATGGCCATGTCCTCGAAGAGCCGCGGCATTCGGACATAGAGGACGGAGTGGTCGAGCCGGGCGGCTTGATGGCCGAAGGCGCAGGCCAGCCAGGTTTTACCCGTTCCGGTCTGGCCGGTGAGGATGATCTGCTCCTTTGCCTTGATCCACTCGCCCTGTGCCAGCGCGAGGATCTGACGGCGGTCGAGGCCGCGGCTTGCGGCGAAGTTGACGTCTTCGATACAGGCGTCGGGGAAGCGCAGCCTGGCGTTGCGCAGCCTGTTGGCGAAGCGTTTGTCGGCCCTTGTCGAGACTTCCCGGTCGAGCATGAGGCCGAGCCATTCATTGCGATCGAGAGCCTGGCCCGGGTCCTGTCCGGCGAGAGCCTTCCAGGCGTCGGCCATGCCTGTCAGGCCAAGCGCGGCCATCTGGTCGAGGGTGGGATGTGTCAGCATGTGTTGATCCTTCTGTGCTGAGGGTTACTGGTAGTAGCCGGCGCCACGGATGTTGTCGTGGACCGGTGTCGCGGTGATCGGCTCTGGCGGTTCCGGGGCCTGGTCGAGCCCGGTGACGAGGATGGAGCGCACCGAGGCATAGGAGATGGTTCCGACCGTCAGGGCGCGATTACAGGCAGCTTCCAATCTGTCTGCCCCGAACTGCCGTTGCAGGCCGAGGACGCCGAGGGCCGATCGATATCCCTGTTCGGGATGCGGCCTGTCGCGCATCAGACGTTCAACGAGCGCGGCCGTGTGATAGCCGGTCCGGGCTGCCCTGCGAATGAGGCTTTCCGGCGTCATGCCACCATGGCGCTGATGGGCCTTGGGCATGTGCTCCTTGATGGTGGTGTGGCCGCCACGCGGCCCGCGGCGGTGATGCAAGGCCACCTGCTGGTTGTTGTGGAAGATCTCGATCATGCGATGTGTCAGGCGCACATCGACCTGCCGGCCGATCAGGCGGTGCGGCACGGAATAGAAGCTGTGGAGCACCTCGATATGATAGTCGGGATGCACCTTGGCCTGCTTCCATTCCGCGTACTCGAACGGTGTGTCGGGCAAGGGTCTCAGCGCGGCGCGTTCGATCTCTTCGAAGAGCTCCTGCCGGGAGCGGCCCACCCGCCGCATGGTCCGGGCATTGAGATCCTCGAGCAACTCGGCAATGGCCACGTTGAGTGCCTCGATGGAAAAGAATTGCCGGTTGCGCAGCCGGGCCAGGATCCAGCGCTCCACGATCAGCACCGCGCCCTCGACCTTGCCCTTGTCGCGGGGCTTGCGCGGCCGCGTGGGCAGCACGGTCGTGTCGTAATGTGTCGCCATGTCGGAGAAGGTCCTGGTCACCGACGGCTCGAACCAGAGCGGCTTGACCACGGCGGCCTTGAGATTATCGCACACGATCGCTTTGGGCGCGCCGCGGAAGAACTGCAACGCCCGAACCTGGGCGTCAATCCAGTCGGGCAGCTTCTGGCTGAGGCTGGCCCAGGCGAAGGTGTAGTTGGATGCGCCAAGCACCGCGACAAAGATCTGGGCGCGGCGCGCCTGACCTGTCGCGGGGTCGATTACCGGGATCGTATGGCCGGCATAGTCGGTCTGCATCACCGCGCCCGCTTCGTGGCGGTTGCGATACCGAGGGCTGATCCGGTTCTCGAACTCCCTGTAGCGTTCGCAGAACCAGGTGTAGCCATAGCCGTCGGGGTGGGCCGCGCGATACTCCTCCCAGAGCAGCAGCAAGGTCACGCCCTTGCGCTTCATCTCGGCCGCCATCTTCGGCCAATCAGGTTCGCTCAGATCCCGGGGCGGCCGCCCGACACGCTGGAACAGAACTTGCCTCAGCGTCGCATCGTCATCTCGACCAGCAGGAAGAGGCCAGCAGTCCAGCCCGGCTTCCCGGGCCCGGTTCAGGTAGGTTGCCACGGTCGTCTTGCTCAGCTTCAGGCGTGCGGCAACCTCGCGCGCCGAAAGCCCCTGGTCATGCGTCAGTCGCAGTATCGTTCGAATGTCTTGCACACTCGTGCGCCTCGCTTGCTTCCGTCTCGGCATGCTCCCTCCCGGCCTTGTTCAAGACCGGCAGAATGCCGTGGCGGCGCAGGCGATGACCAACCCTGCCCAACCCCTCCCGGAACTGTCCGGGAATTAGCGAAATCACTGTCCGGGATTTACCGAAACGCGTGTCCGGGAATTACTGAAATGCTTGTCCGGGAATTACCGAAACCCGCAATTTTGAACCGCCACAGGCCGGATCCCCGGTGAGGAGCGCAGCAGCGGCGCGACCTTCGTGTTGAAAATGTCGGCAAGCGGATCCGGACGACGTTGACCGCGAGGGGCCTTCTTCTGAGATGGCAAAGACGGGTCGGCCTGCAGCCGATAGCCCGTTGCTTGGCTGATCCCGGTCTTCGCTGCGGCCACGGGAGTGGAATGAGTCTGTCTGAGCGTCATGAAAAGCCTCGTTTGTTGGTCGGTGACATGAAGGCCTGGCATGAACGATCTCCTTGCGCAGAAAATCATTCCCTATCCGAGCCGGCCACGACCGTCAGACACACACCCTTTCCGGGCGCAACGCGGGGGTGGAGCCTCTCCAGTGGGGCTACACCCTCCCTGCGAGACCCCACCCCCACGTTCTCATCCTGATTGTCGCCAGCATCTCACCCAGATTGTCGCGCTATAGGAGCTAGGGACGAAGGAAGGCGGCTATCAGAGATCGCAAGTCGGCCTGTGAGCCCAGTCCTCGAGAAACCCAACGACGGAGTCGATGGCGGCGGCGGTCATGTATTTGCGGCCCGTCTTTGTGGCATTGATCTCGCCCAGAACTCTTCTTTCGTAGGCTGGCTGATGTGATTTGACACGGTCCAGCACATTGGGAAGGCGATCTTCGACCTCCGGAAGGCATTCTCTGAGCTCGTCTCCGTGGTGATCGATGACGGCCGCTATGTCGAAGATATCGCGGATCTTCAGGGACGAGGCGCGAAAGAACATCTTCTTGGTCGCGGTCTCCCATGGCGTTTCGATGTCGATCACGCGCCCTGCAAACTCCCATGCTTGGGAAGGTGTGTCCGTCCGGCGCCCGCCCGTGATGAAGGCGATCTCTCCGTACGGGAACCTTAGCTTGAGATAGTTGCCCGGAAGGTTGGTCTTGTTTTCTCCGAGAACGGATTTTGTAATCGCATTGCGTTGCGGAGCAAGGTCTCGCAACGCATCCTGGCTGGGCACAAAGATATCGACGTCATAACTCACCCGGTGCTTGTAGTGGACGGCAAGTGCGGTTCCGCCGCCAAAAAGCCAGGGCGTCGGGGTAGCGCTCGCATCAAGAATCCGGATCGCATCACGGAGCAGGGCCTTCCATTTTGAGGTCGGCCATTTCCTTGATCCAGGGGGCAGCGTTTCCATCCAGCGCCCTCCAAGTGCGTGCTGCGCGATAGAGCGTTTCGAAATCCACGACGCCGGCGAGAACGATGTCATGAATTGCGCCGATAGATATTTCGTCGAAGAAAGCCCTCATATGAGGGATCCATCGCGGATCAGCTTGCTCTGCGTACAAGCAAGAAACCAGGGTTTCCGCATCGATCCACTCCGGCCGCGGCGCATTGAGGGTTCCAAGGATCAGATCGATGTCGGCCCGTGCGGCATCGGCGTGCTCGCGCGCGGAACGCAACCTGGCGGCGCGCGCCTTCACGGCATGAACGCCCCAAGCCGGCAACTGCACCTCGACCCTGCGGATCCCGCGCTCCCGACTTTGGGCGTTCCGATATCGCCGCACTCGTTCGCCTGCTGTTCGATCTTTCGACATGCGGTCACCTCTTGCCTTGGCAAGGCGTAACCGGATTACGGCGGCGTGACAACAGGTATCAACGCAAAAAAGGACGACTTGTTCAAAGCTTGAACCTCAAGGGGGCGCGCACCGTGCGCAAGATAACAGGAACCGTTGGAGTTAACTTAAGAGGTCATATATAACCTTTTTCGATTGAAATTGTAATTAAGGGGACAAAAAATACTCTTATAAGATTCTCATTGAAAAAATACGTAGTGGTCCATATGTTACCCATATAAGCAAAAATCATAGTTTAAGGGGTAACATATGACACACTACGTCATCGGCGAGGCTGTGACTCTGGAAGAGCGTCTCGCGGAGATCGGCGATCGCGTTGCCAAGCTTAGGCTGAGCCGGAATATCACGCAGGCGGACCTGGCAGCCGAGGCTGGGCTTGCCGAGAAAACTGTAAAGCGACTGGAGGCCGGTCGGAACGTGTCGCTTGAAACGATCCTGCGCGTGTTGGAGGTGTTCAATCTGGGAGGCGCCTTGGTGCAGGCGTTGCCGGATCCCGAGGTCCGTCCGGTAGAGCGCGTACGCTTGGGCGGGAGGGAGCGACGTCGCGCGAGCGGCTCGACGCAACCATCTTCCAAGGAAGACTGGGAATGGGGTGACGAATGAGCACCGACGCACAGGTGCGCCTCTGGGGGCGGAATATTGGAGCTGTGAGTTGGGTTGCGGATCGCGGCCTTGGCGTTTTTCAGTATGAGCCCGACTTCACCCAAAGCAATATCCAGCTCTCTCCGATCGTGATGCCGCTACGCGAGTCTCCTTACGAGTTTCCCGGGCTCCCTCGCGATGCGTTTAGAGGGCTACCCGGCTTACTCGCGGACTCGTTGCCGGACAAATTTGGCAACGCCCTGATCAACGCCTGGTTGGCGGCTCGTGGACGCAGCGCTTCCAGTTTCAATCCGGTAGAGCGTCTCTGCTACATCGGCACCCGTGGGATGGGTGCGCTCGAGTTCCACCCGACGATACCGGCCGGTGTGCGCAAATCGCGACGGTTGGATATCGAGGCCTTGGTCTCTCTGGCAAACCAGGTCCTGAACCAACGGGAGGACCTGTCAGGGGTGCTGACAGGAGGCGATGACCACGAGCAGCTGGAAGAGATCCTCCGCGTCGGCACCTCCGCCGGTGGAGCCCGGGCGAAGGCCATTCTTGCCTGGAACGAAGAGACCGGTGAATTCAGATCCGGACAGGTCGAAGCCGGGGAGGGGTTCACCTACTGGCTGATGAAGTTTGACGGAATATCCAACAATCGGGACAGGGAATTCGCGGATCCACAGGGCTTCGGCCGCATCGAATACGGATTTTATATGATGGCTTGTGCTGCCGGTATCGAAATGACCCAGTGTCGCCTGCATGAGGAAGGCGGACGAGCGCACTTCATGACCCGGCGCTTCGATCGCACCGAGAGCGGCGGAAAGCTGCACATGCAGTCCCTGGCAGCGTTGCGTCACTTCGATTTCAACCTTGCCGGCGCGAATTCATATGAGCAGGCCGTAGAGACGATCCGTCTACTGCGCCTGCCCATCAGCGCAATTGAGCAACAGTACCGCCGAGCTGTTCTCAACCTTCTCGCGCGAAACCAGGACGATCACGTCAAGAACGTTGCGTTTCTCATGGATCGAAAGGGGGTATGGAGCCTCTCTCCGGCTTTTGACGTGAGCTATTCCTACAACCCGAATGGGGACTGGACGCATCAGCATCAAATGAGCCTAAACGGCAAACGTGATCACTTCACATATGACGACCTGATCGCCTTCGGAGCGTATTGCGGGTTTAAGGAAAGGAAAGCAGCCGAGATCGTGCGCGAGGTTCGGGAAAGTGTGATGAGGTGGCCTGAGTTTGCATCGCAAGCGGGCGTGGCGAAGCCTGACGCGGACCGGATTTTCAATGTCATGCGAACCGAGGTGGCGCCCCTCTAAAGGGAGGCCCTGTTCCTTGGAAAGTGCGAAGTAAAGCGTTCAACTTTGCCGCGCGACAAACAAGGTGAGAATCCAGCGTCTACCAGGATGAGAACGCGGGGGTGGGCCTTTCAAGTCGGGCTACGCCTCCCTGCGACGCCCCACCCTCGCGTTGCGCCCCAAATGGGTCGGTCTGACGGTCGTGACCGGCTCGGCTAGGGAATGATTTTCTGCGTAAGGAGATCGTTCATGCCGGGCCGTCATGTCACTGACCAAAAAGTGAGGCTCTTCATGACGCTCAGGCAGACCCGCACCGTTTCTGTGGCCGCGGCCAAGGCGGGGATCAGCCAGGCAACTGGCTATCGGTTGCAAGCCGACCCAACCTTACCATCACAGAAGAAGACCTTTTTGAACCCGACACCAGGGCGACTTCATCGAGCGGATTCGCGCATGCCATCGAAAGCATCTTGATAAATGCGTTCGATGCGCTGTGTTTCCTCATTGGTCAGCGCTTCGAACTCACGATCGCGGGCGCGTTTCGAGAACTGCCCTTCATTCTGTTGCAAGAAACGGAACAGAAGGTTGATCAACCGATCCGGCATGTCGATGAAGTCCGTCACCTGCTGCCGGAACTGATCGTAGCGGCGCAGAAAGTCCGTCTCGTATGGTAGGTCTTCTTCGATAGTCTTGCGCACGCAGGTATAGAGAAACTCGGCGTGGGGCGTCGCATCGAAGAACCGGTAAAAATCGCCGGTATCGTTCAAAACATGCACATTGAAATCTTCGGTCGGCTCCCAATCGATCAAAGGCAACAGCCGCGTCGAGTAACTTTCCAGGACACGCCGGTACTCATCGATCTGCTCCAGAATAGCCGCAGAAACTGGGAACACGACACCGGGCGGATTAAATTCGCGCTGCGCCAGCACGTGATGAATAAGGTAGCGGTGAATACGGCCGTTGCCGTCAACAAAGGGGTGGATATAGACAAAACCGAAGGCGAGAATGGTCGCCGCAATCACGGGATCAAGATCGCGCGCAGGTCCCCTATCGAAAGAGACCATGCCGTCGATCAGACTCGGCAGGTCCTCCGGTCTGGCGCTGATATGATCTGGCAAGGGCATGCGCATATCACGCTCATGCTCTCCGATGAATCTCCCCTCGTCACGCAGACCAAGCTTGATAAAGCGAGCATCGCCAATGACGATCCGCTGCAAGCGCAATAGCTCTTCCAGGTCCAATTCGTGCTGACCTGCTTCGCCAATAGCGCGTCCCCATCGCTGGATGCGATCCTGCGGTGCGCGCTCCCCCTCAATCGCATAGCTCGATTTAGAATCTTTGAGCAAGAGAAAGGTGGCGGTACGCGCCAGCAGATCGCGTGAAACATTCGCGACAATTTCTTGCGCGCGCGCCGATAGGTTTGACACAACGAAACGCTCCAGCGTTTCAGTGCGAAAAACCAATGGGCAAAAGTCCGGCGTGCCAGGCAGGTTGTTCTTCACGCGATGCCGAGGCGAAGTCTCCCCGGCCACCGCCCATTGCTGCGCCGGATCGACGACCGGGGCATAACGGCCCGCTTGGGCATCGGGCAAATCGAGCCTTTGACCGATCAACCATTCATAGAGAAACCAGAGGCGGCGCGCGTATGTGCCAGTGGGCGTGTCGCGCACCAAAGCCTCAATGGGAACGGCACCGACTGTCAGGAAAATTCGTTTCAGGACTGCAAGATCGAGCCCCTCATATTTGAGAGCGAAAGTGAGATGGCCCTCCAAAGTCGGATGCGGCGCATGTCGCGGTGTGAGAATGCGCCAGCCGCCTTCCTCCAACACGCGATGGCGCTCGCCAATGGCGGAGAGCGTTCGCGGTAGAGGCACTGCCAGTCCGCAAGCCTCGATCAACGCGCTGTACCCGGCAGGGGTCGCCCGTTCCGGAAGACGCCTCTCCTGAAAAACAGTCACCGGCCCTGCAAAATGAAATTCTGCCCCATTACCCATGAAAAACGATTCTCACTTATGAATTTTGATACCAAAAATACAAATTATATGAAAAATAAGCATGCCTGGCGAAAATAGCTTCACCAAAAGCACATTTCATGAAATATCGTTCCCAAAATAGCGGTTCATGAAAAATCATTCGATGCCTGCCAATCGTTCTTAAAGGATGCGCAGTGGCATTTCCTTCACCGTATCCGCGGTCGATTGTTAACGATTGAGCGACATCGTGGCGGACCGCAAGAGCCCTCAAAAGCATGTCTGGCGAGCGCGAATTGTCGTTCTGAGCGAGCTGGGGGGTGGCACCTGCGGATTTCAGAACTATCGGACAGCGATTACGCTAAATCCCGGAGAGCCACGTCAGTAATTGCCGGACAGGACGGGCGCGGCTGATCGTCTGCCTGCAGTCATGTTTCAGCAGGAGCAAGGCGCTAACGACATCGTCTTCGGCTGTATCGAGGCCCTTTTTCCATCCGACGAACAAAAGACGGCGCTGGTCTCAGTTCTATGGGCGTTTGCGAACGTAAATGTGGGGGTGCGATATCGGAGTAGTATTCGTCGGTGGCCGCGCGCGACGAAAGTTTGGGCTCGACCGGTGCGGGCATCAAGCTCGCCGCGGCGCTCTCTTCAAGCACGCTTTGCGCAGAGAGTAACGAACTGTCGAAACTCTATGCAGCAAGCGCATCCGGAGGCGACATGCCGCCGGCGGTCTCCTGCCACATCCGTACGCCGACCCGCCGCTCTGGGGAACCGGGCATGGATTTCGATCCGCCATGCGGGTCGGTATCGTAGTGCAGAAGTTGATCAACCGACCGCATCCGTATAGGTCGGAAGATCAAAATAATCACGCCAAGCAGAAATTTTACCGTCCCGAACCTCGAAGACGCCGCAGACGGGCAGAGCAACGAGCTTCCCGTCCACCTTCATGCGGTCCACGCGCTCGGTGAAGACGACATGGCCATTGACGGCGATGTTGAGGAGTTCCCAGTCCGGTTCGGTCCAGTTGCCTGCGAACCCCTTGATGAATTCGCGGATGTTGTCGCGACCCTTTACGGGGTCGAGCATCATGTTGTGGTAGATGCCATCCTGGGTGAAAAAATCCGTGAGGTCGTCGACGTCGAGGCGCGACCATGCGGAAACGAAGTTGCGGACGATCTGTTCGTTGGTGCTCACGGCTTTTCCTCCTGCTTCTTGTTCCATGTCGTTTGCCGGAACTTTGCCGCGTCGCGCGGCGGGTCGCAAGAGAGGCGTGAAAAAGGGCGGGTACCGCTAAGTAACCCGCCCTTGCGATGTGAGGTCGTTATCGGGGATCAGAGATCCTTGAAGCCCTTGCCTTCGGCGACGAGCTTTTCGAGCAGGGCGGAGGGCTTGAAGTCGTCACCCATCTGCGACTGGAACTCCTTCATCTTGCCGAGCACCTTGTCGAGGCCGACGGTGTCGCCATAGAACATCGGGCCGCCGCGATAGCGCGGGAAGCCATAGCCGTAGATCCAGACGATATCGATGTCGGAGGCACGGATGGCCTTGCCTTCCTCGAGGATCTTGGCGCCTTCATTGATCATCGGATAGATGCAACGCTCGAGGATTTCATCGTCGGAAATCTGGCGGCGGTTGATGCCCTTCTCGGCGGCATAGTCGAGGATCATCTTCTCGACGACCGGCGAGGGGGTCGCGTTGCGCTCCTCGTCATAGTCGTAATAGCCCGCACCGGTCTTCTGGCCGCGGCGATCCATTTCGCAAAGGCGGTCGCGGAGCGTTTCGCCCTTCGACTTTTCCTTGTTCCAGCCGATATCGAGCCCGGCAAGGTCGGACATGGCGAAGGGCCCCATGGGCAGACCGAAATCATAGAGCACGCGGTCCACATCCCAGGGCATGGCGCCTTCCATGATGAGCTTCTGCGCTTCGCGCTGACGCTGGGCAAGAAGGCGGTTGCCGACAAAGCCCGGGCAGACACCGACCAGGGCTGCGACTTTGCCGATCTTCTTGGCGACCTGCATCGAGGTCGCGATGACCGACTTAGAGGTCTTGTCGGCGCGGACGACTTCCAGGAGCTTCATCACATTGGCGGGTGAGAAGAAGTGGAGGCCGATCACGGCTTCCGGGCGCTTCACCGCCGTCGCAATCTCGTCGATGTTGAGCGCCGAGGTGTTGGTGGCGAGGATGGCGCCGTTCTTGGCGATCTTGTCGAGCTTGCCGAAAACGTCCTTCTTCACATCCATGTTCTCGAAGACGGCTTCGATGATGAGGTCGGCGGTGCCGAGGTCTTCCATCTTCAGCGTGGGCGTGAGCAGCCCCATGCGCTTTTCCACTTCTTCCATGGAGAAGCGGCCCTTCTTCGCGCTGTTCTCATAGTTCTTGCGGATGGTGGCGACGCCCCGGTCCAGCGCTTCCTGCTTCGTCTCCACGATGGTGACGGGGATGCCGGAGTTCAGGAAGTTCATGGCGATGCCGCCGCCCATGGTGCCTGCGCCGATGATGCCGACGCTTTCCACCGGGATGATGGGCGTGTCTTTCGGCACATCCGGAATCTTCCAGACCTGACGTTCGGCGAAGAAGACGTGACGCTGTGCGGCGGACTGGGTGCCCGTCACAAGCTCCCGGAAGAGCTTCTGTTCGACCTTGATGCCTTCTTCGAAGGGCAGGTTTACCGCCGCCTCGATGCACTGGATGTTGTATTCCGGCGCCAGGAAGCCGCGGAACTTGCGAGCATTGGCCTTGCGGAAATTCTCGAATATTTCCGGATGGCCGCGATCGGCTTCGACCTTGTCGTTCTGCTCGCGGATCTTCACCAGCGGGCGGTTTTCGGCCAGCACCTTCTTGGCAAAGGCAATGGCGCCTTCGCGCAGCTTGCCTTCCTCGACGAGTTCGTCGACAAGGCCCATTTCGAGGCACTGCTTCGCGCCGACATGCGTGCCCGCGGTCATCATCTCAAGCGCCTTCTGGGCTCCGACGATGCGCGGCAGACGCTGCGTCCCGCCGGCGCCGGGCAGCAGGCCGAGATTGACTTCCGGCAGGCCGCATTTGGCGGACGGAACGGCAACCCGGTAATGGCAGGTGAGCGCGACCTCGAGGCCGCCGCCGAGCGCGGTGCCGTGGATGGCCGCGATGACGGGCTTGGGCGCATTCTCGATCATGTCCTGCGCGTCGAAGAGGCTGGGCCCCGAAGGCGCCTTGCCGAACTCGGTGATGTCCGCGCCCGCGATGAAGGTGCGACCGTCGCAGATGAGCACGATCGCCTTTACCTTGTCGTCGGCGATGGCCTGCTTGATGCCCTCGTGAATTGCCTCGCGCACGGGCGCGGACAGGGCGTTGACCGGCGGCGAATTGAGGGTCAGGACCCCGATATCGCCTTCTACTGTCAGATCTCCGACGTCATTGATGGCCGTCATCTCGTTTCTCCCTGATATCGCTTCTTTTGAAGTTTGGCGGGGATTATAGCCCTGACAGTCGGGGTGGCCAGTGGTGTGACCGTTCAAAATCAGACGGGGTACCGTGCAACAGTGGTCAGCGAGAGGCCGATGGGGCGTTAGGCGCGGTCCTTTGCCCATGATAATGTGCCGCCAACAAGAAACCGGACTATCGGGAGCAGGGCGTTGAGTTCTTCGGCAAATGATATCGACGAAATCAGATCGGGCTTTGAAAAGAGCGGCTATATCTGCTCCAGCCAGATCGCGACTTCGATCTTCCTGGCACAGCGGCTGCAAAAACCGCTGCTAATCGAAGGCCCGCCCGGCGTGGGCAAGACCGAGCTTGCCAAGGCGACGGCGGAACTCGTCGGCAAGCCGCTCATCCGGCTGCAATGCTATGAGGGGCTCGACGAGGCCAAGGCGCTTTACGAGTGGAAATACGGCAAGCAGCTTCTCTATACGCAGGTGCTGAAGGAGAAGCTCGGCGATCTGATGACCGGCGCGCATGGGCTGAAAGAATCCATGTCGCGTCTGCACGATTTCGACGACACGTTTTTCAGCGAGGAGTTTCTGGAGCCGCGTCCGCTGCTGAAAGCGCTGTGGCAGCCGGGCGGCGCGGTGCTGCTGATCGACGAGATCGACAAGTCGGATGATGAGTTCGAGGCCTTCCTGCTGGAGCTGCTGGCCGACTACCAGATTTCCGTGCCGGAACTCGGCACGATCAAGGCGCGTACGACACCCATCGTGTTCCTGACCTCGAACAATACGCGCGAAATCGGCGATGCGCTGAAGCGGCGCTGCCTGCACCTCTATATTCCGTTCCCGGAAGCCGCGCTCGAAAAGAAGATCATTGCGGCGCGTGTGCCGGAGGCGTCGGAAAAGCTGCGCGAACAGCTCGTTGCGTTCGTGCAGGGGCTTCGCGAGCTCGACCTGAAAAAGAAACCTGCCGTGAGCGAGACCATCGACTGGGCGCGCACGCTTGTGCTTCTCCATGCGCAGGATCTCGATCCTGCCATGGTACGCGAGACGCTCAACGTGCTGCTGAAATTCCAGGACGATATCGACAATGTCGAAGGGGAAGTGAACGCGCTGACGTCGAAGGCGCAGGCCGCGGCGGAGTAAGCGGTCATGAGCGACGTTCTCGGCGATTTCATTCGGGCGCTGCGGGCGGCGGACGTTCGCGTCTCGACGTCGGAAACCATCGATGCGGGCGATGTCATTCAGCTTGTCGGATATGACGACCGGCATGTGCTGAAGGACGCGCTGGGACAGGTGCTGGCCAAGTCGGAGGAGGAGAAGACTTCCTTCGACGAGGTGTTCGACCGCTATTTCTCTTTCGACCAGTTCAAGAACCAGAAAGCGGCCAACGGAAACGCGGAGGCGGAAGCCGAGGGCGGCGAGGGCGATGGCGACGCGGAGAACGGCCAGCAGGCGGACGACCAGCAGGGACAGGGCGGCCAGAGTGGCGAGGGCCAGCAGGGCGAAGGCGGGCCGTCATCCGGCGGCGGCAGCGGCGGCGCGACCGAAGCGGGCGAGGGGGCCGCGGCGGAGCGCGATCTCGTGGCGCTTCTCGAACGCGGCGACCAGACCGAATTGCAGATGGCGCTTGCCGAAGGCGCGCGGGACGCGCAGCTCAACAATATCCGGCTCTTCACGCAGCGTGGGCTCTACACGCGGCGGATCATGGAGGCGATGGGTCTCGACGGGCTGAACGAGGAAATCGACCGTCGACAGGCCTCCGGCAACGAAGAGGGGGCGGAAAATCTGCGCGAGGCGCGCGACGGGCTGCGCGAGCAGGTGCGCGACTATGTCGAGAAGCAGCTCGAAATCTTTACCGCCAATGCGGGCCGCCAGCTTCGCGAGGAAGTGTTGTCCCAGGTGCGTCTCACCAATGTGGACCGCTCCGACATCAAGATCATCCGCCAGCTCGTGCGCAAGATGGCGAAGAAGCTCGTTGCACTGCATTCGCGCCGCCGCAAGGTCACGCAACGTGGCGTCCTCGATGTGCGCCGGACGATCCGAGCCAATATCGAGTTCGACGGTCTGCTCTTCCACACGATCTGGAAGAAGAAGAAAGTGGACCGGCCCAAGGTGATGGCGATTTGCGATGTCTCCGGCTCGGTCGCGCAGGTGTCGCGCTTCCTGCTGATGTTTCTCTATTCCATCCAGGAAGTGTTGCCGGATGTGCGCAGCTTCGCGTTCTCCGGCCGGCTGGGCGAAGTGACGGATCTCTTCAAGACGGAAGACATCGAAATGGCGATGGCCACCGCGCTGCAGGAGCATGGCGGCGGGTCGACCGATTACGGCAAGGCGTTCGAGGATTTCACCGATCTCGCGCTGGACGATATCGATCACCGCACCACGATCCTCATCCTCGGCGATGCGCGCTCCAACTATGGCGATCCGCGCAGTGACCTGCTGCACAAGGTGCATGAGCGCGCGCGCCGGGTGATCTGGCTCAATCCCGAAGGCCGCTCCATGTGGAACAGCGGCGACAGCGAAATGCGGCGCCTCCAGCCCTATTGCGACAAGGCCGTGACATGCGCCTCGCTGAAGGAGCTGGAGCGTGTTGTATCGGAGATACTCCGGCACGCGAGCTGACCCAATCCGGGCTCCTTCCCCCTTCCATCCTTCGTTGCATCGCTCTATGACGCCCTTAGACTGTGTCCCGATACGGGACATCGGCAGGGTTCTCGTTGGGCATGAGCGCTGCATTGATTGAGAGAAAAGCAGGCGTTCGGGCGCGAAAACGTGCCATTGCGGCGCTATGCCGATGGTTTGGTGGTCCCAGGGGGTTGAGTTGAAGCTGGAATTGTCGATGGCTGGCAGGAGGGCGGCGGCGGCATTGCTGTTGGCGGCCATGGCGCTTTTCGCAGTGCCTTTCCCGGCCCATGCCGATCCCATGGCCATAACGCCGAGCCAGCGTCTGTCAGACGCGGCGGTTTCTGCCGGTGGCGGCGTCAGCGAGGCGGCGCTTACCGAAGAGGGGGCCGTGCCCGCGAAGCCGGCGGCGCCCGCGGCGAAACCCGAGCCTGTGGCGCATAAAGGCCCGTACAACCTCGTGGTGCTGGGGGACTCGCTGGGCGACGGGCTCTGGGCGGGTCTCTACCACGTGCTGCGCAAGGACAAGCGGTTCAAGGTCATCAAGAAATCGAAAGTTGCGACGGGGCTCGTCCGGCACGACTATTACAACTGGAACAAGGTCGTTGAGGAGATAGCCGCGGATACGCCTATCGACATTGCCGTCGTGGTGATGGGGACGAATGACCGTCAGGCCATGATCGTGAACGGCAAACGGCATGCACGCTTTTCTCCCGAGTGGAAGAAAATCTATGCCGAGCGGGTGGATGAATTCATCGATACGCTCAAGGCGACCGGCGCACAGATCTACTGGATGGAGCTTCCCGTGATGCGGTCGTCGAGATTCGATGCGGATATGCAGAAGTTCAATCGCATCTTCAGGGAAGAGACGCGCAAGGAAGGCATTCAATTCGTGCGGACGCGGGATCTCGGTACCGATGAGAACGGGGCCTATGAGGCCTATGGTGCGGACAGGTTCGGGCGCAAGCGGCTTTTGCGCGCGGAGGACGGCATCCATTTTTCCATGGCGGGTTATGAGCTTCTGGGAAAGCGCATGGCCGACCGCGTGAAACAGGGCCTCAAGGGAGGCGCGCCGACCTCCATCGCCATGGATAAAGCGACACCGGAACCGCAAACCCGACCGACGAAGGCGGCGCAGGTCGCAGAAAATGCGGCGCCGATGCCCGTTTTGCGTCCAGGGCGAAGCGACGACTGGCGCTGGCTCGGCAGGACCAATTGAGCCTATGGGCCGTTTGCGCATATGGGCGCGGATGGCGGGCTTCGCCACGACAATCCTGTTTATGACGAGCGGTTGCGCTGCGGGTAATGAGGGCGGGTCCGTGCCGGGTCTTGAGAAATTTCATGCTGCCCTTGCCGGTATCGAACACGGCACGCGCGCTCGGCCCGTTTCCATTCTGCATCTGGGCGACAGCCATATCTCGCTCGACCATCTGACGGGCGAAATGCGCAGGCTGTGGAACCGGCGTTACGGCAATGCGGGACGGGGCCTGCAACCGGGTGTGCCCTACCAGTATTACTCGGTTCAGGACTATCGGATTTCGATGAGCGGGGCGTGGGAGGTGAAATCGAGCCTGCCCGCCGATGCGCATGGGGCGTTCGGTATTCAGGGCTTCGTGGCAAGCGCCGCGCGGGCCGATGCGGAAATGGTACTCGATGCGGACGAGCCGTTCGACGGCGTGGAAGTGGAGGTCGCCGGGGCACCCGACACGGGCTATCTCTCTCTCACCATCGACAATGCCGCGCCTTTACGCCTTTCCACCTATCGGGAAACGCCGGGGCTGGTGACGCTCTACGTGCCTGCCGCCGGTGCACACCATCTGCGATTGTCGCCGGTGGGCAATGGCGGGCCGGTGCGGGTGCTGGGCTGGGGTGTCCGGCGCGACGGCGGCGTCCGGTATGATAGTTACGGCGTGGTGGCGGCGCGGCTCGGGATCGTTTCGCACTGGCGGGACGATATCGCCGATGCGCAAATCGAGCGGCGGCGGCCCGATCTCGTCATTCTGGGATACGGCACCAATGAAGGTTTCGATGACGAGCTCGACCTCTCAGCCTACCGGAAACGGCTTGCTGCCTTGATCGAGCGTCTGGAAACGATTGCGCCGCAGGCATCCATTGCCCTGCTCGGCGCCTTTGACGGCGCGCGCGACAGCGGAGCGGGAGAGACGTGCGGCGATGGCTGGGTGACGCCGCCCAAACTTGGCAGGCTGCGCGAGATCCAGCGGGAAGTCGCAGCGGAAAAAGGGGCCTGGTTCTGGGACGGCGAGGCGGCAATGGGCGGACGTTGCACGATCCATCGCTGGGCCACACAGGACCCGCCCCGGGCCTGGCCCGATCATGTGCATTTGCGCCCCGCCGGTGCGCGCGAGATGGGCGAAAAACTCTGGCACGCGCTGATGGCGGGTACGCGTTAGCCCGTGGCCTGCGGCGCCTTGCCTTTCGGATACCGGATACGGAAGAAGAGCGAATAGAGCACCGGCACCGCGGCGAGGGTCAGTATCGTCGCAAAGGCGAGCCCGCCCATGATCGTGACCGCCATATTGGCGAAGAAGGCATCCGTCAGCAGCGGAATCATACCCAGAATGGTCGTGACCGAGGCGAGGAAAACCGGCCTCAGGCGGCTGATGCTCGCATCGATCAGTGCGGCATGCTTCTCCTTGCCGCTGTCGATCTGCTGGTCGATCTCGTCGATCAGAACGATCGCATTCTTCATCAACATGCCCCACAGGCTGATAAAGCCCAGCAGCGCCACGAAGCTGAACGACAGGCCGCTGACAAGCAGGCCGAGCGTGACGCCGCAGATCGACATCGGGATCAGCAGCCAGATGATGAGCGGCTGGCGGATCTTGCCGAACATCAGGATCGATATGATCAGCATGGCGGTAAGGCCGATGGGAAGCTGCGCGGCGAAAGATCCTTGTGCCTCTTTCGAGTTTTCGTATTCGCCGCCCCAGCTAACCGAATAGCCGGGCGGTAGCTCGATGGCCTCGATCTGCTTCAGGACGGCATTCCGGGCTTCGCTGGCCGTTATCTCGCCGCGCGGCTGGGCCTGCACGGTGAGGGTGCGGATACGGTCGCGCCGGCGGATGACCGTGTCCTGCGGCACGAACTCGAAGCGGTCCACGATCTGCGTGACCGGCACATAGGTCGCTTCGCCGGAGCCGGAAACGAGGCGGTCTTCAAGCCGCGAGACATCGAGGCGCTCCTTGCTCGGAGGGCGAACCACGATGGGGATCTGGCGCTCGCCTTCGCGGTAGGTGCCGGCCTTGATGCCATCGGTTGCAAAACGCATGGCGCGCGCAAGGTCGGTGCGCGTAATACCGGCGATCCGTGCGCGCTCCTCGTTGAAGACGGGGCGGATGGTGAGTTCCTTGTTCCGCCAGTTCTGCCGGATGTCGATGATATCGCCGTTCTCTTGAAGGACGGCGATGGCCTTGTCGCCCAGGGCGCGCAGCGTGTCGGGCGAATGGCCGGAGAAACGAATTTCGATCCGGGCGTCCGAGGGCGGTCCGAAGACAATGCGCTTGGTCCGGATTTGCGCATCCGGATAGCGCTCGCCCAGCGTTTTGCGCAGGCTTTGCGCGAGCGCGGGGATGTCGTCCCGATCATCCATACGGACCATGAGCTGGCCGTAGGAGGGATCCGGCTGATGCGGGTCGTAGGTCAGCATGAAGCGCGTGGCGCCACGGCCTGCCAGCGTGGTGACCTGTGCGACGCCCGGCTGCTCTCGGACATAGGATTCGATCTCTAGCAGGTCATGCGCCGTGGTCCGGATGTCGGTGCCTTCGGGCAGCTGGTAGTCGAGATAGAAGATCGGCGTGTTCGCGGCGGCGAAGAAGGATTGCGGTACAAAGCCGAAGAGGCCGATACAGCCGAGCGTAATGCCGATGAAGCCCGCCACGCAGAGCCATCGAGCGCGCACCATGCGGTTCAGCAGGCCGCGATAGGCGTGGGCGGCGGCGTTGTCATAGGGATCGGCTTCGGCATTGCCGCTGCCGGCCTGCAGAAGCATGTAGCCGAACAGGGGCGTGACGGTGACGGCGAGTACCCAGCTCAATGTGAGCGATACCGCAATCACGAAGAAGAGCGAGAACATGAACTCGCCGGTCACATCGTTGGACAGGCCGATGCCGGAAAAGGCGGCGACACCGATGATTGTAGCGCCCAGCAAGGGCCACTGGGTGCGCGTCACGGCCTGCTGGGCGGCAGGCCGTGCCTGCATGCCGCGCTGCATGTTCACCAGCATGCCCTCGGCCACCACGATGGCATTGTCGACCAGCATGCCCATGGCGATGACGAGAGCGCCGAGTGAAATGCGTTCCACCTCGATGCCGAAAAGCCGCATGAAGAGAAAGGTGCCCAGTACGCTGAGAAGCAGCGTGATGCCGACCACAATCCCGACGCGCCAGCCCATGAAAACGCAGAGCACGCCGATCACGATCGAGACGGAGAGAATGAGGTTCAGGATAAAGTTATCGATCGCCTCGTTGACGACCTTGTGCTGTTCGTAGATGGGGTGGAGTTCGACGCCGAGCGGCAACTGCGCCTTGAGATCCTCCAGGCGGTTTTCCACCGCCTCGCCGACATCCACGATGTTGGCGTGTTTCACGCCGGCGATAGCCAGGGTGAAGGCGCGCTGGCCATCGATCCAGATCATGTGATCCGGGATTTCCACCGGCTCGCGGTTGACCCTCGCGACATCGAGCAGACTGATCTGTTCGGTCGACCCTGGCCGGCCAAGCCGCAATGCCTCGATCTGCGAAACCGTATCGAAGCCGGGGTCGGCGGAGACGCGCACACGCCGCCCATCTACCGTGATGGCGCCAGAGGGCACGATACTGTTCTCGGCCTGAAGAGTGCGGATTACCTGATCCAGGGGAATGCCGAGCGAGGCGAGCCGTTCGTTCGTCACTTCGACATAGATCGCCTCGGACGGTTCGCCCGCGGTCTCGACCTTGGCCACATCCGGCACGGTGAGGAGTTCGCGCCGCAGGAAAGTCGCCATGTTGCGGATTTCCCGGTCGCTGAAATCGGGTGCGGTCACGGCATAGAAAAGACCGAATACGTCTCCGAAATCGTCATTCACCTGCGACGGGCCGGCGCTTTGAGGAAGTCCCGACTGGACATCGCGAACCTTGCGGCGCAGTTCGTCCCAGACCTGCGGGATGCTCCGGGCATCGTAGGTGTCCTTCATCTCCACCTTCACCTCGGACATGCCGGGCGTGGATTTGGACGTAACCTCCTTGAGCTGGGGAAGCTGCTGGACCGCCGACTCGATATGTTCGGTAACTTCTTCCTCGACCTCGGCGGCGGTGGCGCCGGGATAGGGCGTGAAGATGATCGCGTTCTTGATGGTGAAGTTGGGGTCTTCCAGACGGGGCACCGTCATCAGGCCCCAAAGCCCGCCGATCACGCAGATGGCGACGATGAGCCATGTGTTGACCGGCTTGTCGATCGAAGCGCCTGCAATATCCATAATCGTCCCCTTTGGCGCGTTCAGAACCGTTCGACGGCGTGGACCCGGGCGCCCTCGCGGAGAAGCCGGGTGCCGGCGGTGACGATGGTTTCGCCCTTTTTCAGCCCCTCGAGGACGACGATACGCTTGGAGCGCACGGGCCCGAGCGTGACGGGCTGCGGGGAAACGGTAGAGTTTTCTTTATCCACCACCCAGACGCGGGGGGCGCCTTTGCTATCCGTATCGACGGCGGATAGCGGTACGGAAACCGCATTGGGCTTGTTCTCGGCAAGCTGGATGCGGACGGAACAGGTCATACCGGGAAGAATGGTCTTTTTCTCCGGGGACGGGGCATTTTCGGGCACCGGTGCACCGAATGTGACCTTATAGGTCTGGGTCACGGCGTCGGGTTCCGTCTCGTGCTCGCGATATTCGAGCGGCAGCTCGAAATCATCGGCAAAGGGAAATGTCGCCACGGCGTTTATGGCGCTTACATTGTCGGTCAGATGGATGAGCTGTTCGGGCACATGGATAGCGACACGGATTTCGGTGACGTTCTGTATCCGGACAATATTCTGCTTGGGCTGGACCGCGCTGAAATTGTCGATCAGGCGGCGCGTCACCAGCGCGCGAAACGGCGCCTTGATCGTCGCATAGTCGAGATTGCGCCGCGCCTGATCCAGCGCGACGTCGCGCAGGCTGAAATCCGCCTGGGCCCGGTCGAAAGCCTGTTGGGAGACATTGTCCCGCTTCAGCAGTTTCCGGTAACGGGCAAGCTCCTTGAGGGCGAGGGAGCGCTGCACCTCGGCCTGACGGACGGCGAGTTCGAAATCGGTCGGGTCGAGAGCGGCGACGAGGTCGCCCTTCGATACGACCTGGCCTTCGCGGACCGGCAGTTGCGCCAGCCTGCCGCCCACCTCGAAAGAAAGGTCGACGGTGCTCACGGCTTCCAGGCGGCCGACGAAATGGCGCGTCGCGGTTCCCGATGCCTCGCCGACGGTCTCGACGCGGACGGGCAGGCCGTCTTCGGGCGCTTCGCCCTCCTCGGGATGGGCGCCGGCGGCGGGCAGAAGGAGGGCGATGACGCAGAGAAGGCTCGTCAGGCGCGAAGTCCTGTGCCGTCGTCCGGCCGGATTCTTCGCAGATTTTCGCTCATCAGCGTGAAATGCCGTCAACGCCGCGCTCCTTTTTCCCACATGGCCTCCCGGCGCGGTTTGCCGCGCGTTATTTTTGACCGTACAGTATGGTACGATACTGAAAACATAGCTTTCTGCGAAGTCATTTATCAATCGGGAAAGCGACAATTCCCTTGAGAATCGGGAACATGGAAACCGGGAAGCCGCAGCAGGCCGACAGTGGCGAGGCGAGGCGAGAACGCAAGCGCCGTCAGATCCTCGATATTGCGAGGGACGTCTTCCTGCGCGACGGTTTTTCGGGTACCTCCATGTCGGAGATTTCGGCGAAAGTAGGCGGGTCCAAGGGGACGCTCTATGCCTATTTCGCGTCCAAGAACGAGCTCTTCCAGGCCGTGCTCGAGGACTTTCTGGCCAGGCATGAGGCAGAGATTTCCGGCACGATCACGGCCGGGGGGCCGCCGGGAGAGGTGCTGCTCGCGTTCAGCGAGCGTTTTCTGGAGGTCTTGCTGAGGCCGGAAAACCTTGCCCTGTTGCGGTTGGTTTATGCCGAGGCCGGGCGCTTTCCCGAGGTGGGGCAGGCGTTCTATGACAGCGGGCCTGCCAATGCCGAACAGCATCTGGCCGAATATATCCGTGGCGCCGTCGAGGGAGGGTTTCTGAAACAGGACACGGAGCCGTATCTCGCCGCCCGGCAGATGATCCTGTTGAGCCAGGGCTGGATCCACAACCGGCGTCTCTGGAACGTGACGCCGGCGCCCAGCGAGGCCGAGATCAAGGAAAACGCTCATGCCGCGGTGCGTACATTTCTGGCCGCTTTCGGCGCCTGACGTCCGCATTTCGGCATTAACCAACAATTAACTCTGTCATTGAGCTTTGCCGCCACGCATTGGATTATGCACCCGATCGTCATGCCCCCCTGATGGTTAACGGTGGCGTAGTGCGCGCGGACGGTGGACCGCGCGTTTGGTTGAGCTGCTTTCGGACGGAAAACCGCCCTCCTGTCTGCGGGAGGCACCTTTCCTGAAAGCAGTCGTGTCAGGGCGGCGGCATGCTTTTTCCGACTCTTGAGTTCGGCATCTTCTTCCTGATCGTTTTTACGGTCAGCTGGTCGCTGCGCTGGACGCCGGGCTTTCGCAAGCTGGCGCTGCTTGCCGCCTCATACGTGTTTTACGGGTGGTGGGACTGGCGTTTCACCGGGCTGCTGTTCGCCGCGACCATGATCGCCTATCTGGCAGGGCTGGGGCTTGAACGTGCCGAGCGTCCGGCGCTTCGCAAATGGATCGTCGGCGTTGCGGTCGCGGGCTCGCTCGTCATTCTCGGCTTCTTCAAATATTACGGCTTCTTCCTGACGTCGCTTGCGACGCTACTCGACGGTTTCGGTCTGGCGCGCGATCTGCCGTTCATGCAAATCATCCTGCCGGTGGGGATTTCCTTCTTCACCTTCCAGGGTATTTCCTATGTGGTCGACGTCTATCGCGGTCATGTACGGGCAGAGCGCTCGCTTGCCGATGTGATGCTCTATATCTCGTTTTTCCCGCAGCTCGTTGCCGGCCCCATCGTGCGCGCGGCGGATTTCCTGCCGCAATTACACGAGACGCCACGCCTCACGCGGGAGCATCTGGGCGTCGGGACGGTGCTGATCCTTTCCGGCCTCTTCAAGAAGATGGTGATCGCGAACTATCTCGCGACGGGGATCGCCGATCCCGTGTTCTTCGATCCGAGCGTGGTGGGAGCGGGCGATCTCCTGATCGGCGTCTATGCCTATGCGGTGCAGATCTATTGCGATTTTTCGGGCTATAGCGACATTGCCATCGGCGTCGCGGCGCTGTTGGGTTATCGCTTTCTCGAAAACTTCAACCAGCCTTACCGCGCGGCGAGCCTGCAGGATTTCTGGCGGCGCTGGCATATCTCACTGTCGAGCTGGCTGCGCGACTATCTCTACATTCCGCTGGGCGGCAGCCGTCATGGCGAGAAGGCGACCTATCGCAATCTCTTTCTGACCATGTTTCTGGGCGGGCTGTGGCACGGCGCGGCCTGGACTTTCGTTTTCTGGGGCACCGCGCATGGTTTGATGCTGGGGCTGGAGCGTTTCGTCAAATCGCGGATCGAGCGTTATGCGCCCGCGCAGGCGGGGCCGCGCGGCGTCGCCGGCATGCTGGGCGACGGAGCGCAGCATATCGTCGGCGTGATGTGGACGTTTCATTTCGTCTGCTTCACCTGGATCTTTTTCAGGGCGGATACCTTCGGCACGGCGTGGACCTATCTCGCGGGCTTCGGCCATTGGGGCGAGCCGCTGCAATATGCGACGCCGTTCCTGACGGGGCTCATCGTGCTGGCGATGATCTTTCAGTTCACGCCGGGCAATCTGGGCCGCTGGCTGGCGCAGGGGATCAAGCATCTGCCGTCGCCGCTGCTGGCATTGCTGCTGGGCGGCGGCATATGGATCATCTGGGCCATCGCGCCGGCAGGTGTGGCGCCGTTCATCTATTTCCAGTTCTAGGACGTGCCGATGCTCGATCTGCTGCAGGATTTCGAAACGGAAGTGGAAGGCGGCTGGGAGGCGGCCTCGAAGGCCGAACTCCATCAGGCGGAGGAAACGCGGCGCGCCGTGGCGCGCTTTACCCGCGTCATGTGGCTGTCGGCCTTTCTTTTGCTGTTTTTCAACAGCGCGCAGCTCGTCACCTATGTGAACGGTTTCGAGGTGGGGCCCGTGCAGGACACTGTGGTGGCGCTCGGGCACACATGGGACGGGCAGATGCGGAAGAACGGCCTGACGGAACCTGTCGCCGCCATCCGTGCTGAGATGGACGAATTGCGGGCGATGGGGTGGGAAGAGCTACGGGCCGAATTCCCTGCAATGGAACGCGCGATCGCCGCTTTTCGCGGGCAGCCGCGTGTCGATGACGATCCGCTGCGGAGCGGGTTGCGCGACACGCAGGGCTAGAGCAACCACCCCAGCAGCCAGAAAAGCGCCATGCCGCCCAGAATGGTGACAAGCGCATTCCGTGTGGCCCATGCGATCAACGTGGCGCCGATGGCGGCCAGCAGGCGCGGATTGTCGAGTGCATAACTCATGGTGCCGTCGGGCAGGCGCAGCACGGCGGGCAGGATGATCGCGGAGAGCACGGCGGCGGGCACGAAACGCAGCGCGCGTATGAAGGGTCGCGGCAGGGCGATCCGGTCGGCGATCTGGATGAAGGACAGCCTGAGCGCGAAGGTGCCGAGCCCGGCTGCCAGCACGATGAGCCAGAGGGTCGAGGTACTCATGCGTTGTCCTCCTCATGCGGGGCGAGCATGACGCTTTCCCAGACATAGCCGGTGGCGATGCCGCACAGCGCGGCGAGGAAGAGCCCGATATTGTTGGGCAGCGGCGCGGCAATGACGGCCATGCCGCCGCTCACACAGGCGGCTGCGACGGTGGCGCTGTCGCGCAGGCCCGGCACCATCAGGGCGATGAAAGCGATGGGCACGCCGAATTCGAGGCCCCATGAGGGCGGAAGACCCGCGCCGAGATAATAGCCAAGCGCCGCCGACGCCATCCAGACCACCCAGAGGGTTATCGCGGTGCCGAGGTAGAAACGGAACTTCTTGTCCAGCGGCCAGTCGGGGTGGAGCGTGAACCGGGCCAGCGCCAGCGCATAGGCCTGATCGGTCAGCAGATAGGCGGCGAGGCTTTTCTTCGCAGCGGACAGGCCGCGCAGATGCAGCGAGAGCGAGGCGCTGTACATGGCAAAGCGAAGGTTGATGAGCAGCACCGTCAGGACGGCCATCACCGGCAGGGCCTTCTCGCCGATGAGCTGGGTCATGGCGATCTGCGATGCGCCGGCAAAGATGATCGCCGACTGGCCGATACCGAGCAGGGCGTCGAAATCGACCTTGGCGGCTGCAAGGCCTGCCATCATGCCGAAAGGCAGCGCGGCGGGCAGCAGCGGAGCAATCGCCCGGATGCCCTCCAGCCAGTCCTGCCATTCCTCATTCTTCCTGTTCCGCATGGACCGATCCTTCTCGTTTGCGGCAGGACATGACACGGGAGGGCTCCCATGTCTTGCCATATCCGGAACTCCTATCTGGCGTGGCCGGAAAAGATTGCAAAGAAAAACCCCGCAGGATCGCTCCCGCGGGGTTTTCGATGTTTCGTATGGAGGGCCGCTAGCGGGGCAGGAGCGACTCTCCCATCAGGTAAAGATCTACTTCGCGGGCGGCCTGGCGGCCTTCGCGAATGGCCCATACCACGAGCGACTGGCCGCGGCGCATGTCGCCGGCGGCGAAGAATTTGCCCTTGCTGGCTTTGTAGGTCGCCGTATCGGCGGCCACGTTGCCGCGCTGGTCCAGCTCTACGCCGATCTCTTCCAGCATGCCTTCATGCACCGGATGCACGAAGCCCATGGCGAGCAGAACGAGATCCGCCTTGATCTCGAATTCGCTGCCTTCGATAGGCTGCATCTTCTCGTCGACGCGGATGCATTCCAGCGCCGTCACATGACCGTTCTCGCCGACAAAACGGCGGGTCATCACGGCGAAATCGCGCGCTGCACCTTCCGCCTGGCTGGAGGAGGTCCGCATCTTCATCGGCCAGTCGGGCCAGGTGAGGAGCTTGTTCTCCTTCTCCGGCGGGGCGGGCATGATTTCGATCTGCGTGACCGACAGCGCACCCTGACGGAAAGACGTGCCGATGCAGTCGGAGCCGGTGTCGCCGCCGCCGATCACCACCACATGCTTGCCATTGGCAAGGATGGGTTCGACCTGGCCGATGGGCTCGTCCGATACGCGGCGGTTCTGCTGGGGCAGGAATTCCATCGCGAAATGCACGCCCGAGAGATCGCGGCCCTCGACAGGCAGGTCGCGGGGCGTTTCGGAGCCGCCGGTCAGCAACACCGCGTCGAATTCGGATTCGAGTTCCGTCGCGGATTTGTCGACGCCGATATTGACGCCGTAATGGAAGGTCACGCCCTCGGCTTCCATCTGTTCGACGCGGCGGTCGATCAGCGTCTTTTCCATCTTGAAGTCGGGAATGCCGTAGCGGAGCAGGCCGCCGGCCTTCGCGTTCTTCTCGAAGAGATGGACGTCATGACCACGGCGGGCAAGCTGCTGCGCGGCGGCGAGCCCGGCAGGGCCGGAGCCGACGACCGCGATCTTCTTGCCGGTCTTTTGCGTCGGCACCTGCGGCACGATCCAGCCTTCCTGCCAGCCGCGGTCGACGATAGAACACTCGATCGTCTTGATGGTCACGGGCTGCTCGGTCAGGTTCAGCGTGCAGCTCGCCTCGCAGGGGGCGGGGCAGATGCGGCCGGTGAACTCCGGGAAGTTGTTCGTCGAATGCAGGTTGCGGCAGGCTTCTTCCCACTCGGCGTGATAGACGAGGTCGTTCCAGTCCGGGATCTGGTTATTCACCGGACAGCCGGTATGGCAGTAGGGAATGCCGCAATCCATGCAGCGCGCAGCCTGGTCGCGGGTTGCGTCCTCGCTCAGCGGAATCACGAATTCCTTGTAGTTGCGGACACGATCCGCCGCGGGCAGGTACTTGCGGTCCTGACGGTCGATTTCCAGAAAGCCGGTAATCTTACCCATGGTTGCTTACTCTCCTGCTGCGGCCATGGCCTGGGCCGCTTCCTGAGATTCCTTCAGTTCGCGCAGGGCGCGGCGGTATTCGACCGGCATCACCTTGCGGAACTTCGGCAGGAAGCTCTCCCAATTTTCAAGGATTTCACGCGCGCGCGCCGAATTGGTGTAGCGCGCATGATTTTCGATCAGCTGATGCAGACGTTCGGCATCGAAGCGGGTCATGTCGGACATGACGTCCACACGGCCATGCGCCTCCAGGTCGGTGGACTGATGACGGAGCTTCTCCATCAGCTCGTGTTCTTCCTTCACGGGCTCCAGATCCACCATGGCGAGGTTGCAGCGACGCTCGAACATGCCGTCCTCGTCCAGCACATAGGCGATACCGCCCGACATGCCGGCCGCGAAGTTGCGGCCCGTTTCGCCGAGGACGACGACAACGCCGCCCGTCATGTATTCGCAGCCATGATCGCCCGTGCCTTCGACGACGGCCACGGCACCGGAGTTGCGGACGGCGAAACGCTCACCGGCCACGCCGCGGAAATAGCATTCGCCGCCGATGGCGCCGTAAAGCACGGTATTGCCGACGATGATGCTCTTTTCCGGCACGATGCCGCTGACGGCAGGCGGATAGACGATCAGGCGCCCGCCCGAAAGACCCTTGCCGACATAGTCGTTGGCTTCGCCTTCAAGCTCCAGCGTGACGCCGGTGGCGACCCAGGCGCCGAAGCTCTGGCCCGCCGTGCCCTTGAACTTCACATGGATCGTTTCGTCGGGCAGGCCGGTATGGCCGTAGCGCCGGGCGATCTCGCCCGACAGCATGGCGCCGGTGGTGCGATCGGTATTGTGGATCGGAAGCTCGATCTGCACCGGCTTCTTCTCTTCGATCGCATCCTTGGAGGCTTCGATGAGCTTGCGGTCGAGGATGTCGTGGATCTTGTGATCCTGCTCCTCGCATTTGAAGATGTTCACGCCCGCCGGTGCGTCCGGCTTGTGGAAGAGCTTGCCGAAATCGAGGCCCTTTGCCTTCCAGTGGTCGACGACCTTGCGCTTGTCGAGCATCTGCATCTGCCCGATCATTTCGTTCACCGTGCGGTAGCCCATTTCAGCCATCAGCTCGCGAACTTCCTCGGCGACGAAGAAGAAGTAGTTGATGACATGCTCGGGCGCACCGACGAAGCGCTTGCGCAGTTCCGGGTCCTGCGTGGCGACGCCGACAGGGCAGGTGTTCAGATGACATTTGCGCATCATGATGCAGCCCGCCGCGATGAGCGGCGCGGTGGCGAAGCCGAACTCGTCCGCGCCCAGCAGCGCGCCGATGACGACATCGCGGCCGGTACGCAGGCCGCCATCGACCTGAACGGTGATGCGGCCGCGCAGGCGGTTCAGCACCAGCGTCTGATGGGTTTCGGCAAGGCCGATTTCCCAGGGGCTGCCCGCATGCTTGATGGAGGTGAGTGGCGAGGCGCCCGTGCCGCCGTCATAGCCGGAGATTGTCACATGGTCGGCACGCGCCTTGGAGACGCCCGCGGCCACCGTGCCGACACCGACCTCGGAGACGAGCTTCACGGAGATGAGCGCCTTGGAGTTGGTGTTCTTCAGGTCGTAGATCAGCTGGGCCAGATCTTCGATCGAATAAATGTCATGGTGCGGGGGCGGAGAGATGAGGCCCACGCCCGGCGTCGAATGGCGCACCTTGGCGATGACCGCGTCGACCTTGTGGCCGGGCAGCTGGCCGCCTTCGCCGGGCTTTGCGCCCTGCGCCATCTTGATCTGGATCATGTCGGAGTTGACGAGATATTCCGTCGTCACGCCGAAACGGCCCGATGCGACCTGCTTGATCGAGGAACGCATGCTGTCGCCATTCGCCATCGGCTTGAAGCGATCCGGCTCCTCGCCGCCTTCGCCCGTGTTGGACCGGCCGCCAAGCCGGTTCATGGCGACCGCCAGCGTCGTATGCGCCTCGCGGCTGATCGAGCCAAAGGACATGGCGCCGGTGGCAAAACGCTTCACGATCTCGGAAGCGGGCTCGACTTCTTCTAGTGGAACAGGCTTGCGGCCCACATCCTCGGCCTTCTTGATGTCGAAGAGGCCGCGCATGGTCAGCAGGCGTTCGTTCTGCTCGTTGATGCTTCTGGCAAAGGCCTTGTACTGGTCCTGGCTGTTGCCGCGCACCGCATGCTGCAGGTCGCGAACGGATTCCGACGTCCATGCATGGTCTTCGCCTCGAATGCGCTGGGCATATTCGCCGCCCACATCGAGCGCATTCTTCAGCACAGGCGCGTCGGAATAGGCGAGGCGGTGCCGCGCGAACGTCTCGCGGGCAATCTCGTCGATGCCGACGCCTTCGATCATGGAGACGGTGCCGGTGAAGTATTTGTCGCAGAACGAGGTGGCGAGGCCGACCGCGTCGAAAATCTGCGCGCCGCAATAGGACTGGTAGGTCGAGATGCCCATCTTGGACATGACCTTCAGGATGCCCTTGTCGACCGCCTTGATGTAGCGCTTCTCGGCTTCCTTCTGCGAGAGGCCCTCATCGAGGTTCGGCAGCAATTCATGCAGCGTCTCGAAGGCGAGATAGGGGTTGATCGCCTCGGCGCCATAGCCGGCCAGGCAGCAGAAGTGATGCACTTCGCGCGCCTCGCCCGTTTCGACGACGATGCCGACCTTGGTGCGCAGGCCCTTGCGGATCAAATGGTGATGCACGGCGGAGGTGGCGAGCAGCGCCGGAATGGCGATGCGCTCCGCCGAGATCAGGCGATCCGACAGGATGATGATGTTGTAGCCCTGATCGACGGCTTCTTCTGCGCGCTGGCAGAGCCGGTCGACCATTTCGGCCATGGCTTCCTCGTTGCGATCGACGGCGAAAGTCATGTCGAGCGTCTGGGTACGGAAATGATTGTCCGCGACCTCGCCGATCATGCGGATCTTTTCCAGATCCTCATTGGTGAGGATGGGCTGGCGCACTTCCAGGCGCTTCACCGAGGACATGCCTTCCAGATCGAGCAGGTTCGGGCGCGGGCCGATGAAGGAGACCAGCGACATGACCAGTTCCTCGCGGATCGGGTCGATGGGCGGGTTCGTCACCTGCGCGAAGTTCTGCTTGAAATAGGTGTAGAGCAGCTTCGACTTGGAAGAGAGCGCGGAGATGGGCGTGTCTGTACCCATCGAGCCGATCGCTTCCTGTCCGTCGGTCGCCATGGGCGACATCAGGAACTTCAGGTCTTCCTGCGTGTAGCCGAAGGCCTGCTGCGTATCGAGCACCGAGCCGTAGCGCGGCGTCTGCATGCGCGCGGACGGGGCGTGCATGTCCTCGAGCTGGATCTGCGTCTCGTTCAGCCACTTCTGATAGGGGTGAAGCGTCGCGAGGTCCGCCTTGATCTCGGCATCGGAAATGATGCGGCCCTGTTCGAGGTCGATCAGCAGCATCTTGCCGGGCTGCAGCCGCCACTTTTCGACGATCTTGTCTTCCGGTGCGGGGAGCACGCCCATTTCGGAGGCCATCATCACATCGCCATCGTCGGTGACGTAATAGCGGGCCGGACGCAGGCCGTTACGGTCCAGCGTCGCGCCGATCTGGCGGCCATCGGTAAAGGCGACCGCGGCGGGGCCGTCCCAGGGCTCCATGAGAGCTGCGTGATATTCGTAGAAGGCGCGGCGTTCTTCATCCATGAGCGGGTTGCCCGCCCAGGCTTCGGGGATGAGCATCATCATCGCATGGGCCAGCGAGTAGCCGCCCATGATGAGAAGTTCGAGCGCATTGTCGAAGCAGGCCGTATCCGACTGTTCCTGAACGGCAATCGGCCAGATCTTCTTGATGTCGTCGCCCAGCAGCTCCGATTCCATGGTGGCATAGCGTGCCGCCATCCAGTTCACATTGCCGCGCTTCGTGTTGATCTCGCCATTGTGGCAGACCATGCGGAAGGGGTGGGCAAGGCTCCAGGTCGGGAAGGTGTTGGTGGAGAAGCGCTGATGCACGAGGGCGAGCGCCGTCACCATGTCCGGATCGGTCAGGTCCTTGTAGTACTGTCCGACCTGGGCTGCGAGCAGCATGCCCTTGTAGACGATGGTCTGCGAGGAAAAGGAGGGAATATAGAGTTCCTCCGGCACATGGCCTTCCTGCTCCAGCAGCGTGTTGAAAATGCGCTTGCGGATGACGAAGAGCTTGCGCTCAAACGCGGCCTGATCGGCGCAGCTGTCGGCGCGCTTCACGAAAACCTGCATGTGGCGGGGCTCGGTCGGGATGACCGACTCGCCGAGATCGGAATTGTCCACCGGCACGTCGCGCCAGCCGAGAAGGGTCTGGCCTTCCTCGGCAACGATCCTGTTCACCAGTTCGACGATCTTCGCGCGCGCGTCGTCCGCCTTGGGCATGAAGAGCATGCCGACGCCGTAATGGCCTTCTTCCGGCAGCTCGATACCAAGCTTGCCGGCTTCCTTGCGGAAAAAGGCGTCCGGCATCTGAATGAGAATGCCCGCGCCGTCGCCCGCCTTGGGGTCGGCGCCGACTGCGCCGCGATGCTCGAGATTTTCGAGGATACGCAGGCCGTCTTCGATGATTTTGTGCGATTTCCGGTTGTGGATGTTCGCGATGAAGCCGATGCCGCAGGCATCATGCTCGTTCCGGGGGTCATAGAGGCCCTGCGCCGCCGGAAGGCCCGCAGCGTAAGCCATGGGCGCAGTGGCGGCGGAAGCTTTCAGCTTCGCCGTGCTTGTCCGCGTCTGGCCGATGTCTGCCCGCATTTCCGTCATTTCTTTCCATCCCTAACCTAGGCCCGGGCCGTGCCGATCCGGACGGAATGTCTTTCCGCTGCCGGACCCCGAACCGGGTCGTCACCTACGCCACTTTCGTCTCTCGCCTCGTCCTTCCGGTTCTGACCGGAGGGCCGGGCATTCCGGCACACCGGACGCCCGAGGGCGGGGGACGCCAGCGGATTACGCCTGATCGCAAGATCCCCGCGCGGTGGGCCCGCAAGCCCGTCATCTAGCACGCTCCACGACCCGGGCCAGCAGCCCGGGGGACATTTCAAGGTCCCGTTTCCTGGCGCGTGCCCCGGCTGCAGTGCCGCGTAGCCGCTCAGCTTTCTGCAGGGTGCTCCTTTTGCCCGGAGCGGGGCCACCTGACAAGTCTTCCGAAGGCCCAAATTACGCTTGACCGGCCGTCCGGAAAGACCCCGGGAAGCGGGGCTTCTCCGGGAGCGCGATACTGCCAGAACGGGGTCTTTTTAGCAAGAAAATATGACAGGACTACTGACCTATAAAATGACTCTTTGAATCAGGCGCTTAGCAGCTCCGGCCCCGGTGGCCGGCGATTGCGGCCGGGCGGCGGGCTTTCGGTCGCCCGCCTTCTCTTTCGCGGGGGAGCCCGTTACGATCCGCCCGGTCAAGCAATGCGGGCGGCGGGACCGGAGAAGGCGGCAATGGACTTTACCAGTGACAATGCGTGGGGCGTGGCGCCTGAAATCATGGCGGCGCTGGCGGAAGCCAATCGGGGCAGTGCCGCTTCCTACGGTGCCGACGATGCCACCGCCCGGCTTCAGGCCGTCATGGCGGATCTGTTCGAGCACGAGGTCGAGGTCTTCCCCGTTGCGACCGGCACGGCCGCCAATGCGCTGGCGCTGGCCTGTCTTACGCCGCCATGGGGCGCGGTCTTCTGCCACGAACTCGCGCATGCCCATATCGACGAATGCGGCGCGCCTGAATTTTTTGCCGACGGCGCCAAATTCGTTCCGATCGCGGGTGAAAACGGAAAGCTCGAACCGGATTCGTTCAAGAGCGCGTTTCGTCTGCTGCCGCTCGGTAATGTCCATAACGTGCAGCCTTCGACGCTGACGCTGACGCAATCCACCGAATGCGGCACGCTTTATTCCCTCGACGAGATCCGGGCGCTTACCGATATCGCCCATTCGCGCGATATCGCAGTTCACATGGATGGCGCGCGTTTTGCCAATGCGGTCGCCGCGCTCGATGTTTCGCCGGCGGAGATCACATGGAAGTCGGGGATCGACGTCATGTCGTTCGGCGCGACCAAGAACGGTGCCATGGCGGCCGAGGCGGTGATCTTTTTCGACAAGCATCTGGCGCGCGATTTCGCCTTCCGGCGAAAACGCGGCGGACACCTCTTTTCGAAGATGCGGTTTCTTTCCGCCCAGCTCGAAGCCTATCTGAAAGACGGATTGTGGCTGCGTCTGGCAGCCCACGCCAATGCGATGGCGCGCGAGCTTGCCGAAGGTCTCGGTGCAATGCCGGGCGTGGATATTCATTTCCCCGTACAGGCGAACGAGATTTTCGTCCGTATGCCGGTCTCCATGTCGAAAGGACTCAAAGAGGCGGGCGCGCGCTTCCATCCCTGGCCGATGGTCGGCGATAACGATCAGGCGCGAACGGTGAGACTGGTTACGTCATTCCAGACGGAAGCCGAAGCCGTGGCGGAATTCCTGGCTCATGCGCGGGCGGCGGCAGGGTGAAGGTCAATCCGATACACGCTGTTTTAAGCTTTAATTAACGCTGATCCGCATAAGGTCTGGATTGTCCGTATTGTATGCCGCTTTTCCTTCAGGTGCTCGAAAACGGAACCATGGCCTCATTCGACGAAAACGGTTCGAGCGAGTATGCGCGCCTGATCGCCAAGGCGGAGGCGGCCGTGGACGCCTTGCGCGACAGCTACAAGGACCAGCTTCGCCAGGATATCGATCAGATGTTTGCTGTGTGGGGAAAGCTGGAAGACGGAGCGGATCGCCGGCAGGTGATGGATGAGATCTACGCCATCGCCCATAATGTGAAGGGGCAGGGCGGTTCTTTCGGTTACGATTTTGTGACCGCGCTTGGCTCGTCGCTATGCCGATTTCTGCGTGCGGCTCCCATCTGCTCCGATGAAGATCTGAACATCGTTCATGCGCATATGGAGGCGCTGGCGCTTGCCGTTTCGGAAGATATGTCCGGCGATGGCGGGGCGAAGGGCCGCAAGATCCTGCACGACCTTTCTGCGATGACGGGATATCCCATCGACGGCAGTGCGATTGAAGGCTGAATTTCCTTTAGCCATTCTTCCTTTGCGTCAGATCAAACCCATGCGGTTTTTCATGTGAAGAAGTGCGCCGCGGCCACTTGTCCGCTCGCGATAAGCGCCGTTCTGTGTTTCCATCCCCTTATGTTCGAGCGCCCCTCTCCTGCTTGAATTCCGCTCCCATATCCGTCGAGGTTCCCATGAGCATCCGAAACCTCCATCAAATGTTTGCGCCGAAATCGGTGGCACTGATCGGTGCCAGCAATCGCGATGGCAGTATCGGCAAGGTTGTTCTGCGGAACTTGCGAAGCGCCGGGTTCGACGGTCCGATATGGGCCGTCAATCCGCAGGGTGGTGTGATTGGCGGGGAGGAGGCCTATAAGGACGTCGCCTCGCTGCCCGAGGCGCCCGACCTTGCCGTGATCGCGACGCCGCCCCACACCGTGCCGGGCATTATCGGCGAACTTGGCGAAAAGGGAACGCGTGCCGCGGTGGTCATCACGGCGGGTTTCGGCGAACTCGGCGAAGAAGGACGGGCGCTCCAGCGCAAGATGCTGGATGCGGCAAAACCCTATCTCCTGCGTATCGTCGGTCCCAATTGCCTCGGCATTCTGGCGCCGGGCAACGGCCTCAATGCCTCTTTCACCCATTTGCCGCCGGTCGACGGCAATGTCGCTTTCGTGTCGCAGTCCGGTGCCATCGTGACGGCCATTCTGGACTGGGCGACGAGCCGCAAGATCGGCTTTTCCCATATCGTCTCGCTGGGCGGGATGTCGGATGTCGATTTCGGCGACATGCTGGATTTCCTCGCGCATGATCCGAAGACGAAAAGCATTCTGCTCTATGTCGAGTCGGTGACCGATGCGCGCAAGTTCATGTCGGCCGGCCGGCAGGCGGCGCGGCTGAAGCCGGTCATGGTCATCAAGGCGGGCCGCCATGAAGAAGGCGCCAAGGCGGCGCGATCGCATACCGGTGCGCTTGCCGGGTCGGATGCGGTCTATCACGCCGCTTTCCGCCGCGCGGGCATGTTGCGTGTGCAGGGCGTGGAAGATCTGTTCGATGCGGTGGAGACGCTTGCCATGCGTTCGGAGCGCAAACCGCTTCTTGGCGACAGGCTGGCCATCCTCACCAATGGCGGCGGCGTCGGCGTTCTGGCAACCGACGATCTGATCGACGAGAGCGGGCATCTTGCCTCGCTGGCGCCGGAAACGATCGAAAGCCTCAACAAGGTGCTGCCTCCGACCTGGAGCCGCGGCAATCCGGTGGACATTATCGGCGATGCCGGCGCGCAGCGCTATGCGGACGCGATCGAAGGTTTGATGGGCGATCCGAATACGGATGCGCTTCTCGTGCTCAACTGCCCCACTGCCGTGGTGGACAATGTCGAGGCCGCGCGGGCGGTCGTCGATGCCGCGGCGAAGAGCCGGAAGCCGCTCTACACGAGCTGGCTCGGCGATCAGGGCGCGCGGGCGGCGCGGCAGGTTTTTCTCGACAACAAGATCGCGACCTATGACACGCCGGGCCAGGCGGTTCATTCCTTCATGCTTCAGGTTCGGTACGATCGGAATCAGCGGTTGCTGATGGAAATACCCCCGGCGGGGCCCGCATGGCCCGAGCGTGATCTGGATGCGGCGCGTGCAATTATCGACAAGGCCGCGGGCGCAGGCCGCGAATGGCTGACCGAACCCGAAGCGAAAGCACTGCTGAAGGCCTATGGCATTCCGGTCGTGGAAACGCGCACGGTGAGTTCCGTCGATGAAGCGGCGGCCTGCGCGGAGGAAATCGGTTATCCGGTGGCGCTGAAAATTCTCTCGGCCGAAATCACCCACAAGACCGATGTCGGCGGTGTCGCGCTCGATCTTGAAGACAAGGATGCCGTGCTGCGGGCGGCGCGGCGTATGCTCGACCGTGTCGCGGAAGCAAAACCCGACGCGAAGATCGACGGGTTTACCGTTCAGCGCATGGCGAGCCGTCCGAGTGCCTTCGAGCTCATTCTCGGCATGATCGACGATGCCACTTTCGGCCCGGTGCTTCTTTTCGGGCAGGGCGGCACGGCGGTGGAAGTCGTGCGCGACCAGGCGATGGCCCTGCCGCCGCTCAATCGGGTGCTGGCCGAAGATCTGATCCGGCGTACGCGCGTCTCGCGGCTTCTCGACGGGTATCGCGGACGCCCCGGCGCCGATTTCGATGCGATTGCGGGGACTCTGATGGCGATCGGGGATCTCTCGGCGGACAATCCGGATATCGCGGAACTCGACATCAATCCCCTCTGGGCGGATGAAGAAGGCGTGCTGGCGCTCGATGCGCGTGTGCGCCTCAAGGCGCCGAAGGGCAGGGGCTCTTCGCGGTTTGCGATCCGGCCCTATCCCGGCTCACTGGAAAGTGCGATTGCCGGACGCGACGGCAAGATTTATCCGATGCGGCCTATCCGGCCCGAAGACGCGCCGCTGACGGACGACCTTCTGGCGCATACCGATCCGGAAGACATCCGGCTGCGCTTCCTGTCGCCGCTCAGAAAGCTGCCGCGTCAGCTCGCCGCGCGCCTGACGCAGATCGACTATGACCGGGAGATGGCCTTTGTCGTGTTCACCGACGAGACGCGCCAGCATCTCGCGGCGGTGGGTCGTCTTTCCGACGACCCGGACCGGGAGCGCACGGAATATGCGATCCTGGTGCGGACCGATTTCCATGGACATGGCCTCGGTTACGGGCTGATGAACAAACTCATCGACTATGCGCGTGCGCGGGGCGTGAAGCAGGTCTTCGGTCACGTGTTGCGCGAGAACAAGCCAATGCTCGATCTGTGTGCCGAACTCGGCTTCACCCGCCATCAATTGCCGGGCGAACCGAGCGTCTTCGAAATGCAGCTCGATCTCTGAACAAAACAGAAAGGCGGGCCGTTTCCGGCCCGCCTCGGTTCATCCGTATAGCGCGGGAAACTCGTCGTTCAGGGCGGGGAGGAAAGCGCCCATCGATAATTTGCATTTGCGCGGCCTGTGTCCATATCGACGCCATGAAGGTTTTTCGGGCCTATAGATTCCGGCTGAAACCGACCGAGGAGCAAGCCGCGCACATGTGGCAGTTCTCCGGCGTGGTGCGGCTTGTCTATAATCTCGCGCTGGAGCAGCGCCGGGACTGGTGGCGCCAATACACGGCCAACACGGGCAAATCTCTTACCTATGTCGCACAGGCCCGCGAGCTCACCGAACTGCGCCAAAGTTTCGACTGGATCGCTGTGGTCTCCCAGACGAGCCAGCAGCAGGCGCTGCGCGACCTCGATCGCGCTTATGCGAATTTCTTCGCCGGACGCGCCGGGTATCCCACACCGCGGCGCCGGGGCGTGAACGATGCGTTCCGTTTTCTGGGGCGCGAATGCCGGATCCGCCGCCTCAATCGGAACTGGGGGATGATCCATCTCCCGAAAATCGGTGAGGTCCGCTTCCGCTGGACCCGGGATATCGCCGGCACCGTGAAGAATGTAACCGTGTCACGTGCCGCGCTTGGCTGGCATGTCAGCATTTCTTGTGAAGTCGAGATCGATAAGACGAAGAAGCTCAACGCTGAGGCTGTCGGAGTCGATCGCGGAGTCGTGCATACATTGGCCTATTCAGACGGTGAATTCGCCGACCTGCCGCTGGAGCGGTTGCGTGTTCTCGATCGCCGGGCGCGCAAGCAGGCACAGGCGCTCGCCCGCTGCCGCCACGGCTCGAAACGCCGGAAGAAGGCAAAAGCGCGTCTGGCCCGGACCAGGGCGAAGGCGGCGCGTATCCGCAAGCACTGGATCCATGAACGGACCGCCCATTTGTCACGCCGTTTCGGCACCGTCGTGATCGAGGATCTGAACCCCTTGGCGACGCAATCCCCTTCGTTCAGGAAGGGGTCAAGGAGCCTTTGGCTTTCGTTGATCCTGGATATATTGCTTCACGACTTCCAGAGGCGCCCCGCCGCATGAAACCGCACAATAGCTGGGAGACCAGAACGCATCGCCCCAGAGCGACCGCGTGACCTCCGGATAGTCCATCTGGCGGATGACACGTGAGCTGGCGCCTTTCAGGCTATTCACCAGTTTGGACAGCTGCACCTTCGGCGGATATTTCACCAGTAGGTGGACGTGATCATCTTCGCCGTCGAACTCGAGGAGATCTGCCTCGAAGTCGCAGCAGATTTTTTCCATGCGGGAGCGAAGGCTTTCCCTAACCCTGGCGGTGATAACGGCGCGGCGGTACTTGGTGACAAAGACCAAGTGCACGTAGAGTTCAAATACAACGTGCCGGCCGGTATTTAGATCTCTTGTTTTTGTCATAGACCAACATATATTTCATCTATGCACGTTAACAAGGCATACCGGTTCCGGATTTATCCGAACAAAGAGCAAGAAGTTTTTTTCGCTCGCGTCGCCGGGTGCTGCCGATTCGTCTATAACCTCGGCCTTGAGCAACGGCGGGTCTTTGGGCGACCGGGACGGGGGTTTACTTACATCACTCAGCAGAACCAGTTACCGGCCCTCAAGAAAGAGGCGGAGTGGTTGGCTGAGGTGCCGTCGCATACGTTGCAGATGGCGCTTCGCGCTCTCGATCGGGCCTTCGTCAACTTCTTTGAGGGGCGAGCCGCCTATCCGCAGCCACGGCGGAAGTTCGAGAATGACAGCTTTACCTTCCCGGACCCCAATCAGATCCGGATCGACTTCGGTCGGTCTCTCCTCATCCTTCCAAAGCTAGGGCGAACCAAACGGGACAATGGCCCCGTCGCTATTCGTCAGCATCGCCGCCTAAAGGGTACTCTGCGATCGGTAACGATCGCGCGGGAGGGTGAGCATTGGTATGCCTCGATCCTCATGCGCGTGCGCGTGAAGGCGCCAACACAGAGAAGGGACAATCCTGTCGGTGTTGATCGTGGCGTCGACGTGCCATTCATGACCTCCGATGCGCTCGCGCTCGGCCAGGAGACCGAGACGAACCGGATGCGGGAGCGCGAGTGCCGGTTGGCCCGTACGGTCAGTCGTCGTAAGAAAGGATCCAGAAACCGGGCGAAGGCCCTCAACGCACTACGCCGGCACAAGTCGAAAATGGTGCGACGCCGCCGGAACGCGACACACAAGGCGACAGCGGCACTTGCCAAGAACCACGGCATCATTGTTGTCGAAGACCTGAAGGTCGCGAACATGACCGCATCTGCAAAAGGATCGGTCGAAACACCTGGTCGCAACGTCAGGCAGAAAGCAGGCCTCAACCGGTCCATCCTGGACAAGGGATGGGGCGAGTTCGTGCGCCAGCTTGAGTACAAGCTTGGCTGGACAGCAGGCGTGCTGATCAAGGTCGATCCGGCCTATACCAGTCAGACCTGCCCTGCTTGTGGCGTTGTCGATCCAGCGAGCCGCATCACGCGAGACTGCTTTGTCTGCCGCTCCTGCGGACATGCAGATCATGCCGACGTGGTCGGTGCCAAGGAAATACTGCGGAGAGGACTGGAGAAGCTCGCCGCACAAGGTATCATTCTCCCCGGCGGAGGACATCCGCTGGCAGCCTGTGGAGAGCTCGGGGTTACCCGCTCGATGAAGCAGGAAGAAACGGCCAATAGGCTGGAAATTCTGGAAGTCGCGGTATGATGCAAAAGCAGAATGCTGCCAATCAGAAGCCCCTTCTTTCAAGGAGGGGAGAAGTCACGCGATGCATCCTTCGGGCCTTCCATCCGCCTTGCGGCCGGCTGGTTTCTGGCCCGTTCCGGACCCGTTTTGGCGTCCGGTCCCCAATAGATGGGGGGTGTTTCGGGCGCTTCAAGTGAGGATATCCGCCACCGTCGTCGCGGCCTGCACGGGTGAACCCGGGCTGAACGGAAGGTCCACGATAGGTTCAGCGAGGTCCCGTCATTCTGCGCCTCAGCAATTGGTTTTCCAGCCGACAGGAGGCAGACATGACGAACACTTTTTTCAAGGCCGCGGCGGCGGCCGGTATTCTGGGCGCAATGGCGATGGCCGCTCCGGCCCAGGCCGGCGCCGGGAATTTCGTGCTGACATTCGGTACCCATCATGCCGGGCCGCAAACGACCGCTCAGACCATCGACTATCGCCGCGGGGCCCCCGCCTGGCGGGCGCATAACGGACGGGTGATGCCGCTCAACCGCGTCGTCCGCCTCGTCGAGAACCGCTCCGGCGGCACGGTGACCGATATTCGTCTTGCCAAGAACCAGCGCGTCTATCGTCTGGAAGGCGTCACGCGCCTCGGCATGATCGTGGACGCGAAGGTGGATGCGCGCACGGGGCGGATCCAGTCGATCGATTTCAAGAAGTTCCGCCCGCGCTACGACCCCAAGGGCATGGACATCAACCGCTTGCTCGCCAAGCTCAAGCGCAAGGGCTTTCACGGGTTCGACGTCGTCAGCCTGAAAGAGGAGCGCGGCGTCTATCGTGTGCGGGCGCTCAACAAGCGCGGTCGCCCGGTGGTCGTGCGGACCAGAGCGCATAACGGTCATATTCTCAATGTCCGCAATGCCGCCAACTATAACGGCCCGGCCTATAAGCGCGGCGGTCGCCACGGGTTCAATCATTGGCGCAAGGGCGTCACCGCGCATGGCTACAACCATTTCGGCAAGCCGACCGATTATGGCGATTACTATGAAGTGAGTGCGCGCAACCGGCATGGCAAGCAGGTGCGGCTCGACATCTGCCCCTATACGGGCAAGGTCCTGCGCGTTCTGTGAAAGATGACCGGCCTGCCGGTTCGCACCGGCAGGCCGGCTCCCCTCCCTTTTCCCGAATTTCCCGGAAATCCGCGTCTGAAGCTGAACGCCGGATGAACGGCCATGCCAGCGCCCGTTCAGCGCGGATGGCCGATCATCGTTTCAGCATCAGGGGGACGATCGAATGACGGAAGGAGCAGGAACGATGAGAAAGGCATTCATTGTTGCCGGTCTTGCGGCCGGCATGGCGTTTTCGGCGCCCCTGGCGGCGCAGGCATCGGCAGGTGTCCTGGGCGTGAACGCGAAGACGACGGCGGCCGCGAAGGTGGAAACGGTCGACTATCGGCGCGGCCCCAAACAGGGCGGTCGCCATGACCGCAACTATCGCGATCATCGACGGCACGACAGATATCACCGGCGTCACGAGCGCCGCCACGACCGGTATGAGCGCCGGAGCCACAGGCGCGGCGGCTATTACCGTCCGGCGCCGAGGCGCCACTACCGGCCTTTCGCCCATTGGCGTCCGCGCTATGAGCGCCGGTACCGCCGCTGGGGCAAGCCGGTCTATTACGCGCATCATCGGCGCTGGGGGGCTGCCTATCGCGTTCGTGCCTATGATGATGCGCGCGACCGGGCCGTGATCCTGTGGATCAGTGCGATCACGGGCGCAATTCTGCTCTCGCAGTACTAACGCGCGGTTTGGGGCACGGAGGGACGAGTTGCGTGAGTGGGGACGACTGGGCTCCGGTGCGTATCGCCGGAGCCCTTTTTATGGACGCATCGTCGCGAGATAAGGCCCCTTCGCGGTTTCGCGGCGGGGCGCGGCCCAGTCCAGCCACTCGCAAAGGCGGGGGCGGGTTTCGCGCGGGTCGATCAGCTCGTGGACGGAAAAACCCTCCGCGCGGGGAAAGGGCGATTGTCCGGCGGCGAGTTTTTCTTCCAGTTCCTGGCGCAGCGCTTCGGGGTCTTCGGCTTCGGCGATCTGGCGGGCGAAGGCGACGGCGACCCCGCCTTCCACGGGAAGCGCGCCCGTTGCCGCGCTCGGCCATGAGAGAACGAAACCGTCCGGTCCGAAATGCGCCGCACCGGCGACCCCGAACACCTTGTGCACGATGACGCTCGCCCAGGGCACGCGGCTTTGCATGACGGCGGCGATGGCCGCTGTGCCGTGGCGGATGGTGGCGGACTGTTCCGATGCCGAGCCGATCATGAAGCCCGGCTCGTCCACGAAGGACAGGACGGGCAGGTTGAAGGTGTTGCACATGTCGACGAAACGGCGGAGCTTCTGTGTCGCCTGCGCCGTCATGGCGCCAGCGTAGAATTTGCAGTCATTGGCGATCACGCCGACGCTTTTGCCGTCGAGGCGTGCCAGCCCGGTGATGAGAGAAGGGCCGTATTTCTTCGTCATCTCGAAGAAGCTGCCCTTGTCCACCACGGCCTTGACGATCTTGCGCATGGCAAACGGCTTGCGCCGCTCCCGCGGGACGATGTCGATCAGGCTTTCCTCCATGCGGCCGGGGTCGTCTTCCGGGGCGATGTCGGGCGGCAATTGCCAGACATTGTCCGGCAGATAGGAGAGGAATTGCGCGATCTGCTTCAGCGCATCCTCTTCGTCGCTTGCCACATTGTCGATGACGCCCGAGCGCGCATGGACTTCGGCGCCGCCGAGTTCTTCCTTGGTGAGGTCTTCGCCGAGCGCGCGGGCGACGACTTTGGGCCCGGCGATCAGAACTTGCGCATTCTCCGCCATGACGGAGAAATGCGACGCGACAAGGCGCGCGGCGGGCATGCCCGCCACGGGGCCGAGCGCGGCGGTGGCGACGGGCACCTCGCCGAGCACCTGGGTGATGGAGCGGAAACGCGGCGTGGAGAAAACGGGATCGCCCATGGGACGACCGCCCTTCTTCGCCGATCCGGCGACGCTGCCGCCGCCCCCTTCATGCAGGCGGATGAGCGGAACCTTGTAGGTGAGGGCCAGCTCCTCGGCATAGACGCTCTTGCGCAGGCCCGCCGGGTTGGGCGAGCCGCCCTTCATGGTGAAATCCTCGCCGCCGACGGCAACGAGCCGGCCGTTCACCTTGGCAAAGCCCAGAATATAGTTGCCGGGCTCGAAGCCGATGAGATTTCCCTCGTCGTCGAAATGCGGCACGCCGGCGCCTTCGCCCAATTCGCGGAAACTCTCACGGTCGGTCAGTTTCTCGATCCGCTCACGGATGGTCAGGCGGCCTTTCTCGTGCTGGCGCCCGACGGCTTCCTCGCCGCCCTGCTCGCGGGCGAGGCTGCGGCGTTTCCTGATTTCCTCGGCTTCCTTTTCCCAGCTCATGGCCTGCTGTATCCTCCGGAAAATTCTCAAGTGCCGCAGACCCTAAAGGAATTCAGGCCTTGAGTTGAGTGTTTCCGGTCCCGTTCAGGGGGCTGCCGGAGGAGAAGGGGGGATTTTCGTGAACAAGCTGGCGGCTGCGCCGCTTATCGAGATCGAGGGCTTTACGGCGCCCGGGGGTGCCGAGGCGTGCTGGCTGGAGGCGACGGACGGGGCGCGGCTGCGCGCCGTCACATGGACGCCGGAAGCGGCGCATATCGAGAATTGCCGGGGAACGGTCTTCCTGTTCGGCGGGCGCACGGAATTCGCCGAGAAATATTTCGAGGTGATCGGCGAACTCATTGCCCGCGGTTTTGCCGTCGCCACGATGGACTGGCGCGGGCAGGGGCTTTCCGCGCGCATGCTGGACGATCCGCGAAAAGGCCATATCGACGACTTCGCGACCTTCGATCGCGATCTCGGGCTCTTCATGGCGGAGATTGCACCCGCTTTCCCCAAGCCGTGGATTGCGATGTCGCACAGCATGGGCGGCAACATCCTGCTGCGCGCCTGTCACGATCATGCCGACTGGTTCAGCGGGGCGGTTTTCTCCGCGCCCATGCTGGGCTTGCGGCTCGGCAATGCGGTCAACGCTTTCGGCGCGGCCATGCTGGCATATGGCGGCAGCGCGCTGGGTTTTGTCGGGCGCTACATTCCCGGCGGCGGGCCCGCGGCGGCGGATGAAGAGGCTTTCGAGGACAATATCGTGACCTCGGACGAGTGGCACCACGCCGTTCATCAGGCGCTGGTGCGCGCCGATCCGGCGCTCGGGCTTGGCGCGGCGACCTTCGGCTGGGTGCGCGCGGCGATCCGGTCCATCTGGATGACGGAGAAAGAGGATTATCTGCGGGAGATACGCCTCCCGGTTCTCATTGCCCAGGCGACAAAAGACCGGCTGATCGATGGCGGTGCCCTTGAGCATGCGGCACAGCACATTCCCGATGCGGAACTCCTTCGGGTGGAGGGCGCCGAGCATGAAATCCTGATGGAGCGGGATGCGTTGCGAGCCGTGTTCTGGCAGGCGTTCGACCGCTTTGCGGCGAAGCTGGCGCCGCGCGGTTCGCTTGACTAGTCGGCCGCCGCGGGCGTCAATATCTCCAGCGCAGCCGCATGCAGTTCCGGCGTGGCGGCGGCGACCACCTGACCGCCCTGTTGCGGGTCCTTGCCGCTCCAGGTCGTGACGATGCCGCCGGCATTCTCGACCACGGGAATGAGGGCCTGAATGTCATAGGGCTGGAGCGAGGATTCGACCACGAGGTCGAGTGTGCCCGCCGCCAGCAGGCAGTAGAAATAACAGTCGCCGCCGAAGCGGCGCAGGCGGACCTTCGAGGAAATCTCGCGGAAGGCCGCTTTCTCGGCATCGACGGTGAACATGCCGGGATCGGTGTTGCCCAGCAATGCGTCCTCCAGCTTCTTGCACCCGCTCACCTTGAGCGGAAGCGCCTTGCCGCCGCGAATGAGTTCCGTGCCGCCGGGCCGGCCGATGAAACGCTCGCCGATATAGGGCTGATCCATCAGGCCGATGACGGGCTTCGTGCCGTCATTGAGACCGATCAGCGTGCCCCAGAGCGGTACGCCGGAGATGAAGGAGCGGGTGCCGTCCACCGGATCGAGGATCCAGGTGAGGTCGCTTGCGCCATCATGATTGCCATGCTCCTCGCCGAGAATGGAATGGTCCGGATAGCGCTCGAGGATGAGTTTGCGGATCGCCGTTTCGCCGTCGCGATCCGCCGCCGTGACGGGGTCGAAGTCGAAATTGCCGCGCTTGTTGTCCACGGCGAGGCCGGAGCGGAAATGCGGCAGGGTGACGGCGGCCGCGGTATCGGCAAGCTCAAGTGCGAAGCTTGCCAGTTCATCGATTTTTTGGGGATCGAGCATTCGGACCTCTCAGCGTTTGGCGCATATTGGTCGCCGTCGCCTGACTAGTCCAGCCGGTAGACCCGTTTTGCGGTGTCGTGGAAAAGCGCGGTCTTTTCGTCCTCGGAGAAATCCTTCGCCATCTTCTTGAAGGTATTCCAGAGCACGCCATAGGAACAGGAGAGCTTGTCCACGGGGAAATTGCTCTCGAACATGCAGCGCATGGGTCCGAAGGCGTCGATGGTGTGGAGATACCAGTCGCGCGTCGCCTCCACGAGTTCGTCGGAGGTCGGCGGCGTGGGGCGCTTGTGCCAGCCGAAGCCGTTCACCGCCATGTTGATGCCGCCGAGCTTCGCCGCGACATTGGGGCAGGAGGCCAGCTCATGGATGTCCTTCTTCCACTGCTCGAAGATCTCCGTGCGTTTCCCCTCATAGGGACCGACGCCGAGCGGCCCGCCGAAATGATCGAGAATGATGGTGGTATTCGGGAAGGCGCGGGCGAGATCGGTGAGTTCCGGAATTTGCGGGTGAAACAGCCAGGCGTCGAAGGTCATTTCCTTCTGTTCCAGCCGGGCGAAGCCTTTGCGGAAGTTGTCATGGCCCAGAAGCCCCTTGGGCGGGCGGGTGTGCGACTCGCGAATGTCGGGGCTGTCGTCATGGGCGTTGGCGTGGCGAATGCCGCGAAAGCGCTCCGGCGCGCGCAGCATGTGCCATTCCAGCACCTCGTCTACCGCATCGCCGAGCGTCAGGTCCGCAAAGCCGACAATGCCGGCTGCGATCCGGGTTTCGCCGAAGCCGCCGCTCGCGGATTTCGCGGCAATGCCGTTCACATATTCGGTTTCGCCGAGCGGGGCCATGGCGGCGGTCGCGCCGGCCTCGTACATGGAGCCGCATTCGACGAAGACGGTGGCGCGGATGTTGTGCCCGCTCCCCGTATCGGCAAGCAGCTCATCCAGCTCGTAGCGTGAGCCGGGATGATCCCAGAGGTGATGATGCGGATCGACGATGGGGCGTTCCGGCTCCAGCGCCTCTTCCGTTACCTGTGCGAGCCATTCCGCATTGCCTGCCATGGGGGTCTCCTCCGTTGCGAGCGGAAAAGACTGGCACCCGGAAGGTTGAGAGGCAATGACTCACTCCGCGTTCCGTGTGAGCGAAGGTTAGCCCGCCCTTGCGTGTTTCTTGCGCTCGTTGGGATCGAGATAGCGCTTCCGCAGCCGAATCGACTCCGGCGTCACCTCCACCAGCTCGTCATCCTCGATATAGGCGATGGCCTGTTCGAGGGTGAGCGGGCGGGGCGGGGTGAGGCGCACGGCCTCGTCCTTCGAGGTGGTGCGGATATTGGTGAGCTGCTTGGCCTTCAAGGGGTTCACGATCAGGTCGTCGGACCGCGAATTCTCGCCGATGACCATGCCCTCATAAACCTTGGCGCCCGGGGCGATGAAGAGCACGCCGCGCTCCTCCAGATACCAGAGCGCGTAAGGCACGGCCTCGCCCGCGCCATTGGCGACGAGGACGCCGTTGCGGCGGCCTTCGACTTCGCCGCGATAGGGACCGTATTCCTGGAAGACGCGGTTCATCACGCCGGTGCCGCGCGTATCGGTCAGGAATTCGCCGTGATAGCCGATGAGGCCGCGCGAGGGGCAGTGGAAGATGATGCGTGTCTTGCCCGCGCCGGTGGGGCGCATGTCGATCATCTCGCCCTTGCGGAGAGAGACCTTCTCGATGACCGTGCCGGTGAATTCGTCATCCACATCGACGGTCACTTCCTCGATGGGTTCGAGGCGGTTGCCGCTGTCGTCCTGGCGATAGAGCACGCGGGGACGGGAGATGCCGAGTTCGAAGCCTTCGCGGCGCATGTTTTCGATGAGCACGCCGAGCTGCAATTCGCCGCGGCCCGCGACCTCGAAGGAATCCTTGGTTTCGCTGTCGGTGACGCGGATGGCGACGTTGCTTTCGGCTTCCTTCATCAGCCGCTCGCGGATGACGCGGGACTGCACCTTCTTGCCTTCGCGCCCGGCGAGCGGCGAGTCGTTGATGGAAACGGTGATGGAAAGCGTCGGCGGGTCGATGGGCAGCGCGTGAATGGCGTCGTCGACCGCCGGATCGCCGATGGTATCGGCCACGGTCGCTTCCTCAAGGCCCGCCACGGCGACGATATCGCCGGCCTTCGCCTCGTCCACCGGCACGCGCTGAATGCCGCGGAAGGCGAGAATGCGCGTCAGGCGGCCCTTTTCGACCTCGGAGACATTGCCTTGCTTGTCGCGGCGCAGTGCATGAACAGGCATGTTCGGCTTCGCCGTGCCCTTTTCGATGCGACCCGTCAGGATGCGGCCCAGATAGGGGTCGGATTCGATGGTCGTCACCAGCATGGCGAAGGGCTCGTCCGCCGAGCCGTCCGTCAGCGCGCCGGGCGCGGGGAAATGGTCGACGATCTTCTCGAAGAGCGGCTGGAGGCCCTGCTCCTGCGCATCGGATGCGGTGAGGTCTTCGCATGCCCAGCCTTCCTTGGCGGAAGCGAAGATGGTGGGGAAGTCGAGCTGCTCGTCATCGGCGCCCAGCGAGGCGAAGAGGTCGAAGGCCTCGACATGCACTTCGTCGGGGCGTGCGTCGCCGCGGTCCACCTTGTTGACGACCACGATGGGCTTCAGCCCCAGCGAGAGCGCCTTGGAGGTCACGAATTTGGTCTGGGGCAGCGGACCTTCGGCCGCGTCCACCAGCAGCACCACGCCGTCCACCATGGAAAGGATGCGCTCCACCTCGCCGCCGAAATCGGCATGGCCGGGCGTGTCGATGATGTTGATGCGGATTTCCTCGCCGGCATGGGGGCCGGTTTCCGGCTTCCAGGCGACGCTGGTGCATTTCGCCAGGATGGTGATGCCGCGCTCGCGTTCGAGGTCGTTGGAATCCATCACCCGTTCCGCAACCTGCTGGTTATCGCGGAAGGTGCCGGACTGGCGGAGCAATTGGTCAACAAGCGTCGTCTTCCCATGGTCGACATGGGCGATGATCGCGATATTCCGGAGCGACATGAGTTCCTGCTGGTCTCTGGGGCATGATCCCGGAAAGAAATAATGGCTTTCGGAGACGATCATGCGACTGAAAAACCGGAGCAGGCTTATCCGCTCCGGGGCGCGCGGGGACCGATGCCGCCAGCGCGCCTTTTTGGGTTGCCGCCTTATATATCGGGGGGGCGCTCTGCTACAAGCGCATAGCGGACATATGAGGGAGAATCGACCGTGAAAGCGATGATTGCCCGGGAACTGGGCGGGCCGGAGGTGCTGAAAGCGCAGGAAATCGCCTCTCCGACACCGGGGCCGGGGCAGATTCTGGTGCGTGTGAAGGCCTGCGGGGTCAATTTCGCCGACAGTCTCGTCCTCAAGGGCAAATATCAGGTCCAGCCGGAGTTGCCCTTTTCGCCCGGGGCGGAGGTGGCGGGCACGGTTCTCGCGCTGGGCGAGGGGGTGAGCGGGCTTGAGATCGGCCAGCGGGTGGCCGGCATGTGCGGCAATGGCGGTTATGCGGAAGAGGCCCTGATGCCCGCGAGCGGCGTCGTGCCGCTGCCCGACGATATGCCGGATGAAGTGGCCGCCGCCTTTCCCATCGCCTATGGCACCAGCCATATCGCGCTGAAGCATCGCGGGCGGCTGAAAGAAGGCGAGACGCTGGTCGTGCATGGCGCGGCGGGGGGCGTGGGGCTCACCGCGGTCGAGATCGGCAAGGCGCTTGGCGCGCGGGTGATCGCGACGGCTTCCACGCCCGAAAAGCTCGAGATCGCGCATGAGCATGGCGCGGACGAGCTGATTAACTCATCGACCGAGGATTTGCGGGAACGGATCAAGGCGCTGACCGACGGCAAGGGCGCCGATGTGATTTACGATCCGGTCGGCGGCGATGTCTTCGACGCCTCGCTTCGCGCCATCGCCTTCGAGGGACGGCTTATCGTGATCGGGTTCGCAGGCGGGCGCATACCGCAGATCCCGGCCAATCATCTGATGGTCAAGAATGTCGATGCGATCGGGTTCAATTTCGGCGCCTATCTGGAAAAGGCCCCGGCGGTGACGCGCGAGGCCTTTTCGGAACTGGCGAACTGGTATGTGGAAGGCCGTATCCGGCCCTACGTTTCCGACCGCTTCACGCTGGAAGAGACGCCCGCCGCAATCACCCATGTGATGGAACGCCGGGCGCGCGGCAAGGCGGTCGTTCTCGTGCCCTGAATGCTACTGCTTGCGGAGCTCGGTGGAGATGGTGATTTCCACCTCATCGCCGATCATGGGCACATAGGTGGTCATGCCGAAATCGGAGCGCTTGATGGTCGTCGTGGCGTTGAAGCCCGCCGCCGTCACGCTCTTGTCCATCGGATAGGCGCCCGCGGCCAGCAAGGTCGTATCGAGCGTTACCGGCTTCGTCACGCCCAGCATGGTGAGGTCGCCCGTCACCTTCGCCGTCTTTTCGCCGGTGCGCTCCACCTTGGTGGATTTGAACGTCATGTCGGGGAATTTCTCGACATTGAAGAAATCGGGCCCGCGCAGATGTTCGTCGCGCTTTTCGTGATTGGTGTCGAGGCTGGCGGTCTTGATGTCCACCTCGACGCTGCTCTTTTCCGGATTGTCCGGGTCGAGGTCGAAGGTGCCGGCGACATTGTTGAAGGTGCCATAGGTGTCGGAGAAGCCGAGATGGCTCACCTTGAAGCCGACATGGGTATGGCCGGTATCGATCGTGTAGGGATCGGACAGGGCCGGGCTTGCCGTGGCGGCGGCGGTGAGGAGGAAGGCGGCAAAGGCCGCGGCGAACCATTTCATGGGGGAGCCTCTTCGTTAGGGGTCGACCCCAGAAAGATAGGGACGCGAGGCTGATTGCGAAAGTGTCGCAGTTGAAACAGTGTGTCCCAGGGTGGGCCCCGGTGGGTTTTCAGGCCATTTCCCCGCGCGCGGTTTCGCAGTCTTCCGCAATCGCCTCTTCCAGCGCCAGATTGGTGATGAACTGGCGGGCGCAGGCTTCCCAGGAAAAGCCGAGCGCGTAGTCGCGGCAGCGCTCGCGCGGGGTGCCGAGCGCGGCGCGGCAGGCCACGGCAAGGTCCTGGTCGAGGCAGCCGACGGGGCTGTCGCCGATCACGTCGGCGGGCCCCTGTACCGGATAGGCCGCAACCGGGGTGCCGGAGGCCAGCGCCTCGATCAGTACGAGGCCGAACGTGTCGGTGCGGCTGGGGAAGACGAAACAATCCGCCGCGGCATAGGCCCTGGCGAGATCGTCGCCGAAAAGCGCCCCGGTAAAGTTTGCTTCCGGATGACGGCGTTTCAGCGTTTCGAGAAGCGGTCCGTCGCCCACCACCATTTTGGTGCCGGGCAGGTCGAGCGCGAGGAAGGCCTCGATATTCTTTTCCACCGCCACGCGGCCGACATTGAGCCAGACCGGCCGTTCGAGCCCCAGATAGTGGTCGCCATGGAGGTCGGGCCTTACCTGGTAGCGGTCGAGATCGACGCCGCGCGACCAGATGACGGGCGTGCCGAAGCCACGTTCTTCCAGCTCGCGCTGGAGGGAGGGGGTTGCCACCATGAGGCCGGTGGCCGGGCGGTGGAACCAGCGCAGGAAACGGTAGCCCCATGAGAGCGGCAGGCCGGTGCGCGCGGTCAGATATTCGGCAAAGCGGGTATGGAAGGAGGTCGAGAAGGGAATGCCCCGATTGACGCAGAAGCTGCGGGCGGCAAGTCCCAGCGGTCCCTCGGTCGCGATATGGATCGCATTGGGGTTCGCGTCCTTGATGAGACGCGCCACCTTGCGCCAGGGAAACACCGCCAGCCGGATTTCCGGGTAGGTCGGCATGGGGATGGTGACGAAATCGTTGGGCGTAATCATCACCACGTCATGGCCCATGCCGGTCAGGCTTTCGCGCAATTGCTGGAGCGTGCGCACGACGCCGTTGACCTGTGGCGGGGCCGCGTCGCTGACGATGACGATCTTCAGTTTTTCGGAAAAGCGCCCGACATCGCGGGGAAGCGGGCGTCCGCGCAGCCGGTTCAGGAGTTTGCGGGCGCGGCGCATTCTTTTGGGGCGCTGCGTAACGGCGTTGACTGACGCCATCAGGCCGCCGTCAGAACCGGGCGCGCGCCGTCTTCGCCGCCGGCTTCGTCGCGTTCCCAGGAAAAGAGCGTCCAGGTGATGAGCCGGAGCTGGCCTTCATCGTCCTCGGCGAGCGCGGTGCAGCTTTCCACCCAGTCGCCGTCATTGCAGTAGAGCACGCCGTCCATCTCGCGGATTTCGGCATGGTGGATATGGCCGCAGATCACACCGTCCACGCCGCGTTCGCGCGCGGAGCGGGCCACCGCTTCCTCGTAGTTCGAGATGTATTCGACGGCGTTCTTGACCTTGTTCTTCAGATAGGAAGAAAGCGACCAATAGGGCATGCCGAAGACGCGGCGGACTTCATGCAGCCAATTGTTGAGTTGCAGCGCGATGTTGTAGGCATAGTCGCCGAGATGGGCGAGCCATTTGGCGTAGCGCACCACGCTGTCGAACTGGTCGCCATGCAGGACGAGGAATTGCCGGCCGTCGGCGGTTTCGTGAATGGCTTCGCCCGTCACGTCGACGCCGCCCAGATTGACGCCCGCATAGTCGCGCAGGGCCTCGTCATGGTTGCCGGGGACGTAAACGACATTGGTGCCCTTGCGGGCCATGCGCAGGATTTCCTGGACGACGGCATTGTGGCCCGCCGACCAGTACCAGGAGCGCTTCAGGCGCCATCCGTCGATGATGTCGCCGACGAGGTAAACGGTCTCGGCTTCGTTGTGGCGCAGAAAGTCCAGCAGAAGATCCGCCTTGCAGCCCGGCGTGCCGAGATGGGTGTCGGAAATGAAAAGCGTGCGGTGGCGCTTCGGGTTCTTCGGGCGCGGACCTGTCAGCCTTTCGTCGAGATTGTTGCGGCGGGAGCGGGAACGTCCGGACCGTGGCGCCGCCGAGGGCGCGTCTTCTTCCGTGCCAGTGCGGGCATTGGCGACAGGGAGCGGTTCGTTCGACTTGCGGGTGGCCAGGGTGCCGAGGCTGTTGAAAGCCGTGTCCAGCAGGGTCATGTAACCATCTGTCTCACAGTTGCGCGACGTCGGCGGACTGTCGGCCTCGATTCGATTTTCGGCCTTGGTTCGCCTACGGATCAATCCGCTCGCTTATCGACTCGTTACGCGATATAAGCGATTCGCCGGATCCGATTGGCGGGATAATCCGTGTACGCGGATACGGTTAGATGACGGGTTTATGACGTTTTTGCGACTTCGGTTTCGTTAGCTGGGGAGGTCCGGTTTGGCGCTACGCCGCTCGGCTCACATCATTTTCAATCCAATGGCGGGCGCCCGGAAAAGGGACCTTCTGGAACGTGTCATCAAACGCCTCAACCAGGCGGGCGTCGAGATCACGCTGGACGAGACCAGGGGGCCGGGCCATGCGACCGAACTTGCAGCCGCCGCGTCGCGCCACGGCATCGCCGATGTGGTCGTGGCCGCGGGCGGCGATGGCACGATCAACGAAGTCGCGCGCGGTCTTCTCGGGCAGAGTACGCCGCTCGGTATCATTCCGCTCGGGACGGCAAATGTCCTGGCCATCGAACTGGGGCTCAAAACCAGCGAGGGGGACATCGCGGACATGCTTCTTTCGGGGCCGGCGCAACTCATCGGCACCGGGCTCGTGGACGACCGCATTTTCCTGCTCATGGTCGGGATCGGTTTCGACGGCGAAGTCGTGCATGACATCGATGCGCGGATGAAGCGCGTCTTCGGCAAGGCGGCATTCGTCTGGTCGGGATTGAAGCTCTGGTTTGCCGGGCCGGCCCGCGACATCGTGCTGCGCGTGGACGGGCAGGAAAAGCGTTGCGCCTGGGCGGTGGTCAGCAATGCGCGGCATTTCGCCGGGCCATACGTACTGGCGCCCGATGCGCATATCGAAGACCCCGGGCTCACGCTGACGCTGTTCAAATCCGGCGGAAGGATGGCCTTTGCGCGCTATTTCGCGGCGCTGGGTCTTGGCCGCGTGGCCCGGCTCAAGGATGTCGAGATCATGCACCCGCGGCGCATCGAAGCCCTCTCGCCGGAGGGGCTGGCGGTCGAAGTGGACGGGGATGCGCGCGGCGCGCTTCCCCAGACCATCGCCATGGGCGCGCATTTCCTCAGGCTCGTTGTGCCTACGCGGTGAAAAACTGCGCGCTGAGCCTCAATCGGCCGCCGTTCCGGCCCGTATGTTCGCATGGTCGAATGTCGGGCGCTCGATGCCGTTCAGCGAATGGACGGAATGGGGTGCGGACCAGCGCTCGTAATATTCCGCAAGCGACACGGACACGCCGCTCGGGCCCATGATGCGGGCCTGCTCGCGGGTGAGTTTGCGCGGTTCGTCGCAACCGCAGCTATGGGCGATCATGCAGACCTCATGCGAGACGCGCTCGGCATAGCGGCGCACCCGCTCCGACTTGTCGGTGACGTCGAGGCCCCGTTGCAGCTTTTTCTTGTGGGTCGCGATGCCCGTGGGGCAGGTGTTCTTGTTGCACTGGAGAGACTGGATGCATCCCAGTGCGAACATGAAACCGCGCGCGGAGGTGACGAAGTCGGCGCCGACGCAAAGCGCCCAGGCGACTTCGGCCGGATTGATGAGCTTGCCGCTGGCAATCACGCGAATGCGTTTCTTCAGGTCGTGGCGGGCGAGAATGTCGCAGAGCATGGGCAGGCTTTCCCAGATGGGCAGGCCCACATAGTCGATGAGCGGCATGGGGGCGGCGCCCGTGCCGCCATCGGCGCTGTCCACGGTGATGAAATCGGGCGCGCGCTCCACGCCGCGGCGCCGGATTTCCTCGCAGAATTCGTCCAGCCAGCCATAGGCGCCGATCACCATCTTGAAGCCGGTCGGTTTGCCGGTCACCTCGCGCACATGCTCCACCATGTCCAGCAGGTCGGCGATGGTGGAGATTTCCGGGTGACGATTGGGGCTGATCGAATCTTCGCCGAGGGGAATGCCGCGTATCGCCGAGACCTCGCGGGAGATCTTTTCCTTGGGCAGCATGCCGCCCTTGCCGGGTTTGGCGCCCTGGCTGAGCTTGATCTCGAACATCTTTACCTGATCGTGCGCGGCGATTTCCGCAAGCCGCGCATCGTTGAGCGCGCCTGTTTCATCGCGGCAGCCATATTTGGCCGTGCCGATCTGGAAAACGATGTCGGCGCCGCCCTCCAGATGATAGGGCGACAGGCCGCCTTCGCCGGTGTTCATCCAGATACCCGCCTTTTTCGCACCCCTGGAGAGCGCGCGGATGGCCGGTTTGGAGATCGCGCCGAAGCTCATGCCGGAGATGTTGAAGATGGACGCGGTGCGATAGGGCGTCCGGCAGAAGGGGCCGACTTCGGCAAAGGCCGTGTCGGCGGCGTTCTGGTCGAGTGTGGGGAAGGGCGTGTTGACGAAATTGATCGTCCCGGCGGGCCGGATGTCGCGGCTGGAGCCGAAGGCGACGGTGGTGTCGACGCCCTTTGCGGCGCGGTAGACCCAGCTTCTCTGCGCCCGGTTGAAAGGCAGTTCCTCGCGGTCCATCGCGAAAAAATATTGCCGGAAATATTCCCCCAGCGCCTCGAAGACATAGCGCAGGCGGCCGATGACCGGATAGTTGCGGCGGATCGCGTGGGTCGTCTGCGTGCGGTCGATGACATAGACCGCGATGACGGCCAGAAAAGCGATCCCGACCGCGACCACGAAAAGCGCGGAGAGAAGATCGACCGTCTTCCAGATGAAATTGTCGTTGTCGGCAAGCGACAGAAAGCCGTTTGCCAGATCGCCCAGTATCTGTCCCGGAACCTGCATTGCCCGTTTCCCCTCCACGCTTCCCATCATCATGGGATGGCGTCCTTTCCCGCGGCCGGTGCGCGCCCGTGCGCACCGCGCCTTCCGGACCCGAGCAGATCATGCCCGGATCACCGTTTCTTCACGGCCGCGACGGAAAAGGCGGATACTGAACCGATTATTGAAGAATGCCTGCGTCTGCGAGCCGTGTAGGTGCCTCCTTGCCCTTGTCGTTCAGGATGGCGGGCGGAGGCGCTTCGGCCATCCGGTCATGCGCAAAGAGGTTCGCGGGCAAAGAAAGCCGCAGAACCGTCGATGCGGGTGCGGAGAGTTCGACCCGGTCGTCGATATCCAGCACCGCGGGGGCGGCGCCGTCCTTCGTTGTCGTTTTCGCCATGGCCGTGTCGGCGGGCGCGGCGATGGCGTCCTTCGCGACAGCGTCCTTGGTGAGGGCGGCCTTCTGCACGGTGGCGACGTCATGGGTCGACGAGGTGTAGAGCGCATCGGCGAGGCGTGCGCGCTCCTTTTTCCAGATGCCGATCACCCGGCGGAAATAGGGACGATGGCGGCTGGGCTCACCGGAATGATAATGCGAAACGGCGTCCGGCCAGGTGCCGAGCCTGCGATGCAGGCGGAGCAGGAATTCGGCCGCATAGGCGATGTTGGTGGCCGGGTCGAAGGCGTCCCGCAAATCCTCGAAGGCATCGGGGTGGTAGCGCAGGTTCACCTGCATGCAGCCCACATCGATGGAGCGGATACCGCTGTTCAGCAGGTTCCGGGTAAAGCGAACGGCCTCGGCCTTGGTGTCGAAATAATAGGGCCGCCCCTGCGCATTGATCGTCCAGGGCCAGGCGCGGCGGGTGCGGGAGGCGCGGTTGTAGCGGCCGGATTCCGCCATGGCGACGGCGGCGACGATGGCACGGGGCAGGCCGTCGGCCAGTTCCCGGCGAATGGCCTCGCGTTCGCAGATATTCCATGGATCGCTGATGGCGCTGGTGGAAATCGGGACGGAAACGCCGCGCAGGCCCAGGGTCTGCCGGTTGTCGGGGTCGGCGGCGGCGCCTTTCGGCATGAGCAGGACGATCAGGCAGGCGGCGATGGCCGCGCCCGTCTTGCCCCTGCTGCGCCATGCCGTTGCTCTGGCGGCCCCGCTCGTTTTCATGCCTGAACCCTTATGGAGGCGCGCCGGATCCGGAAGATCTCCGGGAGCGCGCTGTCGTCAGCCCTTCAAGCCGACAGAATGACCGGGCAGGGTTAAGGAAGCTTTGAGGGGGAATCGTCGGGAAATCCGGGAATGGGGGAAAATAATCTTTTTGCACCGCACCTATTTTCCGGCACCGGGAGCAAAACCCTTTTAAAACAATTGGTTATTTCCCACGGGCCATATGTCGCAGGGCCAAATTTTCTGCAAATCGGGCTTGCTTTGTGTGCAGTGCAATGTCATATTGTGCATCGCGGCATTGGTTGAGCGTAGCTCCCAGGGCCGCAGCCCTTCCTGGGCGTTTCCTCCCTAGACTTGGGCCCTGCTTCGGCAGGGCCCCTTTTTTTGTGTCGAGTGTTTCGGAGAAGGGCTTTCCCGGCCGTTTCCAGGCCGGTCAGACCGGGCCGGCGCGGAAGCGCGGGCCGAGGCCGTTCAGGTCGAGCGTGGCCATTTCCGTGGCGAAGCTCTTCATGTCGCGGCGCAGGCGCTGCAACCCCGGGGCGCGTTCCAGCTTTTCCTCGTTCATATAAAGCGCCCGGTTGATTTCGATCTGGAGCGCATGGAGGCCGTGCTGGGGCTGGCCGTAATGCTCGGTGTTGAAGCCCCCGGCATAAGGATTGTTCCTCGCCACCGAATAGCCGAGCCGGGAGAGGGTCCGTTCCGCCGCCATGGTGATTTCGCGCGCGCAGGAGGTGCCGTAGCGGTCGCCCAACACGATATCGGGCCGGTCGGCGCCCGTGTCGTCGTCGCCGGGGCCGCCCACGGACGGCATGGAATGGCAGTCGATCAGCACCGCGCAGCCGAAGCGCCGCAGCGCGTCGTCCAGATGCTGCCGCAAGGCGTCGTGGAACGGCATGTAGAGCCCACGGATACGCTGTTCGGCTTCCGCGTAGCTTAAGGGCGCCCGATAGATTTCCGCCGTGTCGGAGACGACCCGCGCAATGGTGCCGAGCCCGCCGGCGACGCGGATCGAGCGGGTATTCACATGCGGCGGCAGGGGGCCGTCGAACATGGCCGGATCGAGTTCGTAGGGCTCGCGATTCGCATCCAGATAGGCGCGGGGAAAGCGGGCATGGATAAGCGGGGCGCCCAGACCGGGCACGTCGCCGAATATTTCTTCCACGAAGCTGTCTTCGGAGCGGCGCAGCGCGAGCGGGTCGAGCTGCGAGGCGGCGATGAATTCGCGTGGATAGAGCCGCCCGCTATGGGGCGAGGAAAAGACGAAGGGTAGCGTCAGGTGCGCAGGCCGCTCCACGGCGAAGGGGCGGGCATAGAGTTCGTCGCGCAGTTCGTCATCGCTTGCGACACGGCCTTCGCTCAGCTCTTCCGCCGGAACTTCGTCCGGATTTTTGGAGGATTTGTCGGTTGCGAGATCCATGAGCGGGGTGTTGCGAGGTCGATTGACTGTGACTGCGAAGCGGGGTCGGCAGCCCTTCGGCCCGTCGGCTCGCCTTGCGCCTGCCCGCGAAAGCCGACCATAGCATGTGCGCCGCAGGATGCGACCTTTAGAGAAGCTATGTTCACAGGCTGTTTACCGGGGGCTTCCTATTGTAGGCTGATACCGGGCAAGGCTTTCCATTGGGCAAATGGACAGGCCGAAAGTCGGGATGGGGCCCCGTAGGCAGATTGGCCCCTTGAAAAAGGTGGGTTGGGCTGATGGCACGCATTCTCCTTGCGGAAGACGATGAATCCATGCGCCGCTTTCTGGCGCGGGCGCTGGAAAATGCCGGTCACGAAGTGGCCGCCTATGGCATGGGCGGCGAAGCGCATGACCGGCTCAAGGGCGATATCTTCGATATTCTGCTGACCGATATCGTGATGCCGGAAATGGACGGGATCGAGCTTGCCCGTCATGCCGCCGAACTCGATCCGACGCTCAAGATCATGTTTATCACCGGGTTTGCCGCCGTGGCGCTCAGCCCCGACCAGCCCGCGCCCGACGAGGCGAAAGTCCTCTCCAAGCCGTTCCATCTGCGCGAACTCGTGGCGGAAGTGGACCGGATGATGGCCGCGGCCTGAGACTTCTCTTCCGGAGACTTGTCAGGGCCTCAATTCCTAGATATACGATGCGCCTCTCGACGGATCGGCGCAGAGACAGCCGAAAACCCGTCCCGCCAATGGCAATGGGCGTGTAGCTCAGCGGGAGAGCACTTCGTTGACATCGAAGGGGTCACTGGTTCAATCCCAGTCACGCCCACCATTGCCGCCCGAACCCATCCGAAAACTCAGAAATAGCGCGCCAGGCGAATCTGCAGGAAATCGTCGTCCTTCAGCGTGTAATAGGGATCGCTCGCGGGCTGCCCGGCGAACAGGCGCGCTTCCACGCTGAGCCTGTAGTTCTGGCCGAGGCGCTTTTCGAATTCCGCCGAGAAAAACGTCGCCTGTGTGTCCATATCCACCACGGCGCCCGTCAGCAGGCTGGTATCGGCAATGTCGTTGGCGGTCCAGCGCACGCCTGCGAAGACGTCGTTGGCGAAGGGGTTTTGCGGATTGGCGCCGCGTTCGTCCCAGATATATTCGGCGACGATACCGAGATCGGAGGGCGTGTCGAACAGGCCGTAAAGCGTGTATTCGATGCCGCCCGTACCTTGCAGATAGCGGTCGTTCAGCTCCTTGCGCCATAGCCCCTCGAATTTGTAGAGCCAGGCGCCTTTGGTGGCCTGAATGTCGGTGGAGAGCTGGTCGATCTGGGCGTAGTAGGGAATGAGCACGGGCGATCCGCCGCTGCTCAGCCCCGGTATCAGGATCGGCTTGCGGCCGGTGCCCCGGAAATAGCCGAACCCGACATCCCAGATATCGAAGGTGTTGGCGTAGCGCGCGGCGAAATCGACATGGCGCCGTTTCCGGCCGCTTTCGAATTTCGTCTGGCTCGTGTCGATGGGAATATCCGTCGCGGGTCGCCCATTGGCGCCGGGAAAGAGACGTTCGCGAAACCAGGGGAGCACGTAAAGATCGACGGTGCCCCATCGCTGATAGGTGGACAGCGAGACAAGAGGCTGGCCGAGCTTTTCGCGCTCGCGCACATCTTCCACCATGTCGGTCTGGTTGATGATGTCGACCAGATGAACCGCCTCGGTGACGCCCCAGAAGATCTTGTCGACGCCGGCGCGGAATTCCCAGGCGCCGTCGATATAGGCATATTTGAAGGCGCGCAGATCGACATGGGTCCGTTTGTCGTCATGCATGTCGAGGCGCATGAAGGGGGTGGCGACGAATGACTGGTCGCCATCGTCCCAGAAATATTTCGCGCTGACCTCGCCGGCGAGCGACATGTTGGCGCGAGGTTGTTCGGGCCTCGATGCCTTTTGCAGGAAGAGCTGCAGTTCGGGCTCCACATAGCCGGTGAACTCGAACTCGCCCGCCTGTGCCGGTCCGGCCGCGCATGCAAGCGCGATCGCCGCCCATCCGGCCCAACTCTTTCTCATCTCAATCCCCCCGTCTCGGATGATGGTGGCGGCCCGGCGACACCCTGAGCCGCCGGGCCGCTTTTTTGCCGGTTTAGCGCGCGCGTTTCAGCGCCGTGGTGGAGAAGTCCGCTTCCGTCAGTCCTTCATGGAACTTGTAGTTCTTCCAGGTGAGACGGGTGGCCTTCTTGTTGTTGTGGTTGACCATGTAGAGGTCGTGGGCGCGCCAGAAGTTGTCCTCGTAAAGACGGTAGTCGGAGAGGGTCAGCGTTTTCAGCAGCGCGTCCTTGCGGTCGTAATAATCGATCTTGCGCGGCTGATAGTCGGTCGTGTCGGTCCAGACGACCTGGCGGGTATAGCCGGAATGCTCATAGAGCGGTTTGCGTTCCACGACATGGCAGGTGAGCTCGCCGCAGGGCTCGTCGCGCAGCCATTTGTAGGAATATTTGCCGACTTCGGTGGAGGAGAAATCCTCGAAGGCGAATTCGGAGCCGACAAAGGGACCGGACTTGTTGACCGAGGAAATGCGCTTCACGCGCTTCACCGCCGGGAGATAGAGCCACTGGTCGTCGGGCTCGAGAATCTTCGCATGGGTGAGCAGCGCCGTGCCGTCCACGTCGCGCGGCTTGTTGAAGACGATCAGGCTCCAGTCGCCTTCCTCGGGCGCGGTCCGCTCCAGCGAATAGGAGCGCAGTTCCCGCGTGCTGGTGTCGCCATGCGCATTGGTGAGGACCATCTCCATATCCGCTTCGGCGTCGCCCCATCCCTTGTCGCGATTGTCGGTTTCCTTCGCAATGGCGAGGCCGCGCGCCTCGGGCCGGTCGGTGCCCGGCAGGTCGTCCGCCTGCGCCTGGACGGCGGCGAGCCCCATAAGCGGCAGCGCGACAAGGACTGCATGCGCGGCTCGGCGCAAAGCGGAACTGACGAATGACATTTCTCTCTCCCTGATTTGTGTTCGGTACCGCGGATCGTTCCGATCCCGGCGGGCGATGCGGCTTTTGCTCCCGAGCCCCCGCATATGCGCCCGGCTCCCTCCAGCCCGTTCGCAGAGGCAGGTCGGCGGCAAAACATGCCGTCTCTGTCGCGATTGCCACCTCGTTGCCCAACGCGGCGCGAGCGCCGCATGCGGACGCAGAATGCCAAATCCGGCGGCAAGTAGAAATCGATAAGGCGGAAATTTTGCCGATTGCGCGATTGCAGGCGGCGGGAGGGCGCCGGATCTAGCCGCCGACGGGCTTTTCGGGCCGGGGATAGAGCGGGCTGTCGCCTTTTCGCAGGATGAGGGGGGCGAGCAGGAGGACGAAGAAGGCGCCGAGCCAGGAGCCGATCAGGATGTCGCTCGGAAAGTGGTTGAGCAGCACGACGCGGGAAATGGCGGTAAAGGCGCCGACCGCCAGAAAGAGCTTCCAGTGGCGCGGGAAGGCGATCATCAGCGTCGCCATGAAGACGAAAATGGTCTGCGAATGACCGGAGGGGAAGCTGTCCAGGCGTTCCGCGACGGTGAAGGGGAAGAAGCCCGCCACGCCGTCACGGAAAAAATCGCTCGGGCGGTGACGGCTTGCCGCGAATTTCACCAGATGCAGGACGATGGCCGAGCTGGCCATCGCGGCGAGCATCAGCGCGCAGAAACGCCAGAGCTTTTCGAGATTCCGGCGCGTCGCCCGATAGGCGGCAAGGCGCTTGCCTTTGGGGATGACGAGAAAGGCGAGCGCGGCGGCGGCGATGTAGACCGTGCCGTCGCCCAGATCGGTCACGGCCTGCCAGAAATAATGCATGTTGGGCGTGACGGCGCGTTCCATCAGCCGCGAGACGACGAGGTCGATATGGGGCATCAGGCCGATGGCGAAAGCGAGCAATGGCGACAGTCCCGACCACATCATGCGCCTGATGCGATGGAGCGGCGTCGGTGCCTCCGTCGCCGCCCTCGCGATGGCCGCCAGTTCGGCGGGCGTGCATTGGCGGATCTCGGTTTCTGCCGCCTCGGCCATGTCTGACTTGGTCATGTCGCTTATTCGGCGGCTTTGTAGAGGATCAGGGTCAGGGGATCGCCATTGGTATAGTCGAAGCCGTCCCATTGGCGGATCCGTTCAAGGCGCAGGTTACGTGCCTTTGCCCGGTCGAGAAATGCTTCCGTCTGCTCTCCGGCGACGAGCGCATAGGCGCGGGGCGTGTCGGCTAGATAGTCGGCGGCGGTGGCGCCGGGAACCAGCAGGGTGCCGGTGCCGTTCATGAAGATGAGGCTCGGCTCGGTGAAGCCCGCCGAGGCGAGCGGCGGGCGCTCGTCATGGGGCGGAATTGCCGAGGCGACTTCGCGGGCGATCCACAGTTTGTCGAGGGCGGGGGCGACCGCCGAGCCCAGCCATGGCACGAAAAGCGCCATCATCAGGACGAGTACGGCGATGGCGGGCTCGAAGCGCCGCCGGAAGGCGAGCCAGGCGGCGGGCAGGATGCCGGCGAGCACGATGAGCGCCAGGACGATGCCGCGCCAGTCCACGCCCGGTCCGTATTGCGTGAGCGCGAAGAGCGCCCCGCCTGCGAGAGCAAATCCGACGACAAGCCAGAAGGCCAGATGCAGCCAGAACAGCGCCCGGCCCCAGCCCGGCAGGCGCGGCGGCAGGCCGTTCACCGCGAAAAAGCCGCCGAGCAGCGCCAGCGCCGGATAGGTCGGCAGCACGTAATGCGGCAGCTTGGTCGGCACCGCCTCGAACATGATCCAGGAGGGCAGCGCCCAGCAGACGAGGAATTGCACCGCCGGTTCGCGGCGATAGTGCCAGGCGGTGACAATGCCGGGAATGACGATGAGCGACATCGGCCAGAAGGCGGCGAAGAGGCTCACCAGATAGGTGCCGGGCGGCGCGCCATGGCTTTCCTGCCCGCCCATCAGCTTGGGGATCAGATCTTCCTGCGCGGCGTTGGCGATGAAGGAAAAGGCGCCGGAATGCCACAGCGCGAGCGGCCAGGGGGCGACGATGAGGATGAGGAGCGGGATGCCCCAAAGCGGTTTCAGCCGCCGGAACCAGCTTGCATCCTTGCGCAAGACGCCCCAGGCGATGGCGGTGAAGCCCAGCACGGCCGGACCGATCGGCCCCTTGGTGAGGATGGAAAGGCCGAGCCCGCCCCAGAAGAAGAGGCCGGGGGCGGGGCCCATCTCCGAGGATTCGCCCTTTTGCGGCCCGAGGCCCGCGAGCGTCAGGCCGTACATGCCGGCGAGGATGGTTGCGAGCAATACCGCGTCGGTCTGGGCGATATGCGATTGCCCGACCATGAGCATGGCGCCGCCTAGGAGCAGCCCGCCCATCAGCCCGGTTCGCCGGTCGAAGAGACGGGCGCCGATCAGGAAGGTCAGCAGGACCGAGGCCATGCCGCCCAGAACGGAGGGCAGGCGGTAGGGCCAGATTTCATTGGCGCCCGCGTCCGACAGGGCCGACACGGAGGCGGCCTGTACCCAGTAGATGAAGACGGGTTTCTTGGTGCGCGGCTGGTCCTGGAAATAGGGGACGACGTAATCCCCGGTTTCCAGCATCTGCTTGGTGGCCTGGGCAAAGCGCGACTCGTCGCGGTCCATCGGCGGCAGGCCCGCAAGGCCCGGCAGGAAGACGAGGGCGCAAAAGGCGATCAGGATCGCATAGGGGCGCCAGCCCGCTACCGCCTCTTCCGGAATCGACCGGAGCAGGGGGCCGGCCTTGTGCGCGGCCGGGCTGTGGGATCGGTCGGTCATGCGGTTAACCCTGCTTTCGGAAAATCATGGCGGCGCTTCTTTTCCCCCGGCAGTGTTCGGGGCCGTGGCTTTGGGGGCACTGTCTCGCGCGGGAGCGCATTTTTGACAAGAGAGTTTTGGATTATCTTGCAATCTGCCATATGACAGGCTCGCCTTGCAGGAAAGCGGGGCGGGATGCGCGATGGACCATCAGGGGCCCTTCGAATTGTGGACGGACTATAGCGGAATTTCCCGGCCAGGGGCGGCCCAAAGGCGTCCGGGCCGGGGCGATGGAAGCGAGGGGCTCGCATGACGGGCGAAAATTTCGAGTTGAGCGTCGTTGTGCCGGTGCTCAACGAGGAGGGCAATATCGACCCTCTTCTGGCCGAACTGGAGGCGGTGAGGGCCTCTCTCGATGTGCCGTGTGAATATGTGTTCGTAAATGACGGGAGCACGGACGCGACGCTGGACAAGCTTCGCGACGCGATGCGGGCCATGCCCCATCTCCGGGTGTTCAGTCACGCAAAGCCCTGCGGCAAGTCCGAAGCGCTGCTGACATGCGTTCGGAATGCGCGGGGCCGGCTGATCGTGATGATCGACGGCGACCTGCAAAACGATCCGGCGGATATCCCCCGGCTCTATCAGGTCTATGTCGAGGCGGAAAAGCGCGGCGTGAATATCGGCATCGTCGAGGGGCAACGCACCAAGCGGAAGGATCCTTTCCCGCGCAATCTGGTGTCGCGCATCGCCAACAAGGTTCGCGGCGCGATCCTCAACGATGAGACGAAGGATGCCGGATGCGGTTTCAAGCTGCTGAGCCGGGAGCTGTTTCTGGCACTGCCCTTTTTCACCGGCCTGCACCGTTTTATGCCTGCGTTGGTGAAACGCGAGGGCTTCGAGATCGCGCTGGCGCCGGTCAATCACCGCCCGCGCGTGTCGGGCGTGGCCAAATATAACACCTGGAACCGTCTCTGGGTCGGCATCGGCGATCTGGCGGCGGTCTGGTGGCTGCTGAAACGGCGTCACGACCCTCACGGGGTGACCCATAACCTGCCGGACGGGAAGGACGAGCCATGTTCACCTCTGTAATGACCTGGCTTTCCCAGGCGAGCATCTGGGTCTTTATCGGTTTTCTGGGGCAGGCGCTGTTTTCCGCCCGCTTCCTGCTGCAATGGCTGGCCAGCGAAAAGGCCAAGCGCTCCATCGTGCCGGTGGCCTTCTGGTATTTCTCGATCTGCGGCGGCGCGACATTGTTCGCCTATGCGCTGTGGCGCGAGGACCCGGTCTTCATCATGGGGCAGGGCGCGGGCCTTCTGATCTATGGGCGCAACCTCTACCTCATCTACAAGGAGAGGGCCGCCGGGCGGCATGCGTCCATCGATCCGGAGCAGAACGGCGACGACGTGGCCGCCTGACACCCCTTCCCGCAGGGGAAACGTACAATAAAACGGCAAATTGCCATTTTCCTCATCACCGAAATGACCTATGTCAAGGCAGAGGGGAGAGGGCTCTTACTGTGCGCCCATCCGTACGCAGGGACGAATGGGAGGCGGGTGACCGACCTCCGGGAACAGAGGCCGGAATATGACTTCCTCCAGCGACACACCGCGCGAGAAAGCGGCTGCGCGTATGCCCAGCCGCCCGATGCTGATTGCCATTGCGATCGCCGTTATTCTGCTGGCGGGGTTTGCCTGGATGGCGTTTCAGCGTATGGGCGGGCAGAATCAGGGATGGGCGTCCCCGCCGCCCGCCGTGGAAACGGTGATCGCCGAGGTGCGGCCGGTGCAGGCGGAAGTTTCGGCCATCGGTACGCTTGAGGCCGACCAGTCCATCGTGGTGACGCCGGAAATCTCCGGCATCGTGACCAGCATCGATTTCCAGGACGGGCAACGTCTCGAACAGGACGATCTCATCGTCACGCTGAACGATGAAGATCTGAAAGCGCGCGTCCAGCAGGCCGAAGCGCAACTGACCCTTACAAGGGCGAATTTCGACCGCGCCCGCAAGCTGGTGAGCCGCGGCTCCGGCACGGAGCGGGCACGGGACGAGGCGCTCAATGAGCTGAAATCCGCCGAGGCGCAGCTCGCGCTTGCCAGGGCGGCGCTCGACAAGGGCACGATCAAGGCGGCGTTCTCCGGCATTGTCGGCCTGAGGCAGGTCAGCCTGGGCCAGTATGTGACGCCCGGCCAGCCGATTGCGACGCTTGCGGATGTGGACAATCTACGCATCGATTTCCGCGTGTCCGAAATCTATCTGACCGAGATCGAGAAGGGGCAGACCGTCGGCATCACATTCGACGCGCTGCCCGGCGAGACCTTCAGCGGCACCGTCAGTGCCATCGATCCGGTGATCGATGTCGACGGCCGCGCCATCAAGGTGCGCGCGGTGATCGCCAACAAGGAAGGGCGTTTGCGCCCGGGCCTGTTCGGGCGTGTGAAGATCGTGACGCAGACGCGGGATTCCGTCGTCGTGCCGGAGCAGGCCATCATCTCGACGGCGGGTTCGGATGCGACGGGCGCCAAGGCGGTCTTCGTGGTGGATGAAGAAGGCAACGCCCATATGCGCCCCGTGGAACTCGGCGTGCGCCAGCCGGGCCAGGTGGAGATCCGCTCCGGCGTGGAAGAGGGCGAACGGGTGATCACGGCGGGTCAGATGAAGGTTCGCGACGGGTCGCAGGTGCAGCCCGTCGAGGTGGAAAAGCAGGCGCCCGAGAGCGGGGCCGCGCCGGACGAGGCCGCGCGGTAGGGGGCGCTAATGCATATTTCAGAACTCTTCATCCGCCGCCCTGTCTTTGCGACAGTGGTTGCGCTCATCCTTATCCTTGTCGGGCTCGTTTCCTATGAGCGGCTGACGGTGCGCGAATATCCGGCGATCGACGAGCCGGTGGTGACCGTGACGACGGCCTATCGCGGTGCCAGCGCCTCGGTGATCGAACGCGAGGTGACGCAGCCGCTCGAAGAGGCGATGGCGGGGATCGAGGGCATCGAGATCCTGACCTCGTCCAGCCGTCCGGAAAGCAGCCAGGTGACGGCGCGCTTCACGCTGTCGACGGATCCCGACGTCGCCGCAAGCGATGTGCGCGACCGGGTGGGACGTGCGCGCGGACAGCTTCCCGACGATGTGGACGAGCCGATCATCGCAAAGGTCGAGGCCGATGCGAGCCCGATCATGTATATCGCCTTTGCCTCGTCGCGCATGTCGGGCATGGACATTACCGACTATCTCGACCGTATCGTGAAGAACCAGCTTCAGAACCAGCCGGGCGTCGCGCAGGTGTCGATCTTCGGCGAGCGGCTTTACTCGATGCGGGTCTGGGTGGACCGGCAGCGTCTCGCCGCCTATGGGCTGACGGTGCAGGATGTGGAAAACGCGATCCGCAACCAGAACGCGGAAATTCCCTCCGGTCGTATCGAGAGTACCAAGCGCGAATTCACGGTGCTTTCCAAGACCGCGCTCGAAACGCCGGAAGAATTCTCGAAAATCGTGGTGAAGGATAGCGGCGGTTTCCAGGTGACGCTCGGCCAGGTGGCCAATGTCGAGATCGCGCCGGCCGACGAACGCCGGGCTGCGACCTATAACGGCCAGACCTCGATTTCGGTGGGTATCGTGAAGCAGGCGACGGCCAACCCGCTGGAAGTGGCGGCCGCGGTCCGCGCCAAGCTGAAGCAGATGGAGCCGACGCTGCCGGTCGGGATGGAATATTCCATCGGTTACGACACCTCCATCTTCATCGAGGAATCGATCAAGTCGGTTTACGAGACGATTGTCGAGGCGGTGATCCTCGTCGTGCTGGTGATTTTCGTCTTCCTGCGGACGGTGCGCGCCTCGTTCATCCCGGTGGTGACGATCCCGATTTCGCTGATCGGTACATTCGGCATGATGCTGTTGCTCGGCTTCAGCATCAACACGCTGACGCTGCTTGCCATGGTGCTTGCCATCGGCCTTGTGGTGGACGATGCAATCGTGGTGCTGGAAAACATCTTCCGGCATATCGAGGAAGGTCTGTCGCCCGTTCAGGCGGCGATCAAGGGCTCGCGCGAAATCGCCTTTGCGATCGTGGCCATGACGCTGACGCTCGCCGCCGTCTATGCGCCGGTAGCCTTTGCCGAGGGGCGGACGGGGCGTCTCTTCCTCGAATTCGCGCTGACGCTGGCGGGCGCGGTCGTCGTGTCGGGCGCGATGGCGCTGACGCTGACGCCGATGATGTGCTCGAAACTTTTGCGGCACGATACGGGCGGCGGACGGTTCGACAAACTGCTGGGCGGCTGGCTCGACCGTCTCGACGCCGCCTACAAGAATGCGCTGGACAAGGCGCTGGGCCGCAAGGCGCTGATCGTGGTCGCGGCCGTTATCGTCGGGCTTTCCTGCGTGGGGCTTTTCAAGATGCTCAACCAGGAGCTCGCGCCGACGGAGGATCGTGGCATCCTGCTCATCGCGGGCCGCGCCCCGGAAGGCGCGACGCTCGACTACACGCTGCATTATACCAAGCAGATCGAGCAGATCGTCGCCCGGGTGTCCGAAGTTCAGGGCTATCTGGTGGTCGCCGGTTTTCCGGAAATCACCAATCTCATTTCCTTCTCGCGCCTGAAGCACTGGAGCGAGCGGGACCGCTCGCAGCAGGAGATCGTCAATTCCGTCCAGCCCGCTCTGATGGACATTCCGGGCATTCTCGCTTTCGGTATCAATCCGCCCTCGCTCGGGCAGAGCGGGCGGTCGCAGCCCATTCAGTTCGTGCTCCAGACCTCCGGCACTTACGACGACCTGGCCAATGACATGGACGTGTTCATGGAGAGGCTGCGGGCCAATCCCGGTTTCATCAATGCCGATACGGATCTGAAGCTCGACAAGCCGCAGCTCGACATCCAGGTGAACCGCGAAAAGGTCGTGGATGCGGGGATCGACGTGTCGACCGTGGGGCGCACGCTGGAAACGCTTCTGGGCGGGCGCAAGGTCACGCGCTTCGAGCGTAACGGCAAGCAGTTCGACGTCATCGTGCAGGTGGCCGACGAGGACCGGCGCACGCCGCAGGACATCTCCGACATTTATGTGCGCGGCAAGGACAGCGAGATGGTGCAGCTGTCGAACCTGATCGACGTGAAGGAGACGGTGGCGCCCGCCTCTCTCAACCGCTTCAACCAGCTTCGCGCGGCAACGATCTCGTCCAATCTCGCGCCGGGCTATTCCATGGGCGAGGCGCTGGCCTTCCTGGAACAGACGGCGGCGGAAGTCCTGCCCAAGAACGCGCAGACCGATCTCAACGGCCCCTTGCGCGAGTTCACGAAATCCTCCGGCACGCTGGCCGTTACCTTCGTGCTGGCGCTGATGTTCATTTATCTGGTGCTGGCCGCGCAGTTCGAAAGTTTCATCGAGCCGACGATCATTCTGGTCTCGGTGCCGCTGTCGCTGGCGGGGGCGCTGCTTTTGATGTTCCTCACCAATCTGGTGACGGGCGCGAATATCACGCTCAATATCTACAGCCAGGTGGGTCTTATCACGCTGATCGGCCTTATTACCAAGCACGGCATTCTGATCGTGGAGTTCTCCAACCAGTTGCGCGAACAGGGACGGAATGTCCGCGAGGCGGTGGTGGAGGCGGCGGGGCTCCGGCTGCGTCCGATCCTGATGACGACGGGTGCGATGGTGCTGGGGGCGATGCCGCTGGCGCTGGCCGGCGGGGCGGGCGCGGAAAGCCGCCAGGCCATCGGCATCGTGATCGTCGGCGGCATGAGCTTCGGGACGCTGCTGACGCTCTTCGTGGTTCCGACGGTCTATCTCATCGTCGTGTCGTGGCGGGAGAAGGGCCGCGACACGGAAGGTGGTCAGGCCATCGAGGCCTGACGACGCCTTTCGCGGATGTCGCGAATGACGGGGCCCAGCATTTCCTCATGGAAGCGGTCGCAGCCGATGCAGGGATTCGCGTAAGGCACGCCCTGCGGCGTGGCGGTGCGGGATTCCGCGCGCATGCGGGTTTCGTTCCAGCCCATGCTTTCGCCCATATTCAGCGGATCGCCCTTGTTGAGCGCCTCGAAGACGGGATGACCCTTGAGGCTGTCCAGAATGTCGGTGAGGGGCTCTTCGGTGAGATTGCCGAGCGGCAGTTTCGTCTTCAGGCAGCAGGGATAGACGTCGCCATTGGGTTCGATGGCGACTTCCGAACCGGCAAATCCGTGGTTCAGGAAATTCCTGGCGCCGGACCATCGCGCACAGAAATTGGTTTCCATGCCGGCGGTGGAAAGCCCGTTCTCCCAGGCGCGGCCGCGCGGCCATAATTCCTCGATCCATTGGCCGGGCTGGGCGCCGAAGAACAGGAAGCTGGGGCCTTTCGCTTCGCCGTCTTTCGGGGCGGGCTCGAAGCCGGCGGCGAGGAACATCCCGGTCAGCTTTTCCTGAAAGGCGTCGCGCTTGGCGCCCTCCATGCCGACATGGAAGTCGTCCATGCTGGCGATGGCGACGGTCCCGATATTGTGCTCGCGTAATTCGTCCAGCATTTTCGGCGTCAGGATATCGCCCGTGGTCTGCATGGAAAGACGGACGCCGTCTTTCCCGTATTTCTCCGTCAGCGCGTCGAGCGCGGGATAGAAAAGCGTTTCGCGGACGGGGTCGATCATCACCTCGCCGCCGGAAATGATGATCCGGCCCACCCGTTCCGACGGATTACCTTTGGCATCCGGCCGGGCGGGGTCCTTGTAGATCATGCTGTCGGGCAGGTTGGCGACGATCTTGCGGAAGCTCGTTTCGCCCTCGGCCATGACCGAGGCGAGAGCATCGCGCACATAGGGGCGGAACCGCGTGTCGTAGCAGTGCCTGCAACGGCGATGGCAGGCCCATGTCAGGACATAGTAGATCGATTCCACGGCGCGCCTTCCTTTCGTTTCCCGGAAGAGAATAACGAACCGTCGGGCATGCGCGGATCACATGAGCGTGAGAACGGGCCGGTCTCTCAGACCGGCCGGTCGCCGTTCACGGTCACGCGCTCCATTTCGCGGCGATGGCCATGATAGTCGTTGAGCGCGAAATGCTGCGTGCAGCGATTGTCCCAGAAGGCGAGCGCGCCTTTCGTCCAGCGGAAGCGGCAGGTGAAGGGCTCCTGCGTGCAATGCTCGTAGAGAAACTGCAGCAGCGGCTGGCTCTCGCGCCGCGTCCAGCCGACGAAGCGCTCGGTGAAGGCCGGGTTCACATAGAGGCCCTTGCGGCCCGTTTCCGGATGGGTGCGCACCACCGGGTGCTCATAGCCCGGCACGTCGCCCTCGGCCCGGTTCACCTCCATGCCCTTGCGCTTATGCGCGGAATGGCCTTCGCGGCCATATTCCGCCTTGGCGGTGTGCACGGCCTTCAGGCCTGCAAGCGTCGTCTTCATGCCGTCCGACAGCGTTTCATAGGCGAGATACTGGTTCGCCCAGAGCGTGTCGCCGCCATAGGGCGGCACGTCCTTGGCATAAAGGATGGACCCGAGCGCGGGTTCTTCCAGGAAGGACATGTCGGAATGCCAGCCGCCGCCGAAATTCAGCTTGTCTTCCGGCTCCTTCACGATGCGCATGATTTCCGGATGTCCGTCCATGCCCTTCACGTAAGGGTGGATGTTGAGCGTACCGAAGCGGCGGCCGAATTCCTTGTGCTTTTCGGGCGTGAGGTTCTGTTCGCGAAAGAAGATCACCAGATGATCCAGAAAAGCCTGGTGGATGTCGTCGAACTGCTCGTTGGACAGCGCCGCCGACAGGTCCACGCCCTCGATCTCCGCGCCGAGCGCACCGGCGATGGGTTTCACCTCGATGGTCTTGTAGCTTCTGGCGCTCATGATTTCCTCCTCGCCTCGCCGGTCTTGTGCCGGGGTTTGAGAAGAACAGTCTAGCCGATATGCGTTTTCAGTCGAGGGAGCCGGTGAGGGAGGCGCGCTGGGACATCTCGATCCAGTTGCCGTCGGGATCGCGGATGAAGGAAATGCGCGCCGTTTCGCCCAGCGTGCGCGGCGCCATGCCCTCCGCGCCGCCGCGCGCGAGGATGGCGGCATGTTCCTCGTCGACCTTGAAGACCTGGACCGTGACATAGCGCCAGCCCGGGCCGTCCATGGCGGCGTCGGCGGGGGCGTCCGGGTCTTCTTCCGCCAGGATCATGCTGTCGCCGCAGCGAAAGGCGATGCCGGTTTCGGCGGGAATTTCCTCAAGTTCCAGCACCCGGCCATAGAAATCGCGATGGGCCGCGAGGTCGCGCACGCCGAGGCGAATGCCGATGCGCGTCATGCCGAGCCAGCCTTCCGGCACAAGCGTGACGCGGTTGCCGTCCGGATCGGTCAGCGCTTCCGGTTCGGTGACGCCTTCCCGTGCGATCAGCAATTCGCGATAGCCCGAGGCGCGTGCGTCAGGCAGCGGGTCTCGGGCATGGTTGATCTTGAGAACGGAGCCCGCCAGGTCGTGGCGGTGCTGGCGTTTGCCGCCGCCCAGCGGCAGGACATGATCGAGTTTCAGGCCGACCTTGTTTTGCCAGAAGGCGAGCATGGGTTCGAGATCGTTGGTGAAGAGCCCGACATCGATGCGGGGTTTCGCGAGATGCATGGAGCGCCTCCGTTCCTTTGTTCGTCATTGCGAGCGAAGCGAAGCAATCCAGAGGCGGCAAATGCTGCGCTGGATTGCTTCGTCGCGTTGCTCCTCGCAATGACGCGCGGGTCTTACGGCGCTTCGTTGGAGAAGACGATCGTACCCGACGAGGCGAACATGCCGCCAACGCCATGTGCGATCGAGATTTTCGCATCCGGCACTTGCGCAGGCGCAATGCCGCGCATCTGCCGCACGCTTTCCTGAAGCGCATACATGCCGTACATGCCCGAATGCATGTAGGAGAGGCCGCCGCCATTGGTGTTGAGCGGCAGCTTGCCGCCGGGCGCCGTGTTGCGTTCGCGAATGAAGGCCGCGCCTTCGCCACGCTCGCAGAAGCCGAGATCTTCCAGCCCGTAGATCGGCAGATGCGCGAAGGCATCGTAGATCATCAGGTGATCGACATCGGAATGCGCGATGCCCGCTTCGTCGAACGCCTTCTTGCCGGAAACGCGGAAGGCCTTGGAGGTGGTGAAGTCTTCCATCTGGCTGACCATCGGCGTTTCCACGCTTTCGCCCGTGCCGAGAATGTAGACGGGCTTTTGCGGGAAATCCTTTGCACGCTCGGCACTGGTGAGAATGAGCGCGCCGCCGCCATCGGTGACGAGGCAGCACATCAGCAGGCGGAACGGCCAGGAGATCATGCGCGAGTTCAGCACATCGTCCACGGTGATGAGGTCGCGGAAGCTGGCGCGCGGGTTTTTAGCGGCCCATTCGCGCTGGATCACGGCGACCATGGCCACATCTTCTTCCGTCACGCCATAGGTCTTCATGTAGCGCAGCGCCGGAATGGTGAACATGCTCGGCGGATTGGTGATGCCGTAGGGCACCTCGAACTGGCCCTGCTGGCTCTGCGGATCGCGGCTGAAGCGGCGCGCGCCGACGCGCGAGCGGCCCGATTCCGCATGGGTGATGAGCACCGTGTTGCACAGGCCTTCATTGATGGCCGCCGCGGCGTGGCGGACATGCAGCATGAAGGAGCAACCGCCCACCGAGGTGCCGTCGACCCATGTGGGCGTGATGCCGAGATAATGCGCGGTCTCGACGGGGCTGTCGCCCGCCGTCGCCACGCCGTCGATATCCTTTGCGGTGAGGCCTGCATCGGCCATGGCATTGAGCGCGGCATCGGCATGGAGCGCGAGCTGCGACTGGTTCGGGATCTTGCCCATCTGTGTGGTTTCGGCGGCGCCGACCACGGCGACTGATTTCTGTTTCATCTCTCGTCCCCTTACTTCGCCGGCCGGAATTTGGGCAGGCTGATCTCGTCCGTCGCCTTTTCGAAGGTGACTTCGAGGGGCATGTCGAGTTCGAGCGCTTCAGGCGTTTGCGGGCAGCCCACGATGTTGGTCATCATGCGCGGGCCTTCTTCCAGCTGCACGACGGCGATGGAATGGGGCTCTTCGCCGAAATCGGGACGCGGGCGGTGATTGATGATGTAGCTGTAAAGCGTTGCCTTGCCGCTCGCCTTCACCACTTCCACCTCGCGCGCCGAGCAGGCCGGGCAGAAATCGCGGGGCGGGAAATAGGTGTGATCGCAGCTCTTGCAGCGTTGCAGCCGGATTTCCCCGTCCCGGCACCCGTCCCAGAAATGTTGCGTTTCCGGCGTGGGTTGGGGCAAGGGGCGTTTGTAGTCCGCCATGAGGACCTCCCTGACATATGTGATTCCGGTTCTTTGAATGCCGGAAATTCGAGTGCGGGGAGGATAGCCGCACCGGACGGATTGGCAAGCTGGGGGATCGCACCGGAGTGCGATCCCTCGAATCGATTTTGAACAGGTGACCTTTAGGGAAGGAGCACGGTGTCGATCACATGGATGACGCCGTTCTTCTGGTGGACGTCGGCGATGGTGACCATGGCCTTGTCGCCCTTGGCGTCGATAATTTCGATGCCGCCTTCCGCTTTCTTTGCCGTCAGTTTTTCGCCTGCGACGGTGGGCAGCGTCGCCGTGCCGCCTCCCTGCTCGATGAGCTGCATCAGCTCGGAGGCTGTGATGTCGCCGGGAACAACGTGATAGGTCAGGACTTTCGTCAGCTGGTCCTTGTTCTCCGGCTTCAGCAGCGTGGAGACGGTGCCGTCGGGCAATTTGTCGAAGGCTTCGTTGGTGGGGGCGAAGACGGTGAAGGGACCGGGGCCCTTGAGCGTTTCCACCAGGCCTGCCGCCTTGACCGCGGCGACGAGAGTGGTGTGGTCTTTCGAGTTTACAGCGTTCTCGATGATGTCCTTCGACGGGTACATGGGCGCACCGCCCACCTCGACGGTTTTCTCGTCCGACATTTGGTTATGGGACATGCCGCCATCGTGCATCTCGGCTTGTGCCATCATCTTGCCGGGCATCTCGATGCCGTTCTTGCTTTCCATCGCATTGGCGCTGGTGAGCGCCGTCGTGCCGAGCAATAGAAGGCTGTACGCCGCGGCGCGGGCCGCAGTGTGGAGGGGGGTCATGGCGTTTCTCCTGTTTACGCTTTCATGTCGCATCAGAGCAAAGCTGCTCATGCTTGCGATGTTCTGGGTACGGTAGAAAACAGGGGATGGATTGCCGCAAGGATCGGTCCCGCTCTCACGAATCCGTGAAGAATGGAGCCTGGTTTGTGGGGAAATGTCGACTGGATGGTCGTTTTAGACGTCGCTCACGCAAGGAAACGGCGCAGGGCGGGCGCGTGCCGCCATGCGCGTCCGGTTGGCGGGCCGCTTGATTGCCTGTTTCAGGGACATATATTCAGGTCATGAAAACAATTGTTCCTGTCCTGAGCCTGTCTCTCGCCGTCGCCCTTCTCGGAAGCGTATCGGCGCGGGCTGGCGATGCGATGGCCGCCATCGGTGGTTCATCGATGATCGATCTCGGCGGTCATGTGGTGACGTCGGGCGTGGCGGGCGGTATGGCCGATCCTGTCCCGCTTTTTGCCGGCGCCAACGGCCCTGCGATTTTCGTCCTGAACGTCCCGTCTCTCGACCGGACGGGAAATGGCGGCGCGATGGGAGGCACTCTCGGCTCGAAAGCGATGAAGCCCGCAAACAAGGGCATTTCGCATTCGCCGGGTCGCACTATCGAAGATCTGAAGCGCTGATCAGTCGAAACCGTGAAATGTCGCGAAACTGTCGAGCGGTTCGCGCTCCGCGACGAGCGTGTTCACGGGCTGGCTTTCGTCGGCATAGCCAAGCGACATGCCGGCGATGATGTATTCGTCGTCCGGTACATCCAACACACGGCGGGTGACCGACCAGAAATTGTTCCACGCGCCCTGCGAGCAGGTGTCGAGGCCGCGTGCCTTCGCCGCCAGCATCAGCGTCTGCATGAAGATGCCGATGTCGAGAAAGCTCATCGCATCGAGATCCTTGTCGATGGTGAAGATGAGCCCCACCGGCGCGTCGAAGAATTCATAGTTGCGGCCCCATTGGCGCCAGTTCGCCGCCTTGTCGCCTTTCGGGATACCGAGAAGCCCGTACATCTCCTTGCCGAGCGTGCGCATGCGGCCGGTATAGGGTTCCTTGCGCTTGGAGGTGCGCGGAAATTCCGCCTTGGCGTCATGGGGGTCGTTTTCGCGATGGGCCATCACCTCGGCGACGAGACGATCGCGAACATCGCCGGCCACGACATGCACCTTCCAGGGCTGGATGTTCGTGCCGGAGGGCGCGCGGGAAGCAAGCTCGAGAATTTCCTCCATCAGTTCGCGCGGCACGGGATCGGGCTTGAAGGCACGCACGGATTTGCGCGACCGGATGGTGTCGTCGATATGCATGAAACTGCCTCACTGGATACGGGATTTCGTTTGGCGCAAGTGTAGCGAGGCGGCATAGTCGGTCAAATGGACGGGCTGTTTCGAGGGAGGCCGGGATTTTCAGCAGCACTGCGCCTGAGCGCATCGAACGTAGGATTGTCGGTACATGGGATCAGTGGATTGTCTGGCGGCTGGGCGGACGGCCCGAGGTGGCGGCGGCGACGGTTCCCCTGATCCTGATGGCGAGTTTTTTTCTGCCGGCCTGGCTTCTGGGCAATTTCGAGAGGATGGAACGGGATGTCTGGTCGGAGAGCGTCTTCGGTCTCGATCCTTTTTCCTGGGCGGCCTTCGTCGTGTCCCTGCTCGGCGGATACATGGTCTCGGTTGCGTCCTTTTCGATCCTGAGAGACTGGAAAGACATGGTGCGCCTTCTGCCCATGCTGGACGAAAAGGCCAAAGGCCTTCTCGCCACCTGGCGCTCTTCCGACCGGCCGCAGCTCCAGTATGGTCGTATGGCGGGCTATGCGGGCATGGCGCTGGGTATCTTCGTCATGCTGGTCACGGTGCCGGGGCTCGTCGACGTTCTTCACCTCCGCTTCCTCCTGCCCATGGGACCGGCTCCCATTGAGGGAGCGATAGCGTTCGCGCCGCTCTGGTTTCTCGTCACGGGGCCGGCGCTTTTCTACATTCTCGGTCAGGGGCTTTTCTTCAGCATCTCCGAAGGCGTGTTTCTGCGGCGTTTGCAGCGGCGCTATCTGTGGATCGACCTGCTGGACATAGACAGGCTGGCACCGCTGACGCGGATCGCCATGCGGCGGTCGGTGGTGTGGATTGTCGGCGCGACGCTGGGTTCGCTGTTTTTTCTGAGCGCGGGGATCGAGCGCACGGCGCTCGAGCCGCTTTTCATCGGCATCTGCGTCATTGCGGTCGGTGTGCTGATGCCGCCGCTGATACGGGTTCATCAGCATATCGTTCGTACCAAGAAGGAAGAACTCGATACGCTTCGGACGGCGATCCGGGAGGAGCGCGAGCTGGCATTCAGCCGGGACGAGCGTGGTGCGCAGGCTCTCGCCCGGCTTCCCGGCCTCATCGCCCTGGAGAAGCGTATCGATCAGGTGCGCGAATGGCCGGTCGATTTCGGCACGGCGAGCCGTTTCACACTTTATCTCGGTATCCCGGTTTTCTCATGGGTCGGCGGCGCATTGGTGGAAAGGCTGGTGGATGCGTTTCTATAGTGCGCCGCGCGGGGGGCTCATAATCCGAGCACGGCTTTCGACATGATGTTGCGCTGGATCTCGTTGGAGCCTGCATAGATGGAGCCCGCCCGGTCGTTCAGATATTTGGACGTCACGGGCAGGGCATAATCGGGACCGGCATGCGCCTGGCTTCCTTCCGGCGCTTCATAGCCCGGTACGGGCCCGCCGGGGCAGGTTGCATGGGGCTGGAAGGGAACGGCGTAATGGGCGACCGCCTCCAGCGCGATCTCCGTCAGGCGCTGGCTCAGCTCCGTCCCGCGCGTTTTCAGCATGGAGCTTTCCGCGCCCGGCGCCTCGCCATGGCTAAGTTTCGACATGATGCGGTGCTCGGTGAATTCGAGCGCGGTGATTTCCGACCAGGCCTCGGCGAGCTTTGCCGCGAAGCCCCGATCGTCGATCAGCCTTTCGCCCGTGCCCGACAGTTCCTCGCCTGCGATCATGCGGATGCGTTCGAGCCGCGTATGCAGCCCCGGCGCATAGGCGTGGCCGCCGCGCTCGAACTGCAGAAGGTATTTCGCGACCGTCCAGCCGTCGCCGACCCTGCCGACGACGTTCCGTTTCGGAGCGCGGGCATTGGTGAAGAAGATTTCGTTCTGTACATGCTCGCCCGTCAGCATGATGAGCGGTTTCACCTCGATGCCGGGCGTGTCCATATCCATGAGCAGGAAAGTGATGCCGCGTTGGGGGATGTCCTCCTTCGAGGTCCGCACGAGGCAGAAAATGCGGTTGGCATACTGGCCATGCGTGGTCCAGATCTTCTGGCCGTTGCAGACATAGTCGTCGCCATCCTCCACCGCGCTCATCTGCAGGCTCGCAAGGTCGGAGCCCGAGCCCGGTTCCGAATAGCCCTGACACCAGAAATCCTCGCCGCTCAGAATGCGCGGCAGGTAGAAATCCTTCTGCTCCTGCGTGCCATAGCCGATGAGCACGGGCCCGCACATGCCCACGCCCATGGGCGAAAGCGGCGGCGCGCCGGCGGCGGCGAACTCGCTGGCGAAGATGTAGTGCTGGACGACGGACCAGTCGCAGCCGCCATGCTCCACCGGCCAGGCCGGGGCGACCCAGCCCTTGTCGAACAGCGTTCCATGCCATTCCATTGTGGTTTCGTGGTCGGCGTAAACGCTCGTCATGAGCTTGCCCCGGCGGCGCAGCTCCGGCGTCAGCTTGTCGTCGAGAAAGCTGCGCACCTCGTCGCGGAATTGCGCATCCTCTTTTGCGTAAGCGAGTTCCATCGCCCGATCCTCCCCAAATCCAATGGCGTTTGCGCGAGAGTAGGCGACGGGCCTGGCCATGTGTCAAACGACGCCGGACGAGCGCAGCGCGCCGCTGCGGCAGTTCGGGGAACGAAGATCAACGCCTGTGAAATGTGGAAAGCGCCGCGCCATTGGCGAGGGACGCAAAAAGGCGTAAATGGATGACAAGCGCCCATGTCAAAGAGGCGCTTTGTTGATTCAGAACGGTTGGAAATGTCCGAACTAGAGGAAACGCCGAAGGAGCGGGAAGCCCGGGCTGCGCAGGAAGATGCTGCGCCGGTGGGGCTTGCGGAACGGGCCAAGCAGGCGGCGGGCGCCATTGTCGGCAAGACGACGCCGGAAGAGCGTAAGCGTGCCTTTGTCATCCTTTTCATGTGTCTGCTGGCCGTCGGCATGGGGCAGACGCTCGTCTTTGCCGTGCTGCCGCCGATCACGCGCAAGCTCGGCATGGGCGAGTTCGAGACCACGATGATCTATTCGCTCTCGGCTCTGCTCTGGGTGATGACGAGCGCCTTCTGGGGGCGGCGCAGCGACGTGATGGGCCGCAAGCCCGTCATCCTGATCGGCCTTCTGGGCTTTGCCGTGTCGACCACGCTGTTCGCCTTCGCCGTGCTTTTCGGCCTTTGGGGCATGGTGCCGCTGGCCTTTCTGTTTCCGATGCTGATGGGAACGCGCGCGATCTTCGGCACCTTCGGTTCGGGCACCATGCCCGCCGCCCAGGCCTATGTCGCCGACCGCACGACGCGGGCCGAGCGCGCCTCGGGCGTAGCGGGCATCGGCGCGGCTTTCGGCATTGGCACGGTTGTGGGGCCGGGCGTGGCGGCGGGGTTTTCGGAAATCCACATTCTCGCGCCGTTCTTCGCCGTGGCGGTGCTGGCCTTCCTGTCGGCGCTGATGATCTGGTTCCTGCTGCCGGAGCGCACGGCCCCCAAAAAGACGGTTGCCGAAAAGCGCGCCGGGGTGAAGCTCAACCTGATGGCGCCCAATGTGTTGCCATGGGTCGTCGTGGGCGTGTTGCTGAGCCTTTGCCAGTCCACGACGATGCAGCTTGCCGCGTTCTATTTCATGGATGTGCTGAACCTGGAGGCCGAAGCGGCGACGCAGGCGATTTCGATCGGCCTTCTCGTCATGGCGCTGTCGACCATCATGGCGCAGATCGGCCTTATCCAGCGGTTCAACCTGTCGGTGCAGTTCCTGCTGCGCTGGGGCGCGGTGACAATGATCCTTGCCGCGGCGATGCTCGTCGTCGCCAATTCCCTCGGCGTTCTCGTGATCGGGATGGGGCTGGCGGGTCTTGCCTTCGGGCTCTTGCGGCCGGGGCTTCAGGCGGGCGGGTCGCTCTCCGTCTCACCCAGGGAGCAGGGCGCCATTGCCGGCATTATCGGATCCACCGCTGCGACGGGCCATGTCATCAACCCGTTTGTCGGCATCCCGCTTTATCACTGGCACCATTTCGCGCCCTTTGTCATGTGCGGTGTGCTGATGGTCGTCATTCTCGGCTTTGCCGTCTTCCACCCGCTGATGAAGGGGCTCGATCAGCGGGCGGAAGATTTCGAGGATGAAGAAGAAGGCATCGGCTACCACTAGGGCCGCCGCTTCGCCCTAGCTCAGGGCGCCGTCCGCTTCCCACTGGCCCATCAGGGACGCCACGGCGGCGGCGAAGGCGTGGGGCTGGTCCAGCATGATGTGGTGCTGGGCGCCTGCGATGGTGAAGACGGGGCTGCCGGGACGCAGGCCCCGAATGAAATCCAGCCGGTCCGGCTCGTAATCCTTGCTGTATTGCCCGAAGAAGGACGCTGCCTTGCAGGGCAGGTTGGCGTAAATCTCGGCGTGGTCGTCGCCCATTTCAAGGCCGTTGAAGGCGGGGCCGTCGAACTTCCAGGTCCAGCCCGCCTCGTCGGACGGTGCACGGCCGGGATTGTCGCCCTTCTTCACCTCGCGCAGGCTCAAGGGCGCGATGTAGTCGATGACGAACTGGTTGGCGCAGACCTGAAGCGGCGCGAGGCGGAAGCGGGCGACCGCGCTCTCTAAATCAGGATAGATGCGGGTCGGGCGACGCTTGGGCTGGTCGGGCCGGGTGAACCATTCATGCGCATCCTCTTTCGGGCGCACGGTGAAGTCGGCCAGGATCAGGCCGCCCAGCCTGTCGCCGTAATGCTTGCCCGCGATAAGGGTGACGAAACCGCCGAAGGAATGACCGCAGATGACGGGCTTCGGGCCGAGATTGGCGGCCAGCGCCACCTGCCCGATTTCATGCGCGAAGCTGTCGCGGGAATAGCTCTTGCGCCATTCGCTGTCGCCCATGCCGCCCAGATCCATCGAGGCCACATTGTAACGGTCGGAGATCAGCGGCGCGATGAAGTGGAACCAGTTGGCGTGGGCGCCATTGCCATGGACGAAGAGGACGCCCGGGCGGTTCGGATCGTCATTGCCCCAGCGATAGTAATGGATCTTCGCGCCGTCCACCTCCAGCCAGTGCTCGGTGCGCGGGGCGTCGAGCGCTTCCTTGAACCATTGGGGACGATGGCGAATGATGTCTTCGTCCGGAATATGGGGCGGCTGTGGCCCGCGATTTTCCCATTCTTCCTGAAGCTGCTCTCTGGTTTTCTGCGCTTCTTCCGCCGCGCGCGCCTCTTTGACGGCGCGTTCCGGGGCGGAGCATTCCGCTTCGTCGTAAGCCATGATACCGATCCAATACTGATTTCGCCGCGCAGGGTCCGGAAAGTGACGCCAGCGCCATTTTCGAGTTGGCTCCGGTTTAGCCTGAATCCGCGATGGTGAAAAGGCAGGGCGGGCAGATCGTCCCGAAAGCGGCCGTGAGCCCCGGAAATGCAGGAGGAATAGGGGATTCTTCCGGTTGACAGAGCGGGTCCGCCCCTCTAGTTTCCGCGCCAATTCATCGACAAGGCGGTCCGTGAGCGGGCCATGGGCGGCAGCGGCATAGAGCCAGCGCGGCCCGGGCACCGGCAGACGGCCCCATTTTGAGGTTGAGACATGAAGATTCGCAATTCGCTGCGTTCGCTGCGCAACCGGCACCGCGACAACCGTCTGGTCCGCCGCAAGGGCCGCGTGTACATCATCAACAAGACCAACCGCCGTTTCAAAGCCCGTCAGGGCTGAACTGGGCCGGATGGCCGGGCATGTCGCACGCATGCCGACAACGAGTTACAAGGCCGCGTTTTCGGACGCGGCCTTTTTGTTTGCCCTTTCGGCCTGAAGAGGGAAAGGCGTCATGAGTTCTGTCGATACGGTCGTCTTCGATCTCGGCAATGTGGTTTTCTGCTGGAACCCGCGCCATCTCTACCGGAAGGTTTTCGACGACGAGACGGAGATGGAGACCTTCCTCCATACCGTGTGCACCATGGCGTGGCATCTGGCGCATGACCGGGGGACGAGCTTCCGGGACAATGCGGCGGCGCTGAAAAAGGAATTTCCCGAGCATGGCCCCCTGATCGACATGTGGGGCGAACGCTTTCAGGAAATGATTCCGGGGCGTCTGCCGGGGACGCGGGAGATCATGGAAAGCCTGAAGGCGGGCGGCGTCACGCTCCACGGCATCACCAATATGCCCGCGGAAGTCTATCCGGTGCTTCGGGAGCGTTTCCCGGAATTGCAGCTTCTCGAGGTGACCGTGGTTTCTGGCGATGAGGGCGTCATCAAGCCTCATCGGCGTATTTTCGACATTCTGGCCGAGCGGACGGGACTCGTTCCCGCGCGCACATTGTTCGTCGACGATTCCCGGCTCAATATCGACGCGGCCGAGGAACTCGGTTTCCGGACGCATCATTTCACCGGGGCGGCGGGGCTCGCCGACCATCTCGAAGCCCTCGGGCTTGCGAAGGGAAAGACATGACGCGTCGCGCCGTCATATTCGATATGGGCAATGTGCTGATCGACTGGGATCCGCAGGAAGCCTACCGGCCGCATCTGCCGGATGCGGGCGATCGTGTTGCCTTTCTCAGCCGCTTCTTCCCCAGGATGTACAACGCGGTCCATGACGACCCGCGGTCGATGAGCCTGTGCCTGGCGCCGCTCAAGGACGCGCATCCGGAGATGCGGCATCTGATCGAGGTCTATGAGCTGGAATGGCACCGTTTTCTCGGCGGGCCGATGCCGGATAGCATCGAGATCCTGGATGCGTTGCATGAGAAAGGGGTGCCGCTTTACGGCCTCACCAACTGGCCGCATCAGGTCTGGCCGCCACATGAGATCGAGGGGGTGGAAAACCGCGATGCCTATGGTTTTCTCGGCAAGTTCGAGGACATCGTGGTCTCCGGGCAGGTGCGGCTGCGCAAGCCCGATGCCGCGATCTACCGGTATGCGCTGGAAACATTCGGGCTCAGGGGCGAGGAGGCTGTGTTCGTCGACGATCTGCCGGAAAATGTGGACGCGGCCCGCGAGCTGGGGCTCCACGGTATCCGGTTTACCGATGCCGGTGCCTTGCGAGAGGAACTCACACAGCTCGGCCTTCTTTGACCGGCGGGGTCTGACGGTATAGTGGGAAGAGGCAGTGGCAGGCTGCCGGCACACAGGACGGGACAGGGGAATCCAGATGGCCAAACGCTTCATGATCTATGGCGCCACGGGCTACACGGGGAAGCTTGTCTCCAAGGCCGCGAAACAGGCGGGCATGAACCCCCTGCTGGCGGGCCGCAACGAGGCGCGGCTGAAGGGGATCGCCGCGCAGCACTCTTTCGAGTATCAGGCGATTTCGCTCGACGAGCCCGAAGCGCTGGAAGCCGGGCTGTCGCAGGTGGATGCCGTGCTCAACATCGCCGGGCCGTTCTCCCAGACCTGCCAGCCGATGCTCGATGCCTGTCTCAGGACGGGCACGCATTATTTCGACATTACCGGCGAGATCGACGTTTTCGAATATTGCGCCTCGATGGACGACAAGGCGAAGGAAGCGGGCATCATGGTCATGCCCGGCACCGGTTTCGATGTCGTGCCGTCCGATTGCCTTGCCGCGCACATGAAGGCGCGGATGCCCGATGCGACCGATCTCGTGCTCGGGATTTCCGGTTTCGGCGGCATGTCGCGCGGCACGGCCAAGACCGGCATCGAGAGCATCGGCGAGGGAACGCGCATCCGCAAGGACGGGCGCATCGTGCGGGCCCGGGGCGCGCTCGCCCGCGAGATCGATTTCGGCAAGGGGCTGGTCGAATCGGTTGCCGTGGGCTGGGGCGATGTCGCGACCGCCTATCACTCGACCGGCATTCCCAATATCTCCGTCTATTTCGAGGCCAATGCGCAGATGAAGCAGATGGCCAATATGGGCGGGCTGATGCGCTGGGTTCTCAGCCTCGGGCCGATGCAGCGCATGCTCAAGCGCCGGATCGACCAGGAGCCGGAAGGGCCCGACGAGGAGGCGCGCGAGACGGGGCGCATGGAGCTTTACGGCGAGGCGTCGAACGAAAAAGGTGAGACGGTGTCTTCGCGGCTGACGACGCCGGAAGGCTATCGGCTGACCGCCATGACCTCGCTCGAAATCGTCGCGCGCGTGCTGAACGATGAGGGGGCTGCCGGGTTCCAGACGCCGTCGGAGGTTTTCGGGCCCGATTTCATCCTCGAATTTCCCGATACCTCGCGCCAGGACCTCTGATCGCCGCGCGATCTTCCGATTGGCGGGCAGATGCAAGGCTGCCTATCATGCGGCATGGCCTCATCGCGCAACTCCATTTCCGGTCTTCTGGCCTGCCTTTTCGTTGCGGGCCTCGCTTCGGCGCCGCCTTCTGCCGGGCAAGCGGCCGAGGGCGGGCCTCCAGCCGTCGAACGGCCGGCCGAGCGCCAGTCGCGCGAGCAGGTGCTGGATATGCTTTTCGCACAGTTGAAAGCCGCCAGGAGCCGGGCGGCTGCGGAGGGTCTGGAAGACGCCATCCGGAAAGTGTGGATGGCGTCGGGCAGCGCCAGCATCGGGCTTCTCATGTCGCATGGCCTGGAGGCTCTGGCAGCCAAGGACTACGACGACGCGCTCTATTATTTCGACGAAGTGGTCTCGCTTGCGCCCGGCTATTCGGAAGGCTGGAACAAGCGCTCGGCGGTGCATTTCATCCTTAACGATTATTCCGCCGCGCTGGCCGATCTGGAGCATGTGCTCCGGCTGGAGCCGCGCCATTTCGAGGCGCTGGCGGGGCTCGCCGCCATCCTCGAAGATCTGGGCGACAAGAAAGGCGCGCTTGATGCCTATCGCCGGGCGCTCGAACTCGACCCCTGGCTGAAAGGCGTACCAGCGCGCATCAAGCATCTGGAGCCGGAGGTGGAAGGCCGGGGGATATGAGAAGGAGCCGGAGCCCCGGTGCCGGGCCGATCCGGAACTGGCAGTCGGGCGTATCGTTTTCATGGTGATAGAGATGTTCTTCTATGTGGCGGGGGGCTTCCTCCTTCTCCTTGTCGGTCTTTGGGCCTATTCGGTCTGGACGAGCCGGCGGATCGAGCGGCGCTATCCGCCGGTCGGCGATTTTGTGGAGGTGGCGGGCGTCCGGCTTCACTATCAAAGGCGGGGTGCGTTGCGCGATGGCGTGGCGCCTGTGGTGCTCATCCATGGCGCGAGCGGCAATCTGCGAGACATGATGAATGCGCTGGGCGATAGGCTCGGCCGCGAAACAAGCGTCATCGCCTTCGACCGGCCGGGACATGGTTGGAGCGAACGGGGCTGGAGCGGGCGCGGGGCGGATATGGCAAGCCCTGCCGCTCAGGCGCGGCTCATCCGGCAGGCCGTGCGCGATCTCGGGATCGAGCGGCCCGTCATTCTCGGCCATAGCTGGGGCGGGGCCGTGGCGGCCGCCTATGCGATAGAGTTCGGCGACGAGATTTCCGGTATCGTGCCGCTATCCGGCGCGCTCTATCCATGGCCGGGCGGCAATGCCTGGTATCACGACGTGATAGCGATGCCGGTGATCGGAAGCCTGTTTCTGCGCATCCTGATGACGCCCGCCGCGCAACTGCTTGCGCCCGCCGGTGTCATGGCGACGTTCAGACCCAATGACGCGCCGGCGGGATATGCGGAGGCGATCGGCCTGCCGATGATTTTCCGGGCCGGGGAATTCGGGGCGAACAGCGAGGATGTCCGAAACCTGAAGGAAAATCTCGCGGCGCAGAGTGAACGCTATGACGAGATTTTGGCGCCGGTCATCGTCGTGACCGGCAATGCCGATTTCACGGTGTCGCCGAAAATCCATTCCTATGCCTTTCACAACGCGGTGACAGGCTCCGAACTCGTCAAGCTCAAGGGGGTGGGGCACATGCCTCATTACGAGCGGTGCGAAGTCGTCGCGGACGCGGTGCTGAGGCTTGCGCGCGGGCAGGCGCCGCGCCCCGGCGAGGTGACGGTCTGGCCGGACGACAGCGTCGAAATCCGCGAGGCGGCGGACTGACGGAAACGCCCCGGTCCGGAAGAATTTCAGTTTCAGGCGGAAACAATCAGGGTCATTGCGAGCGATAGCGAAGCAATCCAGAAGCGGCAAGTTCAGTGCTGGATTGCTTCGTCGGCGGTGCCTCCTCGCAATGACGATCGATCGAACGTGAAATGCTCTAGCGATCGACGAAGGCGATCCGCAGCATGTTCGTCGCGCCCGGCGTGCCGAGCGGGACGCCGGCCGTGATGACGATGCGCTCGCCGGGCTGGGCGAGGCTTTCCTCATGCGCGATACCGCAGGCGCGCTCCACCATGTCGTCGAGATCTTTTGCATCCTCGGTCAGCACGCAGTGAAGGCCCCAGACAAGGGTGAGGCGGCGCGCGGTGGCCTGGATGGGGGTCAGGACGAGAATCGGGATCAGGGGCCGTTCGCGCGCCGCGCGCAGGCCCGTGGAGCCTGAATTGGTCCAGCAGGCAATGGCGGCGGCGTTGAGCGTGTCGGCCACGGAGTGCGCGGCGGCGCTGATGGCGTCCGCGCCGGTCGCCTCGGGTTCGGTGCGCTGGGCGTAGATGATGCCGGGATAGGTCGGATCGGCTTCGACGGATTCCGACACGCGGCTCATCATGTGAACGGCCTCGACGGGAAACTGGCCCGCCGCCGATTCCGCCGAGAGCATGATCGCATCCGCGCCCTCGAAGACCGCGGTCGCCACGTCCGACACTTCGGCGCGTGTGGGGGTGGGCGAGGAAATCATCGATTCCAGCATCTGGGTTGCCACCACCACGGGCTTGCCGGCGCGGCGGGCGGCGCGGGTCAGGCGTTTCTGCCAGCCGGGCACCTGCTCCAGCGGCAGTTCCACGCCGAGGTCGCCGCGCGCCACCATGATGGCGTCGGAGATTTCGAGGATTTCTTCCAGATGGTTCAGCGCCTGCGGCTTCTCGATCTTGCCGAGAATGGCCGCGCGTCCCTGAGCGATCTTGCGCGCTTCGGCAATGTCGTCCGGGCGCTGGATGAAGGAAAGCGCGATCCAGTCCACGCCGAGATCCAGCGCGGCGTCGAAATCGCGGCGGTCCTTTTCGGTGAGGGCCTTCAGCGGCAGGACGGTGTCGGGGCAGCTCACGCCCTTGCGGTTGGTGAGGCGGCCGCCGACCAGCACTTCCGTATCGACGAACTCCTTGCTCTTCTTCGTGACGCGCAGCCGGATCTTGCCGTCATCGAGCAGCAGCGCGTCGCCTTCCATCAGCGCATCGAATATTTCGGGATGGGGCATGGGCGCGCGCTCTTGCGTGCCGGGTTCCTCTTTCATGTCGAGGCGGAAGGCGGCGCCGGTTTCCAGCATGGCCGCGCCGTCATGCATTTCGCCGATGCGCAGTTTCGGGCCCTGCAAATCGGCGAGAATGCCGATGGGGCGGCCCACTTCCGCTTCGACCTGCCGGATGGCGCCATGCAGGCGCTTGAGGCCGGGATGATCGAGATGGCTCATATTCAGCCGGAAGACATCCGCGCCGGCTTCCCAGAGCGCCTTGATCATGTCCGGGCTGTCGGAAGAAGGGCCGAGCGTTGCGATGATTTTGACGTTGCGCCTGCGTGTCACTGGGGGCTCCAAGGGTCTTTCATTCCCGAGACGGGAGGGATTCGTCCGGTTCGACAAGGATGACCCGAAAGTCATTCACATTCGTGAACGAAGGGCCGGTTTTCAGGAGGTCGCCTATTCTGGCGAAGAATGTGCCGGAGTCATGCCGGGCGAGGCGATTTTCCGCGTCGAGGCCGGTTTGGGCGGCGCGCGAGAGCGTATCCGGCAGCACAAAGGCGCCTGCCGGGTCGTTTTCATCGCCCGAGCCGCCGTCGATCCCGTCGGTGTCGGCGGCGAGCGCGGCGATGCCCGGTTCGCCCTTGAGGGCGATGGCAAGCGCCAGGGCATATTCCTGGCCGGGGCCGCCCCGGGCTTCCGGTTCGGGGCGCGTGTCGAAGGTGACCGAGACTTCCCCGCCCGACAGGATGGCCGTGCGCACGCTCTCGTGCCGGAGTTTCAGGGCGAGGGCGGCGTGCCTGGCGGCCACCTCGCGCGCCTCGCCTTCCACGGCGTCGCCCAGCAGCAGGGGTTCGTAGCCCCGTTCGCGGGCGAGCTTCGCCGCCGCCTTCAGGGCGGCGTTGCCGCTGGCGACGATGCGGTAGCTGTCTTCCGCGAAGGCGGGGTCGCCGGGCGTGGGCGTTTCGCCGGCCTGCTCCAGCGCGCGAGACAGGCGGGCCATCGTCTCGCCGTCCATGTGCTTTTCGAGGCGGGCGAGGATGGCGCGGGCGTCGTCGAGCGTTGTCGGGTCGGTAACGGTGGGACCGGAGGCGATGGTGCTGGGGTCGTCGCCCGCCACATCGGAAATGGCGAGCGTGACGCAGGGCGCGGGATGGATGGCGGCGGCCAGCCGCCCGCCCTTGATGCGCGAGAGATGCTTGCGCAGGCCATTCATGGCGGTAATGGGCAGGCCCGCTGCGAAGAGGGCGCGGGTGACGGCCTGTTTGTCGGCGAGCGTCAGCCCGTCCGCGGGCAGGGTCGCCAGTGCCGAGCCGCCGCCGGAAAGCAGCACCAGCGCCTGGTCCCGCGGCGTGAGGCTTTCCGCGAGCGCCAGCAATCGGGCGCTGCCCTCCAGCCCCGCTTCGTCGGGAACGGGGTGGGCGGCTTCGATCGCCTCCACATGGTGCGTGGGGCGGGTGTGGCCATAGCGGGTGAGTGCGAGCCCGTGAATATCGGTGCCCGGCCAGTATTCCTCGTACCAGTCTTCCGCAGCGGCAGCCATGGATGCGGCGGCCTTGCCGATGGCGAAAATGACGAGGCGTCCCGGTCGTTCGGGCGGGGCGGGCAGGCAGGGCGGCAGGCACTGCGCAGGCAGCGCCTCGCGCAGACCCGCCTCGTAAAGGGCGGTCAGCTGCTTGCGCCATTCCTCGTTTTGCGCGCGCATCAAGTCTCCTGTATTCGCTGCCGATGCGTTTACGGGCCGATCCGGTATTATGCGCCGCGCCCCGGTTTGTCACGCCAGAGATCGTTTCGAGAGAGGATTTCCGATTGTCCCCGGTTACATCCGACCGCCAGAAAGCGGTGCGTTTCGCGCTCGCCTATCCCTTCGAGAAGCCGCAAGGCTCCTTTGTCTGGGCCGATGGGCGGGTGTTGCCGCTCGACACGCTCGATCTCGGCAATCTGGGCGATACGCGGATTCGCTCGGCGGCGGGAGACGGCGTGCTGGGCGATCTCCTGACCGCGCTTTATCCCGATGAGCGGGCCGGGCGGGAGGAATGGCTGGAAGAGCGCGTGATCGTGCTGGCGCATGGCTCCAACTCCGCGCCGGAGCGGTTGTTGCAGAAATTCCCCGGCGGGGACGGCCTGCCGGAGATCGTGCCCGTACTCAAGGCGCGGATCGACGACTGGGCGGTGGTCTATGCGGCGGCGCTTTCCGGCTATGCCTCCATTCCGGCGACGCTCGAACCCATCGACGGGGCATCGGCGGAGGTGCATGTGACGCTGCTCACGCGGCGGCAGCTCGAGATCATGAATGCGACGGAAGACCTCGGCGTCGAGTACAATCTGCATCGTATCGACTCGTCGCTCCTCTATCTTCAGGACCTGCATGCCTCTTCCGGTCTTGAAGTGGATGCCTATATCTCGTGTCATGGGGCGATGCGGGTGGAAGAAAGCCCGGTGGCGCTTGCCGCCGTGCCCCAGTCCGGCCATGGGTTCCGGGCATTGACCCAGCCCGACATGCAGAAGCGTCTCCACGATATGGCCGCGCCGGAGCTGCCTTTCGAGGATTTCGTGGCGGGCAATATCAAAGGCGAGACAGGCCGTGCGCGCACGCTGGAGGCGATCGCGCGGCATTGTCGGCGCGCATGAAGAACACGCGAAGGAGAAGCGAAATGGACAAGCAGACGGAAACGGAACTCGAAGCCGCGGCCTTTCGCAGGCTGCTTCGGCATCTGCGCGAGCGCCATGACGTGCAGAATATCGACCTGATGATCCAGGCGGGGTTCTGCCGCAACTGTCTGGCGAACTGGTACCAGGACGCGGCGGCGGAAAAGGGCATCGAGCTTTCCAAGGACGAGGCCCGCGAGATTGTTTATGGAGAACCTTTCGCCGACTGGAAGGCGAAATATCAGAAGGAAGCGACGCCGGAACAGCAGGCGGCTTTCGAGGCGGCGAGCAAGGCCCATGGCTGACCGGGCGTGGATCGCGGAGCGCGCATATCGCGGCGCATCCGATATCCACAGTTTTTTGAAATGCATTTCTTGCCGTATGGCAGCGCCGTCCTATATCGTCGCGCCCCTTGATCATCGAAATCGCAAGAAGGCGGGACGGCGCACATGGCGGACGGAAACACACCTGTGGAGACCGATGTGAATACGGGCGTGAATACGGGCGGCGTGGCGCAGGACCAGCTTCGCTCCGTCGTGGAGCGCATCGAGCGGCTGGAAGAAGAAAAGGCCGCCATTGCCAACGACATCAAGGAAGTCTATGCCGAGGCCAAGGCCAACGGCTTCGACACCAAGACGCTGCGCCAGGTCGTGCGCCTGCGCAAGCAGGACAAGGCCGAGCGCCAGGAGCAGGAAGCGGTGCTGGAACTTTACATGCACGCGCTCGGCATGGTCTGAGCCGGTTTTCGGCTGTTTTTGGCTGCGACTGACCATCCGTTTGCGGATTATTACGGATAGGGGTGGCGGCAGCCGCTATGGCCACCGGTTTTCATGGCTCTTTCCTCCATCCTCTAAACTTGGCAATCTGGCGGTGACTGGCGTTTCCGTCAGGGGCAAGTGCCGGGCGTTCGGGGGTGATTGTGGTCGGCAAGGGTGTCGGGAACCGCGACAGCGGGGACGATCCGTTGAAAAATAGGAACGGCGAGGATATGCAGGCGGAGGACATGACGTTCTCCGCGGCGGTCGATGCCGTCTATACCTATGCCTCCGACCCCTATCACTGGGAGGAGATGACGCGCTTCCTCACGCAGATCGAGCTGGGCGAGGAACAGCCGGATGTCGCTGCGTCGGTGGAGAATATCCGGTCGCATCTGGAACGTGCGCAGGAGATCGCAGGGCGGCTTCATAGCGCGCAGTCGGAAGAGGATGCTTCCCGGTCCTATGCCTATCTCGTTTTCGGGCGAAACAGGCGGGTGCTTGCCCGGTCGCGCGGCGCCGAGGCGTTGCTGGCGCCCTATGCGGCGCAGGGGGTGCCGCTTGGCGGGCGGCTTTCCTTTGCATTGCCGGAAAACGAGGCGCGGCTGGACGAGGTGATCGGGCAGCTCAAATCCGCGGCGGATGGATTGCCGCTGCTGTTCCGGCTCTATGACGAGGCGGGAGACGAGGCGGTCGTCGGCTATGCGGTGCCGGAAGCCCATCTCCCGCGCGGCCTGCGCGATACGATTTCCCTGCCGATGGAAGAGCGCGAGGGGGCGATCGCCCTGATTGCGCCCGAACCCGACCCGCCCGCCCGGCGCAATCATGTCTTCCGGCGGGCGCTGGGGCTCAGCCATGCCGAGGCAAGGCTGGCCGCGCATCTTCAGGAAGGGCTGTCGATGAAGGAGGCGGCGGAAGCGCTCGGCGTTACCGTCAATACCGCGCGCAACCAGCTCAAAAGCATCTTCGAGAAGCTCGGCATCAACCGGCAGAGCGATCTCATCCGGCACCTCACGCAGCTTAGCCAGCTTTCCGCCTATATCCGTTTCGGCGCGGAGGAAGAGACGACTGCCGCCGGCGGCGGAACGGCCATTCACGATGTGCCGCACCGCTTCGTCGAGCTGGATGACGGGCGGCGAATTGCCTACCGCGTCTATGGCCGTCTCAACGGAACGCCGGTGGTGCTGATGCAGAGTTCGCTCAGAAGCAGCCTGGTCTGGCACAGGGAGGCGCAATCGGCGGCGGAACTCGGTGTCAGGCTGATCGTGGTGGAGCGGCCGGGCACCGGCTATTCGACCGCCGATCCCGATATGACCTTCGAAAGCGCGGCGCGCGATTTCGAGGCATGGGCGGACAGGATGGGGCTTGAAGCGTTTCCCCTGCTGACGCGGTCGTCCTCGGCGCCGTTCGGGCTCGCGGTCGCCGCGCGCATGGGGCCGCGCATCGAGAAATACATGATGGTGGCGCCGCGTTTCGGGGCGCCCGAGGGCGAGCCCGGACGGCGCGGCATGCTCGGCTATTTCTTCAGCAATCTGCGGCGCTATCCCTGGGTGCTGGATTCCACGCTTTTCATTCTGCGGGCCAAGATGTCCCGGCGGTTCATGCGGCCGCTCGTCTTCAGCTTTTTCGAACAGTCGCCACGCGACATCGCCTATCTGGAGGCCGAGCCGGACCTGGTGGAAGACATGATAGATGCGGCGATGGAGGCGGTGGCGCTGACTTATGGCGGCCTTTTGCGGGAGTCGGCGCTCTTTCTGGAGGGCGTGAAACTCGATCTCACCGGGCTTACCGCGCCGCTTCACATCTGGCATGGCGAGGAAGACCGGATCGTGACGCTGGAGGAGCTCCGGCGGCGGATCGACGAGATGAAGCTCGACCTTGCCGAGTTCCGGACGATCGCGGGCGAGGGCCATGCCGTGGTGTCGCGGTTCCACCGGGAGGTTCTGGAGGCGCTTGTCGGACGGGGAGCCGGTTAGTCGGCCCGGCGGCGCGTCGCGATCCGGCCGGGAAACCGCACCGATTTATGGCCCATTTGCACTATTAAACCGTGTGTCTCAGTCACCTACCAATTGTTCCATGCCGGCGGACGGACATGGGGTGCCGTCCGGGCAATGGAGACGATTGGTCATGAAAAAGATCGCGATTGCAGGATTTGCGGCGGGGCTGGCGGCAATGCTGGCGGGCTGCCAGACAACGGGTCTCGGCGGGGCGAGCACGGCGGCTTCCTATATGGGCGCGGCCAATGCGGCCAGCTCGGCCTATATGGGGGGCGGCAATGCGCCCGCGGGCGCCACCATGGCGGCGTCCCAGGTCGATGACGGCAAGAAGAGCTGCGAGCAGCTCAAGGCCGAAATCGAGGAGACGCAGGCCATCGAACAGGCGGCGAGCTCGGATGCGTCGAGCGCCGGCATGACGTCGACCGTGTCGAATGTGGCGACGTCCTTCGTCGGGTATTTCGGGGGCGTGGGCGCCATGCAGGCCACGAACGCGGCCGGGCAGCTCACCGCGCAGCAGAAAGCCGAGGCCGAGCAGCGCGCGCGCGACGCGGGCGTTCGCCGTCAGGTGCTGATGGGCATTTATCAGGGAAAGAATTGCTGAACGCCGGGACGGCGTCGACGGGATCCGCGGGCTGCCGTCCGGCGTGACACCCGAACGCCCACCCCTGGCGGCATGCGGATGGGAGGGGAAGCAGGGACGCTTCCCCTCTTTCCGTATCAGCGTTCGCGAACCTCGAGCCCGAGATCGCGGACCTTGCGGTAGAGCGTGGAGCGGCCGATGCCCAGACGGCGGGCGACTTCGGTCATGTGGCCGCGGTATTTCTCGATGGCGAGGCGGATCATTTCCGCCTCGATATCCTCGAGCTTGCGCACATTGCCCGCATCGTCGGTGACGGAAATGCCGTCGGCGAAGTTGGAACGGGCGAAATCGGCCAGCGTATGCGTCTGCGGCGCGGGCTGCGGGCGATAGGCCGGCTGTTCGGCGGCGACAGGCGCGGCCATGGGCGCTTCGCTGGCGTAGTCGGGTTGTCTGGCGGGCGTCTGCGGGGCGGACGCCTCGGCATAGCCGCCGACTATGTTGGCGATCTGCGGGAAGTCGTCCACGTTCAGGCTTTCGCCGTCCGCCAGCACGATGGCGCGGAAGACCGTGTTTTCGATCTGGCGCACATTGCCCGGCCAGTCATAGGCACGCAGCATGGCCAGCGCCTGATCGGAGATGCCGATCACCTGTTTGTTTTCTTCCGCGGCGAGGCGCCGGACGAAATGCGCGACGAGTTCGGCAATGTCCTCCTTGCGCTCGCGCAGCGGCGGCACATGGATCGGGAAGACGTTCAGCCGGTAATAGAGATCCTCGCGGAAGCGGCCTTCCTTGACCATTTCCAGCAGGTCGCGGTTCGTCGCGGAGATGAGACGGATATCGACCTTGACCGGCTTCTTGGAGCCGACGGGATCGACTTCGCCCTGTTGCAGGGCGCGCAGCAGTTTTACCTGCATGTCGAGCGGTAGCTCGCCGATTTCGTCGAGGAACAGCGTGCCGCCATTGGCTTCCTGGAATTTGCCGGCATGTTTGTCGGCGGCGCCGGTGAAGGCGCCTTTCTCATGGCCGAACAGAATGCTTTCGACGAGGTTTTCGGGAATGGCGCCGCAGTTCACGGTGACGAAAGGTTTGCCGGCGCGCTCGCTCTCGCCCTGAATGGCTGAGGCGATCAGCTCCTTGCCGACGCCGGATTCGCCCTCGATGAGGATCGGAATATTGGACTGCGCGGCGCGCTTGCCCAGGCGGATGACGTTTTCCATCGCCTGGCTGGAGGCGATGAGATCGTCGAATGTGAGTTTGCCCTGCTGCTTCTTCTGCAGGCGGGAGATTTCGCCCGTCAGCGCGTTGACCTTGAGCGCGTTGCGGATCGACACATGCAGGCGTTCGGGGCTGACGGGTTTCACCACGAAATCCGTCGCGCCGGCGCGCATGACGTTCACCACCGTCTCGATGCCGCCATGCGCGGTCAGCACGATGACCGGCAGGTTGGGCTTCTGGGGGGTAACGCGCTCCAGCACCTCGAGGCCGCCCACGCCCGGCATGACCAGGTCGAGCACCATGAGCGATATTTCCGAGCCCGACGGTCCCTGAAGATAGTCGAGGGCAGCCTCGCCGCTCTCGACGGGAACCGCGCGATAGCCGTCGCGCTTCACCACTTCTTCCAGAATGCGGCGCTGAGCGGGATCGTCATCCACGATCAGAATCGATTGTGTCATTCTCGTCCTCGATTATGGGCAGTCCCGCTATTCGGTTCGGGAAAGGGCCTTGGCTCTGCCTCCATACTGGGTTGCATTGGTAAAAGGCCGCTTAACCCCGGGACAGTAAGTGTCAAAAAGGGGCGATTCCGGCGGCAGGACAGCAATACTGACCTAAAATGGCGCTAATTTAGGCTGAGGTTATGGGATTTGAGCATTGGTTAACCCCTTACTGTGGCCGCCACGGCACGACTGACGCAGAAATGTCATATCAAACGCGATAGCTGTTGAAGGGTCTGGGGATTCCTGCAACGAATTGTCCGAGCGCTTTCCAGAATGGGCCGGTCCTAGGACGGCCTATGCGGGGGCATGTGCGAAATAGTGACGGAGATGGGGATGAAAATCTTTTCCCGGCTGACAGCGTTGGCCTCCCTCCTTGTGTTGGCAGGCTGCGGCACCTGGACGGCCGAATCCTACCTGCATGAGGACATTCAGGGAGATACGTTCAACGCGTGCCTCGCGCGCGAATATCAGGATCGCGCCACGTCCGAGGCTTATGTGGATTGCAACTGGGTGGACACTGCCCAGATCGTGAAGAAGGGCCGCGCCGCCGCGGCCGGCGAGACGGTGATGCCGTACGATCCGGCCACCATGGGCGTCCTGCCGGGCGATCTGCCGGAACTTCAGGATGCGCGTCAGAAGCTGCTCGCAGCTCTCGACGACGGTGGGCGCACGAGCGAACGCGCCTGCGCCTGCGCCAAGGCGCAGCGTTATTATGATGGCTGGGTGGAACAGGCGAGCGACAACAAGCTCGGCGAAAACGGTTCCTGGCTCGGCGGTGAAGGCGGTCCGGTGCAGCCGGGTCGCGTGGAAGCCGAGAAGGCCGCTTTCTGGGAAGCTCTGACCGAGTGCCAGAAGAAGGCCGCCGGCCCCTGGACCATCTATTTCGGTTTCGACAAGTACAACCTGACGCCGGAAGCCCAGGCCGTGATCGACCAGATCGTGTCCGAGACTTCCACGCCGCTGGCTGTGGTGGGTCACACCGATACGTCCGGTTCCAACGCCTACAACCAGGCTCTCGGCCAGCGTCGTGCCGACTCGGTTGCCGGCGCGCTGACCGCTCAGGGCAAGGACCTGTGCGAGAAGGCCTCGAAGGGCGAAACGGACCTCGCCGTGCAGACCGGTGACGGTGTGCGTGAGCCGCTCAACCGCCGCGCGGTTGTGACGACCTGCGAATAATTCCGCGGGTTGTTCCAAAGATCGGGCCCCGGCAGCGATGCCGGGGCCTTTTTTTGTGCGGGGTTCGCTCCTTGGCGCCAGGGCCCGGCGGGGCGCCGTCATTAAATTACCGCGCTTTCGTTGAAGGCTTGTGCCGGGCGCTCAATATAGGATTGAGTGCCCTTGAGGCCTCGCCCGCCGCTGGTGCCTGTCCTGTCCCGCTACCCGGAGCCGCCCGATCATGAGTAATCCCTCCCCCCATGAAGCCGCCGGTCTGCCCAATCCGGCCAATGACGACCTGTCGCTCGGTAAATTGCCGGTCTGGAACCTTGCCGATCTTTATGCCGCGCCCGACGCCCCGGAGGTGTCGCGCGATTTCAGGCGGGCGGAAGAGGCGGCGAAAACCTTCGCCGCCAGTTTCCGCGGTCGGGTGGAGGAGATCGCGTCCGCCCCGGATGGCGGGGATGTGCTGGCCTCGATGATCGAGACCTATGAGACGATCGAGGATCTGCTCGGGCGCCTCATCTCCTATGCGGGGCTCCTCTATGCGGGCAACAATGTCGATCCGGTCAGGGCGAAATTCTATGGCGACACGCAGGAGCGCGTGACCGCGATCTCCACCGAGCTTCTTTTCTTCACGCTGGAACTCAACCGGATCGAGGACAGCGTGATGGCGCGGGCGCTGGAGAGCCCGGCGCTGGCGCATTACGAGCCCTGGCTGCGCGATCTCAGGGCCATGCGCCCCTATCAGCTTTCCGACGAGATCGAGACCTTGCTGCACGAAAAAAGCGTCTCCGGGCATGGCGCATGGAGCCGCCTTTTCGACGAGACGATGGCGCGCATCGGTTTCGAGATCGACGGCGAGAGGCTTCCGCTCGAAGGCGCGTTGCACCGGCTCTCCGACAGGGATCCCGCCATGCGCAAAAGGGCCGCTCATGCGCTGTCGGCCGTCTTCGCAGAGAATGCGAGCCTGTTCACGCTCATCACCAATACGCTGGCCAAGGACAAGGAAATCGAGGACCGCAAGCGCGGCTTCACCGATATCGCCCAGTCCCGCCATATCGCGAATCGGGTTGAGCCCGAGGTGGTGGACGCGCTCACCACTGCCGTGCGCGAAGCGCATCCGCGCCTGTCGCATCGCTATTATGCGATGAAGGCGAAGTGGCTCGGCGTCGAGAAGCTCGAATATTGGGATCGCAATGCGCCGCTGCCGGAAACGGATGACGAGGTCGTTTCATGGGACCGCGCGCGCGACACCGTGCTGGAGGCCTATGGCGGTTTCACGCCGGAGATGGCGCGAATCGCCTCGACCTTTTTCGAGAAGGGCTGGATCGACGCGCCGCTCAGGCCCGGCAAGGCGTCGGGCGCCTTTGCCCATCCGACCGTGCCGAGCGCGCACCCTTACGTGCTGCTCAACTATCAGGGCAAGACGCGCGATGTGATGACACTTGCCCATGAACTCGGCCACGGGGTGCATCAGGTGCTGGCGGCGAAACAGGGCGCGCTGATGGCCGACACGCCGCTGACGCTTGCCGAAACCGCCAGCGTCTTCGGCGAGATGCTGACCTTCCGCAAGCTGCTGGCAGGCGCGAGCGATCCGGCGCGGCGCAAGGCGATGCTGGCGGGCAAGGTCGAGGACATGCTCAACACCGTGGTCCGGCAGATCGCCTTTTATACGTTCGAGCGGCGCGTCCACGAAGCGCGGCGTGCAGGCGAACTCACTTCCGAGGACATCGGTCGTATCTGGATGGACGTGCAGGGCGAAAGCCTGGGCCCCGCCATCCATCTGGGCGAGGGCTATGAGCATTACTGGTGCTACATCTCCCATTTCATTCATTCGCCTTTCTACGTCTATGCCTATGCGTTCGGCGATTGCCTGGTGAACTCGCTCTATGCCGTCTATGAGCGCGCGCCGGAAGGGTTTGCGGAGCGTTACATGCAGATGCTGGCGGCGGGGGGCACGCTGCGCCACAAGGAACTGCTGGCGCCTTTCGGCCTCGATGCGAGCGACCCCGCCTTCTGGCAGCGCGGGCTTTCGGTGATCGAACGCTTCATCGACGAGCTGGAGACGCTTTAATGGCGGATCGCGCGTCCGGCGACGGAGAGGCAGATCGCCCGGCACGGGATGCGGAGGGCAATCGCTTCGGGCGGCGGCTGCAGCGCTATGCGCAGGTCGGCGGCGGCATGAGCGGCGTTGCCGCGCGGCTCGTCGGCAACAGGCTTTTCGGCAACAAGCTCAATGAGAGCACCGCGCGCGAGCTGCGCGAGGCGCTGGGCGGCATGAAGGGGCCGATCATGAAGATCGCCCAGCTTCTGTCCTCCATCCCCGAAGCCGTGCCGAAGGAATTCGCCGAGGAATTGTCGCAGCTTCAGTCGTCCGCCCCGCCCATGGGCTGGCCCTTCGTGAAGCGGCGCATGCGCGCGGAACTCGGGGCCGACTGGCAATCGCATTTCAAATCCTTCGAGCGCGACGCGGCCTTCGCGGCGTCGCTCGGCCAGGTGCATCGCGCCGTCGCGCCGGACGGGCGCGCGGTCGTGTCCAAACTTCAATATCCGGACATGCAGTCCGCGGTGGAGGCCGATCTCAGGCAGCTTCGTATCCTGCTGCAGATCTTCCGCCGCGTGGACAGCGCGATCGACACCAGCGAAATCTATCAGGAGCTGTCCGAAAGACTGCGCGAGGAACTCGACTATGAGCGCGAGGCCGCGCATATGCGGCTTTACGACCGCATCTTCGCGGACGATCCGCGCATCATCGTGCCCGAACCCGTGCCGGCGTTGAGCACGAAGCGGCTGCTGACCATGACGCGGCTCGACGGCGAGCCGATCCTGTCGTTCCGCGATCACCCGCTGGAAGACCGCAACGAGATCGCGCGCTCCATGTTCGCGGCCTGGTGGCATCCCTTTGCGCGTTACGGCGTCATTCATGGCGATCCGCATCTGGGCAATTACACGGTGCGCATGCATGACGACGTGCCGGAAAAGGGCGGGGCCAACAAAAGCGGCGGTTGGGCGATCAACCTGCTCGACTATGGATGCATCCGGATCTTTCCACCGGTCTTCGTGGCGGGCGTGATCGAGCTCTACCACGCCATCGCGACGGAGGATCGCGACCGGGCGGCGGCGGCCTATGAGCGATGGGGCTTTACCGGGCTCAACAATGAGATGATCGACACGCTCAACATCTGGGCGAAATTCATCTACGGGCCGCTGCTGGACGACCGGGTGCGCTCGATTGCCGACGGGGTGAGCCCGGCCGAATACGGCCGCCAGGAAGCCCATCGCGTGCATCAGGCGCTGAAGGAACTCGGGCCGGTAACGCCGCCGCGCGAATTCGTCTTCATGGACCGCGCCGCCATCGGGCTTGGCGCGGTGTTCCTGCACCTCGACGCGGAGCTGAACTTCCACGAAATGTTCATGGAGGCGATCGAGGGCTTCGACGCGGCGGCGCTCGAGGCGCGCCAGCGCGAGGCGCTCGACGCGGCGGGCGTACCGGCCTGACCGCGCGGAGGATGCGTGAACGAAATTGCACAACAGGTTGAAGGGGTTTGGTGAAGCGCAGCCGGTCGATTCGCTTGCCGAGCGGAACACCTTTGCTATAGTCCGCACGCTCTGAAACCGGTACGAGCAGCAATACAGAGGGGCGTTACGCAGATGGAAAACAAGGCTCAAGAGGGCTGGGGCGAGGAAATGGATGCGCAGGAGCATCTCGCCACTTATGAGAGCTTCATTACGTTCTCGAAATACGGCACCGTTGCCGTGGCTCTTTTCGTAATCTTGCTGGCGGTCGTCACGCTCTGACAGCCGAAGATTGTGGGCGGGGACTTGACGTTCGCGCTCATCTGTATATTTACGAATAATTCTAATTCGCGACTGGTTGCCCGCCGGGGAGCCGGTCCCGCTTTGCGGACTCTCGAGTTCGGGTCCGCGTTCCCAGATGGCGGAATGACCCCAAGAGGCGGAAATTCATGAAGCTAGCAATTCCGAAAGAACGGCCCGATGGCGAGACCCGCGTCGCAGCGTCGCCGGAGACCGTGAAGAAGTTTGTCGGCCTCGGCGTCGATGTGGTGATCGAAACGGGCGCGGGCGACGCCGCGGCGCTGCCCGATACGGTTTTCACCGAGGCCGGCGCGAAGATCGGCGCGAGCCTCGAGGAGACGCTCAAGGACGCGGACCTTGTCTTCAAGGTTCGCGGCCCGTCCGACGAAGAGCTGGGGCTGATGAAGCAGGGCGCCGTGCTGGCGGCCACGCTCAACCCCTATGACAACAAGGACCGGCTGAAGACCTACGCGGACAAGGGCATCACGACCTTTGCGATGGAGCTGATGCCGCGCATCACGCGCGCCCAGTCCATGGACATCCTGTCCTCGCAGTCGAACCTGGCGGGCTACAAGGCCGTCGTGAACGCGGCGGCGCATTACAGCCGCGCCTTCCCGATGATGATGACGGCGGCCGGCACGATTGCCGCGGCCCGCTGCTTCGTGATGGGCGTCGGCGTCGCGGGCCTGCAGGCGATTGCGACCGCGCGGCGTCTCGGCGCCGTGGTGAGCGCGACGGATGTGCGCTCGGCGACCAAGGAGCAGGTGGAAAGCCTCGGCGCGTCCTTCGTCATGGTCGAATCGGAAGAATCCGGCGACGCGGCCGGCGGCTATGCCAAGGAAATGAGCGAGGATTATCAGCGCCGTCAGGCCGAACTCGTCGCTTCGCATATCAAGAAGCAGGACGTGGTTATCACCACGGCGCTCATTCCGGGTCGTCCGGCGCCGCGTCTTCTCACCGAAGAGATGGTGAAGACGATGAAGCCCGGCTCCATCATCGTGGATCTCGCCGCCGAGCGCGGCGGCAACTGCGAACTGACGGAGCCCGGCCAGATCGTCCGGAAGCATGGCGTGACCATTATCGGCGAGCTGAACCTCGCCGGTCAGCTCGCGACCGATGCCTCGGCGCTTTACGCCAAGAACCTTTTCAACTTCATCGCCCCCCATCTCGACAAGGAGAGCGGCCAGCTCACCATCGATTGGGAAGATGAGACCGTCACCGGCACGGCGCTGACGCGCGAGGGCCGAGTGATCCATCCCTCATTCACCGAAGGAGGCAACTGATGGAAGCGGCCGTTATCGATCCTTTTGTTTTCCGTCTGGCGATTTTCGTTCTTGCGATTTTCGTCGGCTATTACGTGGTCTGGAGCGTGACCCCGGCATTGCATACGCCGCTCATGTCCGTGACCAATGCCGTCTCTTCGGTGGTGATCGTCGGCGCGTTGATCGCCGTCGGTCTCGACGCGACACAGGCCGGCGATTCCGGCCTCGTCTCCAAGGGCTTCGGCTTCGTCGCCGTCATCCTTGCCGCGGTGAACATCTTCGGTGGCTTCCTCGTCACCGCGCGGATGCTCGCCATGTACAAAAAGAAACAGCGGTAAAGGGGCCTTATAGACATGTCAGCCAATCTCGCGGCACTGCTCTATCTCGCATCGGGCGTGCTCTTCATTCTCGCGCTGCGCGGACTCTCCTCGCCGGAAACGTCCCGGCAGGGCAACATTTACGGCATGGTGGGCATGGCAATCGCCATCGGCACCACGCTGTTCCTGCTTCAGGCGCAGAACACGCTCACCTGGACGCTCATCGTGGTCGGTCTGGCCATCGGCGGCGGCATCGGCGCCATCATCGCGCGGCGTATCGCCATGACGGCGATGCCGCAGCTCGTGGCGGCGTTCCATTCGCTGGTCGGTCTGGCGGCGGTGTTCATCGCCTGGTCGGCCTATCTGGCGCCCGAGGCCTATGGCATCGGCACGCTGGGGGCGATCCATGCCTCCAACCTGATCGAAATGTCGATCGGCGCGGCCATCGGTGCGATCACCTTTTCCGGTTCGCTCATCGCCTTTGCCAAGCTCAACGGTAACATGTCGGGTGCGCCGATCATGCTGCCCGGGCGTCACCTCATCAATATCGTGATCGCGGCGGCCATCGTCGCAGGCGTGATCTGGATCGTGCTGGATCCGGCCAACCAGTCGGTCGAGCTTTTCCTCTTCATCACGCTGGCGGCCTTCCTGATCGGCTTCCTGCTGATCATCCCGATCGGCGGCGCGGACATGCCGGTGGTGGTCTCCATGCTCAACTCCTATTCGGGTTGGGCGGCGGCCGGTATCGGCTTCACGCTCGGCAATCTTGCGCTCATCATCACGGGCGCGCTGGTCGGCTCGTCGGGTGCGATCCTGTCCTACATCATGTGCAAGGGCATGAACCGCTCCTTCATCAGCGTGATCCTGGGCGGCTTCGGTGCGGACGCAGGCGCTGCGGCCGGTGGCGGCCAGCAGGAAACGCGGCCCGTGAAGCAGGGGTCGGCGGACGATGCCGCCTTCATCATGAAGAATGCCAGCTCCGTCATCATCGTGCCCGGTTACGGCATGGCGGTGGCGCAGGCCCAGCATGTGCTGCGTGAAATGTGCGACCTGCTGAAGGCCGAAGGCGTGAAGGTGTCCTATGCCATTCATCCGGTGGCGGGCCGCATGCCCGGCCATATGAATGTGCTGCTGGCCGAAGCGAACGTGCCTTACGACGAAGTGTTCGAGCTGGAAGACATCAACAGCCAGTTCGGCCAGACGGACGTTGCCTTCGTCATCGGCGCGAACGACGTGACCAACCCCTCGGCGAAGTCCGATCCGCAGAGCCCGATCTACGGCATGCCGGTTCTGGACGTCGAAAAGGCGGGCACGGTGCTCTTCGTCAAGCGCGGCATGGGCTCCGGCTATGCGGGCGTGGAAAACGAACTCTTCTTCCGCGACAACACGATGATGCTGTTCGGCGATGCGAAGAAGATGGTCGAAGGCATCATCAAGCAGCTCGACTGATCCGTCGCCTGACGGAATACTGGACGAAAAAGGCGGGCGGTGTTCACATGAGCACCGCCCGTTTTCTATGCGGATATCCAATATCAAGGGGGGAATGACACATGGTCTGGATCGCGCGAATCGCTATTGCGCTGGTGGGGCTCTTTTCGTTGGGAATGGGGCTGATGGCGCTTGCCTCGCCCGTTCAGCTCGGCAACACGCTGGGGATCGACGCGCTGACGCCGCTGGGCCTCAATGCGCTCAGGGCCGATCTCGGGTCCTTCTTCCTGGCCAGCGCCATTGCGAGCGCGCTGGCGCTTTTCGCCGGCCGGGCCAACTGGATGTGGGGCGTGGCGTGTCTCTATGGCCTCGCAGTAGCCGGACGTTTTCTCGGTATCGTCGTCGACGGCGCGCCGGAGGGGATCGCGCAGCCCGTCACGGTGGAACTGGTGCTCGTCGCCCTGTCGGTATTCGGCGCGCGGACGCTGGGGCGGAGCTGACATCCCTTGAAGGAGTGAGCGCATGGACATCTATCATATCTGGTGCGGGCTGAAGCCGGACGTCCGCGACCATGAATTCGTCGACGCTTTTTCAAGCTATATGGAGCTGCTGGAGCGCGAAGGCGTGATCGCGGGCTGGCGGCTCACCCGCAAGAAACTCGGCCTCGCGCCCGCCCATCTCGGCGAATTCCACATCATGATCGAGGTGCAGGACCTGACCCAGCTCGATACCGCCTTCAACTGGGTGGCAAGCCGCGCCGAACCCGTGGAGGGCGAGCATTACGGGCTGAACTCGCTGGTCGAGAATGTCAGCTTCGCCCTCTACCGCGATTTCCCCGATCCCGTCCGGGAATATGGCGAAGAGAGGTTCTGAGGCTTTGAGCGACATCCTTATCCGCAACGCTGTCTTTCCGGCGGACGAGCGGGCGGCGATCGGCCTTCTCGGCGAATTGAACGATGCCGAAGCGCTGATCGAGACCAACCGGGCCGATGCGGGCGCGGCGGCGGCGCATTTCGGTTGGTTGCGGGGCCATGTCGAGCGCCATGATGGTGAATGGCTGGTAGCGGAGCGACAGGGCCGGATCGCGGGGTTCGGCTGCTATATCATTGAGGAAGCGAACGGCGCCTATATCCGCCCGGAATGCCGGCGATATGCCATGATCCTCGATGTGAGCGTGACGCCGGATGCGCGCGGGCAGGGGATCGGACGGCAGCTCATACAGGAAATCGAGGAGCGGGCACGGGAGCGCGGCCTGGGCGAGGTTCGGCTGGGCGTACTCGGCAGCAACTCGAACGCGATCCGCCTCTATGAAAAGCTCGGCTATGGCGATTACGAGCGCGTGATGCGGAAGGCGCTCTAGGGGTTACTCGCTGGCCACGAAATCGAGCGCCTGCCGTGCCGAGCGCAGGGCATGACGGCGCTTCAATGGCGAATGCAGGAACCGGTTCACCGCGGCAAGCATGAGCGGTATATGCGCGCCTTCCGGATCGGCCAGCCATTCGTCTCGCGCCGCCATGAGCGTTTTCAGCAGATGGGCGGCGACGAGTGGATCGCGCTGTCCGTGATCCAGCATGCCCGTCAATTCGCTCTCGAAGAACGCCGCCGGGTTTTCGACGGACCAGCCGGAAACGTCTTGCGTGCCATCGGTGTAAGTTGCGTTCCGGCCGATGAAGCAGGCCATTTGCAATAACCCTTGCGGCCAGAGATCGGGCTGAGCGCCGCATAGCTCGCGCACGGCATGGGCGAAGGTGAGCATGTGGGTGAAGTCCAGCCAGCCGACATTGTCTGTGACGGATTTCTCGGTCTGCTCCTGCCAGTAATTGTCGAAATGCAGGAACTGCCACATGGCGGCTTGGAGCAGAAGCGTATGAAGACGTTGAGGTGGCAGGGCGGATGCCCGCACGGTCAGGTCGAGCGCGCGCCGTATGGACGCTCTCCGGAGGTCTCCGGGGGCGGGGCTTTCTTCGCCCGCGCCGTTCCATCGCGCGAGTGCATTGCCATAGAAGCGGAATTCGGGAATAAGGTCTTCCCGTGTCGCCATAGTCAGCGAACGAATGAGGGGATAGAGGATGGCGGGAGCTGATCTTTCGCCCAACCGTTCGATCAGCGTTCCCGCTTTCTGCACATAGATCGCTGAATGGCCGAAATCGGCATAATGGGCGAGGGCGGCGCGCGCCAGTGCAGGCTGAACGGTCCTGAAGCTCACGGCCGACCTCAGCGCATCGCGGATAAGGGCGATGGCCCCTTCTTCGTCCTCATCCTCTATGGCGGCGACAAGTTCTTCAGCGTCGAAGGGGACGCTGCCGTCCGGGTAGGGAAATTCGTTCTCCCGCAACGTGTCCCAGCTCAGATGCGCCAGGATCTCGAGGAACGGAACGAAAAGATCGGCGTCATCATGCCCGGAACCGGAGAGTGTTTCGCGCAGCCGAAGCCAGTCCGCCGCAGCGGGATGGGCATGCGTCATGCCGAACTCGAAGCGCGGCGCCGCTTCCTCCATCGCAGCCCGGATCGCGTCCATCGGATCGCCGCCCAGCTTGATGAAGCGGGCGAGTTCGCGCGCCATGCGGTCGTACTCGAAACGGTGCGACGCCGCCATGAGGCGCGTCAAAGCTTGCGCCCTGCCATGCTCTGCGGGGGGATCGGATATATCGACCCAGATTTCCTCGCCGCGCAGTTCGGTGGGGTAGATACGAAGATTGTCGCCGCCAAGAAGTGTTCGGCCTGTGGCGAGGTCGAATTTCCAGTTGTGCCAGTTACAGGTGAGCGTGCAGCCGGAAGAGGTCTCCGACAGGCTGCCTTCCGCAAGCGGATAGCCTTCATGCGGGCAGCGATTGTTGCAGGCGAAGATTTTCTCGCCCGACCGGAAGAGCGCGATCTGTTTGCCGTCGTGGCGGAAGATCTTCCGTCCTGTGGTTGCGAGGTCTTCAAGGCGACCCGCCAGAACCATGAGGGGTTTCGTCTCGCTCATAGCCTCCTCCCGGCTATTGTCGGGAGGAGTCTGGGGCGGCAAGCGGGAGGAGGCAAACGAAAATGCGACGGCCTTTCCGCAACAGGGCTTGGCGTTTATGCAGCCCGTTTCGCGATTGCCAGCGCGGCGGCGGCGATTTCCTGCATCAGCGGTTCGGGGTTTTCGGCATGGGGGCGGCCGGGGCCGATCATCAGTCCACTGCCTTCCAGCATGCCGACGATGATTTCGGCGCGGTGGCGAGTTTTCGGCGCGGGCAGGGCGGGGTTCAGCCGGGTGACGGCTTCCGCCAGCAGGTCGAGTTCGGTCCGGTAGAGTTCGGCCATGGCGGTCTTCGCATGCTCGTCATGCGCGGCCAGCGCCCAGAACTCCCAATAGAGGATGGAGCCTTCCGGCTTCCTGATGTCTTCCAGCACATAGCGGATAAGGGCCTCGAATGCGGCTTCGGGGTCTGCGTCCTTTTCCGGCCATGTCTCGACCGCCTGACGGTGGCGCGCGCAGATATGGTCTACAAGCGCCGCCACCAGCGCCGTTTTCGACGGGAAATAATACTGGAGATTGCCGAGCGCGATGCCGCAGCGCTCCGCCAGCCTGCGCATGGTCAGGCCCGCATAGCCTTCCTCGATCATCATCCGCTCCGCCTCGACGAGCAAGTTTTCCATGCGTTCGCGGCCGCGATTCTGGCCGCGATGTTGGGGAGGCAGGGCGTCGGGAGAGGCTGGATCGGTCATGGCGCGAGCATAGCCCGTCTTGACAATTAGGTCGATCAACCTATTTTAGGTCATATGACTTAATATTAGGATCGGTGCGATGTCGGGAACGAGTGTCTATGCGGGCGTGTCGGACAGGATGGAGACGGCAATGTCCCTGCCGCCCACGGCCTTTCTGGACAAGGCGGTGTTCGAGGCGGAGACCGACCGGATTTTCCGGCGGCAATGGATGCCGGTGGCGCGGGTCGAACAGCTCGCCGAAGCGGGCGATTTCCTGACGGTCGATCTCGCAGGCGTGCCGCTTGTCGTGTCGCGCGACGAAGAGGACGCTCTCCATGCGCTGTCGCGCGTCTGCCGCCATCGCGCCATGCCGGTGGCGCAGGGCGAGGGGAACGCGAAGGCCTTTACCTGCCCCTGTCATCTCTGGCGCTACGGGCTCGACGGGCGGCTTCTCTCCGCGCCCGCCATGGAGCAGTCGGACGCCTTCGACAGGGGCAAATGCGGCCTGCCGTCCTTTCCGGTCGATGTCTGGCAGGGCTTCGTCTTCGTCAATCTGGACGAGGGCGCAGCGCCGCTGGCGGAACATATGGCGGGGCTGGATGCGCTGGTGGCGCGGGACGGGCTTGGCGATATGCGCATCGTCAGCTCGCTGACATTTCCCTCGCCCTGGAACTGGAAGGTGCTGGTGGAAAACTTCATCGAGTCCTACCACCATATCGGCCCGCATGCGGAAAGCCTGCAGCACAGCAATCCGGCCTTCGGTACCTATGTGCCGGAGCTGCCCGACGGCACGTCTTTCACGGCGCTCGAAAACCCGCCGGTCGAAGGGGCGGACCCCTTTTCCGTTTATGTGGGCTTTCCCGCCTTCCTGCTGGTCGTGCTGCGCGGCGAAACGGTTTCGGCCGTCTGGTATCGGCTCGATATCCGCGACGAGGCCTCTTTCGACCTCACCATCCATATTCTGATGAAGGAGCCGAAGGCGTCGGACGCGGACCTCGTCACAGGCACCGCGGAGGTGTTGCGCCATATTCATCTGGAAGACATTGCCGTTTGCGACGGGGTGCAGGCGGGGCTTTCGAGCCCGGCGGCGGCGCCCGGACCGCTCAGCCATCTGGAGCGCGGCCTCTGGCATTTCCACCGCTATCTGAAGCGCATGACGGGCGACGGATAAACAAAAACGCCCCCGGAAATCCGGGGGCGTTTTCGACTGACCTTGCGGTCGAATTACTTGCGGCCGATGCCGGCTTCGCGCTGGGCGCGCTTGCGAGCGAGCTTGCGGGCGCGGCGAATGGCTTCCGCCTTTTCACGGGCGCGCTTCTCGGAGGGCTTCTCGTAGAAGTTCCGCAGCTTCATTTCGCGGAAAACACCCTCGCGCTGAAGCTTCTTCTTCAGGGCCTTCATGGCCTGATCGACATTGTTGTCGCGGACGAGTACCTGCACGAGAAAATCCTGCTTATGGTTCAATAAGTTAGTCGCGGACCCGTATTCGGCGCCCGCGACAGGAGGCTTAAGTATCAAAAGAATCGGACTTTGTCCACACTGGCCCGCAAGGCATCGCCGAAAAGCGTCGAAATGCCCGACTTGCCGGAACCGGACGCAGCTTACATATTCGCCCTATGGCCATTCGCAAGATCGCCCGCATGGGCCATCCGGTGCTTGCCCGGACCGCCGAAAAGGTTCCCGATCCGACCTCGGACGAGGTGCGGGCCCTGGTACGCGACATGATCGAGACCATGATCGACGCCAATGGCGCCGGTCTTGCCGCCCCGCAGGTGCATGAGCCCTGGCGGATCGTCGTCTTTCAGGCGCCGCCGGAGCGCGCGCCGGAAGGGGTGGACGAGGCGGAAGAATTCGACCACACAGCGCCGCTGACCGTGCTGGTGAACCCGGAAATAGAGATCATGAGCCCCGGCACCGAGGAAGGCTGGGAGGGATGCCTGTCGGTTCCCGGCCTTCGCGGCCTGGTGCCGCGCGCCGCCCATATCGCCTATCGCGGGGTGACCCCCAAGGGCGAGACGATCGAGCGCGAGGCGCGCGGGTTCCATGCCCGTGTCGTGCAGCATGAATGCGATCATCTGGACGGTATTCTCTATCCTCAGCGGATGGAGGATCTGTCGAAGCTGATCTTCGAAAGCGAGGCGAAGCACTGGCTGGGCCCGGTGCATGAGCGGGAGCCGGACGAGCGGGATGCCTGACAAGATGACCAAAAAAGACAAGAACCGCGCCGCCATATTGAAGGCGGCCCTGCCGCATGTGGCCTTTGACGGGTGGACGCCCGCCGTCATGCGCCATGCGGCGGCGGAGGCCGGGATCGGCCATGAGGCGATGCGCGTGGCCTTTCCCGGCGGCGTGAACGACCTCATCGACTATTTCCTGGCCGATGGCGACCGCCGCATGGCGGAGATGCTGGCCGGGCGCGGCCTCGACAATATGAAGATACGCGAGAAGATTACGCTCGCCGTCAGAACCCGTATCGAGGCGGATGCGGCGTATCGCGAGGCGCTTCGCCGCGCCGTGACCTATGCCGCGCTGCCGGTCGCGGGCACGCTGGGGCCGCGCTCGCTTTATCGCACCGTCGATGCCATCTGGCGGGCGACGGGCGACAGTTCCACGGACTTCAATTTCTATACGAAGCGCGCGACGCTGGCCGCCGTCTATTCGGCAGTGACGTTGCACTGGCTGGGCGACGAAACGGACGGCTTTACCGGCACATGGGCGTTTCTCGACCGCCGCATCGAGGATGTCATGCGGATCGAAAAGGCCAAGGCGGGCCTGCGTGGCCTTGCGGAGAAGCTGCCCGATCCCGTCGGGCTGATGGGGCGCTTGCGCTATCCCGGCCCGCGCGGATGATCCGCCGGGCGGGCCCTAACAGGGCGCGCCGAAACCAAGATCGATCCAGGTGAAATCCGTGATCGCGGTGGCGATGGACGCGCTTTCCGCCGGGCTGCCATAGTCGATCATCTCGCCGGGCGCATGCATGCCGATGATCTTCGGCGTGCCGTCCGGCAGGGGCTTCAGCGGCAGGTAGAGGCTCTGGATCGCGCTGCGCCGCCCGGCGGTGTTCACGTTTTCATAGCGTCCGTAAAAGCCGCAGGGGCGCGTCACCATTTCGGCGAAACTTCGGGCGATGGTGTCGCGGATGGACGGGTCCATCATGTCGTAGAGATTCTGCCCGGTCGGGTCCATGCCCAGACGTTCGCAGGCGCGTGTGCCGACCAGCCGGTAGCGGATATTGAAGGGCCCTTCCACCGTCAGCTTGCTCATATCCGGCATCCAGGGGGCCAGTTTGGAAAGCGGGAGCCGGCTTCCGTCGGGGAGAATGTCTTCCCCGGCGCTCTCGCGCCAGCACTCCATCAGGGTTTGAAAGGCCGGCGTATCGAAGACGGGCGCGGCGGTGCTGCCAGCTTCATAGGGCGCATATTCCGCCATGAAGGCGTTGAAGTCGGCGTCCCTTTTTCCCTTCAAATGGGCATATACCACCGCCCGTCACCCCGCCATTCCTGCGAAACTCGCGCAGGTTGTGCGTGTTTATTGGCATCCCGATCCGGGACCGAAAAACTACATTGGAAAAGCGAGGTTAATTCCGGGTTACCGGAAGTTCCCCGATCGGGAACAGGCGGGTGACGTGGCCCATTTTCCGGCCCGTGCGGATTTCCGTCTTTCCATAAAGGTGGATGGCGCAGCCGGGCTCGGCGGCAAGCGTCGTCCAGTCGGCGGCATCCTCGCCGATGAGGTTCGTCATCACCGCGTCGCTATGGCGCGCGGCGCTGCCCAGCGGCCAGCCGCAAATCGCCCGGACATGCTGCTCGAACTGGCTCACAAGACAGGCATCCATGGTCCAGTGGCCGGAATTATGGACGCGGGGCGCGATCTCGTTGACCAGCAGCCGGTTCTCATTGCCGGCGCTTTCGGGGAGGAGGAAAAGCTCCACGCCCATCACGCCCACATAGTCCAGCTCGCGTACGATGGTCGAGGCGATCTCGATGGCCTCGGCGGCGATCCCGGGCGTCAGCGCGGCCGGGGCAAAGCTCCGGTCCAGAATATGGTTCTTGTGGATGTTCTCCACCGGGTCGTAGGCGGCGATGGCGCCGTCCTGCCCGCGGGCGACGATGACGGAGATTTCCCGCTCGAAGGGCACGAAGCCTTCCAGAATGGCCGGGGCGTTGCCAATCTCGTCGAGGGCGGCTTGCGGCGCGGTATCGGCTTCGATCCGGGTCTGGCCCTTGCCGTCATAGCCGAAACGGCGCGTCTTCAGGATGGCGGGCGTACCGAGATCGGCGATGGCCTGCGCAAGGCCCGCCGCATCGTCCACGGCCCGGAAGGGCGCGGTGCGGATGCCCTGTTCGGCGATGAAGGTCTTTTCCGCCAGCCGGTCCTGCGCGGTCGCCAGCGCCTGCGCGCCGGGGCGCACGGGCGCGTGTTCGGTCAGGATACGGACCGTTTCGGCGGGCACGTTCTCGAACTCGTAGGTCACCGCATCGACATTGTCGGCAAAGCGGGCAAGCGCGTCCGCATCGTCATAGGCGGCGACGGTCTTTTCAGCGGCCACGTCGAAGGCGGGAGAGTTCTCGTCCGGGCAATAGACATGCGCGGTCAGGCCCAGTTCGGCGGCGGCGGTGGCGAGCATGCGGCCGAGCTGGCCGCCGCCCAGAATGCCGATGCAGCCGCCCGGGGCGACCGGTTCTCCTGCCGAAGCGTTGACGGTGCGGTTCATGGCTCAGGCCGGTGCGTCGCCGATGGATGCCGACTGTTTGGCCCGGTAGGCGTCGAGGCGGGCCGCCAGGGCGTCGTCGTTCAGCGCCAGCACGGCGGCGGCCAGCAGGGCGGCGTTCTTCGCGCCCGCATCGCCGATGGCCAGCGTGCCGACGGGAATGCCGCCTGGCATCTGCACGATGGACAGGAGGCTGTCCTGGCCCGACAGCGCGCGGCTTTGCACCGGCACGCCGAAAACGGGCAGCGGCGTGAGTGAGGCCGTCATGCCAGGCAGGTGGGCAGCGCCGCCCGCGCCCGCTATGATGACCTTGAGACCGCGGTCCCGCGCCGTGCGGGCATAGTCGTACATGCGGTCGGGGGTCCGGTGCGCGGAGACGATCCGGGCCTCGTGGGAGATGCCGAGCGCCTCCAGAATGTCGGCGGCGTGTTTCATGGTCGGCCAGTCGGACTGGCTGCCCATGATGATCCCGACAAGGGGGCTTTCGGCCGGATCTTTGTCTGTGGAGCCCGATGCAGCCATTTTCTGTCCGTTGCGCTGGCGGCCGCCGATTGGCCGCGCGGAAAGGCGGGGAGTATAGGCATGGAGACGCCTTTGACAAGATTCGGACCGGGCTGGAGGTTTCACCCCACTGGAATTATGGAAATGTGCGATCAGAAGTGGCATTTTCAGGAGATTGCAGGCCATCATAGGGGCTCGGAGGCACGGCGATGAAACTGGGCGGCATAGGGTCAATCCGGCCGACAACGTCACGCGCGCGCAGCGCCGCTTCGGTCGGAGCGGGCGGCGATGGGCTGGCGGCTTCCGTGCGCCATGTGGAAGACAGCGCCCGGGTGCTGGGCATTCCCGAGGAAGAGCTCACCCCCAATGTGCGCGATGCCCTGATGGGCCTCATGCAGGAAGTCGATCAGCTTCGCCGCAACGTGAAGGAAATCCAGAAGCGCTTGCGCGAGGCGGAACATCTGGCCGATCACGATCCGCTGATCCCGGTGCTGAACCGCCGGGCCTTCGTCCGGGAGATCGGCCGCGTCGTGGCCATGGGCAGGCGCTATGGCGAGACGGCGGGGATCGTCTATCTCGACATCGACCGTTTCAAGGAAATCAACGACATCCATGGCCATGCGGCCGGAGACGGCGTGCTGAAATTCGTGGCCTCGCGGACGGCGGCCCATATCAGGGACACCGACATCATGGGGCGGCTGGGGGGCGACGAGATCGCCGTTCTTCTTGTGCATACGGATGAAAAAAGCACGCAGGCCAAGGCGCGCGAGCTGAAGGAGCTGATCGGCGCGGAGCCCTTCGAATATGAGGGCGTCGCCATTCCGGTATCGGTGTCCGTCGGCGCAACGGCGTTCGGCGGCGAGGACAGTCCGGATACGGCGCTTTCCCGGGCGGACGCGCAGATGTATCGCGACAAGAAGCGGCTGGACGAAACCGGCGAGGGCCGCTGATCCGCCCGTTCGCCGAAGATTTCAGGCGATGATGTCGGGGAAGAGAATGTCGTCGATTTCCTGAATGCGGTCGCGCAGGACGAGTTTGCGCTTTTTCAGCCGCTTGACCTGAAGCTGGTCGGGAAGCGGCAGCGTTTCGAGCGCCAGGATCGCATCGTCGAGGTCGCGATGTTCCATCTTCAGTTGCGCCAGTTCGTTGCGCAGATTTTCTTCATCCTGTTCGGTCATCCGGCCGGCCATGCGAGAGGGGCGACGATTGCAACACGTTTCATACCCCTACATGGTATGAGGGAACAAGCGCGCTTCGCGGGAAGGCCGGACGGAAAACGGAGCATGACGTCATGAACGAGGCAGACCGGTTCCGGCATTTTTCATCGGCCTTTTACGGCCGCCCCGGCGTGGAACATGCCCTTTTGACGCTGCAGGACGAGCACGGGCTGGAGGTCAATCTCGTCCTGTTCTGCCTGTTCGCGGCCGCGCAGGGCTATCCGGCCTTCGACGAGGAGGCGTTCGGGGTCTTCGGGCGCATTGCCGGGCGCTGGTCGCAGGAGGCGGTGTCGCCGCTGCGCCGGGCGCGGCGCGGGCTCAAGACCATGTTGCCGGACGAGGCGGTGGCCGATCTTCGCGAAAAGGTGAAGGCGCTGGAGCTCGAGGCGGAATTCGCCATGCAGGACGCTCTGGAGGCGGCCTTGCGCGAGCAGGGTGCGCCGGCGGGCGGCGCGGCGGGCGGCGCGGCGGGCGCGCGCGGGACGGCGCTGCGCAATCTTCAGGCCTATCTGGCGGATAAGGGCATGGCGCTGGGCGCAACGCGGGAGAGGCTGTTTCAGCTCCTGCTGGATGCCGCCTTCGCGCCGAGGTGAGCGGTCAGGACGGCTTCCTGCCGCGGGATACGGGACGGCGCCTGCCGCCTGTCAGATCCTCGCCCCAGCGTTTGGTCTCGTCGGCTTCCAGGCCGAAAAGATCCAGCACCCGGGCGGCGGACTGGGTAACGATGTCGTCCACCGTTTCGGGATTGGCGTAGAAGGCCGGCACGGGCGGGGCGATGATGGCGCCCATTTCCGAAAGCTGCGTCATGGAGCGCAGATGGCCGGTATGAAGCGGCGTCTCGCGCACCATCAGCACGAGCTTCCGCCGCTCCTTCAGCACCACATCCGCCGAGCGGGTCAGGAGGGAGGAGGTCACGCCCGTTGCGATTTCGGACATGGAGCGGATCGAGCAGGGCGCGACGACCATGCCCATGGTCTTGAAGGAGCCGGAGGAAATGGCCGCGCCCACATCGTCCTGCCGGTAGACAGTATGAGCGAGCTTTTCGACATCCTTCGGGGCGAGGTTCGTTTCATAGCCGATGGTCATTTCGGCCGCCTTCGACATGACGAGATGCGGCTCGACATCGAGCGCGTTCAGCATCTGGAGAAGGCGGATGCCGTAGGCCACGCCGGACGCGCCCGAGATGCCGACGATGAGGCGCCGGGGCGGGCCTTGCGGCGCGGGGCCCGATGTTATGGAGCCCGTTTCTCCGGATTTCGGCTTTCTGCTCATATTTCAAATACTTACGTTAAATCGGCCGGAATAATCCACAGCTTTTTTGCGGCACCGTTCGACAGGGGCGGCAAAAGGAGTCAGAATTTTTGCCCCTCCAGCGTAACGAAAGGTAGGTCGCAATATGGCACTGGATTCTCACATTGCCGAACTTCGTGATCGACACAAGGCCCTGGAAGAGGAGATCAACAGCGAGCTGATGCATTCCAGCAGCGACGATCTCCATATCGCTGAACTCAAGAAGAAAAAGCTCAAACTCAAAGAGGAAATCGAACGATTAGGCACCGAAACGGCCGCCTGATCGTCGGCGCAAACGGATCGATGGGAGCGCCGGGCATGTTGCCCGGCGCTTTTGTATTTCGGGGGTGGCGGATCAGGCCAGAAACGCCGAGGCGCCGTCCCAGAGCAGCTTCAGCCCCACCAGAAACACCAGGATATAGGCCAGCCGGTAGAACGGCTTTTCCGGGATCACATGCAGCGCCTTGATGCCGAGCAGCATGCCGATGGGCGCGAGCGGCAGCAGCACGGCGGAGGTGGCCAGATTGCCGAGCGACAGTTCGCCCAGATAGGCATAGGGCGGCAGTTTGAAGAGGTTCACCAGCCAGAAAAAGAAGACGCTGGTGCCGACATAGATTTTCTTGTCGGGCTTCTGCGGCAGCATATAGATCTGATAGGGCGGGCCGCCCGCATGGGCGATGAAGCTCGTAAAGCCCACCACGCTGCCCCAGAAAGAGCCCTTCAGCGTGTGCCTCGGCTTGGGCGCCTGCAAGGCGCGCCGCCCGATCCAGTGGTCGAGCGTGAAGACGACGGCGATGCCGCCCACCAGCAGCAGGATCACGGCTTCCGACAGATAGCGCGCGGTAAAGGCGGCAATGAGAATGCCCGCGATTGCGCCGGGTACGAGGATCTTCAGATTGTGCCGGTCGAAGCTGTGCCGATAGGCCCAGATGCCGATCACGTCCATCGCACAGAGGATGGGCAGCATGATGCCCGCCGCCTGAAGCGGCGGCACGGCAAGCGCCATGAGCGGCACGCCGAGAATGCCGAGCCCGCCCGCGAACCCTCCCTTGGAGAGACCGACGATCAGGATGGCGGGAATGGCGGCGGCATAGAACCAGGGATCGGTAATCATGGCCGCTGTTCTAGCGGGAATTGGCGGTCGGCGCAGCCGTCCGGCACACTTTTGATTGCCGCCGGGCCGGTATAGGCTCCTTCCAAACGTAACGAGCGCCGTAAAGGCCCATTTTGCCGGGAGTGTCCTCATGAGCAGCTATGCCGAAACCTATCGTAACTGGCAGACCGATCCGGAGGGCTTCTGGCGCGATGCCGCGGGCGAGATCGACTGGTTCACGCCGGTCGGGAAGGTCCGCGAAATGCGCGAGGGCGGGCTTGCGGACTGGTATGCGGGGGCAAGCTGCAACACTTGCTGGAATGCGCTCGATCGGCATGTGGAAGCCGGCCATGGCGACCGTCTCGCGCTCATCTACGATTCCGCGATGATGGGCAAGGTGAAGAAATTCACCTATGCGGAACTGACGGAGAAGGTCGCGACCTTCGCCGGCGTTCTCCAGAGCAAGGGCGTCGGCAAGGGCGACCGCGTCATCGTCTATATGCCCATGGTGCCGCAGGCCGCAGTGGCGATGCTCGCCTGTGCCCGTCTCGGGGCCGTCCATTCCGTGGTGTTCGGCGGCTTCGCGGCGAAGGAGCTGGCGACGCGCATCGACGATGCCAAGCCCAAACTCATCGTCTCCGCCTCCTGCGGGCTCGAGCCGGGCCGCGTCATCGCCTACAAGCCGCTGCTCGACCGCGCCATCGACATGGCGTCGCACAAGCCCGAGGCCTGCATCGTCTTCCAGCGCGAGATGGAAGAGGCCTCCATGGTCGAGGGGCGCGATTTCGACTGGAAGGCGGAGATGGAGAAGGCCGCGGCGGCGGGCAACAAGCCCGATTGCGTGCCGCTCGATGCGACCGATCCGCTCTACGTGCTCTACACCTCGGGCACGACCGGCAAGCCGAAAGGCGTGGTGCGCGACAATGGCGGGCACATGGTCGCGCTCAAATGGACGATGAAAAACGTCTATGGCGTCGATCCGGGCGATGTGTTCTGGGCGGCGTCGGACGTCGGCTGGGTGGTCGGCCATTCCTATATCGTCTATGCGCCGCTGTTGCATGGCGCCACCACCATTCTCTTCGAGGGCAAGCCCGTCGGCACGCCCGATGCGGGCACCTTCTGGCGCGTCATCGCGGATCATGGCGTGAAAGCGCTCTTCACCGCGCCGACCGCCTTCCGCGCGATCAAGAAGGAAGACCCGAAGGGCGAGTTCATCGGCAAATACGATCTTTCCTCGCTCGATACGCTGTTCCTGGCGGGCGAGCGCGCCGATCCCGACACCATTCAGTGGGCGGAGCGTATGCTCAATGTGCCGGTGATCGACCATTGGTGGCAGACGGAAACGGGCTGGCCCATCGCGGCCAATCCCGTCGGGCTCGAAAGGCTGCCCGTCAAATACGGTTCGCCTTCCGTCGCCATGCCGGGCTATGAAATCCATGTGGTGGACGAGGCGAACAAGCAGGTCGCGCCGAACGCGACGGGCGCCATCGTGGTGAAGCTGCCTTTGCCACCTGGATGCCTGCCGACCTTGTGGGAAAACGACGACGGCTTCCGCGAGGCCTATCTCGCAGACTATCCGGGCTACTACAAGACGGCGGATGCGGGCTATCTGGATGAGGACGGCTATCTCTTCGTGATGAGCCGCACCGACGACATCATCAACGTGGCGGGGCACAGGCTTTCCACCGGCGGCATGGAGGAAGTGCTGGCGGAGCTGCCCGATGTCGCCGAATGTGCCGTGATCGGTATTGCCGACGCCACCAAGGGCCAGGTGCCGGTGGGCTTCCTCGTGCTGAATTCGGGGGTAAACCGGCCCGCAGAGGAGGTGGAGAAAGAAGCCGTCGCCATCATTCGCGACCGGATCGGCGCGGTGGCCTCCTTCAAGAAGGCGATGGTGGTGCAGCGCCTGCCCAAGACGCGCTCGGGCAAGGTGCTGCGCGGCACGATGCGCAAGATCGCGGACGGGCAGGACTGGGCCATGCCCGCCACCATCGACGATCCGGCGATTCTGGACGAGATCGCCATGGTGCTTGGCGATGCCGGGTTGAAACAGACCGGCTGAGTTGGCGAAACAATCGGGCGGGAACAGGCCATGACGGCGACCGATATTCTTCTGGACAAGGTTGCGATCGTGACGGGCGGTGCGCGCGGGATCGGCAAGGCCGTCGCGCGGGCATTCGCCGATCAGGGCGCGAAGGTGATGATCGCCGATATCGAGGAAGAAGACGGCGAAGCGGCGGCGGAAGAAATCGTCGGCCGCGGCGGCGAGGCGGCGTTTGCCTATTGCGATGTCGGCGAGCGGCTCGATGTGCGCAACATGGTCTATGCGACGACGGACAGATGGGGCCGCGTCGACATTCTCGTCAACAATGCCGGCATTGCGCTGGGCGGGGACTTCCTGACGCTGGAAGAAGAGAGCTTCGACAAGGTCGTCCGGACCAATCTCAAGGGTGCGTTTCTGGTCGGCCAGACGGTGGCGCAGCAAATGGTGGCGCAGGTGGAAGAGGGCGGCGAGCCCGGCACCATCATCAATATGTCTTCGGTGAACGCGGTCGTCGCCATTCCAAGCCAGGCGGCCTATGCCGCGTCGAAGGGCGGGATCAGGCAACTCACCGAAACCATGGCGATCTCGCTTGCGCCGCACGGCATCCGCGTCAACGCCATCGGGCCGGGCAGTATCCAGACCGACATGCTGGCCAGCGTCAACGACGACAAGCGGGCGAAAGACGTCATCCTGTCGCGTACCCCGCTGGGCCGCATCGGGCAGCCGGACGAGGTGGCGTCGGTCGCCGTTTTCCTCGCCTCGGCGGCGTCGAGCTATGTGACGGGGCAGACGATCTACGCCGATGGCGGGCGTCTGGCTCTCAATTACACGATGGAAGGCACGTCGAAGGCCGACGCGCTGACAGGCAAGAAAAATCCGGGTCCGGAATAGAACGTCGAGTTGGGAAGAGTTGTCTTTCCTCTACCTCCCCCTTGAGGGGAGGTCGGAAATTCGCTGGCGAATTTCCGGGTGGGGGGGAGGCCACGAAAGCCTGACGCAGACGTTCAACGATGTCGCTCCACCCCCTCCCAACCCTCCCCCTTCAAGGGGGAGGAATTCAGATGGACGGGCCGAGGATTATTCTTTGCTCTCGTCTTCGTCCTCGTCGGTCTTCACATCCTTGAGCTTGGCGAAGACGCTGTCGGGGTCGTATTCCCTTTCCTTCTCTTCGTCCTGCTGGGCGGGAACGGGCGGCTCGCCGGCTTCCGCTTCCAGTTCGGCCGGATAGGGATCGGCCGGCCGGCCGGCGGTCTCGCTGGTCGGCAGCAGCGTGGTGTCGTCTTCGCTGAGGCCGAGCTTCTTGCGCTCGCGCTCCAGCTTCTTCGCCGCTTTCTGCACCGCTTCGTCGAGTTCGATCTGCGAGCACAGGCCCAGCGTCACCGGATCGACCGGCTTGATGTTGGCGGAGTTCCAGTGGCTGCGGTCGCGCACGCTCTGAATGGTCGGCTTGGTGGTGCCGACGAGCTTGCCGACCTGCGCATCGGAAAGTTCCGGATGGTAGCGCAGTAGCCAGGCGATCGCGTCCGGGCGGTCCTGACGGCGGGAGACGGGCGTGTAGCGCGGGCCCTTGCGGGCGACGACCGGCGGCAGCTTGTGCTTGCTCTCCGCCGCCTTGAGGCGGGCGTCGGTGTCGTTCTGGCAGCGCTCGATTTCCGCGCGGGTGAGCTGGCCGGCGGCCACGGGGTCCATGCCCTTGATGCCCGCGGCGACGTCGCCATCGGCGATGCCCTTCACTTCGAGCACGTGGAGGCCGCAACATTCCGCGATCTGGTCGAAGGTCAGCGCGGTGTTTTCGACGAGCCAGACGGCGGTCGCCTTCGGCATAAGCGGCTGGGTCATATCATCTCCTCTGGTTCACCCGGGTTTCAGCCGGATGACCCCTTTTCTCCTGATCGAGAATTGAGTGGGTATGCCGCTTATATAATTTCAAACGGCTTCCAATGAAAGCCCGATCCGGGCCTTGCTCACTCCAATGTGAGCATGAGCTTGCCGATATGGGCGCTGGATTCCATGCGTTCATGGGCCTTTGCGGCGTCCCGGAGGGGGAAAGTCGCGTCGATGACGGGTTTTGCCCGGCCCGCCTCCAGCAGCGGCCAGACCTTTTCCCGCAGCGCGGCGGCGATGGCCGCTTTTTCCTCGATGCCCCGGGCGCGCAGCGTGGAGCCCGTCAGCGTCAGCCGTTTCAGCATGATCGGCATGAAGTTCACTTCCGCCGTGGAGCCGTTCAGGAAGGCGATGGAGACGATCCGGCCGTCCTGGGCCGCGGATTTGATATTACGGGGAATATAGTCCCCGCCCACCATGTCGAGGATCACATCGACGCCGCGCCCTCCGGTGAGGGACTTCGTTTCTGCCACGAAATCCTGGGTCTTGTAGTCGATGGCGGCTTCCGCGCCGAGTTTCAGGCAGGCCTCGCATTTTTCGGGCGAGCCCGCCGTGGCGAAGACGCGGGCGCCCATCAGCGAGGCGAGCTGGATGGCGGTGGTGCCGATGCCGCTGGTGCCGCCATGGACGAGGAAGGTTTCGCCCGCCTTCAGCGCACCGCGCTCGAAGACATTGGTCCAGACGGTGAAGAAGGTTTCCGGCAGGGCCGCCGCCTCGGTCAGGCCGAACCCGGCGGGTACGGGCAGGGCGTGGCTTTCATGGGCCAGGCAATATTCGGCATAGCCGCCGCCGCCTACCAGCGCGCAGACGCGATCGCCCGTCTTCCAGGCGGTGACGCCGGGGCCCGTCGCCACCACTTCGCCGGCGACTTCCAGGCCGGGGGTTTCCGGCGCGCCGGGCGGGGCGGGGTAGAAGCCCTGACGCTGGATGACGTCGGGCCGGTTCACGCCGGCCGCGCCGACCCGGATCAGGATTTCGCCATGGCCCGGCTCCGGGCGGTCGATCTCGGCGGGCACCAGCATGTCGGGGCCGCCGGGCTCCTTGATGGCGATGGCGGTCATCCGGGCGGGAAGGGCGTCTGGCATGGGGGGCTCCTGAAGGGGAATGGGTCGGATACCGGACAATCCGCGCGCCCCGCTTGCAGGTCAAGACCGCCGCTTTCACACTGGGCGTGAGACGAGAGATGTCCGGAAATGAGAGGACGAGAACGATGGATGACGACAACGAACCTCGCCGTCAGCGGGCCGCGTCGCTGAGCGCATTTCTGAAAGAGGATCTGAGCCTTCTCGGCATCGAGGAGCTTCAGGAACGAATCACGGCGCTGGAAGGTGAAATCGAGCGTGTGCGCAATTTTCTGGATAGCAAGCGGGGAAGCCGGTCGGAGGCGGAAGCGCTGTTCAAAAAGTAGGCAATGACGTAACTCATTGGAATAAAACGATTTATTTGTCCGTTATCGGGTAAAAATCCGGCTTCCGCCCTTGCGGCAAATTGCCACAAGGGTAAGCTTCTGTTAGTAAGAGGTTGCTAGGGTGACCTTGCGTAAATCCAGCCATCTGGATTTTGAGTGGCTCCTATCCACTCTGTTTGACGCCTCCCTGTTTTAACTTGAGCCGCGGTTCGCCGCGGCTCTTTTTTGTCCAGGCGTCTTTGTCCGGGCGCCTTTTCCGGGTAGGTTTCGGCCTCATCCCCCTGTTTATGGCCCGTTGCGGCACAGCCTGCGCTGGCATGGCTCTTGATGCCTGTCCGTCAGGTTGTTTCGAGATGGACCACCCGACAGGGTGGGAGATGGCAATGACAAGAAATGAAAATCCCGACGAAATCGTTTTCGCAGAGCCCGGCACCGGGCTGGCGGCGACCATGCAGCGCGAGCTCTTCGAGCGGACCTATGAAGAGGGAATGTTGCTGGTGGAACAGACCTCGGCCTATCTGGACGGGGATGGACGGGAGGCGGCGCGCTATCTGAACCGTCATGCCTCGCTTGCCTATGCGACGGAGAGCATGCGCCTGACCACCAGGCTGATGCAGGTGGCCGCCTGGCTCCTGATCCGCAAGGCCGTGGTGAGCGCCGAAGTGTCGCCGGAAGAGGCCGAGGACGAGCGTTACCGGCTCTCGGCCAGGGAACTGGCCGATACGGCCTCCATGAAGGAGACGCCGGGCCTGCCGGAGGCTTTCCTCGAACTCGTCGAGCGGTCCGAGCGGCTTTACGAGCGGGTGGAAAGGCTGGACGATCAGTTGAGGCGGGGCGTGCAGACGCGGTCGCGCGCGGCCAATCCCGTGGCCGATCAGATCCGCCGGGCCGAAGATTTCTTCCAGGAGAACGTGCTGCGCTTTCCGGTTCCCGAATAGGCGCCGCATTCTTCCATCGGACAAAACGAAAGCCCCGCCTTCCATATGGAAAGCGGGGCTTTTTCGCGTCGTTCGGGCGATATCGCCTTACTTGATGAAGTCGAACTTCTTCTTGAAGCGGCTCACACGACCGCCACGGTCGACGAGCTGCGCCGAGCCGCCCGTCCAGGCCGGATGGGTGGTCGGGTCGATATCGAGGGTCATCGTGTCGCCTTCCGCGCCCCAGGTGCTGCGGGTCTGGAAGGTGGTCCCGTCGGTCATGGCCACGTTGATGACGTGGTACTCGGGATGAATGTCTTTCTTCATGGCTCGCGCCTTCCTGAAGGGCTTGAATGTCGCGGATGCCGGCGCGCGACGGCTCATCGCCCGCGCTGCCGGAATGGGGGCTTATAACGAAGAGCCCCGCCCCGTGCAAGGGGTTTGGCACGCCTTTCCGGCGGTTTCCTTACGCATTTGTAATTGCCGGGGGCGGGACATATCGGCGCGGGCGGGCCGCCTCAGATTGTTGGCTGTCCAACGGGTTGATATACAACCTCACCGGAACATGCCGCGGGCCCGCTTTCGGCAGGAAGCCCTTTGCCCGGACCGGCCCTTTTTGCCAACAGTTTCCAGGTCCATCGATGAGCAGGTCAGCCAATACCGTCGCCGAAGCCATTGAGGAAGAGGCCCTGCGCCGCGCGCCGGCGCGCGGTGTGGGACCCATCGGCAAGCTCAGGCCGTTTCTGGGGCGCTACAAGGGCATGCTGCTGATGGCGCTGATCTCCCTGATGGGCGCGACGCTGGCCACGCTCGCCTTTCCGCTGGCCACGGGCCGCATCATCGATCACGGCTTCAATGCCGAGGATGCCTCGCTGATCGACCAGTATTTTCTGGCGCTGATCGGGGTCGCGGCGGTACTGGGGGTGTCGTCGGCCTCGCGTTTCTTCTTCGTGAGCTGGCTCGGCGAGCGCGTGGTGGCCGATATCCGCAGCGCGGTCTATGCGCATGTGCTGCGCCTGTCGCCCGCCTTTTTCGAGATGACGCGGACGGGCGAGGTGCTGTCGCGTCTCACCGCCGACACCACGCTCATCAAGCAGGTGGTGGGATCGTCGGCCTCGGTGGCGCTGCGCAATCTCTTCCTCTTTATCGGCGCAGTGTCGATGATGGTCTATACGAGCCCGCGCCTGTCGCTTTACGTGCTTTTCGCCATCCCCGCGATCATGTTGCCCCTCATCCTGCTGGGGCGCTGGGTCCGGCGGCTTTCGCGCGACAGCCAGGACCGGCTGGCGGATTCGAGCGCCTTCGGCACCGAAAGCCTCAACGCGGTGCAGACCGTGCAGGCCTTCACGCATGAAAAGATCGAGATCGAGCGGTTCTCCGAGACGGTGGAGCGGACCTTCAATGCCGCGCGCGGGCGCATCACGGCGCGGGCCGTGCTGACGGCGCTGATCTTTTTCCTCGGCATGTCGAGCGTGGTGGTGGTGCTCTGGCTCGGCGCCAAGGCCGTGCTGGAAGGCACGATGACGGGCGGCAATCTCGCCGAATTCATCCTCTATGCGCTGTTCGCGGCGACCTCGCTCGCCTCGCTCTCCGAGGTATGGGGCGACATGCAGATGGCGGCGGGCGCGACGGAGCGTCTGGTGGAACTGCTGCATGTGGAGCCTGAAATTCAGGCTCCGGCGAACCCCAGGGCGCTGCCGAGCCGCGTGGCGGGTGCCATCGGCTTCGACAAGGTGACCTTCTCCTATCCGACGCGGCCCGATTTCTCCGCGCTGCACGAATTCTCGTTGGATATAACGCCCGGCGAGACGGTGGCGCTGGTGGGCCCGTCCGGCGCGGGCAAGAGTACCGTCTTCCAGCTCCTCCTGCGTTTCTACGACCCGCAATCGGGCAGGGTGATGCTGGACGGCATCGATCTGGCGGAAGCAGATCCGGAAGAAGTGCGCAAGCATCTGGCCGTGGTGCCGCAGGACACGGTGATGTTCGGCACGACGGTCGCCGAGAACATCCGTTACGGCCGCCCGGAAGCGAGCGACGCGGAAGTGCGCGCGGCGGCGCAGGCGGCCCGGATCGCCGAATTCGCCGAAGCGCTGCCCAAGGGCTACGACACCCATGTGGGCGAGCGGGGCGTGACGCTGTCCGGCGGGCAGCGCCAGCGTATCGCCATTGCGCGCGCCATCCTGCGCGACGCGCCGGTGCTGCTGCTCGACGAGGCGACGAGCGCGCTCGACAGCGAGAGCGAGCATCTCGTGCAGGCCGCCCTTGAAGAGCTGATGCAGAACCGCACGACGCTGGTCATCGCGCACCGGCTCGCCACCGTGCTCAAGGCCGACCGGATTATCGTCATGGAAAACGGCCGGGTGGTCGAAACGGGCACCCACAAGGAACTCGTTTCCAATGGCGGGCTTTACGGGAGGCTCGCCAGGCTGCAATTTGCAGGGGGATCCGTCGAGGCGCTGCAGGCCGCAGCGATCGCGCAATAGAGACCAAACGGACAATGAGACCAACAGGGGAGGGGCGGATGCCCAGATGGCTGGTGTATTCGGGTCTGGCCGTATTCGCGGTGGTGTTTATCGGCAGTGTGCTGACCTGGCGCTTTCTGTCGGCCGCGGGCTATTTCACCGAGATCAAGACGGAAGTCGCCGCCGATTGCCATGAAATCCGCTCCGTGCCGGGGCCGGAAGACATCGCGGTGGATACCGAACGCGGCGTGGCTTTCGTGTCCGCCTATGACCGGCGGGCCGTCATGGCGGGCGGCGAGGGCAGCGATGCCGTGCGCGGCGGGATCTATCTCATCGACCTGAAGGGGCCGCGCGAGGATTGGGGCCTTCGTCCCGCGACGCCTCGCGCGCCGGAGAGTTTCCGTCCTCACGGCATATCGCTCTATGAAGACGCGGCCGGAATACGGCGGCTCTTCGTCGTCAATCATCCGGCCAGCGCGGCCAGCGAAATCCTCATCTACGACATCGGCGACGACAACCAGCTCACGCTTGCGCAGACCGTGCGCAGCTCGCTTCTCGTCTCTCCCAACGATGTGGTCGCGGTCGGCCCCGACAGCTTCTATGCGACCAACGATCACGGGACGTCTTCGCCCACCGGCAAGATGGTGGACGACTTCCTGCTGCTGCGGAACGGCAATGTCGTCTATTACGACGGCAGCGAGATGCGGGTCGCCGCCGGAACGCTGGGCTATCCCAACGGCATCAATGTGAGCCCGGACGGGATGCGGATCTATGTGACGACGACCATGGAGGCGGCGTTGCATGTCTACAAGCGCGAGCCTCAAAGCGGGTCGCTGGAGGCGTTCGATTTCGCCCGGCTCGGAACGGGCACGGACAATATCGACGTCTTGCCGGACGGTACGCTGCTCATCGGCGCGCATCCCGATCTCGTCATGTTCATGGAACATGCCGGCGATCCCGAGGCGCCGTCGCCGGGCCAGGTGGTGCGCGTCGAACCTGCAATGGAAGGCGGCGGCAAGGCCGGAACGATCTATCTCGACAAGGGCGAGCAGATTTCCGGTCTTTCGGTCGCGGCGGGCTACAAGGATCAAATGCTCATCGGCGCGGTATTCGAGCCGAAGATCCTCGCCTGCAAGCAGAACACTGAGATGAAGGCCTATTGAGGTGTTTTATGCTCGTCATTGCGAGCGAAGCGAAGCAATCCAGAGGCGATAGGGTGAAGCGCTGGATTGCGTCGTCGCTTTGCTCCTCGCAATGACACGAGAAGGGTGCCCCGGGCCGCTCACCGTTCCGTCAGCTTGAACTCGATGCGGCGGTTGCGCCGGTCGGCGTCGGGCGAGGTGCCCGTCACCAGCGGCTGGTATTCGCCGAAGCCGGCGGCGACGAGCCGCTTGGGCGGAACGCCTTCGTTTTCCAGCAGGTGGACCACTTCCAGCGCGCGCGCGGCGGAGAGTTCCCAGTTGGAGGGAAATTCCGGCGTGTTGATCGGGTTGGCGTCGGTGTGGCCGTCCACGCGCAGCACCCAGGGGATGTCGGCGGGGATTTCCCTTGCGATCTGCTTCACCGCGTCGGCGATCTGCGTCAGTTCGCGGTTTCCTTCCGGGCTCAGATCGGCCGAACCTGAATCGAAGAAGATTTCCGACTGGATGACGAAGCGGTCGCCCACCACTTCGATGTCTTTCCTGTCGCCGAGAATTTCCCGCAGGCGGCCGAAGAAGTCGGAGCGGTAGCGGGCCAGTTCCTGCACCTTCTGGGCGAGCGCGGCATTGAGGCGTTTGCCGAGATTGGCGATCTGCGCCTGGGATTCCTCGTCCTTTTTCTCCGCTGCGTCGAGCGCGGCCTGAAGCTGGGCCAGCTGGTGGCGCATGGCGGCGATCTGTTCGTTGAGCAGGGCGACCTGCCGGAGCGCGTCGTCGGAGATTTCCTTCTCGGCGTCGAGCCTGTCCTGCAGCGCCGATACCTTGTCGCCGGACCCTTCCGCCTCGGCGAGCCTGCCGGACAGGCGGTCCTTCTCTTCATTGGCGGCGGAGAGAGAGGCCTGCAGCGAGGCGATGGTCGACTGCAAATCGGCCTTTTCGCGTTTCGACACGGCGAGCTGGCTGGTCAGTTCGGCGATCTGGTTCTTCAGATAGTCGAGCGCGGAATCCTTGTTGGAGACGATCTGCGTCAGGAAGAACTGCGTGATCATGAAGATCGTCAGCAGGAAGATGAGGACGAGCAGCAGGCTCGACATGGCGTCGACGAAGCCGGGCCAGTAGTCGGTGCTCGGGGCGCGTCCCCTGATCTTTCTGGAGCCGATGGCCATGCGCTCAGTCCGTCTTGCCGAGTTTCTTCGTCAGCTCTTCGAGAAGGGCCTGTTCCTTGCGCATCTGGTCGGTGAGCGCGGTGACCTGCCCGGCGAGCGCCATCAGCGCCTGCGCGGACGGAGAGCCGTCCTGTTCCAGAAGCTTTTCGATGGCCTCGAGGCGCTCGGCGGCCCCGGCACCGGCCAGCTCGCCGGCATGGGCGATATCGGTGACCGTGGAAAGCCATTCCTCCAGTTCGTTGTAGAACCGGTTCTGCGCCTGGCCCGCCTGCAGGTCGAGAAAGCCCAGCACCAGCGATCCGGACAGGCCGAAAAGCGAGGACGAAAACGCCGTCCCCATGCCCTTCAGCGGGCCTTCCAGACCGGCCTTCAGATTGGTGAAGACGGCGGCGGGGTCGGCGGATTCGACGCTCAGGCTGCCGATGGTGCCCGCCACGGAGGTCACCGTGGTCAGCAGGCCCCAGAAGGTGCCCAAGAGGCCCAGAAAGACGAGCAGGCCGATCATGTAGCGCGAAATCTCGCGCTGCTCTTCCAGGCGCGAGCCCAGCGAATCCAGAATGGAGCGCATGGAGGAGGTGTTGAGCGTCATGCGGCCCTTGCGCTCGCCCAGCATGGTCGCCATCGGGGCGAGGAGCTTCGGCGCGGAGGAAATCGCAAGACCGGGATCGCTGCGGCGGAACTCGTTTACCCATCGTACTTCGTCGGTGAGGCTCATCACCTGCCGGAACGCATAGAGGATGCCGATGACGAGAACGCCGAGGATCAGGCCGTTCAGGCCCGGATTGGACATGAAGGCCGTCTCGATCTGCGGCGCCAGAATGACGACGAGAAAGCCCGCCAGCACGAGAAAGAGCAACATTCGTGTCAGGTAGGGGCCGGGTTTGGACAGTTCGAAACCGCCGCCATCTCTTTTCGCCATGTCCGTTCCTGCTATCTGCCTGCGTAGTTGATGTCGACGCGCTCGGTCGGGCCGTTATCCTCCACGCCTGCGAGCGCGCGCACAAGGATGCGTTCCTTCACGATGCCTTCGCGGATGAGTATGCCGCGCACCTTGCGCGCGCGCTTGAGCGAGATGCGGCGCGCATCGAGGCCCTGGCCGCGCGGCGGACCCGCATGGGCGACGATCATGAGGCGGCCGCTCTTCTTCCGGAAGTCATGCGCGAAAGCGACGATCTGCGTTTCCGCATTTCTGGAAACGGTCGCGTCGCCTTCCGTAAAGGGGATGCGGGCGAGTACCGGCGCGGGCGGCGGAAGGGGCTTTTCGTGCGGCTCGGAAACGGCGGTCATGTCGACCGAGGCGGCCTGCGCGGTCATCGCGCCCGGGGCGAGGCACAACCCCGCCATGAGGCAAAGCACCGCCTTGCTGCTCCGTCCGCCATATCCGAAGGCATTCGATACCACCCGTCCCATGCGCGAAGTCTAGCGCGACGGGGCGGAGGCGAACAGGGGAGATGAGGGCGCGCGCTCAGTATCCATCAAGGCGGATTTCCACATAGTCGCCCGTCCGGCCCTCGGTCGCCGCGGCTTCCGTCACGCGCAGGCGGGAGGGGCCGAGGCCGTTTTGCCGGAGAACGGTTTCCACGGCCAGGGCGCGCTCCAGCCCGAGCTGATCGGTTTCAGGCATATCGCCGGGCGTTTTCTGCGTGGCGCCGACAAGAACCAGATCGCCGATGCGGCGGCTGTAGAGACGGGCGAAATTTGCCAGATCCTGCTTGCCGCTTTCATCGAGCGTGGCGCTGTTCCGCATGAAGTAGACACGCTGCAGCAGGCGTCCGGGGAGAACGGCCTCAAGCGAGGTGTCGGGTGTGCGGCACGGGGCGGTGTCGTCCGCGCGGTCGCAGGGGCGTGGCTGCGCGCTTGTGCGCGGCGGCGTGGATGGAGCGGGCGAGGCGGATCGGCTGGCGCTCGCAGGCGATGACGGCACAGAATTGCGGTCGAGCACCCGGTCGATCGGGCTTTCGCGAACCGTCGGGATTGCGGGCACGCCTTGCCGTGTCGCGCTTTCTCCGTCGCCGGGCGTTCTTGCGAGCGTGCCGTCCAGAACGCCCTCTACCGTGTCGAGCGGCGTCGCCCATAAAGGCGCCGCCGGCGCGATGAGGAGGGCGCTCGCCAGAACGAAGGGGATTTTGTGTGTGACAGATAAAAAGCGTGCGCGCATGGCCGGTATTTCCTCCCGGCAACCATCTCCGCCCAGCTCTATGGCGAGAATAGGGCGGGGCCGGGCGCTGCTTGGCGGCGCGGGCACAAGGCGGGGTCAGCCTTCGCGGCGTGCCTTTTTCAGCAGTTTTTCGAGCTGGCTGCGGAGCTGGTCGTTGCCTGCGATGATGTTGCCCGTGGTCAGCATGCGGTCGGACCCGTCGATGTCGCTGACGAAACCGCCCGCTTCGCGCACCAGCAGAATACCCGCTGCGATGTCCCAGGCGGAAAGGGCGGCCTCCCAATAGGCGTCGAAACGGCCGGCGGCGACGTAAGCCAGGTCCAGCGCCGCGGAGCCGGTGCGGCGAACGCCCGACACTTCGTTCATCACGGCGGAGAGTTCGGTCAGGAAACCTCGATGGCCGGGGCGCCCCAGATGGGGAATGCCGCAGCAGACAACCGACTGTGCAAGATCGCGGCGCGAGGCAACGCGGATACGGCGGTCGTTCAGGAAGGCGCCGCCACCCTTTTCGGCGACGAACATTTCATCCGTGACCGGATTATAGACGAGCGCGGCCACGATCTGTCCGTCGCGCTCCAGCCCGATGGAGATGGCGAACATCGGGATGCCGTGCAGGAAGTTCGTCGTCCCGTCCAGCGGATCGATGATCCAGCGATGCGACTTATCGGGCCCTTCGACGGTGCCGCTTTCCTCCATCAGGAAGCCGTAGCCCGGGCGGGCCTTGGACAGTTCCTCGAACAGGATCTTTTCCGCCTTGCGGTCGGCATTGGAAACGAAATCCCCGGGGCCTTTCAGCGACACCTGAAGATTTTCGACTTCGCCGAAATCGCGCTGGAGACCGCGCGCGGCCTTGCGCGCGGCGGCGATCATGACGGTGAGGGCGGGGCTGTGACGCGACATGTGATTTTCTTTTGCGGGAAATGAAATCAGTCGGCGCGGCGCAGATAGGTGATTTCGTTCGTGTCCACGACGATCTTTTCGCCGGTGGTGACGAAAGGCGGCACCATGCAGCGCACGCCGTTTTCCAGCATGGCAGGCTTGTAGGAGCTGGCCGCCGTCTGGCCCTTCACCGTGGGTTCGGTTTCCACCACTTCCAGCGTCACCTGGTCGGGCAGGGAAATGCCGAGCGGTTTGCCTTCATGGCTTTCCACCGTGACCTTCATGCCGTCCTGCAGGAAGGCGGCGCGTTCGCCGACCCATTCCTTCTGGAGCTCGATCTGCTCGTAGCTCTCGTCGTCCATGAAGGTCAGCATCCCGTCGCTCTCATAGAGATAGGTGTAGTCCTTCTGTTCGAGGCGGACACGCTCGACCGTTTCGGCGGAGCGGAAGCGTTCGTTGAGCTTGCGGCCGTCGACGAGGTTTTTCAGTTCCACCTGCGCAAAGGCGCCGCCCTTGCCGGGCTTCACATGCTGGACCTTCACAGCCGCCCAGAGGCCGCCATCATGCTCGATCACATTGCCGGGACGGATTTCGTTGCCGTTGATCTTCATCGCGATTGAACTTCTCGGTTCTGCGGCCTCCGGGAGGCCGGGGTCTTCAGAATATGAATGCGCGGCGGGCGGGCCGGGGAGGCAGATCATGGTCGCCGCCGGGTCGTCTCGGGCGGCGCCTGCATGACCGGCCTCGCGCTCCAAAGCCGCAATGCGCGCTCTGATAACATCAGGCGGCCTCAAATGACAGGGATATTGCGCGGCCGATTCCCCGAAAAGGAGGGCAGCCGGCGCTTTTCGGGGGCTTTCCGGAGCGGCTTTGCCCGCTATCGGGCCGGTTATCGAGAGGGCACGACCGCGTCGCGGGCGGCCTTCATGTTCTTGTCGAGCTTGTCGATCTGCTCTTTCACCTGCGCCTTGATCTCAGGGGTGATGTCGGGGGCCATGGCGGCACGCAGCGTCTCGTCTTTCTGGCCGTTGCGCTCGGCCAGCGTGAGCCAGAGAAGGGCGGAGACCAGATCGCGTTTCACGCCCTGACCCAGAAAATAGAGCCGGGCCAGCCTGTCCTGCGCCAGCGCATTGCCGCGAATGGCCGCCTCGGTGAACCACTGGGCGGCCTTGGTCTCGTCCTTGGCGATGCCTTCGCCGCTGTAATAGGCGAAGGCCAGCGCCGTCTGGGCCTTGGGCAGGCCGCGCTTGGCGGCCGCGCCGAAGCGCTGCACGGCTTCCGTCTTGTCTTTTTGCGGCACGCCGACGCCGTCCTGCAGCATCAGGCCGTATTGGTAGCTGGCTTCGGGATGTCCCTTGTCGGAAGCCGCCTGGAAATTCGCCGCCGCCATGGCGAGGTCTTTCGTCACGCCTTTGCCCGTCGCATAGAGCACACCGAGATTGTAGTGGCCGGCGGGATCGCCGTTTTTTCCGGCCTCGCGGAATAGCGCCGCCGCGCCCGCCAGATCCTGCGGGCCGCCCGTGCCGGACAGTTTCATCAGGCCGAGTTCGGTCTGGGCAAGGGCGAGGCCGCCCCTGGCCGCGGCGTCGAATTCGGTTCGTGCGCGGGCGAGATCGACCTTGCCGTCGATGCCGCCCATTTCCAGCAGACCGAGCGCGTAATGGGCGCTCGCATTGCCCTGCGCGGCGGCCATGCCGAACCAGCGCTCCGCCTGTTTCGGATCGCGGTCCACGCCCTGACCGTTGTTGTAGATCGCGCCCATCATGAGCTGGGCGTTGACGTTTCCGCCTTCCGCGAGGGGCGCGGCCAGACGGCGCGCCTTTTCGAAATCGGCGGCATTGTAAGCGGCGACGGCCGCGCTCATGGCGCCTCCGGCCTCGGCCTCGGCCGGCTGGGCCGCGCCCTTCGTTTCGGGCCGAAGCGGGGAGAGGTCGGCATGGGCGGCGATGGACGCGCCGAAGACGATGGCCGAAGCGCTCAGCAGCAGGACGGGGAACCGGATCATGAACTCACGCTCTCTTCGCTCATCAAATGGTTGAAGGCGCGCACGGCTGCCGCCGGTCCTTCGGGATGGGTCCAGACGCCTGAGGAGACGGCAAGGAAGTCGGCGCCCGCCCGCACCAGCGGCGCGGCGTTGTCGATCTTGATGCCGCCGATGGCCACGCAGGGGACTTCGAACACTTCCGACCACCAGGCCAGGATTTCAGGGTCGGCGACACTCTTGGCGTTTTTTGTGTCAGTTGGATAAAAGGCGCCGAAAGCCACGTAATCCGCGCCCGCCTCGGCCAGTTCCATGGCCAGGTGGCGGTTGTCATGGCAGGTCACACCGACAATATGGTCCGGGCCCAGCAGCTTGCGGGCCTCGGCATAAGGCATGTCGTCCTGACCGATATGCGTGCCGTCGGCCCCCATCTCGGCGGCGATATCCGGCCGGTCGTTGACCAGAAAGGCGACATCGCGTTCCTGCGCCACGGGCATCAGCGCCTCGACCGCGCGGCGGATCGTGTCGTCGCTTTCCGGCGTTTCGTCCTCGCGCTTCAGGCGAAGTTGCAGGCAGGCGACGTCGCCGCCGTCCAGCGCCATGCGCAGCGTATCGGCAAAGGCGCGCGGCTCAAGCCGGGGCGGCGTGATGAGGTAGAGGCGGCAGCGGTAATTATCTTCTGTGGAGCTCATGCCGCCGGTTTTAACGCGAAGCGGCGGCCCTTGCATCCGTTTTGAGGGCGGGTCAGCCTTTCACGATATCCAGAAGATCGAGCAGGCCATAGACCGCGAAACCCCAGAACACGAGACCGAGAACCATGCCCGGCGCGATATACCAGCCCTCGGGCATTCGACGAGAGACCGGCTTCTTCCGGCCGCGGCCGTTCATTGTGCGGCTCACGCCGCGTATCCATATCCATTGAAGCCCAACCCGATACAAGACAAGTACCCACCAATCTGGATGATGCCAAAGAATCCGGAATATTTGAAGCACTAGACTGCCCATAATGGGTAGCTGGCTATTGGCGACGGTCCGGCGGTCCGTGCCTTTATCTGTCGCAGGCGTAGAAAAGGCGTGTTTTGATATTATGAAGAAGCCCGTGAATTATGAGCCCTATTCCCGATTGATCGCTCACTCCATTGCCGAATTCGTTCTGCGGTGTGCCGAGACGATGGAGGGCAGTTTCAATAACGACTATGAAATGACTCTCCTGTTCCTCGCGATCTCGACGCGCAATGAGCATCATGTGATGAACGATCCGGAACTTCGCGCGCGCTATGCGAGTTTCGACGAGGTGATCCCTTCCTCCCTCTACACGCCGATCAGCCGGCTGGCGCTGTCACGCTCCACCGGCCTGCCGCGCGAGACGGTGCGCCGTAAGGTCGCCGCCATGATCGAGATGGGCGTGGTGGTCGAGGACAAGCGCGGCGGGCTCTGCATCAGGCAGACGATCATCGAGGATTTCGATCCCGACGCGGTTCTGGAGCCGCAATTGAGGAATTTGAGGCGGCTCTTTTCCGTCCTGTCGGAAACCGGCGCGCTGGAATAGGCCGGTCGAGGCCGAAACGGAAAACGCCCCGCTCTCGGTGAGGGCGGGGCGTTTCGTATTCGGCAGGCGAGGCCGGATCAGGCGGCCTTTTCAAGGTCCTTTTTCCAGCCGGCCTGCGTGGCAAGGCCGTTCATCTTGGCGCGGTGCGCGAAGGCGGCCTGGGCCGCGGCCACGTTTTCCGCCTTGCCGCCCCAGGTGGTGAGCGGGGCGTGCTGGAGCGCGCGGCCATAGGAGAAGGACATCTTCCAGGGGAAGCCGCCGATGGCGTTCATCGCGTTCAGATGCGCCGTCGCGTCTTCGTCGGACTGGCCGCCGGAGAGGTAGACGATGCCGGGGATCGCGGCCGGCACGACCTTCTTGAAGCAGGCGATGGTGCGCGCGGCGACTTCCTCGACGGAGGCCTGTTTTGTGCATTTCTTGCCGGAGATCACCATGTTCGGCTTCAGGATGGTGCCTTCGAGGTTTACGCGGTGGGCGGCAAGGCGGGCGAAAACGGTGCGCAGCGCGGCTTCCGTCACTTCATCGCAGCGGTCGATATCGTGGCCGCCATCCATCAGCACTTCCGGCTCGACGATCGGCACGATCTTCTGCTCCTGGCAGAGCGCGGCATAGCGCGCCAGCGCCTCGGCATTGGCTTCGATGCAGCCTTGCGTCGGGATGCCGTCGGCAATGTCGATCACGGCGCGCCATTTCGCGAAGCGGGCGCCGAGGTCATAATATTCGGCCAGGCGCTCGCGCAGGCCGTCGAGGCCTTCGGTGATCTTCTCGCCGGGGAAGCCGGCCATTTCCTTGGCGCCCATATCGACCTTGATGCCGGGAATGGAGCCCGCGGCCTTGATGAGGTCCACGAGCGGCGTGCCGTCCTTGGCCTTCTGGCGGATGGTCTCGTCATAAAGGATGACGCCGGAAATGTTGTTCTTCATCGCCTCTTCGGTGCGGAACAGCATTTCGCGGTAGTCGCGGCGATTGTCTTCGGTCGACTCGAGATTGATCGAGTCGAAACGCTTCTTGATCGTGCCGGAGCTTTCGTCGGCGGCAAGGATGCCCTTGCCCGGCGCGACCATGGCTTCTGCGATGGATTCAAGCGTTTCAGTCATTTTTTCCATTCTCCAGATCGGATACTGCCGCTCAGGCGGCGTTTTCAAGCGCTGCCACGCCGGGCAGTTCCACACCTTCCATCCATTCCAGGAAGGCCCCGCCCGCGGCGGACACATAGGTAAACTCGTCGGCGGCCCCGGCTTCGTTGAGGGCGGCCACCGTGTCGCCGCCGCCCGCGACGGAGATCAGGTTCCCCATCCTGGTGAGCATGGCGGCCTGGCGCGCGGCGGTCATGGTTCCCTCGTCGAAGGGCGGTATCTCGAAGGCGCCGAGAGGGCCATTCCACACCACTGTCTGCGCGGTTTCAAACCGTCCCGACAGATGCGCCAGCGTATCCGGGCCGACATCGAGGATCATCATGTCCTCGGGGACCTCGTTCACGTTGACCGTGCGGGTTTCCACGTTCTTCTTGAGTTCCTTGGCCACCACGGCGTCGGTGGGCAGGAGAATTTCGCAATTGGCGGCGCGCGCATTCGCCATGATGTGGCGGGCGGTATCGAGGAGGTCGAGTTCGCAAAGCGATTTGCCGACCTGTTTGCCCTGCGCGGCCAGGAAGGTATTGGCCATGCCGCCGCCGATGACGAGGCAGTCCACCTTCTTCACCAGATTGCCCAGCAGCGCGATCTTGGTGGACACTTTCGCGCCGCCGACAATGGCGACCACGGGGCGCGCCGGATTGCCGAGCGCGGCGTCGAGCGCCTTCAGCTCCGCTTCCATCGCCCGGCCCGCATAGGAGGGCAGGTGATGCACGATGCCTTCGGTGGAGGCATGGGCGCGATGGGCGCAGGAAAAGGCGTCGTTCACATAGACGTCGCCGATTTCAGCAAGCTGACGGGCGAAATTCGCGTCGTTGTTTTCCTCGCCGGGATGGAAGCGGGTGTTTTCCAGCACGAGGATGCCGCCGTCTTCCATTGCAGCGATCGCACCCGCGGCTTCGCCGCCGATGCAGTCCTGCGCGAAGCCGACCGGCTGGCCCACCCATTCATGCATCGCATCCGCGACGGGCTTGAGGCTCATCTCGGCTATGCGTTTGCCCTTGGGGCGGTCGAAATGCGACAGCACGAGGACTTTCGCCCCATGGGACGCGAGTTCCTTCAGCGTCGGCGCCACGCGCTCCACGCGGGTGGCGTCGGCGATGCGTCCCTCGGCCATCGGCACGTTCAGGTCCGCGCGCACAAGAACGCGCCGGCCCTTGAGGGGGCCGGCGGCAATCAGATCGTCGAGAGTCTTGTAGGACCCCATATCGCTTTCTCCGTATTCGTCAGAGCAGTTTGCCCATGGCGACGGCGGTGTCGCCCATACGGTTGGAGAAGCCCCATTCATTGTCGTACCAGCTCATCACGCGGATGAGATTGCCGTCGACGATCTGGGTCTGGGTCAGATCGAAGGTGGATGAGGCCTTGTTGTGGTTGAAGTCGCTGGAAACGAGCGGCTCCTTGTTGACGCCGAGTACGCCCTTCAGGGCCCCGCGGGAGGCGGCGATCATCGCCTCGTTGATCTCTTCCACCGTAACCTTCTTCTTCGGCGTGAAGACGAGGTCGATCAGCGACACGTTCGGGGTCGGCACGCGGATGGAGGTGCCGTCGAGCTTGCCCTTCAGTTCCGGCAGCACGAGGCCGATGGCCTTGGCGGCGCCGGTGGAGGTCGGGATCATGTTGACGGCGGCGGCGCGGGCGCGGCGCGGATCCTTGTGCAGCGTGTCCACGGTCTGCTGGTCGCCCGTATAGGCGTGGATCGTCGTCATGTAGCCCTGTTTCAGGCCGCACAGATCGTTCAGGACCTTGGCGACGGGCGCCAGGCAGTTCGTCGTGCAGGAGGCGTTGGAGACGACCTTGTGGCTCTTGCGCAGATCCTTGGTGTTCACGCCATAGACGATGGTGGCGTCGGCGTTCTCGGCGGGTGCGGAGACCAGCACCTTCTTGGCGCCGGCGGTCAGATGCGCGGAGGCCTTTTCCTTGGAGGCGAAGATGCCCGTGCATTCCAGCGCGATGTCGACGCCGAGTTCGTCCCAGGGAAGCTGCGCCGGATCGCGCTCGGCCAGCACCTGGATCTTGCCGCGGCCGAGATCCATGGTCGATTTGGTGGTCTTCACCTTACCGGGAAAGGGACCGTGCACGCTGTCGAAACGCAGCAACTGGGCATTGGCCTCGACCGAGCCCAGGTCGTTGATGGCGACCACTTCAATGTCCTTGCGGCCCGATTCTGCGATGGCGCGCAGAACCAGACGCCCGATGCGACCGAAACCGTTAATCGCGACGCGAACAGCCATTCTTTTCTTTCTCCAAATTGCGGTGTCAGGACCGTGCGGCGAGGCACTTTCTCGCGGCTTCCGCCGTGGCCTCAGGGGTAATGTTGAAATGCTTGTACAGGTCCCCGGCAGGGGCGCTGGCGCCAAAACCGTTCATTCCGACGAAATCTCCGTCAGGCGCCACATAGCGGTCCCAACCGTAGCGGATCGCGGCCTCGACCGCGACACGCACCGTGCCGGGGCCGAGAATTTCTTTCTGGTACTGAGCCGGCTGGGCGTCGAAAAGCTCCGCGCAGGGCATGGAGACGACGCGCGTACCGATATTTTCCTTTTCGAGAATGCGCTTTGCGTTCATCGCGATCTCGACTTCCGAGCCGGTGGCGATCAGCGTCACCTTGGCCTCGAGCGCGGTGCCGGACAGCTCATAGGCGCCGCGGGCACAGAGATTGTCGTCCGTGTGCTCGGTGCGCAGCGTCGGCAGGCCCTGGCGCGACAGCGCGAGAATCGACGGCGTGTCCGCCGCTTCCAGCGCGAGCTGCCAGCATTCGGCCGTTTCCACCACGTCGGCGGGGCGGAACACGTTGAGGTTGGGCATGGCGCGCAGGCTGGCCAGATGTTCCACCGGCTGGTGGGTGGGGCCGTCTTCGCCAAGGCCGATGGAATCATGCGTCATCACATAGACGACGCGCTGGCCCATCAGCGCAGAGAGCCGGATCGCCGGGCGGCAATAGTCGGTGAAAACGAGGAAGGTGCCGGAATAGGGGATCAGCCCCTTGTGCAGCGCCATGCCGTTCATGGCCGCGGCCATGCCGTGCTCGCGCACACCGTAATGGATGAAACTGCCGGAGAAATCGTCCGGCGTGACCGCCTTCTGGTCCTTCGAGCGGGTGTTGTTGGAGCCGGTCAGGTCGGCGGAGCCGCCCACGGTTTCCGGCAGCACCGCGTTGATGACGTTGAGCGTCTCCTCGGAGGATTTGCGCGTCGCCCATTTCGGCTTTTCTTCCGAGACCTTGCGCTTGAAGGCGGCGATGGCCTTGGCGAGTTCGGGTTTCAGCTCGCCTTTCAGGCGGCGGTCGAATTCGGCGCGGGTTTCCTTGTCGAGCCCGTTCAGCCGGTCTTCCCAGGCCTTGCGGGCCTTGGCGTTGCGGCAGCCGGCAATGCGCCAGGCGTCCAGCACGTCGCTGGGGATGGAGAAGGGCTCCGCGTCCCAGCCGAGTTCCTGGCGGGTCAGGGCGATTTCCTCTTCGCCGAGGGCGGCGCCATGCGAGGAGGATTTGCCCTGCTTGTTGGGCGAGCCGAAGCCGATCACGGTCCGGCAGGCGATCAGGCTCGGCTTGTCGCTGTTGCGGGCCGCCTCGATCGCGGCTTCGATCTCGGCCGGATTGTGGCCGTCGATTCTCGACGCTTCCCAGCCCGCGGCCTCGAATCGCTTCAGCGCGTCGCCGGTTTCCGACAGGCTCAGCGGTCCGTCGATGGAAATTTCGTTGTCGTCGTAAAGCACGATGAGCTTGGAGAGCTTCAGATGGCCCGCCAGGCTGATCGCCTCATGGCTGATGCCTTCCATGAGATCGCCGTCGGAGGCGATGACATAGGTGTAGTGATTGACGGCGTCGTCGCCGAACTGCGCATTCAGCATCCGTTCGGCAAGCGCCATGCCCACCGAGGTGGCGATGCCCTGGCCGAGCGGGCCGGTGGTCGTTTCCACGCCCGCGGCATGGCCGTATTCGGGATGGCCGGCCGTGATGGAGCCGAGCTGGCGGAAATTCTCGATCTGCTCGATCGTCATGTCCTCATAGCCGAGCAGGTAGTTCAGCGCATAAAGCAGCATGGAACCATGGCCGGCGGAGAGCACGAAGCGGTCGCGGTCGGGCCAATTCGGCGTACGCGGATCGATCTTCAGGAACTTGGTGAAGAGCACGGTCGCGATGTCGGCGGTGCCCATCGGCATGCCGGGATGGCCGGAATTGGCCTTCTGGACGGCGTCCATCGCCAGCGCGCGAATGGCATTGGCCATGCGGTCATGGCTTGCGGTCGCGTTCTCGGAAGACGTCTTTTCGGCGGCGGCGGATTTTTCGGTTGTCGTCATCTGTCACTCGATAGCCGGGCGAACCGGAATACGGTCCGGGCGGCGACATTGGGTTCGCAGAGGGGGATCCCCACCGGAACCCGGCTACATGGCCTGTAAACGGCCGGCAATAACGGCCTTTACGTAGCTCCGGAAATCGACTGAGCAGGCCTGATCGTGTGCTCGGATCGGCCCTTGCCGAGAGCGGCGCCACAATGACCATGGCCTCCCTAGGAGTCAATGCCGGATCGGGCCGAAAGGCGCATTATCGTGCGGTTTCGCGGCGCGAGCGGAATCGCGGGCGAAAAAGCGCGAAGGGGCATTTGTTTTTTCCGCATGGAGACGGCGCGGAGAGGCCCGGCGGTGCGTCAGATTGACCTCGGGAAGCTGGCAAGCCACTCTAAATGCGGTTATGGCTTTGCGCCCGACATGTCGTTGTGGCTGGGCGCCGCCGGCGACGCGGCGTCTTCCCCCTTCCCGGATCTTGAAAAAGATGAGCAAACTTGACGATGCCATTCAGCGTTTCAACGGCTCCCTGGACCGTCTGGAAGCGGCCATCAACAGGCAGAGCCAGCGGCTGGAAGCCGCCCGGAAGCTTCAGGGCGAGATCGACACGCTGCAGGACGACCGCTCGGCAATGGCCGAGGAACTCGACGAACTCAAGTCCGAGGCCAGGCGGCTCAATGAATTGAACGAACGCGCGTCGGAAACGCTTTCCAATGCGATAGAGGGCATTCGCGAGGTTCTGGCGGAAGCCTGAGAACCGATTAGAGGCATCCGGAGGAATTCTGATGGGACAGGTCAAGGTATCGATCAACGACCGCTCTTACGCCGTTTCCTGCGGCGATGGCGAGGAAGACCATGTTCGCGAGCTGGCGGCCTATGTGAACCGGCATGTGGCGGCGCTGGCCGATGAAGTGGGGCAGGTGGGCGAGGCGCGCCTGCTGCTGATGGCCAGCCTGCTGATCGCCGACGAATTGTCCGACTCGATGCAGAAAAACCGGATGCTGGAAGAGGAAATCGAAAAGTTGACCGGCGCCCGCGCCTCGGCGGAGGAGCGCAGTTCCCAGTCGGAAAATGCCATTGCCGAGGTGCTGGACGGCGCGGCGCGGCGCATCGAGGAGCTGTCCAAGCGTATCGAGGCTGCGTGAAAGCGTCTCTCCCTCCTTGCCTTTGCTTGACGCGGAACCCATCTGGGCAGATTAGAATGGATGCGGGTGCTGCCTGGTTCGTGAGAACGAAATTGTCTCGGGGCCTTACGCTTCTGAAGGGAGCTGTCCCTGGGGAGGATTGTGGTCCTCTTCACACGGCGCCCACCTACTTATGTAGGTCTCCGAGGAAGCACAGTTCCACGGCCGAGGCGGCCCCGCTCTTTCTTCTTTTCCCCTGCCGTACCGGCGAGGCCCTGCCATGAGCGGTGCGGAGGATCCGGCCCGTGCCAAGGAGGCCGCCCGGGTGGCCGCGCGCGCCCGGCGCGAGCAGGCGCATCGCGATCTCGGCGCGGCGGCGCCGGGGCTTTTCGCCGAACATTTCTTTCATTCCCTTCCCCTGCCGCGTCATGGCGTGATCGCGGGCTATGTGCCGCTCAATCATGAGGCCGATCCGGGCGAACTGCTGGCGCAGGCCGTGAAACGGGGCTATCGCACCTGTCTGCCGCGCGTGGCGGAAAAGGCCAGCCCGCTCCAGTTCCTGCAATGGGCGCCGGGCGATCCGCTGGCCGGGGGCGCGCATGGCACGAAAGAGCCGATGACGGGGCGGCCCGTGCTCCGGCCCGACATCGTTATCGTGCCGATGCTCGCTTTCGAGCCGGGCGGGATCCGGCTCGGCTATGGCGGCGGGTATTACGACCGGACGCTGGCGGCCTTGCGCGCGGCGGGGCAACAGGTTCTGGCGGTGGGGCTTGCCTATGCCGAGCAGGGCACGGACCATTTGCCGGCAGACCCGCACGATCAGCGTCTCGACTGGCTCGTGACCGAGCGACGTGCAATCTCCTTCGCCAGCCCCTAAAAAGGCGGCAAGACCGAAATCCGAATGCGTAGCCGGGCGGCTTCCGAAGTCCGGCGCGGGAGTTTTCATATGAGACTGTTATTTCTGGGGGATCTGGTCGGCCGGTCGGCGCGCGATGCCGTGGTGTCGCATTTGCCGTCGCTGCGCGAGCGGCTGGCAGCCGATTGCGTCGTGGTGAACGGCGAGAACGCCGCGGGCGGTTTCGGCATTACCGGCACGATCTGCAACGAGCTTTTCGACGCGGGCGCGGATGCGATCACGCTGGGCAATCATGCCTGGGACCAGAAAGAGGCGCTCGTTCACATCGAGCGCGAGGGGCGGCTGATCCGCCCCGCCAATTTCCCGCCGGGCACGCCGGGGCGCGGCGCGGCGTTGATCGAGACGCGCTCGGGCGCGCAGGTGCTGGTGGTCAATGCCATGGGCCGCATCTTCATGGATGCGCTGGACGATCCTTTCGCCGCCGTGGAACGCGAGCTGGGGGCCTGTCCTCTCGGCGTGGCGGCGGATGCCATCCTGGTGGATTTTCACGGCGAGGCGACGTCGGAGAAGATGGCGATGGGCCATTTCTGCGATGGGCGGGCGAGCCTTGTGGTCGGGACGCACAGTCATGTTCCCACGGCGGATGCGCAGATTCTGCCCGGCGGCACAGCCTATCAGACCGATGCGGGCATGTGCGGCGATTACGACTCGGTGATCGGCATGGAAAAGGAAGAGCCGCTCAACCGTTTCACGACGAAAATCCCGAGCGGGCGGTTCCAGCCCGCGCTGGGCCCGGCCACGATCTGCGGCGTGTTGGTGGAGACGGACGGGTCGACCGGGCTTGCCCGACGGGTCGAGCCGGTGCGCCTGGGCGGGCGGCTTCATGCCGCCATGCCGCAATGGGGCGAGGCATGAGGATCGCGCCCATGAAAATCGTCATCGTCGGCAACTACAACGAAAAGAAGGCCGGGGCGAATTTCTATGCGACGGTGCGCAAGCTCACCAACGGTTTCACGCGCAACGGGCATCACGTCATGCCGTTCAGCGACCGCGATGTGGCGCGCGAGGAAAGCGGCTGGGGGATCGGGCGTGCCGGCGGGCGGGGCGCCAACCGGCGTCTCGTCGAACTTGTCGGAAATTTCAAACCCGATCTGCTGATCCTGTTCCATGCCGACAAGATCGCCAATGACACGATCCGCGAGATCCGCGCCGCGCGGCCGGACATGCCGGTGGCGGTGGTCAATCTCGATCCGCTGTTCCTGCCGGAAAATCCGCCGCGCATCCGCCGCTTCGCGGAAGTGGCCGATGTGACCTTCATCACCACGGCGGGCGCCCGGCTTCAGGAATTCGCCACACCGACGCATCGCGTGGCCTTCATTCCCAATCCGGTCGACCCTTCCGTCGAAAGTCTGGAATGTTTCGCGCGGGAGGATCAGGCCAGCGATCTCATCTGCACCATCGGCAGCGAGCAGGGAACGCCCTGGCGGGGCGAGTTCATGCGCGCCCTGCGCGACAAGGTGCCGGGGTGCCGCTATGCCTACTACGGGCTGGACGAGCGGCCGTCGGTTTTCGGCAGCGCCTATTTCGATGCGATCGGCGATGCGCGGATGGGGCTCAATCTCAGCCGGGCCGACGATCATTACCTCTATTCGTCGGACCGTTTCGCGCAATATGCGGGGAACGGGCTTCTGACCTTCCTCGCCCGCGAGACCGGCTATGATGACATCTTCACGGATGAGGAGTTCGTCTTCTATCGGGATATGGAGGATCTGGCGGACCGCCTGCGCTTCTTCCTCGCCCATGACGGGGACCGGCAGCGCGTGGCGCGCAACGGCCATGCCCGCTATCACGCGCTCTTCAATGAAAGGCTCGTCGCCCGCTTCATCGAGCAGGTGGCTGTGAGCGGCGAGGCCGGGGACGGCTTCGCCTGGCCGACGACGGTGCATAAGGGGTAGGGCGCCCGCTTCCCGCATCCGGGAAGGAACAACCCCGCCGCGAGCATCCGAGGTGGGTGGAGGATGCAGGCGACGGGGCGTTTCCATGCCTGTGCGTTCTGCGCAGGCAATGCCGGTTTACGGATTGGGCGGGTCGTAAACCGGACTTTATGTGCCGCCGGGTGTTGGAGTGGTTGGGCATGCACCCCTGGGTGGCAGCGGCAACGATCGGAAGGTAAGTCATCAATTGTTAACTGCACGTTAAAGGGGTGTGCCAAAAAGAAAAGCAACCTATGCGTGTTTTAACTTAATCATTTTCCGTGTGATTTTGTGGCCTATGGATTTCGCCGCCGCTGGCACATATAAAGGCGCCTCGGGCCCGGAACGAAGCGGGGCATCCCCGAAATTTCCAGTCGGATCAGGGTTTTGGAGGCGGCATGGCCGGCCATTCGCAATTCAAGAACATCATGTATCGCAAGGGCGCGCAGGATAAGAAACGCGCCAAATTGTTCGCCAAACTGGCGAAAGAAATCACCGTCGCGGCCAAAATGGGAATGCCCGAGCCGGAGCACAATCCGCGATTGAGGGCGGCGATACAGGCCGCGCGCGCGGAGAACATGCCCAAGGACAATATCGAGCGCGCGATCAAGAAGAGTACCGATCAGGGCGGCGAGAACTATGAAGAGATGCGCTATGAGGGCTTCGGCCCCGGCGGCGTGGGGGTCATCGTCGAGGCGCTGACCGACAATCGCAACCGCACGGCGAGCGCCGTGCGCGCGATCTTCTCCAAGCATGGCGGAAATCTGGGCGAAACCGGCGCCGTTTCCTTCATGTTCGACCAGGTGGGCCAGATCCTCTATCCCGCCGACAAGGGCGAGGCGGAGGCCATGCTGGAAGCCGCTATCGAGGCCGGCGCGGAGGATTGCGTCTCCGGCGAGGACGGCCATGAGTTCGTTTGCGCGCCCGACGACCTGCATGAAGTGGCGCAGGCGCTGGAGGCGACGCTGGGCGAGGCCAATTCCACCCGTATCGTCTGGAAGCCGCAGAACACCATCGAGCTGGACGACGACAAGTCCGAAACCATGATGAAGCTGCTCGATGCTCTGGACGACGATGACGATGTGCAGCAGGTTTATGCGAACTTCGAAATGTCCGATTCGTTCATGGAGAAGCTCTCCGCCTGATCGCGCATGAAGCTGCCACAAGCGGCGCGGGACGGCGTCGCTCAAGCAGCAGAAAGGCTCGTTCCTCCTCATGCCCGCCGCGGTCAGATATCTGGGAATCGATCCGGGACTGCGGTTCACCGGCTGGGGCGTGATCGAGCAATCGGGCTCGGCCCTTCGCCATATCGCCGACGGCACGATCGCCTCCACTTCGTCGCTCAGCCTGGCCGAGCGCCTCGTCGAGATCGAGGCGGGGCTTCAGGCGGTGCTGGCCGCGCACGATCCGGCGCATGTGGCGGTGGAACAGGCTTTCGTCGCGCGCGACGCCTCCGCCGCGCTGAAGCTCGGCCAGGCGCGCGGGATCGCGTTGCTCGTTCCCTCGCGCGCAGGCCTGCCCGTCGCCGAATATGCCCCCAATCACATCAAGAAGGCCGTGGTCGGCGCCGGCCATGCCGACAAGGCGCAGATCCGCCTCATGGTCGGCATGCTGCTGCCGGGCGCGCGGATGAAGAGCGAACATGCCGCCGACGCGCTGGCCATCGCGATCTGCCATGCGCATTCGGGCGCGGGCAATGATCGCCTCGCCGCGGCGCTGCAAAAGGCGGGCGCATGATCGGCAAGCTGAAGGGGCTGGTGGACAGCACGGGCGAGGACTGGGTCGTCATCGACGTCAACGGCGTCGGCTATCACGTCCATTGTTCGTCGCGCACGCTGGCGCATCTGCCCGCGCCGGGCGAGCCGGTGACGCTTTCCATCGAAACCAAGGTGAGCGACGACGCGATCCGGCTGATCGGGTTCGAGAGCGACCGCGAGCGCGACTGGTTCCGCCTGCTTCTGTCGGTGCAGGGCGTGGGCATGCGCGTGGCGCTTGCCATTCTCGGCACGCTGGCGCCTGCCGATCTCGCCCGCGCCATCTCGCTCGACGACAAGAAGGCCATTTCCGCCGCGCCGGGCGTCGGGCCGAAAGTGGCGGGCCGCATCGTTTCCGAACTGAAGGACAAGGCGCCCGCTTCGGAAGATCTCAATGCCGTACTCGATGTCGGGGTTGCCTTGCAGGCCTCCGAAGCGGGGGCGGGCGACCGGGCGATCCGCGATGCGGTGTCGGCGCTCGTCAATCTGGGCTATCAACAGGCGCAAGCCGCGGGCGCGGTGGCGGCCGCGGCAAAGAAGCTCGATGAGGATGCGAGTACCGAGCAACTCATCCGGGTGGGCCTGAAGGAGCTGGCGCGATGAGCGAACGCATTGTGAGCGCGGGCCTTCGCGAAGAGGACGAGCTGGAGCGCGGCCTCCGCCCGCAGGTGCTTGCCGATTTCACCGGCCAGGCGCGGGCGCGCGAGAACCTGTCCGTTTTCATCGAGGCGGCGCGATCGCGCGGCGAGGCGCTCGACCATGTGCTGCTGGCGGGTCCGCCCGGCCTCGGCAAGACGACGCTGGCGCAAATCGTGGCGCGCGAACTCGGCGTGAATTTCAAGGCCACCTCCGGCCCCGTCATTTCCAAGGCGGGCGATCTCGCCGCGCTGCTCACAAATCTGGAAGCCAACGACGTTCTCTTCATCGACGAGATCCATCGGCTGTCGCCGGCGGTGGAGGAAATCCTTTATCCGGCGATGGAGGATTTCCAGCTCGACCTCATCATCGGCGAGGGGCCGGGCGCGCGCTCGGTGCGGATCGAGCTGGCGCCCTTCACGCTGGTGGGCGCGACGACGCGCACGGGCCTTCTCACCACGCCCTTGCGCGACCGCTTCGGTATTCCGGTCCGGCTCAATTTCTATGAGGTCGCCGAACTCGAACTCATCGTCCGGCGCGGCGCGCGCGTGCTGGGGGTGGAGATGACGCAGGACGGCGCGCATGAGATTGCCCGGCGCGCGCGCGGGACGCCGCGTGTCGCGGGACGGCTGTTGCGCCGCGTGCGCGATTTCGCCGCCGTGGAAGGCGCAAGCCCCATCGACGCGGCGGTGGCCGACCGGGCGCTTCAAAAGCTCGAAGTGGACGAACTCGGGCTCGATGCGCTCGATCACCGCTATCTCAGGGCCATCGCGCTCAATTTCGGCGGCGGGCCCGTCGGGATCGAAACCATCGCCGCCTCGCTGTCGGAGCCGCGCGACGCGATCGAGGAAATCATCGAGCCCTATCTGATCCAGCAGGGGCTTGTCGCGCGCACGCCGCGCGGCCGCCTGCTGACGGCGGCGGCCTTTACCCATCTCGGGCTGCCCGCGCCGGTCGCGGATCCGGGGCAGGCACGGCTTTTCGACGAAGGGGGCGAGGATCTATGAGCGACGGCGCGCAGGATCCGGCAGGTCATGGCTGGCCCGACGCATCGGGCCGTCTCGACGGTAATCTCCATCGCCTGGCGATCCGGGTCTATTACGAGGACACGGATTTTTCCGGCGTCGTCTATCACGCGAACTATCTGAAATTCGCCGAGAGGAGCCGGTCCGATTTCCTGCGCCTCATCGGCGTGCATCACACCGATCTCTTCGACGGCGACGATCCGCTGGCCTTTGCGATCCATCGCATGGAGATGGATTTCGTGAAACCGGCGCGAATCGACGATCTGCTCGAGGTCCGCACGCGCTATGTGAAGGCGAGCGGGGCGCGAATCGAGGCGACGCAGGAGATCGTGTGTCTGGTCTCGGCCGGCGGCGCGATGCCGGAGGGCGAGGTGCTGTGGCGGGCGCAGGTCTATGCGGCCTGTATCGACCAGGCGGGCCGTCCCAGGCGTCTTCCGGCGGCTGTCCGCGAGGCCATGGCGCCGCTTGTCGCCAGTTAATCGCTGACATTATGTTGTCTCTTGGCAACATTAGAGGTGTTCCGCCGCGCCGCATCCGCCGCGGCGCGCGTTGCGCCACGCTGTTGACATAATTGGAAGAACAAATCAGCCGCATTTGGGGGGCTTCACAGGTGCCGCTTGGCGCTATGGACAGCTCGTTGCACTCACAACCCCTCAACAGGCTCGAGTACGAGGAGAGGCTGCTGAATGGATCCCGCTACCGCTACCAATGTCATCGCCAATGCCGGTGTAGACGCCGTGCCTGTGGACTTCTCGGTCTGGGGCCTTTTCATGCGCGCCGACGTCATCGTGAAAATCGTGATGCTCGGTCTTCTTTTCGCGTCGGTCTGGTCATGGGCCATCATTTTCGACAAATGGTGGCGCTTCGGCCGGGTGGAACGGCGCGCCGACCAGTTCGAACGGATTTTCTGGTCCGGCCGCTCGCTGGACGATCTCTATCAGGAGATGGGGCACCGTCCCGAACATCCGCTTTCGACGCTTTTCATCGCCGCGATGCGCGAATGGCGCCGCTCCAAGGACATCGCCACCGACAGCTTCGTCGGGCTGAAGGAGCGCGTGGACAAGGTGATGCAGGTCACCATCAACCGGGAGGTTTCCGCGCTTGAAAGCCGGTTGCTGTTCCTGGCGACGGTCGGTTCGGTGGCGCCCTTTGTCGGCCTGTTCGGCACGGTCTGGGGCATCATGAATTCCTTCCAGTCCATCGCGATCAGCCGCGACACGAACCTTGCGGTGGTGGCGCCGGGCATTGCCGAGGCGCTGTTTGCGACCGCGCTGGGCCTTCTGGCCGCGATCCCGGCGGTGGTGGCCTATAACCGCTTTTCCAATCAGGTGGGGCGCATCGCCGGCCGTATGGAGACCTTTGCCGACGAGTTTTCCGCCATCCTGTCCCGACAGCTCGACGAGCGGGGGTAAGGCATGGCTTTCAACGCCCAGAACACGAGAAGGGGATCGCAACGCGGGCGTTATACCCGCGCGCCGATGAGCGAGATCAACGTGACGCCCATGGTGGACGTCATGCTGGTGCTGCTGATCGTCTTCATGGTGGCGGCGCCGCTTCTGACGGTGGGCGTGCCGGTGGATCTGCCCAAGACGCAGGCCGAGCCGCTGACCGGCGACACCGAGCCGCTGACCATCACCATCGGCAAGGATGGAAAGGTGTTCGTGCAGGAGACGGAGGTCGATCCGGACAAGCTGGTCGATCAGCTCCTGGCCATCGGGGAGAACGGATACAAGCAGCGGATCTTCGTGCGGGCGGACAAGGCCGTCACGCATGGCAAGGTCATGGAAATCATGGGACGGATCAGCGCGGCCGGTTTTTCCAAGGTCGGGCTCGTCACGGATACGGATACAAGCCCGCCTTCCGGGGCAGGTAAACGGTAACTCAGGGAATGCGCAGTTCGCTTCTCTATTCCGTCGGGATGCATGTCGCCATCCTCGGCCTGGCAATCGTGGTTCTTCCTTCGCCGGACGAACTGCCGTCCGTGGAGACGCGCGCCTTGCCGGTGGATCTCGTCACGATCGACGAGTTCACCAATATGAAGCGCCAGACGAAGACGGAAAAGAAGGTGGAAAAGCCGAAGGAGACGCCGAAGCCGCCGGCGCCCGAAAGGCCTGAAACCAAGAGCGAACCGAAGCCGGAGCCGACCCCGGCGCCGCCCGCGCCCAAAGCGACGCAGCAGGCGAAAGCCGAGGCCAAGCCGGAACCCAGGGCCGAGCCCTTGCCGACCAAGGAAGCGAAGAAGGAACCGAAGCCCGCGCCGAAGGAGAAACCCAAGCCGAAGCCGAAACCGGAAAAGAAGGCTCAGAAATCCGCCCCGGCGGAAAAGAAGAAGAGCTTCGATCCGAACCGGCTGGCGGCCCTGTTGAACAAGATGCCCGAGGACAATGCACCCAAGCAGCCGCAACAGCAGTCCGAGGCGCAGGTGGATGCGCCCCGGACGGACGATCCGGACCTGCCGCTGACCATGTCGGAACTCGACGCCTTCAAGGTGCAGATGGCCAAATGCTGGACGGTGCCGGCGGGCGCGGCGGGCGCGGAGAAGCTGGTGGTGAAGATCAAGGTCTATCTCAGCCCGGACGGGTCGCTGGCGCAGCCGCCGGAACTGATGGACCGGACGAAACTGATTACGGGCGGGACGACCTATCGCGCGGCTGCGGATGCCGCCTTGCGCGCGATCAGGCTCTGCCAGCCCTTCAAGATGCCGGCGGACAAATACAATAGCTGGCGCGAAATCGATCTGACATTCGATCCAAGACAGATGCTAGGCGGGTAGCAGCATGGGTAAAGGAAGCGTGATGACGATGAAATCGAAGGCTTCGGTCGCGGCGGCAGCCGGGGGGCTCGGCAGGATGCTTGCCGTCTGTCTGGTCGTCCTGTGTGCCGCGATGGCGGCGGCGCCCGCGCGGGCCGCGCTGCAGATCGACATCACGCAGGGCAATGTCGATCCGCTGCCCATCGCCATCACGAATTTCATGGGCGAGACCGAGAACGACAAGTCGGTCGGATCGGATATCGCCTCCGTCGTGTCCAACGATCTGGAGCGGTCGGGCCTTTTCCGGCCTCTGCCGCAGCGCTCCTTCATCCAGCAGATCGGCGCGATCAACGTCCAGCCGCGTTTCGGCGACTGGCGCATCATCAATGCGCAGGCGCTGGTGACCGGCAAGGCGACGACGGAAACGGACGGGCGGCTGCGGGTCGAGTTCCGGCTCTGGGACGTTCTGGGCGAGCAGCAGCTCACCGGGCTTCAGTTCTTCACCAGCCCCGACAATTGGCGGCGCGTGGCGCATCTCATTTCCGATGCGATCTACAAGCGGCTGACGGGCGAGGAAGGCTATTTCGATACGCGGATCGTCTATGTCGCGGAGTCGGGGCCGAAGAACAAGCGCGTGAAGCGGCTCGCCATCATGGACCAGGACGGTCACAATCCGCGGATGCTGACCAATGGCAGCTATATGGTGCTGACGCCGCGCTTCAGCCCGAACTCGCAGGAAATCACCTATCTGTCCTATCGGAACAACAATCCCCGCGTCTTCATCCTCGATATCGAGACCGGCCAGCAGGAGGCGGTGGGCGATTTTCCGGGCATGACCTATGCGCCGCGCTTCTCGCCGGACGGGCAGCGGATCATCATGAGCCTGCAGCGCGGCGGCAATGCCGACATCTACACGATGGATCTGCGCAGCCGACGGGTGACGAAGCTCACCGATACCGCGGCGATCGACACCTCGCCCAGCTATTCGCCGGACGGTAATCAGGTCGTCTTCGAATCCGACCGCGGCGGGTCGCAACAGCTCTACGTGATGAATTCGGACGGTACGAACCAGCGCCGCATCAGCTTCGGCACGGGGCGCTACGCCACGCCGGTCTGGTCGCCGCGCGGCGATCTCATCGCCTTCACCAAAATGGCGTCCGGCCGTTTCGTGATCGGCGTGATGAAGCCCGACGGCTCCGGCGAGCGCGTGCTGACGGAGGGCTATCACAACGAGGCGCCGACATGGTCGCCGAACGGCCGCGTCATCATGTTCTTCCGCGAGACGCGCGGGGCGCAGGGCGGACCCAATCTGTGGTCGGTCGATGTGACCGGCTACAATGAGAGGCCGGTACCGACGACGGGTTTCGGGTCCGACCCGGCCTGGTCGCCCCGGCTTCAATAGCGGGGCGGGAAACGGAATTCGAAATTCATCGCCGCCTTTCCGGCGGGATGAAGGGTTGGTGTAAAAATGTCACTAGGCGGTACCCCGAAGCGACAATCTGAAGGATGTTCCTTGCGGATTAGTCAGGGTGCGGATAATGTTATGTGGCGGTACAGCAACCCACAGCGCCGGTCTCGGGCAAACGGCAGGCCTTGCGGTCCTGCGGCGGGAGCCATAAGAGACGGGCGGATGTCAGAGAAATGTTGCCGGCGAATATTACGGGCCACCGGCAACGGATCGTTCATCGAGGCGCCCGCGAATTCGAGCGCTGAGGCGCCATGGCCGCCAGAGATCACAAGGAGATTACCTCAATGAAGTCCCCCAAAGTTGGCCTGCGGTTCGCTGTTGCGGCCGCCGCTATGCTTATCGTGGCTGCTTGCAGCTCCACGGACGAAGAAGCTGCCCCCGCTCCCTCCACCTCTATCGACAGCGGCGCGGCGAGCACCGTTACGCCCGGCAGCCAGGAAGATCTGGTGACCAATGTCGGCGATCGCGTGTTCTTCGACACCGACAAGTCCACGCTGGATAGCGAAGCCCGTGCGACCCTGCAGCGTCAGGCCGCATGGATGAAGACCTATCCGAACCTGGCCTTCACGGTCGAAGGCCATGCCGACGAACGCGGTACGCGCGACTACAATCTCGGTCTGGGGTCGCGCCGCGCCAATGCGGTGAAAGACTATCTCGTCAGCCTGGGCGTTCCGGCGTCCCGCCTCAGCACCATCTCGTATGGCAAGGAACGTCCGGTCTGCCTCGACAGCACCGAGACCTGCTGGGCGCAGAACCGCCGGTCGGTCACCGTCGTGACGAGCGGCGCCACGAGCTGACCGTTTTTTCGGTCTCGCGACATGCGTGCCCCCTTGCGATCTCTCGCATGGGGGCACGCTGCTTTTCGGACAAGCGGTTTGCACTTGCCGTGAAAACCGCCCAAATTTCGTCTTGTTTGGCGCTAGGATGGCGCTGATCGGATTCGATACCGGTATTGAGGACAATATGCTCAAAGGCACCAAGGCCCCGACCCGGAAAAGGCTCGCGGGGGGCCTTGCAGCAGGCGTTCTTCTGGCCGCGGCGATCGGCGTCGGCGGATTGCATGCGCAGGAAAACAATCCCGACTGGCTGGACTGGCAGAATCAGGGCGGCAACGGGTCCGGCGCAACGGATGGCAGGCCGGGCGGTACGAGCGCGCCGGGCGCGGTGACGACGAGCGATATTGGCGGGTCGAGTGCCGATACCCAGTCCCGCCTCCTGCAGCTCGAAGATCAGGTGCGCCGGCTGACCGGACAGCTCGACGAGATGAGCCACCGCTTGCAGCAGAGCGACCAGCGGCTTCAGCAGCTTCAGCAGAATATGGATCTTCGCCTCAGCAAGCTCGAGGGCGGGGCCGGTTCGGGTGCGTCGGGCGGGGCGGCGGCGCCGATGTCCACGAGCCCCCAAAGTTCCTCGTCCGGAAGCGCCTCCTCCGGGAATTCCTCACCTGGTAATTCCTCTGGCGTCCTGGGCACGATGCCCGCCGGGAACGCTGCCTCGGGCGGCGGGTCTTCGGCATCGGCTTCCGTGTCGCTGCCGGAAGGTACGCCCGAAGTGCAGTATGAATATGCGCGCGGCCTGCTGAAGCAGGGCCGTTACGGCGAAGCGCGTTCCGCCTTCGAGCAATTCCTGAAGGTGCATCCCAACGACACGCTGTCGGGCAATGCGCAATACTGGCTGGGCGAGACCTATTATGCGCAAGGCCAGTACAAGAACGCGGCGGACGCCTTTCTCAACGGCTACACCACCTACAAGGCCAGCCAGAAGGCGCCGGACAGCCTGTTGAAGCTCGGCATGACCATGATCGTGCTCGGGCAGAAGGACGCGGCCTGTTCCGTCTTCGGCGAACTCGGCAACAAGTTCCCCAACGCCTCTCCGGCCATTGTGGCTCGCGCCCAGCGGGAGCGGCAAAAGGCCGGGTGCTGACCGGCGGCATGGCCTCGTCCGGCGAAGGCGCATTGCGCCAGAGCGAATTCGACAAAAGGCTGAATGCGCTCTCGCCGGGCCGGAACATTGCCGTGGCGCTGTCGGGCGGGCCCGACTCGCTGGCGCTTCTCCTTCACGCCGCGCGCTGGGCGAAGCGGCGCAAGGGCGCTTCGGTGCTGGCGCTGACCGTCGATCACGGGCTCCGCGCCGAAGCCGCGAAGGAAGCCGCCCGCGCCGGTGCGCAGGCCCGCGCGCTCGGCGTTTCCCACCGCATTCTGAAATGGCAGGGCAAGAAGCCGTCGCACGGCATTCAGGCGGCGGCGCGCGAGGCGCGCTACGCGCTGATGGCGGCGGCCTGCCGCAAGGCGGGCATCGGCGATCTGCTGCTTGCGCATCATCTGGAAGATCAGGCGGAGACGTTTCTGCTGCGTCTGGCGCGCGGCAGCGGGGTGGACGGGCTCTCGGCCATGGCCGCCGCGCGCGATTATGACGGGCAGGCGCCGCGATTGCGGCTACTCAGGCCGCTGCTCGACGTACCGCGCGCACGGCTTGCCGCCGGCGTGGCGAAGGCGGGGCTCACGCCCGCGCAGGACCCCAGCAATGAGGACGAGCGTTATGAGCGGGTCCGGCTGCGGCGCGCGCTGCCGCAATTGGCCGAGATCGGGCTCGATGCCGCCACGCTTGCCCGCTCCGCCGAGCGCATGGCCCGGGCGCGCGAGGCGCTGGACGGGGAGGCGGCGCGGTTCATGTCGCTCCATGGCCTCCAGACCGACTGGGGCAGCGCGCTGATCGAGCGCGAGGCGTTGGCGGCGGCGCCCGACGAAATCGCACTCAGGGTGCTGGCGCGGCTGGGCCGGACGGTCGGCGGCGGAGCCTTTCCGCCGCGCGACGAGGCGCTGCGGGCGATCCTGGACGCCGTCCGGGCCGGCGGGCTCGGGCGGGGGCGGACGCTGTCGGGCTGCAAATTCGCCGACAAGGGCCGCCATGTCGCGGTGACGCGGGAGCTGGCGGCGGCGCGGGGCGCGGCCCCGCTCGCGCTTTCGCCGGGCGACGAGGGTGTCTGGGACGGGCGTTTCCGCGTTTTTCTGGGCGAGGCGCCGGCCCGGCGCGGCGGATACCGGGTGGATCTGCTGGGGCCCGAAGGGCTCAAAACCCTGCGGGCGGCGGGGGTGGCGCTGCCGGATGTCCCCTCGCAGGTGCTTGCCGCAATGCCGGCACTTTTCGCCGGTAAGCGTCTCATTGCCGCGCCTTTCGGCGAGGCGGCGGTGGGAATTGGCCGGGGGAAGGTGAAATTTCGCGCGATTCCGGTTCGTTAAGCCTGTCTCATAACGTCTTGTTACCGGCTGCGCTGATAGCATTTCACGAGACAATCGACGGTGACGGCTCTTGGTAAACCCTTTCGGGTTCACTATCTTGTCACTAGATTAGAAAAGGTCGAAAAGCCGCCGGCCCGCGCGTTTCGCGCATGGCATGGTGCCTGCACACAGGCTGACATCGTATGCGTTCAGCCGAGGGAAGGTCCGAGAGTTGTCCAATTTCAGGAATTTCGCTCTGTGGGTGATTATTGCGCTGCTTCTGGTGGCGCTGTTCAACCTGTTCCAGAGCCCTGTTCAGCAAACATCCACATCCGAGATCAATTTCTCGCGTCTGCTTTCCGAAGTGGATGCGGGCAATGTGCAGGATGTGACGATTTCAGGCGAAAAGATCACCGGCCATTACACGAACGGGCAGAGTTTCAGCACCTATGCGCCGCAGGATCCGAGCCTGATCGACCGTCTCTACGACAAGGGCGTGCAGATCACCGCCAAGCCGACCGAAGACGATGTGCCGACCATCCTGAGCGTGCTGATCTCCTGGTTCCCGATGCTGCTGCTCATCGCCGTCTGGATTTACGTCATGCGGCAGATGCAGGGCGGCGGCGGCAAGGCGATGGGCTTTGGCAAGTCCAAGGCCAAGCTGCTGACCGAGCGCCATGGCCGCGTCATGTTCGACGATGTGGCCGGTATCGACGAGGCCAAGGAAGACCTGACCGAGATCGTGGATTTCCTGCGCGATCCGCAGAAGTTCCAGCGTCTCGGCGGCCGTATCCCCAAGGGCGTGCTGCTTGTCGGTCCGCCCGGCACGGGTAAGACGCTTCTGGCGCGCGCCATCGCGGGCGAGGCCAATGTGCCCTTCTTCACCATTTCCGGTTCCGACTTCGTCGAAATGTTCGTCGGCGTCGGCGCGAGCCGCGTGCGCGACATGTTCGAGCAGGCGAAAAAGAATGCGCCCTGCATCATCTTCATCGACGAAATCGATGCGGTGGGCCGTCATCGCGGCGCCGGTCTCGGCGGCGGCAATGACGAGCGCGAACAGACGCTCAACCAGTTGCTGGTGGAGATGGACGGCTTCGAGCCCAATGAGGGCATCATCCTGATCGCCGCGACCAACCGTCCCGACGTGCTGGACCCGGCGCTCCTGCGTCCCGGCCGTTTCGACCGCCAGGTCGTGGTGCCGAACCCGGATGTGATGGGCCGCGAAAAGATCCTGAAGGTTCACATGAAGAAGGTGCCGCTGGCGCCGGATGTGGACCCGCGCACGATCGCGCGCGGCACGCCGGGCTTCTCGGGCGCCGATCTGGCCAACCTCGTCAACGAGGCCGCGCTGATGGCCGCGCGCCGCGGCAAGCGCCTCGTCACCATGGCGGAGTTCGAGGATGCCAAGGACAAGGTGATGATGGGCGCGGAACGCCGCTCCATGGTCATGACCGAGGAAGAGAAGAAGCTGACCGCCTATCACGAAGGCGGGCATGCGCTGGTGGCGCTGCATCAGCCGGCTTCCGATCCGATCCACAAGGCGACGATCATCCCGCGCGGTCGCGCGCTGGGTATGGTGATGCGCCTGCCGGAGCGCGATCAGATTTCGATCACGCGCGAAAAGCTCAAGGCCGACCTCGCGGTCGCCATGGGCGGTCGCATCGCCGAGGAAATCATCTTCGGCCATGAAAAGGTGACGTCCGGCGCAAGCTCCGACATCCAGATGGCGACGAACATGGCCAAGTCCATGGTCACGCGCTGGGGCATGAGCGACAAGCTCGGCCCGCTGGCCTATCACGAGAATGAAGACGAGGTGTTCCTCGGCCATTCCGTCGCGCGCCAGCAGAACATGTCGGAAGAGACGCAGCGCATGATCGACTCGGAAGTGCGCCGCATCGTCGATGACGGCTACAACACGGCCAAGCAGATCCTCACCGATCACATCGACGAGCTGCACACCATCGCCAAGGGCCTGCTCGAATATGAAACCCTTTCGGGCGACGAGATCAGCAATCTGCTGAAGGGCGAGCTGCCGATCCGCGACAGCGGCGAGCCGATGCCGCCGACCGACAGCGGGCCTTCGTCCTCCGTGCCGACCACGGGCGGCAAGAAGGGCGACGAGGGCGGCCCGGTGGGCGTGCCCCCGGCACCCCAGGGGACCTGAGCCCTGACGAATTGGAATGATTGAGGGAGGCTCCGGCCTCCCTTTTTCGTGGGCGGGCGGAGCGTCAGCGCCGGAACGGATTCACGATTTCCAGCTCCTTTTCGATCCGCATGCCGTCATGCATGTCTTCCGAATAGAGCGTGTCGCAATCCGTTTCCAGCGCCGCGGCGATAATCAGCGCATCGTAGAAATGGAACTTGTGTCGTTCCGCCACGCCGAGCGCGCGTTCATGCATCCCTATTGTGAGATCTTCGATACGGCAATGGGATCGAATGACGTTTATCGCGTCGCTGATCTTCGGCCAGCCAAGGCCGAATTTCGGCGAGCTGCACAGCGATGCGAATTCGTTGAGCACCTGAACGCTGACCGTGGCGCCGCTTGCCAGAAGTTCAATGGCCCGGTCGCTGCGCGGCTCGTCCTGCGCGAGCGCATAAACGATGATATTGGTGTCGAGAAAGATGCCGCTCATTGAGCTTTTCGGTTGCGCTCGTGAAGGGCGGCCCGGTCGAAACGATGGTTGCGGGGCAATTTCAGGCCGATCCGGCCCCGCAGCGCTTTCAGCTCTTTGAGGGCCGTCTCCCGGCTCATGTCGCGCCGGATCAGGAACCCCTCGCCGTCGCCGACGCGGACTTCCACCTCGTCGCCTTCCTTCAGGTCGAGCGCTGCGACGATGCTGGCGGGCAGGCGTATGGCCAGGCTGTTGCCCCATTTTGCGAGTTTCATGGCTCCGAACTCCATGGATATACAAATTAAATGTATATCCATTCCGCAAGCCGTCAAGTTGGGGCGGACGATTTCGCCGGGCGCTCATGCCCGGCCGATTGGCGTCGGCCGGGACTGTGCTAGAAACCGGGCATGATCAGACGCCCCAAAATTCTCGGCATTCTCAACGTCACGCCGGATTCCTTTTCCGACGGCGGCAGGTATTTCGAGCCCGACGCGGCCATCGCGCATGGGCGGGAGCTGCTTTCGGCGGGGGCGGACCTGCTCGATATCGGGCCGGCCTCGTCCAATCCGGATGCAAAGCCGGTGAGCGCGGAAGAGGAAATCCGCCGGATCGCGCCGGTGCTCGATGCGCTGGGCGAGGCGGGGGCGGAAATCTCCGTCGACAGTTTCCAGCCCGAAACGCAGGTCTACGCGCTGGAGCGCGGCGTGGCCTGGCTCAACGACATTCAGGGCTTTCCCGATGAAAGCCTCTATCCCCGGCTGGCGGATGCCTCTTGCGGCCTCATCGTCATGCATTCGGTGCAGGGGCGGGGAACCGCCGACCGCCGCGCGGCGCCGGAAGGCGACATGATCGAGCATATCTGCCGCTTTTTCGAGGCACGGCTGGAGGCGTTCTCCCGCGCCGGGATCGCGCCCGAGCGCGTGGTGCTCGACCCCGGCATGGGCTTCTTTCTGGGGTCCGCGCCCGAGACCTCCTTTTCGGTGCTGGCGCGGTTCGGAGAGATCAGGGCCCGTTTCGGCCTGCCGGTGCTGATTTCGGTGTCGCGCAAGAGCTTCCTGCGCAAGGTGACGGGCCGGGTGCCGGGCGAGGCGGCGGCGGCGACGCTGGCGGCGGAAGTGCTGGCCGCGCAGGGCGGGGCGGACATGATCCGCACGCATGAGCCCGCGCCGCTGCTGGATGCGCTGAAGGTGCTGGCCGCGCATGAGGCCGGAAAGCCTCCACACTGAAAGAAACGGCAAGAAATCGTTAACTGCGTTGCAGGCCGGCGGCCCTATATTTGCTACGAGAGCGGATGCCGGTCGGGGAATCCTGTTTCGGGATTTCGGCCGACCGGGAAATCCGTTCTCCGCCTTTCGGTCGATCCGTCCGGAGGGGACAGCCCGGGGAGCGGCTTTCAATCGGGACGCCGCCGATTTGTCGCAATGGGCGTGTAACGCAGCCGCATCGAGACGCATCGAGGACCTTCATGTCGCGCAAATATTTCGGAACCGACGGCATCCGCGGAACCGCCAACAGGGGAACGATGACCGCCGAGACCGCGCTGCGCGTGGGCATGGCGGCGGGGCGCGTGTTCCGGCGCGGCGATCACCGCCACCGCGTGGTGATCGGCAAGGATACGCGGCTGTCGGGCTATATGCTGGAGCCGGCGCTGACGGCAGGCTTCACGTCCATGGGCATGGACGTCTTCCTGTTCGGCCCGCTGCCGACGCCCGCCATCGCGATGATGACGCGCTCCCTGCGCGCCGATCTCGGCGTGATGATTTCCGCCTCGCACAATTCCTTCGAGGATAACGGCATCAAGCTTTTCGGACCGGACGGCTTCAAGCTGTCCGACGAGGTGGAACTCGAGATCGAGTACCACATGGATAACGGCCTGAAGGACAATCTGGCCGATGCGCGCGAGCTGGGCCGGGCCAAGCGCATCGACGATGCGCAAGCGCGCTATATCGAGCATGTGAAGCACACCTTCCCGAAGGATCTCACGCTCGAAGGCCTGCGCATCGTGATCGACTGCGCCAATGGCGCCGCCTACAAGGTCGCGCCCGCCGCGCTGTGGGAACTCGGCGCCGAAGTGGTGACGGTCGGGACCGAGCCCAACGGCTTCAACATCAATGACGAATGCGGCTCCACCGCGACCGAGCGCATGTGCGAGGTGGTGCGCGAGCGCCGCGCCGATATCGGCATTGCGCTCGACGGCGATGCGGACCGCGTCATCATCGCCGACGAGACCGGCCGGGTGATCGACGGCGACCAGATCATGGGGCTCGTCGCGCGCCACTGGAAGGAAATGGGCACGCTCTCCGCGCCGGGCGTGGTGGCGACGGTGATGTCCAATCTGGGGCTTGAGCGATTCCTGAAATCCATCGACCTGTCGCTCCATCGCACGCAGGTGGGCGACCGCTATGTGGTCGAATATATGCGCCAGCACGGCTTCAATGTGGGCGGCGAGCAGTCCGGCCATATCGTGCTCAAGGATTTCTCCACCACGGGCGACGGCCTGATTGCCGCGCTGCAGGTGCTGTCCGTGCTGAAGGCGACGGGCAGGCCGCTGAGCGAACTCGCCCATGTCTTCGACCCGGTGCCGCAAATCCTCAGGAATGTGCGCTTCCGGCAGGGCGAACCGCTGAACAAGGCGGAAGTGAAGGAGGCGATCCGGGAAGGCGAGACGCGGCTGGCGAAGAACGGACGGCTGGTGATCCGTAAATCCGGGACGGAGCCGCTCATTCGCGTAATGGGCGAATGCGATGACGAGGGATTGGTGAACGCCGTCGTCAACGATATTGTGTCGGCTATCGAAGCCAACGCCGCTTGAGGGCCGCCTGAGGCCCGAATACGGGCGGTAAACGCCGGAACAGCGATATGACCAATGACGCCAGTGGCGAGCCGAAGGGCCGCGTATTGATCGTGGCCGGTTCGGATTCGGGCGGCGGCGCCGGAATCCAGGCCGACATCAAGGCCGTGACCATGATGGGCGGCTTTGCCATGACGGCGATCACCGCCGTCACCGTGCAGAACACGTTGGGCGTGACCGGCATTCACGAAGTTCCGCCGCAGATCGTGCGCGACCAGATGAAGGCGGTGCTTTCCGACATCGGCGCGGATGCGGTGAAGACCGGCATGTTGCACGGCGTGGAGATCATCGAGGGCACGGCCGCCGAGATCGAGGCGGGCGCGGCGGAGGCGTCGCTGGTGGTGGACCCGGTGATGATCGCCAAGGGCGGGGCGCGTCTGCTGGCGGAAAACGCCGTCGACGCCATGCGCCAGGTCCTCATTCCCATGGCCACGCTGCTTACGCCCAACGTGCCGGAAGCCGAAGTGCTGACGGGCCGCGAGATCAAGACGCTGGACGGCCAGAAGGCGGCGGCCGATGCGCTGCTCGGTCTCGGCGCGGATGCGGTCCTCATCAAGGGCGGCCATCTGGAAGGGGCGATCGTCACCGATGTGCTGGCGACGCAGGAGGCGATCCATACGATGACGAGCCCGCGCATCGACACGCGCCACACCCATGGCACGGGCTGCGCGCTCGCCTCCGCCATCGCGGCGCTGCTGTCGCAGGGCGTGGAAATCGTGCTGGCGGTGGAGGCGGCGCGCGACTATGTGCATGAGGCGATCCGCACCGCGCCGGGCTTCGGCCAGGGGCATGGGCCGCTCAATTTTCTCGCCCTGCCGGATGAGGACGAGACGCCCGAAATGGGCTCGATGCTACGCCACTAGCGGGGTGGAGAGCGGGCCGGTTTCGAGCAGCTCGCGCAGGATGGCGAGACCTTTCGACAATTGATCGCGCGATGCGGGCTGGCCGATTGCCAGCCGGATATGGCGCGAGGTGCGGTCCGTCCGCCCCACCATGAAATCGTCGCCCGCGGCGATGGCGAGGCCCTTGGCGCGGGCCGCTTCCACGAAATGATGCGCGCGCCATATCTCCGGCAGTTCCACCCAGACATAAAGCGAGGCGTCGTGCTGGCGGAGCGTGTAGCCCGCCAGCGCGTCTTTCGTCAGCCGGTGGCGTTCGGCCACTTCCGCGCGCATCGCCCCGCACAGCGTGCGGGCTTCGCCGCTTTCGATGAGCGTCGCGGCGAGGTCCGCCATCAGGGGCGGGACGGTCTGGCCGAAGCCGAATTGAATGGCGCGGGCGCGGTCGAGCATCTGTCGGGGCGGCACCAGAAAGCCGATGCGCAGGCCCGAGCCCAGCGTCTTGGCGAGGCTGGTGCCGAAAAAGCTGATCTCCGGCGCGAAACAGGCGATGGGCAAGGGCCTCTCGGGCAGCAGCGCGCCATAGACATCGTCTTCGATGATGGCGATCTCATGCGCGCGGGCGATCTCCGCTATTTCCCGGCGCCGTGCTTCGCCCATCACCGCGCTGGTCGGGTTTTGCAGATTGGGCACGATGAAGAGCGCGGCGGGGGCGTGTTCCTTCGCGGCGCGGGCCAGCGCCTCCGGCACGATCCCTTCCGCGTCGATTTCCACGCCGACGATGCGCCGTCCCATCAGCGCGGCCTGCTGCGTGATCGCCTGATAGGTCATCTCTTCGGCGAGAATGACATCGCCCGGCGCGGTGGTGGCGAGGATGGCGGTGAGGATGCCCTGCGAGGCGCCGGAACAGACCACGATGTCGTCGGCCTCCGGCGCGAAGTCGCCATGGGCGAGCCATTGCGCCGCCGCCGCGCGATGGCGCGGGCTGCCGCCGGGCGCGAGATAGACGTTGAAGGGTTCTTCCGCCGGGCGCGGTTCGGCCATGGTGGCGGCGAGTGCGCGGGACACGATGTCGGTCTGGCCCACGGTGGGCGCGAAGGCCGCCTTCATGGCGATCTCGGTTCCCTCCGGCAGGGTGACGAAGGCCGCCGAGCCGACGCCCCTGTTGCCGCGCGATTGCGTTTCCGCGCCGGCGATGAAGGTGCCGCGCCCGACCTCGCCCGTCACCTCGCCCCGATTCGCCGCCAGCGCATAGGCGCGCGTCACCGTGCCCACCGTCACGCCGAGCGCATAGGCGAGCCGGCGCATGGGCGGCAGTTGCGCGCCCGGCTCGGCATGGCCCCCGGCGATGGCGTCGCGCAGCGAATCGGCGATGGCGCGGTAGCGCGGACCGGGGCGGGCGGTGATATCGTCGAGGTCGAAACTGTAAATTGTCATGGGTACAATAAATACATTGTCTGCGGATATTGTCCCCATCATATTACTCGAACGGCGCAATTGCACCGAAAATAGCTCTGAAAAAGCCATATATCGCCGGATTGTATCGATACAATCCGGTCAAGGAGTGAGAGATGACGACGCCCCTCTATCAGGTGGATGCCTTTGCCGATCGCGTTTTCGAGGGCAATCCCGCCGCCGTGGTGCCGCTTAAGGAATGGCTGCCCGACGAGGCGATGCAGTCGCTCGCCGCGGAGAACAATCTGGCCGAGACCGCTTTCTTCGTGCCGGAGGGCGAGGGGTTCCATCTGCGCTGGTTCACGCCGACCGTGGAGGCCGAGCTTTGCGGCCATGCGACGCTGGCCACCTCGCATGTGCTCTACACGCATCTGGGCTACGACGCCCCGCGGATTTCCTTCCGGACGCGCAGCGGCGAACTGATCGTGACGCGCGAGGGCGACAAATATGCGATGGATTTTCCGGCGGCGACGCCCAGGCCCATGCCGGAGCCGGCGGGGCTCGCCGATGCGCTGGGCATCAAGCCGCGCATCTATGTCCGCACGCCCAATGTCATGGCGGTTTTCGACAGCGCGGATGAAGTGCGCGCGCTGAAGCCGGATTTCGCGGCGCTGAAACGGATCCTGACGCCCTTCAACGCGGTGCTGATCGTCAGCGCGGAAGCGGAGGAGGGATCGGAGTTCGATTTCGTCTCGCGCGTCTTCGCCCCGGCCCATGGCATCGACGAAGACCCGGTCACCGGCTCGTCCTACTGCACCAGCGTTCCCTACTGGGCGAAGAAACTCGGTAAGCCCGATCTCGTCGCGCGCCAGGTGTCGGCGCGGGGCGGCACGGTCTGGTGCACGGATGCGGGCGAGCGCGTCATCATTCGCGGTCGCTGCGTGGATTATCTCAAGGGCGAATTCTCGCTCTGAGTTTTACGTCGCTTCTCAATCGAAGGCAGGTGTGGTCATGCATGGCGACGCCCTGGCGCTTGCTGCGCTTTTCATCTGTACAATGAGCTTCACGCCGGGCCCGGCCAATCTCAGCATGCTGTCGGTCGGCGCCTCGGTGGGGCTTTCGCGGGCCTTGCCCTATCTCCTCGGCGTCTGGCTCGGCGGGCTTGCCGTCGTCGCGGCGGGCGCGGCGGGGCTCGGGGCGCTTTTCGTGGCCGCGCCGAAGCTCTTTCTGGCGATGAAGATCGTCGGCTTCGTCTATATCTGCTGGCTGGCGTGGAAACTCGCCCGGGCGGGCTTTGGCGGGAGTGCGCATGAGATCGCGCCGTCCTTCTGGGCGGGCGCAGGCCTTCACCCGGTCAATCCGAAAGCCTATGTCCAGGTCGGCATGGTGTTTTCCAGCTTCGTCACGCCGGGCACGGCCTATCTGCCCCAGGCCGCATTGCTCGGCACGCTCTGCTTTGGGACGATGGTGGCGGCTACCTCGCTTTGGGGCATGGGCGGCGACGCCATCCGCCGGTTCACGCATAACGAACGTGCGATGCGCCTTGTCGCGGTCACGGCGTCCCTTCTCATGGTGGTCAGCGTCGGTGCGGCCATCCTGCTCTAGGCGCGACGGCGGCGCCATTCGCTGACCGCGATGCCGACGAGAATGAGCGCAAGCCCGATCAGTGTGCGGAGCGTCAGTTCCTCGTCGAACAGCGCATAGCCCGCCAGCGCGGCGAAGGCGGGCACCAGATAGTTCGACAGCGCCACGAAGGTCGCGCCCGCCCGGTCGACGATCCGGAAAAACACCAGCGCGGCGAGCCCCGTCGACAGAAAGCCGAGCCCCGCCGCGCTCAGCAGCGGCACCGCGCCCGCCTCCATCAGCCGGGCCGGCGGCGTGACGGTGCTTGCGACCAGAAGCCCCGCGACCGCGCCCGCGGTGAGGACGCCGGTCGATTTCGCGATGATCGGCATGTCGGGCGCGCGCCGGGCCAGCACATTGTTGCAGGCAAAGCAGAACGCCCCGGCGAGCACGGCCAGTTCGCCCATCAGTATCGCTCCGTCGCCTGCCAGGCTGGTGAGGGCGCCGGGGCCGATCACGATGACGAGCCCGGCGAACCCGATCGAAAATCCTGCGAATCGGGGCAGCGTGATCCGTTCTTCCGGCACGAAGAAATGCGCCAGCGCGAGCGTGGCCAGCGGCACGAACCCGATCAGGATGCCCGCCAGCGCGGAAGGAACCTGCTGCTGCCCCCAGCTGATGGCGAAAAAGGGGAGGATATTGCCGACAAGGCCGAGCGCGACGAACCATCGCCAGTCCCGCCAGCGGGCGGTCAGCCTGTTATTGCTGAACAGCAGCAGCGCCAGGAGGAGCAGGCCGCCGAACCCGAGGCGCAGCGCCATCACCCATTCGGGCGTCATGCCTCTGAGCGCCAGCTTGGTGAAGGCGAAGGCCGAGCCCCAGCAGAAGACGAGCAGGGCGAGCAGGATCCAGTGAGATAGGGGGCGTGAGGTCATGAAAATTTCGTCGCAGGGGGGAGGGGCGGCTTTTTGGCAGCCTAATGCGGTTTTTTCAGGGAGGCGACCGGGCGGGCGGGATGTTTCACATTTTCGCGGCCCTGTTTCACGCGACATCCATTTGACTTCCTCCGGGCGCAAGCATAGCTATTGCGGCGGGACACCCCTCCCCAACGAGGGGCAAACTATCTGAGAGGATAGCTATATGACCGCTCAAGAGCGTCCGGCCGTGCGTCCGGCTAATCCGCACTTTTCTTCCGGCCCCTGCGCGAAGCGCCCCGGCTGGGCCCTCGAAAATCTCAAATCCGCCGTTCTCGGCCGCAGCCATCGCTCGAAGCCCGGCAAGGCCCGTCTTGCCGACGCCATCGAGAAGACGCGCGCGGTGCTGAACGTGCCCGCCGACTACAAGATCGGCATCGTTCCCGCGTCCGACACGGGCGCCGTCGAGATGGCGCTCTGGTCGCTTCTCGGTGCGCGCGGTGTGGACATGCTCGCCTGGGAAAGTTTCGGGCAGGGCTGGGTCACCGATGTCGCCAAGCAGCTCAAGCTCGAAAACGCCCGCACGCTGAAGGCCGAATACGGTCAGCTTCCCGATCTCGGCGCGGTCGATTTCAAGAACGACGTCGTCTTCACCTGGAACGGCACCACCTCCGGCGTGCGCGTGCCGAACGGCGAGTGGATCGCCGACGACCGCGAAGGCCTGACGATCTGCGATGCGACGTCGGCCGCCTTCGCGCAGGATCTCGCCTGGCCGAAGCTCGATGTCGTCACCTTCTCCTGGCAGAAAGTGCTGGGCGGCGAGGCCGCGCATGGCGTGCTGATCCTCAGCCCTCGCGCGGTGGAACGGCTGGAAAGCTACACGCCCGCATGGCCGCTGCCGAAGATCTTCCGTCTCACCAAGGGTGGCAAGCTCATCGAAGGCATCTTCAAGGGCGAGACGATCAACACGCCCTCCATGCTCTGCGTGGAAGACTATATCGACGCGCTGGACTGGGCCGATTCCATCGGCGGGCTGAAGGCGCTCATCGCGCGCGCCGACGCCAATACCGCGGTGATAGCGGAATGGGTCGAGCGGACGCCGTGGGTCGACTTCCTCGCCGAGAAGGTGGAGACGCGCTCCAACACCTCCGTCTGCCTCAAGGTCGTGGACCCCAAGGTCGCCTCGCTCTCCGAGGACGATCAGGCGGCGTTTGCCAAGAAGATGTCCTCGCTGCTCGAAAGCGAAGGCGTGGCGATGGATGTGAACGGCTATCGCGACGCACCGGCCGGTCTTCGCATCTGGGCGGGCGCCACCATCGAGGTGTCCGACATGCAAGCGCTGATGCCCTGGCTCGACTGGGCCTTCGCCGAAGCGCTCGCCTCGCTCGAAGCGGCCTGAGTTTTCCAGACACAGTTCCCGTCATTGCGAGGTGCTTCGAGACGCGGCTTCGCCGCTCCTCAGCATGAGGAGGCGGAAAAACAGCCCTCATCCTGAGGAGGCCCGAAGGGCCGTCTCGAAGGATGATTGCTCCCGCTCGATGCAGCCGCGCAATGACGATCACTGAATTCAATTGAACCCAGAAGTTCCAGGGAGGCATGAATGCCCAAGGTTCTGATTTCCGACAAGCTTTCCCCCGCCGCCGCGCAGATCTTCAAGGATCGCGGTATCGAGGTCGACGTGAAGCCCGGCCTCGACAAGGAAGAGCTCATCAAGATCATCGGCGAGTATGACGGTCTCGCCATCCGCTCCGCGACCAAGGTGACGCCGCCCGTCATCGAAGCCGCGAAGAAGCTGAAGGTCGTCGGCCGCGCCGGTATCGGCGTCGACAATGTCGATCTTCCCGCCGCGACGGCGGCCGGCGTCATCGTGATGAACACGCCTTTCGGCAATTCCATCACCACCGCCGAGCATGCCATCGCGATGATGCTCTCGCTTGCCCGCCAGATCCCGGATGCCAACGCTTCCACCCATGCGGGCAAGTGGGAAAAGTCGAAATTCATGGGCGTCGAAGTCACCGGCAAGACGCTCGGTGTCATCGGTGCGGGCAATATCGGCTCCATCGTCATCGACCGCGCCAAGGGCCTGCGCATGAAGGTCGTCGCCTTCGACCCCTTCCTGACGCCGGAGCGCGCGGGCGATATGGGGATCGAGAAGGTCGAGCTCGACGAGCTGCTGGGCCGCGCGGACTTCATCACGCTGCACACGCCGCTTACCGACAAGACGCGCAACATCATCGACGGCGCGGCGCTGGCGAAGTGCAAGAAGGGCGTGCGCATCATCAACTGCGCGCGCGGCGGTCTCATCGTCGAGGCCGATCTCAAGGCGGCGCTGGAAAGCGGTCAGGTCGCGGGCGCGGCGCTCGACGTGTTCGAGGAAGAGCCGGCCAAGGACAATGCGCTGTTCGGCATGGAAAACGTCGTCTGCACGCCGCATCTGGGCGCTTCCACTTCCGAAGCGCAGGAAAACGTGGCGCTTCAGGTGGCCGAACAGATTTCGGACTATCTGCTGACGGGCGCGATCGTGAACTCGATCAACGTGCCGGCGGTCTCCGCCGACGAAGCGCCGAAGCTCTCGCCCTTCATCAAGCTTGCCGAACAGCTCGGCTCCTTCGCCGGCCAGGCGACGGAGACCGGCATTTCCGGCGTCAAGATCGAGTATGAAGGCGATGTCGCGGAGATGAACACGCGCGTGCTGACGAACGCGCTGCTTTGCGGTCTGCTGAAGCCGCTGCTGTCGGACGTCAACATGATCTCCGCCCCGGTGATCGCGAAGGAACGCGACATCAAGGTGGAAGAGGTGAAGCGCGAGCAGCAGGGCGCGTATGAAACCTATATCCGCCTCACCGTGAAGACGGAGCGTCAGGAGCGTTCGGTTGCCGGGACGGTCTTCACGGGCGGACTGCCGCGTCTCATTCAGGTGAAGGGCGTGGATATGGAAGCAGCCCTCGGCGAGCACATGCTCTATGTCACCAACAATGACAAGCCGGGCTTCATCGGTTCCATCGGCTCCACGCTGGGCGAAGCGGGCATCAATATCGCCAACTTCAATCTCGGCCGCGAAAAGGAAGGTGGCGGCGCCATCTGCCTCATCGAGGTGGACAGCGAAGTCAAACAGGACGTGCTCGACAAGATCGAGGCCCTGCCGAATGTTGTTTCGGCCAAGAGCATGAACTTCTGAGCCGAATCGGCGTTACGGAATGCGGAAAGGGCGGTCCTCGGGCCGCCCTTTTCCTTTGTCACTGCGAGCGCCCGTCGGGGCGCGCGGCAATCCAGGGCGGCAAATCCCGTGCTGGATTGCGTCGTCGGCCTGGCCTCCCCGCAATGACGGAAGAGGGCGAATCGGCAGGGGATCCGCCGTTTGCAAAGTGCGCTGGCCTTTCATCCCCCCATGCGCTAGAACCTCGAAAAGCCCCGGCCGGCAAGGCGCGGGGCTTTTGGCGTGTCTGGCGATCCGGTTTTTCGGGAATCCGGGCTGCGGAGCGCCGGCCACTGAATTTCAAAGGCTGAGAAGCGATGGCGAATGTAGCGGTTGTCGGCTCCCAATGGGGCGACGAGGGCAAGGGCAAGATTGTGGACTGGCTGTCGGAGCGCGCCGATGTGGTGGTGCGTTTTCAGGGCGGGCACAATGCGGGCCATACGCTGGTGATCGACGGCGTGACCTACAAGCTGTCGCTGCTGCCGTCGGGCGTGGTGCGCGAAGGCAAGCTCTCCGTCATCGGTAATGGCGTCGTGGTCGATCCCTGGGCGCTGCTGGACGAGATCGGCCGGCTGCGGGAGCAGGGCGTGAAGATCGGTCCCGAGCGGCTGCGGATCGCGGAGAATGCGACGCTCATCCTGCCGCTCCACCGCGAACTCGACGAGATCCGCGAAAACTCCAACAGCGGCACCAAGATCGGCACCACCAAGCGCGGCATCGGCCCGGCCTATGAAGACAAGGTGGGCCGCCGCGCGCTGCGCGTGATGGACCTGATGGACCTCGACGCGCTGGCCGACAAGGTGGAAAAGATGCTGGCGCATCACAATGCGCTGCGCCGCGGCCTCGGTCAGGAGCCGGTCGACGGGGAAAAGCTCACCGCGCAGCTCAAGGAGATCGCGCCGGAAATCCTGCCCTACATGGATTCGGTCTGGCGTCTGCTGGACGGGGAGCGCCGCAAGGGTAGCCGCATCCTGTTCGAGGGTGCGCAGGGCACGCTGCTCGACATCGACCACGGCACCTATCCTTACGTGACCTCTTCCAACACGGTCTCCGCGCAGGCGGCGACCGGCTCCGGCATGGGGCCGGCGGCCATCGATACGGTGCTCGGCATCACCAAGGCCTATACGACGCGCGTGGGCGAGGGGCCGTTCCCGACCGAACTCGACGACGAGGTCGGCCAGCGTCTCGGCGAGCGGGGCCGCGAATTCGGCGTGGTGACGGGGCGCAAGCGCCGTTGCGGCTGGTTCGACGCGGTGCTGGTGCGCCAGGCGATCAAGACGAGCGGCATCACCGACGTCGCGCTCACCAAGCTCGACGTGCTGGACGGATTCGACGAGGTGAAGATCTGCACCGGCTACAGGCTCGACGGGCAGGTGCTGGACTATCTGCCCGGCGGCGCGGCGTTGCAGGCGCGCGTGGAACCCGTCTACGAGACGCTGGAAGGCTGGCAGGAAACCACTTTCGGCGCACGCACATGGGGTGAGCTGCCCGCGCAGGCGATCAAATATGTGCGCCATATCGAAGAGCTGATCGAATGCCCGGTCACGCTTCTGTCCACTTCGCCGGAGCGCGAGGACACGATCCTGATGAAGGATCCCTTCGAGGACTGACGGAAGGACGACAGGATGGTGTGGGGTCCCGACAGCACGAGGGCGGCCGTGCCGCCCGCCGAGGCGGCGCTGCCGCCGGACGCCGACGGGGCGCCGGAGGGCGCAGAAGAGGGCGTGCACGGGTTCCGGCTGCGCGATGCGTTCATCATCATCGCCGCCACGCTGGTCGGACAGTTCCTCGGCGTGATCGGCTATGGCGCCGTGCTCTATCTCACGGGGGACGGCACGGTTCAGGACCTTCTCTGGAAGATTCAGCACGATCCCTTCCGCAATCATATGGTCGTGGTGAGCGGCTTCTGCGGCTATCTGGCGATGCTGCTCTGGATCGTCCATCTGCTGCGCGGGCGGCGGATCACGCCGTCGGGGATCGGTCTCGTCCGGGCGGGCGGGGGCTGGTTCGCGCTGGTCCTGCTGCTTTTCTTCGCGCTCAAGGGCCTCAGCGTCTGGCTCATGACCTTTCTCGACGAGGCGACGATCGAGGCAAGCTACCGGACGATGGACGGCCTTGTCGGCAAGGAAACGCTCTGGGCGGCGGGCTCGGCCCTGCTGGTCGTTGCGATTGCGCCCTTTCTGGAGGAAGTGGCCTTTCGCGGCGCGCTTTATCAGGGACTTTCGCGTCACATGCCGCGACTGGTCGCGGCGGGGATCGCCACGCTCGGTTTCGCGGCGATCCATCTACAATATGCGCTGGCCGGCGGCGTCGTTGCCGTGGTGACCACCGCGCAGGTGCTGTTGCTCGGGGCGGCGCTCATGTTCCTCTACATGAAGAGCCGGTCGCTCTGGCCGGGCATTGCGCTTCATGCGCTCAATAACGGCGTGTCGCTCATCTTCCTTTTCGCCGTCGCGCAGCCATGAAAAAGGGCGCCGCGACAAACGCGGCGCCCCCTGGAAGCGATCCGGGCCTTCCCGTCAGAAGGTCACGATTTCATAGAAGATGATCAGATAGCCGATCACCGCGACCGCCCAGGCGATGGTGCGGATGCCGAGAAAGGTGAGCCCGGTCGTGTAGACCAGCGCATGGGCGATGCGCCCGATCAGGAACAGTTCCGCGCCCAGCACGGTCAGGTTCGTATGGATGCCCGTCAGATGCGCCGGAATGACGAGGCAGGCATAGATCAGCAAATTCTCGATCAGGTTCGACGCGGCCCGTTTCGCGCGGGGGCCCGCGCCGGCGGCGGTGGATCCTTCGTCGCGATTGCCGATGCCCCATTGCATGCCCATGGCGGACACATTGGCATTGGCGTAGATCACGATGAGAATGAACAGAAGCGCCGCGCTCCAGACGAGTACGGACAGTTCGAACGGCATTGATGACATCATTCGGCTCTCTCCCCAGCCTTGGTTCATGAAAAGGCTCTGCCACAAGCCCGCCATCCGCCCTTCGGCAGGCGAACGACTCACGGGAGTCTAGGCCGCATCCGTGCAGGGCGCATCCATGATTATGTGTTGTCATGTCGCCCCTTTACCTTGCGCCTTGCCAGAGTCACACTGCGCCTATCACCGAGGGGGGCCGGCGGCAGCCGGCTGAGATGAACCTGATACCGGTTCACCACCCTTACCACCTGATCCGGGTCATGCCGGCGAAGGGACGGGACCTGCCGGGTATCGTGTGGACAGACGTCCGGTCAGCCGCTTTCGCGCCATTTTTCCCGGATTTCCAGGGGCATACGCCCAAGGGAGTCCTGCGATGAACGTCAAGCCGACTATCGAGCATATGGAAGTGACCGCCGGGCCGCTTCCCGCCAGCACCAAAACCCATACCGCGCCGGAGGGCTTTCCCGACATCCGGGTGCCGTTCCGCGAGATCGCGCTGCATCCGAGCGCGGAAGAGCCGCCCTTGCGCGTCTACGACACCTCCGGCCCCTATACGGACCCGCAGGCGATCATCGACGTCGAAGCGGGCCTTCAACGTCCGCGCACGGATTGGGTGACGGCGCGCGGCGGCGTGGAGGCTTATGACGGCCGCGAAGTGAAGCCGGAAGACAATGGCAATGTCGGCGCGTCGCATCTCGCCCGCGAATTTCCTCTGCGCCACCGGCCCCTTCGCGGCAAGCCGGGCGAGATGGTGACGCAGCTCGAATATGCGCGCGCCGGCATCGTCACCGCCGAGATGGCCTATATTGCCGAGCGCGAAAATCTCGGCCGCAAGCAGGCGCTCGCCAATGCCGGGCACAAGATCGCCGAGGGCGAGAGCTTCGGCGCGGACATTCCGGAGTTCATCACGCCGGAATTCGTGCGCAAGGAAGTCGCCGAGGGCCGCGCCATCATCCCGGCCAACATCAACCATCCGGAACTGGAGCCGATGATCATCGGCCGCAACTTCCTGGTGAAGATCAACGCCAATATCGGCAATTCCGCCGTCGCCTCCTCCGTGGCGGAAGAGGTCGACAAGATGGTCTGGGCCATCCGCTGGGGCGCGGACACGGTGATGGACCTCTCCACGGGCCGCAACATTCACAACACGCGCGAATGGATCATCCGCAATTCGCCGGTGCCCATCGGCACGGTGCCGATCTATCAGGCGCTCGAAAAGGTGGACGGCGTCGCCGAGGACCTCACCTGGGAGGTTTTCCGCGACACGCTGATCGAGCAGGCGGAGCAGGGGGTGGACTATTTCACCATCCATGCGGGCGTGCGTCTGGCTTACGTGCCGCTTAGCGCCAAGCGCGTGACGGGCATCGTCTCGCGCGGCGGTTCCATCATGGCGAAATGGTGCCTCGCGCATCACAAGGAGAGTTTCCTCTACGAACACTTCGAGGATATTTGCGACATCATGCGCGCTTACGATGTCTCCTTCTCGCTGGGCGACGGGCTTCGCCCCGGTTCCATCGCGGATGCGAACGACGAGGCGCAGTTCGCCGAGCTCGAAACGCTGGGCGAGCTGACGCAGATCGCCTGGAAGAAGGGCTGTCAGGTGATGATCGAGGGGCCGGGTCATGTGCCGATGCACAAGATCAAGGTCAATATGGACAAGCAGCTGAAACACTGCGGCGGCGCGCCCTTCTACACGCTGGGCCCGCTCACCACGGACATTGCGCCGGGCTACGACCACATCACGAGCGGCATCGGCGCGGCGATGATCGGCTGGTTCGGTTGCGCCATGCTCTGCTATGTGACGCCCAAGGAGCATCTCGGCCTGCCGGACCGGCAGGACGTGAAGGAAGGCGTCATCACCTACAAGATCGCGGCCCATGCCGCCGACCTCGCCAAGGGCCATCCGGCGGCGCAGATCCGCGACGATGCGCTCAGCCGCGCGCGCTTCGAGTTCCGCTGGGAAGACCAGTTCAACATCGCCCTCGACCCGGAACGCGCCAAGGAGTTCCACGACCAGACGCTGCCCAAGGAAGCGCACAAGGTCGCGCATTTCTGTTCCATGTGCGGGCCGAAATTCTGCTCCATGAAGATCACGCAGGAAGTGCGCGACTATGCCGAAAGCGGCATGGCAGAAAAGGCGGGCGAGTTCCGCAATTCCGGTGGCGAGATCTATCTGGAAGAGGCGGACGCCGCGAACAAGCAGGCCAACAAGGCGCTGGGCGGCTCCTGATAAAACGAAGTGTCGCCCCGGGTTTATCCCCGGGGCCTACTCGCCTGTCGGTTTAGCAGGTCGTCGCGATTGCCCCCTTCGACGGCTCCTCTTTCGCGTTTTGTCGCCTGCGAGGAGATGAACAAAGCAGCTTTGCTCCTGCCGATCCGTGATTGGGTCCCGGCAACAAGTGCCGGGACGACACCTGCATTTTAACCTCCTATGTCGCCCCGGGACTTGTTCCCGGGGCCTACTCGCCTATCGGTTCAGCAGGTCGTAGAGATCGTCCCACTCGGGATTGTCCTTCTCGATCTGCCTTATCTTCCACGCGCGCGGCCATTCCTTCATTGTCTTTTCACGCTGGATCGCCCGTTCGATTGCCTCGAAGGGTTCGACATAGACGAGGCGGTGAACCTTGTGCTTCGCGGTAAAGTGCGAACCTTTTCCCTCCCGATGTTCCCAAACACGCCGGGCAAGGTCGTTCGTCACGCCGATGTAAAGCGTACCGTGCTTGCGGCTCGCGAGGATGTAGACGAAATAGCTCATCGCCTGCGGGTCCGAGAGTGGGTCCCGGCAACAAGTGCCGGGACGACATGATATGTTAGATTATAGATGCCGTCCCGCATCTGCTCCCGAAACCCACTCGCTTCAAATCCACGGAACGCCATGACCGATTACGCCCGCGCCATTCCCGTTCTCGCCTCGCTCGACCTCGATCAGTCGCAACGCTTCTATACGGAGAAGCTCGGCTTCGCGGCGGAGCGCTATGGCGATTATCTCATCGTGAAGCGCGACGACATGGAGCTTCATTTCTGGCTCGCCGACGACCGCATCCATCCCGAAAACACCTCCTGCTACATCAGGGGCGGGCAGGTGCCGGCGCTGTATGCGGAATATGCGAAAGCGGGCATCGGGACCGACCCCATCGGCGGCGAGCGCATTTCCGATTTCGAGGTCCGGCCCTGGAACATGAAGGAATTCTATGTCTGGGACCCGCACGGCAACCTCCTGAAATTCGGCTGCGCGCCGGAAGAGATCTGATCCGGCCATGCCGCCGAAACCCGTTCTCCCCGACATGCTGAAGCCGGGCCTCAGGCTCGTCTTCATCGGCACCGCGCCCAGCACGCGTTCGGCGGCGGAGGGCGCCTACTATGCGCATCCACAAAACCGCTTCTGGCGCACGCTGCATGAGGTCGGCCTCACGCCTCGCCGTTTCGCCCCGCAGGAGTTCCGGGAACTGACGAAACTCGGTATCGGCTTTACCGATGTCTCCAAAACCGGCTCCGGCATGGATCATGAAATCGCAGCGCATGATTTCGACGCAGCGGGTCTGCATGAGCGGCTGGCAAAGGCGAGGCCGCAAGCCATCGCCTTCACCAGCAAGAAGGCGGCGAGCTTTTATCTCGGCAAGCCGACGGGCAGGATCGCCTATGGCCGCCAGCCGGACATACCGGGGGAGCCCGTCACTTTCGTGCTCACCTCGCCCTCGGGCGCCGCGACGCGCTACTGGTCGCTAGGGCCGTGGGAGGAGCTGGCGGACTGGTTCGGGTAGAATGAGAATTGACGGGACGTCGTGAAATCCGAAGCGCGGGCAACGAATTCAGTCACGGAAGGGAGAAACAATATTGTCAGAGTACGGTGCAGAAAAACTGAAATGGGCTGCGGCCATTTTCGCGCTGGGCGTTTTCTTCATGCTGGCGAGTGTGCAACTCCATCTGTCGTCGTCGCGCGCCGTGATCGGTATTTGGTTCGTGTTTCCGTTTACCCAACTCGTGATCGTCTATATTGCTTTCTTCGGCGGTCGGGCGATTGTCGAGCCAGGGACGCGTGCCGGAATATTCTGGATGGCGGTGTTCACGCTGATCGTCGGCTTTCCGGTTGCCTTTCTGTGGACGATCATGGGATTCGCGATGAGCGAAGTCCCGATACTTGGCTATGTTCTGACCGGGATTGCGCTCACGGTCGTCGCCATTCCTGCGGCGGTGTTCGCCTATATGTCCTCAAAGGAAACGACTGCGCTTCGGCGAAATATGCTGGTGGTGGCGTATCTGATAACTCCGCCACTCTATGGCTTGCTCGTGATGATACCCTGCAAGGCGGCGGTAAGTCTGGTCGGTTTTTTTGGCTTGTATGCGGCTTTGGCGGCCTTCACCTTCGAGGCGAAATTTCCCAGATCCGCATTCGTGTTCTACGTGGCGGTAGCCGCTACTGTCTGGGGGATTGTCGCCATACGACTTTTCATTGCCGATGAAGCACTTTTTGAAGCTGTGACATGGCCCTTCCGGGCACAGGTTTGGGATCCTGCTGCCTGGACCACCAGCCCGCATCTGCTCAAGATTCGATTCAACCCCTGATCGCTTCCACCAGCGTCACCACGGCGATGATCGTCAGCAGGCTCAGCGCGATGCGGCGGTAGAGCGTTTCATGCGCCTTGCCGAAGAGCCAGTGGCCCGCGACATTGCCGAGGATGAGCGCCGGGCTCAGCATGATGGCGAGCAGGACGATCTTCAGTCCCACAATGCCTGAGACAAGCCCCGTCGCAATCGATCCCACATCGGTGAAGAAGAAGAACATCAGCAGCGAGGAGCGGTTGACCGCCGCCGTCACGGGGCGGGCGAGGAAATAGACCATGACGGGCGGTCCGGGCATGGCCATGCCGCCCGACAGCGCGCCCGCAAGTCCGCCCACGCCCAGCACGGCGGGGACGGGGAGGTGTTCCGGCAGGCGTGCGCCCGTCGCCATCAGCGCCACCGTCGCGAGCAGGATCGCGGCAATGGCGATCCTGAGACTGTCGCCGGGCACCACGCTCAGCGCATAGATGCCGAAGGGGATGCAGACGAAGGCGGCGGGCACGAGCAGTTTCAGCGATTTCCAGTCGGCCTTTTTGCGCGCCATGGGCACGAGCTGCGAGGAGCCGATGAGGTCGAGCATCAGCGCCATGGGCACGGCTTGAGCCGGATGCATGATGAGCGACAGCAGCGGCACCACGGAAAGGCCGAAGCCGAAACCGGCAAAGGCTTTCAGCGTGGTGGAAAACAGCACAGCCGCGAAGGCGAGCGCCAGGTCGGGGCCGGACGGCAGCGCGTCGGCGAAGACGGAAATCAGGAAATCCATGAAACGATATACTCAGGAAGAACGCGGGCCCGAAGGCCCGCGTCCGGAAGGGGTGTTGTTGTTACGTCTTACGCGGTGGCCATCCTTCGAGACGGGCCTTGCGGCCCTCCTCAGGATGAGGGTTTTTTTATGTATGCCTCATGCTGAGGAGCGGCGAAGCCGCGTCTCGAAGCATCGTCCTCTGCTTACGCGGCGGGCGCCGGCTGTTCGCCGCGAATGAGGTGGCCGGGCAGGTTGCCGGTCGGTTCGTCGTTTTCCGACACCGTCACGCCCGACAGGATCGTCGCGCGATAGCCCTTCGCGCCCTGCCAGAGGCGGCGGCCGCCGGCGGGCAGGTCGAAGCGCATCTCCGGGTGGGTGAAAGTGAGGTTCTCGAAGTCGATCACATTCACATCCGCCTTCATGCCGGGCTTCAGCACGCCCCGGTCGAAAAGACCGTATTGCTCCGCCGTGTCCTTCGTCTGGATACGGATGATGTCCTGGATCGGCAGCTTCGCGCCGCGCGAACGGTCGCGCGCCCAATGCGTCAGCATGAAGGTGGGCGTGCCGCCGTCGCAGATCGCGCCGACATGCGCGCCGCCATCGGCGAGGCTGAGGCCCGTCTGCGGGTGGCGCAGCGTTGCCTCGATCGCGGTGTAGTCGTTGGTCGAATAGCCGAAGAGCGGGAAATAGAGCATCGCCTGGCCGTCATTCAGCATCATCGCGTCATAGGCGACTTCCGCCGGCGTCTTGCCCTCGCGTTCCGCGATGGCGGCGATGGAATCTTCCGGCGCGGGCTCGTAGTTTTCCTGCTCGCCCATCGGATACATCTTGTGGAAGCTCGTGGTGATGAAGGTGCCGAAATCGCCGAGCTTGTCGACATTCTTGCCGCCGGTGATTTCCGCGCGCACCGCCGGATCCTTCAGTTTCTCAAGCCGCTCCTTGAAGGGCATCTGCGCATAGGGCCGGTATTCCGGGAAGCCGATGAAGGGATGCACCGAGGTCTGCCAGCCCATCAGCAGGCCGACGGGCCGTCCGGAATGCTGGCCGCGAATATTGGTGACGCCCTGCGCACGCGCCTCGTCCAGATGGTCGAGCATCTTCTTGTAGAGGTCCGGCGCTTCGTCGATCTGCTGGATCTGGAAGGTCACCATGCGGCCGGTGTCCTTCGCCATTTTCAGCATCCAGTCGAATTCCTTTTCCATCTCGCGATGCGTCGCCGCGATCTGGAAGACGCCGCCGCCATAGGCTTTCAGCGCGTCCGCGATGCCGAAGAGTTCGTCGGTCGCCGCCAGCGTGCCGGGCACGGGATCGCCCTGCAGCGTGTTGTGGAGGTCGGTGCGCGAGGTGGAAAAGCCGAGCGCGCCCGCCTTCAGGCTTTCATAGGTGAGGTCGCGCATCTTCGCGATGTCGTCGGGCGTCGCCGGCTCATTGTCGATGCCGCGCTTGCCCATCACATAGACGCGGAGCGAGCAATGCGGCATCTGCGCGCCGATATCGACGGCATAGCTGCGCTTGTCGAGCGCGTCCATATATTCGGGAAAGCTTTCCCATTCCCATTTGATGCCCTCATGCATCGCCGCGCCGGGGATATCTTCCACCGCTTCCATGAGGTCGATGAGTTCGTCGCGCGATTCCGGCTTCACCGGCGCGAAGCCGACGCCGCAATTGCCCATCACCACCGTCGTCACGCCATGCTGCGAGGAGGGGGTGAGATAGGGGTCCCAGGTCGCCTGCGCGTCGTAATGGGTGTGGATATCCACAAAGCCCGGCGTGACCATCAGGCCGGTCGCGTCGATCTCGCGCTTGCTCTTGCCGGTCACTTCGCCGACTTCGCTGATCTTGTCGCCGTCGATGGCGATATCCCCGGTAAAGGGGTCGCCGCCCGTGCCGTCCACGATCGTCCCGCCGCGGATGACCAGATCATGTTCCGTCATTTTATCCTCCCTGGGGATTAGTCCGCCGCTTTCGGCGTCGATGTTTTTTCGGGTGTCAGGAGATCGCGCACCTGTCTTGTCGGGGCTGCGAGAGCCTCTCGCTCAATCTCGCTCGAAACTATGTTCAATCTCGCTTTTGAGGCTCCCCAACCTTGCAGCAGCGCATGCAGTGTGGCGTCGGGCAGCGTCTCCGCCTCGCCCCAGGCCGCGCCGCGCCGCGTCACCTTCAGAAGCTGGATCGTGCCCTGCAGGGCCCCCCAGATCATCAGCGTCCGCTCGCGCGCATCGCCCGGTCCGATGGCGCCCTTATCCTGCGCGTCGGCGATGAATTCGGCCAGCCGCTTCAGGTTTTCGCGCGTCACGTCGAAGACCATGCGCACATCCTGCTCCGGCAGAACGTCCGCCGGATTGCCGAGATAGTGCGTCACGAGGCCGAACTCGGCGGGCGAGGCGAGGGCGAAAAGTTCGTAGGTCTTGGCCGAGCCGATCACCTGCGCCAGTGCAAGGTCCTGTTTCGACAGGTCTTTTTCGCGTGCCCAGTCGTCGATCCGCTCGGCGGTGTCCGCGTTCAGCACGCCGATATGGGTGGCGACCAGCCGTTGCAGCTCACGCACCACCGCCTCCTTGGACGGGTAGTAGCGATAGACGGCGGCGACGGAGCGGCCCATGCGGTCGGCCAGCCCGTGCAGCGTCAGATTGTCGAGCCCGCCTTCCACCGCGAGATCCAGCGCCACGGACAGGATTTCGCGCATCTTGCGCGCCCTGTTCTGCGCCACCGCGGGCGAGAATTCGCCGCTATCGGGAAAAATGTAAATCATGTTCACGGTTTTAGTGGGGCGCGGGCCGCCGTGCAAGCCTTTTGAGTTGGCTCAAGGCGCACTATCTTGCGGGATAAGACGACATCAACACCGTGCGCCCCACAAACGGGCGAGGGAGGTTTTCATGTTCTCCATGCGCAAATCCGCAGAGATGCCCGCCCGCGACGAGGCCCTTCCGGGCCGCGGCGAGGCCATCCCGACCGCCGAAACGCATTTCCTCAATGGCGCGGCCCTCAAGGGGCCTTACCCGGCCGGGGCCGAGAAGGCCATGTTCGGCCTTGGCTGTTTCTGGGGCGCGGAAAAGCGTTTCTGGGATATTCCCGGCGTTTACGTCACTGCCGTCGGTTATGCGGCGGGCTACACGCCCAACCCGACCTACCGGGAAGTCTGCACCGGGCAGACCGGGCACAATGAGGTCGTGCTCGTCGTCTACGACCCGAAAAAGGTGAGTTACGAGCAGCTTTTGAAGGTGTTCTGGGAGAGCCACAACCCGACACAGGGCATGCGTCAGGGGAACGATGTCGGCACGCAATACCGCTCGGGCATCTATGTCTTTTCCGATGCGCAGCGCGACGCGGCGGAAGCGGCGCGGGCGGCCTATCAGGCGGAGCTTTCAAAGCGCGGGATCGGCGAGATCACGACGGAAATCCTCGATGCGCCCGAATTCTATTTCGCCGAGGATTATCACCAGCAATATCTGGCCAAGAATCCCGACGGCTATTGCGGGCTGGGCGGCACCGGCGTGAGCTGTCCGGTCGGCACGGGCGTCGTCGCGGATTGACGCGCGGCCTCACTCCGGCAGCGGCGTATGCGGCCGGGGCGACCCGTCGATGAAATAGCTGATCGGTTTCAGATGCTCCACATGGGCGCAGATGGCATTGGCGATGACGAGGATCGGGACGGCGAGCACCGCGCCGATCACGCCCCATAACCAGCCCCAGAAGACGATCGACACGAACACGATGGCTGCGTTCAGCGTGTGGCGCTTGCCGAGGATGGTCGGCGTCACGATCTGCGACTCGATGGCGTTCCAGAAGAAGTAGATGAGCGGGGCGTAAAAGGCATCGGCGAGATTGCCGAAGGCGATATAGGAGGCAAAGCCGGTGAGCGCCATGCCGGCGATGACGCCCGCATAAGGCACGAAATTGAATAGCGCGGCGAGGGCGCCCCAGAGCAGCGGATCGGGAAGCCCCAGCGCCCACATGCTCAAACCGATGACGGCGCCCAGGCCGATATTGATGAGCGTGATCGACGCCAGATAGTGCGATATTTCGCGCTCGATGGTTCGCAGAATGCGCCGCGCCTTCTCCTTTTCGCCCGCTTTCTCAACCGAGCTCACGATCCGCGAATAGAGAACTTCGATCGACGTGAGCAGAAAATAGAGCAGCACGAAGAAGACGAGGATCGAGGCGCCTTTCTGGCCGGCGACGGCCATCAATTGCTGCAGAAGGCCGGGCTCGCGCACGATGACGGTTTGCGCGGGCTGTTTGCTCCCCATGGAGCGCGCAACCTCTTCCACCGTTTCGGAGGCCTCCTGCATCTGCTGGACCGGTTCGCTGAAGGCGGCCGTGTCGTGGCGCAGCCGGTTCAGAGCCTCGGGGATTTTCTGCGCCCACTCGGAAACCGGGCCGTAGAGGAGGAAGACGCCGAGGCAGAATGTGGCGATCAGTGTGATGACCAGAACGGCTGAAACGAGGGCCGCCGGAAGACGCCGAAAAAGGCGCATACGCAGGATCGGGCTCAGGATGAAGCTTGCCACGACCGATGCCGTAATGGGGGCGATCAGGTTCTGCGCGGCATAAGCCGTATAGAAAATTGCCAGGACGGCGAGGATGGCAAGCGCCGTCTCCGATTTCATGATTCCGCGGAAGGCACGGCCGGTATGACCTTCGCTGTCGGACTGTCCCAAATGCAGGATCTCCCTGTTGCGGGAAGGAGGCGGAAATGAATGACGGCCTGCCCGATGCACAGGCAGGCCGTCATGTTCGGCGTTCCGTTACTGGGTTTCCAGCGCTTCCTTGCGGGCGTCGGCCTGCTCGCGCATGGCGTTCTTCATCGCCTTTTGCAGCTTTTCGAAGGCGCGCACCTCGATCTGGCGCACGCGCTCGCGGCTGATGCCGTATTCCTGGCTCAGCTCTTCCAGCGTGGCCGGCTCGTCCTTCAGGCGGCGCTCGGTGAGGATGTGCATCTCGCGCTCGTTCAGCGACTGCATGGCGGTGGCCAGCATTTCGCGGCGCAGATTCATTTCCTCGCTGTCGCCGAGTTCCGATTCTTGGTCGGGTGCCTCGTCCACCAGCCAGTCCTGCCACTCGCCGCTTTCGCTGTCCTGGCGCAGCGGTGCGTTGAGCGAGTTGTCGGGGCCCGCCATGCGGCGGTTCATGGAGATGACCTCGTCCTCGGTCACGCCGAGGCGGTCGGCGATCTCCGCGACCTGCTCGTGCCGCAGATCGCCATCCTCGATGGCCTGGATCTGGCCCTTCACCTTGCGCAGGTTGAAGAAGAGCTTCTTCTGCGCAGCCGTGGTGCCCATCTTCACGAGCGACCAGGAGCGCAGGATGTATTCCTGAATGGAGGCGCGGATCCACCACATGGCATAGGTGGCGAGCCGGAAGCCTTTTTCCGGCTCGAAGCGCTTCACCGCCTGCATCAGGCCGACATTGCCTTCGGAAATGACTTCGCCGATGGGCAGGCCATAGCCGCGATAGCCCATAGCGATCTTCGCCACGAGGCGCAGATGGCTCGTCACCATCTTGTGGGCGGCTTCCGAATCTTCATGCTCCTTCCAGCGCTTGGCGAGCATGTACTCTTCCTGCGGCTCCAACATCGGAAATTTGCGGATTTCCTGCAGGTAGCGCGACAGGCTGCCTTCCGGGTTAGGCGCCGGGGCGAGTTTCGTAGCCATGAGAACCCCTCAATCTGGATCGCCGGCAGAAGCGCCGGTATCCGCTGACGTTCAAACAAGTCGGTCCGCTTCCCTTGAAAAGGGGCCCTTCGGGCCGCGGCCGGTCTGACAGCCTCCCCAATATGGGGAGGAAACCCGGCGAGAAAAGGACCTTTGTTAGTAATTATACTTGTTCTAATTTACCTATCAAGTCATTAATATCATTAGGTGTAGAGGCTTCAAAACGCATTTTCTCGTGACTGGCGGGGTGCTCGAAGGCGAGCAAATGGGCGTGGAGGGCCTGACGGTCGAGGCGTTCCAGCGCCTTCTGTGCTTCGGGCGGTAGCTTCACTTTCCGGGTCTTCTGGCTGCCGCCGTAAAGCGGATCCCCCAGCAGCGGGTGGCCGATGGAGGTCATGTGAACGCGGATCTGGTGCGTGCGCCCGGTTTCCAGGTGACAGGTCACCAGCGACACGAGCGGCGGTTCGCCCCAGCTTTTCAATGTCTTGTAATGGGTGATCGCCTCCCGAGCGCCGCCGGCGGCCGTGGAGCGCACGGTCGCCATCTTGCGCCGGTTCTGGGGGGAGCGGGCGATGGGGGCGTCCACCGTGCCCGATGCGGGTTCGGGGCGGCCCCAGACAAGCGCGGTATAGGCGCGTTCCAGCTTGCCGTCCCGGCCATGCGCTGCGAATTGCGCGGCAAGGCCCTGATGCGCCCGGTCGCTTTTGGCGACCACCATGACGCCGCTCGTCTCCTTGTCGAGACGGTGGACGATGCCGGGGCGCTTTTCCCCGCCGATCCCCGACAATTGCTCGCCGCAATGCGCGATCAGCGCATTGACGAGCGTCATGTCCGGATTGCCGGGCGCGGGATGCACCACCAGCCCGGCGGGTTTCACGATCACGATGAGATCGTCGTCCTCATAAAGGATATCGAGCGGGATTTCCTGCCCGACGGGCTCGGCAGGGCGGGGCGCGGGCACGGTCACGACGATATGTTCGCCCTCGCGCACCTTGTAGGCCGGATCGGAGACCGGTCGGGCGGCATCGCCGGGCTTCGCGGTCAGCAGAACCTGCCCCGTTTCGAGGAGCTGGCGGATACGCGCGCGCGAAAGCGGCGCGTCGGGCGCCTTCGCCTTGCCTGCGAGGCTCGTGGTAAGATATTTGTCGAGCCGGGTGCCGGTCTCTTCGCCGGTCACGGTGAAACCGTAGCGCGCGCCCGTTTCGTCCGATGCCGTTACCTTGCCGTCCCGAGTGGTATGCTGAGCCGCATCGCTATGAGGCATTTCATTCGAATCTCTGGAGATGTTCATGACCGACGATAACGCCCGGCCGCAAGGTATGGAAACGGCCCGGCAGGGCGATGAGGCACCGGAAGGCCATTCGCCGGACGGCGCAGGCCCGCCGCCCCAGGACATGCGCCTTCTGATGCTGGTCGTCGTCGGTATGGGCGTGGTTCTCGTGATCGGTTTTGCCTTCGTGGTCGGCGTTCTGATCTACCGTTCCTCCGGCGATACGAAGACGGTCGAGCATCCCAAGGGATATTTCGGGACGCATGAGGTGGATATCGCCCGCGGACAGAAGGTTCGGGCGATGAACATGACCGACGACCGGATGGCCGTGCTCGTCGGGTCGGACAGCGCGGAAGAAATCGTCGTCATGTCCACCAAGACCGGCGAAGAGCTTGGTCGTTTCCGTCTCAATCCCGTTTCCGGTCTGGCATCCAGGTAAGGCCGGTTTCCGCCGCCTTCGGCGCAGCTTTCAAACACGTCCCCATGGCAAATCGGGCGTCCGGCGCATGAATGGCGTCGGGCGTGACGGCGCTTTTGCGCGCTCGATCAGATTTTGGGGAAGGGAGGGAGCCGCCAGCGCCGGGGAGGAGGGAGGAGAGGCGCTGGCGGCTTCAAGAAACACGATCGGGGAGGAGGTCGATCACTGTGTTTCGTGAGTTATATATCCCGCACTCGTGACAATCTGTCAACACTCATTCTTGTGCGCCGCAAAATAATTTTGCGGGGTGGAATGAGTTATATGTGCACTTTAACATATTGGAAATAAATAGATTATCTTCTCCGTACGTGAACATCACTACGCAAGCCGGGAGCTGTATGCGGTGGTTTGACGCAGTGCGGAGGAATTGTTTTAGGGTGCAGCCCTAGCTGACGAAGCGGGCAGAGCGAAAATCTTGGTGCAAGGAGGCTCTTCAAGCCGATTGCACTTGATCCGGGACGTCAAACCGTCATATACGAGGCGCCCGTACCGGACCGCGTCCCCTTCGTCTAGTGGTCCAGGACGCCGCCCTCTCACGGCGGAAACAGGGGTTCGAGTCCCCTAGGGGATGCCAGTCTGACGCACACAAAACCCGCCGGTTTCCGGCGGGTTTTTGTTTTCCGGCGGTGCCATTTCGGGGCCGGTTTCGTGGCCCGCGTATCCGCTTTCTTAACTCTGTTCCTGCTTAATTTCCCCTTATCCGTGCGCCACTGTCCCGTGCCGCCGTCAAGGGCTGGAAATGAGCAGATCCTCTCCCGTATCCACCGGTCTTTCCCTGATGCCGAAGGGCGATCAGTCGGCCTTGCATATCAAGGTCGGACAGCGCCTTCTGGCCAAGGGCCTGCTGACGCCGGATACGCTTGCGGCGGCCATGGATGTGCAGGACCGATGGGGCTCCCATCTCGGCCATGTGTTGCTGGGCAAGGGGATGGTCCGGCCCATCGACTATTTCCGTACGCTGGCGGAAGTGCTGCGTCTCCCTTTCGTCAATCTGCAGGTTCACCCGGTCGATCCCAGCCTGTGTTTCTACGGAGACCGGAACGATTATGCGTCCGTGGGGCTCATCCCGTGGCAGCGGGAAAGCGGTCGCGTCATTCTCGCGACGACGGCGGTCACGCCCCGGCAACATGACTGGGCGAGGATGCGTTTCGGGCGCAACGGCTATGCATTCGTCGTTACCTCGCCCTATGACATTTTCTGGCAGACCCAGCTTCTCTTCCGGGACGAGGACAGCGCCCAGGCGCTCGATGCGCTTTACAGCCGGATGCCGGAGCATTCCGCGAAGGTCACTATGACCGTTCCCCAGCGCAACGGCCTGATCGCGCTGGGCATTCTCTATCTGGCGCTCTGCGTGGTGCGCCCCGGCGATATGTTCGTGGGGACGATGGCGGTCCTCACCGTCTTTTATCTCGTGACATTCCTTTTCAAGTTTCTGCTCACCTGGGTGGGAGCGAACCGGAATGTGGACGTGCAGATCGCGGATGGCGATGTCCGCGCGATCCGCGACCAGGACCTGCCCGTCTATACGGTGCTGGTGCCGATGTATCGCGAAGCGAGTGTGTTGCCGCTGCTGGTCAATTCGCTGAAGGGGCTCGACTATCCCGCCTCCAAGCTCGATGTGAAGTTCATCCTCGAGGAGGATGACGAGGAGACGATTGCCGCCGCCAAGGAACTCGGCATGCCGGCCAGTTTCGAAATCGTTCGGGTGCCGCATTCCGAGCCGAAAACGAAACCCAAAGCCTGCAATTATGCGCTCACCTTCGCGCGCGGCGAATTCGCCACCATCTACGACGCGGAGGACATGCCGGAGCCGGACCAGCTGAAAAAGGCGGTTATCGCTTTCCGGCGGTCGGCGGACAGCGTGGCCTGCCTGCAGGCGCGGCTGAATTATTTCAACCGCCAGGACAATTGGCTGACGCGGATGTTCACGCTGGAATATTCGCAATGGTTCGATTTTCTTCTGCCCGGGCTCGACTGGTTGCAGGTTCCCATTCCGCTGGGCGGGACCTCCAATCATTTTCGCGTCTCGGTGTTGCGTCAGGTCGGGGCCTGGGATCCGTACAATGTGACGGAAGATGCCGATCTCGGCGTCCGCTTCGCGCAGGAAGGCTATACGGTCGGCGTGATCAACTCGACGACCTATGAAGAAGCCAATGGCGTTCTGCCGAGCTGGATCAAGCAGCGATCGCGATGGGTGAAAGGCTATATGCAGACATGGCTGGTGCATATGCGCCATCCCTATCATCTGTGGCAGTCCATCGGCCCCAAGGGGTTCTTGAGTTTCCAGCTCTTTGTGGGCGGGCCGCCGCTCGTCATGCTCATCAATCCGTTTTTCTGGCTGGTGACGATCATCGGCCTGACGACGCATTCGGTCCGGCTGGGCGATTTTCTGCCCGAGCCCGTCGCCTTCATTGCCGCGTTCAATCTGATCGTCGGCAATCTCTTCCTCGTCTATTTCGGCATCATCGCCGCCCTCAAGCGACGCTATTACGATCTGGTGCTTCAGGGCATCCTGCAGCCCTTCTATTGGGTTCTGCATTCGGTCGCAGCCTACAAGGCGCTGTGGCAGCTCATTACGATGCCGCACTACTGGGAAAAGACCGAACACGGCACCAGCCTCCAGACCAAGCATGCGCTTGCGCAATTGGGGGAGGTCGCGAATGGCAAATAACCCGGCGCTCCCGGCGCCGCGCAAGGCGACAACGGCATTCATCGTCATCGTGCCGGCGCTGGCTTTCTTCGTTTTCGCGGCCGCGCAATTGCCCACGTTGCATCATCTGGTGCCATCCCTGCAGGGGTTCTGGAGCGACCGGCCGGGCCAGATGGAGGTGGCGCCTCACGCCTGGATATCCCTCTTTGTCGTCGCGGTGCTGCATGCGCTGCCGGGCATGTGGAATTTGCAGGCTTCGCTCGTCATGGTTTCCTCGCTTGGCGCTGCCTTTTCTCTGGGATTGCTTTTCAGGGCGATGCAGAGCGACCGCTGGGCGGTATGGGAATCTGTTTTACTGCTCGCCCTCGTCGCCCTGCAGCCGCTTGTCGTCTATCTGACGGTGAATGCGAATGAATCGATCCCCTTTGCGCTCGCCTTCGGTACGCTCGTCTACGCCGCCAACAGGCTCGACGTGAACGGGGATGTGCAGAGCCAGATGACGTTCGGGCTGTTTCTGCCGTTGCTGGCGCTGGTTCGGCCGGAGGTAGCCGTCTTCATTCCGGTGCTTGCTTTTCTGGTCCCGCTAAGGGATCCGGGGGCGCGGCGCGACATCCGGGCGTTCGCGGCGCTTTTCCTCGTTTCGATCCTGCCGACCTTTCTGGTCCTGTTCAGTCTTTACTGTCTGGTATCGAGCCTCGAGGCGAGCCCGGTCGAGTTCCTGCGGCTCTATCTGGAGCCCGTTTCTTCGCTGGTTGCTGCCCCCGGGGATATGTTCGAGGCGCAGCTTTATCCGATGCTCTATCTGACGCCGCTGGTCGGTTTCATGCTCGGATATGTTCTGTTCGTCGGGCAGGGCAGGCGTCATATGGGCGGTGCGTTCATTGCGCTCGCGCTTCCCGTCATGCTGTGCGGTGCGAATGCCCTGTTCGGCTGGGGTGTGGATTTCCGAATGCCGGCCGCTGTGCTGGTGGCGACGGGGGTGTCCTGGATCGCATCGACCGAACTTCAGGCGAAGGGGCGCAAGGGAGCCATCATTGCGTTGTGCCTCTGCGCGGTGCTGGGCTGGGGCGCGCCCTTGATGCATGGCGCGGATGGGCTCGTCGCGCCCGTCACGCAGCAGCATGAGGTCGAACGGCCGGAAACGGACGGTCTTCTCCGCCTCGCTCCTCAATACTGAATGAAAATCGCGATCAGAAATTGACCCAGATCGCCGCGATGACGGCGCGTTCGGCGGGGGTGCGACTGCCCGCGACCGTCGCGAACCCGCCGAACTGGAAAGAGACCGAATCCGTCAGGCGCCGGACGGCGGAAAGCTGCAGCTTATGCTGCCGTCCCTGATAGGCGAGGTTGGAGCCGTCGCCCGACGAAAAGACATTCAGCGACTGGAGGAGCAGGAGCCAGTTCCTGCTGGCGTGAACGCCCAGCGTCAGATCCGGGCGGATCTCGTCCTTGTAGCCGTTCGTCCGCAGCCGATAGGCCAGTTCGGCGTCGATATAGGAGGGATAGCCGAAAAGCGGAAAGGTATGGCCGTAAAGGGCCCGAATTTCTGCATCCGTGCCTTCCGAGGTCAGAAGGGAACGGCCGGGCAGCAAGGCCGACGCCTGCAGCGAAAAGACCTGATCCTCGTCGCGCCAGATTTCCCGCCGGACACCGATCTCCGTATTGCCGAAGCCGCTCGCGCTCTGGGCTGGCGGCTCGGGGTGGAGGTTGGATACCTCGATTTTCGTGATCAGCGTCGTTTCGTCATCGATACCGAACTCGCCATAGAGTTCGACGCTCTCCTTGCGGAAGCGCGACGTGCCGCGGCTGCTGCCATTGTCGTCGAACTCGTCGGTGGCGCGGCTCACCGTGACGGTGGTGATGGTCTGCGTCTTTCCGGCTTCCTGCGGCCATGCGCCGGCAAGCGCGTGGCCGGTCATGAGGCCCGTGACACAGGAGGCGGCGAAGATGAGGCGCGTCAGACCCGGCATAGAAGCTTCCGCAGGCATTTGGTGGCATCGGTCGTTGCGGGGGCATCCCGCGGGACCGATGACCTTCCGATTCCGGAGGAAGAATAGATAAGGAAGCTCTACGCAAGGTTAACGAGGGGTAACGCTCCCGGGGATATATCCGTGTGATCCGACATGAATGCCAAAAGGCGCGCCCCGGTTTTCGAGGCACGCCTTGGCGTGTTGTCCGATCGCCTTCGGGGCGGGGTTTGGCTTTATATGGCGATACCGGCGAGTGTCATCGCAAGGCCGATCAGTGCGCCGATGATCAGGACCACCGTCGAAAGAATGCCGATGGTGAAGCCGGTGGAGCGTTTCAGCGCTTCCCTGTAATAGCCGCGGGCATAGACGATGCGGCCGAGCGGGTAGAAGAGGCCGACCAGCGCGGCCCATTGGTCGCCGATGGTCAGCGCGAAGAGCCAGAGCGCGGGCAGGAAGAGCGCGAGCCCTTCCGTGGTGTTCCCCTGAACGCGCAGTACCCGGAGAAACTCTTCCGGGCCCTCCATATGCGGGGCGGGGACCTCGAAACGCTGGCGGGCCCTGCCGACCTGCAAGGCCATCCAGAAATACACGACAAGAACGAAAATCGTAACCAGTCCGGTCAATGGGTAGGCGAAAGCCATGGTTTTCCCCTCTGATGGCGTTCATCCGTGTGAGGAGAGCAGGAGGCCGTGCCCCGCGCAATGATTCTTAGCGGGATCAGTGGGGCAGGCCCGCCTCAAGCGCGCGGATACGCTCATCCAGCGGAGAACCCCCCGGTTTTCCGGCGGGTTCGTCGGATGCACGGGGCTCGTCTTCGAGCCCTTCGTCATCCTCACCCTCATCCTTGGTCTCGCCGGCGGAGGCGGGAATGGAGGCGGCCGCGGACGGTCCCCCGGACGCCGGGCCATAGGCGGCCTGTACCCGGTCGGTCAGTTCTTCCAGCGTGTCGGCGACATCCTCGTCGCCGGTTTCGTCCGGCTGTCCGTCCCCGGGCTTTTCCCCGGACCTTTCCGGGGAGTCTTGCCGGTGTTCCTCTCGCGCTTCAGAGCGCGGGGCGATTTCCTCGATGATGTTGTTGAGGTCGTAGGCGAGGCGGGCCGCTCTTTCGCCGATGCTCCGCAGGCTGGCGCGGGATTGCTCCTGGCGGTGGGCATCTTCCGTCAGTGCCGCCTCGAAATCCGCGATGCGCCGGTTCAGGGCAGCGAGCTGGCCGTCCTGCGCCTGCCGCCGCTCGGCCCGGGAGCGGGCAAGCTCCGTCTCCATTTCCGAGAGGCGGGTGCGCAGGCGTTCCGCTTCCCTGGCCGCATCGGCGGCTTCCGCTTCCGCCCGATGCTGTCGTTCGTCCGTCTCGTCCGCGTTGGGCGCGGAGACTTCACTGGCTTCCAGCTTTTCAAGCCGGGTACTCAACTCGCTCAGGCGGGCGTTCCGGTCGTCCAGCAACTCGCGCAGCGCATCATGCTCCTCTCCAGCCGGGTCGATTCCGGCCAGATTGCGGGTAGTGACGGTGACGGCACGCCGCCATATGAACTGACTTGCGATGATGGCGAACAGCGTCGCTATCAGAAAGCCAAGCGCGAAAAGCATCAGGCTTTCGATCATGGACACCTCTTACCGGCAGGCGGACGACAAGCGGCGCCAAACTGCCAGAAAAGAGGGGTCCGTTCCAGTCGATGTGTCCCCAAACAGGACAGTTTCATCGCGGGTGTGTCAGAAGGGCAGCCATTCGCGCTCGCGGCTGTAGTTCAGGTAGCCCACCGAAGCGCCCAGCCGGATCCCGATGCCCGAGCGCATGGGCGCCAGCACGATGTCGCCCCGCTGCTGGTAGTTCACGCCGACACCGCCCACGAGATAGGCGCTGCCTTCCACGCCGGGGAAGCGCTGATAGATTGCGTCGGTATTCGGTAGGTCATAGACGAGGGTGAATACCTTCACCGCGTCGCCGCCGAAATCCCAGCCCGCGCTCGGTCCCTGCCAATAGACCTTGGACCGACCGCCCTGCTTCATCACGAGATCGCCCTGGCCGTAGCGCAGGCCGATGACGAAGGCGCCGCTGGCTTCCTCGCCCTTGATGAAGGCATTGGGCTGGCCATATTGCTCGAACACCCGGTGCACGGCCTTGGCCAGACCTTCCGATACGCCGCCGAAGAAATCGCCTGCCGCGTCAACGACTTCCTGCTCGCTATAGGTCTTTTGAGATTTGCTCTCGACCTTCGGGGCCTGATTGGCGTCGTTCGGTCCGGCCATGGCCGGCAATGAGACGGTCGTGGAGGCGGCTGCAACCAGTCCCGCCATGCAGACACCCTTCAACAAGGTGCGAACCTTGTGCGAGGTCTCGGGGGAACGTGTCGTGATGGCCATTCGGATTTCTCCCATTTTCTAAAGACGTCCGGCGAACCAGGGCGGTTCCCGCTCGGGAATCACTGTCTCTTTCAGGCACTCTAACGCAGGTTTTACAAAGTCGGCGCGACGGAGCGTCGGCTTTCTGCGCCTGATGTCGAGGATAGTGGGTAGCCGGGCCAAATGGTCGCGAGGTGAAGAAAGCTGGTCTTTTTCAAGGCAATTACGGAATTTCGGCCAGTTCGGGGCGGCGCCATGTGCGTTTCATAACGGCACAAATAATCATTGGCACGCGCGTTGCTCTACCAAGGGCAACGGTTTCCCGCCTGGGCCCTTCTGTATTGCGTACTGGCCTGGCGGGGCCGGCGCGAGCCTCCGGCGGTCGGGGGGCCAGTTCCGGGCTCGCGCCGGCCGCAATCTTTCCGTCGAATTGGGGCAGCCTCGACAGCACCGCTCCGGACGAAAAGGGCCCGCCTCGGAAAACGAGGCGGGCCCTGATTTCGTGAGTATAGGGCAGCGGTCAGGCCTGGGCGCCTCTGGCGACGAAAAAGGGATTGTCGAGGCCGCGTTCGGTCTTGCCATAGAGAAGGGGGGTGCCGTCGAGCTGGGTGACGGAGCCGCCCGCGGCTGCCAGCACCGCATGGCCGGCCGCCGTGTCCCATTCCATGGTCCGGCCGTGACGGGGATAGATATCGGCCTCGCCTGCCGCCACCAGGCAGAATTTCAGGGACGAGCCGGCCGCCAGAAATTCCTTTACCTTGTAGAGGCTCAGATATTCGTCCGTCTTCTGGTCGCGATGGGTGCGGCTGGCGACGACGATCATGCCTTCTTCGGAGGGGCGTCGCACCGAAATGCGCCTGGGATCGGCGGCGCCCTCGATCAGCCCTTCCGTATGGGGGGCGAGTTCCTGCTCATAGGCCTGGCCGGGGCCATAGCCGAGAAAAAGCCTGTTCTTGGCGGGCGCATAGACGACGCCCGCGACCGGTACGCGATCCTCGATGAGCGCTATATTGACCGTGAATTCGCCGTTCTTGTTCACGAATTCCTTGGTGCCGTCCAGCGGGTCCACCAGGAAGAAGCGGTGGGAAAATTCCGGGATGTGGCCGGCCGCGGCCTTTTCTTCCGACACGACCGGAATCTCGGGCACGATCTTCGCCAGCTCGTGCAGGATGATATCCTCCGCCTCCTGATCGGCGGCTGTGACCGGACTGTTGTCGTCCTTCTGCTTCACCTCGAAGTCGGTGGCGTAGTGGCGCATGATGGCGGCGCCCGCGATCAGGGCGATACGACGCAATTCCAGAGCGAGGGTTCCTCGGTCTGTTGCGGGAGCAGGGCTGGACGCGGTCACGAAGCGGAATCCTCCGGCTGGCTGTTCGAAGATGCCGGAGAACAGCACCGGACCGATGCAGGGTCAAGCGATGATAGCTCCGCGAAACGAAAGGGCGTCGGGCTGGTTTTGTATGCGTGGCGATGCTATCAGGTTTTGAAGGCTTGGAGCCGATCCGGCTCGACATCGATGAGACGGAACCGTTTTTCATGCAGGCGAATGCGTCCTGAAAAACGGTTCGGGGCTAAACGGGTATTCCACACTTCTCGCGGGGCAAAATGAGTGAAATGACCGAAGTGCCGGCGCTGGAACTGGCAGCGCTGATGTGCAGCCGGGTTTGTCATGACGTCATCAGCCCGGTAGGGGCCATCGTCAACGGGCTCGAAGTCCTGGCCGAGGACGATGATGAGGAGATGCGCGACCACGCGATCAAGCTCATCACCGACAGCGCCGCGCAGGCTTCCGCCAAGCTGCAATTCGCGCGTCTGGCTTTCGGGGCGGCGGGTTCCGCTGGCGCCGAGATCGATCTGGCCGATGCGCGCGCCGTGATCGAGGCGATGACGGCCGGCGAACGCGTCAGGATCGCGTGGGAAGCGCCGGCGGCCAATATGGGCAAGGACTATGTGAAGCTGTTGCTCAACATGGTGCTGATCGGCATGGCCGCGGTACCGCGCGGGGGCGAGGTGGTCGTGAAGGTCGAAGGCGAGATTTCGGCGCCGACCATTCTGGTGCGCTCGAGCGGGAAGACGGCCCGCATCCCCGACGAGACCTCCCGTTTCCTGCACGGTCCCGACACGGAGCGCTTTCTCGACGCCCGCGCCGCGCAGCCCTATTTCACCGGGGCGGTGGCCCGTTCGCTTGGCCTCGATATCGAGGCGCGTATGGAAGGCGAGGATTTCGCGATCGAGGCGAAGCCCGGGGGCTGATCCCCGTTATTTCCGCAAAGCCGGGACGATAGAAAAGGGCGCCTCCCTTAAGGAGACGCCCTTTCTTACTCAAACCTGCGTGACGGGAGATCTCCCCCGGTCTCCCATCAGGCGCTTGCGGTCGCTTTGGCGGGAACGCTGTTCTCCGCCGGGTCCCGCAGCACATAGCCCCGTCCCCACACGGTCTCGATATAGTGGTCGCCGCCGGTAGAGGCCGCGAGCTTCTTGCGCAGCTTGCAGATGAAGACGTCTATGATCTTCAGCTCCGGCTCGTCCATGCCGCCATAGAGATGGTTCAGGAACATCTCCTTGGTGAGCGTGGTGCCCTTGCGCAGCGAAAGGAGTTCCAGCATCTGGTATTCCTTGCCGGTGAGGTGCACGCGATTGCCTTCCACCTCGACCGTCTTGGTGTCCAGATTGACGGTCAGCTTGCCCGTATTGATGACCGACTGCGAATGACCCTTGGAGCGGCGCACCACGGCGTGAATCCGCGCGATCAGCTCGTCCTTGTGGAACGGCTTGGTCATGTAGTCGTCGGCGCCGAAGCCCAGGCCGCGAACCTTGTTTTCGATCCCGGCGAGGCCGGAAAGGATCAGGATCGGGGTGGTGATCTTGCCGACGCGAAGCTGCTTCAGGACCTCGTAACCGCTCATATCGGGCAGGTTCAGGTCGAGAAGAATAATGTCGTAGTCATAGAGTTTGCCGAGATCGACGCCCTCTTCCCCCAGATCGGTCGTATACACATTGAAGCCGTCAGACTTCAGCATCAACTCAATGCTCTGCGCTGTCGCGCTATCGTCTTCTATGAGCAGAACTCGCATGAGTGCCCCCTTTGAGACAAGGCCGGCCATCCACCCGGCACCATCGGCCCAGTTAATCGATGTTAGGGAAGGTAAGTCGATTTGGTTAATAAAGGTTAATCGCGAGCAAAAAAATTCTGCAAATTTTATCTAGTTGGGCCTCTGGCCACCGAAAAACCGTGATTATGCCTTGGGTTTGCCATGAACCGTGAGGTTATGGAACATGGATTTTCAGTTTGGCTCACATCGGGCTTTTTCAAGGTTTACGCCGTCTTAAAGTCTTGCAGTCGATAATGCGCTCCAAACCGGCCGGAGGGGCTTTCCGCCTCGTCGGCAGCTCTCTGCAGGAGCAGGCAAGGTGCGGGCACTGACGGCTGAAATCTCAACGATCCCCGGTATCCGGCATTATGGCCGGGTGGCGAGTATTCAGGGCCTCATGGTGGAGGTGGCCGGGCCGCTGCATGCTATGGGCGTCGGCAGCCGCCTCGGCGTTGCCACGCGCTCGGGCGAGGAGGTCGTCTGCGAGGTGGTGGGCTTTCGCGACGATCATGCGCTTTGCCTTCCCTTTGGCCCCCTGACGGGGATCGGCGTCGGCTGCAAGGCGGAGCTGTGTGCCGAGGAACCGCATGTCTATCCCTCCAGCGCCTGGCTTGGCCGCGTCGTCAATGCCATGGGCGAGCCGATCGACGGCAAGGGACCCATCGCCCAGGGGGCGGAACCGTGCCCGCTCCGTAACGCGCCGCCGCCGGCCCATCTGCGCCAGCGTGTGCGGGGCAAGGTCGATCTCGGCGTGAAGGCGCTCAATACCTTCACCACATGCTGCCGCGGGCAGCGCATGGGGATTTTCGCAGGTTCGGGCGTCGGCAAATCGGTGCTGATGTCGATGCTGGCGCGCAATACCGATTGCGACGTCTCCGTTATCGGCCTCATCGGCGAGCGCGGCCGCGAAGTGCAGGAATTCATCGAGGACGATCTGGGACCGGAAGGCCTTGCGCGATCCGTCGTGGTCGTTGCGACCTCCGACGAGCCGGCGCTGATGCGCCGCCAGGCGGCGCTCATGACGCTGACGCTGGCGGAGTATTTTCGCGACCGGGATCAGGACGTGCTCTGCATGATGGACAGCGTGACCCGTTTCGCCATCGCGCAGCGCGAAATCGGGCTTGCGACCGGCGAGCCGCCGACCAGCAAGGGCTATACGCCGACCGTGTTCGCGGAACTGCCGAAACTTCTGGAGCGCGCGGGACCCGGGACGGGCAAGGGGTCGATCACGGGCCTTTTCACCGTGCTGGTGGATGGCGACGACCATAATGAGCCGGTGGCCGATGCGGTGCGTTCCATTCTCGACGGGCATATCGTGATGGAGCGCTCGATTGCCGAGCGCGGCCGCTATCCGGCGGTCAATGTGCTGAAATCCGTGTCGCGCACCATGCCGGGCTGCAACAGCGAGGAGGAGAATGTCCTCATTCGCCGCGCCCGTAACCTGCTTGCCACATATGACGACATGGAAGAGCTGATCCGGCTTGGCGCCTACCGGCCCGGGGCCGATCCGCAGGTGGACGAGGCCATACATTTCCAGCCGGCGCTCGATCAATTCCTGTCGCAGCGCAAGGACGAGGCCATGACGTTGGAGCAAGGCTATGGGCGTCTTGCGGAAATTCTTGCGGATCATCCGGCGGCGCCGGAGGAGGATGAGTAATGCGAAACCGCGAATCTCTGATCCGGCTCCACAAGTTTCAGGTCGATGAACGCCGCCGCAAGGTCGCGGAGATCGAACTCCTGCTCACCGAGTTCCGAAACAAGGAGCGCGAGCTGGAAGCGCAGGTGCTGGACGAACAGGAAAAAGCGGGTATTTCCGACGAGGCGCATTTCGCCTATCCGATGTTCGCCAAATCGGTGCAGAAGCGCCGGGCGAACATTCTGCAGTCGATTACCGATCTGGAAGTCCAGCTCGGCGCGGCCCAGGACGAACTGACCGCCGCCTTCCGCGAGCTCAAGAAGTATGAGCTCATGGAAGAAAGCCGCAAACGCAAGATCCAGAAGCAGACCCAGCGGATGGAGCAGGCGGAGCTCGACGAAATCGCGCTGCAGATCCACCGCCGCAGCTGAGGGATCCGCCTTTCGGCGGTGAATTTCCATCGGAAGCCAAGAGCGCTAGACTGTCCGCTTCACGAATAACGAGATGCGGACCCAACCTCATGCCTTCTTTCGATATCGTCTCGAAGACCGACCTCGCCGAATTCGACAATGCCGTTTCCAATGTGGAGCGCGAAATTTCGCAGCGCTACGATTTCAAGGGATCGCATTGTACGCTGGAGCGGAACGAGCACGAACTCACCATCAATGCCGATGACGATCTGAAGCTCAAGCAGATGCATGAAATCCTTCAGGGGCATCTGTCCAAGCGCGGAATCGAAACGGGCGTGCTCGACTACAAGACGCCGGAAAAGGCCGCGGGCCAGGCGGTCCGCCAGAAGGTTGTTATCCGCGAGGGGATCGACCGCGACCTGTCGAAAAAGATCGCCAAGGAGATCAAATCCTCAGGGGTCAAGGTGCAGGTTGCCATCCAGGGCGACGAGCTGCGTGTGACGGGCAAGAAGCGCGACGACCTTCAGGCCGCGATCCAGCATGTGAAGGGCCTGAAGCTCGAACAGCCGCTTCAATATGTGAATTTCCGCGACTGATCGTCTTTTGCGGACGTGAAAAGGCCCGGCATCGGGAGATGCCGGGCCTTTGTCGTTCCGTGGACGCGCCGCTCAGCGCTTGAAGAAGAGCCGGCGGACCAGATAGATCAGGCTGATGGCGATGAGATATCCGACGAACCGGATCGCCACGAGTTTCAGGACATCCGGGTTGAGATAGTCCGGCAGCGGGCTCGGCGCATCGGCCAGCACGCGACGGGCGATGTTGATCGCCTCATGGACCAGCGTGGCGCCGATCGCGAAAACGAAAATGCGCTTGTATTGCGTCATCAGGATCGCCGCGATGAGCGCGATGATGAGACCCTGAATGGAATTGACGTTGTCGAAGCCCTGTTGCGCCCAGGCCAGCGCGGTGTTCAGTACGTTCTGTACCGTATCCATGGAATACCCCCTCTTGATGCACTGCCGGGAAACCCCGCCCGGCGAACCGGGTGCCGCCGACGCCACCTGGCAGCGCGCACCTCTCTGACGGGGGCAAGCCTATCCAAAAATGGGACAGCGTCCAGCGCAAAGCTCGTCGCCGGACCGTCCGCATGCGTTGCAAAAACGTCATTGCGCCGGAAAACCGGGGCTTTCCGGCGCAACAGCGTTAATCATAACGCGGGTTAGATCGTGCCGACGGTCCGCAATTTGGCGCGGGGGTGGATTTCGCTCTGCGACATAACGAAGGTCTGCGGGCGAAATCTCTCCACGATGGAGCGTACATAGGGACGAATGCCGGGGCTTGTCAGCAGGACCGGAATCTCGCCGCCCTGCGCGGCATCCTCGAAGCTCGTGCGCATGTTCTGGATGAATTCCTGGAGAAGCGACGGCTGCATGGCGAGCTGCTTTTCCTCGCCCTGGCCGACAAGGGCGTCCGCGAAAGCCTGTTCCCAGTTTGCCGACAGGGTGATGAGCGGCAGGAAACCCTTGTCGTCCATATGGGCGGCGCAGATCTGCCGTCCGAGCCGGGCACGCACATGCTCGGTGATGAGCGTCAGGTTCTGCGTATGGCCGACCGCTTCGGCGATGCCTTCCAGGATCGCAGGCAGGTCGCGAATGGAAATGCGCTCGGTGAGCAGTGTCTGGAGCACACGCTGGATACCGGTGACGGTGATCTGGGACGGCACGAGATCGTCCACCAGCTTCTTGTGCTCTTTCGGCAGTTCGTCGATCAGCTTCTGCACCTCGCCATAGGAGAGGAGGTCGGCCATGTTGTCCTTGATGATCTCGGTCAGATGCGTGGTCAGCACCGTGGGCGGATCGACAACCGTGTAGCCGCGGAAGGAGGCTTCCTCGCGCAGGCCCTCGTCCACCCAGGTCGCGGGCAGGCCGAACGCGGGCTCGGTCGTGTGGAGGCCGGGTAGCTGGATCTGACTGCCCTGCGGGTCCATGACGAGAAGCTGGCCGGCATAGACTTCGCCGCTGCCGGCTTCGACTTCCTTCACACGGAAGACGTAGTCGTTCGAGCCGAGCTGCACGTCGTCGAGAATACGGACCGAGGGCATGACGAAGCCCATATCCTGTGCGATCTGGCGGCGCAGCGCCTTGATCTGGTCGGTAAGTTTGCGGCTGTCCTTGCCGTTGATGAGGGGCAGCAGCGCATAGCCGATTTCGAGACGCAGCTCGTCCATGCGGAGCGCGGAGGTGATCGGCTCTTCGGGGACGGGCTTGTTTTCCTCTTCCTGCTGGGCGGCGAGTTCCTCGGCGGCGGCCGTTTCCTTTCGCGTTTTGGCGAGATACCAGGCCAGTCCGCCGGATGCGCCGGCAAGCAGCAGGAAGGGGAAGGTCGGCATGCCGGGCAGGATCGACATGGTCGCCATCACGAAGGAGGACATGCCAAGCGCTTGCGGATAGCCGGAAAGCTGGTCGAACAGCGCCTCGTCCGCTGCGCCCTCGACACCCGCCTTGGAGACGAGAAGGCCCGCGGCCGTGGAGACGATGAGTGCCGGGATCTGGCTGACGAGGCCGTCGCCGACCGTCAGCAATGTATAGGTATGGGCGGCTTCGCCCATGGTCAGGTCGTTCTGTGCGACGCCGACGATGATGCCGCCGACCACATTGATGAAGGTGATGAGCAGGCCGGCCACGGCATCGCCGCGAACGAATTTCGAGGCGCCGTCCATGGCGCCGAAGAAGGAGCTTTCGTTTTCGAGATCGGTGCGGCGGCGGCGCGCTTCCTTTTCGTCGATCAGTCCGGCGGACAGGTCGGCGTCGATCGCCATCTGCTTGCCCGGCATCGCATCCAGGGTGAAGCGGGCGGCCACTTCCGCGATGCGGCCCGAGCCCTTGGTGATGACGACGAAGTTCACGATGACGAGGATCGAGAAGACGATCACGCCGATCACGAAATTGCCCTGCATCACGAAACTGCCGAAGGCCTGAATGACATGGCCGGCGGCCGAGGTGCCTTCATGGCCATGGCCGAGAATGAGCCGCGTGGAGGCGAGGTTGAGCGCGAGCCGCAGCATGGTCGCGATCAGGAGAACGGTCGGAAAGGCGCTGAATTCCAGCGGCTTCTGGATGAAAAGCGCCGTCATCATCACCAGCACGGAGAAGGTGATGGAGATGGCGAGCGAGAAATCCAGCAGGAAAGCCGGCATCGGCAGGATGAGCACGACGATAATGGTCATCACGCCCAGGGCGAGCGCGAGGTCGCCGCGCTTGGCCATGGCCGTCATGATGCCCATCGGCGTTATGCCGCGCAGGTTGAAGGCCGCTCCCAGCCCGCCTCCCGTTTTCGCCTCGGCCGCACTCGCTTCGCTCATTGCCGGTCTTTCTTCAGAAAGGGGTTTCGTAAATCAGGACTGGATATCCCGGCCGGCCGTATCAGCCGGCATGGGCGCGGAGTTCGCCGGGCTGGGGCACGTGAACGCCTTGCTCGGAATATTCCTTGAGCTTGTTGCGCAGGGTGCGGATGGAAATGCCGAGAATATTCGCGGCATGGGTCCGGTTGCCCAGGCAATGGTCGAGCGTGTCGAGAATGAGGTTCTGTTCCACTTCGGCGACCGTCTTGCCGACGAAGGAGCGTGCCGTTGCGTCCGCCACTTCGGCGGCGCGCTGGGCGACTTCCTGTTGCGGGCTGGCGTCGAGGCGCGAGCCGTCCGGCAGGCGAATGGCGTCGATGCCGATCTCGTCGTCGGTGGCGAGAAGCACGGCCCGGTGCATGGTGTTTTCCAGCTCGCGCACATTGCCCGACCAGTGGTGGCGGGTGAGGAAGCTTTCGGCTTCCGCGCTGAAGGGGCGCTCGGCAACGCCATTGGCCCGGGCGAAATGTGCGATGAAGTGCTGCGACAGCGCCAGAATGTCGGCCGGGCGCTCGCGCAGCGGCGGGAGCTGGAGGTTTACGACATTCAGACGATAGAAGAGGTCTTCGCGGAAATTGCCGTTGCGCGCTTCCGCGGCGAGATCGCGGTTCGATGTCGCAACGATACGGATATTCACCTTGACCGGCGTCTTGCCGCCGACGCGGTCGATTTCGCGTTCCTGGATCGCACGCAGGAGCTTGGCCTGCAGGCGGACATCCATTTCCGAGATTTCGTCGAGCAGCAGCGTGCCGCCGTCGGCTTCCTCGAATTTACCGATCCGGCGGGCCACCGCGCCGGTGAAGGCGCCTTTTTCGTGGCCGAAGAGTTCCGATTCCAGAAGGTTTTCCGGTATGGCCGCGCAGTTAACGGAGATGAAGGGCTTGTCCTTGCGGCTCGAGTGGGCATGGATGTAGCGCGCCATCACTTCCTTGCCGGTTCCGCTTTCGCCCGTGATCAGGATGCTGGCATCCGAGCCCGCCACCTGGTCGGCAAGCTTCACCACCCGGCCCATGCGTTCATCCTTGTAGATGAGCGCGTGCCCGTCATCGGACACGGCGGCCAGCACGGCGGCGATGAGATCGGCGTCGGGCGGCAGAGGGATGTATTCCTTGGCGCCGGCGCGGATGGCACTCACCGCGGCGCGCGCATCGTTCTCGATGCCGCAGGCGACGACCGGCACGCAGATATGTTCTTCGGCGAGCCGTGCGATGAGATTTTCGATATCGAGTTTGACGTCGACCATGACGAGGTCGGCGCCACGGCCGGCGCGTAGCGTTTCGAGCGCCTGGTCGATCGTATCGGTATGCGTCACCTTGGCGCCCTTCGACATGGCGATCTTGGTCGCTGTCGAGAGCTGGCCGTTGAGGGTTCCTGCAATCAGAAGGCGCATCTTGATGTACTCCGGCGTTCCAGAAATCTTGTGTTTGCGGTCAGTTCATGCGGCCGTCAGGCGAGGCCGCCCTTGATGATCTCGGTCATGGTGACGCCCAGCCGGTCCTCGACGAGGACGACCTCGCCGCGCGCGACGAGGCGATCGTTGACATAGATGTCGATGGCTTCGCCGACCTTGCGGTCGAGTTCGACCACCGAGCCGCGGTCCAGCTTCAGCAATTTCGAAACCTCGATATCCGTCTTGCCGAGCACGGCGGAGACGTTGACCGGCACGTCGAAGACGGCCTCGAGGTCGTGGGCCGTGCGGTGTTCCGGCGCGCCGTCCTCTTCCTCTTTGCCGGGCGCGACAGCGGGAAGCTCGTCGGCATGGGTGAGGTCGGGGAGGGACATTTCATCATCCTGGTCGGCCATGGTTTTCTCTCCTCAAAAATCTCGTCAGGCGCCCGGGGCATCGCCATGCGGCGTGCTTCGGGGCGTGTCATCGGGTGCGTCCGGCTCGGGCATTTCGAGCGCATTCGGTTCGGCGGGTGCCGGGGCGATCGTTTCGATGTAGCGGGCAACGGTCGTGTCGATACGGGCGAGCATCGCGTCGTAGTCGCGGGTGACGCCGCCATCGGCCCATTCGACCGTACAGTTGCCTTCCGCCATGCCGGGTTCGCCCAGCAGAATGATGCGTCCGCTCATGCCGCGTTCCATTGCCATGCGGTCGACGGTTTCCTTCAACCGATCCACCATGGAAGGCGCGACACGGAGCAGAATGTGCGGTTCGCGGTTGAGGTGCGACAAGCATTCGCGCAGCACCGCCTCGATTTCGGTTTCCGGGCGGGCGGCGATGGACGCGCCGGCGAGGCGTTTTGCCGTTTCGTGAGCAAGATTGACGGCCTCGGCCTCAAGGCCGGCGGTCTTCGCTTCAAGGGCAGACAGGAGCGACGCAGCACTTGCGGCGAGATTTTGCAGCGTGGCCGCGATCTCTCCGTCGGTACGGGCGGCGGCTTCCTTCTCGCCATCGGCATGGCCTTGCGCGTATCCTTCCGCGCGCGCGGCGGCGATATCCGCCTCGCCATAGGAGGGCAGGGGCGCTTCCGCCGGGGCGGCCTCGGCAGGCTGGCGAACGTCGGCCGGAGCCTCGCCGAATTGCCTGTCGAAGGTGAATTTGACCGCTTGTTTCATTTGCGCGTGCTGCTCTGTGCGTGTTTCCGGTTTGCCGATCAGTAGATCAGCTCGTTTTCTTCGCTGTCGGTGGCCAGCATGATTTCGCCCTTGCTGGCGAGGTCCTTGGCGATGTTGACCATGGTGGTCTGCGCTTCATCGACATCCTTGAGGCGGACGGGCCCCATCAGGTTCATGTCTTCGCGCAGGATCTTGGCGGCACGCTCGGACATGTTGGCGAAGAAGAGATCGCGCAGCGTGTCGGACGAGCCCTTGAGCGCGATGCCGAGCTTGTTCTTGTCCACGGCGCGAAGGAGCGTCTGAATGCCGCCCGGATCGAGCTTGCCGAGGTCCTCGAAGGTGAACATCAGCGCCTTGATCTTTTCGGCGCTGGGCGCGGCGCGCTCTTCGAGCATGGCCAGGAATCGGGTTTCGGTCTGACGGTCGAAATTGTTGAAGATCTCGGCCATCAGCTCATGCGAGTCGCGGCGATTGGTGCGCGACAGGTTCGACATGAACTCCGAACGCAGCGTCTTTTCGACCTTGTCGAGAATTTCCTTCTGCACCGATTCCATGCGCAGCATGCGGGTCACGACTTCGAGCGCGAAGTCTTCCGGCAGGCAGGTCAGCACGCGCGCGGCATGCTCGGTGCGGATTTTCGAGAGGACGACGGCGACGGTTTGCGGGTATTCGTTCTTCAGGTAGCTGGCGAGCACAGTCTCATGCACATTGCCGAGCTTCTCCCACATGGTCCGCCCGGCCGGACCGCGGATTTCGTCCATGACGTTGGTGACGCGATCTTCCGGCAGGAATTTCAGCAACAGGCGTTCGGTCGATTCATACGAGCCCACCAGCGCGCCCGTGCCGGAAATCTTGGAAGCGAATTCGACAAGCAGTTTCTCGACATTGGTGGCCTGGATCGTGCCCAGCGTAGCCATGGTCGTGGAGAGTTCGCGAATTTCATCGTCGTCGAACATCTCCCACAATGAGGCTGCGTCTTCAGCGCCCAGGGCAAGCATGAAGATCGCCGCCTTCTGGGGGCCGGTCAGCTGCTTGTCTTCCTTTATCTTTGCGACGGTCGTGGCCATTCAGCCTACTCCTCAAGCGGGTTCGTGCAGCCAGGTGCGCAGGATCGAGAGCGATTCATCGGGGTGGCTGTTCACCAGCTCGCCGATCTTGCGCACGGAGGATTGCTTGACCTTGCCCGCGACCTGGGCAATGTCGATCATCATGTCTTCGGTCAGGTGTTCGCTGCTCTCGAGCGCGGCGCTCGCGTCTTCGTCGTCCGGGCCCGCAATGGCGGCGACCGGCGCTTCCGTGCCGTCGGCCAGCGCAAGCTGTGCGTCGGCGGAGGAGGGTGCGGCCTTCACAAATCCCAGGCGCGCGATCAGCGGACGCAGTACGAAGAACATGGCGACCAGGGCCAGCAATGCGATCATTGCCATCTCGCCGATACGCATGAAGTCGCCTTTGCCCAGTCCCAGCATGCCGCTTTCGGGTGCCGCCTCGGTGGTGGACGCGGTGCCGGACGTTTCCGGTGCAGCGAATTGCAGGTTCACGACCTCGACCTTGTCGCCGCGCTTCTCGTCGAAGCCGATGGCGGATTTCACCAGCGCGGCGATTTTCGTCAGCTCTTCCTGGGAACGCGGCTGATAGGTCTTCGAGCCGTCGGCGGCGGTCGTATAGATGCCGTCGACCAGGACGGCGACGGAGACGCGCTCCACGCGACCGGGCTCTTTCGTTTCGGTGCGTTGGGTCCGTGAAATCTCGTAATTGACGGTTTCCTCGGTGCGGTTCGCGGCGTCGCGCGAGGTGGTGCCGTTGCCGGCACCCGCCTGGTTGGCGTTCGGCAGGTTGTTGCCCACTGTGACGCCGTCATTCTGCTTGCCGTTCTGGCTGGAGGAGCTGTCTTCCACCGTCTGGGTGGAGCGAATGACCTGGCCCTCGGGGTCGTAGAGGTCGGATGTCTTGACCACGCGCGTCATGTCCATCTGCGCGGCGACTTCCACACGGGCGCCGCCGGCGCCGACCACGCGGCCGACAATGTTTTCGACATGGCCGCGCAACCGGCGTTCATAGGCGATGCGGCGCTCTTCCGCAGTGGCGGTGATCATGGCCTGCCCGTCATCGCCCATCCCGGTCGCGAGCAGGGCGCCGCGCTCATCGACGATGGAGACATGACCGGGTGTCAGACCTTCCACGGCGGAGGAAACCAGATACTGGATCGACTTCACCTGCTGGGAGGAGAGGGCGCGGGTCGCGAGTTTCAGGACGATGGAGGCGGTCGGATCGCGCTTGTCGCGGGAAAAGAGTTCGCGTTCCGGCAGCACGAGATGAACGCGCGCGCTGGAAATACCGTCGATCGAGGCGATGGTGCGCGCCAGCTCGCCTTCGAGCGCGCGCAGGTGATTGATGTTCTGAATGAAGCTGGTGGTACCGAGCGCGTCGGCATTGTCGAAGATTTCATAACCGACCGTGCCGCCCGCGGGCAGGCCCTTTTCGGCCAGTTGCATGCGCAGGCGAAGTACCTGGCTTTCCGGGACATAGATCTTCGTGCCGTCGCCCTTCAGCGTGTAGTCGACCTTCATCTGGTCGAGGGCTTCGACCATCTTGGAGGCGTCGGCGACATTGACGTCGGAAAAGAGAAGCGCTTTGGGTTCGCCGGAATAGTTGAGGGCAATCACGGCGAAGAAGCCGAGCAGAATTGCGCCTACCAAACCGAGGGCGGCAAGACGCGCCGGTCCCAGGGACTTCACGAGATTCTGGAGATTGCTCAAAACCCACCCCATTTGTCAGCATCCGGAACTCTTCCACAATTCTCGGGAAGCCCTCCTTCGCCAGACACAAGACGGACCGCAATTCCTTTGCGCCCTTCAGTCCGCACCCCCGAGTTGCCCAACTCGTTGCCCAGGCGCGGTCTGCCCTTGTCGGTAGGCAATTTTTACCGGGCGCCCTCTAAACAGATGCTTAACGCACACGGCAAAATTTGCCGGGCGGGGAACAAACGCACGAAAAAAGCGCCGGCGGATGATCGCCGGCGCTTCGCAGCAGCAAGTACGCTGTACGGAAAGCTTACTGCCTGTATTGCTGAATGCGGGTTGCGCGCAGGCCGGCGAGACCGTGTCGCTCGATGGAGCGCTGCCAGCTCAGAAATTCCTCGACCGTCAGCGTATAGCGCCGGCAGGCCTCGTCGAGACTGATGAGGCCGCCACGTACCGCCGCCACGACTTCGGCCTTGCGTCGAATGACCCAGCGCTTGGTGTCCGGGGGCGGCAGATCGGCGATCGTGAGCGGGCTCCCGTCGGGGCCGATCACGTAATTCACCTTGGTTGCGTGCTGTTCACTCATTGTCACCCGGATCTCCATGCTCGAAACGTGAACACAGAATAGCGACGCGGCTTTAAAAAACGCCTAAACCCGAGAGAGAAAAATCCTCAAAATCAAGGAGTTAGTTGTTTCAAGGCGGGACAGGATGCAAGTGAATTCTTAACTTCCGCTCGCTTCCGGCTCGGCAATGCCGGTGATCTCGGAATATCTGATCTGGGCGCCGTTGATCGTCAGCAGCGGATCGGTGGTGCTCATGTCGATCGCGGTGACGATGCCCTTGGTCCGCGTATCGGCCGCCACGGCATTGCCCTCGGAATCCTTGGCCGTCACTTTCAGGAAATAGGAGCCGTCCGGATAGGCAGAGCCGTCGCTTCCCGTGCCGTCCCATGCGAAGGTGTTGGACCCCTCCTCACCCTCCATATCCTCGCTATAGACGGTGGCACCTTCCGAGTTCACCACCGAAACGGTGGTGCTCGGCGCATCGGCGGCGAGATCGAAGGTCCAGTCCGCCTGGCCATTCTTCAGCAGCGACGCCGTGCCGGATCCTTCCACCTGCTTGCCGAGCAACGACACGGCGGTATTCGCATTCGCGATCGAGTTGGTGGTGATGAGGGTTTCCAGGTTCCTGTTGGTCTGGATCTGCTGTTCCACGCTCGACATCTGCACCAGTTGCTGGGTGAACTGGTTGCTGTCCATCGGATTGGTGGGGTCCTGGTTTTTCATCTGCGTGATCAGCATCTGCAGAAATGCGTCGAAATTCGCGTTAAGCGCCGCCGAGGCGGAACTCGACTGCGCATTGGTCGAGGACTGAAGCGAGCTGAGCGTTGCGATATCCATGGGAACGGATCCTTAGATGCGGATGTCCACGCCGCCATTGGCGGCGATATTGACGTTGTAGACGGACGCCTGGGCGAGGTCCGCGGCGTCGGCGTCGTCGTCGATGCCGCCGGCGGTTCCGCCATTGCCGTTATTGTCGGCAAAGGCGCCGCCGCTATCAGGGTTCTGGTCGCGCAGGGAGAAGCTCAGGGAGCTGTTGTCGGTGTCGAGACCGGCATTTTGCAACGCCTGCTGGAGCGCGCGCTGATCGCGCTGCAGGAGATCGAGAGTGTCCTGCTTGTCGGCCATCATGTGGGCCGAGACGTGGCCGTCCTTATGGACTTCCATCTTCACGTCGATCCGGCCCATTTCGGGCGGGTCGAGGCGGATTTCAAAGCGGTCCACGCCTTTGTTGAGGTTGCGGGCCATCTGGATGGCGAGCGCGGAGGCGGGAAGCTGCGTCGGCTGGGTCTGGCCGGGCAGGGTGCCGATGCGCATGGTGGGCGAGGAACCGTTGCCGCGCGCCGCCTGCGCGGGGACGCCTGTAACGAGGTCGTTGTTCGCCGGAGCGCCGTTGGAGGGCGTTCCCTGCGCCGGCTGCGGCGCGGCAGCGGCAGGCTGGCCCTTGGCGGAAGCCGCCGCTTTGGCATGGTCGGGACCGGCCTGTCCGGGCGCGGCGGCATTGGCCGTCGGCTGGTTCCTGGCGGCGTCGCCCTTGGTCGCGTCGCTCTTGGCGTCGGCAAGTTTCTGGGCCGCCTCGTGGCCGAGACCCTTTTTGTCCTTTGCCGACACGGCCGGTTCGTCCCCGCTGTCGCCCGCCGCGGATTTGGCGTTTGCCTGCGTTTCGGCATTGGCGAGGGGCTGAGCGGCGGTTTTGTCGGCGGGCTTGCTGTCCGCCGTCTTGTCGTCTGCCGGAGCACTGGCGGCCTTGTCGCCCGCGGTATCGCCCTTTTGCGGCGTTGCATCGGCGGAACCCGCCTTGCCGGCGGCCTGCAAGGCGGCTTTCTTTTCTTCCGGGGTCAGGGGCGCGGCAGCTTTGCCGTCGCCGGCCACGGCTTTCTCCGCCGTGTCGCCCTTTGTCGCCTTCGTCTTCTCAAGCGGGGCCTTGGTTTCGACGGCGGCGGCCTGCGCGGCGCTATCGTCCTGTTTGCCGTTTTCGTCCTCGGCCTTCTGAGCGTTGTCGCGGGATTGGGTTTCGGTCTGTTCGGCAGACGCCGCCTTATCGCCGTCGCCATCCGATTGGGTCGCGTCGGCGGTATCGGCCCTGGTGTCCGCGACACCGCCATCGGCGGGCGCGGAGGCGTCCCGAGGACCGGCCTCGGGATCGCCGGGGCCCGCGGGCTTATCGGTGCGGTCGCTGTCCTTCTTGTGGCTTGCCTGTTGGGCGCGGTTTTCCTCGGCTTCCTCCCGGCGGGCCCGGGCGGTGTCGTGCTCCCTGCGCTGGCCGGGCGTCATGGCATGGGCATCGTCGGCGCGTGCGCGGTCCTTTGCGACGCGGGCCAGATGTTCGGCGAAGATTTCCGCGCCGCTCGGCGGCTTTGCCGCCACGCGCAGGGCACCGGGGCGCAGGGAAAGCGCCTCGCCGGTCGCGCCGCTACGGTTCGCGGAGGAGTTCGCGGAAGAAGATGAATAATCCATGGCCTGCCGGTCCCGTCATATTACCGATTACGGAGCGGAGACGGCATGAGAGCCCTCCGCGCCGGTTAGGTAGCAAGGGCCGGGCCAGCGCCATTTGTCGCGGCGGTTCAGAAAATATGTTGAATTTACAAAGGCTTCGACATCGGCGTGCAGTCTGGCCTGTTGACGGGAGAGGCCGCTGCACCGATATTTCTGCCGGGTGGCGGCAGTTTTTGCCGCCTTTTGATTTGGACGGCCGCGCATGGTGCGCGAGCTGGATAGTGCGATGCGCGCGAGTTTCGACGAAAACACGGGTTTGAACAGCCTCGATCTCCCCGGGCGGCCGGAGGAGACGCGGGTGGTCGTTGCCATGTCGGGCGGGGTGGACAGCTCCGTCACGGCTGCGTTGCTCGCCGAGCAGGGCTATGACGTGGTGGGCATCACCATGCAGCTCTACGATCATGGGCAGGCGGTGCAGAAGAAGGGCGCCTGCTGCGCAGGGCAGGACATTCACGATGCCCGCCGTGTGGCCGAGCAGATCGGCATTCCGCACTATGTGCTCGACTATGAAGACCGGTTCCGCGAGGCGGTGATCGAGGATTTCGCCGATTCCTACGCGGCGGGCGAGACCCCGATCCCCTGCATCCGTTGCAATGAGCGGGTGAAGTTTCGCGATCTGCTGGAAACGGCGCGCGATCTGGGCGCGGCGGCGCTGGCTACTGGACATTATATTGCGACGAAGCCGGGTGCGAACGGACATCGCGAGCTGCACCGGCCCCGCGACGACGATCGCGACCAGAGCTATTTCCTTTTCACCACCACACAGGACCAGCTCGATTATCTGCGGTTTCCGCTGGGCGACCTGACCAAGCCGGAGGCACGGGCGATTGCCGAGCGCATGGGACTGCATGTGGCGGCGAAGCCGGACAGCCAGGACATCTGCTTCGTGCCCACGGGGCGCTATACGACCATCGTCGACCGGCTTCGCCCGAACGCTGCCATGGCAGGCGAGATCGTCCATCTGGACGGGCGCGTACTGGGCCGTCATGAAGGGATTACGCGGTTTACCGTCGGGCAGCGCCGGGGGCTCGGCATCGGTGCGGCGGAGCCCAATACGGAGCCGCTTTTCGTGGTCGGGCTCGACCCGGCCCGCAGCCGCGTCATTGTCGGCCCGCGCGAGGCATTGCTGACGCGCCGGCTGACCCTGCGCGAGGTGAACTGGCTGGGCGATCTGCCGCTGGCCGACCTGCCGGCGGCGGGCCTGGATGTGCTCGCCAAGGTGCGGTCCACCCGGCCGCCCGTGCCGGCGCGCTTCTTTCTCAAGGGCGGCGCGGTAGAGGTCGAGCTCGCAGAGGGCGAAGAGGGCGTGTCGCCCGGTCAGGCTTGCGTTTTCTATGGCATGGAAGATGAAGGCAGCCGGGTGTTGGGCGGCGGGTGGATTGCGAAAGCGGTCAATCCGGTACTCGAAACATTGCAGGTTGCGGAAAACATGGCGCAAACCGCGGCCGCAAGGTAGATTGCCATTGAGACAATAGTGTCATATTGGCTCAATTCCGCCGTAATCGGGTCCTAAATGATGGACGCCGAACGACCGGCAGGTATCAAGGAGAAAGTAAAGTGAACGGAGCCGCCCGCATCGACGAGCAATCGGTTATCAAGGCCTATGCGCGGTGGGCGCCTGTCTATGACTTCTCTTTCGCGCATATCGCGGCTGCCGGACGCAAATCGGCCATCGACATCATCAATCGTCGCGAGGGCACGCTGCTGGAAGTGGGCGTGGGGACGGGCGTGGCGCTGCCGCGCTATGCACCGCATCTGCGTGTGACCGGCATCGACCTGTCGCCGGACATGCTCAAAAAGGCGCGCGAGCGGGTGAAGGACAAGGGCCTTGCCAATGTCCTCGGCCTTTACGAAATGGATGCGAGCGATCTCCGTTTCGAGGACGGTTCTTATGAAACGGTCGTCGCCATGTATGTGATGACGGTCGTGCCCGATCCGGTCAAGGTGATGAAAGAGCTCGAGCGCGTTTGCGCGCCGGGCGGCGAAGTCGTCATCGTCAATCACTTCGCACAGGATCACGGCGTGCGCGGACGGGTGGAACGCTGGATGGCGCCGGCGGCGCGGGCGCTGGGCTGGCATCCTGATTTCCGGATCGAGACCATCGACAGCATCACCGATCTGGAACTGGTGGAGACGCGGGCGATCAATCCGATGAAGCTCTTCACCATGCTCCGTTTCCGCAAGCCGGAATAAGAGGCGGATCAGTCCGCCGCGCGGACGGCTATCTTCCCGCTCTATTGTTTTCGTTCTTCATCGCGGCGTTTCAGTTCGTCCGATGTCATGCGGCTGCCGTCATGCGACCAGCCGGGTGGCGCGACGAAATAGGATAGGCGCTGGCGCAGCGTAAGGCCGCGCTGTGCGATGTCTTTCAGAATACCGACATATTCATGCGTGGCGACGCGCAAGGGGTTGAACGTGCCAAGGTTTTTCACCAGGCCGTATTCGGCGGGCTCTGCGTCGTCTTCCGGGACGAAGCTGCCGAACAGCCTGTCCCAGACGATCAGCGTGCCCGCATAATTCGCATCGAGATATTTCGGGTTGCGCGCATGGTGAACGCGATGATGCGACGGCGTGTTGAATACCGCCTCGAACCAGCGCGGGAAGCGGCCCACGGCTTCGGTATGGATCCAGAACTGATAGACGAGGTTCAGCGCGCCGACAAAAGCCAGCGCACCGGGGTGAAAGCCGATCAGGGCGAGAGGCGTCTGCAACAGGAACATGCCGCTGATACCGCTGAGCCAGGGCTGACGCAGCGCGGTGGAGAGATTGTAGTGCTGGCTGGAATGATGGATCACATGATCGGCCCAGAACCAGCGAATGCGGTGGCTGAAGCGATGCCCCCAGTAAAAGCGCATATCGTCCAGCAGAAAGAGCAGGAAAAGGCTGAGTGGCGTCGTCGGGATGGTCGCAAGACGCATGTCATAGGCACCGAGGAGGCAGAGATAGCCGAGCCCGCCCAGCAACACGCCACCCAATACGCTACCCGTGCCCATAATGAGACTGGTCAACGTATCGCGCGTCTCGTAGTCGCCTTTCAGGCGCCGTCGGTGCACCAGAGTGAGTTCGATCAGTACAAGGACGATGAAGAGAGGGGTTGCCACCTGTGTGGGGTCCGGCAGCGTCGCGGGGTCGAGAAGCGGGCCGAGGAAGTTCATGCTCTTGCCTCCCGCCCCGTCGCCGCGTGTTCGGGCGGGCAGGTGGTGCTTTCCATCGCCTCGATCCAGCGCTCGCATTCACTTTCATTGGCGAGCGCGACGGTGAGCCGGGGCATGGTGTAGTCGGCCAGGATCAGGCGCAGGCGGTTGTCGGAAAGGCGCTTCAGCGTCTTCACGCTGCCCGCCGGCAGGTCGCGCGCTATCCATTTGCTGCCCATTGCATAAAGAAGCCCCGCATCGCCGTTTTCGAGCGTGACGAGGGCGGCGTGCCGGTCAGTGGCCAGGCGGGCCTCGCGCGCCGGCAGGTCCGGGCAGGCGGCCTGAAAGAGACGCAGCGCTTCGCTTTCATCGACGAGGCTCCGGCGGGCGGAGCGGCCGAGCCAATGCGCATAGGCGGCGATACCCGCGCAGGCCGTCAGGCCGACGGCGATGAAGACGGGAAGCGGCATGGGCGTTCCATTTTCCGTTTGCTTTTCTAGCGGGTGATAATAATTCAGTAAAATGACATAATAAGTGAATTATAAGACCTAATTGGTGAGCAGCCCGCCCGCCGGAAGGCCGATTTTCATGGATATACGCCAGATTCGCCATTTCGATGCGCTTTACAGGCTGCGCTCTTTCCGGCTTGCCGCGGAAGAGCAGGGGCTTACCCATTCGGCGCTGACCAAGAGCCTGCAAAGGCTGGAGGCCGATACGGGGCTTAGCCTTTTCGACCGGACGACGCGGCAGGTGGTGCCCACCTCAGCGGGAGAACGCCTGGCCGCGCGGGCCCGCGAGCTACTGCGCGGGATGGGGGATTTCGAGGCCGAGGCCCGCGCTCTCAAGGGCGGCATCGAGGGCGATCTGCGCATCGGCGCCTCGCCCCAGCCGGCGGAGTCGCTGGTTATCGATGCGCTGGCCCGGTTTGCGCCGGCCAATCCGACCGTGCGCGTGGCGATGGAGAGCGCGCTTCAGCCGGACCTGATCGGGGCGCTGATGGCGCGCGAGATCGATTTTGCCGTGCTGGGCTGGATCGCCTTCGAGCCGGTGCATTTCGAGGAGGATGTACTGATCGAACAGCTCGGCGCGGAGCCGTCCGTCATCGTGGCACGGGAGGGGCACCCGCTGGTGCAGGCCGGTGCGCCTTCGGAAGCCTATCTCGACTATCCCTGGGCGGCGGCGCATTTCGCCGAAGACGATTACCGGCACTTTCCGGGCGATTTCGCGGTGGAGATGAAGCGTAGGGGAATTCCGCAGCTGCGGCTCGAAAGCGTTTCGGCCTGTCTGGAGCTTTCGCGCCGAACCGACATTCTGACCGGGGCCGCGCGGTCCATCGGCGAGCGCGCAGTGGAGCGGGGCGGGGTGACGCTGGTGGAATATCCCTTCGAGGTCGAAACCCGTTACGCCATCCTGCGCCGGCGGGACCGGAGCCTTCTGCCCGCGGCAGGCCGTCTGCGCGCGGAAATCGTGGAGATCGCGCGCGAAAGAGGCTGGCGCGGCCGCTAGCTCTCCGCGCGGCACGGCGCTTGCTCCTTTTCTACCCAAATCGCAGCTTTCCCTGCGAACGGCGCCTCGATGATCCAAAATGGGACATGGGGCGGTCTGTCATTGTTGCGGAGTTGAACAGATGAAACAGCTTTTCCTGAAACTGGTCCTGCCGGCGTTTCGCTGGTTCAGCAGCCTGACGCGCTTCGATCGCTGGCTGGCGGCCGGGACGGCCGGCACGGCGGTTACCGGCAGCGCGGCCTTCGTGCTTTCCGCCTTTCTGATGGCCAGCCCGGCGGCGGCCTGCGACAGCGGTGGCGGTGGCTGGTATGGAGGCGACAACTGGAACTGGAATTGGAACGACAACGGCAATTGGAACGAGAATTTCAACTGGAATTCCAATTCCAACGGGAACTGGAACTCCAACTCGAATTCGAACACCAATTCCAACTCGAACGGCGGTAGCTGACGGCTTCGGGCATGGTTGGGCGGGACGCCCCTGCGACATCGCGAAAAAGGCGGTGGCGCGGGGCGTTTTCCCGTGAACGGGTGCGGTTGAGAAGAGTTTTTGCCTCCGCGGCGCGGTCAATGCGCCGAAGGCCGCCGTCCTGCTTGACAGGGCAAGCCGACGCCCCTTATATCCCGGAACTCTCGCGCGACAGGGCCCTTTGCGGCACCCCGAAGCGCCGGATCAGGCCCTCCCCGGGCCACGCCGCGACGGCGCATGGGGCGGAGTAGCTCAGCTGGTTAGAGCAGCGGAATCATAATCCGCGTGTCGGGGGTTCGAGTCCCTCCTCCGCTACCACCGCAAACCCACTATGGCGGGCCTGCGGGAACACCGGGGCCTCCATGAGCGCGGCGAGCTTTCCTTTTACTTCCACGTCGAACGGGCCTTTCGGACCGTCCGGATGCACGGTGACGGTGTGGATGAGGCTTCGCATATCGGCGATCAGCGGGCCTCTGTCTTCCTTCGCAGTGGCGTGATCGGTCAGCGTTTCCGCCAGCCGGTCCACGGTGGCGAGGTACTGGTCGATGGTCGCGGGATGAATCGAGACCACCTTCGGTGCGGCCTCCATGCCCCCCAGCTGCTCTTCCAGTTCCTGCTTTTCCGCATCGAGCTTCGCCGTCATCGGCCCTGCCACGGCGCCCGGCATTTCGCCTTTCGCGATCGCTGTCACAAGCCGGTCGATCTCGCGGGCGATTTCTCCCAGCCGGACCTCCATCTTCATCCTGCGCTGGGCGCGGCCCGATGCGAGGCGGCGGCGCTCTTCATTGTATTTCCGCACATAAATCTCGATCAGGCGCGGATCGCGAAGCTGGGCGCGCATGCCGTCCAGCACCGCAGCTTCCACGTCGCGCAGATAGAGGATGCGCCGGTTGGAGCAGGCCCCACTCTCCCTGACGGCTGAACATCGCACACGGGCCTTGCCTGTCTTGTCATAGTCGTGGATAGAAAGCCCGCTGCCACAGCATCCGCATTTCAGCAGGCCGGAAAGGAGATAGCTTCCCCGTCGCCCCCTTTTGACATGCTCGCCGCCACGCCCGCTTTTGAGTTCGTGGACCTTCGCCCAGGTTTCATCATCGACGATGCGAAGATGCGGCGCGGCGGCCGACTCCCACTGATCTTTCGGGTTGGGGCGGGAAATCTTCCGGCCCGTATCCGGGTGGCGGACCATGCGGACCTTGTTCCAGACGATGCGGCCGACATAAAGCTCGTTGAAGACGATGCCGCTGCCGCGCCTGGCATTGCCGTTGATGGTGGAGGCGTTCCATTGCCGCCCGCGCGGCGGGGCGATGCCCTCGCGGTTCAAATCGCCTGCGATCTCGCGCGGAACGCGGCCCGCGGCATATTCGGCAAAGATGCGCCGCACGATGGCGGCTTCGGCTTCGTCGATTTCCAGTTCTCCGGGCGCGCCTGCCACGGCGCGATAGCCATAGGCGCGCCCGCCTGCGTGGCGGCCGCCGCGCACGACGCCGGACATGCCGCGCCTGATTTTCTTGGCGTTGTCTTCCCGGTAGAGCTGCCCCACAAGCCCGCGCAGGCCGATGGTGACCGTATTGGCCACGCCTTCATGCACGGCGGAAATATCGATCCCCATGAAGCCCAGGCGCTTGTAGAGCCCGGCCAGATCCTCCATGTCGCGGGAGAGGCGGTCCAGCGATTCCACGACGAGGACATCGAACCGTCCGGCCTTGGCCGCCTCCATCATGTCCATCAACCCGTCGCGGCCGAACATGGACCCGCCGGAGCGCGCGCGATCGCTGTAGACGGCAACGACGTCATGCCCGTCGCGCCGGGCATGGGCGCGGCAGAGGGATACCTGATCCTCGATGGAGGATTCCTGCTGCATCTCGGTGGAGAAGCGGGCATAGATGACGGCGCGGGTCATGGGTCAGGCCTAGCCTCGACCTGTATTCCGAGTAGCGGGTCGAACGGCGCATCGTTTGGTCTGTAGACCCAAGAGCACTCGTCAGGAGAAAAGAACATAAGGGCGACCGCAGCGCGGCGTTCCAGCCGCATTAGCCGCACATTTTTTTCGCGTGCTACGATTTCGTCGATCCGTTTATCCAGCCGATCGTTCATTCGGTCGCTCTTTCTCCTCGATTTCCACAGCCCTATGATCGCGCCTGGCCGCCGCGACCGCAAGCGCCTCCACGATCCGGATAAGATCCGGGTCGAGAGGGGGCATGTCGGCCTTGGCGGGGCGGGCGCTGGGCATGGTCAGTGAAGCGCCATCCACGCGACGGCCATGCCAAAAATGACGAAGCCGAGCAGGACGCCGGGCAATATCCACCAGCCGGACGGCGCCTCATGGGGGTCGGGATAGTTGCAGAACGGAACCCGACGATCGATGTGCGCAAGATCGTCGTCGATGAACTGGAACTCGCCGGCCTTGTCCGGCCGCTCGGTGCGGATCTTCTCTGTCATGCCTGTATCCTCCGGATGATTTCCTCGATTTCGCGAGGCACGTCGAAAAAGCCGAGGGCGCCCTTGGCGGCGATGAAGGGGAAGGGGCGCGGGTTCTCGATGACGAGGCCGTAGCGGCCCGTGAACCACTCGCTCGGATGCTCCTCCACGACATCGGTCATGTCGGCGATGCCGATAAAGCCGCCGGTCGGGAAGTCGTCGGGTAGGGGCAGGTCGTGCGGCTTTTCCGTCACCGGGTGGATGCCGCGCCAAAGGCGGCGCATGGCGATCTTGTCCACCTTCTTGCCGGTATGGATGACGAACGCGCCGCGCTGTCGCAGCCCGGCATTCGTCGGCCGCCAGTCGCGGTTTTCGACGGGCTTGATGCCGGCGACGATCAGCCACGCCCAGGGCTGCATGATGGAGAGGGCTTTCATGCGGTGGGCTCTCCCTGTCCATCAGGACTTGTTTGCATTTTTTGCAAAGAAGTCTTCTCCCCCGCGCTCGCGGTGGCGAGCATGGCGGACCAGACTTCTTTCGCGTCCGCAATCACATGCTTGGATGCGGCGTGCGCCTCGAAATAGGCGTCCTCCATCGCGCCACTCACTTCTTCCGGCACCAGCACATATCCGGGGGGAGGGGTACTGGATTTCGCCGGGCGCAGGTTCGATGGCCCGTAGATGTGAAGCATCCCGCCAGCATGTTCCACGACATAGCGCGTTTTCCCTGCCGTTGTTGTCAGCACACCCCGAACTTCTCCTTCAAGCTGATAATCTCCTGTGAATTTCTCCACGAGGTCGCCGATTGAAAAGCACGGCTCAAGCTCTCTCCGCTCATCGGTCATTGGGAACCTTTCGGCATCAACTGCACTGATCTGGACAGGCATTCGTCGAGAAAGCGAAGCTCGTCATCCGATAGAGGGCGGTTGAAGTAGAACACCAGAGACGCAGCGCATTCAGCATCCCTCCCGCAGCCTGTCTTTTCGAGTGGTGGCGATTTGAACTCATGAACATCACCCATCGGCGCTCTCTCCCTGTGCTGCGCGGAGGATGGCGTCGGCTGTGTCACATGACTGCGCGATATTGTCGGCTGCGTCTCGATGCAATTCAGCACGCAAGTGCTTGCCCCACTTTCCCGCAGACGTGCCAGATCTTCCACCGGCACAGTCACCAGCCCGGCAGAGGCGGCGGAGGACGGGTAGTCCCACCATCTTTCGAGCCGCCATTTCCTATTTTCATCCACCTCCACGAATGTGAATGCGCATGTTTCGAGCCGCGCCACCTTCAATTCGGCACCGTCGAAATCCTGGCCTTTCTCGAACCAGTCCTTGATTGCCTCTTCGACCGCGGCTCGCGGGCTGTCGGTATGTGTGATGAAGGGTGGTGCCTCGCCTGTGTCCCACTGCCAGCTACCGTCTGTCACGGCATACCAGCTATGCTGCCGCTCACCCTGTTCAGGTGTTTCCATCACATAGACCCTTCATCAAAAATCAGGCTGGCCTTATAGGGCGCAATAATTTTCGTCACCTTTGCTGCAAACGATTTTCGTTGTTCGATTGTCATGGCCATAAACATGGACACGCATTGCTCGTCCACGGGGCGAGATTTGGCGCGCCGGTCACGCGCTGCCTCTGCTCGACATTCTCGCTCGCTCATGACCCGTCTCCCTGACGGGCGGCAGGGCGGCGAATGTCGAGATCTCGCATCACTTCATCGATTGCACCTCGGCATGAGGGCAGGCCATTTGCTTCCGAGTCATGGAGATCGACGACAAGCCTGCCGAGCATCAGCCTGATGACGTCGTGGTTGACGATCAGCTTCCAGCGGTATGTGGTTCCGTATTTCTTGTTGAGGGCCGCATTCATGCTGTCGAGGAAATCGAGGCGCTTGCCGTCTTTCAGCTCGTTCAATATTGAATCGATGCTGGCAGGGCCGAACAGGGAGCGCAGATAAAGCTGCCCTTTCCGCGTGAGCGTCGATTTGTAGCTTCCGATCTGTGGCTTCCGCACGAGTCCGTGTTTGACGAGGATGCACAGCTGGGTGTGTCCGCTGGTGTATCCAAGGGCATATTTCAGGACGCCTTCATCCACGACGCGCCGCTTGGTCATGTCACCGAAGTTCGCGTAGCCGTGTACGCGTTCGATTTCCTCGTCCGAGACGATCTCTTCGGGCGTTTCAACCATAGTACGGCCTCCAATGCGTCGGGGCGCCTTTGGCGTCCGCCTCGGTCCAGGTGAAGACGATCTTCCCGGCGGCGTCGGTCATCACCCATATGCCCGCGCCGTCCTGCACCAGCGGATTTCGCGACGTGTCGCTCCAGTGCATGGGGCCGTATTCGAAATATTTCATGATCGGGTTCGGCATTCCGGTCTCCCTAATCGTTCCAGTTGGAGAGTTCTTCATCGACCGCGCCTTCGGGGTCGTCCGCGTAGTCACGGATAAAGTCCCCATCCTCGACAAGCGTTCGGACGAGATCGTCGCAACTGCCTTCGGCCAGGTTGAGGCGCTTGCAGTAGTGAGCGGCCGCGCGGCGATGCCATTCTTCATCCGTCAGGGCGGTCGGGCCCGGGAGCGGGGAGTGGTCCGGCTTCGCGGCCTGCTTTGTGCGGATCTTCTTTATGGTCTCCGGGTGGGAGATGCGGGCGAGTTCGGCTTCGCCGGTATTCCGCATGTCGAGCCCGGCGGCGGTGCAGAGGGCGGCGAAGGTGACATTGACGCCGCCCGCTTCCTGATCCGGCTCCCCGACAGGCCGCCCGAAGACGTAATCGACGAGTTGATGCGCTTCGGAGGCCGTGCAGTCGAGGGACTGGACCAGTTCCAGCGCTTCTTCGAGGAAGCGGTGATTGCGCTCGGTCCGGTCGGCGGCGATCTCGCTGCCGAAGCATTTGAGCATCCATTCGTTCACGCGGTGTTGAAACGAACGATGACCGCCACTCGTGTCGCGAAGCGGCGTGGCCGTTGCAACTAGAGCCGAATAAATGGCACGGAGGGTATGTTTAAGAATGCTAGGCCTTTCGCTGTTCATCAGGAATGCCTCACCCATGTCATGTAGTACCTGCTCCTTCGGATCGACAGGTATGACAACGGAGTCTGAGATAGCGTCTTCACTTCTGATCATCTCGACGATCTGTCGAGCTGTCGTATTGATATCGCCCTCTGGGGCATTCACCCCCGCAAGCATTATTTCGGCTGTTTTAAGGACGAGATCGTCATCCCCAATTTTCTGATGAGTGCCGAGTTTCTCCCCGCCATGCTTTTCCACATATTCCGGGGTCGGCATGATACCGGCCTCGGTATAGGCCCGATCCCATTCGCGATCGTCGGTCATGACGCGCCTCCCTCATTTTCGTAGCGGATGAAATTGCGGGCGTCGTTGCGCAGCTCTGGCGGCAGCAGGTTCCAGTTGTTCTTCAGGAAAGACAGGGCCTCGCGGGCGCGGAGGTCCCGTTCTTCCTGGCGGGCGCGGACCAGTCGCGTCCGGCCCATGGCGTATAACGCGCTGTCGAGTGCTTCGACGCGCGCGAGGCGCATCCTATCCTTGGTTTTCATACCCGCGGCGATCTCGCGGGCTTCCAGATCGTCGAGAACCATGACTGTCGGGAAGGCGCGAACGCGCAGGGCTCGCCGGCGCAGCTCCTCGCCCAGATCCTCGTTTTCCTGTTCCAGCCGCGCGACATGGCGCTCCGCCTCGCGTCGGCGCTCCAGCTCGCGATTATTGGCTTCGAGAAGGTCGCGGATGCGGCGCTCCATGGCGCGCAGGAATATCCGCAGGCGCCGGGCGATGCCGTCCTCGACGGTGTCGCTCGCGCGGCGCCTTGGGGCGAGCAGGGGCGGGATCAGGCGGTGGGCTTCCCCGATATCCGCCGTCTGCCCCTCGCGATGCTGGCCGACGCTGAAAAGCAATTCGTCGATGGGTGACGCGCTGGGCGCGGTGACGGATTTATCGGCCGCGCTTCGCCGCCCGGCATCCAGCGCCGCGACGGCGCGTGTCCGGGCTTCCTGGCTGGAATAGGGGATGTCATGGCCGTTGGCGGTTGCCGTATTCATCAGCAAAACTCCCACCTGCGGCGGATGGGAGCGACCTGCCGTTCGGACCATCCCCTGGAAAGCATGATGGCGGCGAGGCGTTTGCCTCCCGCTTCCGTCAGGCAATAGCCCGCGCCGCGCATGCCTTCCTCGTTCCACAGCGTTTGCGCGTAGACGACCATTCCCTTGCGCGCCAGCGCACGAACGACGCGGCGCACTCTGTCGGGGCGGACCGTGGTCCGGCTTGCGACAGCCTTGAACGATATCCCCATATCGACGCCGCCGTTGCGCCATGCGGTAAGGGCCTCCGTTTCGAGATCGGACAGGCGAACCTCGTCTGTGGGGGGATTAGAGTGTCCCAACGGCCCGGTCCTCCAGCTTCCCGCCGTCGGCGAGATGGCGCTCGACGCGCGCCATCATCGCTCCGGCATGTTCCCTGTCCTCGTCGGACGAATCCTTGTCGGCGAGCATGGTTTCGGCCTGACCCTTCAGCTCCGCATAGGTGAAGGCGCATTGCTCGCAGAGCCATTCCCCGTCCCGGCAGACATGCCCGGGATCGCCGGGCAAAAGCGGATCGTTGCATTCGAGGCAGGACCCGAGATGACCCGTCAGTTCGGCCTCCTCCCTCAATGTTTCGACGGCGGTATGGATCGCCGAAAGCGCGGCATTGAAGGGCTTCATCGCCTCGATGATCTGCGCTTCGGCTTCGGCCAGCTCGCGGAAGGCCTTGCGGAATTCGTCGATGCGTTCCTGTGCGCTCATATCGTCGCCATCCTTCCGATCAGGCAGTTGCGCCAGGCGCGGGCCTCGCGGAGCTTGCGGGCATAGGCGCGGAGGATATTGCGGGCGGCGGCCTTCGCCGGGCCGTTGCGGTGATACCAGGCGGTGCCGATCATCTCGACATAGACGCGGATATTCGCGTCCAGCGCGTCCAGCATGGCGCTGGGCGCAACGCCTTCCTCGAGCGCGGCGGCATAGGCGACGTCGAATGTGCGGACATGCTCGGTCATCAGATCCTCATCGGCATGATGACATTGCGGCGGCCTTCATCGCCCGGAACGTCCACGCGGGAAGGGCCGCCCGGGTCCGTGAAACTCATCGTGAGTTCCTTCGCGCCCATGCCGGTGAGGGTGTCGAGTACGTAGCGGTAGTTGAAGCCGATCTCGAAGGGGTCTCCCTCCCACTCGACATCGAGCGTGTCGTTCGCCTCGTATCCGTCCCGGCTGCGGAAGGAAAGCGTCATGATCTCGCCTTCGAGGCGAACTTTCATCGCGTTGCCCTTGTCGTCCTTGGCGACGAGGCAGCGCCTGATTGCCGCCGCGAAAAGGTTGGCATCGACCGTCACCGACCGACCGCCGGGCGGCGGAAGGGCGCGGGTATAGGCCGGATATTTGTTCTCGTTGCGCAGCTTCGAGGCGAACCGGATGAGCGTGGAACCGCGCTCTATCTCGATCTCCACCTTGTTGTCGTCGATGTCGAACGCCACCCGGTCGTCGGAAATGAGAGACTGCATGACTTTCACGGCAGGCAGGGGAATGTTGACGCCCGCATGTTCGACGCCACCCTCCGCCGTCTCGCCTTCTGCCAGCGCCGCCGCGCCGTCCGGCAGGGGAATTTCGGCATAGGCAAAGACGTGCCCGTTCGTCGCCACGGCTGCCAGCGCGCCGTTTTCGATATGGAGGAAAACCCCGTCCAGATAGGCGCGACCATCCGTTTCTCCGGCCGCATAGGAGACCGACAGAAGCCGTTCCGCTTCCACGCCGTGCAGGGAAAACGCCACGGCGCGGCGCGGGCCCTCGAACACGGGAAAGTCGGCCGCCGGCAGCGTCAGCACGTTGAAGCGCGCCCGGGCCGCGCGGACCTGCATGCGGTCGCCGTCCCCCGTCGAACAGCTTATTTCCGCGCCCTCCGGGGCCGTGTCGGCGATGCTTTTCATCTTCGCCGCGGGCGCCGTCACCTCGCCCGGCTCTTCCACGCGGGCCGGCACGGTGACCGACATGCACATATCCATGTTGGAGGCGGTAACCGTCAGGCGGCCATGCTCGCCGCCCTGGTCACCGCCATGCTCCGCGACGAGCTTCAGATTGGAGAGAATGAGCACGTCCGAACGGCCCTTGACGATGCCGGACACATGGTGGCAGGCGCGCAGCAAATTCGCGCGGTCAATCGAGAAGCGCATCGGGGGTCTCCAGCAATTCGGTAATGAGGTCGTAGGCAAGCTGCGAGTCATAGGCTTCGGTGCCGCCCGCCAGCTTTTTCAGGCGAATATCCGCCGCAGTACGCAGCGCCTCGTTGACGGGCCACGGATAGAGCCCGCAAATCAGGTGGACTTTCCGGGTGAGGTATTTTGCGTTGGTCCCGCCGCGCGGCGGGAAGTCCCGCATGCGCCGGGCGGTATCGATGAACTCGTCCTTCTCCGACGCCGGGATCTTCCGCGCCCATGCCCGTGCCTGCCGCCTGAGGGCGTCGCGGCGGGATTCCGGCGCCTGCGCGGCGGCGATGGCGCTGGGCGCGGCGCTCATGAGAAATTCTCCCGGGCGGCCTTCATGTCGATCGGCACCCAGGCGATGGGATGGAGCGGCGTTCCGGTCTCGGCACACACCCAGCCGGCCATGCGGTTGACGCGGCCGTCATCCCATTTCGCCGGGACGGGGTATTCGCAATCGGTAATGACCATGACGACGCGCCCGTCGCGCGGCGCCGTGCCGAGAATGCGCGGCTGGTAGCTCAGCAGGTTTTCGCCGGGGATCTGTGCGAGGTCGAAGCTCAGATCGCGCAACAGGCTGTCGGAATAGACGACCCGGTGAAACCGGGCCTTTTCCACGACCTTTTCGACGATCCGGCGATACATGTTGGCCAGCGCGAAAAGCTCGATATTCGGCCGGTCGCAGAGCGCCCGGTACTGTTCGAGGGTCAGGTCTTTCAGCGCCATCGGTTCGGCGGCGGGCTTGGCGTCGTCGCTCATGACAGCCACCTGTCCCAGGCGAGAGAGCCGAGAAAGACGAGGGCGAAGCCGAGCGTGAAGGCCGCCGCGCGGGACCGGCGCAGATGGGCGGCGATCCGCCGCCGCGCATGGCGGCGCTTGCGCTGGAGATAGAAGCGGCGGCCGTAATCGGCCGGGAGAGGTGCGTGCGGAACGCGCCCTTGCGGCATGTCGGTCATCGATAGAGTACTCCCAGCAGGTCGAGGATGCGCGCGAGCGCGAAGCTCGCGACGATGAGGGCGAGAAACACCCCGATGGCGAAGGTGAAGAAGGAGCGGGGTTCGGCGAGGGGAGAGCGATTCATGACGGCGTCTCCATCCGCTCCAGAAGCGACCGGATTCGCGTTTCTGTCTCGGTCGCCCGGAAGAACACCCGCGCGCTGTCCGCCTCCGTATGTCGTGCCGGATCGATCAGCAGCGACAGGATGTCCTGCGCGGCCTTGAGCTGGGTTTTTGCTTCGGCGAGTACGTCCCCGGCCGTCGATCCGTCATCGGCCGGTTCGGGCGGCCCGCTGCGTTCCCGCGAAAGCTCGGCCAGTATTTTTATGGCTTCGGCATGCGCTTCGCGGATGGTTGGAGGCGTCGTCGGCCCGACAAAAGGGGCGAGAGCATCCTTCAGGCCCAAAAGGGCGCGGACCACATCGGGCAGCATCGCGACCTGATTGAGCATTTGCATGATTTTGTCGCCGCTCTCGTTGCCGTAAACGCCGGCGACGGTGAGCGACACGCTTTCCGGCGCCTGCCGTTCGATGCACAGGCGGGCGCTGTCGTCGTCGCGTTCGACGGTCCATTCCTCGGCTGCGAGCTGGTGGAGATATTCGCTCATCACCGGCACCTCTCGCAGGGGCATTCGTCGCCCATCCGGGCCTGCGTGGCGCGGGGTTGCGCCGCGCGGAGCGCCGCCGCCCGTTTCGCGGCCAGATCGCGCCGGCCCTGTTCTTCGCTGCGGCGGGGCCTGTCGAGCGTGTCGGCGACATGCATGGGGTCAGGCCTCCAGTCCAAGCCGGCGACGACGACGGGCGCGTTCGCGGGTGCCCTGGTGCGGCATGGGGTTGCGCTTGCGGCGGCTTACCGGAACGGGCACGCCACCGACGGAGGAATCGGTAATCCGTGCCGCGACGACGGCCCACATCTGCATTGCGCCTTCGACCGAGTTGCCGTTTTCCAGCCGATGGCGGCTCGTCTCGCGGAAGCCCTTGGTGGGGTGGATCTGGCACATATGGGAGGCGGGTGGAACATCCAGATGGAATTCTTCACTCAGACGGTCGTTCGTCGCCTCGAGCGCCCGGCCCTTGCCGAGGCGGTAAGAGCGAGGGTTGTGGCCGTCTTCATCGACGCGGGCTTGAGTGGACACCGCTTCCTCCTTCGCGCTGGGCGCTTCTTACTGAATGATTTCGCAATTGATGGCGGAGACGCGGCGGATGCCCGCGCGGATGAAATCGACTTCGAGGCGGCCGTCGTTCCGCCCCGGCGCCGGCAGGATCGCCTTCACCTCGCCCTCGCCGAACTGCCGGTGCGAGACGCAGTCGCCTTCGCAGAAGGCGGCGTTGTCCGTGATGACGAAGCCCTGGTCGGGCTCGCCGCCGGCGGGCATCGGGATTTCGGTAGCGTTCAGGAAGCCGGTTTTCATCGTTCTCTCCTTTGGGTGGCATTCCCCGGCGGCTGGGGGGCTTGGGGCAGAGAGCCGCCGGGATTGCCGTTCGGCGGGTGGGGTCACCGCCGATGGAGAGATGAAAGCATGTCTTTCATTGTTTGGCAAGCGAAAGAAAGAATAGCTTTCAATTTTACGGGTGGAATAGGGAACCAGGCGCGGAAAGCCGGGAATTATTCATTCCGGCTTATATCCGTGCGGTGCGTGAAAAATAGCGGTGGGGCCTATTTATCGAAGCTGATTGTATCGATGTTCGCCTGAACAAAACGAGTAAAATCAATAGCTTCCTTCAATCCGACTATTTCTGCGGTCTGGTCGCGATGATAGTCATAGGGCCATTCGTAGCGCCTAGTGGTGACTTCCCGTCCTTTCAGGAGCTGCTCGAAAACGTGGCGGTCAGAAGTGCAGCCGTCAGCACTCGTTGTGAATGGTTTATCTTTATCAATTCTAATTTTAGCTTTCCGATTTGGAAAATCGTGCCCCATCACGCAAGCGTAGGAAAATTTTCCCTTGATATTCAGTCCGATAAAGATGCGTGTTTGATAGTTGTAAAGAGTGCACTTTCGCGTGTCGTCCATTGCATCTGCTTTGCAGTCAACGCGCCATTGTTCCTTACCGCCATTTCTTGGCCTTCCAAAGCTTCCAGAACCATCGGTGTAGTAGTGATAGGGTGCACCGGTTTCCGTCCGGCCCTCTCTCGATCTCAAAATTCCATCTTCGCTGATTGCTCTGGATACATCATCGATTTGATGCACGACTCGCTCGTTCGCCATCCACCCATCACCGGCGAATGATAGCGTTGAAAAAAACGTGCACAGAACTGTTGCGACAATAACTCTGGACATTGCTTCCTCCCGAAACATCTCGGCTTCAGAGTCTACGTGCGAACCAGACGACACGACCGATAATACCCGCTTCGTCTGCCGTAAGCATGTAGGGCTCGTGAAGAGGGTTGTCCGAAATCAGCCTTATGGCGGGCGGATCGCTCTGGGGAACCCGTTCGATGCGCTTCACAACAACGCCGAAGCCGTCCCAGACGGCAAATATGCCGGGTGGGGTAGGGTTGTGATCCGAAATATCGATCATCACTCTGTCACCCGAATGCAGGCCGCCCCCATCCGGCGTTTCCATGCTGTCTCCCTGCACCTCAATGATTCTCATGCGCCCGGCGCGAACCCGAACTTCGGCGAGGTATTCGTCGGGAAAGTGCCACTGGCCCTTGAGCGAATCGGTTTTGATCGTATGGCCGTTTTCCATGGTGAATTGATCGGGTGGGTTATCGCCCCCGAAACCCATGCCGCCCCTCACATCAACCTCGGGTATGGCAGATGAAAGATGATCGGTCGTCGGATCAGGATTGCCGGATCGAGTTGTTCGGCTCTTTTCCCCAGGCCCCTTGCCATTTCCAGTGAGGAGCCACGTTTCGTCGACATTCAGAATTTTGGCGAGCGCATTAAGGTTCCGAGTTGTGAGGCCATATCCGCGCTCCCAGTTGCCCACAGCACCCCTGGAAATCTTGGTTTCCCGACCGGAAGACAAAACTTTTGCCAGCCCTTCCTGAGTGAACCGCTTGGCTTTTCTTGCCTGAGCGATGCGATCTCCGCGAGCCGTATCTGTGCCGAGTTCTTTCATATCGCCGACAATGCCGAAAGGCTCACTTTCCTTCACCGAAAGAAATGCTTGCTTTCAATTGAAAGATTTGCTTTCAATACCGCATGGAGCAGGCTCTGAAAGATGCAAAGGAAAAGGTTGGCGGCGCCGCTGGGTTGGCGGCGGCCATCAATAACAGCACGGGTGAGCGCATAAGTCCGCAGGCGGTAAGCCAATGGAAGGTTGTGCCCGCCACGCGGGTTCTTGCTGTGGAACAGGTAACTGGCATCAGTCGGTACAAGCTTCGCCCTGACATCTATGGGAGCGAGCCTCAGCTGGAGCCCGCCCATGGCTGACCTCGCGCCGCTGGGCGTTTCCATCGGGTCGAAATACGCGGCGGGCTATCGGCTCGACCGCTTTCCCGGTTCCGGCACTCACCTTCCGCCGGTCAGACAGGGTGAGCCGCCGGTGGGCGAGGGGGACGGCACCGCCCCCTCGCCCTTGCTTTCGCATGCGAATTCCCTTTCCACGCCGCGCGAAGATTGCCCAGGGGACCGCGGGCCTCTCGGTCGCGCAAACACAAGTCCGGATGCCGCGCTGGGCGCGGATGTGGATGAGGCATCGACCGGCCAATCCGGACGACCCGCGGGTGAATTCAGGAATGCACAGGGGGTCTCTAACCGTGATGTAAGCACGGATGGAAAGCCATACGCCCCGGACGCTCCGCAGGGCAATCCGGGACCGGCACAGGCCATCGCTGAGCCGGTGACCGTTGAAACCATGGCGCGTGGGCCTGCGGTCCATGAGACCCAATTCACTCGAACCGAAAACACGCCTGCCGAAGCGGGCGATCGTCCTCCTCCCGTGGAGGGGAGGGCGGCGTCCGCGCCGCGCGGGGTTCGTCCCTGCGCGCCGGGCGCCTGCCATCGGACGGGAGAACCCGCCGATGAATGAAATCCACAGAGGTGACGTTATCGCCGGAGCGCGCCCCGTCTGCCAGGACCCTGGCCCGCTCCACATATCCGATGATGGTTTCGATATCCGTCATGGTCTCTCCGATCTCGTTCCCGAAGGACACCCTCTCTGTACGGAAGAAGGTACAGAGCAAGGAGTCCGGGATGCGGGAAAAGTTGTCCGGGGATCGGGAAAATCAGGACGCGAACGAGGAATCGCAAGCGGTGTCTGAAGTTACGGCTGACGATGTGCTGCGGGAAATGCGGCAAATGGTGCGCAACGCCGCCGGTTCGCCGGAAGGCTGGGGCGACAACGTGAAGAGCGCCATCGGGCGCGCGGCGAGCGCGCTGGGGCTTTCATGGAGAGAGGCGAAGGGCTGGTGGTACGGCGAGCGGCGGGAACCGACCGTCGCCTATTACCTGACCGTGAGGAAGCGATACGAGGCGTGGTGCGCGCGCGAGGCCCGCATGAATGCCGCCCGAAAGGAACTACTCGATGCGCGGATCGACGCCGCGCGAGGGATCAAGGCGAACGATGCGGATCATCTTTCTTTATCTGGCGCGGCTCTGCCGGGCGATCGGCAACAGGCACGTTGACCGGGCCGAAATCTGGCGGCGGCGCGCGGATCGGTTCGACCGCCGCGCCAAGCTGCGTGTCCGGTCCGACAACATCGCGACCATAGAGCCCTACGACCCGGAAAGGCATGGCGAGGTGCGGAAATGATTGGCTGGCCCTGGAACGCCCATGTCGGGCAGCGCGTGACGCCGATAAATGCCCGGCGCTGGGCGGAGACGAAATCGGGCGCCGTTATCGACGGGCCCCAGTTCGGCGTCGTCTATGTCATCGCGCAGGTCTCCATCGATGAAGGCACCGGGGAAGTCTATATCGGATTCGACGAGTTCCCCCCTGAACACGGCTTCTTCGCGGAGAGCTTCAGGCCCGTCAAGGACACCTCCGCCCAGGTCGAAGAGCTGAAACGCCTCTGCCTCCCACAGCATAAACCGGAGCCGGTGGCATGAAGCGGGAAGAGCAGAACACCCAGATACAGGTCGTGCGGTTTCTCGACCGGCCGCTGGTGCCGCCGGCCTTCGTGTTCCATGTGCCCAATGGCGGCAAGCGGACGCCCGCGGAGGCTCGAATCCTCAAGGCGATGGGCGTGAAAAGCGGCGTCCCGGATCTCTTCGTCGTCGCGCCGGACCGAACCTTCGTCGCCATCGAGATGAAGGCCAAGGCCGGGAGCGCGGAGAAGGCGCAGAAGGAACGCATGGCCGCGCTGCGGGAATGCGGGGTCTGCACGGCCATCTGCCGGACGCTGGAAGAAGTGGAAGCGGCCGTGCTGGGCGCCGGGGTGCGCCTGCGGGCGAGGGTGGCGGCATGAAGTACATCGCGCCGAAGAAGAAATATCTGACCATCCTCTCGGCTCTGGCGACGGGCTGGCTTCCATGGGGCGTCCAGCGGCGCACGACGGAGCTTGTGCTTCTCGACGGGTCGGATGGCTGGATCGATCCGTTCAGCGCGCGGCGCGTGGGCCGCCGCCCGGCGAGCTTCGGTCTTTGCTGCGGGCACGACCTCTCCCTGAAAGAGGCGGAAGCGTTTGTGGAGGCCGGCCTTCTCGAGCGGTTCGTCCGCGAGGTCGATGGGCGCGAGTGCCTTCGGATCACCGAGAGCGGCAAGCGATGGCTCGCCGACAACTGGATAAGCTGAGGAACCCCGGACATGAACATCGCCGATCTCATCATCGACAGGGTCAGCCGGCGCGCGCCGGATTTCGTCATCGGCAAGCCGGGGTCGGACTACCTTCGGCGCTGGTACGTCATCCCGCGCAATCGCTTCTTCAACATCTATCTGCATGAAGTGCTGCGCGACGACGACGATCGCGCGCTTCATGACCATCCCTGGGTGAACTGCTCCATCGTGCTACGGGGGGGGTATTACGATGTGACCCCGGCGGGCCGTTTCTGGCGCAAGCCCGGTTCCGTCACCTTCCGCCGCGCGACGGCCACGCATCGGCTGGAGCTGCCGAGGGTGAAACCCTCTTCCGTCGGAAAGACGGAGTTCGTCGTGCAGGGCTTCCGCTCGAGCGGCTGCTGGTCGCTTTTTCTCACAGGCCCGAAGATCCGCACATGGGGCTTTCACTGCCCGAAGGGCTTCGTGCCCTGGTACGACTTCGTCGCCCGGGACAATGCCGGGGAAGTCGGCCCCGGATGCGGGGAGTGACGGCATGACCAAGTCTCCCCGGGAAGCGGATAGCGAATTCTACTTTGCGCTGGGCGCGGCGCTGGCCGTGCGCGACGCGGAAGGCGGAAGGCTGACCACGGAGCAACGCATCGATCTCCTCTGCGGGGCGATCCACGCGCTCTCCAGCAACCTTCCCCAGCCGATGAGATCGGCTTTGGTGGTCTATGCCCAGAACCGCCTGAACATGATGGAGCTGGCGAAGCAGATGGACGAGGCCGGTCTGCTCAAGGCCGACCCTCCCGCCGCGCCGAACTTCCCCAACAATGTGACGCCTTTTCCGGGCGGTAAGCCGAACGGAGGTCCAGATGTCTAGAGCGAAGGTCTGGACGGAAGCGCACATCGATGCGCTGCGCAAGATGTGGGCCGACGGCTATAGCTGCTCCCAGATCGCCAAGGCGCTGGGCGACGGGATCACGCGCAATGCGGTCATCGGCAAGGTGCACCGTTTGGGCCTGTCGCGGCGCGGCGAAGGCAAGTGGATGTCGAAATCCGCGCATCCCCGCGCTGCCCGGTGCAAGCCACCCGCCGCGCCGCGCGGACGGGCTGCGCCCCGGAAGGAGGCGAAGGGTCCGAAAATGCCCGGGCGCCGCAAGGCGGCGGAAGAGCCTGTCATTCCTCCGGAGGGGGTGCCGACAGGCGCGCCCGAGGCCGTCATGGCGCTGCGGGGCGATCCGCGCGGCGGCGGGCCAGCGCAATGCCGTTTCCCCATGGGGGAGCCGTCGCATCCCGATTTCCATTTCTGTCCGAACGACCGCGTAGGGGACGGGCCCTATTGCAGCTTCCACAGGGTCAGGACGCTGGAAGCGAACGGGACGCGCATGCGCCGGGCGGCACGGCGGAAGGAAGCCGAAGCGGCCAGGCGGCCCGTATCGAAAGGACCTCAGGAGTTCGTGTGGTGAAGATACTCGTCGGATGTGAGCAATCTGGCATTGTGCGTCGTGCGTTCGCGGCGCTGGGTCACGACGTTTGGTCGGTAGACCTGCTGCCCTCGGAGGATATGAGCAATCGGCACATCATCGGCGATGTGCGCGACTATCTCGACGATGGCTGGGATCTGCTCGCTGTCTTTCATCCTCCGTGTTTTGTCGCCGGTACCCTCGTGTTGACGAAACGGGGGCATATTCCGATTGAGGATGTTGTTGTTGGAGACCTTGTTCTTACGCATCGCGGCCGGTGGCGCCGTGTCACAGAGACGATGAACAAAAGCACCAATGATCTTCTGGCCCTCAAGGCGACTAATGCGCTCCCCATTACGACCACGCCAGAACATCCGTTCTATGCCCGCTTCCGAGCGCCATGCGCGCATGGTTTCCGCTCCCTGAAGGAGCGAGACGGGCCGGCAGAGTTCATTCAAGCTGGAGCCCTTTCGACGCGCCACTTCGTCGGATCGGTCCTGCCACCCACTACGGCCGTTAACATCAGCGACGACGACCTATGGCTGATGGGGCGATACGTGGCTGACGGCCACATGCGTCGCAGCCGCTGGACTGACGGCAAGTGGGAGGAGATGAACCTTGCGGTGGGAGCACATGAGTTTGAGGAATTCAAGCGGGTCTGCCCTCGCAAATGTAGCATTAGGTGGAACGGCACAGCCTACCGAGCGACTTTCTACGGCCATGACGCAATCAAGGATTTTGCGCAATTCGGGCTATACGCACACAAAAAGACTCTTCCTGTATGGGTCATGGAGCTGCCCAAACAGCAGGCCATAGCGTTTCTTCAGGGTTACCTGAGCGGGGATGGCTATATCCGCGAACGGGATACATCCGCAGCGACCGTTTCGCCGCGGTTGGCGCTTGGCATCGCTATTCTCATGCAGCGTGTCTACGACAAATGCCCAAGGTTGGGCATCTTCGAAAGGAATCCTACCGTCGAAATCCAAGGGCGCACGGTACGCCAAAGGCCTTCAATCAGCATCAGCATAGGAAACGCGAATGAGCGTCTAAGAAATTACGTAGATGGAGATTACGCGTGGGGGCACGTCCGATCCGTCATCCATAAGCTTCAGCAGGCCGTCGTTTTTAACCTCTCGGTCGAAGAGGATGAGACCTACACCGCGAACGGCGTGATCGTCCACAACTGTACGAGGCTTTGCAATTCAGGGGTGCGATGGCTGCACGAGCCACCCAAGCGTCTGACGGCCGGGCACTACGGGGCCGACAAGATCGCCGCTTACGCAGCCATGGATCGGGACGAGCGGCTGGCGTTCATGTGGAGCGAGCTTCGGGATGGCGCGGACCTTTTCTCGAAGTGCTGGAACGCTGACATCCCCCGCAAGGGGGTAGAAAACCCGGTCATGCACCGGCACGCAAAGGCGCTGATCGACAACTACTCTGATGATGCGCGACAGACGGTTCAGCCATGGTGGTTCGGGGAACCGGCCTTCAAGGCGACGAACTTCTATCTGGAAGGACTCCCGCGTCTTGTCCCGACGAACAAACTGGAGCCGCCTGCGTCTGGCACGAAGGAACATGCGCAGTGGTCGGGTGTGCACCGCGCCTCGCCGAGCCCGGATCGCTGGAAGGAGCGGAGCAAGACATATCCCGGCATGGCCGCGGCGATTGCATCTCAGTGGGGTGGATATGCCCTGCGGGAGGCCGTGGCATGACCGATATCACCTACGCCAAAGCGGGTGGACCGCCGGAGGATTGGACCAACATCGAGGTTGTGGATATCCAGACCGGAAACGTCATCGACTATGTGGTCGAGGTGGACACAATCGCCGGTTGGCTCCGGAAGTACAAAACCGATGAAAACGGCAAGCTCGCTCTGCTGCCCGACGGAAAAACGCCCCAGATAGAAGCGCTCTGCGGCCGCTTCGCGATCCGGAGGCGCACATGACCCCGGAATATGCCGAATTCCTCGCCTCCAAGGCCCCTGTGGCGCCCATGACGGGCATCGAACCGCCGCCGCTGTCGTCACACCTCATGACGCAGCAGGCCGTCACGGTGGATTTCGCGTTGCGGGCCGGGCGGGCGGGGGCGTTCCTCGATACCGGCCTCGGCAAGACGGGTGTGGAGCTCGAATTCTGCCGGCATGCGGGCGAGGCGACGAACGGGCGATCGCTCATCTGCGCTCCGCTGGCGGTGGCCCCGCAGATCGCGCGGGAGGGCAAGCGGTTCGGCTATGACGCACGGGTCATCCGGAGCGAGGACGATGCGCGCGAGGGCATCAACATCGTCAATTACGACCGCTTGCACCTGATCGATGCGGGGGCCTATGGCGGCACCGCGCTCGACGAGAGCGGCATCATCAAGAATTTCACGGGCAAGACGACGCGGACGCTGATCGACCTATTCGCCCAGACGCGCTTCAAGCTCTCCGCCACCGCGACGCCCGCGCCGAACGACCATATGGAGCTGGGCCAGCATGCCGAGTTCCTGAGTGTGATGCAGTCCAGCGAAATGCTGATGCGCTGGTTCACGGCCGACCAGACGGCGATGGGGCGGTATCGCCTCAAGACGCATGGCGAAAAGCATTTCTGGGACTGGATGGCGTCCTGGAGCCGCATGGCGATGATGCCGTCCGATCTGGGCGGCTCGGATGAGGGCTTCGTCCTGCCGCCGCTGGAGGTCGTGCCGCATTTCGTGGACGATCCCGACGCATCGGCGGCGGGGCTTCTGGGGCTCGAAAAGCTGTCGGCCACCGAGATCCACGCCACCAAACGCCGCACGGCGGCTCTACGCGCCGCGCTGGGCGTCGAACTCGCCATGTCGGATGCCGAGCCCTGCGTCATCTGGGTCGATACGGACTATGAAGCCGACGCGGTGAAGGCGCTCTGCCCGGAAATCGTGGAGGTGCGGGGCAGCCAGCCCGCCGCGGTGAAGGAGCGCAATCTGGAGGCCTTTGCCGACGGCACGGTGACGAAGCTGCTCACCAAGCCCAGCATCGCCGGTTTCGGGCTCAACTGGCAGCACTGCAATCACCCCGTCTATGTCGGCCGCAGCTTCTCCTATGAGGCCTGGTATCAGACCGTGCGGCGCTTCTGGCGCTTCGGGCAGACACGGCCTGTGCGGGCCGACCTCGTCGTCGCCGACGGCGAACGCTCCATCGGGCGGGTTATCGATCGCAAGGCGGGCGATCACCGGCACATGCAGGAAGCCATGGTCGCCGCCATGAAGCGCGCGCTGGGCCGCGCCGCCAGTCTCAAGGTTGCATATGAGCCGCGCCACAGGGCGCCGCTCCCGGAATGGATGAGGGCCGCATGATCGATTGTCTGAATGCCGAAGTCGCGAAGAGCTGGGCCGCCTATCAGGGCGACTGCGTGGATATCGTCGCCCAGATGCCGGACGGGTCCGTGGATTTTTCCGTCTACTCGCCGCCTTTCTCCGGCCTCTACATCTACAATGACAGCATCGCCGATATGGGAAACAGCGCCGACGATGACGAGTTTTTCGAGCATTACCGCTTCCTCGCGCGCGAACTCTACCGCGTCACGCGGCCCGGCCGCCTCGTCGCGGTGCACTGCAAGGATCTGGTGTTCTACAAGTCGCAGCGCGGCACGGCGGGGCTCAGGGACTTTCCGGGAGAGCTGATCCGCGTTCATCAGGAGGCGGGGTTCAACTTCCACTCCCGCGTGACGATCTGGCGCTGCCCCGTTCGGGAGATGACGAAAACCAAGGCGCATGGCCTGCTCTACAAGCAGCTTCGGGCCGACTCGTCCTTCTCCCGGCAGGGGCTTCCCGAATATCTCGTCGTCTTCCGCAAATGGGCGGGGGAAGGCGAGGGGATTGCGCCCGTCACGCATGCCAATCCGGAAAACGCGGAAGAGCTGGCGGCGGAGAGCGCCCGCGCAAGCGAGCGGGCGCTGGGCGCGGGCGTGGAACTGTCGCCGGAGGACGCCCGCCGGATGGCCGGATTTCCGCTCGGGCAATGGCAGGACTATGCGAGCCCGGTATGGATGGACACGCGCGAGACGGACGTGCTGAACGCCCATCGCGAGCCGGACGACGAAAAACACATCTGCCCCATGCCGCTCGATATCACCACGCGGGCGACCATGCTCTGGTCCAACCCCGGAGACGTCGTGCTGTCGCCCTTCATGGGGATCGGGAGCGAGGGCGTGGTGGCGCTGCGGCAGAGACGGCGCTTCATCGGGATCGAACTCAAGGAAAGCTATTGGCGGCAGGCCTGCCGGTATCTGGCCCATGAGGAACAGGAAGCCGCCGCGCCGACGATTTTCGACGTCATCGAGGAGCGGTCATGAGCGCGGCGGTACAACGGAAATCGACGCCTGCGCCGGAGGCGGCGCGCCGGGGCGGACGGAAGCCGATGGTCTGGGAGGTCATCCGCGAAGTGTCGCGGCACTATGACGAGCCGGTGGAGGCCATCCTGGGCGACAGCCGCCGCCGGCGGCTCTGCTTCGTGCGCCATGTCGCCATGTATCTCGCCCATGAGAGCTGCGGCAAGAGCCTGCCGCAGCTCGCCGCGGCGTTTCAGCGGCGGGATCACACGACGGTGATGCATGCGATCCGCCGCGTGGAAGCGGCCATGGAAAGCGACAAGACGGCGCTGGGCGACATGGCGACCCTTCGCGCCCGGTTGCGCGTGAGAATGATGTGGGGGATCAGGTGAACTTTTACGAAAGACATCTTGGCGACTACGCGAAGGACACGGCTCACCTGTCGATGCTTGAGCATGGTGCCTACAGCATCCTGCTGGATCGCTATTACGGGACCGAGGAGGGCATTCCGGAGGCATCCGCCCACCGACTGGCCCGAGCGCGGACGGAGGAAGAAAAGGCCGCTGTCGACGCGGTGCTGGATGAGTTTTTTACGCTGGTCGACGGGGTGTGGATAAACAATCGGGCCGAGGAAGAGATATCGAAAACGAAAGCCCGGATAGAGGCTGCCAAGGTGAATGGCGCGCGCGGCGGGCGCCCGAAGAAGCGTCAGGACGCGAAGGAAAAAGAAACCCGGGAAGAACCCACTGGTTTTAATAACGAAACCCAGAAAAAACCCAGGGGTTTTGAAAACGAAACCCAGCAAGAACCCAAGGGTTTTGAAAACGAAACCCAGCAGGAACCCAGAGGTTCCGAAAACGAAACCCAGCGGAAACCCAGCCCTTCGAAAACAGAAACCCAGACAAAAGCTCACCAGACTCCAGTCCCCATACACCAGAATATTACTGCTGCTGCTGACGCGCGCGCGCGCGACGGAACGCGAATCACGCCGGAAATGGAGGAGCAGCTTTTCGAGGCGGCGGGAAACGCGCTCAACGTGCCCGCCGGGCCCGACCTGCTCTCCATGGCGCGGCCGCTGACATGGCTGGAAAGCGGCGCCGACTGGGAGCTGGACGTGCTTCCGGCGGTGCGCGCCCATGCCGCCAGGGGGCGGCCCCACACCATCCGAAGCTGGTTTTATTTCGACAGCATCATCGCCGACGCCAAGGCGAAGCGGCTGAAACCCATGCCCGAAGGACGCACCGATGACCGATCTTCAAATCGACAGACCGGCGGGACTGGCCGCCGCCGCGCAACCTATGTCGGAATCGCTTCGTCGGGTGATTAGGACGAGCCAGTTCGACAACGTCCACCGGACGGTGACGCTGCCGCGCGGGCTTCGGTCCGAGGACATCATGGGCGTTTCGGCGGCGCTGACCGTGCAGGAACGCGGCATCAAGCCATCGACGACGGAAGAGCGGAAGCTGTGTTTTCTCAAGCTTGCCGCCGTCTATCCGCCGCGCGACGGGGAGGAGGCCGAAGAGCGCACCCGGTTCAACGTCTACCACGATGCGCTGCGCGACATTCCGGCCGATCTCCTCTGGGAGGCCTGCATGGACTGTGTGAAGACGATCAGGTTCTTCCCCCAGCCCTCGGAAATTCGGGGTTTCGCGCTGCCGAAACTTCAGGCGCGACTGGAGGCGGTCGGCCGCCTGCGGGCACTTCGGGACTATCGGGTCGTCGAAACCGAGGACGGGGCGCTGACGGAGGAACAACGCGCTCGCCGGAAGAAACTGGCGGACGAGCTGCGCGGTGCGCTGGCGGGATCGGTCGAGGAAATGGCGTCGGACCCCGACGCGCCGATTGCCACGGTGCGGCTGGACGGCGAGCCCGAGGTGAATTCGATCGCGACGGCCATATTGCGCTCGCGCATGGCGGAATGCGGCGTCGGCGAAGACGGGCTCGCCAACAAGCAGAACATCGACTTCCTGAAGAAGCGCGCCATCGCGGATGCGCGCTTCGTCTGGCCCTGGCTGCGCACACGCGGCTGGAAGGCCCCGGAGGCGGAGGGCGGGGAGACATGAGCCGCGGCGGTGTGAGGTCCATCCTGGGCGGCTTTGTCGGCCCCACGGGCGGCGACCCCAATCTTGTGCTGCGCTATGCGCGGCTTCTCCGGGAGGCGGGTGGCGCGCTGCTTTTGCCTCACCAGTTGAAAAGCCTTTCCGCCGCCGCCCGCGAGGAGATCGAGCGGGAGCAGGACAAGGCATACGGAAAGAAGCGAGGGAAAGATGGCGCGAAGTAAGGCGGCGAAGTCGGAGGCCGTGCAGCGGGTGGCGGCCGAGGAGCAGATGCGGCAGGTGATGGAGGCCGGGCGCAAGCTGTGCGAGGCCGACGGCAATGAAGAGCCGAAGACGGTGGAAATCGTCTGGCGGCTTTTCCGCGAGGCGGCGGACACATATGACCGCCTGCCGGATCGCGAGATGGGATGGATACTCTCGGGCAATCGCATTGCCTGGCCGGATGTCGTCCATGACGCGGCAGACAGGAAGCAGGCGCAGGAACAATATGAGGTGGAGCTGGCGCGGGTTCAGTCCGGACAGGATGCGGTGGAAGCGGTGCGCCTGCGGAAATCGCCGCCGGATCGCGCCGCCATAGGCCGCGCCGATATCGTCGTCGGATGGCGCCGCCTTCTCGCCGGCAACGATCAGGCGCGGGACTGGAAGATCCTCTGGTTGCTGGCGACGGAGAAAGTGAAAGCGCGGATCGTCGCGCGCGAATGCCATTGCTCCGTGCGCACCGTATGGCGCCGTTGGGAGTTCCAGCTGCAGGTGATTGCACAGCGGCTTCCGGCCGGACAGTAAAAAAGCTGTGGAAATCGAAAAATAGGATGGCACACTTGGCACAGTTTTGAGGTAGATTTTTCCTAGGTTAGAGATTTTGCGCCCGGCCGACGGAGACACCGTCGAGCCGGGTTTTTCGTTCAGGTCACGGAGTGACTGGATGATGCGCGAAGCATTTCATCGACTGCGAGCGAGCGGGGGCCAGATGGAGCAGCACCAGATCGTCAAGCACGTCGTCGATGGCGCGGCGGTAGGCGTCACGGCGGGAGTTTGGGCGACCGTGCTGCCCTCGGTCGCGTCCGGGCTCACCGTCGTGTGGATGATTATCCGGATTTACGAGACGAAGACCGTTCAGGACTTCGTTGGCCGCTTCCGCCGCGCATCCATGCCGACGGATGCCGATTAAACGCCCATATTTGCCCGCTGGCGGCCGCCGCTGAAAGGGATGTCCAGTGTCATCCGACACCCTGTTTTCTCACCTGACGCGCTCGCGTGTCCCCTACACCCCATGCCGGGGGCCCCTGAGGGGGGTGCCGCCCGCGGGGGGGCGCGCTTGCCGCGTTGAAACACCAGCCGTGGGGTTCCAAAACAGGGTAACAGGCGGTCTGAGGTAACAATGTGACCCTCGTCACGCAGGCCGAATACGCGAAGCTTCATGGCGTTTCCCGAAAGACGGTAACGAAATGGAAGGACGCGGATTATCTCGTCATTTCAGAGGGTAAGGTCGATGTCGAGGCGACGGACGCGGTTCTGAAAGGCCGTGGACTGGGGCGTTTTGGCAAGGGCACCGGTACTGTTACCTCGGGCGGAAAGGGTAACAGCGAGAAGAACGCCAGGGCGCCGCGCAATGGCTCGCCGAAGGGTGGACAAGCGCCCGTCACCGCGGTTGATCCAGACGGAAAAGAGAAGCCTCTCGATATCCTCATTCAGGATACCGACCAGCTCATCGACGACATTCTTTCCGGGCGGCATCTGCCCTACGCACATGCCGAGCGGATCAAGGAAAACCAGATCGCGCTGAAGCACGTTCTCGATATGCGGGAACGCGCCGGGTCACTGGTCGAACTCGAGGCGTCCGAGAAACTGTTTTTCGAGGTGTCGCGCGCCGCGCGCGATGCATTGATGGATTGGCCGACAAGGGTCGGACCGATCATTGCGGCCGAACTCGATGTCGAGGCCGACAAGGTCGTTGAGCTCCTGACAAAATATGTCCAGTCCATCCTCGAAAAGCTCGGCGGTCAGAATACCGACGCAGCAGGAGAAGCTGGATAGGCTGAGACTGGCCTGGCAGCGCGGCTGGATGCCGCCGCCCCGGATCAGCCTGCCGGACTGGGCCGACAAATACCGCAAGCTGGCGAAGGAAAGCGGAAGCCGGGGCGGCGACTGGGATACTTCCACAGTAGAGGCCGCGCGCGGCCCGATGCTGGCGGTCACCGAACCGGGTGTGCACATCATCACCCTGATGGCATGCACACAGCTCTTGAAGACGGAATTCATCAACAACGTCTTCGGGTTTCACGCTCATCTCGACCCGGCGCCGATGCTTTTCGTGCAGCCGAAAGATGACGCGGCGGAACAGTTCTCGAAGGAGCGGATCATCCCGCTCATCAAGGCCACTCCCGTCCTTCGGCAACTCATCACGCCGAACAGAAAACAGCGCAGGAAAACGAGGGCGGAAAGGGCCCGTGAGGAAGCATCCGGCATCGAGCCGGAAAATACGTTGACCTTTCATCAGTTCCCGGGCGGCTTTCTCGCCCTGGTCGGCGCCGGTAGCCCGGACAACCTTGCTCGTCGCCCGGTGCGCCTCGTTCTCTATGACGAGATCGACAAATACCCGGTCACGCGCGAAGGCGATCCGATATCGCTTGGCGACGAGCGCATGGCGTCCTTCGTCAACTGGCTGTCGATCCGCGTTTGTTCGCCGACGGTCGAAGACGAAAGCCGGATCGAGGAAAGCCACGCCGACGGCGATCAGCGAAAGGCTGCCGTTAGCTGCCCACATTGCGGGCACAGGCAGTTTCTCGATTTCTTTCGCCATGTGGACTGGGACAAGGTCAAGAACGACCGCGGCGAGACCGTCGAACATCTGACGCATACGGCGCGCATCTATTGCGAGGCCTGCGGCGAAGGATGGTCCGAAGGCGCGCGCCTCATGGCGCTGCGCACGATGCGCTACTACCAGACGAGGCCCTTCACCTGCTGCGGACGCACTCACTCTCCGCTCGATGCCTATGAAAAGGCATGGCGCGAGGGTGCGGAAGATCCTGTCGGCAAGATATGGGACTGGTGGGAGGGCCCCAGATGGGCGGTCGGTCGCGCCAAGTGCCCGGATTGCGGGAGCTGGGGCGTCGATAACGAACATGCCAGCTTCCATTCCTCGAAGCTGTTCAGTCCGTGGACGCGAGATCAGCCGAGGAACATTGCCAAGAAATGGATCGACGCCCAGGGGAATGACGAGGCGCTTCAGGCGTGGTGGAACACCCAGCTTGGATTGCCTTACCGGCCGCGCATCGGTCGCGAGGTCAAGCAGGAAAAGCTGCTGGAGCGGCGCGAGGTCTGGGCCGCTCAGGTGCCGGACGGCGTCGCCATCATCACCTGCGGCGTGGATACGCAGGACGACCGGCTGGAGTTCGAGATCGTCGGTTGGGGCCGGGGCGAGGAGTCCTGGTCGCTGGCCTATGGCGTCCTCGAGGGCGACCCGGATCAGGACGATGTCTGGGAGCGTCTGGACGCCATTCTGATGTCCTCCTTCGTGAGGGCGGACGGGCGGCCGTTTACCGTCGCCGCGACCTGCGTCGACTCGGGCGGCCACAGAACGCAATCGGTCTATGCCTTCTGCCGCGCGCGGCGGTTGCGCAAGGTCTGGGCGATCAAGGGCGACAGCGAGACGTCCGGCAACCGGTCGCCGGTCTGGCCGTCCGGACGCGCCACGCGGAAAAGCTCGCGCAAGAGGGACTACAAGCCCTTCATCATCGGCACGAACGCCGCGAAGGACCGCATATCGTCCTGCCTGCAGATCGAGGTGCCGGGCAGGGGATACATGCATTTCCCGGCGGATCGCGATGCCGGGTATTTCGCACAATTGACCGGCGAGAGGCTGGTTACGAAGAAGCGCGCGGGCCGGACCTATCGCATCTGGGAAGGGAAGCGGGACCAGTCGCATGAAGCGCTGGACTGCCGGGTCTATGCCTATGCCGCACTCTGGGGGTTGATCGTGCAACACAAGATCGACATCGACCGCGAAGCCGAGAAGGTCGGCGCAGCTGAGGAAACGCCCGTCGTCAAGGTAGGCACGTCCGAAGCGCAGCGCATCGAGGCGAACAAGCCGCAGCCGCCCGCGCAGGAAAAACCGGACCAGAAGCCGAAGACGAAGAAGCGTAAGGTCGGGCGCTCCAGCTATCTTTCGAGGATTGGCAGGTAATGGGAAATCCAGGTTCCGCAGTGCAGATCGTCTCGCCGGGCATCGGTGAGAATGCGGCCAATGTCGACGATCAGGGCAATCTTGCCACCATCCCGCAGATGGCGACGGGCGGCAACATCGCCGCGCAGACCAATGCGACCGGCACCGACTGGACGGCCTTTGCCGATCGGGCGTGCAAGCAACTGACGCTCGTCAACAATACCGGCACGACCATCGAGTTCCGTCAGGACGGCGACGGCGTCGCGGTGCCCGTGTTCGACCAGACGAATTTCACGATCTTCGGCATCGACAACTGCGACCGGATCGAGATCAGGCGGACCGACGAGAGCGATACGCAGGTTACCGTCGCGGCGAGGTGGGAGGGCTGATGCGGTCGCTTGGGCTCAGAAGTAGTGGAAATCTGAGAAATATCCTTTCTCTCCGCCGCCGCATCAACGGCATCCTCGTCGAGCGCGTGTCGATTGATGGCACATGGCTAACGCTCGACGGAAAGCCCGTCTACATGGAGATTTGATATGGATATCGCCCTCGGCCTGCTGAGTGCCCTGCAAAAAACCGATCCGTTAAAAGTCTGCTTTTCTGCCACAGCGCAGGCGGTATCGCTCAATCAAGATATCCGCGCGACTGTTGATGGCATGCTTCGGAAGTTCGTGTCCGGCGTGGCGGTGGTTCTTCCGGCGCTCACAGCAGGAACCGACTATGCGATTTACGCTTGCTCCGACGGCACGTTGCAGGCTTCGGCCAATTTCAGCGCACCGGCCGGCTACACAAACATTACATCAACACGGATCGGAGGCTTTCACTACGCACCCGGCGGAAATGCGCCGGCCCAGGCTGGTGGCGATACGACCCCCCAGATCAACCCATACAGCTTGTGGGATTTGAAATGGCGTCCGGCCTGTCCTGATCCGCGAGGCATGGCATTCGTCGCGGATCGTTTCTGGTGCGACATCTACCTCACAGGCACAGATGTGGACGTGAACGGCTCATCCAGAAACGGCGTGACGATTGCCGATGGTTCCTCGCCACCGAAAGTGCCGGCCATGTTCGGTGGCAATGGTTCGACCGCCTACGGATCGCTCACATGGTTCGAAGCGCGGGAGCTGCTGAACTCGGTCGGAAAGGATTTGCTCGACTATGGTGAGTTCATGGCTGCCGCCCACGGAACCACAGAGTCAGTCGGACGGGGCAATGATCCGGTGTCCACAGGCCTTGGGAACAGCAACGCAGGTTCGTCGAATGCCGACGAGAAGTTCACTTCAAAGTGGGGGATTGTTCAGGCGACTGGCTGCATGTATGTGTGGGGTCGTGATCTCATCAGCAGGCTGACAGTCGGCGCGACTCCGGTCGACGCCGCCGCTCTTGCAGATGACATAAATGCGTATAGCTGGAAGGACAGCACTGAGGGCCGAGGCAAGCTTTACACACAGACAACGGCCGGAATTGCCGCGTCACGATTCGGGGGCTACTGGGCCAACGGCTCGGACTGCGGTTCGCGCGCGTCGACCTGGAACAACCAGCCCTGGAACTCGAACAGCGTTGTCGGGTCGCGCGGCCGCTGTGACCACCTGTTTAATGTCTAGTCCACGGCGCGAAAGCGCCGGGGCAGCGGCGCGAACGAACATAGAGCGTGACGTCATTGTCTCAAGCGAGGCGATGGCAATCGTGGAAAAGCTGGAGCGTTTAATCGATTACCTCTACCCGATCCTGCAAAATGTTCCACGAAAGCACGGTGTCGCCCGCGATGCTGCACTGACTTCGCTGTTCGGGCAGGTCGAGCTTCTCATTGCTGCGGGAAAGTCGAAGCAGGCTTCCCGTCTTTATTCCGCAGACGCCAATCTGGCGTATCTGCGGTTCTGGCTGCGCTTCATGGCCGCTCCCTCGCGCCGTCTCATCACGCCACACCAACATCGTGTGGCATCGATCCATTTGGCCGAGATCGGCCGAATGCTCGGGGCGTGGATAAAGACTGTGAAGAGTAGGGGTTGAGCGGGGTGAAGTGTGCCGCGTCACTATTCGGGGGCAACTGGAACAACGGCTCGAACTGCGGTTCGCGCGCGTCGAACTGGAACAACCAGCCCTGGAACTCGAACAACAATGTCGGGTCGCGCGGCCGCTGTGACGATCGAATTTCTGCTCTGCGTCGGTCACGGCCGCGCAGGCCGATCACCAATGGTGGTCAGCCCACTCAACCTGCTTCGGCGAATACATTGCGAGGTCCGGCAGAACGGGGAGTAGCCCATCGAAACCCGAGGCTGGCAATTACCATGGCGAAGAAATACCGTAATCTGATCAGCCTCATCCTGGAGGACCGCAATATTCGCCGCGCCTATGCAAGGACATCCCTCGGGCGGCGCGGCACCTATGGCTACCATGAATTCAAGGAGCATGCAGAAGCAAACCTCGCGAGGCTGCGCGAGGACATTTTGTCAGGACGGTTCCAGCCTGACCCTGTGAGGCACTTCATGGTGTTTGAGCCGAAGCCGCGCAATATCGAGGCGCTATCGTTCCGGGACAGGGTGGCGCACCACGCACTTGTTAACGTCATCGGGCCGATATTCGAGGCGACGTTCCTGCCTCGCTCCTTCGCCTGTCGCGCCGGCATGGGATCTCATGCGGGTGTAAAGATGTTGCAGGCCGATCTTCGCCGGAGCGGCGCCACGCACTTTCTCAAGACCGATTTTTCCCGATATTTCGCCAGCATCGACAGGCCCACCCTGCACCGGATGATCCGCCGCAAAATCAGCTGCGCAGGCACCCTCGATCTGATTGAGCGGTTTACTCCGCGAGAAGGCTGCGGGCTGCCTATAGGGGCGCTCACAAGCCAGCTCTTTGCGAATGTCTATGGCAGCGCCGCCGACCGCTTCCTGCACGAGGTTCTCGGCCGCCGCCTGTGGTATCGCTACATGGATGACATCGTGGTCCTGGGAGACGATATCCGAGAATTGCGGGCGGTGAAGGACGCGCTGGAGACGTTCGCCGCCGACGAGCTGCATTTGAGGTTTAGCCACTGGTCCACCGCTCCGATCAGCCGCGGGATAAACTTTCTCGGCTACCGGATATGGCCCACTCACAAGCTGCTGCGGCGCCGAAGCGTGAAGGGGGCCCGCCGTAAGCTGCGGCGCCTTCGCGCCGGAGGCGATCCCGTCGCGCTGCAGGCCTTTGCCGGGTCGTGGCGCGGCCACGCGGAACACGCTGACAGCCACCATCTGCTGCAATCTTTTTCCCTGGAGAAATCATGACCAAGATCATCAATACCCGCGCCGATCTCGACGCCCTGAAAGGCACGCCGGAGTATCTCGATGCGATGCAGGCAATTGCAGGTACCCTCGAAACCACGATGGACACCGCTGTTTATCCGGATGGCTACAATGAGCCCGGCTATTCCGGCGCGGCGGTGGAGCCAGTCTGGACGAGCGTGGAGACGCTCGACACGATCCAGCATCTGGGTTTCTCAACGAGGGCAGAGTTCGAGCAGGAGTATGCGGCAGCGACAGCGGACGGTGAAAACTAGGGTATTTTAACAATACCTCTAGCCAGAGAGATTTGATGGCCTGGACCCAAGACGATATCGACGCGCTGCAAACGGCCATCGGCGCGGGCGTCAAGCGTGTGCGCTATTCCGACGGGTCCGAGACCGAATATCACTCGCTCAAGGAAATGCGCTCGCTGCTTTCCGAAATGAAGGCGAGCCTCGCCACGAAAAAGCCTGTCCGCGCCTTCCGCGGCGCGCCCCGCTCGGGATATTGACGCATGTCGAAACGCAGGATGTCCAGCGCCTCCCAGGGGCGGCCGTCTCTGCTCGTCCCGATCAGGTCCGGCAGTCAACAATATGTCTCGCTCTCCGAGCTGCGGGAGACGATGGAGGCTTTCGGCGTGACGCCTTCTCCGAGCGGCCCCTACAATGGCGCATCGGTCGGTCGGCGCATGGCGGGCTTCCGGCCTTCCGGCAGCGGACCGAACAGCGTCGTGCAGACGAGCGCGCCCGAACTTGTGCGCCGCTCGCGCGACCTGAAGCGCAACAACCCGACAGCGGGTCGCGCGCTCGATCTCATTCCCATCCATACGGTGGGAACGGGTATCAAGCCGCGCTTCCTGTGCAAGCACAAGGCGACGCGCGAGGCGCTGACGCGGCTGTTCGAGGAGTGGACGAAAGTCTCCGATGCGGATGGCGGCCTCGACTTTTACGGCCAGCAGGCCCTGGCGGTTTCGGAGATGGCAGAAGGCGGCGAGTGTTTCGCCCGGCTGCGGTCGAGGCGGCTTTCCGACGGCCTTCCCGTGCCGTTTCAGGTGCAGCTTCTGCCGACGGAGCAGGTGCCGCTGACCTATGATATTCCGTTCGGCGGCAATCCGGTCGCACAGGGGATCGAGCGCAACGGCTTCGGCAGGCGGATCGCCTATTGGGTGTATCGCCAACACCCCGCCGACTATCTGATTAATGCGTCGAATATGGACATGACGCCGCGCCGCGTTCTCGCGAGCGAGATGGTCCATCTCTACAACGTGACGCGCATCGGGCAATTGCGCGGAATACCGTGGATCGCACGGGCGATCACGACCCTTCATCAGCTCGGCAACTACAAGGATGCGGAACTTCTCCGCAAACAGATGGTTGCGAATATCGTCGGCTTCGTGAAGCGCGCGTCCACCGAGAATATGGACGAGGAAGAGCTCGCGAAGCAGTGGGGCGAAGTGCTCGACGGTATCGGCGGAGAAATGCCGGCCGTCGCGATGGAGCCCGGCACGATGCAGTATCTCGATCTTGACGAGAGCGTCGAGTTCAACAATCCGCAGGACGGCACCGGAAACTTCGAGCCCTTCCTGACCCGCAACTATCAGGACGCGGCGGCTTCTCTGGGTGTTCTCTATGAGGAGCTGACCGGCGACTGGAAGAATTCCAACGACCGGACATTCCGCGCCCAGTTCAACACCTGGAAGCGGCAGGTTCAGCAGTGGCAGTGGAATCTGGTGTGTCACCAGTTCAACGAGCCGATCAAGAACCGGTTCATCGCCTATGCCGTCGCTTCCGGCGCAATCAAGGTGCCGAAGAGCGTCACCCAGGCAGATCTCTACCGGACCGAATGGCGGCCCCACCGCTGGGAATATCTCAATCCGAAGCAGGATGTGGAGGCACAGGTCGCGGAAATCGACGGCGGCCTCACCTCGCGTCAGGCAACCGTCGCGGAGCGGGGCGACGATGTCGAGGTTATCGACGAACAGCGCGCGCAGGATCAGGCCCGCGAACGCGATCTCGGTATCGAGAAGAAGGCCGCCGCGCCGAAGCCCCAACAGCAAGGACAGGATTTATGATCGACAGAGGCGATCTTCTGGCGCAGCTGGCATGCGAGCCGATGCTTATCGACAAGCCTTACGGGCTGTCGTTCCTGGCGTCCATGGCGGCGCTTCCCGAAAAGCTCGATTGGGGCAATGAGGACGAGGAGGTCGATCGGTCGCGCTGCTATCCGGTGGTGAACGGCGTCGCGATCATTCCCCTGATCGGAACGCTCTATCATCGCCCGTTCCGTACCTATTGGGGCGGCAGCCGGTCCAATTACATGTCCTATGTCGACATGCTCGAAGACGCGGTGACGGACGAAAATATCCGCGCGGTGCTGGCCGAGGTCGACAGCTATGGCGGCCTCGCCGCCGGCTGTCTGGACGCAGCGGAGGCGATCCGCGAAATGCGCGGTATCAAGCCGATGTGGGCCAGCATCAATCAGGTGAGCTGTTCGGCCGGCTACTCGCTGACCTCTTCCTTCGACCATGTGACGATCGGCAAGAGCGCCAAGGCCGGCTCCATCGGCGTGATGGCGGTGCATTGGGACTACTCCAAGGCGCTGGAGAAATGGGGCGAGAAGGTCACCTATTTCTATGCCGGCGCGCACAAGATCGACGGCGTTCCCTTCGCAGAGCTGACGGAGCAGGCGAAGAAAGCCATTCAGGACTCCATTCAGGCCGAATACGAGCGCATGTGCGAGGTCATCGCCGCCGGGCGCGGCATGGATGCGAAGAAGATCATGGCAACCGAGGCGGCCGTCTATCGCGGCAAGGATGCCGTGGATGCGGGCCTCGCGGACGAGGTCGCCACTTTCGAGGAGACATTGGCGATGATTACCAGAAAGACGGCGCCCGATGGCGCGCGTCTCGGATCGGCTGCGAATCCCGGTCCCGGCGAAGAAGGAGACGAGGATATGAGCGCTACCGAAACCAAGACGCAGGACCGGCCGAACAGCGGTCAGCCTGCCCCCACTGCCGCCGCGCCGACGACCGCGAGTCCGGCACCGACACCCGCGCCGACGGCCACCACGGCGGCGCCTGTCGAGGCGGATGCCGCGGCCATCGCGGAGGCCTGCCACGCGGCGGGCCATCCTGAACTCACCTCCAGCCTCATCAAGGCGAAGCCGACGATGGAGCAGGTGACGGCGCGGATCGACGAGGTGAAGGAGATCGTCACGGCGGCCCAGGGCGTGGGTCTGGAAGGCATGGCGAAGGATCTGATCCAGTCCGGCGTCTCGCTCGAGAGCGCCCGGACGCTGCTCTTCTCCGCCAAGGCAGGCGCGGACGGTCAGGTCACGACCGACACCGCGCATACCAGCATGCATGCGCCGGCGAAGCCCGGCATCGATGTCAAGGCGGCCTATGCCTCCTTCAACGGCGTGAAGGGCTGACTTCGGTCGGCTCTTCGTTCCTTCAACCGAAACAGGGGATACTCCCATGACTGAATTCAGAGAAGGCTTCCATGCGGGGGAACACCTCGTTTCGGAGGCGAACGGCTATCGCTCGCGGTCCGTCGGCACGATCACGGGCGGCAAATACGCCGCCGGCACCATGCTCGGCAAGATCACCGAAGGCGGCACCGTGACCGTATCGGAAGCCACGTTCGAGGGAACCGGCACCGGCGCCCTGACGCTGGCCACGCCCGCTTACAGCGCGGCCGTGCATGAAGGCGACTATCAGGCGATCTGCGTCGATCCTGCGACGGATGGCGGGTTGTTCAATGTGCTTCGGCCCGACGGGACGATGGACGGCGTGGCGAAGGTCGGCGTGGCCTATGACGGCGAGGTGAAGTTCACCATTGCCGACGATACGACCGACTTCGCGGCGGGCGACACATTCACCATTCCCGTCGCCATTGCCGACAATGCGGATCTGAACAAGTACACCCAGCTCGACCCGAGTGCGACCGACGGCAGCCAGCACCTCGCCGCCGTGCTGTATGACGGCGTGGATGCGTCGACCGCCGATGTGGAAGGCACCATTCACGATCGCGATTGCGAGGTGAACGGCCTTGCCGTGACCTGGATCGACGGCATCACGGACAACCAGAAGGCCGCGGCGATTGCCGAGGGGGCCGCCCTGGGCATCATCGTCCGCAACTGACACTGAAATCGGACCGGCGTTCGCGCCGATCTTTCCCATTCCTCCGCCGCGGCTCGCCCGGCGGATTTTTCGTGCGCGAGCAGCGCTAGGAGGCGCATCATGGCCGAACTCACTCTCGACATTTTCGACAACGACGCATTCTCGAATGCGACGATGACGTCGTTCGTCAACCAGCACATTCCCTATGTTCCGGGGCTTCTGGGCAGCCTGGGCATTTTCACCGGCGAGGGTGTCTATACCCGCACCGTGGAATTCGACGACGAGGAGGGTAGCCTCTCGCTGATTTCCACTTCGCCGCCCGGATCGGCGCCGGAGCAGAGCGAGAACCCGAAGGGCGTCATGCGCTCCGCCCGGACGCGCCGCCTCGCCCGCGAAGCGGTGCTCTATGCCGAGCAGATTGCCGGCAAGCGTCAGCTCGGCACGGCCAGCCTGCTGGAGACGGCCGAGCGCCTTGTCTACAAGCGCATCGAGGGCCCGACGGGCCTCAAGGCCGCGCTCGGCTATACGATGGAGCATATGTATCTCGGCGCCATCGACGGCACCGTCTACGACGCGGACGGCACGACGGTCCTCTGGGACTATTTCAGTCACTACGATGTGAGCCGTCCGTCTGCCATCAACTTCCCGTTCAGCACGATGGCGGAGGATACGGGTCTCTTCAAAAAGACCTGCACCAAGCTGAAGCGGCAGATGGTGAAGGCGCTGAACGGCTTTTCGCTCGCCGGGGCCGGTATCGTGGTGCTTTGCGGCGACAATTTCTTCGACGATCTGGACACCAACAAGGAAATGGTGGCCGCCCGCAAGGCCGGTACGACCGGCAATGCGAATGCGCCGAAGATCATCACCGAGAACAAGGCGTTCTCGTCCATCTATGCCGGCGATATCACCTGGGTGAACTATCGCGGGTCGGACGACGGCAAGGTGGCCATCGATCCGGACAAGGCCCGTGCCTTCATGATGGGCGTGCCCGGCCTCTTCAAGACGTTTTTCTCCCCGGCCGATACGTGGGATTTCGTCAATACGGAAGGCCTGCCGTCCTATCTGATCCAGCGCCGCGAGCGGCAGACGGAATCGGCTCGCGTCTTCGAGGTGCAGGCCAACCCGCTTCCCATGTGCCTGCGGCCGCTTTCGCTGGCGCGCCTCACCAAGTCCTGATACCGGGACAATCGACGATGCGAAGGGCCCCGTTCGGGGCCTTTCGCCTTTCTGAGGGGTTGGCATGGATTTTTCGCCGCATCTCCGGACGGTGTTCAAGCTTCGCGGGGCGCCCGCGACCTATACGCCTCCCTCGGGAAGTCAGATTACCTGTCAGGCCATCCGTCAGGGCGGCGGGCAGCCCGTTCGCATAGGCCCGGTGACGGTCACGACCGAACGGGTGTCGTTTCATGTGCTTCGCGCGCTCGTCGCGGCCCCTGTAGCGGGTGCGACGATGCTGTATCGCGGCGAGACCTTCACCGTCGATGCCTGCCAGCCCGTCGAAAACGACGCGGAAGGGCTTCTCTGGTCGCTTGAGGCGAGCTGGGGCGCGGATGTGCTTTACCGCGCGGTGGCGGGCTCCGGCTCGACGCAGAACCCGCCCCAGACCGGGGCGTTGACGCTCGCGGCGGATGCCGGGGCAGGCGACGGCGCCGTCAGCGTCAGATCCACGCTGGCCGTGGGCAAGCTGATCGCCGGCGACAAGCTGACGATCGGCGGGACCGAATACACGGTGACGGCGGATGTGCAGGCGGTGATGAGCCAGTTCGCCGGGGTGCCGATTTCGCCGTCCCTTGCGGGCGATGCCGCGTCGGGTGCGGCGGTGACCCCGACCTACAAGCGGGATATCGCGTTGCGCGCCGCGGTGGCGAGCTATGCCGCGAAGGAATTCATGGGCGGCGTTCAGGCGGGCGACCGGCGGCTTGTCGCGATGCAGTCCGCCCTGTCGGCCCTCGACAGCGAGCCGAAAGCGGGCGACCGGATCGTCATGGGCGGACGGGCGTTCAACGTGCAGAGCGCCATGCCGATCTATCAGGGTGCGCAACCCGTGGCCTGGGATATTCAGGCGAGGGGTTGATGGCGCGGCTGAAGAATTTCAGGGCGGCTGTCGAGCTGACGCGCAGCCAGCTGACGGGCGAGGCGCGGCGACAGCAGCTTATCGACCTGTCGCGCCGTTCCATCGCGGAAGCAGAGGCGATGAACAGGGCCACCATCGGGTACGATGTCGGTAAAACCGTCATCGTGGACGGCCTCCGCGGCGGCGCGATCGAGAACGTCAAACCGGGCGGAACGGTTGTCGCTCTCTTCGCCGTTCATGAGGCGGCAATCGATTTTGCGTGGGAGACGATTGCCACGATGTCGCCTGTCGATATGCGACCGGATGCCGACAATATCGTGTATCGCAAGAACCATCTTCTGATGGTCAATGGCGAAGAAGTCGGGCCGCCGCCGGTCAAGATCGAAGTCGACGACGTGGTGACCTTCGTCAATCTGCTGCCCTATGCGCGCCGCCTTGAAAAGGGCTGGTCGAAGAAGCAGGCGCCGGACGGGATTTACGAAGTCGCGTCGAAGGTCATCCGTGCACGGTATGGAAACGTCGTGCAGGTGAAGTTCGGCTATGGCGCCTTCCTGGGCGAAGATCCTCGTATCCGGGACAATCGCTACCCCTATATCGAACTTTCGCCGAAACGGAGCCGGGTATGAGCAGCGATGCCGTCGCCAGTATCGTCAACGCGACGCTCGACGCCCATTGGAATGCCGCGCTGGCGCGGCGCCGTGAACCGAATACGGATTTCGACCCCGGCGGGCTGCAATGGTTCGAGGTGCGTTTTCCCGGCTCGCACATAGGGCGGGGCGATATTGGCGAGCCGGCCGCGCCACTGAGAGACGAGACCGGGGCGTTCATGGTGGATGTCTATGTGCCGAAGGGGACCGGCGATCAGCTGGCCCGGAACATCGCCGACGCCATCTGGGAAATATTTGCCTTCAAGGATCTGTCCGGGCTGCGCTGCGACGAGCGCATGGCCGGGCAAAGCGGTTGGCGGGAGCCGGAAGGCGTTCCCGGCGTGTGGTGGGGGCTGAGCTACGGCATCGGCTACCGCTACCTGTCCATCTGACCGACCCGAACCGACATTCAATCGAGCCCGCTTCGGCGGGCTTTTTTCATGGGAGATACGACCATGCCGACGACTGCTTATCTGGCGGGCACCGACAGTAACGACCTCGAACTCGCCTATGCGCCCGAGGCGACATGGGGTGTGTCGCCCACGGGGGTGAACTACCAGAAGGTTCGCGTGAACAACGAAAGCCTCGCCGAACAGAAGAACCGGAGCGACCCCCCGGAAATCCGCGACGACTGGCAGTCGGCCGCCGAAACGACGCAGGATGTTCAGGCCAATGGCGGGCTGCAGTTCGGTATTTCCTACCGGAACATGGACGATCTCTATGCCGGTGCGCTGACCGGCGCATGGACCGACGATCTTGCGATCAGCGACGACGGCATCTCTTTCGCGGCGTCGGGCAATACGATTGCCGCAGATACCGTGGGAACCTTTACGGATGTCGTCGTCGGCCAGCATATCAAGGTTGCCGGCACCTCCGACAATGACGGCTTCTATCGCGTCCTGACCAAGGCGGACAGCCAGACGCTGACGGTGGATGCGGATCTGACGGACGAAAGCGCGGGCGCGACCGTCGCCATCACCGGGTCCATGCTGCGCAATGCGAAGATCTTCACCAGCTACACCATGCAGAAGCGCCTCGCCAGCGGCCTGGGCTTTGCCTATCCGGGTACGTTCTGGACCGGCGGCCAGATCAACGCCTCGCGCGGTCAGTTTTTCTCCGGCCAGCTCAACGGCCTCAGCAAATCGGAAGAGAAGGCGGTCGCGGCGCTCGGCACCGGGTTCACCGCCGCGCCCGCCAACCGGGTGATGAACTCCGTCGGCAATTTCAACGGCTTCGTCGTGAACGAAGCGCCTTCCGTCGCCAAGGTCATGAGCCTGAATACGAGTTTCGTGCGGACGGGCGCCAATATGGCTTTCGCCATGGGCAGCGAGGCGGCGCAGGGCGTCGGCAGTGTCGGCAAGCTCAAGGCGACGGGCACGATGCAGATCTTCTTCGAGGATTACGACTATTACGACAAGTACAAGTCGGAAGAAGGCCTCCTCCAGAGCTACCGGGTAACCGATGTGGACGGCAATACCTATGTCGTGACGGTGCCGGAGCTGGTGCTGGGCTCCTCGCGGGTCGTTGTCGGCGGTCCGAACCAGCCCGTGATGGCGGAATTCAACTGGTCCGCCAATCCGAGCGAGGCCTTCGGCTGCACGATCCAGCTGGATCGCATGAGCGGTTCCTGATCGCCCTCGAAATCCGAATAACCCCATCCCCGCTCCGGCGGGGTTTTGTCGCGCGACGCCCGGCCCGGCGTCATGGGGTTCGCCGGGCCGGTTTTAACCCCAATGAGGAAGACAATGATCGACCTAGACGAACTCGCCGTCGACACGAAGCTCTTTGAAGAGGGCAAGAAGGTTGAATTCGGTGAAGACTCCCACATCCGCATCCGCTCCGCGGGCTCCACCCGTGCGCAGAAAATCCGGGAAGAGCTCTGGAAGCCCTATGCGACCTGGACGGATATCCCCAAGGACGTACTCGACAGCCTGAATGCGCAGTGGATTGCCAAGGGGCTGCTGACCGAATTCGTGGGCTTCGCCGCCGACGGCAACCTGCTGACATTCGACCTGTCGAAGGAAGAGGATTGCGAGCGTCTGGGCCTCATCCTCAAGGCGCCCAAATACAAGGCCCTCCGGAACAGGTTCATCCAGATCTCGCTGGACGAGAAGAATTTCCAGCAGGCCAACGACGCGGTGCTGGAAAAAAACTCCGGTCGTTCGCGCACTGGGAGTTCCAGTGGCGCGAACACGCCGAACGAGTAGCGCGGGCCTATATCGAAGACGGGGAGAAAGTTCCGGATCGCTGGGCCAATCCTCCCGTTCTCACCATCTACGCCGCGCGTTTCTGGCGGATATTCAGTGTCCTGAAATTCGACCGTAAATCGCCGCCCATGGGTGGGATAGGGCCTATCCCGTCTTCCCCCATCATCACCTATATGACGCAAGTCGAACGCGAACCCGACGCCCGGGAAATCGACCGGGCGATCCGCTTCGTGCATGCCATAGACGAGGAATTCGTCTCGGTGTGCCGCCAGCGGCAGGGAAGTTCGACCGAGGACCATCCGCATGCCGAAGGAGCTGAACACGCTCGTCAATGAGGTCATCATTGACGACAGCCAGGCCTTGCCGGCGGCGGATCGCGTCATTTCCAAGATGGATGCCATGGCGGCGTCGCAGGACCGCGCCGCCGCGGCATCCGGGCGTCAGGCGTCCGGCTTCGACCTGCTCAATCAGGCAGAAGCGAAGCTGGCGCCGGCGCAGGAAAGCGCGTTGAGGCGTCTCGATTCATGGCGCGCCAAGGCGGACCCCGTGGAGCGCAGCCTTCAGCAGCTCTCCCGCGCGGAACGCGACTGGAACCGCGCCATCTCGCAGGGCCTCGCGACCGAAAACGAAAAGACGCGCAATCTCGACATGCTCTGGGACAAGCTTCTCGGAGCCGCCGAAGCGCAGGAAAAGCTGAACGCGGCAATGCGGGCGCAGGATGCTCAGGCTGCCTACAACGCCCAACTTGGCGTGAAAGACGATTTCAACGCGACGCAGCGCGCGGCCGACGTCGCCGCCTATGGGCAGGAACTGGACCGTCTTCAGCAGCGATATGCGCCGCTTGCCGCCGCACAGGCGAATTTCGAGCGCGAGATCGAACAGATCAATCAGGCGCAGCGCACCGGGGCCATCACGGCACAGGAAGCCGCGACGGCGCTCAAGATGAACGAAGGCGCCTATCGTCATCAGGTGAATGCGATACAGCAGTCGCAGAAGGCGATCATCGGCCATACCGGCGCGGTGAAGCTGCAGAGCTGGCAGGTGGCGCAATTCTGGCAGCAGATGCAAGACATCTTCATTCAGATGCAGATGGGAACGAACCCGTTTACCATTCTTGCGCAGCAGGGCCCTCAGGTGACCACGGCGATGGGCGGTGTGCGGAATTCGCTCGCGCTGGTTCTCAGCGTCATCACGCCGACACGCCTCGCTCTCGCGGCGCTGGCGGGCACCACGGCGCTGGTTCTGACGCGCACTGTGAGCCTGCAAAATGAAGAGCGCGGCATGAGCGCCGCTCTTCGTGCATGGGGCAAGGATGCCGAAATATCCGCCTCCCAGGTTCACAAGCTTGTGGAAGAGATGCGCGATCTCGGTGTCGCGAAGGGCGAGGCCCAGACCGCGCTGAAGGCGGCGTTCGCGATCCCCGGCGCGTCCGGCGCGGCCATCGAAAACGCCGCCGGGCTTGCCCCGGACTTCGCATCCGGCTTCGGCGTGTCGGTGGAGGAGGCCACGCGCAAGATCGTCGAGATGGAGACCAAGGGATATCCGGCTATTCGCAAGCTGGATGAGGCCTATCAGTTCCTGACCGACGATCAGGCGAAACTCATCCGCGATCTCGTCGATCACGGCGAACAGGCGGCGGCGCTGAATATCGCCTATGACGCGCTGACGGTGCGGATCAAGGGTGTGGCCAGCGATGCCATGTCGCCGCTCGGGCGTTCGATCAAAGACACGAAACGAGAGTGGGGCGATCTCCGGGATGCCATTGCGGGTAGCGGCGCCGCGGTCGATCTGGTCGAAAGTCTGAATGGCGGCCTCAGTTCCATCGCCGGGCTGTTCCGCGGCGATCTCACATCCGCATGGGATGGCTGGGTAACGCACGTTACGAATGATCCGGCGTTCAGCCTCATCCAGGGATTTGTCGATGGATGGCTGAAGCTTGGAGAGTGGACCTCCGGGATTTCGAATTCGCCGCCGACAAGCGACACGGGCACGCCATACGACAAGAACTTCGCCCAGTTCCGTCGAGAGATCGGTGCGGATAGCTTCGGTGGCGATCCGGCGATCCGGAATCAGGTGAAGGACCAGATCGACGCTTACGAGCGGGAGATGGATGTCCTGAGTCGATCGTCGGCAATACGGGACGCCTATCGTGCGCAGCAGGAAACATTGATTGCGTGGCGGCGCAAAGGGGCCGAGGAAACGGATGCACAGGCTGTCGCGGAGAAGGCCTATCAGGCTGCGCTGGCGCGGAGCATGACCGCCGTGACCGACAATATTCGTCTACTCGACGAACAGGCGTCCGCGCAGACCGCCATCGCGGCGGCCTATGAGGTGTCCATCAAGGCCGGGAAAGACGAAGAGATCGCCCAGAAGGCCAGGATCGCGACGCTGGGCCTCGGCAAGGATGCCGCGCTGAAGATGGCGGCGGCCGAAAGGGAGCTGGCGGACGCGACCGCGCATACCCAGGCCGTTGTCGATCATGCGAAAGCGGCGATGGACGCGGAGATCGCCGCGCGCAAGGCGCGGGCGGCCATGATCGTCGATCCGACGCTGAAACATGAAGAAGAGCTTGCCATCGAACGGCAGGTGCGCCTGAACGAGGTGACGGAAAAATATCGCGGCAATGTCGACGACATCAATCGGGCCATGGCCGATTTCGACCGGCAGAAAGCCTATGAGGAGCAGGAACGCTTCTGGAACGACGTCGGCGATCAGGCCCGTCAGTACAGCGACGATATCCGCTCCTATCTCCTCGACGGCATCACCAATGCGACCGATGGCGGCAAGGCGGCGTTCGACGATCTCTGGGAGACGGCGCGCGCGGGCCTGAAGCGCTTCCTCGTCAATGCTGCCCTGACGGCCGCCGAGAACGCGATCGTCGTTCCGATCCTGACGGATGTCGTTGGCTCGAATTCCGGCCTGTTCGGCATCGTGGCGCCGTCCGGCGGTGCCGGCGGCGCGGGTGCGGCCGCAAACGCGGCCACCGGCGGCGGGGGCATCGGCGATCTCTTCAGTCTGGGGAATGGCGGCATTCTGTCGGGGTTTGACAGCCTGCTGAGCTATAACAGCACGCTCGGGAACAGCTTTGTCACCGGCTCCGTCGGCCAGTGGCTTGGCCTTTCCACACCCGCGGCGTCGGGCATCGGCCCCGTGTCCGTATCGGGTGCCGGACAGGCGCTGGCGGGCCTCGGCAACATTCTCGGCTCCGGCGGCATCGGCTACGGCGTCGGCAGCCTGTACGGCGCGCTCGGTCTCGGCAATTCCACCGGCTCTTCCATCGGCGGTGCGCTGGGCGGCGCTATCGGTTCGATCATTCCGGGCGTCGGCACGATCATCGGGTCCATTGCCGGCTCGGTCATCGGCGGGTTCTTCGGCAACGATCAGCCCTCCGATATGTTCGCCCAGACATCGTTCGACCTGCGAGCGGGCGAAGTATCCGGCACCTATTACAACCCTGCCGAGTTCTCACAGGCCAATCTGGATGCCTCGGGCAATCTGATCGACTCGTTCAGTCAAATCGCCATGCAGATCGAGGCCTTGACGGGCGGCGTTCTTCCCGAGTCGGCCTTTGCCAAGGTCGGCTCGCGCGACGGCATCGTGGTCGGCGTCGGCGAGGCGGGCATCGGCGTCAATACGCCGCAATTCGGCGACACCGCCAGCTTTGCCAATTCCAAGTCCGGCGCCGAAAAGGCACTCAACTTCATGGTGGAGGCACTGGCGAAGCAGATCACCGATATCGAGGATGCCGATTACAAGCGCATCCTCGAAATGGGCGGGAGCGGGGAAGACATTCTCGCCAATCTCGATGTGGCGGCACAGATCAAGGCGCTCGGGCAGACGGAAAGCGTCAACCAGGCGGAAGAGCAGCTTCAGACGCTGATCGATACGTTCGAGGAGCTTCGGGCGAAGGCCATCGAGCTGCAACTGGCCGTGGAAGACGTCAACGACGCGGAAGCGCAGCAGCTTCGCAATCTCGAGCAGGGCGTCCGCACGAATTTCGCCGCCACGGTGCATGGCTATATCGACCAGTTCCTGACGCCGCTTCAGGCCCTGCAGGAAACGATCAGTACGAGCGGCCAGTCGACCTATGAGAAGTTCCAGGCCGCGCAGTCGCTGTTCCGCGACGTGGCCGCGAAGGCGGCGGACGGCAATGAGGTGGCGCTGGGACTTCTGGACGAGGCCGGAAAGAACTATGCGGACCTCGCGCGGAACCTGACCGGCGCCACGGCGCCGCTGCGCAACTTCCTCGAAAGCCTCAATAGCGGGTCGCTCTCCAATCTGACGCCCCGCGAACAGCTTGCCGCCGCGCAGGGCAGTTTCGACGAATTGAGCGCCCGCGCCCTTGCCGGCGATTCGTCGGTGATGGGCGATCTGGCCCAGGCGGCGCAGGACTATCTGACGCTCGCGCGCGACTATGGCGCATCGGGAAGCGTCTACCAGCAGGCCTATGAGCAGGTGACGGGCTCGCTCAACCAGATCGTGGATGTCGTGGACGGTGCGATCGGCAGCGTCGATCCGACTTCCGTCCTCGACGAAATCAATACGGCGATCTCGCCGTTGATCGACCAACTCGTGGCGTCGGAGGCGGAAATTCTCGCCGGGATCGAGCCGACGCTCGACGATCTCAACGGCAATTTCCTGCTGAATATCGAGACGCTGAAGGACGAGGGCGACCAGACGCGCGAATTGCTGGCGGATATCGCCACGGCGCTGGGCGCGGTGCCGGGGCAGGCGACGGGCGGGCTTGTGACCGGCATGGGCGGCCCGACCTCGGACAGCAATCTGCGCCGCCTGTCGGCGGGCGAATATGTGAACACGGCCAGCGCGGTGACCCGGTTCGGCGTCGGCTTCTTCGACGCGCTCAATTCCGGCTATGTGCCGGCGGTCTCCATGCCGTCGAACGACAATTCCGGCACGACCGCCGCCATCGGCCAGCTTTCGGACATTTCCACGCAGGGCTTCAACGGGCTGGCGCGTGTGTTTCGTGAAGAGCTCGCGGATCTGCGCAGGTCCGTCGACGAACTGGCGAAGGAAACGTCCCGGAACCGCCAATACGCCAGCATCCAGGCAAAGAGGTAGGGCATGACGGCATCGAACTATCTGGAGAGCAAGCTCATCAATCATGTGCTGGGCAAGACGGCCTACACGATGCCGGGCGGCGTCTATGTCGCGCTCTTCACGGCAGATCCGGGCGAGGAGGGCTCTCTCGACGACGAGGTGCCTTCCGGCGTCGGATATGCCCGGCAGCCCGTCACGGCCGACATGACGGCGTCCGTCGACGGGTCGATGTCCGTGAACGGGTCGGACCATGCCTTCGGGCCGTGCGCCAACAGCGACTGGGGCACCCTGACCCATGCCGCCCTGATGGACAGCGGCACCATCGGCGCGGGCAATGTGCTGGCGTCAGTGGCGCTCAACGCCTCGCGCGTCGTGAAAGTGGGCGACGACTACAAGATGCCCGCCGGCGAGATCAAGCTGTCCTTCGAATGATACCCGGCGGCGAGGCGATAGGCGTCGTTCCCTTCGGCGGGGTCCGCGCATCGGTCGCCTATGCGGGCGGGGCGGCCGCCTTTACCGGCGGGGCGGCCTTCGAGGCGATGGGCTATGTGTCGATCCCCGGCGGGGCGGCGTTTTCCGGCGCGTTCGGCTTCGAGGCGGACGGGGTGCTGCTGATCCCCGGCGCCGCGTTCCTGCTGGGCGACCTGACGCTTCAGGCGGGCGGCGACGTCGAGATCGGCAAGTTCCGCCGCCTCATCAACGCCCCGACGGCGCATCGCGTCTATTCGGTAGAGCTCACCGTTCGCAGGTTTCGATAGATGTTGGGATTTCATGCCCTGGGCATCGCGCCGATAGGCGGGTTTCCCGTCGAGCTGGCCGTGGTCTATGAGGAACAGGTCGTCTACGCGGCGACGGAGGGCTTCACGACCGAGCCGGACGACATGCCGGCCAATATCCATTTCGAGGGACGGCTGAAATCGCCGCCCGCGATGGAGCGGTCGATCATCGACAATGCGGGCATCGGCGGCGCGGCCTCCATCGGCTTCGGATCGATGGAACTCGAGAACAGCGACGGTTACTACGACGGCATCGTGTCCAACCACGCCATAGACGGGCGGCGCGTCACGATCCGGCTGGGCGATCCGGACAGCTTTTCCTATCCGGAGTTCGGCACCGTTTTCGACGGCGCGGCGGAGGGATGGCAGCTTACCGAGGCGGGCGTTCTCATCACGCTGCGCGACTGGGGTTACCAGCTCGAAGTGCCGCTCGCGCGGGCCTATTACGGCGGCACGGGCGGCAATGACGGCACGGACGACCTGGCCGGAAAGCCGATCCAGCAATGCTGGGGCGTGTGCGAGAACGTGCCTGCGACGCTTGTCGATCCGCTGAACAATGTCTGGCAGGTCCATGACGGCCCGATGCAGTCCGTCGACGCGGTCTATGTGGACGGGGTGCCGCTGGAGCCGGAATATTACGACGCGGATCTCGACGCGGGCACGATTACGCCTTCCGTGGCGGTGGACGGTCAGGTCACCGCGGATGTGCATGGCGCGAAAATCGGCGGCGTCTATATCGAGACGACGGCGGATATCGTCAAGGCGATGGCGACGGAGAATGGCGGCTGGAGCGATGACCGGCTGGACCTTGCCGCTTTTGCCGCCATGAATGCAATCCAGCCCGCGGCGGTGGGCTATTGCGCGACGGAAGACATCAACATATCGACGGCGATCGGCGAATTGCTGGGCGGTATCGGCGGTTTCCGCTGTTTCACGCGCGACGGCATTCTGCAGGTCGGCATATTCGGCGAGCCGGAAGGCGATCCGGCGGCGACTTTCACCGAACTGGAAATCAAGAGCATCGAACGGCTTCAGCCGCCCTCCGGTTTCTACCCGCCCTGCTGGCGGCGGCGGGTGGGCTACCGGCGAAACTGGACCGTGCAGAAGGGCGGGCTCGCATCGGGCGTTTCCACGGCCCGGCTGGCCTATCTGGCCGAGGAATATCGCTATGGCTCCGCGCAGGACAATACGACGCGGACGGCATTCCTGCTCGCGCAGGACGCCCCGGCGGTGCGGTCGTTCTTCGCGCTGAAATCCGATGCCGACGCCGAAGCGGCGCGCCTGCTGGTCCTCACGCGCGAGCCGCGGGCCTTCTATGAGGTCGTGGCGGATGCCCAGCCCTACACGCTGGACCCCGGCGCCGTGGTGAAGCTGCGATATCCGCGTTTCGACCTCGCGGCGGGCCGGGCGGCCAAGGTGTTGAGCGTGGCCGACAATGCGGCCCAGAACAGGGTGAAGATGACGGTGTTCGTATGAAGACGTTTCTTGCCAGCGAGAACCTGGCCGATGCGGGCTATATCTCCACCGACACGGCCTGGCCGACGCTGCCCGCGACCTATCTGCAACAGGAATGGTTTGCGAAGAAATGGCGCTCGAAAGCCGTGCCGTGCTGGGCACAGGCCAATCTGGCGGGCGCGGCCGATATCAATGTCGTCGCGCTGGGCGGCTTCAACGGGCTTGCCACGACGCAAATGCGGGTGCGGATCGGCGACGATCCGGATTTCGCGTCGTCGGCCTATGACAGCGGCGCGATGACGGGCGTGTGCGATCCGGCGAGCGGGCAGTTCGTTCATATCCTCGAAGAAGCGGTGTCCGGACAATATGTGCGGATCGACATGGCCGACGAGGCGCTTTCCTATGCGCAGGCCGGGCGGATTTTCGTCTCCGGCGGCATGTTCTTCGAGATCAATGACAGCTATGGCCGGGCGAAGGGCTATGCCTCGCTCTCCAGGCGGTCGCAGTCCCTTGGCGGCCAGATCTATATCGACCGCAAGCCGAACTGGCGCCGCTGGAAACTCAGCTTCGACAATCTGAACGCGGACGAATCGCTGATCCTCCAGGAAGTGGACCGGGTCAACGGAACGGAAATCGACCTTCTGATCTCCATCGATGCGCTGGGCGAGCATGTGAGCCGCGACACGATCATCGGCCTCGTACGCGACCCGACCGACATCGTGGCGCGCAATGTCCTGCGCGATTCCAAAACCTATGTGATAGAGGGGCGCCTGTAATGGCTTTCGTTATTGCCGACAATGCGAAGGAAACGACGACGACGTCCGGCACCGGGAATTATACGAGTTCCGGCACCGCCGCCGCGGGATATCTGACCATCGCGGCGGCGATCGGCGAGAGCAACCAGTCCTGCTTCTGCGTCCGCTCCGGCTCCGATGCGGAGATATTCCTCGGCACGGTCGGGGCGGGGAACGCCATCACGCGCGATCTCATCTTGTCGTCCACCAATGGCGGCGACCCGGTCAACTGGCCGGACAGCGAGGCGAAGGACATTTTCTGCACCATGTCGGCGAAGCTGATGGTGTTCCTGGCCGCCGCGCTTCAGGGCGGCGATGCCGGGAAGGGCGTGGTGGTCAATGCGGGCGGCACCGGGTTCGAGCTGGGTGGACCGTTCCTGCCGAAGGCGGGCGGCAAGCTGTCTAACAATCTAGAAATAGAGGTTTATGGCGCAGAGAACGCTTTGATTCTCAATGGCGGTGCGGGCAATGATTCCCTAATCAATTTCCGAATCGGCGGTATCAAAAGGTGGAAATCCGGACGCCGCGCATCCGGTCAAGACTATGTCATTGAGCGCTATAGCGGCGCCGGCGAGTATATCGACACCCCTTTCTTGGTGAATACAACCACCGGCCTCATCACGATTAAGGGCGATCCCACGGAGGCGCTGGGCATCGCGACGAAGCAGTTTGTGGATAGTAAGACAGCCGCGGCGACCACGGCGGCGCTGGGGACGGTCGAGCTTTCGACAGGCGCGGAAGTGACCTCGGAAGCCTCCGGTGTCGTGCCGACGGCCGACCTGCTCAAGTACCATCAGGGCATCGCGAAGGCCTGGGTGAACTATGACGGCACCGGGACCGCGGCCATTCGCGACAGCTACAATGTCAGCTCACTGACCGATAACGGCACCGGCAATCACACGGTGAACCTCGGCATCACCATGGCCAACACGGATTATGCGGTAATCCCCGGCATGAATTCCCCTCTTCACACCATCGGCGTGGAGATAGACAGCACCAGCGCCTTTACTATCAAAACGTACCACCAGAACCAGGTGCTCTGGGATGAGAGCCTGGTCATGGCGGCAGTGTATGGAGACATCTGATGGATAAGGTCATCGTTTACGAAAATGAGAAGGCCGAAGGCGGCATCAGCATCGTCGTGCCGGCAGAGAAATTCCGGGGCCGCATCCTAGTGAAGGAGGAGGTTTCCCGGGACGTCTACTACGAGGTCGAGGTCGCGACTGGAAAAAAAAAGAAGAATGGCGAGCCGGTCATGAAGAAGGAAAAGCGCAAGCGCGCCGAAATCGTTTCGCCGGCTCAATATCGCGACGAAACGGATGACGAGTTGCTTTGCCGTATCGCCGCCAAAGACGTTCCTGATGTGCCCTATCGCATCATGTCGGCCAAAGCCGCCTATGCGGAGCGCAAACAGCGCGCCGAAGGATCGGCAGGCTAATAGTCGGGCTGGCGACAGGCGGCGGCAAGCGCCTCCCTCGACAGATCGACGGGCGAGTATTTGCCATCATGCGTCTCGCCGTATCTCCCGAGAAATGCAGCCAGCGCCACCTTGGCCCTATCCGGCCTCTTGGTAACCTCAGCGAACTCAATGCTTTCGCGGGCCCTCACGACAATAGCGCCGACCACATAAATCGCCGAAAGCGACAGGAAGCCGTATCCGATAGTCGATGCAACGGTGTCCATCTTCTCCTCCCTGAAAAGCATAACCATAGGCATCTCCCTGGATCGATTTCAAGCTATCCCACACAAATGGTGCGGCTGGGGTTCTGGGATGAGGTTGATTTCTTCCGGTGCTGTTTACCGGAGGCACGGAAAGCGCCCGCGGCCAAGGTTGAACTTCGGCCGCGTCACCGTCCCTCACCCTACCACGCCGCCTCAGGGCGGCTTTTTTATTGGACAAGCGAATGATGGATACCGGGAAAGCGCTCGCGGCGCTGCCTGCGCTTTTGCGCGGCCGCCTCGCAAAGGCAATCGGCGGCGGCGCGATCGCGCTCGCCATGGCGACGGTGACATATTTCGAGGGATATGAGCCGACGCCCTATGTCGATCCGGTGGGCATCCCTACCGTCTGCGTCGGCCATACGGGCGGCGTGGAGATGGAGCGGGTCTATTCCGAAGCAGAGTGCGACGCCCTGCTGAAAGGCGATCTGGGCGTTGCCTTCGCCGCGGTCGATAAATATGTCCGGGTGCCCCTGGGCGATGCGACGCGGGCGGCGCTGGCATCCTTCGTGTTCAATGTCGGCGAGGGGGCGTTCCGGAAATCCACGCTGCTTCGCCGCCTGAATGTCGGCGAGGGCGCACCTGCCTGCGCGGAGCTGAAGCGGTGGGTGTGTGTAAAAACAGTCGAGGGGCAAGGCGATATCGAAGGGCCCTGCGCGACACCCAAGCGCAATCGCCGCTCACTACCCGGCCTCGTCAAGCGCCGCGACGTGGAGCATGCGCTCTGCGTGGAAGGCTTCCGGCAGCTCGCAGATCCGGGCAACGACAATGTCCCCCTGCCGATGGTCCGGCCGGAAAGGGACGCGGCATGAGATCGTATCTCCTTCTGGGCGGGTTTCTGGCTCTCATTGCCGCCGGTGTACTTGGTTACCAGAAGGGCCATCATGACGCCGATCAGAGCGCCGAAGTCGAGAGGCTTGAGAAAGAGGTGTCCGACCAGAAGGCGCTGATCGAGCGCGGCAACAAAGAGGCGGAGCGCCTGCGCAAGGTCAATGCGGCGCTCTCGGCTTCCGACAAGCAAAGAACCGAGGAGCTTTCGAATGTTCGTGCCGAGAACGAGCGTCTTCGCGCTGATGTTGATGCTGGCCGCAGGCGGCTGCGCATCGACGGAATATGTCGAGACGAAGAGGGGGGAGGCGGACAAAACGCCGGCGTGGATCATGCAGCGTCCTGCGAACCCTCTCCCGCTGTTCGACAGGATATTTGGGCTCTCCGAGGGCTCTGCGGAGGGCAGTTCGTTCAGCTCAACGCCTGTATCGACCGACTAGAAATACTCGAGGGACGGAAATGACTGCAATCCTGGTGCTGGTAGCCGCCGCCGGCGGCGGTTTTCTCTATCGGGCGCGGGGCCGCAGGGTGACCGATACCCGCGCCGCCCTCATCAAGGACTTCATCGTGGCGTGGCTGGCGATGCCCTTTGCCCTTATTGCCGTGTCGTGGACGGAAAGCCCCTTTCTTTTCGTCGCCATATTCGGGCTTACCTTCGCCGCGCTCCTGACAGGCCACGCCTCGCATATCGATCTCGGGCATGCGGAAGACGGCGCCCCGGCGGACGGGCAAAAGGACGAGTGGTATGCGCGCTGGCTGAGGCGGTTCGACCTTCCGCCGTGGTGGCACGATGTCGCCGCGCTTGCCCTGAACGGCTGCCTGATCGTTTTGCCGCTGCTTCTGGTGGCGCTGGCCACCGGGCGCTGGGAGGCCGCTCTGTGGCTTCTGGCGGCGGGTCTCATGAAGCCGCCGGCCTATTGCCTCGGCTGGGTCGCGCTCGAGGAAGGGTGGACGGACGATCCGCTGAAAGTGGCCGAACCGGCCTTCGGTGCCATGCTGTGGGGTGCACTCGCGCTGGCCACCTGCTGAATCCCGCCGGCAGTCCGGGTAATGGCTGCCAGTCCCTTAGGGACTTTCCTCCCTGAACTGGCCCGCCTCCGGTACGCCGGATGGCGGGCCTCTTTTCTCGTTTCAGGCGTGGGGCGCTTCAAGCCGGCGGATGCTCTAATCGGCTTGCCGGGCGAGGGCCTGGAGGTCGCCTTTCGCCTCTTTGATCGATCGCTCCGCCGCCTCGATCAGATAGACGATCTTGTCGTCATGGCGCGAAACCCCGGCAAGCGAATTGAGGGACGCCTGCAGCTTCTGGTCGATGGAGGCAATAAGAGCGCGGTTTCTCAAGGGCAAATCCTTTCTCAGGCGGCCCGCTTCGGCGTCCGCACTTTCTCCATGGCGGCCTGGATGAGGAAGCCGGACCGGGTGAACCCGTGTTCTTCCGCATAGGCGTCGATTTCCTGCATGGCGTCTTCCGGGGCCGTGATATTGACCCGGATCGCAGTGTGTTTAAATACACATCTCATGATAAGGCGCCGGGCGCGCGATCCGGGCAATACCGTTCGTCATTCGGCCGGGAATTCGGCGAAATAGGCACTGACTATCGATCTCGCATGGTGCAGAAGCCGGTCGTCGCCCTGCGTCAGCACCTCCAGCAGGGCCTGCTTCTCCCTCATATAAACCCTGGCGAAGTCAGGATCGTGGCGGGCGATGGAGCGGGAATTGTCGATCATGTCGGCGAGCTTGATGGTCTGCCCCTCCGGGCTCGCCTTCGCCAGATGCGCGCGATCCATGGCTTTGCGCCGGGTTCGATTTCCGTCTTCCGGCCGGGAAACGTCCGTCACCTCTTCAACGAGTTCCCTTACCCGCAGTCCGAAGGCCGCCTGAACGATATCGGGCGTGACGGCCGTATCCTCCACGACATCGTGAAGAAGAGCCGCGGCGGCGACTTCCTCGGAACAGCCGATATTCAGGACGATCTCCGCGACCGCGATGGGATGTTCGACATAGGGCCTGCCGGTGTATTTCCGGGTCTGGCCGATGGCCGCATGGGCGCCGGCGGCGAAGGCGCGGGCGGCGATATAGAGTTCGCTGGGCATGAAATCCTCCTATGTCAGGCGCGCAGGCGCCCGTTCCGGTCGGAACGAAAGGAAAACAGGGGCTCGGATGTAGTGGGTAATGGCATGTAGCGGACCTCCGCTACCAATCTTCATCCTCACGCTTCGTTCAGAAGCCTCTCGCTGATTTCCCACAGGCGTTCGGCGGCTTCGTCGTTGCAGGCATGGGCGTCGACGCCGCGGAATCTGGCGAAGGGGCTTTCGGGGTCGGTGGGTTGGGCGATGTCGCAATCCTCGCAATAGACGCCGGGTTTGCCCTCCAGCAATGAAGAGGTCGCGGCCCAGGCGGTGGTCGCGCAGCCCTGTTCGGGCGTCTTGAAGCCCTGTTTTGCCAGTTCCGACAATTCGCCGTTCTCGTTCAGCCAGCCGAGAGCGATCATTTCCTCCTGGGCGAGGTGTCGCTGGAGCGGTGTGAAGATGCCGCCCGGATGCACCGAAAAGGCGAGGCCGCCCGTATCGCCGAGGCGGCGCGACAGCGCATTGGCAAAGAGCGCATTCGCGGTCTTTGCCTGCCCATAGGCGACCCATTTGTCATAGGGCGTCTTCCCGAACTGGATGTCGTCCCAAAGCACGTCGGAGCGCTTGTGCCCGGTGGAGGAGAGCGCGACGACGCGCAGTCCCGGCGAGGCCGTGAGAAGCGGCCACAGCGCCCTGGCGAGTGCGAAGTGCCCCATATGGTTCACGCCGAATTGCGCCTCCCAGCCCGGGCCGACCCGTGTTTCGGGGCAGGCCATGATGCCGGCATTGTTGATGAGAAAATCCAGCCGGGGTGCGGTGTCGGTTACTTCCCCGGCGAAGCGGCGCACCGAGGCGAGGTCGCCAAGGTCCATTTCATGGGGGACAATGTCGCCGGCGATCCCGACAAGGCTTTCCCTGGCCTTTTCCGGCGAGCGGACGGGGACGACGATCTTCGCGCCTCTTTCCGCCATGGCGCGCACCAGCTCGAGCCCGATGCCGCTATACCCGCCGGTGACGATTGCCGTTTTGCCGCTCAGTTCGGCACCTTCCAGCACCTCGCCGACCGATGTCTTGCCGTTGAATCCCGAATGGAGCGGCTGTTGATCGCTCGTGCTCATATCGTCCTCCCTGTCGCAGGTCGGCGCCCGGCCGGATATGGCTTCGGGGCATTTTCGCGCCTGCTTTTGAAAAGCATAGCCTGCCGGCATGGGGGTGTAACCGGGCGGTGCGTGCCTTCATCGTTTATGAATGATTTTCGGGAATGATCGGATCGACTTGGGGCGGTTCACCTGTCTGCGAAGGCCAAGTCTGGTGCGCCTTGCCGTAACCCCAAATTTACCCCAGCAGCCGCAAAGCCGCGTTCGTTAAAATTCGAACGATCCCGGTCATCCCCGCTTAAAGGAAGCCTCCACATACTCGGCCATGGCCAGAGTGAAACGGGGCAGCTCCATGACAACCGACGAGGACGCTATTCTTCGGCGTTATCTCCTTAGCTGGGTCGAGTTCCAGGACCGGTTGTTCCTGCTGCGTTTTCCGTATTACCCCCTGCTTATCGGTTATGTCGGATGGGAGGCATGGGGCAACGTGTCGGCCGCGCTGGCATCGGGCCTGGTGCCGGCCATTATCGATCTCGCGGCGCGGGAATGGCGCAAGACGATCAAGCGCGAGATAGAGACGATCGATCTGGGCGTTCATCTGCGCGAACTCGCGATCTATGTCGGCGTCATATATCTGATGCTCCTGCTGCCGCTCATCGCGGCGCTTTTCGCACCTGGTTTCAAGCAGACCTTTCTGGTGGCGTGTCTTGCCGCCACGCAGATTGCGACCATGTGCGCCGATCCGCCCTTGCAGCCCAAACATGCCATTCTTGCCGCGTCCATCGCGCTTGTCGGGTTCGTGATACCGCCCTTTGCCGCGCAGTATCACTGGGCGGCCATCGACTTCGTTTTCTTCGGGCTTCTTGTTGCCGGCGTTATCTCGCTTTCCGTCTCGCAGATGAATATCCGCCACGACCTGTTCCGCAACATCATCGAAAACGAAAAGCATGTCCGCGAAAAGCAGCTTCTGGTTCAGGAATTGTCGCAGGCGAAGGTTGAGGCGGAGCGCCAGCGCGACCGCGCGGAGGAGGCCAATCGCGTCAAATCCTCGTTCCTTGCCATGATGAGCCATGAAATCCGTACACCGATGAATGCGGTCGTCGGATTTTCGGATCTGCTGGCAAGCAGGGGCGAAGACGAAAAGACACGCGAATATGGCGGTTACATTCGCAGCGCCTCGCATAATCTCCTGTCGATCCTGGACGATGTGCTCGACTTCTCGAAGATGGAGGCCGATCGTATCGAGCTTGCGCGCGAGCGGATGCGTCTCGACGATTTCATGGAGAGCATGAGTTTCTGGGCGCGCCGCGCCGGCGACGAGCAGGTCGAATTCGACTGTCATTACGATACGCTGGACGGCGTCACCGTGCTCGGGGATGAGGGCCGCCTGCGGCAAATTCTTTCCAACCTCATTTCCAACGCGGTGAAGTTCACGCCGGAAGGCGGCCGCGTCTCGCTGAACGCTTTCGTTGTATCCTCCGGCAGCAAGCGCGTGACCGTGCGCTTTGAAGTGGCGGATACGGGGATCGGGTTTTCGGATGAGGTCGCCCGGAAGCTTTTCCGGCCCTTCGTTCAGGCCAACAGCTCGGTGTCGAAGAATTTCGGCGGCACGGGGCTCGGTCTCGCCATTTGTTCCAAGCTCGTCGCGCTTATGGATGGCGATATCGGCGCCAGCGGGCGGGACGGCGAGGGGGCTCTCTTCTGGTTCGAGCTACCGTTCGAGCGCGCTGAATGCGGCGGCGCGCACGCGGTGGACGCTGCCTGAGGGTTATCCCTCAGGCAGCTGTCCTGTTCACTCTTCCATCTTGCCGAAGCCCCTGTCGTCGTCGCGCAGCCAGACATAAATGGCCGGGATGACGAGGATCGTCAGCGCGGTGGACGAGGCCAGGCCGAAGACCATCGAAATCGCCAGACCCTGGAAGATCGGGTCCGTCATGATGAAGGCGGCGCCGATCATGGCCGCGCCCGCGGTGAGTACGATGGGCTTGAAGCGGATCGCGCCTGCTTCGAGCAAGGCCTCGCGCAGCACCGAGCCCGCCGCCTGGCGGTGACGGATGAAGTCCACCAGCAGGATCGAGTTTCGCACGATGATGCCGGCCAATGCGATGAAGCCGATCATCGAGGTTGCGGTAAAGGCCGCATTGAAGAGCCAATGGCCGAGCACGATGCCGATCAGCGTCAGCGGCACGGGCACGAGGATAACGAGCGGCAGCTTGAACGAGCCGAACTGGCCGACCACCAGCAGGTAGATGCCGAGGATCGCCACGGCGAAGGCTGCGCCCATATCGCGGAAGGTGATGTAGGTCACTTCCCATTCTCCGTCCCACAGCAGGGTGATGCGGGATTCGTCCAGCGGCTGTCCGTGGAGTGCGATGGCGGGCGGGCCGTCGCTGCCCCAGTCCATTGCGTCGATCCGGTCCTCCACGGCGAACATGCCGTAGATGGGCGCCTCATATTCGCCGGCCACCTCCGCCATCACCATTTCGGCAAAGCGTCCATTGTGGCGGAAGAGCGGATAGGAGCCGCGCTCGGTCTTCAGCGTTACGACGTCGCCCAGCTCGACATTCTTGCCGGTGCGCGCGGTGCCGCCCGCGGGCAGCGGCGTGGAGAGAATGCGTTCGCCCATGAACTGCGCCGATTTCGGTAGTTGCAGCACGATCTCATAAGGCTTTGCGCCGTGGCCACGTTGCGAGAAGCCGATCTGCGTCCCGCCGACAATGGTGGCGATGGTGTCGTAGACCGCCTGCTGTTCGACGCCGTAAAATTCGAGCTTCTCCTGATCGATGATGAAGCGCAGTCGCGGACCGGGTTCATGGAAGGTCGTGTCGATGTCGCGCACGAAGGGGACCTCCCGGAAAGCGCCCAGCACCTTGCGGGCCGCGTCTCGGCGCGCCTGTTCGGTCGGGCCGTAGACCTCGGCCAGCAGCGTTGCCAGAACCGGCGGACCGGGCGGCACTTCCACCACGCGCACATATGTGCCTTCCGGACGGGGGAGATCCGCCAGCCTCTGGCGTATATCGAGCGCGATCTCATGGCTTTCGCGGTCGCGTTCGCCCTTGGGTAGCAGGTTCACCTGCAAATCGCCCTGCTCGGGACGGTCGCGCAGATAGTAGTGGCGCACGAGGCCGTTGAAGTTGAAGGGCGCCGCCGTGCCCGCATAGGCCTGAATGGAGGTGAGTTCCGGCAGATCCTTCAGCTTGTCGGCGGCGGCATGGAGGAAACGGTCCGTCTCTTCCAGCGTGGAACCTTCGGGCAGGTCGACGACAACCTGCAGCTCCGATTTGTTGTCGAAGGGCAGGAGCTTTACCGTCACGTTTTTCGTGACGAACAGGACGCAGACGGCGGCGGTGATGCCCCCGATGACGAGCACGAAGCGTCTGGCCGTCTTGCGCTCGCGCAGAAGGGGGCGGGAGATGCGCAGATAGAGTTTCTCCAGCCTGCCCAGTTCATGATGCGCTTCGACATCCGCCGCTTCCGGGGCGTGGCGCACATGCTCGAAGCGCCTGCCTGCGATCTTCAGCAAGAGCCAGGGTGTGATGATGACCGCCACGAAGAAGGAGAAGATCATCGCCATGGAAGCATTGGCCGGGATCGGGCTCATATAGGGGCCCATCATGCCGCTCACGAACATCATGGGCAGCAGCGCCGCAATGATGGTGAGCGTTGCGATGATGGTCGGGTTACCGACTTCGGCCACGGCTTCGATGGCCGACTGCACCAGCGTCTTCCGGCCGCGCATCTTCCAGTGGCGGATGATGTTTTCCACCACCACGATGGCGTCGTCCACCAGGATGCCGATGGAGAAGATGAGCGCGAAAAGGCTCACGCGGTTGATGGTGTAGCCCATCATCCATGACGCAAAGAGCGTGAGCAGGATGGTCGTCGGGATGATGACGAAGACCACCACGCCTTCGCGCCAGCCGATGGCCAGCGTGATGAGGATCACGATGGAGACGGTGGCAAGCGCAAGGTGGAAGAGAAGTTCATCGGCCTTTTCGGTCGCGGTCTCGCCATAGTCGCGGGTGACATGCACTTCCACATCGCCCGGGATGAGGCGCGTTTGCAGCACCTCCAGCCGCTGCAACAGGTCGTGCGCGACCGTCACGGCATTGGCGCCCTTGCGCTTGGCGAAGGCAAGGGTGACGGCGGGGCGGCTGGTCAGACCCGTTTCGTCGCCTTGGCTGGGCGCGTTCACCGTCAATTGCCAGGCGCGGTGGTCGTTTTCGCTGGAGCCGACCACGATATCGGCCACATCCTTCACATAGACGGGCCGTCCGTCGCGCGAGGTCAGCAGCAGGTTGCCGATATCGGGCACGCCCTGCAGGCTTTCGCCCGCGGTTACCTGCGTGGTGGTGTCGAGCTGGGTGAAGGCGCCCGCATTCATGGTGCGGTTGGCGTTCTGGATCTTGTCGGTGAGCTGGTTGAGCGTGATGCCGTAAAGCGAGAGCCGCTCGGGATCGGGTTCGACGCGAATCTGGTTGGGGCTGCCGCCGACGATGTAGGTGAGGCCGACATTGTCGACCTTCATCAGCTCATGCTGCAGTTCGCGCGCGATCTGGTGCAGGCCGTTATCGGTCCAGCGGTTCGCCGCATCGGGTTTCGGCGTCAGGGTGAGCGTCACGATGGCCACGTCGTTGATGCCGCGGCCGACGATGAACGGCTCGGGAATGCCCTTGGGAAGCCGGTCGATATTGGCGCGGATCTTTTCGTGTACGCGCAGCAGCGCCGTATCCTGATCCGTGCCCACGAGGAAGCGCGCCGTTACCAGCACATTGTCGTCCTGGGTGGTGGAGTAGGTGTGCTCCACCCCGTTGATGCCCTTGACGATGTCTTCCAGCGGCTTGGTGATGAGTTCCACCGCGTCGCGGGCGCGATAGCCGTTTGTGGACACCATGATGTCGATCATCGGTACGCTGATCTGCGGTTCTTCCTCGCGCGGCAGCGAGATGAGCGCGACCGTACCCACCACCAGCGAGGCGATGAGCAGGAGCGGCGTCAGCGGCGACTGAATGAAGGTGCGGGTGAGATTCCCGGAGATGCCGAGCTTCATGAGCGCTCACCCGTCTCGTCATTACCGGCGGAGAGCTGCGGCATCGTCACCTTGTCCCCGGCTTTCAGCCCGGCAAGGATTTCGACTTCCTGTTCGCCCCGTTCGTTGGTCGGGGCGCTGCCGGTGGGCATACCGACCTGCACCACCACTTCCGTGTCGTCGGCCAGCGTTACATAGCTGACGCCGAAGCGGCGATAGACGAAGCGCTCGGGCAGGATGAGAGCCTGCCGCTTGCCGGTAGCGACCCAGACGCGGGTGCGCTCGCCGACGAAGTAATCGCCTAAATCCCTGACCTCGACATCGGCGATCACGCGGCCATCCTGGATTTCGGGGTAGACGAGAGCGACGCGGCCCTCGCGCACATCCTCGCCCGGATCGGGGTCCATGCCGCGCGTCCCGACAAGGATGGTGTCGTCCTGCTTGAGAAAGCGCGCATGACGTTCGGGGAGCTGAAGGCGGAGAAGGTAAGTGTCGACGGCGAGCGTGGCGACGGTTTCGCCGGCCATCACGACGCTGCCGCCCTGTAGAGGCACGGTCAGGACGCGGCCGTCGCCCGGTGCGAGCACGGCGCCTTCCTCGCTCTGCTGCTTCACGACCTCGCGGTCGGAGCGGGCGGCCTCCAGATTGCGTTCGGCAACCCGGAGCGCGGTGCGCGCATTGTCCAGATAGGCCTGGGCCACCGTTCCCGACTGGCGCAACTTGGCTGCGCGCTGATAGTCCAGCCGCGCCTTGGTGAGTTCCGCCTTGCGCGCCTCGATGCGCTGCTCAAGCCCCTGCATCTGAAGGGCGAGCTTTTCATCCGTGACCAGCGCGATTTCGTCGCCCGCCTTGACGAGGTCGCCTTCGCGCACGCTCAGGCTGGCGATGGTGCCGGAAATGCGGGTTCGCGCGACAAGATCGTGCTTGGGTTCCACCGTTGCAATCACCGCCTTGCGGTCGTCCAGCGTCACCTGGCGCACGGTTGCCATGTCAGACGCCGCGTGAGCGGACAGGGCGGCGGCCGAGGCGCAGGCAAGTGCGAACGCCGTCAGAATCGGGCCGAAGCGGGCGGGGCGGCGATGGAGGGGGCTGGTCATGCGGAGTTCTCCCTGGACGAATATCAGTTGACCAATATATAAGTAATACCTAAATTACAAGAGCCAGCCGAGAGTTCGGCGACACGAAAAGCGACATTTGTGAACTAGCTCAATGTTGCTTGGCCAGCGCTGGCATAGATCAAAAATAGCCGTTCCAACGGAGGATTTGGATATGTCGCTCGATCGTGCCGTGATGGCCTTTGCCGGATTTATGGTTCTGCTCAGCCTCGCGCTGGCGCATTTCCACAGCGAATACTGGCTGCTTCTGACCGTCTTTGTCGGCCTCAATCTCATACAAGCCTCTTTCACCGGTTTCTGTCCCGCCGCGCTCGTGCTGAAGCGGCTCGGACTTCGTCCGGGCGTTGCCTTCTCCTGACGTCCGGCCTGGCGGCGGCGTCATCCCCTCGGACGCCGTCGCCACTCGTATTCGTTCGATGACATAACGAGCGGCGTTCAGCCGCCATTGCGGAGGAATTTATTATGAGCCGGATCGTGGTTCTGGGCGCGGGCATTGGCGGTATCGCCATGGCCTATGAGTTGCGCAGCGTCGTCGGCCGCAAAGCCGACATCACCGTCGTTTCAAATACCGAATGGTTTCATTTCGTGCCGTCCAACCCCTGGGTCTCGGTGGGCTGGCGCGAGGCGAAGGACATCAAGGTCCATCTGCCCGAAACGCTCGGCAAATACGGGATCAAGTTCAGCGCCGCGGGCGCGACCAAACTCTTGCCGGCGGAGAACAAGCTGGTTCTCGGCGACGGCAGCGAGATGGAATACGACTATCTCGTCATCGCCACCGGTCCCGATCTCGCCTTCGACGAGATCGAGGGCCTCGGGCCTCAGGGGCACTCTTCCTCCATCTGTCATGTCGATCATGCGGAAGAGATGAACCGGAAATGGGAAGCCTTCTGCGCGGATCCCGGCCCGATGGTGGTCGGCGCAGTGCAGGGCGCTTCCTGTTTCGGCCCGGCCTATGAGTTCGCGCTCATTGCCAATGCGGATCTGCGCAAGCGCAAGGTTCGCGACAAGGTACCGATGACTTTCGTCACGTCGGAGCCCTATATCGGGCATCTCGGTCTTGGCGGCGTGGGCGACACGAAATCGCAGCTCGAATCCCTGATGCGCGACCGCGACATCAAATGGATCACCAATGCGAAGGTGGAGCGCGTTACGGAAGAGGCCGTGGAGGTCGTCGAGTTCAACGAAGATGGGTCGGAGAAGAAGCGGCACACGCTGCCGAGCAAGCTCAACATGTTCATTCCGGGCTTCCGCGGCGTGAACTGCATGATGGATGAGACCGGCAAGGGCATCGAAGGCCTGTGCAATCCGCGCGGCTTTGTGCTGGTGGACGATTACCAGCGCAACCCGACCTTCAAGAACGTCTATGCGGTGGGCGTGTGCGTTGCCATTCCGCCGGTCGAGCAGACGCCGGTGCCGGTGGGCGTACCGAAGACCGGCTATATGATCGAGTCCATGGTGGCCGCGGTCGGCCGCAACATCCTGCACCAGATCGAAGGCCGCGAGCCGACGGACCGGCCGACGCTCAATGCCGTATGTCTGGCGGACTTCGGCGACAGCGGCGTGGCCTTCGTGGCGCTGCCGCAAATCCCGCCGCGCAACGTCAACTGGTCGGGCGAGGGCTATTGGGTGCATCTCGCCAAGGTCGGTTTCGAGAAATATTTCCTGCGCAAGGTGCGGTCGGGCTCCGGCGAGCCGGGTTATGAGCGCGTCGTGCTGAAAGCGCTGGGCATCGAGCGGCTGAAGAACTGACGCTCAGTTCCGCCGTTCGAGGCCGGCGATATGGGTGGCGAGCGTGTCGCGGACGCGCGCCCGGTTTGCGGGCGTGAAATTGACGGCGGCCTGGAGGCCGAGCCCGTCCACGATGCCGGATAAGAGGTCGGCTTCCATTGCCGCGTCCACACCGGGAGCAAGTTCCTCGATGAGGGGAACAAGCGATTTGCGCCAGACGAGGTGGCTTCTGTCGTTTTCCGCCGCAAGCTCCGGCGTGCTGGCCGCGACGGCCCAGAAGGCGATCCAGACCTTCCATTCCCTCAGCCTTCTCTTGTCGAGAGGGGAGGCCTCTTCCAGATGCAGCAGCAGCTTTTCGGCAGGCGGCAGGTCGCTTTTCGCGGCTGCGACCAGGCGCTCTTCCGCCGCGCTGTAGACGGCCCTCAGCGCGGCCAGCAGCAATTCTTCCCGGTTCTCGAAATAATGGGTGATGCGGCCGGTGGTGCACCGGGCCGCCGCCGCCACCTTGCGCATGGTGACGCCTTCCAGCCCCTCATCGGCGATGACCTGCCAGCTCGCTTCCACGAGTTCCCGGCGGCGCAGATCGTGATCTATCAGTTTCGGCATGGCTGAAGAGTAGGGCGCCTCTCTTTTATACGCAACAAATGTTTTGCAAAACGAGATTGCATAACGTATGTTTCGTAAAACACGACGCGGGAGGACTGTCATGCTCGAATTTCTGCAAGGTCTGCTGGCGATCAGGGATGTGGATCAGCTCGGTTTTCTGCTCGCCTTTCTCGGCGCGGAGCTGGCGCTCGCACTGCTGATGGGCCGCAACTATTACAATGCGAAAGACAGTTTCTGCTCGGTGACGATGGGGCTTGCCTATGCGGCCAGCATCGCCCTGTCGGCGGGCATCATGCTGGCGATGCTGTTCTGGGTGCAGCAATTCGCCTTTGTCCGGCTGGACTGGACCTCAAGCGCGGGGCTCATTCTGGCGGCCTATGTGATCGTCGATTTTCTGTTCTATGCCTATCACCGCTTCATTCATGAAGTGCGGCTGGGCTGGGCGGCACATGTGAACCACCATTCCAGCCAGTATCTCAATGGCGGCACGGCGCTTCGCAGCTCCTTCGTGGAAGCCTGGATCGAGCCGTTCTGGCTGATCCCCGCCGTGCTGGTCGGCATTCACCCGGTGGTGGCCGTGGCGTTGCTCTCGCTCAACCATCTCTATCAGTACTGGCTTCATACCCGCTTCATCGGCAAGCTCGGGCTGCTGGAATGGGTGCTCAACACGCCGTCGCATCATCGCGTGCATCATGCGAGCAACATCCAGTATTGCGACCGGAACTATGCGGGCACCTTCATCGTCTGGGACATGCTTTTCGGCACGTTCGAGCGCGAAGAAGAGGAGCCGGTCTTCGGCATCCGTCACCAGCTCGATACCTGGAACCCCATCACCGCGACCTTTCACGAGTGGATCGCGATCGGCCGCGATCTTCTGCGCGCCCGGTCGCTGCGCGAAATAGGCGGCTATCTGTTCCAGCCGCCGGGATGGTCTCCCGATGGCGATGGGGAGACGACGCGGGTCATGCAGGAACGCTACAAGGCCGAGTTGGCCGCGGGGACTGCGGGACGGGCCGCCGCCGAATAGTAAATAAGGGGGAGAGTTCGCCGGTCGGGGATCAGTAATGCGGGGGAGGCGGTTCCTGACCGGCGGGCTTGCCGCTATCGCGTTCGACGGCTTCCATACGCTCATGGAGAAAGCCGAGTGTGCGTTTCAACGCATCGATCTCGCGCCATTGACTGACGATGGTTTCGTTCAGTTCCTCGATCGTCTGTTCCTGATGGCTCAGCCGGATTTCGAGGTCGGCGATGCGCGTTTCCGCGTCGGCCGGGCTTTCTTTTCCGTTTCCGGACATGGGCTGTTTCCCTGATAGGCGTTCTGGCGGGCGAGGTTTCTCTTCGCGTCGGGTGTGAGACGCTTCACCGCATATTCGGCTCGCGAGGCTTCCGAGCGCGTTTCATAGCGCTGCGTCATCAATATGCGCACCGGCCGGTAGGCGCGGGTGAACTTGGCGCCGCGGCCTTCGCGATGGGCACGAAAACGCGCTTCGACATCGACGGTGATGCCTGTGTAGAGGCGGTCGCCGCGACACTCAAGAAGATAGAGAAACCAAGGCTTTGTCATGTCAGCGACTATAGGCCGGCGGCCCGATTCGATGCGAGGCCGGGAGAAAGACCCTATTTTACGCGAGGTTAACCCCGGTCGAGTAGCTTTCGCGCGAGGGAAGGGACCGGGCTATGACACGGCGCAGCACAGATTTATCGGTTGCCGAGCTGAACGCAATCATTGCGGAAGGCGCGGCGGAATGGCCTGACGGCTTCACCATTCACGATGCCGACTACAAGGTGCTGTTCGCCAATTCGCGCTCGGAGAAGGATTTCGCGGCGACATTCGAAGCGCTGGACCGGGGACAGAATTTTCGGGACGCGACGCGGACCGCGGTTCGGTCGATGTTTCCGGACCTGAGCGAGGAAGATTGTCTCGCTACGGCGGACCGGATTTCGGACACGCTCGATCGCGGCGAGGCGATCGAATTGCTGACGCCGGAAGGGCGTGTCATGCAGGTCATGTTCCGGCCCCTTGAAGGCGGACGCAAGGTCGCCGTCGGCGCGGATGTCACCGAGCTGCGCCAGCACGAAAAGGAACTCAAGGCCGCGCGCAAGGCGGCGGAAGCGGCCAGCAAGGCGAAGTCCACTTTCCTCGCCAATATCAGCCATGAAATTCGGACACCGCTCAATGCCATGCTGGGCATGGCGCAGATACTCGGATCGGCGAGACTGGAGGAGGAGCAGCGCGAACAGGTCGCGGCGATCCTCGATTCCGGTCAAGTGCTGATGGCGATGTTGAACGACCTGCTCGATCTGTCGAAGATCGAGGCGGGACGTTTCGAGATCGCGCCGGTGGAAAAGGACATCAATGTCGTCATTCACCGCATGATGCGTATCTGGACGCCGCGCGCGCAGGAGAAGGGGATATCGCTGGCGTCATCCGTCGACGAGAACGTGCCGCTGCGGCTGATGTTCGACCCGATCCGCATTCGCCAATGCGTATCCAACCTTTTGTCCAATGCGATCAAGTTCACAGGCGAGGGCGAGGTGGGCTTGCGGGTTTCCGCGCAGCCCGCGGACGAAAACGGCATGTGGCGGATCGCCGTGGCCGTAAGCGATACCGGCATCGGCATGGACGAGGAAACGATGGGCCGTCTCTTCCAGCCCTTTTCCCAGGCGGATGCCACGATCGGCCAGACCTATGGCGGGACGGGGCTCGGCCTTGCGATTACCAGACAGCTTGCCGAACTGATGGGGGGCGAGGTGACGGTTGTCAGCACCCCCGGAAAGGGTTCGCTCTTTACACTGACATTTGTGGCGGAGGAAGTAACCCTGGCCGAGTATCCGGCGGGCGGCGAGGCGGGGGACGGCGAGCCCGTCGCCGAAAGCGGGTGGCGGGACGGATTGCGGGTCCTCATTGCCGACGACCATCCTCTGAACCGGAAGCTGGTGCGCCTGTTTCTGGAGCCCCATGGCGCCGTCGTGACCGAAATTTCCGACGGCGACGAAGTGCTGGATGTCCTGGGCAAGGACGAGTTCGACATCGTACTGCTCGACGCGCATATGCGCCGGATGGACGGTATCGACGCGGTGCGCAAGATGCGGGACGCCGGGGAAGCGTGGTCGGCCGTTCCGGTCGTCATCCTGACGGCGGATGCCATGACCGGCGACCGTGCCCGTTATATCCATGCGGGGGCGGACGGATATGTGGCCAAGCCCATCGACCAGCGGGAACTGGCCGCGGAAATGAGCCGCGTGCTTTGGCCGGGCAAGGTCCAGGCCGCCGACTGAGTTCATCTCATTCACACGGCAGGCCTCTCGCAGGGGCTCATCCCCTGGATCGAGCCGGCATCCGGCGCGGAAAAGCGGCGGATTTGCGCCAATAATCAATTGCTGACACCGGCGTCATTTTCGTGTATATTTTGCGTATCTTGACTACACATTTGGATAGGCTAACGCAGCGGAGAACTGGCACGAAGCCGGCGGCGCGGCGTTGAGGCACCGGAGGAAAGAATGAGCGAAGCTGCCGTCGATATCAGCACGAGTTCGGCCAATGAAATTGCGCCGGGCGTTCCCGACCCCTATTCGCTGCCGCTTGACCAGATCAATGTGGGGCAGGGCATTCTCTTCAAGCAGGATGCGCACTGGAAATATTTCGAACGACTGCGCGCGGAAGACCCGGTGCATTACTGCGCGGAGAGCGACAACGGTCCCTTCTGGTCGGTGACGAAATATCGCGACATCATGCATGTCGATACGCACCACCAGATCTTTTCGTCGGAAGGCGGCATCACCATTCGCGACCAGGAGGACGATTTCCCCCTCCCCATGTTCATCGCGATGGACCCGCCCAAGCATGACGAACAGCGCAAGGTGGTGAGCCCCATCGTGGCGCCGGACAATCTGGCGAAACTTGAAGGGCTGATCCGCGAGCGCGCGGGCAAGATTCTCGATGAACTGCCGGTGGGCGAGGAATTCAACTGGGTCGACCGCGTGTCGATCGAGTTGACGACCCAGATGCTTGCCACGCTGTTCGACTTCCCGTTCGAGGAACGCCGCAAGCTGACGCGCTGGTCCGATGTGGCCACGGCCGATCTCAACTCCGGTCTCGTCGAGTCGGAAGAAGCCCGTCAGGCGGAGCTTCTGGAATGCGCCGACTACTTCATTGGCCTCTGGAACCAGCGTGTGAACGCCGAGCCGGGCAACGATCTCATCTCCATGCTGGCGCATGGCGAGTCGACGCGGAACATGGACAAGATGGAGTATCTCGGCAATTTGATCCTGCTCATCGTGGGTGGCAACGATACGACCCGAAACTCCATTTCCGGCGGTGTTCTGGCGCTCAACCAGAACCCGGGCGAATACAAGAAGCTGCTGGAGAACCCGGAGCTGATCCCGAACATGGTCTCGGAGATCATCCGCTGGCAGACGCCGCTTGCCCATATGCGCCGCACCGCGCTTGAGGATACCGAGCTTGGCGGCAAGCAGATCAAGAAGGGCGACAAGGTCGTCATGTGGTACGTCTCGGGCAATCGCGACCCGGAAGTCATCGACCGGCCGGACGAGTTCATCATCGACCGTCCGCGGGCGCGCCAGCACATGTCCTTCGGCTACGGCATCCATCGCTGCGTGGGCAACCGCCTGGCGGAGATGCAGCTTCGTATCATCTGGGAAGAAATTCTGAAGCGCTTCAAGAAGGTCGAAGTGGTGGGCGAGCCCACGCGCATCCTGTCGAGCTTCGTGAAGGGTTATGAGACGCTTCCGGTGAAGGTCCACCCGCTTTGATCGCGGTTTTGGACTGACATTACCGTAATGTCCCGAAACGGGCCGGCTGTTGCCGGCCCGTTTTTCGTTGTCTTCCCCGGGGCGCGGCAATCCTGCGGTGACGCGGTGCGATCAAACGTGTTAAACGCCTTGCTGACGTACCTTTAACGGGCGTCGGGTATAACGGCGCAGACATGAAAAAAAGACGCAGCGGAACGCTTCGGGGCCTCGCGCAGGTCGGCACACGGAAGCGGCCGAACGAAAGTACATTCGGAGACATTCTGGCCTCGCTCGGGGACCGCAGTTTCGGCTGGGGTTTCGTCATGGGCGGGCTTTTGAACATGCTCCCGCTGCCGCCGGGCTCGAACCTTTTGCTGGGGCTTCCGCTCGTTTTCGTTTCCGTGCAGATGGCGCTGGGCCGCAAGATCCTCTGGCTGCCGGATTTCATCACCAACCGATCTTTCGGACGCAAAAAGTGGCGGGCCGGGGCTCTCTATGTCTTGCCCATCGCCCGGGTGCTGTCCCGCATGACGCGGCGGCGTATGCTTTGGTTCTTCGAAGGCCCGGCCGAACGTGTCGTCGGCGTGCTTTACGTCATCACCGCGCTCAATCTATGCGTCCCGATCCCGTTCAGCGGGTGGCTGCCTGCGGTCTGCTTCTTCATCGTCGGCGTGGGGCTGGTGGAGCATGACGGGCTGATCGTGGCGGCGGGAACGGTGCTGTGCGTCGTCTCGCTGGCCGTCTCCGCCTCCATGATCCTGGCCATCTTCTTCGGCTTCCACCATTTCCTCATGTAGTCAGCGCCGGGTCCCGAGCGCATAGGGGCCGCCGCGTTCGATTGCTCTTTGATAGGCGTCGCGGGCCTGCATGGCGGCGAGGTAGCGTTTCAGGTTCGGGTAGTTGTCGAGAAGCCCGTTCGCGTCGGCTGCCTCCAGCACGAAAGTGAGCTGCACGTCCGCGCCGGTGAGATCGTCGCCGACGAAGTAGGCGCGTTGTCCGAGCGCGTTTTCCATATAGCTCAGATGATTGTCCATCTCCGAAAAGATGCGCGGCCAGAGAGGCTCGGCCGCCTCGCCCAGACGGCCCGCATACAGTCCCATCAGGAAGGGCAACATGGCGGAACCTTCCGCGAAGTGGAGCCAATGCTCATAGTCGAGGAAGTCCTCGCTGTCCGGCTCGGGCCGAAAGCGGCCATTGCCATGGGTCCGGACGAGATAGTCGATAATGGCGCCCGATTCCGCCACGGTGCGTTCGCCGTCGGTGATGACGGGCGATTTGCCGAGCGGGTGCACGGCCTTCAGCTCCGGCGGCGCAAGCTGCGTTTCGCTGTCGCGCTGGTAGAGCGCAATGTCGTAGTCGAGGCCGAGTTCTTCCAGCAGCCAGAGAATGCGCTGGGAACGGGAATTGTTGAGATGGTGAAGCGTGATCATGGCGTGTCCTTTGTTGCTGGCCGCATCGTGGCGCAGACGGGGTGCGGGCGCCAAACGATTATGAGAGACTTCACGAATGAGTGATCGACCCCTGACGGATGACGAGCTGGCGACGCTGCGGCGGGAGCTTTCCGCCCGGCTGAAGGCGTTGCAGGCAAGCCGCGAAACCTCGGCCGACGACCGCAAGCCGGTTGCGCTCGACCAGCAATCGGTGGGGCGATTGTCGCGTATGGATGCGATGCAGATGCAGGCCATGGCGAAGGCCTCCGAACAGCGCCGCCGCCAGGAAGGTTTGCGCATCGAGGCCGCGATCGAGCGTATCGATGAGGGCGAGTACGGTTATTGCGTGACCTGCGGCGACGGGATTTCGGAAAAGCGGCTGAAGGCCGACCCGACCATCCCGACCTGCATCAATTGTGCGAAGTAGAGCCCGTCAGACCGCGCGAAGGGCGTGGACGCTGAAATAGTTCCGCTCGTCCGTCCATACGCGTTCGGGTTCGTAGCCCGCTTCCCGGGCCAGCGCGCGAAAGCCTTCTATGCGGTATTTATGCGAGCTTTCGGTGTGGATGGTCTCGCCCTTGCGAAAGGCGAAGCGATGTCCGCCGATGGCGACCGTCTGATCCTGCTTCGAGACGAGATGCATTTCGATGCGTTCCAGCTCGGGGTTCCAGCGCGCATCGTGATCGAAGGCTGCGAGGTCGAAATCGGCGCCCAGTTCGCGATTGATCCGTTTCAGAAAATTCAGGTTGAACGCCGCCGTCACGCCTTTTGCGTCGTTATAGGCGGCGCGTAGTGTGTCGATGTCCTTCACCAGGTCGATGCCGATGATCATGGTGGCGTCCCGGCCGAGCAGGCGGCGCGTCAGCGCCAGAAACTTCACCGCTTCGTCGCGGGTGAAATTGCCGATGGTCGAGCCGGGAAAGAAGCCGGCGATATTGGCGGGCGCCTCGCCTTCCAGGGCAGGCAGGGTGAAGGGCTCGGTATAGTCGGCGCAGACAGGGGCGATGCGCAGCGCCGGAAAATCGCTGGCAAGGCTTGCCGAGGCTGCCAGCAAGTGCTCGCGGGAAATTTCCACGGGCATATAGGCTACGGGATCCGTCAGCGCGGAAAGGAGAAGGCGGATCTTGATGCCCGCTCCGGAGCCGAATTCAACGATCTGCGCCCGCGGGCCGATGACGCCAGCAATGTCGGGCGCATGGCTTTCGAGAATGCCGATCTCGGTGCGGGTCGGATAATATTCCGGCAGCTCGCAGATATCGTCGAAGAGATGAGAGCCTTCCTCGTCATAGAGAAACTTGCAGTGAAGGTGCTTTTGCGGTGCGTTCAGCCCCTCGACGACGCTGTCGAGGAAATCGTCGCGCGCAGGTTCCATGTCCTGAAGCTTTTCCAGGAGGGGGACGGTCGAATTCATGTCAGAGATCCTCGGCGAGCCTGAAGCCGCTGAACTGCCAGCGGGCTGAGGCCGGAAAGAAATTGCGATAGGAAATGCGCTGATGGCCGGGCGGTGTGGCGCAGGAGCGTCCGCGCAGCACCATCTGGTTGACCATGAACTTGCCGTTATATTCGCCGACAGCGCCTTTGGCGGGCTTGAACCCGGGATAGGGCAGATAGGCGCTCTCCGTCCACTCCCATACATCCTGGGTAAAGCCGGGTGCGAGCGGACGGGGGTGGATACCGGCTTGCGGGAGAAGCTCGTCCTTCTCGCCATGAAGGCGCGCGCCGACCTCGCGTTCCATTTCGGTGGGCAGGCGTTTTCCCGCCCATGCGGCAAAGGCGTTGGCCTCGTAATAGCTGACATGGGTGACGGGTTCGCATTCGCGCACGGGCTGGAGGCCGTGCAGCGTGTAGGTCATCCAGAGATTGCCGTCCCTGTGCCAGTAGAGCGGCGCTCGCCAGCCTTCGTTCTGCACGGTCGCCCAGCCGTCGGACAGCCAGAATTCGGGCCGCTCGTAGCCGCCATCGGCGATGAAGTCGAGATATTCGCCGGTGCTGACGGGGCGCGAGGCGATGCGCATATCCCGCAGCAGGGTCTCATGCGCGGGCGTCTCATTGTCATAGGCAAACCCTTCGCCTTCATGGCCGATGCTGTAGACGCCGCCTTCGACCTCGAACCAGCCGAGTTTGGGCGCGGCCTTTTCCACGCGATCGGCGTTGCTGTCGGGGGCATAGACGGGAAAAGTCGGATTTTCCGCAAAGGCATGCTTGATGTCGGTGACGATCAGCTCCTGGTGCTGCTCCTCATGGTTGAGGCCGAGCTCGATCAGGGGATAGAGGGCACTGTCGCATGTGGCGATGAAGGCCTGCATCGCGGCGTCCACATGGGCGCGATAGGCGGCGATCTCGGCAATGCCGGGGCGGGTGATCATGCCGCGGCGCGGGCGCGCATGCCGCTCGCCGACCGCTTCGTAATAGGAGTTGAAGAGGAAATTGTAATCGGGATCGAAAACCTCATAGCCCGGCGCATGCGGCACGAGCAGGAAGGTCTCGAAGAACCATGTCGTATGCGCCCTGTGCCATTTGGCCGGGCTGGCATCGGTCATGGACTGGATGGTCTGGTCTTCGGCGGAGAGGGGAGCCGTCAATTCTTCCGTGCGCTGGCGAACACGGGCAAAGGCGTGGCCGAGCGCGGAACTCGTCTCGTCGGTCGCGTCGGGCCGGTGGCGATCCGTAGCGTCGCTGCCGAGCGTTGCCGTTTCGGACATCTGGGCTCCTTCTTCGTCTGCCCTTCGTCTTTTCGTTTCCAGCGCGCCGAATTGCGCTGCGTGTGCGAAGCGGACATAGCCTCGCTTTGGGGCCTGCCGCTGTCAAATATGCGCGAGGAAAAGGCAGGTTTTCCGGTCGCCTTCAGATAGTGTCCCGCGCCGGAATTGCCAGTGGCGACCGGGGCGGACGAGGCGATATGGCGGAAAACGCAGCAAAAAATTGCGTGACGCGGCGATGGAGGCCTTGCGCAAGCCGAAACGACAACGCGCCGCCCGGTGGGGCGGCGCGTCGTGGATCGCGATATCGCGAATCGCCGCTGCGTCAGCTTTCGACGTTCTTTCGCACAAATGTCACAGCGTAGAACAGCTCGCCGTCGAACAGATCCTTGGGCGCATCCATGCCCTCGATCATCTGAAACTTGCGCTGAACGATCTGGCCTTCCATCCGGTAGCCCTTCTCGCTCATGTTGCGGCGGTGAAATTCCATGGCAGCAGGCGTGAAGTCGCGGGCGAGAACGGTAATGCGTTCGGGCAGGTCGGTCTTGGTGTCGTCAGCCATTGTTGTCTCTTGCTCATTCGGTCTACCGGCGGGGTGCCGCGCGAGGCGGCACGGGATCGGGCGCAGTATGGGGCGGGGGGGCTTCATTGTCGATAGGCGCGCCCGGCGCCCGGAAGGCTGCGCTCCGGCGTGGCCCTTATATAAACGGCCTTGCCGGCTCCGTCACGAGGGCGGCCAGCAGGAGGAGGCCGAAGATCAGAATGACGGCGCCGCCGACAAGCATCAGCCCCGCCTCCAGATAGCCGGTCCAGCGGTTGTCCAGGCCGGAGGCAAAGCGCATGGCAAGGCCGCGCGAGGAGACCGCCGCTACGGCAAGCGCGGATACGGTGATGGCGGTACCGAGCGACATGGTGAAGGCCGACAGCGCCCCGGCCAGGAAGGCGCTCTGGGTGAGGGCGAAAAGCAGCACCAGAATGGCGCCGGAACAGGGGCGCAGGCCCACGGCGAGGATCATGCCTGCCATTTCCGCGAGGGATTCCGTTTTCCTGAGATCGGCGGGGGCCGGCATATGGGCATGTCCGCAATCCGCGCATTCCTCGCCGTCATGGCTATGGTCATGATGATGTTCGTGACCGTGGTGAGAATGGGCGTGGTGGTGCCCCTTGCCGCGCAGCCGGGAAATGCCCCGCCAGATGACCCAGAGGCCCATGGCAGCGATCAGGACGAAGCTCGCCCCTTCGACATAGGGGATGGCATCGGCCGTGGCCCGCATGGTGAAGCCCAGCACCAGGGCGAGTATGCCGACCAGCACGATCGCCGTCACCGCCTGCATGAAGGCGGCGAGAAAGGCGAGCAGGACGCCGCGCCTCACATCGCGCTCATCGGCGAGCAGATAGGAGGTGACGACCACCTTGCCGTGGCCCGGCCCCACGGCATGGAAGATGCCGTAGAAGAAGGAGAGGGTGACGAGCGTCCATGTGGCGGCGGCAGAGCCCTGCAGTTTGAAATTGCGCAGCGCGCCGGCGAGCTGGCGATAGTAGACCTGCTGCTGTGCGATGGCCCAGCTTGTGAACCTGCCGAACCAGTCTCCGGTGCCGCTGGCGGCCGGAGCGGCCGGAGCGGCCGGAGCGGCCGATTGGGCCGGTGCGCCGGGCGGTGCCGCGAAAGGGCTTGCGGCCGTTGCGGGGGAGGAAAGCCCGCTTGCGATGAGGCCGGACAGGACAAGCAGGGCCATGGCGAGCTTGCGCATTCGGTTAGGCGTCCTTGCAGGTGAGTGTGGCCGTGGAGGCGAAATGGGCGCCGAAGCCTTCGCCCACCGTGGCGCTGCCGCCGGTGAAGGCGGCTTCGGGCAGGTTCAGCCAGACTTTTTCGACATTGGGCGTGGTGACGGCGATCTCGCAGTTCTCGTGCGGGCCGGCGAGGAATTCGGTGCCGCGGCCTTTTTCCGGATAGTCGATGGAGATGTAGTAGCTCGGATCGTAGATGCGGAACTGAACGGGCGCCGCATGAGGTGTTTCCAGCGGCAGGGTGAAGGTGAGCGTCAGCCGGCCCTGTTTTTCGTTCCAGCTCGATACGGGATCTTTCGCCTTGCCGAGTGCGAGCTTCCGGCCGTCTGCCGAAATCTCGGTGAAGAAATCCACTTCCTTCAGATTGGTCAGGTTGACCTGGGCGAGTTCGTCCAGAACCTTTTGCGGATAGTGGCCGGCTTCGTCCTTCTCGATGCCGTCCAGCGCGAAGGCGGAGTAGAACTCGTCGAAGGTCCAGTGGATACGAAGCGCTTCCAGTTGCCGGTCGGCATTCGTGACGACGCCTACTTTCATGTCGATCCAGACATGGGGATGCGCCCCGGCGGGCGTCGGAGCCCAGAATGCCGTCGCCGAAACCGCCCAAAGGGCCCAAAACCACCTGTGAAAACGCATCTGCCGCCACCTCCAGAGCTTTAAAAAGCCCGGAGAATGGCGGCAGGTCAAGTTACAGCGTGGCCTTGCGACGATCAGAAGCCGTCGAGCGTCGCATAGCGGTCGCGGTGGAAATTGCTGTCGCCCAGCGTGGCGGCGGCCACGCGGGCCCGCTTCATGAAGAGGCCGACATCGAACTGGTCGGTCATCCCCATGCCGCCATGCATCTGAAGGCCTTCATTGGTCATGACGCGGGCCGTGTCCGACAGCCTTGCTTTGGCGAGGCTGGCGATCTGCGGCACGTCGTTGCGGCGTTCCTCCAGCGCGGTGAGCCCCTCGAGCACCACCGAGCGGCAGAGTTCCAGCTCCGAGAAGAGGTGCGCGATGCGATGCTGCAGCGCCTGGAAGGAGCCGATCGGGACGCCGAACTGCTTGCGTTCCTTCAGATATTCGAGCGTCGTGTCGAAGACCTGCTGCACAAGGCCCATCATCTCGGCGGAGAGGCCGATACGGGCAATGTCCAGCACCTGTTCGAGCACGTCATAGCCGCCGTCGAGAGAGCCGAGTACGGCGTCGTCGGAGACTTCCACATTGTCGAACTCGATATTCGCCGCGTTGCGATTGTCCACCATATGGGTGCGGGTGACTTTCACGCCCGGCGCTTTCCGGTCGACGAGGAAGAGGGTGATGCCGTTGGCATCGTTTTCCCCGCCGCTTGTGCGCGCGGCGACGATAAGCTGGTCGGCGACATGGCCGTCCAGCACGAAAGTCTTGCTCCCCGAAATCGCATAGCTGTCGCCACGTGTTTCGGCCTTGGTGGCGATGCGGGTGGGGTTGTGATGCGGCCCTTCCTCCAGCGCCAGCGCCATGACGCGGTCGCCCGCGGCGATGGCGGTGAGAAGTTCCTGCCGCTGGTTGGCGCTGCCCGCGAGCTGGATCGCGCTGCCGCAGAGAAGCACCGTCGAAACGAGAGGGGTTGCCGCCAATACGCGGCCGGCCTGTTCCAGCACGAGACCGAGGCCCACCGGGCCGAATTCGGTGCCGCCGTATTTCTCGGAAATCATGATGCCGGCAAAGCCGAGATCCGCCATTTCCTTCCAGATCGCGCGGTCGAAACCCGTTTCGTCTTTTTCGTCGCGCAGCTTGCGCAGGTTCTGGATACCGACGCGCTCCTGAAAGAACTGTGTTGCCGTGTCGCGGAGCAGTTGCTGCTCCTCGGTGAGTACCAATGCCATTTGTTATCGTCCCCGGGACTGATGTTCTGATTTTTCTTGGGAAAGCCGAATGTCAGCTCGGCAGTCCGAGTACGCGCTTGGACACGACGTTGAGCTGCACTTCGGAGGTGCCGCCCTCGATCGAATTGCCCTTGGAACGCAGCCAGCTTCGCGTGACGCCGAGTTCGTCGGGCGTGAAGCCTTCGCCCTCCCAGCCCAGTCCCTGCGTGCCGAGAACTTCCAGCAGCAGCTCATAGCGGCGCTTGTTCAGCTCCGTGCCGTAATATTTGAAGATCGAGGAGGCGGCGCCGGGACCGTGACCGGCCTTGGCTTCCTCGGCAGAACGCTGGAGGGTAAGCGCGAAGGCGCGTCCGTCCATCTTCTGCTGGGCGATGTGATCGCGCAGGGCGGGGCTTGCCACCTTGCCGTTCTCCTCGCCGAAATATTCCTTGGCCACCTGTTCCAGGCCGCCGAGGCTCGCGCCGGACTGCGAGCCGCCGAGCCCCATGCCGGAAATCATTTCACGCTCGTGCTGCAGCAGGCGCTTGGCGATGGTCCAGCCCTTGTTGAGTTCGCCCACCAGATGGTCCTTGGGCACCTTCACGTCGGTGAAGAAGGTCTCGCAGAAAGGCGAGGCGCCGGAGATCATGGTGATGGGTCGCGCTTCCACGCCCTCCGTCGCCATGTCGATCAGCAGGAAGGAAATGCCTTCATGCTTCTTGGTGCTGTCGGTGCGGACCAGCGCGAAAATCCAGTCGGCCTTGTCGGCATAGGAGGTCCAGATCTTCTGGCCGTTGACGAGGTAATGGTCGCCCTTGTCCTCGCATTTGGTCTGAAGGCCGGCCAGGTCCGACCCCGCGCCCGGTTCCGAATAGCCCTGGCACCAGCGGATTTCGCCGCGCACGATGGGCGGAAGATATTTCTTCTTCTGCTCTTCATTGGCGAATTCGAGAAGCGCCGGGCCAAGCATCCAGATGCCGAAGCTCATTAGCGCGGGACGCGCCTTGATGCGGCGAAGTTCCTGCTGGAGGATCTTGTTCTCGTCCTTGGAGAGGCCGCCGCCGCCATATTCCTTCGGCCAAGTGGGCGCGGTCCAGCCGCGGCTTGCCATATTGTCGAGCCACACCTTGGAATCCGGGTTGGGCCAGCTCGGATTGCGGCCGCCCCAGGGCGACTCCTCTTCCGGCATGGGGGTACGCATCGAGGCAGGGCAGTTTGCCTCGAGCCACTCCCTCACTTCCTGGCGGAATGTTTCGAGCGCTTCCATTAAATCCTCACTGATATTGAGTTTTTATCTGGCCGCTACTTTATCAGCCGGGGGGCAGGCGGCAAATCGTCCGGCCGATGCGAAGCTGTTCAGATTTGCAGCTTCCGTGTCCCGCGCATAACAACGGTTTCGGGTTGGCGGTCAGCCGCCAGCGCATCGAGATTGCGGGCGATGGACTCCCAGCGACGCAGGTCCGCGCCGACCGTGTGCGCAGAGCAGTGCGGTGTCATGATGAGATTGTCCAGCTCGTGAAAGGGAAATCTCGACGGGCGGGGCGAAGGCTCAGGCGTGCCGCCGGGGAGCGGGCGGTTCGGGTAGATGTACCAGGTGTCGATGATGGCGCCGGCGATCTGCCGGTCGGCCAGCGCGGCATAAAGTGCCTCCTCTTCGGCGACCGGCCCGCGCGCGACATTGACGATCACGGCACCGGGTTTCATCTGGGCGAAAGCGGCTGCGTCGAAGGCATGGCGGGTCTCGTCGTTGAGATCGCAGGCAAGCGCGATGTAGTCGCTCTCCGCCAGCAGGCGGGGCATGTCCTCGCGCGTGCCGATCCAGTCCAGATGCTCGGGCGTCGTCTCGCGGGGGGACCGGGCGATGGCGCAGACCTTCATGCCGAAGGCGCTGGCGCGTTTTGCCGTTTCGCGGGAGATGCTGCCATAGCCGAAGAGCCCCAGCGTCTTGCCATAGACCTCGCCATGAAGCGATTCCGGGTCGCGGCTTGCGCCCTGATATTTCCAGGAACCGGCGCGGAAGCTGGCATCCAGCTTGCGGAAGCCGATTTCCCATTCGAGCAGGCTTGCGACGATGAATTCGGCCATGGTCTGTTCATGGCCGAGCGCATTGCAGATATAGCAACCCTCCGGCAGGCTGTCGGGCTTCAGCCAGTCATAGCCCGCAAAAGGGATCTGGAAGAGCCGGAGTTTTTCCGCCCTGGGGATAAGCTGGAAAGCGCCGCCGGAAACGAGCGTGTCCGAGCCGACGACGACGGCGTCTGCGCCGCCCACCAGCGCTTCGCCCTTGTCGAGCGGATCGTCGGGGAGCCAGAGACCGATCTCCCAGTCGCTCGTCAGGCAGGTTTTCAAATGATCGAGATTGTCGGCGCAGGTCTGGCCGAGCAGGGCGAGTTTCATGGGGCAGGCTTCCGGCTAGTCGGAGAGATAGTCGCGCACTTCGGGCTGCTCTTTCAGTTGCCGCGCCCATTTGCGCAACACGCCGCAGACCTTCGGTTCCTCGACGCCCAATTGTACCATGGCGACGCCGCCATTCACGCTTTCGCGGTAATCGGCGATGAGCCCGTCTTTCAGTTGGAAGCGGCTCATCCCGTCGATCACCACCTTGTTGCCCTCATATTCCGGCACGGTGGAAGTGAATTTCGAGAGCGACCAGGCATAGCCGAGATCGCCGTTGCAGACGGGGTCGAACATTTGCCAGTCATAGTCGCGCGCGTCGCGATGGAACAGGTGCGACATCATATGGGCGATGTCTTCGCGGCCCTTGTGATCGCCATAGATGTAGTCGTGATAGACCGCATCCTCGGTGAAGCAGGCCGCGAAGGCCTGCCCGTCGCCGGCCGTCGCGGCGGCGCAGAAACGGGCAAGCAGCTTCGCGAACTCGTCCTGCGTCATCACGCCGGAACGCCCAGTTCGTCCTTGGCGAAGGCGGTAACGGACTTGTAGTCGGCCTTGCCGTTGGGCGCGCGGAAGGGAACGGCATTGCCGACCAGAACGCGCTTGGGCGTCTTGTAGCCCGCCAGATTGCCGCGGACATGAACGCGGATGGCTTCCTCGTCGAACTTTGCGCCTTGCGCAAGGTGGATGACGGCGGTGACGGCCTGTCCCCATTTCTCGTCGGGGATGCCGACAACCAGTGCATCTTCCACGTCGGGGTGGAGCTTCAGCACTTCCTCGACTTCTTCGGGATAGACCTTTTCTCCGGCCGTGTTGATGCAGACGGAGCCGCGGCCCAGCAGCGTCAGCGTGCCGTCCGGTTCCACCAGGCACCAGTCGCCGGGAATGGAATAGCGTTCGCCCCGGACGGTCTTGAAGGTCTTGGCGCTCTTTTCCGGATCCTTGTAGTAGCCGAGCGGAATGGGTTCGCCCAGCGCGATGAAGCCCGGCTTGCCGGAGCCGGGTTCTACCGGCTCGTCGTTTTCGTCGAAGACCTTGCAGCGTTCGCCGATCTGGAAGCTTGCCGTGTTGATTTCGCCGTCCTTCGTCATCAGCGAAGAGCCGAGGCCCACGGCTTCGGAGGCGCCGAAGCTGTCGGTCATGATGGCTTCGGGCATGTATTCCAGCAGGCCCTTCTTGACGTCGCGGCTCCACATCACGCCGGAGGAAACGACGGTCGCGATGGAGGAGAGATCGTAGGCGCCGGGCTTTTCCTGCAGCGCGCGCAACATGGGCTTGGCAAAGGCGTCGCCCACGATGGAGAGCGAGTTCACCTTGTTGCGGTCGACCGCTTCCCACATCTCGTGCGGCTCGAAGGAGGGCGCATCCAGCGTTACCACGCAGCCGCCGCTGACGATGGTGCCGAGCGCGGTCAGAAGGCCGGTGCCATGCATGAGCGGGCAGGCCGGGATCATGATCTGGCCGGGGCCTTCGGTCCGGATGGTCTCGATGAGTTCGGGCATGGTTTCCGGCGCGGGGCCGAGGCGGCGCAGTGCCGAAAGCTGGACTTCGCGCAGCGCGTTATGCGTCCACATCACGCCTTTGGGCATGCCGGTCGTGCCGCCGGTATAGATGAAGAGCATGTCGTCGGGCGAGCGCTCGATATCGAGTTTTTCGCCATTGCCGGCGGTGGCGAGCTTTTCGTAGTTCTCCGCGAAGGAGGCGATCGGCGCATCCGCGCTTTCGGCGATCTCGATGAAGAGCTTCACCTTGGTGAGCTGCGGGCGGATTTCCTCGATGATGTCGCGGAACTCCGAACCATAGACCACCACGGTCGCGTCGGAATTATCGAAGATGTAGAGGACTTCGCCGGCCTTGTAGCGGTAGTTGACGTTCACATGCGTTAGCCGTGCCTTGAAGCAGGCCATCAGCAATTCGCTGTATTCTGGGCGGTTGCGCATATAGAAGGCGCATTTGTCGCCCGGCGCGATATCGCGATCCAGCATGGCGCGGGCCAGATTGTTGGAGCGTTCGGTCGCCTCGCCCCAGGTGATGACACGCTCCCCGTGAATGAGGGCAGGGGCGTCCTGCGGCAGCTCGGGCGAGATTGCGTCGAGAATGTCCCCGAAATTCCAGGCCATTGTTATTCCTCCCAAAGACTTGTTCTTGCCGGGAGCGGAGTTCATGCCCGCTTCCCCGATTTCTTTGGGCGACATGATAACGGGAATCGCGGCGGCGTCATCTCCCTGTTGCTTTACAGGAATGTCAGCAAGGTGCGGTCGCGCGACAAAAAAGGCGGCGCCCGAAAGCGCCGCCTTGTCTTTTGTCGTATGAGCCGGATTTATTCGGCGGCCGTCATCTTGTCGAGAGAGTAGGCGCCGCCCTCCTGGCCGTTCAGCTGCATGAGGTATTTGATGCCTTCCTCGGCGATGTCGTCGCCGATCATCCGGTCGCCCTCGCCATAGAGTTCCTTCATGTCGATGAAGGCGGCATAGTTCATGGAGGTGCGGTCGGTGATGATCCCGGCCTTGAGAAGGGTCTTGATCAGCACCCGGAAGATATTGGTGGATTCCTGCATCTCTTCGCGGATGTTGGCGTCCGTCATGGCTTCCATGAAGGCACCCTGCACCCATTCCCAGTCGAGGCCGACGGCTTCGTAGATGTGCTTCTTCTGCTCGGGCGAGCCGAGATTGAAGAGCAGCACCTGGAAGACTTCCCAGGCCCAGTCCTCGATCGCATTGCGCTGTTCTTCGTCGAGCTTGGGAATGGTGCGGTCGGCCCAGATCTTGCCGAATTTGTGGTGGAAGGCTTCGTCCGTCATGGTCAGCTGCATGAGCTGGACCATCAGCGGGTCGCGGCCGGATTTGTAGAAGGTCGCGAAGGCGCCCATGGCGAGGCCTTCGACCAGCATCTGCATGCCGACGAGCTTCTTCCAGACGAGCGGCGAATTCACGATGTCCGTCAGGATGTTGCCCAGCGCCGGGCCGACGGCCACGGGCTTGCCCCAGCGGGCCTTAATGTAGTTGGAGAAGCCGGCCACATGGCGCGCTTCCTCGCGCGTCTGGTTGGCGGCGTATTCCTGCGCGCCCGGATCCTTCAGGATGTGGCAGAGGCTGGCGGAGAGGGCGAGGGCGCCCGCTTCGCCGTGCAGGATGGAGGAGAGCGACCACTGCGTGTCGAGATTGACGAGCTTGATCTTCTGCTTTTCGTCGAGCTTGTCGCCCACGGCGGTCTTCAGGTCGGCGAAGAGGTCGGGGTCGACGAGATACTCGTTCTCCATATCGAAGGGCTGGGAGAAGTCGACATATTTCGGGTCCTGCGGATCCCAGAAATGGTCGTGGGTCGCGGAAATGATCTTGTCGAAAGCGGTGGAGCGCTTGCCGTAGCGGTCCACTTCCATCATGGCGCCGAAATCGTCGGGGGCGACGGCCTCATAGGCGTCATCGACGGTGATGTTGGTTGTGATCTTGCTGGTCATGGTTCTCCTGCCCTATTGCGGATGCAGGAGGATGCCCGGCGCGAAAGCCGGCTCCTCCCCGCTCGCGTACTGGTCTCGAAAGACACTATAAAGGTAGAGGTTAATGGATGCAAAAAATAGTGACGCATATGTCATTTTTTGTGTCCGGGGCATTTGGGTAGCGGAAGCAAAGGCAGAAAAGGGGCCGGCATGTCTGAAAAATCGGTGGAAACGAGCCATGGGCGCATCGCCTATGCCGAGAGCGGGGGGCAGGGCCCGGCCGTGCTCATGGTGCATGGCAATTCCTCGGCGAAAGAGATTTTCGCCCGCCAGTTCGACAGCGAGCTCGGCGCCACCTACCGCCTCATCGCGATGGATCTGCCGGGGCATGGCGAAAGCGAGGATGCGCGCGACCCTTCCAGAACCTATTCCATTCACGGGTTTGCCGACGCGGCGATGGAGTTTCTCGACAATCTGGGCGTCGGCAAGGCCGTCATTATCGGCTGGTCGCTGGGCGGGCATATCGCGCTGGAAATGGCGGCGCGCTGGCCGGGGACGCAGGGCGCCTGGATTACCGGCACGCCGCCGACGGGTGCCTCGGCGGAGGACATGATGGCGGCTTTTCTACCGTCCGACGAGATGGGCTTCACCTTCAAGCCCGAATTCACGCCCGACGAGGCGCGCCAGCAGGCGCATAACGGCATCGGCACGCATGTGCCGCTGGAAGACTGGATGGTGGGCGCCGCGATCCGGGCCGACGGGCGCTTCCGCCCCATGATGCTGGAAAGCGCCATGGCGGGGCTGGACATGGACCAGAAGGAGATCGTCGCGACCTCGCCGCTGCCGCTGGCGGTCGTCACGGGCGAAAAGGAGCCCTTCGTGAACAACGAGTATCTTGTCGGGCTGACATACGGGAATCTCTGGGACGGCAAGGTGCATGTGCTGGCCGGTCTCGGCCACACGCCCTTCTGGGAAGCGCCGGAGACCGTCAATCCGATGATCGGACGGTTTCTCGACGAGGTGACCGGGTAGCCGCAGCCCGCAACTCGTCGTCGTCCGCCCTGCGAAGCGGCAATGGACGCTTGGGCGGGGGGCCGACATAGCCTTCCCTTGCCAGAACGGTGTGCTCGTCCGTCAGGGCTGCCAGAACGCGCTCGTAGAGCAGTTCGGCGGTGAGCGGTTTGGCCAGATAGTCGGTGACGCCGTCGATGCGCGCCTGCTCGACGGTCGCCGGGCCGAGATGGCCCGAGATCATCAGAATGGGTACGGCCGGTTTCGCATCGGACGGGCTGTGCGCATTACGGATGCGGCGCGTCATTTCATAACCGTTCATCGGGGCCATGGCGCCGTCCGTGATGACGAGATCGGGGGCGTGTTCGGCGAAGGCGGCCAGGCCGGAATGGCCGTCATGCGCCTCCAGCACGTCGCCGACGCCCATGCTCTGCAGGAGCGCCACGACGAGGCGGCGCATTTCGCGGCTGTCTTCGACGACAAGAATTTTCAGATGGCCGAAGAGGTCGGACTCGCTGGTCGGCATCACCCGGCGAGCCTGTTCTGGTTGAGCGTCGCCATGATCAGGTTTTCGAGCGCCCGCAGCGTTTCGGAGGCGAGATTGGGGTCGCTGTCGGGGTTTTTCAGCGCTTCGCGGATCGCTTCCACGTGAAAGCGAATGATGCTGTTTTCCAGCGGCCCGATCTTGTCGTGACCCTCGATATAGGTGCAGAGCAGGTTGGCGAAGCGGCCGACCAGAGGGCGACCGAAGGTGCCGGCAAGGCCGCGAATATCATGGGCGATCGTGTAGAGGTCGGCGGCGGAACGGGCGTCGCCATTCGCTGCCGGGTCGGACAGCTCGATCAGGCGCGTCACCTGTTCGGAAAGGATTTCGGCATATTTCGACTCCAGGCCCTTGATCGTGTCCTGCATCTTTTCAAGGACGCGCGGATCGAGGCGTACCGGATCGGTGACGTCATGGCCCAGCTTGCGTTTTGCGACGGACGGCACCTTCACGATGCGCGCGCCGCCTTTTTGCGATGCTTTGACGGGATCGTTCTCGGGCATGTCCGGCTTTCCTAGAGCAAGGCGACTTGCGGGGCCGCAACCTGCCGCCGGTCTACGCCCTCGAAAGGCGCGTCGCGGCGCCGGCGATCGGGGCCGCGATATGTGTCGGTTTCGATGAAGGCGCGGGGATGGCACACGACTTCGGCAAGCCGCCGGTAAAGCGTTGCCGCGGAGATGGGCTTGGAGAGGAATGCGGTGATGCCGGCATCCCGGGCTTTTTCCACGGAGGCGACGTCGGTGTGGCCGGAGACCATGATAATGGGCGCGGTGCTCAGCTCTTCGCAGTCGATGGCGCGCAGCCGCTTTACCAGATCGAAGCCGTCGCCCGGCTCCATGGCGGCATCGGTGATGACGACATCGGGCATATGGCGCCGATAGAGTTCCAGCCCCTCTTCGCCATTCGCCCCGAGAAAGGTTTTCCCGACTTCGAGCGCGTTCAGCAGCCCGAGCAGCAATTGCCGCATATAGGCGCTGTCATCCACCACCAATACGCTGATTGGCTCAAACAAGGATTGTGCCGTCATACCCCACCCGTGCGATGCCGCATCGCGTTCCGGCGGTTGCCGGTGCCCTCGCGAAAACGTCAGCTTCAACAAGGAGATGATAGACCGGATTGGTTAACAAAGGCCGGACGTAAAGTTACCGCTTCGTTTAAATGTCCCGGTCAGGCGTTCGCGGTGACGAGCCAGACCGATCCGTTCAGGACCACGCCGCGGTCGGTCTTGTGGGCGGTCAGCGCCTTGCGCACGGCGTCCACGGCCTTTTCGCGGGCGGTGTCGTCCAGGTCGGCGAAGAGGCGCGAGAAGGGGCCGATCTCGAGCGACTGATAAAGCGCATCCTCTACCGGGTCGCCGGTTTCGCCGTCGGCCCGTCCCATCGTCATTTCCACATCGAGCCGCTCGATGGAGATGCCGCCGAAGCCGGCGCCTTTCAGGATGGCGTTCACGCGGTCCTTGTCCTGAAAGGCGAAGGGCCCCGGCGTGCCGGGCGCAGGCGGTTCAGGGGCTTCGACATGTTCGAGCGCGGCAAGAAGCGGGACGTGGAACCAGCTGTTCTCGCTCAGGGGACGCCAGCAGGCGAAGGCCAGCCGTCCGCCGGGCTTCATCGCGCCATGAAGATGGGCGAAGGCGGTGTCGGGATCGGCAAAGAACATCACGCCGAAGCGCGAGGCCAGCAGGTCGAAACCGGGACCGTCGAAGGTGTGGCTGGAGGCGTCCGCGAGCAGGAATTCGGCAGGATTGTTTTCCGCCGCCGCCAATGCGCGCGCATGTTCGATCATGGGGCGGGAGACGTCGACGCCGAGCGACAGGCCTTCCTTGCCGGTGCGTTCGGCGATGGCGCGCGTGGTGACGCCGCAGCCGCAGCCGATATCGATGGCGCGTTCGCCGCCAGCGGGCGCGAGGGTATGGATTACGGCTTCCGAGAAAGGCGCGAGAATGAGATCCATGCGGGCCTGGTTGGCGACCCATTTTTCGCCGTTTCGGCCGTTCCAGTATTCGATCTGGTCGTCATTGGAAGGAACTGTCTGCTCGCTCATATCTACGCGCTCCCGATGTGTTTCTTGCGGGCAAGCCTAGTGCGGCGAGCACGGGGAGGCGAGGATAAAACGCTCAGTCCTTTTCGTCGGGATCGGCGGGAGCGGGCATCAGGTCGTCGTCGTTCCCGGCAGCCTCGTCTTGTTGTTGGGCCGCGCGGTCGGCGGCTTCGCTGACGCGCCGGTTCAGCCGCTCCGCCAGGGCCTGCAACTTGTCTTCGACGACGCTCATGTTTTCGTCCATCGCATCGGGCGCGGGCGGCGTTTCGTCCCGGGCGGTCTCGTCGCCTTCGCCGATCGGTACCTCGTCTTCCGGCGTGTCGGCGCCGGTCGGGACATTCGAGTCGATGCGCCGTTCGCCGGCCTCGCAGCGCAGGGTCTCGATCCGTTCGGCGACCAGCGCGGCATGATCGGCCAAACAGGCGGCGGCATTTTCCGTCACATCGCGGGCGCGGTCGATTTCGCACAGGATCATGTCGATTTCTTCGTCGAACTCGAATGCGCTGCGGGGCGGGGACAGGGAAAGGCCTTCAGTCGAGGTCGTGAGGTTCACGATGGGCAGGGCGATGCCGCGCCGTCCTTCCATATCCAGCGTGATTTCAAAACTCGCCGGATGCCGGGGAGAGCGGCGCCCGGCGATCAGGTTGATGCGGTTATGCGAGGCGGAGCCGACAATCGCGTCGATTTCGCTTCTGAGATCGTCATAGCGCCCGGCAAGAAGCGCCCGGCGGCCCGGATCGTCGCTGCGCGCGGCGTCGGAGGCAAGGTCGGCGGCTTCGCGCAGCAGGTCGCTTACCGCGTCGATGGCGAGCACGGCGGTTTCCACGGTGGAAAGCGAGGTTGCGATCCGCTGGCCGAGTTCGGCGGCGGAGACGGACCCGTTGTGGCGCGAGGTCCCGCGCAGCGCGCGTTCCACGGCCTCCCGCGTCGCCCGGGGCGCCGCCTCGACCGGTTCGGTTTCCTGCTGTCGCGCCCTGAAACGCGAGAAAATCTTCATATCGTCAATTGCCCCTGGCTGCGCACCCTCGCAACCCGGCCGCCGTCGGCGGGAAATCGCAGCCGGTAGCCGGCAAAGAGGCTAGCGCGGAGATGGTTGACGAGTGCTAAATGCGCCGCGGCCTTTCTTGGGGTACGCTTTCGCCCATGTCCCGGATCAGGCAATTCGCTTTCAAACGTCTTCTCGGCCCCGCGGCGCGGCTTTACTGGCGGCTGACCCGCCCGCTGACGGCGGGGGTGCGCGCCCTTGTGCGGGATGAGAAAGGGCACGTCCTGCTGGTTCGCCATACCTATCTTGCGGACTGGTATCTGCCCGGCGGCGGGGTGGACCGTTCCGAGACCATGCATGAGGCCGTCCGCCGGGAATTGCGGGAGGAGACGGGCCTTATCCTGCATGGCGAGGCCAGGCTTATGGGTATTTATGCCAATTTCCGGGAATTCAAATCGGACCATGTGGCGCTGTTCGACATCGCAAGCGATGCCTGGGAACGCGGCGACTGGGCGCCCGACCGGGAAATTGCCGAGTGGGATTTCTTCGCGCCGGACCGTTTGCCGGAAGACGTGTCGCCCGGGACGCGGCGGCGGATCGGCGAGGCTCTCGAAGGGGCCAGGCCGGACGAGTTCTGGTGAGTATGCCGTTTTCGTCGCCTATGGAGGGCGGCGAACCTTTCCCCGGCTTCGCCCGTCCGGCGACGCTTTGATGGAAGCGAGGAGGCTGAACATGAAAGTGCTGATCGGTGTTTTTCTGGCGATCGCCGTGTCGGTGTCGGTTCTGGCACCTGCGCCGGCTCTCGCCCAGGACGAGATCGACTGGGCGGTGCTGCCCACCGACAAGGCCGAGCTGGAGGCGCTCGACACGAAACAATTGCGGATGCTTCGGGCCTCGGTGCGCTATTGTGAGGATTTTGCGCGCCAGAACCACCGGAACACGGCCTGCGTCTTTCTCGATCTCGACCGCGCCGTCCGGCAATCGGACGACGCGGCGCTGAAGACCTATCATTTCGGCATGTCGCGCATGGACCGTTATAGCGAGAGCCGCAATCGCGGCGCGGTTGTCGACCGGCTGCTCCTCATGCGCGACAAGGCGCTCGCGGCGGACTAGCTTGCGAAACGGTCGCGGTCGTGCGGTGCCTCAAGGTCGAGAACCGGCCCGACAGGCACGATGCCGGTCGGGTTGATGTGGCGGTGGCTGGCGTAATAATGCCGCTTGATATGGTCGATATTGACCGTCTCCCTCACGCCCGGCACCTGATAGAGGTCGCGCAGATAGTTCGACAGGTTCGGATAGTCGGCAATGCGGCGCAGATTGCATTTGAAATGGCCGACATAGGCAGGGTCGAACCGGACAAGCGTCGGGAAAAGCCGCCAGTCGGCTTCCGTCGGCCGGTCGCCGGTCAGATAGCGCCGATGTGAGAGGCGGGCTTCGAGCCGGTCCAGTTCGTCGAACAGCGCGGTCGCGGCTTCTTCATAGGCCTCCTGCGTGGTGGCGAAACCGGCTTTGTAGACCCCGTTATTGACCTTGTCGTAGATGGCGGCATTCAGCGCGTCGATCTCCTCGCGCAAGGCTTCCGGATAGAAGTCGAGCGCCGCTTCGGCGCCTTCCAGCCCGTCAAAGGCCGAGTTCAGCATGCGGATAATGTCGGCGGATTCATTGCTGACGATGGTGCCGCCTTCCTTGTCCCAGAGCACGGGCACCGTCACGCGGCCCGTATAGGAGGGGTCGGCGAGCTGGTAGACCTCGTAAAGCCGCGTCTTGCCGTTGACCGTGTCGGCCGTGGTGGCGTCGTCGCTGTTCTTCAGCGTCCAGCCTTCATCGAGCATCAGCGGATCGACCACGCTGAGCGAGATCTTGTCGTCGAGCCCTTTCAGCTTGCGAAAAAGAAGCGTGCGATGCGCCCAGGGGCAGGCGAAGGAGACATAGAGGTGATAGCGCCCGGCTTCCGCCCTGAAACCCGGCTTGCCGGTCGGGCCGGCACGGCCGTCCGCCGTCACCCAGTTGCGAAAGGCGGAGGAGGGGCGCTGGAAGCGCCCCCCGCTCGTTTTGGCAATGGTCGTTTCGTTCTTCCATTCGCCGTCTACAAGCTGTCCCATCTTTCTCTCCTCTTCTCCGGTCGGTGGCGTCAGGCGGCGGCCGGTACGTCCACCAGCACGAATTCCGCATCTTCCGCCGCCTTGATGACGAGCCTGTCGACATCGCGTATGGCGGCGCCCGCGCGTTCGGGGACGTCGACGCCGTTCACGCTTACATGGCCTTTCGAGGGCACGAGGTAGAGATAGCGCTCCTTGCCCGTTTCATGGGTCACCTCGTCGCCCGCATCGAGCGTGGCGCCCAGCACCTCGGCGTCCGCCGCGATCCAGAGGGCGTCCGCCGGGGGGTCCGGCTTGCCGCTGGCGAGCCGTGCGAGCTTTCCCTTGCGTGTGCCTTCGGGGAACGCCGCCTGCTCCCAGCGCGGGGCGATGCCGGGGCGGTTGGTCTCGATCCAGATCTGGAAGAGGGTCGTTTCCTCGTCTTCCAGGTTCCATTCCTCGTGCTGCACGCCCTTGCCCGCCGACATGACCTGCACGTCGCCCGCTTTCGTGCGGCCTTCATTGTTCATGTGGTCGCGATGGGTAATCGCGCCTTTGCGCACGAAGGTGACGATCTCCATGTCGCGATGGCCATGGGGCGGGAAGCCCGTCTTCGGCGCGATACGGTCGTCGTTCCAGACGCGAAGCGTGCCCCAGCCCACCCGGTCGGCGTCGCGATACTGGCCGAAGGAAAAATGGTGCCGGGCATCCAGCCAGCCATGGTCGGCATGGCCGAGACTTTCGAAATCGCGAATTTCGATCATGGTTGTCTTCCTTTCTCCGCAAGGCCGCGGGGGAGGGATGAAAGGGAAGCCGCCACACGCCCCGAGACGCAAAGACAGGGGGAACGGAGCGTGTGGCGGGAGCCGCCTCGCGGAAGTGGGGGAGGGGGAGAGCCTTCCGCGGGGCTTCAATTCGTCCGACTGTTCTTTCAGTCGCTTTTCAGCTTTCGGGCGATGGCGGCGATATGCGCGCCCTGCTTTCTCGCCACGGAGAGTTCGCTTTCCGTGGGTTGCCGGGACCCGTCGCCGCCCGCCAGCGTCGAGGCGCCATAGGGCGAGCAGCCGCGCACTTCGGAAATATCGAAGAGTTCGCCCGCCACGGCATAGGGAACGCCTGCGATCACCATGCCGTGATGGATCAGCGTGTTGTGAAACGAGGTGATGGTCGTTTCGTTGCCCGCGCCGGTGCCGGTGGAGGTGAAGACGCTGCCGACCTTGCCGGTGAGCGCACCCTTGGCCCAGAGGCCGCCTGTCTGGTCGAGGAAGCTGCGCATCTGGCCCGTCATGTTGCCGAAGCGGGTGGGTGAGCCGAAGATGATGCCGTCATAGTCGGCAAGCTCGCCGGGCGTCGCCTCGGGCGCGTCCTGATCGACCTTCATGCCCGCATTCCTCATCGCGTCCTCGGGCATGGTTTCGGGAACGCGTTTCAGCGCCACATCGGTGTCGGCCTGGCTTGCGGCGCCTTCGGCCACGGCCTTGGCCATGGTTTCGATATGGCCGTAGGAGCTGTGATAGAGCACCAGAATTTTCGTTTTGTCCGCCATGTCGCTCTCCTTTGATCCCGGTCCGGCCCGGATGGCCGGGGCGGTCGCGTTTGTTCGATGAACGGAATGTATTTGCTTCTTCATGAGTTCCAATCCATCATTTATTCAAAAGATTGTTTCAATGGTGAGAAAATGATATTGGACCTCAATGCCTTCGCCGTTTTTGCGCAGGTGGTGGAGACGGGCAGCTTTACCGGCGCGGCGGAAAGCCTGCATTTTTCCAAAAGCATGGTGAGCCGGCAGGTCGCCGCGCTGGAGGAGGGGCTGGGCGTGCGCCTTCTCAACCGGACGACGCGGCGCCTCAGCGTCACGGAAGCGGGCGCCGTGGTTTACGAGCGGGCGCGGCGCATCGTGGCGGAGGCGGCCGATGCGGAGGCATGCGTCACCCATGTGCAGGGTGCGGTGCAGGGGCGGCTGCGCATCAATGCGCCAATGACCTTCGGCATTCGCCAGCTCTCGCAGGTCATGCCGGAATTTCTCGAACGCTATCCGGACCTCACGGTGGATCTGACGCTCAACGACCGGCGTGTGGACCTCATCGAAGAAGGGTTCGACGTCTCCTTGCGCGTGTCGGAGCTGGAAGATTCAAGCCTGATCGCGCGCCAGCTCGCGCCCGTGCGCCGCTTGCTGGTGGCCGCGCCCGCCTATTTCGAAAAGCATGGCAGGCCGCAAACGCCGGACGAGCTGAAGCGCCATAGCTTCATGTTCTATTCGATCCAGCCCCGGCCCGAGATCATCCGCCTTCGTTCGCCGTCCGGCAAGCGGATCGAGGTGGAGCGGGAAGGCCAGCTCTATTGCAATAACGCCGATGCCATGGTGCCGATGCTGAAGGCGGGAGGTGCCATCGGTTTCTTTCCCGATTTCATCGTCTGGGAGGAGCTGCGGGACGGTACCCTCGAAGCGGTGATGACGGACTGGGAGGACGAGCCGCTCAGGCTCCACGCCATCTATCCGCATACGCATCTCCTGGCGTCCAAGGTCCGCGCCTTCGTCGATTTCGCCGTGGAGAAATTCGGACCGGGCGTCGCGCCGTGGGAGAAAGTATAAAAAAGGCGGGCACTTGGCCCGCCTTTTCCGTTTTCATGTCGGTATCTCTTACACCGGTTCCCAGGTGAAGACCGAGGCGGTCGCGCCGAGATCGGTGTAGCCACCTTCCATGGCCGGGATGCCGTGGGAGAGGATCGTCTCCGGCGTCCAGCCGTCGATGCGGGCGACGCTCTTCACGGGGCGGGGCTGCGAGAACAGCACGATCTCGTTACCGCGCACGGAGAAGATCTGGCCGCTCGTCCTGCATTCCGGGGCTGCGAGCGCGACGGAGAAATTCGCGACCTGCTCGGCGCGCATCGCATTCTTCATGCGTTCCACGCGCTGGGCGGAGGCTTCGTCCTTCACCGGAATGGTGGCGATCATGCGTGTCCAGGCGAAGGGCGCGATGATGTTGGAGCGCACATTCTTCTTCTCGCCTTCCATTGCGATGATGCGCGACAGGCCCGCAATGCCCATCTTGGCGGCGGCGTAGTTCGCCTGGCCGATATTGCCGATCAGGCCGCTCGTCGAGGTGAAGAGGACGAAATTGCCTTCTTCCTGATCGCGGAAATGATTGATGGCCGCGCGGGTGATGTTGTAGCTGCCCTTCAGATGCACTTCGAGAACCGCGTCCCAGTCCTCGTCGGGCATCTTGTGGAACATGCCGTCGCGCAGGATGCCGGCGGGCGAGATGATGGAGTGCAGGCCGCCGAAGGTGTCGAGCGCCTGCGCGATCATGTTTTCTGCGCCGGACTTCACCGCCACGCTGTCGGAATTGGCGACCGCTTCGCCGCCCGCCGCCTTGATCTCGTCCACGGTCTTCTGCGCCGCGCTCGCATTGCCCTCGTCGCCGCCGGACACGCTGCCGCCCAGATCGTTCACCACGACCTTCGCGCCCTGCGCCGCCGCGATCATCGCGCATTCCTTGCCGATGCCGCCTGCGGCACCCGTGACCAGCACTACCTTGCCATCGAGAAGTCCCATCTTTTCCTCCGTGGAAGCCCTGTTCGATTGTCGTTTATATGCCGGGCAAGCTATCCGACGGGATAGGGCAGGGCCAGAGGTTTTGGCCGGTTTCATGCGGGAACTTTACGGGGAGCCCGGCTCGTGCTATCCGCTTGCCCTCTTTCAGGTGGCGGAAGGTTTGGGTCCGCCGCAAGGGATATGGACATTATGGCGCGTTTGGCTGCACAGCGACGACGAATCCGGGCCGGAGGCTATGCCCTCCGATCCGTGCGTGCCCCTGCGCGCCGTCCGAACCGGGCCTGACAGCCGGTTCCGGCGGAGAGGGGCCCGAGCGGCCAATCCTTCCGCCAATGACCGGCCTGTTGCAGAGACCCGCGGCCGATCTGCCTGAGAGACCCTGAATCCCATGTTCGAAATCCTGCACGAGCGGCCTGAACACCGGCCCGACATCGACGCCCTGCTGGACCTTTCCTTCGGCCCCGGCCGTTTTGCCAAGACCGCGCAGCGCCTGCGCGAGGGCAATGAGGCCGTGCCGGACCTCTGCTATGTCGCCTTCTCCGAAGAAGGGGGCGAGCGGCGCATGGTGGGCTCGCTGAGTTTCTGGCCGATCGTGATCGGCGACACGCCCGCCCTGATGCTGGGGCCGCTTGCCGTGGAGCCCGCGCTGCGGGGCAAGGGTGCCGGTCTTCTGCTGATGCGGCGGGGGCTTGAGGATGCGAAGGCGCTGGGCTGGCGGCTCGTCATCCTTGTCGGCGACGAGCCATACTATTCGAAAGTGGGGTTCGGGCCCGTGCCCGCCGGACGCATGACCATGCCGGGGCCGGTGAACCCGCAACGGCTTCTCTACCGGGAACTCGATCTCGGTGCGTTTTCCGGTGTTTCGGGCGCGGTGCGCGTTCTGAAGCCGGAGGAGAGGGTCAGTTCTTCTCCATTGCCGCGACAAGCCTCGGCACATTGACTCGGAACATGTCGAGATAGGTCGGGGCCTCCCCGCCAGGCGGGGAGAGAGCGTCGGAATAGAGTTCGCCGCCCTGTTCGGCGCCGGTTTCGCGCGCAATGGTCTGCATCATGCGCGGGTCGGACATGTTCTCGATGAAGAGCGCCTTGATTTTTTCCTCTTTGATCTGGTCGACCAGACGGGCGAGGTCCCTGGCGTTCACTTCCGCTTCCGTGTTGATGCCCTCCGGCGCGGCGAAGGTCACGCTATAAGCGGCGCCGAAATAGCCGAAGGCGTCATGCGAGGTGATGACCTTGCGCTTGGCCGCCGGCACCTTGTCGATTTCGGCGCGGACCCATTTGTCGAGCGCATTGATCTCGTAAATGTAGTTGCGGGCGGCCGTCGCATAGATGTCGGCATGTTGCGGGTCGGCCTTTTCCAGCGCCGCCTCGATATTGCCGACATAGATCTTGCCGTTGGCAAGGTCCTGCCAGGCGTGAGGGTCGTAGTTGCCATGATGGTGGTCGCCGGCGTCGTGGTGTCCGTCTTCATCGTGCTCGTGCTCGTGTTCATGAGCATGTTCATGTCCGGCGCTTGCGGCGTGATGTTCCATGTGTCCGGGGGTGAAGACGAGCGGGTCCACGCCCTTGCTGGCGACGATGACCGGGCCCTTATACCCGGACGCCTCGGTGAGGCGGTGCATCCAGGTTTCCAGCGCAAGGCCGTTGACGACGACGAGGTCGGCCTCGGCCAGCGCCTTGGCATCGGCCGGGCTCGGCTCGAAGGAATGCGCATCGCCGTTCGGCGGCACGAGCGAGGTCACCGTCGCATTGCCGCCGGTAAGCTGGTGCACCATGTCGGCGAGGATCGAAATGCTCGTCACCACTTTCAGCGGCGCGGCGTGCAGCGGCGAGACGGAAAGAAGAAAGGCGGCGCCGGCGGCGAGCATGAGATGCTTCATTTCACGGATTCCCTGGCATGTGCGTGATCGTTCGGATCGGGCAATGGCCCGACGTCGTGGAAATGCGGTCGATGCATATAGCGGCCGAGCAGGCTCGAATGCCGGCCCGCGATCACGGAGACAATGTAGGCCGTGCCCGCCGTCAGGATGATGGCGGGGCCGGAAGGCAGGCCGAAATGATAGGAGACAAGAAGTCCCGTCACGCCGGAGCCGAAGGCGATGACGATGGCCACGGCGATGAGCGACCAGACCTCGCGCGCCCAAAAGCGGGCGGCGGCGGCGGGCAGCATCATCAGGCCGAGCGCCATCAGCGTGCCGAGCGCCTGAAAGCCTGCGACGAGGTTCAGCACCACCAGTGCCAGAAAGATGAAATGGAAGACGCCCGCGCCGCGCATGGTGGCGGGCAGGAAGATCGGATCGAAACAATCGATCACCAGCGCGCGATAGATGACGGCCAGTACGATGAGCGTCAGCGAGGCGATCCCCGCGACGAGCATCAGCGCGCTGTCGTCGACCGACAGGATCGTTCCGAAAAGCACATGCAGCAGGTCGATGTTCGATCCGCGCGTGGAGACGATCAGCACGCCGAAGGCAAGGCTGATGAGATAGAACCCCGCCAGGCTCGCATCTTCGCGCAGGAGCGTGGTGCGGCTGATGATGCCTGCCAGAAGCGCGACGGAAAGCCCCGCCACGAGACCGCCAATGCTCATCATCCAGATGGAGAGCCCGGCCACGAGAAAGCCGATCGCCGCGCCGGGCAGGATCGCATGGCTGATCGCATCGCCCATCAGGCTCATGCGGCGCAGGACCAGGAAGACGCCGATGGGCGCGCCGCCAAGCGCGAGCGCGAGGCAGGCCACCAGTGCGCGGCGCATGAATGCGTAATCGAAAAAAGGCTGGACCAGCTGCTCGTAGACGATCATGCCGCGCGCCCCCAGCCTTCGGAGATGTAGCGGGCGCGGGCGAGGTTGTCCGTGCCAAGCGTCTCCTCGACCTCTCCCCAGGCGACGGGTTCGCGGGCCAGCAGCAAGGCGTCGTCGAATTCGGTTCGCGCCATGGCAAGGTCGTGCAGCACCGCGATCACAATGCGGCCTTCCTCCCGCCAGCGATGCATGACGGCGAGCAGTTCCCGCACGGTGCGTTCGTCCACCGCGGCGAAGGGTTCGTCGAGCAGGATCGCCCTGGCGTTCTGGATCAGCAGTCGCGCGAAAAGGACGCGTTGAAGCTGGCCGACCGAGAGGTTGGTCACGGGCCGTTCGCCGAAGCCGGGCAGGCCGACCGTTTCGAGCGCCTCATCCACACGGCGCGCGCGGGCCGTGTCGATCCGGCCGAAAAGCCCGAGTTCGTGCCATAGGCCCATGGCCACCACATCGAAAACGGTGATGGGGAAGCTCGTATCGAGATCGGCATGTTGCGGCAGATAGGCGATTTCCCGCCTTGCGAGGCCGGAAAGGCCGATCCGGCCCTCATCGAGCGGCAAAAGGCCGACGAGGCTTTTCAGCAGCGTGCTCTTGCCTGCGCCATTGGGGCCCATCACGGCAGTCAGGCGACCGCCCTGAAAGGTGCCGGAGAGGTGATGCACAGCCGGCATCCGCTCATAGGAGACGGTGAGGTCGTGCAGGCGGATTTCGGCGGGAGCGGTCATGCGATCGCCCACCAGACGCCAAGCCAAACGAGTGCGATGCCCAGCCCGGCCAGCGCCAGCCTTTCGCCGATTCCCGTGCCGAAGGCGGAATGGCGCGCAGGGGCGCGGCGGGAGGCAGGGTCGCTCATCGGTCTGTCCAGTGATGTGATATTATAACGTCTCGGACGTTAGGCCGGATCGGGCGCCGGGGCAAGGGGCGTCGAGGGGGAAGGCGTTAATTGGCCTGCATCCTTCGAGACGGACGCGATGCGTCCTCCTCAGGATGAGGAACAAATTACCACATGAAATCCTCATCCTGAGGAGGGCCGCAAGGCCCGTCTCGAAGGATCGAGGCCCGTGCCTACCGGCCCTCGCGGTGCCAGGCCAATGCGATGCTGCCGAGAATGAGCGCAAGCGCGAGGAAGCCCGTCATCAGGGGCACCTGATGCACCGCATTGACGAGATATTGCTCGTTGCGGCGCAGGCCGAACCAGCCGCTGCCCGCCGCGTCGTGGCCCGCGCGCACCATGCGCAGGGACGGCATGTTGTCCGCCTTGTCGCCGAGCCACCAGAGGCCGCCGCCCGTTTCCGCCGCGAGGTCTTTCAGTTTCGCGTCGGTCGCGCGGACATCGGCGAATTCCTTCGGGTTGAGCGGTCCCGCCGCGGCGACGGCGGAGAGGTCGCCCTGGCGGATGCGATAGAGCCCCAGCTCTTCGGCCGGCAGGGTCGCTTCGAAACGGCCGGGTGCAGTTTCCGTCAGTTTCAGATCCTGCGTCTTGCCGGAGGGCAGCGTGATTTCGGCGGGCGGCGTCTCGTCGGCCATGGTGCGGCGGCGAATGGTCATGACGCCGCCCTTCGTGGAAGCGGAAAGACGTTCCTCCTCCAGATCGGGCTCCTTCATCAGCCAATGGGCGAGGCGGCGCAGAAGCTCCGCATAGGGGCCGCCGCCTTCGAAGCCGCGCGACCAGAGCCAGACCTGATCGGAAAGAAGCTGCGCCACGCGGCCTTCGCCGGCATGGTCGAGGACGATCAGGGGTTTGCCGTCCGGCGTATCCATCACGGTTTCGCCGCTGTCGGTCGTCGTGTCGACGGTCCGGAACCAGCGGCCCCAATCCGCGTCCGCCTGCGCGTCGTCGGCCGAGGCCTCGCCGGGCAGGTTCGCGGTGACGGGGTGCTTGCGGCCCATCTTCGTGATGTCCGGCGTGAAGCCGCCGATGGATACATTGCCGGTGGGGCGGGCGGGCAGGATGCTCGAAAGCGGCGTGCGGTAGATCGAATAGGGCGAGGCGAAGGCCGGGCCCGCCGCCGCGAGGATGGCGCCGCCCTTTTCTACGTAGTCGACGATATTGGACAGATAGGCGAGCGGCAGCACGCCGCGCCGCTTGTAACGGTCGAAGATGATGAGATCGAACTGGTCGAGCTTTTCGGAAAAGAGTTCGCGCGTCGGGAAAGCGATCAGCGACAATTCGCTCACCGGCGTCGCATCCTGTTTTTCCGGCGGGCGCAGAATGGTGAAATGGACGAGGTCGACGGCAGGGTCGGCCTTGAGCAGGTTCCGCCAGGTGCGTTCGCCCGGATGCGGTTCGCCCGAAACCAGCAATACGCGCAGCCGGTCGCGAATGCCGTTGGCGACCACCACGGCGCGATTGTTCAGCATGGTCAGTTCTTCAGGGCCCGGCGCGACATCGACTTCGATGACATTGGGACCGCCATGACTGAGGGAGAGAGTGACTGTCGTGGTCTGGCCGATCGTGGCATTGGCGGTCGTCAGTTTCTCGCCATCGACCGAGATCGTCACCGGCGCGATCCCTTCCGATTGTTCGCCTGTCTCGTCGACCCGGAAAGAGAGCGACAGCGGTTCGTCTACGATGCCGAAGCGCGGCGCCTCGACCACGGTCAGGCGGCGGTCGTGCTCGTTTTTGCGGCCCGTGACGAGGGCGTGAACCGGCGCATCGAAGCCAAGCGCCTCGGCGCTTTTCGGCACGTCATGGACCTGGCCGTCGGTCAGGAGAACGGCGCCCGCGATGCGTTCGCGCGGCACGTCGGTGAGCGCATTTTCGAGCGCGGTGAAAAGTTCCGTGCCGTTCTCCGAGCCGGGGTCGTTCCTGACACGCACGATGCGCGTTTCGATATCGCCCGCTGCGGCGATTTCCTTTTCGAGCTTGCCGAGCGCGGCCTCCGTCTGCGTCGGGCGCTCGCCGATCTGCTGACTCTGGCTTTCATCGACCACGATGGCGGCGACATCCGGCACCGGGGATCTGTCTTCCTGTCTGACGGTCGGGTTCAGCAGCGCCAGCATCAGCAGGGCGAGCGCTCCGGCCCGCCACGGCGCGCCGCGCGCGCGCCGCCAGAAGGAGAAGATCAGCACGATGACGGCCGCGGCGCTCAATGCGGCCAGAAGCGCCGGGGGCAGGGCAGGCTCGAAAACGATGTCCCAGTTCATGGCGCCGACCCCCTATTGCCCGAGCCGCTCGAGCAGAGCGGGGATATGCACCTGATCGGATTTGTAGTTGCCGGTCAGCGCATACATGACGAGGTTGATGCCGACGCGCTCCGCCATTTCGCGCTGGCGTTCGCCGCCGGGCACGACCGCGTAGCGGGCACGTCCATTGCTGCCCACGGCCCATGCGGCGGCATAGTCGTTGGCGCCGACGATGATGGGCGAGACGCCGTCATTGGTGCGGGCGGTCAGGCTGGTCGTGTCCGTCGAGCCGCTATCGCTTGCCGCGACCCATAGCTGTCCGCCAGCCCAGCGGCCGGGGAAATCGTTCAGCAGGTAGAAGCTGCGCGTCAGCACATGATTGGCGGGCACGGGCTCCAGCGCGGGAAGGTCGAGTCCCGACAGCAGGCGTTGCAGCGTCTGCGCGCCCGGGCCGTTGCCGCCTGCGCCGGACAGGGTTTCCTGCCGGTCGCGCGTATCGAACAGGATCATGCCGCCGTTTTTCATATAGGCGTCGATCTTGCCGAGCGTTTCGGGAGAAAGGGGGGGCTGGGTCGGCGTCATCGGCCAGTAGAGCAGCGGGAAGAAGGCGAGTTCGTCCTTTGCGACATCGACGCCCATCGGATCGCCGGGCTCGAACGCGGTCCGCCGCCGCAGGGCACCGGAAAGACCCGTCAGCCCTTCGCGGCTTACCTCATCTACCCGTGCGTCGCCGGTGAGAACATAGGCAAGACGGGTTTCGGTGGAAGCGGCGATATCGAAACCGTCATTGTCGGCGGCGAGGGCTTTCGGCGCGGCGACCAGTACGAGACCGAGAAGGATCAGCGGCAGCAGGTTGCGGCCAAGCCGTCCGCGACGGATCTCCCCCGTCTCGAAAAGGCCGGTGACCCAGAGCGCGGCGATGCCGTCAGCAATCAGCAGCAGCAGGGCAAGTCCCAGCAGCGACGGGCGCAGGCCGAGTTCGGCGCCGGCGGCAAAGCCGCGCCGTTCCGACAGGCCGGGCAGGTCGGCGGCAGGCGTCAGCTTCAGCGCGTCGCTGCCAAGATTGCGCGCGCGGGGTGCATCTTGCGGCCCGTAAAGGCCGGGCGGGTGGCGCGGGTTGTTGTCCATCCGGCCCAGATCCTGCGCGGGAATGGCCGTCACCGTCGGCGAGGGCGCGCCGAGGCGACCGAACCCGTTCAGCGTGGCGACGGGGCTCAGCGCGTCATTGCCGCCCTGGCCGGAGGCGGGCTCGGCGATGTTCTGCGCCTTGGCGACGACACGGCGGAGCATGTCGACAAAGAGGCCGGAGATCGGCAGGTTCGACCAGTCGGTGTTCGCCGTCACATGGAACAGGACGATGCGGCCCTTGCCGCGTTTTGCCGCGGTGACGAGCGGCGTACCGTCGCTGAGGCGCGCCCATGTCTTGTCGCCGAGGTCGAGCGTGGGCTCGGCCAGCACCTGGCGCGAGACATTGACTTCCTCCGGCACGGCGAGGCCTGCAAAGGGGCTGTTCTCGTCGAAGGGCGCGAGATGCTGCGGCTCCGTCCAGGAAAGCGCGCCGCCAAGCGCCCGTCCGCCATGGCGCAGCGGCACGGGGATGAGGCTGTCGCTTTGCGCGGCGAGGTGAGGGCCGGCGAAGCGCACCAGCGTGCCGCCGTTTTCCACCCAGTCCGCGACTTGCTTCTCATCGTCTTGCGTCAGCGTGCCGACATCGGCCAGCACCAGCGCGGACAGCGGGCGGGACAGAAGCTCTGCGACGCTTGAGCTGTCCGTTCCCGTTTTTGCTTCGCGAAGTTCCGCATAAGGAGCGAGCGCCTTTCGAATGTAGTAGAGGTCGGAAAGAAGCGCCTGCGCCTTGTCCGTGCCGGAACCTGAAATGAGGCCGACTGCGCGGCGGCGCCAGCGTTCGTCGAGCAGCGTGACGGCACCGGCGGAGGTCTCGTTCACGATCTGCAGCCGGTCGATCCGGTTGCGCAGTTCGAGAGGCAGTTGAAGCTGCGCGGTCGTTTCCAACGCCTCGTCCTCGAAATCGAAGGACGCGGTGGCGAGCGCATTTCCTTCCGTGCCGATGGCCTGCACCGTCCCGTTGTCGGGATCGGCGGGGCTGGCGCGGCGGATCGTGGAAACCAGCAGGTCGCCATCCGATTCAGGCGGCAGCAGGGCCAATGCGCGTTGGGCGGGCGCGGGTTCGATCAGCGTCACGCCGCCCTTGCCCGCAATCCGTGCGAGCGCTTCGGAGAAGTCCGCCGCCTTGCCATAGTCGAGCCCGTCGCCGATCCAGACGATATGCGGCGCGGCCTTTTTGATGGCAGCGGCTTTTTCGAGCCTGTCGGCCAGCGCCATGCGATCGGGGGCGAAGGGGCGCGGTTCAATGGCCCGGGCGCGGGAGGCGGCATCGTCGGGCGAGGAAAAGTCGATGTCGCCGGGGGTGAGCCGCGGCGCGGTGCCGACCGTCAGCACCGGGCGGTCGTCGCGCCGCGCGGCGGCGATGAGGCCGTTCCGCGCGTTCTGCCGGTCGCTCCATCCCGCGGCCGCCGCCCATCCGTCGTCGATCACGATCAGCAGGGGACCGCCGCCGGACACTTTCGGCGCCGGATTCCAGAGCGGGTCGGCCAGCGCGACGATGACGATGGCGGCGAGCAGCATACGCAGGATCAGCAGCCAGAGCGGCGTGTGGGCGGGCGTTTCCTCTTCATTGGATAGACCTTGCAGCAGGCGGATCGCCGGAAAGCGGATGCGCTTGGGCGAGGGCGGGGAAATCCGCAGCAGCCACCAGATCGCGGGCAGCGCGATCAGGCCGGTGAGTACCCAGGGGGCGGCGAAGGCGAGGGGGCCGAGCGTGAACATCGCCGGTCAGCCTCCCGCGCGGGGCGGCTGCACCGCGTCCAGCGCGCCGGAGAGCGCACCGTAAAGTGCCAGCAGCGCATGATGCGGCGGGCGGTCGGTCCGGTGGGTCGCAAAGGTGAAGTTCAGGCGCTGCGCGGCCTCTTCGATATGGCTGCGATGCGTGGCGAGGCGTTTGTGATAGGCGCTGCGCAGGCTTTCGGCGCGGCCCACCATCAGGCGGGTTTCTTCCTCGATGCCTTCGAATTCGGTGCGCCCTGAAAAGGGCAAATCTTCTTCGGCCGGATCGAGCACCTGGATCACATGTCCCTTGATGCCTTCCGAGGCGTAGCTGCGCAGGCGCGCGGCGATGTCCTCGGCGGGGGAAAGAAAGTCGCCGATCAGCACGATCTGCGCATAGCGCGGCAAATGTTGCGGGGGCGGCAGGCTTTCGAGCGTTGTGTCTTCGCTGCGGTCCAGCATGGCGTGGGCCATGCGGTGAAAGGCGGTGCGGCCCGTCGCGGGCTGGACGCCGCTGCCCAGCGGCGCGATGTTCTCGCCGCCCTGCACAAGGAGCGAGGAGAGTGCCAGCGCCAGCACGGTGGCGCGGTCGCGTTTGCGGCAGGGGGCGAAGTCGGAGGCATAATCCATGGAGGCCGAGCCGTCGCGCCAGATCCAGACGCTTTCGGCGGCTTCCCATTCCTTTTCGCGCACATAGAGGTGGCGTGTGCGGGCGGAGTGACGCCAGTCCACCGAGGAGGCGGTGTCGCCCTCGCGGAAGCGGCGATATTGCCAGAAGGTTTCGCCGGAGCCCGCGCGGCGGCGGCCATGCAGGCCCTGCGCGACGGTGCGCGCGACATGTTCGGCCTCGGTCACCAGAGGCGGCAATGCCTCGGCAAGCGTTTCGGCCTGTTCGCGCAGGCCGATCGCGGGCGCATGGGGCGCATTGTCACTCGGCGGCCGCATGATGCGCGCTCCGGTCAGACGATGGTGCGGCAGAGCCTGTCGATGACGCCGCTGACCGTCACGCCCTCCGCCCGTGCCGAGAAATTGAGTGCCATGCGATGGCGCAGAACGGGGGCGGCCAGCGCCACCACATCCTCCACGGAAGGCGAAAAGCGGCCGTCGATCAGCGCGCGGGCGCGCACGGCCAGCATCAGCGCCTGGCTGGCGCGCGGGCCGGGGCCCCAGGCCACATGGCGTTCCACCTCTTCGGAGGCGCCTTCCTCGGGCCGGGCGGCGCGCACCAGTTCCAGAATGGCGGCGACCACCTTTTCGCCGACCGGCACCCGGCGAACCAGCGCCTGCGCTTCCATCAGGTCTTTCACCGTCATGGATTGCGATACATCGGCCGCCTGTTCGCCCGTGGTGGAAAGCAGCATGCGCTTTTCCGCCTCATAGTCGGGATAGTTCACGTCGATCTGCATCAGGAAACGGTCGAGCTGCGCTTCCGGCAGGGGGTAGGTGCCTTCCTGCTCCAGCGGGTTCTGCGTCGCGAGCACATGGAAGGGGGTGGGCAGTTCGTAGCGTGTGCCGGCCACCGTCACGTGCTTTTCCTGCATGGCCTGCAGCAGGGCGGACTGGGTGCGCGGGCTTGCGCGGTTGATTTCGTCGGCCATCAGGAGCTGGCAGAAGACCGGTCCCTTGATGAAGCGGAAGCTGCGCGCGCCGGAATCGGATTCTTCCAGCACTTCGGAACCCACAATGTCGGCGGGCATCAGGTCGGGCGTGAACTGGATGCGCTTGTCCTCCAGGCCCAGCACCTTGCCCATGGTGTGAACGAGCAGCGTCTTGGCGAGCCCCGGTACGCCGACCAGCAGCGCATGGCCGCCCGCGAGCACGGTGACGAGGGTCTGGTCGATGACCGTTTCCTGCCCGTAAATGATCTCGCCGATGGCCTCGCGCGCGGCGGCGATTTTCGCGCCCGCGGCTTCGATTTCCTCGACGGCGGTGCCGTCGGCTTCACTGACTGTCTGCATTGACCTACATATTGGGTGGTACGGTGCCTTTCTGGCGCCGCACGGGCCTCGTTTCGCTCACGATTGAGCGCCGCATCATAAGCGCTTGGTATCTTGACGATAATATGGCCCGGCATCTGCGCGAAAGGCAGGAATCCGCTCACCCGACGAAAGAAGGGACAAAATGACCGCAAAGCCACAAACGGCGCCCGACACGACGCCGGATGACGCAGCGAAAAAGCGCGAAACCGGCGGCACGATGGGTCTGAAGGGGCTGGCCGAAGCCGAGGCGGCGGGCAAAAAGGCGAAAGGCCTGCCGCCCGTTCATAAATGGAATCCGCCTTTTTGCGGCGATCTCGACATGCGGATCGCCCGCGACGGGAGCTGGTGGTATCTCGGCACGCCCATCGGGCGCGAAAAACTCGTGCGGCTTTTCTCCACCGTTCTGCGTCACGACGAGGACGGCAAATATTATCTCGTCACGCCGGTGGAGAAAATCGGCATCACCGTGGAAGACGCGCCCTTCGTCGCGGTCGCCATGCAGGTGGAAGGCGAGGGCAGGGATCAGGTGCTGACCTTCCGGACCAATGTTGGCGACGAGACCGTGGCCGGGCCCGAGCATCCCATGCGGTTCGAGATCGACAGTGAAACCGGCGAGCCTGCGCCCTATGTGCATGTGCGCGCGCGGCTCGACGCGCTCATCAACCGTGCCGTTTTCTATGATCTCGTGGAGCTCGGCGCGGAAGAGGAGGTCGAGGGGCGTCCATGGTTCGGCGTCTGGTCGTCGGGCGAGTTCTTTCCCTTCATGCCGGCCGATGAAGTCGGCGCCCGTTCCTCCGTCAGCGGATAAGGCGGATTTCGCAGGCCGTTTCTATTTTTCGCCAGGCGCGGTCCGCGGTGAGAGCGGGAATGCCGAACTCTTCTGCCAGAGAAACGCAGGCACGGTCGCCAAGAGACAGGCCCGCGCTTTTTGTTTTGGGCGTAAGCATCCCGGTGGCGACCGCGCGGTCCCGATCCATTGGTTCGATACGAATTCCGAGGCTGTCGATCAGCTCTTCGATGACGTTCCGCGCTATGTTGCGCGAGGCCAGCTTGGAGATCACTTCCGCCAGATTGACGCTGGACATGCAAGCGCCCTCCAGATGATCGGTTGCTTCGTCATTTCCCGGTTCGCTCAGCAATATGGCGAGGAGCGCGGAGGCGTCGAGGACGATTTCACTCATTCTCGTCGGCTTCCTTGCGGCGGTCGGCGATCAACTCGGCGACCAGATCGTCATCTGGGGTAACATGCCGACGGATCAGTTTTTGTGCGCGGCTGAGCGCGAGTTTCTTGCTCACAAGCCGTAGCTCGCCGTCCTCCAGCTTTGCGATAAGTCGGTCGCCCTCCTTCAGTCCCATCGCCTCGCGAAAAGCGGCGGGGATGACGATGCGCCCGCCCGCGCCGAGTTCGACAGGAACGGGCTGATCGGTTTTCGGCCGGGCTGTCGATTGGACGAGTACGTTCCGCACATGCTGGTAACGGATGCCAAGGAACCTCGCGATGTCGGCCCGGCGGAAGCCTGCCGAATCCAGAGCCCTGATCTTGGCCGACTTCGTGGGAAGGCCGGAAGCGATGGCGTTCATTTGTTCCGTGCTAGGCTGCGTCATGGTTCACTTCCGATGCGAAGCGGTGCGATTGTATTGGTTTGTGAATAAAAATATGTCAATTCTTATTGTTGTTGTCAATGAACTATCGTGAGTTGATTTTAGCCCATGTCGATCGCGAGCCGCCTTCGATGGAGGTGATGCTCGGCAGCGAGCCGACCAATGGCGATCATGCGCTGAACCCGGATCCGGACGACTGGCTGGAGCCGGAAGACCGCAAGACGTTGCGCGCCGCCGCCGTGTTGGTGCCCATCGTCGAGCATGAGCATGGCGCCCATATGCTGCTGACGCGGCGCGCGGACCATCTCGGCCAGCATTCCGGCCAGGTCGCCTTTCCCGGCGGCAAGATGGAACCGGGCGAGACGCCGGCGGAGGCCGCGCTGCGCGAGGCGGAGGAAGAGGTCGGGCTCGACCGTTCTTTCGTCGAGGTGGCGGGCTATCTCGATCTTTACGAGACGGGCACGGGCTTTCGCATTCTCCCGGTGGTGGGGTTCGTGCGGCCCGGTTTCGAGCTGACGGTGAACAAGGGCGAGGTGGCGGATGTTTTCGAGGTGCCGCTTTCCTTCCTGATGAACCCGGAGAACCACGAGCGCCACAGCGCCGTCTGGAAGGGCAAGCGGCGGCATTATTACGCCATGCCCTATGGCGGTCAGTATATCTGGGGCGCGACGGCGGGCATGCTCCGCAATATGTATCTCAGGCTTTTCGAGCATCAGCAGGCGAGTGCCTGAGGGCATATGATCCGGCCTTGAAAAAAGTGACGCCCGCGTCATTTATGCTCTGGTCCCGCGCGGCGCGGAATGGCAGTCTGCCCAAAACGATAAAGCGTATGGAGGTCGACCCCGATGAGTGCCGATAAGAAGCTCGCCAACCAGATCTGGCTGAAAGCGGCCGAAACCCGCGCCGTGATGGAGGCGCTGGAAGCCGATGGCGGCACGGCGCGTTTCGTGGGCGGCTGCGTGCGCAATGCGCTGCTGGGCGAGCCGGTGACGGATGTGGATATCGCCACCACCGAGACGCCCGACCGGGCGCAGGCGCTTCTGGAGGCGAAGGGTCTCAAGGTCATTCCCACAGGCATCGAACATGGCACGGTGACGGCGGTGGCCGAGGGCCGTCATTTCGAGATCACCACGCTGCGCGTCGATGTGGCCACGCATGGCCGCCATGCCGATGTCGAATTCACCGGCGACTGGCTGGAAGACGCCAAACGCCGCGACTTCACCATGAACGCGCTTTATGCCGACAAGGACGGCACGCTGCACGACCCGCTGGGCGGGCAGGACGATCTGAAGGCGCGCGTGGTGCGCTTCATCGGCGATCCGCATGAGCGCATTCGCGAGGATTATCTGCGTATCCTGCGTTTCTTCCGCTTCCATGCCTGGTACGGCAAGGGCGAGCCCGACGCGGCCTCGCTCAAGGCCTGTGCGGAAGAAAAGGAAGGGATGAAGCAGCTCTCCGGCGAGCGTATCCGTGTCGAACTCTTCAAGACGCTGACCGCCGACGAGGCGCCCGCCGCCTTCCGCCAGATGGCGGCTTCCGGCGTGCTGAGCGAGGTGCTGCCGGAAGCCTCGAAGCTCGACCGCTTCGAAAATCTGGTGCGGATCGAGCGCGATCAGCTTTTCACCGCCGAGCCCTCGCCCGTGTTGCGTCTGGCCGCGATGCTCGATCTCGACGAGGCGGGCGTGGATGCGCTGGCCGACCGCTTGAAATTCTCCAACAGGGATCGCGAGCGCCTGACGGCCATGCTCACCGATACGACCAAGATCGTCTGCTACCTCTCCATGCGCGAGGTGCGCCGCGCGCTCTACAATATGGGGCTGGAGCTCTTCAAGGATCGCGTCATGCTGGGCTGGGCGGGCGAGCGGCCCGACCACAATGCCTTCCAGTGGCGGGCGATGCTGGCCATGGCCGATAGCTGGGAGAAGCCGCAACTGCCGCTCGACGGCGCGATGATGAAGGCCGCCGGCGTGCCGGAAGGGCCGGAGATGGGCCGCGTCTATCGCGAGGTCGAGGAATGGTGGGTCGACAGCGACTTCACCGATGACGAGTTCTCCATCATCGAGCGGCTGAAGGCCGTGGTGCAGGCGACGATTTACTAATGGTCTCAAGCGCCTGCGCCAAATGTCCCTGCGACATTTGGGCGAATAGGCGGGGAGGCGTGCGCGGTCTAGCGTCGCTTCCATGAGACTCGACCTGATTGAAAAATACGACCTCCGGGTCCCGCGCTACACTTCCTATCCGACTGCGCCGCATTTCGGGCCGTCGGTGGACGGGGACACTTATGCGCGCTGGCTTTCGGAGCTGGAGCCGACCGCGCCGCTGTCGCTCTATCTCCATATCGCCTATTGCGCGGAGATGTGCTGGTTCTGCGGCTGTCACACCAAGGCGACGCATAAATATGCGCCGGTGGCCGACTATCTGGACGCGGTGCAGGCCGAAGCGAAGCTCATCGCCGGCAAGCTTCCGGCGCGGATGAAAGTCGATCACGTGCATTTCGGCGGCGGCAGCCCAACGCTTCTGAAGGCGGACGATTTCGCCCAGACGCTGGCGCAGCTTCGCGAGTTCTACAATGTGACGCTCGACGCCGACATCGCGGTCGAGATGGATCCGCGCACGGCGACCGAGGATTATGTTCGCGCCATGGCGAAGGCGGGCGTGACGCGCGCCTCCATCGGTGTGCAGGATTTCGACGAGCGCGTGCAGAAGGCGATCAACCGCATCCAGCCTTACGATGTGACGGCGCGGGTGATCGGCTGGCTGCGGGACGCAGGCATTTCCGCCATCAATATGGATCTCGTTTACGGGCTTCCCTATCAGACGGTGGAAAGCGTGACCGAGATGGCGCGGCTTGCCGCCGGGCTGGCGCCTGCGCGCATTGCGCTTTTCGGTTATGCGCATGTGCCCTGGATGAAGCCGCATCAGAAGCTCATCCCGGAGGACGCGCTGCCGGATATGGCCGAGCGCTGGGCGCAATATGAAGCCACCGCCGATGCGCTGCTTGAGGCCGGGTACATCCGCGTCGGGCTCGACCATTTCGCGCATCCGGACGACCCGATGGCGAAGGCCGCGAAGGACGGGGCGCTTCACCGCAATTTCCAGGGCTATACGACCGACGAGGCGCCGGTGCTCATCGCGCTGGGCGCGAGCGGCATCGGCTCGCTGCCGCAGGGCTATGTGGCGAACGAGATCGCCATCGAGCGTTACAAGCAGACGGTCAGGGCAGGGGAACTGCCGATCGCGCGCGGCATCGCCGTCAATGGCGACGACAAATTGCGGCGCGAGATCATCGAGAAGCTGATGTGCGACATGAATGTCGATCTTGCCGAGATCGCGGGCCTGCACGGCCTCGACCCGGATGCCTTCGATCCGGAACTCGCCGCGCTGGAGCCGCTGGAGGCTGACGGCATCGTGCTGCGCGACGGCTCGCGCCTCGTCATCACCGAGGAAGGCCGCCCCTTGATGCGCGCCGTCTGCGCCGTCTTCGACCGCTATCTCGGTCAGGGCGGGGCGCAGCACTCCAGGGCAGTGTAGTTTCTTCGTCATTGCGAGGAGCGAAGCGACGAAGCAATCCAACCTGTGCCTTGAGCGCTGGATTGCTTCGCTTTGCTCGCAATGACGTATCTTCTAGGTGTCATCCCGGGTTGTGTGGGGATCCAGTAAGCACCCGGCCTCGCCCTTCGAGACGCGGCTTCGCCGCTCCTCAGGGTGAGGATTGACGTCTGAAATGGTTCCTCATCCTGAGGAGGCCCGAAGGGCCGTCTCGAAGGATGCGGCCTCTGCGCCCCAATCCCTTTTCGTACTAAAGGAAGCCCGGGATGACACCTTCAAGACATCAAGGCCACTTCACCTCGGGCGGCATGGACGACAGGATCGAGTTCACGTTCCCGCCGGTCTTGAGGCCGAACACCGTGCCGCGGTCGTAGAGCAGGTTGAACTCCACATAACGTCCGCGCCGGATGAGCTGCTCTTCGCGCTCGTCCCCCGTCCATCCTTCATTCATGTGGCGGCGGACAAGCTCGGGATAGATCTCGAGAAAGGCCCGGCCCACATCCTGTGTGAAGGCGAAGTCCTTCGCCCAGTCGCCTGTGTTGTGGTGATCGTAGAAGATGCCGCCCGTGCCGCGCGGTTCGTTGCGGTGGGGCAGGAAGAAATACTCGTCGCACCACTGCTTGAAGCGCGGATAGTAGCTCTCGTCGTGCCTGTCGCAGGCGCGCTTGTAGGCGGCGTGGAAGTCCACCGTGTCCGGATGGTCCTCGCGGCGCTGCACGTCCAGCACCGGCGTCAGGTCGCCGCCGCCGCCGAACCAGCTCTTCGTCGTATAGACATGCCGCGTATTCATATGCACGGCGGGGACGCGCGGGTTCTGCATATGAGCGATGAGGGAGATGCCGGAGGCCCAGAAACGCGGGTCGTCCGATGCGCCTTCCATCTGCTTGCGGAACTCCTCGGAAAACTCGCCATGGACGGTCGAGATATGGACGCCGACCTTCTCGAAGACGCGGCCATGCATGACCGACATTTCGCCGCCGCCCTCATCCTTGCTGCCGTCGCCCCGTTTCCAGGGGGTGCGCTCGAAACGGCCCGCCGGGCGGTCGGTGAAGGTGCCGGTCAGTTCGTCCTCGATCTTCTCGAATTCCGCGCAGATGAGGTCGCGAAGCTCGCGGAACCAGGCGGCGGCCTGTTTTTTCCGGTCTTCTATCGTCGCCGCGTTCGTTTCGGCCATCGTCCCGTTCCTCCGTTCAGCTTTCCGCTTCCGGAAAGCCGTTTGTCTGTCTCAGCGCTTCGCCCAGCACCATGGCGCCCGCGAGCGCCACATTGAGCGAGCGGGCCCCCGGCGCCATGGGTATGAGGAGGCGCGCATCCGCCGCCTCATGCACCTCGTCTGGCACGCCCGCGCTCTCCCGGCCCAGAAGCAATATGTCGCCGGGGGCGAAGCTGAAGGCGGTATAGGGCATATCGGCCCCGGTCGTCAGCAGGATGAGGCGGCTTTCGGTCATGGGGGGCGTTTGGCGGGCCTCCTGAAACGCCGCCCAGTCCGCATGGCGGGTGACGGGGGCCAGGGCGGCATAGTCCATTCCCGAGCGCTTCAGCGCCTTGTCCGACCAGACGAAGCCGCAGGGCTCGATGACGTCGAGCCCCACGCCGAGGCAGGCGGCGGTGCGGATCAGTGTGCCGGTGTTCTGGGGAATGTCGGGTTCGAAAAGGGCGAGGCGCATGAGGTGTCGTCGGGTCCGTGTGAGCCCCTTCCGGGGCGAAGAGATGCAAAGTTAGGCTATTCGGAGAGGCTTGGGCGATCCACTTGCGAACGGGTCGCAAAAACGGCGCGAAACCCGCATAAAACGGGGCCCTGCGTCATCCTGCCACAGGGTGTGCGGGACTGGACAAGGGGGCGATTGAATGCCACAAACCCTCCCGCATGGGGGGGCACGCGCGGATTCGTCGCGCCTGCAATCCATGTCATGGGGTTTGCGCCGCGCCACCCAGTTCTATCGTGATCGGGACCCCCGGTTTCGGGTTTCGGTCGGAAGGGTCATCCGCCGGGATGGCAGGGGGCTCGTGGCCTATTTCAACGAGGAGACTGAACCGTGGCAGATACCCACGTGGAAGAGCCGACACGGCGCGATTTCCTGTATGTAGCCACCGGATCGTTCGCAGCCGTCGGCGCAGCCTTCGCTGTGTGGCCGCTGATCGACCAGATGAATCCGGACGCCTCCGTACTGGCGCTCGCTTCCATCGAAGTCGACATCAGTAACGTACCGGTCGGACAGCAGATCACCGCCAAATGGCGCGGCAAGCCGGTCTTCATCCGTCATCGCACGGAAGAGGAAATCAAGGCGGCCGAAAATGTGGACGTTTCGAGCCTTCCCGATCCGCAGACCGATGCGGAGCGCCTCAAGAAGGACCCGGAAGGAACGCTGGAGCGCCCGTGGCTCGTCGTTATCGGCATCTGCACCCATCTGGGTTGCGTGCCGCTCTCCTATGCGGGCGAATATGATGGCTGGTTCTGTCCCTGCCATGGCTCGGTCTACGATACCTCCGGCCGTATCCGCAAAGGCCCGGCACCGCTTAATCTCGAAGTGCCGCCCTACGAGTTTCTTTCCGACACAAAAATCAAGATCGGCTGAGGGGGGCACACAATATGAGTGGCGAAAGCACCTACACGCCGGGCAACGGTTTGACGCGCTGGCTTGACGATCGGCTTCCCGTTCTGCGCCTCGTCAATGACAGCTTCGTCGACTATCCGACGCCCAAGAACCTGAATTACTGGTGGACGTTCGGCGGTATTCTGTCGATGTGCCTGGGCATTCAGATCATCACCGGCATCATTCTCGCCATGCATTACACGCCGAATGTGGACCTGGCCTTCGCCAGCGTCGAACACATCATGCGCGATGTGAACTATGGCTGGCTGCTGCGCTACATTCACGCCAACGGCGCCTCGATGTTCTTTATCGCGGTCTATATCCACATGTTCCGCGGTCTCTATTACGGCTCCTACAAGGCGCCGCGCGAAGTGCTGTGGATTCTCGGCGTGCTGATCTATCTGCTGATGATGGCGACCGCCTTCTTCGGCTATGTGCTTCCCTGGGGCCAGATGAGCTTCTGGGGCGCCACGGTGATCACGAACCTGTTCGGTGCCATCCCGATCGTGGGCGACCCGATCCGCGAATGGCTGTGGGGCGGCTTTTCCGTCGGCAATCCGACGCTGAACCGTTTCTTCTCGCTGCATTACCTGTTCCCGTTCCTGATCGCGGGCGTCACCATTCTCCATGTCTGGGCGCTGCATGTGACGGGGCAGAACAATCCCTCGGGCATCGAGGTCAAGGATCCGGCCAAGGACACGGTGAAGTTCACCCCCTATGCGACCGTCAAGGACGCATTCGGCATGTCGGTCTTCCTGATCCTGTTCGCCTATTTCGTCTTCTACAACCCGAACGGTCTGGGCGAAGCCGCGAACTATGTCGAGGCCAACCCGCTTCAGACGCCGGCGCATATCGTGCCCGAATGGTACCTCCTGCCGTTCTACGCGATCCTTCGCGCCGTGCCGGACAAGCTGGGCGGCGTGCTGCTGATGTTCGCTGCGATCGGCGTGCTGTTCGTGCTGCCCTGGCTCGACACCTCCAAGGTGCGGTCGGCCCGGTTCCGCCCGCTCTATCGCCAGTTCTTCTGGATTCACCTGGTGGTCTGCATCATCCTGGGCTGGTGCGGTGCGCAGCTTCCGAGCAATGTTCTGTTCGGTAGCGACACGCAGATCGGCATCTACGATACGCGCGGCGAAGCGCTGGAAGCCGTGACGACCGCTGCCAAGGAGCAGGGTCTCAGCCCCGAGGACGACTTCAAGGTCGAAGAGCATGTCGAGGACAACAAGCTCGAATTCGTCGCTTCGCGCGTCGACTTCGCCTTCGATGTGACGGACCTCTCGCGGATCCTGACGATCTACTACTTCCTGCACTTCCTGGTGCTGTTCCCGGTTCTGGGGCTTGTGGAGCGTCCGCAATCCCTGCCGTCCAGCATCTCGGAATCGGTACTCGGCAAAAAAGCCGCGACGGCCGAGGCGTAAGAGAGGGAATGGAAAGAATGATGAAAACCATGATCCAGTCCGTTCTTGGCCGCCGCGCGATGGGCGTCGTCATGGCCGGTGCCGTCATTGCCACCGGCTTCGCCTTCGGCGTCCAGCCGGCCAGCGCAGCGTCCGAGGCTCACGAACCCGAAGCGATCGACTGGTCCTTCAACGGTCCTTTCGGCACCTATGACAAGAGCCAGCTTCGCCGCGGCTTCAAGGTGTTCAAGGAAGTCTGCGCCACCTGCCATTCGGCTCATCTGCTCAAGTTCCGCAATCTCGCGGAAGAGGGCGGGCCGGCGTTCTCTGAAGCGCAGGTGAAGGTCATCGCGGCCGAGTACACGATCGAGGAACTGAACGGCGACGGCGACATGGAAGAGCGTCCGCGCCTTCCCAAGGATCCGTTCCCGTCGCCTTACGCGAACCCCGAGCAGGCCGCGGCCGCGCTCGGCGTGGCGCCGCCGGACCTTTCCGTCATGGCGAAGGCCCGCGAAGGCGGTCCCGACTACATCCATGCGCTGCTGATGGGGTATCAGGACCCGCCGGAGGGCCGCGAGATGGCGCCCGGTACCCATTACAACCCGTATTTCCCGGGCGGAGCGATCGCCATGCCGGCGCCGCTCTTTGCCGATCAGGTGGAATATGAGGACGGGACGCCGACCACGCTGGATCAGGAATCGCAGGACGTGACGGCCTTCCTGATGTGGGTCGCCGAGCCGAAGCTGGAACAGCGCCACGAGATGGGCTTCCAGGTGCTGATCTATCTCATCGCGCTGGCCGGCATTCTCTACTTCGCCACGCGCAAGGTCTGGTCCGACGTGCACTGAGCACGGGCCGACCCCCGCAGATCGAAAAGGGCTCCCTTGCGGGGGCCCTTTTTTATGGCGTCGTGATATTGGTCTGTTATATCGGAAATCGAAAAACACCCAGTCGTCACGGCCTGTCCGAAGCCGGGCATGACGAATGAGAGAGGCGGAAATTGGCATGACGAAAACTGTGTTGGGCGTCATCGGCGGCAGCGGCGTCTATGAGTTTCCGGGGCTCGAAAACGAGCGCTGGGAGCGGGTGGAAAGCCCCTGGGGCGAGCCCTCCGACGAGCTGCATTTCGGCGAGCTGCCGCTTTCGGGCGGGCGCCGCCTGGAGATGGTGTTCCTGCCGCGTCACGGGCGGGGGCATCCTCATTCGCCGACCAGCATCAATTACCGCGCCAATATCGATGCGATGAAGCGCGTCGGCGTGACAGACATCGTATCCGTTTCCGCCGTAGGCTCGCTCAAGGAAGAGCTGCCGCCGGGCACTTTCGTCATCGTCGACCAGTTCGTCGACCGTACCTTCCAGCGCGAGAAGAGCTTCTTCGGCGAGGGCTGTGTGGCGCATGTCTCCATGGCGCAGCCGGTCTGCCCGCGGCTTGGCGATCATCTGGAGGCGGCGTGCAAGGCGAACGATATTCCGGTATCGCGCGGCGGCAGCTATCTCGTGATGGAAGGACCGCAATTTTCCACGCTGGCGGAATCGGAGATCTACCGCAGCTGGGGCTGTTCGGTTATCGGCATGACCAACATGCCGGAAGCCAAGCTCGCCCGCGAGGCGGAGATCCCTTACGCCACCGTCGCCATGGTGACGGATTACGATTGCTGGCACCCGCATCATGACGATGTGGATGTATCCGCCGTCATCCAGGTGCTTTCCGGCAATGCCGACAAGTCGCGCGACATGCTGCGCAGCTTTGCCGAAAGTTTCGGGCCGGAGCGCGAGCCGTCGCCCATCGACGAGGCGCTGGAAGCCGCCATCATCACCGCGCCGGACAAGATCGATCCGGCGCTTCTGAAAAAGCTCGACGCCGTGGCCGGCCGCGTTCTCGGCTGATCCGCATTTCACGGTCGCCATAGGGGAGAGATTTCATGGATATCACGCAATTCATTCGCACCATCCCGGACTATCCCAAGGAAGGGATCATGTTTCGCGACATCACCACGCTCCTGCGCGACAGGACGGGGTTTCGCGCGGCGGTGGATTCGCTGGTCCAGCTTCACAAGGGTGCCGCCTTCGACGTGGTGGCGGGGATCGAGGCGCGCGGGTTCATCCTGGGCGGCGCGGTGGCGCATCAGCTCGGCCTCGGCTTCGTGCCCGTGCGCAAGAAGGGCAAGCTGCCCTGGGAAACGATCGGCGAGGAATACGAGCTCGAATACGGCACGGACATGGTGGAAATCCACGCCGATGCCGTGAAGGAAGGCGACAAGGTGCTGCTGGTGGACGATCTCATTGCCACGGGCGGCACGGCGGAAGCGGCGATCAAGCTTTTCCGCCGCGCGGGCGCCAGCGTGCCCGGCGCGAGCTTCGTGGTCGAGTTGCCCGCACTTGGCGGCCGTGAAAAGCTGGAGGCCATGGATATCGAGGTGCTCTCGCTCTGCACCTTCGACGGCGAGTGACCCCGTTTCCCTGACGCTGTCCGTCCCCGGTCTGAAAGGGAATAAGAGATGAAGATCGACGGAACGCATTACCGCACCATCTGGGTCAATGAAGATGGCTGGTCGGTGGAAATCATCGACCAGACGAAACTCCCTTTCAGCTTCGAGACGAAAACGCTGAAGACGGTGGACGATGCCGCCCGCGCCATCAAGGACATGCTGGTGCGCGGCGCGCCGCTCATCGGCGCGACGGCGGCCTATGGCGTCTGCCTTGCGATGCGCGACGATGCGTCGGATGCCGGGCTTGAGGAAGCGATTGCGATGCTGGGCGCGACGCGGCCCACGGCGGTCAATCTTCATTGGGCGCTGGAGCGCATGCGCGCCGCGGTTCATCCGCACGGGCACAATGCGCGGATGGAGGCGGCCTACAAGGAGGCGGCGGCCATTTGCGACGACGATGTGGAGATCTGCCGCCGCATCGGCGAGAACGGGCTGACGCTGATCGAGGCGGCCGCCGGGAAGAATGAAGGCGGCAAGGTCAATATCCTCACCCATTGCAATGCGGGCTGGCTCGCCTGCGTCGACTGGGGCACGGCGCTTGCGCCCATCTATATGGCGCATGACAAGGGGCTCGACGTGCATGTCTGGGTGGACGAGACCCGGCCGCGCAATCAGGGCGCATCGCTCACCGCCTTCGAGCTGGGCCGTCACGGCGTGCCGCATACCATCGTGCCGGACAATGCGGGCGGGCATCTCATGCAGCACGGGCTTGTCGATATGTGTATCGTCGGCACCGACCGCACCACCGCCACGGGCGATGTGGCGAACAAGATCGGCACCTATCTGAAGGCGCTGGCCGCGCATGACAATGACGTACCATTCTATGTCGCGCTGCCCCATACCACGATCGACTGGACGCTCGACGATGGCGTCGCCGGCATTCCGATCGAACAGCGTTCCGCGCATGAAGTGACGCATCTGACCGGTCGGACCGACACAGGCGAGATTGTGACCGTCCAGGTCTCCGCGCCGGAGAGCGGGGCGGCTAATTTCGGGTTCGACGTCACGCCCTCGCGCTATGTGACGGCGCTCGTCACCGAGCGCGGCATCGCGGAGGCCTCGAAAGAGGGGCTCCTCAAGCTCTATCCGGAACGGAAGAATGGCTGAGCGCGACGAGGACTGGCTGCGGCAATGCGTGATCGACGCCGCGCTGGACCTCGCCTATACAGGCCTCTCGCCGCAAATGTCCGGCAATGTCTCGGCGCGCTGCGAGGGCGGGTTTCTCGTCACGCCGTCGGGTGTTGCTTACACCGACCTCGTCCCGGACGATCTCGTAAAGCTCGACCTTGAGGGAAACCTTCTGGACGGCCAGCTGCCGCCGTCGAGCGAATGGCAGATGCATACGGGCATCTATCGCGAGCGGGATGACGTCGGGGGCATCGTGCATGCTCATTCCGACTATGCCGTTTCGCTCGCCGTGATGCACAAGGACATTCCGGCTTTCCACTATATGGTCGCCGTGGCGGGCGGGCGCGACATTCGCTGCGCGCCTTACGCTACCTTTGGCACGGCGGCGCTGGCCGACCATGCACTTTCCGCGCTCGAAGGCCGCAAGGCCTGCCTTCTTGCCCATCACGGACAGATCGCGCTCGGCGAAACGGTGGAAGACGCGCTGCATCTCGCCCATGAGGTGGAGACGCTTTCCGGGCAATATTGGCGCGCCCTCCAGATCGGCGATCCGCCGCTTCTCTCCGATGAGGAAATGGCGGTGAATGTCGAGAAGTTCAGGACCTACGGGCGGCGGAGTTGATGGCCTCGCGATTGCCGTCCGAGGCAATTCAGAAGAGTTGTTTTACAAAAGACTCGGCCGGGATCGGAAGTAGATCCTGTGGGTGGTCTCCTCCGAATGTTGCCCATTTGCTGCTTGCCTTGGAGGTTTCCGAGGCAAGTTTTTCGCCAGTGGTGGCATCATAGACTTCCATCTGGAGCGTGATCTTGTCGGGAATTCCGGACCACTCCGTCGCACGATCTTCCCAGTGGAGAATCTTTGTATTGAAAAGATATCGGAAGTTCCCCTGACGCGCTTTTGCCAGAGCCTCTTCCAGAGGTTCTACGGCGGATGCCTGGAAGGCTCTGTTTGAGTAAGGTGCCAATGCCTGCGATATGGCCTGCGCGGTCATGTAGCCCGATCCGGAATAGACAGTATCCTGGTATCGACCGTCTTCGGGAAGCACTACGTAGAAATCGGCGCCTTGTTCAAGACGAGTGGACGGGCCTTCGTAGGAAATCGGTTTGTATTTGCTTGCACAGCCCGCCAGCAGCAGTGCCGCCGCGGCAAAACCCAGTATTTGACCATTCGCTTTCCCCCCAATCCGTATTCGTATTGAGAGTGATCTGTGAGATGGGGCTATGCAATAACAAAGTGAGCCTTGATTTACGAAGTTGATTTCCCCAACGCCTTTTTCAATGCCGCTTCCACTTCTGGGGCGTTCGGTTTTGTCGTGCTGGCGAACCAGTCCACGAGCTTGCCGTCCTTGCCGATGACGTATTTGTAGAAGTTCCAGCGGGGTTTGGAGAGGAAGCCGCCTTGCTTGGCCAGCCATTGGAAGAGGGGATGAGCGTCGCCGCCCTTCACATGCACTTTTTCGGTGAGCGGGAAGTCGACGCCGAAATTGATCTCGCAAAACTGCGCGATTTCGTCGCCTGAGCCCGGTTCCTGATTGGCAAAGTCGTTCGAGGGCACGCCCAGCACGACGAGGCCGTCATCCTTGTGCCTCTGCCAGACCGCTTCCAGCTCCTTGTATTGGGGCGTGAAGCCGCATTTGGAGGCGGTGTTGACGATCAGGAGCGGGCGGCCCGCAAATTCGCTCAAGGGCATCGGCTTGCCGTTCAGGCTCTCGAACTCGAAGTCATAGGCGGTTTTGTCGGACTTGTTTCCGGACATGGCAGGGCTCCTTCAGGCGGTAGCGCGTCGGGGATTGTTTCCGATAACATAGTGCAATCAATTATATTGTGCACAATTTAATTATCACAAAACTGTGAGCGCGGGAGGCCGCGGTCAGGCGGCGAGATGTGCGCGGAGCTTTTTCAGTTTCCGGCGGAGCGAGATGAGGTCGGAAAGGGGGAGGCCCGCTGCGACGGCGGCTTTTCCCGGGATCCTGGCCGCTTTCCGCTTCAGCGCGCGGCCCTCTCCTGTGAGCCGGATCAGGACCTGCCGCTCATCCACCGCACTGCGCGCGCGGGTGATAAGGCCGGCGGTCTCCAGCCGCTTCAGCAGTGGCGTCAGCGTACCGGAATCGAGATAAAGGCGGCCTCCCAGCGCGTTCACCGTCACGCCGTCCTCCTCCCACAGCGCCAGCATGGCGAGATATTGGGGATAGGTGAGGCCGATCTCGGCCAGCAGCGGCTTGTAGGCCTTGGTCATCAGGAGAGATGTGGAATAGAGGGCGAAGCAAAGCTGGTTGTCGAGCGCCTGTGGGTCTTCGGGTTGCGTCATCTCGGTTCCGCCTTTTGGGGTTGTTTTCCTCAATATGGGCGGAAATAACGATGACGCAATTGAATTGTGGGATGTTGTTAAATAGAGGTGTCGTCCCGGGACTTGTTCCCGGGACCCATTGGCCTTGCGGCAAGTGGATAAGCGAGTGGATCCCGGCAATGAATGCCGGGATGACAGCGGAGGAGGGCGGGGGAAGGCGTCCTCACGACCCGTCGAAGAGCGCGAGCGTGCGTTCGAGTGCCAGGTCGGCGGCGGCCTTGTCGTAATTGTTGCGGCGGTCTGAATTGAAGCCGTGGTCCGCGTCATAGACATAGACCTTCACTTCCGGGTGCTTGGCTTCCACCTCGCGCACCACTTCCATCGGGATCGAGTGATCCTTCTCGCCGAAATGGCAGATGGTCGGGCATTTCGGCATTTCGTCGATGAAGTCCTTGATGGCGCCGCCGTAATAGCAGGAGGCCGCGTCGAGGCCGGTTGCGCGGCAGGCCGCCACCCAGCTTACCGAGCCGCCATAGCAATAGCCGGTGATGAAGACCTTCTCGTTACCCTGTTCGCGCAGCTTGTCGATGCACATCTGCGTATCGAGCACCGTGTTCTCGTAGGAATTTTTGGCACGCAGGTCGAGCGAGGTCTGGATGTCTTCCTGGCTGTAGGTCGCCTTGAAGTCCTTCGACTGGCGGTCGTAAAGCTGGGGCGAGATCACGTCGAAGCCGCGCGCGGCATAGTCGTCGCAGAGATCCTTGATGTGATCGGTCACGCCGAAGATTTCCATGATGAGGACGAGGCCGGCCTTGCTGCCGCCCGGGCGGGTACCTTCCGCCTTCACGCTGTAGCAAAGGATGTCCGCGCCGTCGCCGCTTTTCAGCGTGATCATTTCACCCTTGTGAGCCATGTCCTCTCCTCCCTGGTCGTCTTATGAATGGTCCCGTTTCTGTATGAGGCCCTGGCCGATGAAGCTCATCACCAGCTCGCCATTCTGGTTCACGCCCTTGTTGAGGCTGCGCACGATGCCGAGACCGGGCCTGCTTTTGAGGTCGACCTTCTCGATCACCTCTGTCGAATAGGTCACCCTATCACCCACGCGCACCGGTGTCGGCCATTTGAGGTCGAGAAAGCCGGGGGAGGGGCCGCCGGGCGGACTGCCGTCGTCCGCGCCGTTGCGCGCCTTTTCCGCGATCCGGGTTTTCACCATCAGCTTCATCCAGACCGAGCAGGTGTGCCAGCCGCTGGCGATGAGCCCGCCATAGGCGCTCGCCTTGGCGGCTCCCTCATCGATATGGAAAGGCTGAGGATCGAATTTCGAGGCGAAGGAGATCATGTCGTCCGCCTCGAAGGTGTAGCTGCCGAGGTCGGTTGTCTCGCCGATGGCAATGTCTTCAAACCAGGGCATCAGGCACTCTCCCTGGAGGCGGGGTTGCGCAGGCCGATCATCATCCAGCCGGTCGAGATCATGCAGACCTCGTCCTTCTGGTTCATGACTTCCGACTGGAATTTGACGAGCCCCATTTCCGGGCGGCTTTTCGAGACGCGGGTTTCGAGGCAGGTCTGGCGTACATGCAGAACATCGTCGACATAGACGGGCTTGCGCCAGCGCACTTCATCCAGACCGGGAGAGCCCATGGCGGCGCTTTTCAGCAGGAAACCGTCGCAAAGCATGCGCATCAGCATGGCGCAGCTATGCCAGCCGCTGGCGCAAAGGCCGCCCAGGATGGAGGCTTCGCCCGCTTTCTCGTCGAGATGAAAGGGCTGGGGATCGTAGTCCTTGGCGAAATCGACGATCTCTTCGCGCGTCACGTGCTTTTCGCCGAATTCGCGCGTCGTGCCCGGCTCGAAATCTTCCCAATAGAGTTCCGGCTCGCTCATGCCACCCTCTTAGTTTGCAAAGCGGAAATGCATCACGTCGCCGTCATGCACCACATACTCCTTGCCTTCGAGCCGCATCTTGCCCGCATCCTTCGCGGCCGTCTCGCCGCCTAGCGATACGAAATCATCATAGGCGATGGTTTCCGCACGGATGAAGCCCTTCTCGAAATCCGTATGGATGACGCCCGCCGCCGCCGGGGCCATGGTGCCGCGCGTGATGGTCCAGGCGCGGGTTTCCTTCGGGCCGCAGGTGAAATAGGTGATGAGGTCGAGCAGCGTGTAGCCCGCGCGGATGAGGCGGTCGAGGCCCGCTTCCTCCAGCCCCAGCGTTTCCAGATAGTCGGCGCGCTCCTCATTGGGGAGCTGCGCGATCTCTTCCTCGATGCGGGCGGAGATGACGACGGCTTCCGCGCCTTCAGCCTTGGCGCGTTCCATTACGCGCTCCGAGTGTTCGTTGCCGGTGCCGGCGGCCTCTTCGTCCACATTGCAGACATAGAGCACGGGCTTTGCCGTCAGAAGCTGAAGCATTTCCCAGGCTTTGCGGTCTTCCTCGGAGATTTTGCCGTCGGCCAGCGCGGTGCGGGCGGGGCGGCCGTCGCGCAGATAGCCGAGCGCGATCTCCACGAGGGCGAGGAGTTGCTTGGCTTCCTTGTCGCCGGTCTTGGCTTTCTTTTCGAGCGTGACGGTGCGCTTCTCCAGGCTTTCGAGGTCGGCCAGCATCAGTTCCGTTTCGACGATGTCGGCATCGGCCAGCGGGTCCACGCGGCCTTCGACATGGGTGACGTCGCCGTCTTCAAAGCAGCGCAGCACATAGGCGATTGCGTCTACCTCGCGGATATTGGCGAGGAACTGATTGCCGAGGCCTTCGCCCTTGGACGCGCCCTTCACCAGGCCCGCAATGTCCACGAAGGTGAGGCGGGTGGGGATGATCTCCTTGGACCCCGCCGTCTCGGCGAGTTTCGGCAGGCGCGGATCGGGCACCGCCACTTCGCCGACATTCGGCTCGATGGTGCAGAAGGGATAGTTCGCGGCCTGGGCGGACGCGGTCTGTGTCAGCGCGTTGAAAAGCGTGGACTTGCCCACATTGGGAAGGCCGACAATGCCGCATTTGAAGCCCATGATGAGGTCTCTCTCGTTACTCGTTCGGTTTTGTGTCGTTTGCCGGCCGGGCCTTTTTCGGCGGCTCGGGATGAACCGCCAGATGCACCTTGTTGGCAAAGGTCGCATCCTTGCCTTCCGCCAACAGGGGCGCCGCGTCCGCGATGGCATCCAGCATCGCGTCCAGCCAGTCGGTGTGCTGCGCCTTGGAAAAGTCGCCCAGCACGTAAGGCATCACGGCTTCCTTGCGGCCCGGATGGCCGATGCCGATGCGCACCCGGCGGAACTCCGGTCCGATATGCGAGGTGATGGAGCGGATGCCGTTATGCCCCGCCGCGCCGCCACCCGTCTTTATGCGGATCTTTCCCGGGTCGAGGTCCAGCTCGTCATACATCACCACCACATCGGCAGGCGAGAGCTTGAAGAAGCGCATCGCCTCGCCGACCGCGCGGCCGCTTTCGTTCATATAGGTGGTCGGTTTCATCACCAGCACCTTCTCGCCGGAAAGCACACCCTCCGAGACCATGGCCTGGAAGCGCGCGCGCTCGGGAGAAAAGGAATGGCGGCGGATGATCGCATCCGCCGCCATGAATCCGACATTGTGTCTGTTGCGGGCGTATTTCGCGCCCGGATTGCCAAGGCCGACAAGGAGCAGCATAGCGCCTCGCGCCCCCGGCCGCCGTTACTCTTCCGAGCCGGAAGAGTCTTCGCCGCCTTCTTCCGCCGCAGGCGCTTCTTCCCCGGCTTCGGCTTCTTCGGCCTCTTCCCCGGATTCGGCGGACTGCACGGCCGCGGGCGTTGCGATGGTGGCGATGGTGAAGTCGCGGTCGGCAATGGCCGGTTCCACCTTGGCCGGCAGCTTCACCGACGAAATGTGGATCGAATCGCCCATCTCGTAACCGGCGAGGTCGATTTCGATCGACTCCGGAATGGCGGAGGCGGGGCAGACCAGTTCGACTTCATGACGAACGACGTTCAGCACGCCGCCGGCCTTGAGGCCCGGCGAGGCTTCTTCGTTGATGAAGTGGACCGGGATCGCCACGGTGATGGTGGCGTTCTTGCCGAGACGCAGGAAATCGACGTGGATGATGAAGTCGCGCACCGGCTCCAGCTGCACATCGCGCGGAATGACATGTTCCTTCTTGCCGTCCACCTCGATGTCGAGCGTGTGCGAAAGGAAGGTGCCCGTGTGATAGAGCTTGGAAACCTCTTTGTAGCTGAGGTCGATCAGGATGGGGGACTTCTTGTCGCCGTAAATCACGGCGGGGACCCGGCCTTCGCGGCGGAGAGAACGAACAGCCCCCTTGCTGGTCTTCTCACGCGAACGGGCCTCGAGCTTTGTCGTCTCGGCCATTTCAATTTCTCCAATAAAAACGGGGCCTTAACGGCCCTCGATCAGGTCCGCATATCTCCTCCAGGGGTGTGGAAGTGCGGACAGGCCCGCCTTATAGCGCCGGAGAGCGGAAAACTCAACCAGCAGCGGGCGTTAACGGCGATAAGGGTAATCAGTCGAACAGGCTCGAAACCGAGCGTTCCTCGGCCGTGCGCAGCATCGCCTCGCCGATCAGCGGGGCGATGGAGACGACGCGGATATTGGAGGAGACGCGGACCGCTTCCGTCGCATGGATGGAATCGGTGATGACGAGTTCCTTCAGCGCGGAGGCGGAGACGCGGGCGACCGCGCCGCCCGACAGCACGCCATGCGTAACATAGGCGGAGACCTGCGTCGCGCCCTGGTCCAGCAGCGCCTGCGCGGCGTTGCAGAGCGTCCCGGCGCTGTCCACGATATCGTCGACCAGAATACAGGAGCGGCCCTTCACGTCGCCGATGATGTTCATGACCTCCGACTCGCCGGCGCGCTCGCGGCGCTTGTCCACGATGGCAAGGTCCGCGTCGATCCGCTTGGCGATGGCGCGGGCGCGCACCACGCCGCCGACATCCGGCGAGACGACCATCAGCTTTTCGCCGTCATAATGGCTCTGGATGTCGCTGGTCAGCACCGGCGCGGCAAAGAGATTGTCGGTCGGAATGTCGAAAAAGCCCTGGATCTGCCCGGCATGGAGGTCCAGCGTCAGCACGCGGTCGGCGCCCGCCGTGGTCACCAGATTGGCCACGAGCTTCGCCGAAATCGGCGTGCGGGCCTGCGGTTTGCGGTCCTGGCGGGCATAGCCGAAATAGGGCAGAACCGCCGTGATGCGTTTCGCCGAGGCGCGTTTTAGCGCATCGATGATGATCAGCAGTTCCATCAGATGGTCGTTGGCGGGGTAGGAGGTCGACTGGATGACGAACACATCCTCGCCGCGGACGTTTTCCTGGATTTCCACGAAAACTTCCATATCCGCGAAGCGCCGGACGACCGATTTTGTCAACGGCAGGTTGAGGTAGGCGGCAATCGCCTCGGCGAGCGCCCGGTTCGAGTTCCCAGCGACGAGTTTCATGGCGTTACCCCTGACCGCCGGTCAGGGAGTGTACCCCCGACGCGAGCCCCAACAGAAAATCGCCGCCCGGACACGACGCTTGATGACGTGACGTTCCGATGACGGCGCGAGCGCGTTTTAGCAAGGGGGCCGGAAGGTGTAAACATATGACCGGCCCCGTTTTCCATGCTTTCGTCAGCCCTGAGCGGCCTTTGCGGGCCCGGCGGGCGCCATGAGCTTCAGAATGCCCTCGGCGGCGGCGCGGGCGGCCTGCTCGGCAAGCGGGCCCCAATGCCCGGCAATGGCGGCGGCCGCGACGGCCCGGTTCTGGCGAACCTCGCCCAGCGTCTTGCCTTGCGGGCCCTTCAGTACCCAGCGGATGGAGACGTCGGTTTGCCCGTCATTGCGCGAGGCGGTCACGACTTCCCCCGTCACCTTGTAGGGGCCGTCCGTCATCTCTTCCGGGCGCTCTTTCAGCCGCTCGGCCAGCGCCTTTTCCATGGCGGAGGTCAGCGCCCGGTCGCCATCGCCGGGGGCCGGGGCGACATCGATGCGGAAGGGCGAGGCGGCGGCGAGCCTTTGTCCCGGCCCGCCCTTGCCGTCGGGTGTCGTCACCGGCAGGTCGGGCCTTATGCTGCCGGTTATGAGAGCGTCGTCCCCGGCTTCGTCCCCGGCCGGGGCGTTCGTCGCCACCATGCTGGTGGCGGAACGGGCCGGGGTCTTCCGGTTCGCCGCGTACCATTGCGCCAGCCGGGCCACGCTTTCGGCGGCAAGACGCTCCATATCCTGCTGCCGGACCCGTTCCCAGACGGCGGCGCCTGCGCCCTGTCCGTCATGCGAGGCGGCCTGCGCGGCGGCCGGGCCGGTGGCGCGCGCTTCCGTCACCACGCGATGGAGACGGGTATCCTCTTTTCCGTGGAGGTCGAGAACGGCGATCAGATAGACGCCTTCGAGACCCTGGCCGGCGCCCAGTGCGCCGCGCAGCGTGTAGTCGCCCCGGGCCGTGTCGGCGTCCAGCGGCAGCTTGTCCTGCCGGGCCTCGCGGGCGAGCAGGGTGCCGAATATCTGCGCGGCGGCTTCCGGCGTGTCGCGTACGGCGCGGATACGGATCGGGGCTGCCGGGTTGGCTTGTGCGGTGGCGGCGTTCTGCGGTGTGGGGGAGGCGGCGCCCGCGGGGGCGGCGTTGTCGACACAGGCGACAAAGACCATCAGCGCCAGCGCGCTCGCCATGCTGGCGCGGCGCGTGGCAGGCGAATTGTGCCTGCGCCGCTTGCGGCGGCTCCTGCCGATCCTGCTTCTGCTCGCTGCCGATGCGGCCACGCCGGTCATCCCCTCGATGTGCCGGGTGTCTCCCCTGTTCCCGAAGGAGGCGGCACATTCTTCAATCCGGTTTGAATCTTACCGCGATTCGGGGAAATTTTGCCGTTTGCCGCCTAGTCGGCGGGGCGCAGCATGATCGTCGAGATCTGGCGGCCGTAATCCTTCTCCGCCCGGTGGACCGCGCGGCGATAGGAAAAGAAGCGCTTTTCCTCCTGATAGGTGCAATGGCCGGTCACCGCGACGCCGGCGAGGTCGGCCTTGTGCAGGCGCGCTTCCACATATCCGGGCAGGTCGAACATGAAATGCCCGTTCCGTTCGGAGGGCTGGAACCATTCGGCATTGGCCGGATCGGCGTCCATGAAATTGTCGTGGAACTCCGGCCCCACTTCATAGGCATCGAGCGAGATGCAGGGGCCGACCGCCGCGACGATCCGGTTGCGCTGTGCGCCGCGCTTTTCCATCTCGGCGATCGTCGCTTCCAGCACGCCGGAAAAGGCGCCCTTCCAGCCGGCATGGGCGGCGCCGACGATACGGGCCTGCTTGTCGGCAAAAAGAACCGGCGCGCAATCGGCGGTCAGGATGCCCAATGCGATCCCGGCGCGGTCGGTCACCATGGCATCGGCTTGCGGGGCTTCGCCGGGCGCCCAGGCTTCCTCCACATAGACGCATCTGGCGGAGTGGACCTGATTCAGCGAGATAAGCTTTTCGCTGTCCCCGTGAAGCGAAGTGGCCACACGTTTGCGGTTCGCCGCGACGGCCTCCTTCTTGTCGTCGGAGCCGAAGCCGCAATTGAGCGAGGCATAGATGCCCTTCGACACGCCGCCTTCGCGGGTGAAGAAACCGTGCCGGAGATGCGTCGCCACCTCCATGGCCTTGGCGGTCACGGGGCGGGTTGCAGGCGTCGTTTCGGATGACGTCAAACGAGTGGACATGGGCTTTACTCCATTTGCCACGAAGGCACGCGGGCCGGTTCACGAACCGGTAAATCCAGCCGGCGGTTCCGCGCCGGCCGGGAGCAGTCCCAGCACCTTGAACAAGCTGCCCATCTGGTCCGGCGCGGTCAAGCGCTGGAGTGCCGTTCCGATGTCGCGGATCTGGTCCGGCGAGGCCGTGCGGGCCAGCGCCTCGGCCCGCGCCTGAATGCCGAGTTCGGCGAGAAAACGTCCCTGTTCGACCGGCCCGAAGGTTGCGCAGCCGCCTGCCTTCGCGGCCGCCGCGATGGTTTCGAAATCGACATGCGCCGTAATGTCCGCCTCGCCGGGATTCTCCAGCGGGTCGGCAAAGCCGTGGCCCCGCATGGCCTGGAGCGTGTCGCCCGCCGCGCTTCTGGCATGGCCGTAGTCGATAATGAGCGCGGCGCCGCCCTGGTCGGCGATGCGCGCGGCGATCTCCTGAGCGATGGCGGTGGAGGCGGGGGAGAGTTCGGCGATGCTGCCTTCCGGTGCGCCGCGTGCGCCTTGCGGGATCGCGCTTTCGTCCTTCAGCGGCACGGGCGAGAGCGCGAAGGCGAAACGGGGCGCCTCGGCGCCGGCGCCGTCCGCCAGCGCCACATGCCGTTCGCACCAGCCTTGCGCGGTTTTCACGAATTGCCGGACGGGCAGCGCATCGAAGAACTCGTTGGCGATGAGGAAGGTCGGGCCCTCCGGCACATCCGCGAAGCGGTCATGCCATGACGCATCGGGCACGCGGGCTTCCTGTTCCGCGCGCAGCGCCGGGCTCGTTTCCACGAAATGCACATGCGCGGCGGCGGCCATGCCGGGCACGCTCTTCATGGCGCGCAGCGCGTCGGCCATCAGCGTACCGCGCCCCGGTCCCAGCTCGACGAGGCGAAAGGGAGAGGGCGTCCCCGTATCCGTCCTTTGGCGCATCCAGCAATCGGCAAGCCACAGGCCGATCAGCTCGCCGAACATCTGGCTCACTTCCGGCGCGGTGATGAAGTCGCCTTTCGCGCCGAGCGGGTCGCGCGTCACGTAGTAGCCGTGATCGGGATGACCGAGCGCAGCGCCCATGAATTGCGAGACGGTGATCGGTCCCGTTTCCTCGATCAGCCGGGCGATATGCAAGGCCAGCGGCGTCGGCGCGTCGCTCATTTGGTTTCTTTGGCAGGTTCGGTTTTCTTCGCGCCGCCTTTGCGCCATTCAAGGCCGAAGCCGCCCAGATAGGCAAAGAGCGCCAGCCCCAGCAACACCATCGGGGCGGAAAGCAGCATGCCCATGGTCAGCCAGTTGCCATAGAGGAAGCCCAACTGCTCGTCGGGCTGGCGGAAGAATTCGACGAAGGTGCGCGCCGCGCCATAGCCGACAAGGAACAGGGCGGCGATGGTGCCCGGCTTCTGCAGGGCGTTCGTTTTGTGGGTGAAGAGGCGCAGCAGCAAAAAGAGGAGGAGGCCTTCCAGCGCCGCCTCGTAGAGCTGGCTCGGATGGCGGGGCAGGTCGCCCGCTGGGCAGAAGCCGCCATGCTCGAGCGCGATGCGCTGGTTGCAGAAGATCACGCCCCATGACATTTCGGTCGCGCGGCCCCAGAGTTCGCCATTGATGAAATTGGCGATGCGGCCGAAGAAGAGGCCGATAGGGGCGGCGGCGGTCACCAGGTCCAGCATGGTGAGGGGCTGGATCTTCCGGGAGCGCGAGAAGAGCCACATGGCCACGATCACGCCCATCGTGCCGCCATGGAAGGACATGCCGCCATGCCAGACCTTCAGCGCGTCGAGCGGGTGTTCCCAGTAGAAGGCTGGATTGTAGAACAGCACATAGCCGAGGCGGCCGCCGAGAATGACGCCGAGCGCGGCCCAGAGCAGCGAATCGTCCACCATCTCCCGGTCGAGCGGCGCGGGGCCTTTCCACAGGCCCGGCGTTTCCACCATGGAGACGATGTAGCGCCAGCCCAGAACGAGCCCTGCGATATAGGCCAGCGCATACCAGCGAATGGCGACGGGGCCCCATGAGATCAGCACGGGATCGATATCGGGAAAGACGATGGCGGCGCTGTGCATGGATTTCGGTCCGGCTGGGTGGGGCGGGCGGCGCTAGTTTGACTTCGGGCGTGGCCGAGTCAACCTCGGCTCCCTATCTATGGGGAAGGCGCGTCAAATAGCGGGGTTCGCAGGACGCCGCCTGCAAGTTAGAGTGCCCGCCACCCTGAACGGAGCCAGAGCCATGACGCAGACCCAGAACAAGATTCTCGAAGAGATGAGCCGGTTTTTCACCAATGCCGCGGGCGCCGCTCAGGGAGTGCGCACGGAAGTGGAAACGGTGATCCGGTCCCAGGCCGAACGTCTCATCGCCGATATGGATCTCGTCCATCGCGAGGAGTTCGAGGCGGTGCAGGACATGGCCCGTCTGGCGCGCGAGGAAAACGAGGCGCTGAAGAAGCGGATCGAGGCGCTGGAAAAGGCGGCCAAACCGGCCGCGAAAACGGCGGCGAAGAAGCCTGCCGCCAAAAAGGCCGCCCCGAAGAAGAAACCCGCGGCCAAGACGGCCGAATAAGCGCGGTCTATCCCCAGCTAATTTCACTTGTCCCCAGTCTCCCCGGCTTTTCGACCGGGCGCGGGCTTGCGCCGACTCAAAGCATCGGGCACGGTTAATTTGTGTTTCGGGGCCGGGTCGTCCCCCATATATGGGGTGCCCGCGCCGCAGGGGACTGCGTTCGATGCGGGGACATATATGACGGGCTCTGTGCTTCAAGCCGACGATTTCGACGCCAATCCGCTCGATCTCCTTGAACAGGTAGCCTCCATACGCGACTGGTTTTTCGAGCGTAGTCACGAGGACGAGCTGAATATCTGCGTCGCGGGCGAGTGGCGCGACTATCAGATTTCCCTCAACTGGCGGACCGATCTGGCGGGGCTCCATATCGCCTGCGCCTTGGATGTGCGCGTACCCGCCGACAAGCGGCCTGCCATCCGTCATCTGCTGACCCTCATCAACGAGCAGCTCTGGTCCGGCCATTTCGACATCTGGTCGGAGGACGGGGTGATCCTGTTCCGCAATTCCCTGCTGCTCTGCGGCGGGGCGTCGGCGACACCGGAACAATGCGAAGCGCTGCTGCGTCTCGCGGTAGAGGCCTGCGAGCGCTATTATCCCGCCATCCAGTTCGTGATGTGGGCCGGCAAGACCGCCGAGGAGGCGATTGCCGCGGCCATGTTCGAAACAGAAGGTAATGCCTGAGAAATCGGGCCCAAGCGTCAGAGATAATCGTCATGGCAATCGATCTTGAACGTCCGCTGGTCCTTGTGGGGGCCGGGAAGATGGGCGGCGCGCTGCTCAGCGGTTGGCTCGATGGCGGCGTCGCGCCCGGACTCGTCGCGATCCGCGATCCCCACCTGCCCGACGAAGTCGCCGCGCTGGCGAAGGAACGCGGCGTGCGCCTCGATGCGTCCATCGACGATCTTGCCGCGCTGAAACCGGCCGCCGTGGTGCTGGCGGTAAAGCCCCAGGCCATGCCGGAAGTACTGCCGGCGCTTCGGCCCCTCGTTGCGCCGGAGACGCTGTTCGTTTCCATCGCGGCGGGCGTGGGAGCGGGCAGGCTCGACGAATTGCTCGGCGGCGGCGCGGCCATTGTGCGCGCCATGCCCAATACGCCCGCTTCGGTGGGGCGCGGCATCAGCGGCGCCTTTGCCAATCCGTGTGTGAGCGAGGCGCAAAAAGCGCTTGCCGACGGTCTTCTGGCGGCTGTCGGCGACGCCGTCTGGATCGAGGACGAGGCGCTGATGGACGCCGTCACCGCCATTTCCGGCAGCGGTCCGGCCTATGTCTTCCATATGGTCGAGGCGATGGCCGGGGCGGGCGTTGCGCTGGGCCTGCCGGAAGACACCGCGATGCGGCTTGCCCGCGCCACGGTAAGCGGGGCGGGCGAGATGCTGTACCGCTCCGACCTCGATGCCGGAACGCTGCGCCGGAACGTCACCTCGCCGGGCGGCACCACGGCGGCGGCGCTCGACGTGCTGATGGGCGGCGATGCGCTGAGCGAACTGATGAAGAAAGCCGCTCTGGCCGCGCGCGACCGGGGCCGCGAGCTGGGTAAGTAATCCCCACACCTCGTTTTCCGTTGGCTTCCCGACTATCCTCCTTTGCGGAACGGACAGGAGAGGCATTATGGCGCGTAAACTGACCCCGGAAGAAAAGATCGTGAATGCCGCGCTCCGGCTCGCCGGGAAGCGCGGCTGGACGGATTTGTCGCTCGCCGACATTGCCGGGGAAGCGAAGCTCGGCCTGGGCGAGCTATCCGCGCTGTTTTCCTCAAAGGCGCAGATCCTCGCTGCCTATGCACGGCGCATCGATGCGCAGGTGTTGAAGATGGCGGATGAGGAGGAACTGGCGGACGAGCCCGTCCGCGACCGCCTGTTCGATGTCGTCATGCTGCGCTTCGACGCCATGGCGCAGGACAAGCCCGCGCTGAAGCGTATTACAGAGGATCTGGAGCGCGACCCCGTGGCGGCGCTTGCGCTCATCCCCTCCACGCTCCAGTCCATGGGGTGGATGCTGGAGGCGGCGGGGATCGACAGTTCGGGCTGGCGCGGGCTTATCCGCGTGCGGGGCCTGGCGCTTTTCTGGGCGCGCCTTCTGAAAGTCTGGCTCGACGACGACGAGGATCAGGCGCGCACCATGGCCGCCCTCGACAAGCGGTTGCGGCAGGGCGAGGAGTGGTTCGCCCGCGCGCAGGACTTCATGTCGAAGCGTCCGCGCCCGGCCGCGCGTCGCGGGAAGCCCGAAAATGACGATGCGAAGGATGCGGCATGAGCGGGAAAGCGGCGCCGGAGATTTCCTTCGACGATTTTCTGAAAGTCGATATCCGCATCGGTACGGTGGTGGAAGTCGCCCCTTTCCCGGAAGCGCGCAAGCCCGCCATCAAGCTCCGCATCGATTTCGGCCCGGATATCGGCGTGAAGAAAAGCTCCGCCCAGATCACCGACCACTATACGCCCGAGGCGCTGGTCGGGCGGCGGGTGATGGCGGTGGTGAATTTTCCGCCGCGCCAGATCGGTCCCTTCATGTCGGAGGTGCTGACGCTCGGCTTTCCGGATGAAGAGAGACGGATCGTGCTGGCGGGCGTCGACGGCGACCTGCCGGACGGGGCGCGGCTCGCCTGACCCCTGTCAGAAATGAAACACCCGGCAGGCGGTGATCCTGCCGCCGCGCCACTCCATCGCTTCCATCACGCGCATCGGGCTGGCGTCGTTGCCGTTCAGGATACGCAGGTATTCCACCGCCGCGCGGCCCGTATCGTCGTCGCCTTCCGCGATGACGCTGAGAATATCGGCGCGGAAGCTTTCGAGCGCCCTGGCTGAGGCGGTCGCATAGCCGAGCACTTCGTCGCGTCCGTGCAGGGTCGCATCTTCCTTGCCCAGTCTTTCGCGCACCACGCCGCTCATATGCGTCCCGTCCGGCGCATAAAGCGCGGCCACGGCTTGCGGGTCGAGTGCCTGCCAGGCCGCCTGCCATTTTCGCACCATCAGGGGGAGATCGTTCATACCGGCACGTCCACGATGGCGCGCAAGCCGCCCGCGGGGCTGCGCGAGAGCGTAATGTCGCCGCCATGGCCGCGCGCGATGTCGCGGGCGATGGCAAGGCCGAGGCCTGAGCCGCCTTCATCGAGGTTGCGGCTGTCGTCCAGCCGGTAGAAGGGGCGGAACACTTCCTCGAGCTGATCGTCGGGCAGGCCCGGACCGTCGTCGTCCACCACGATTTCGATATCCGCGCCCGGATCGCTCATATCGCGAAAGCCGGTGATCCAGACATTGTCGCCATATTTGCAGGCATTGCCGACAAGGTTGGCGAGGCAGCGTTTGAAGGCGCTTCGGCGAAGCGGCACATGCAGATCGCCCTGCACGGTAACGGTGACGTTGCAGCCCTTGCGCTGCCAGTCGTTACAGGTTTCGCGCAGCAAATCGCCGAGGTCGGTTTCTTCCGTCGCTTCGCCGCGATGGCCGCGCGCGAATTCCAGATAGTCGTCCAGCATGCGCTGCATCTCGTCGATATCCTTGCGCATCTCCTGGACTTGCGGGTCGTCGCCCATCATGGCGAGTTCGAGACGCATACGGGTGAGCGGCGTTCTCAGGTCGTGGCTCACCCCGGCCAGCATGGCGGTGCGCTGGGCGATCTGGCGTTCGATGCGGTTGCGCATGTCGAGAAAGGCTTCCGCGGCGCGGCGGACTTCCGATGCGCCGCGCGGGCGGAAACTCGGCACGTCCCGCCCCATGCCGAAGCCTTCTGCGGCTTCCGCGAGCCGTTCGATGGGACGGATCTGGTTTCTCAGGAAAAGGATTGCGACCACGACCAGCACGAAGGAGGTGCCGACCATCCAGACCAGAAAGATATGCGAGTTGGTCGCATAGACATGGCTCGCCGGCGAGAGCGTGCGCATGACGCCGCCATTATAGGCGACGCGGATGTCGATATAATCGGTGTATCGGCTGGTATCGATCCAGAAGGGGCGCTGCACCTTTTCGCGCAGATTGGCGCTCAGCGAGCTTTCCAGCAGGCCGCCGGTCGACGCGGGCGTGTCGGGCAGTTTCTCGCCCGGCAGGAAGGCGACGGAAAGCGTCAGCGTTTCGCGCGCTTCCTTCGAGAGCGTCTCGGCGCGTTCCCTTGTCGGCTCGCGCTCATATTCGTTCAGCAGCAGGGCGATCTCGGAAACGGCGCTGGCGGAGAGCCGTTCGGTCACGAGCTGCCAGTGCCGTTCCAGAAACATATAGGTCACGACGATCTGCAAAAGCACCATCGGCGCCACGATGATGATGAGCGATCGGCCGTAAAGGCCTCGCGGCAGCATGTTCTTGATGAAACGGGTCATCGACACTCTATTCGTTCCGCTTCTTCTGTGTGCGCATCAATCCGGCATCAGTACGTAGCCTTCGCCGCGCACGGTCTGCAGGTAAAGCGGATTTCGGGGGTCGTCCTCGACCTTGCGGCGGAGCCGGTTGATCTGGACGTCGATAGAGCGTTCCGCCGCTTCGTTCTCGCAAAGATCGAGGCGCGAAATCGTCTGGCCGGGATGGGCGGCGAAGATGCGCAGGAGCTGCACTTCGCGCGTCGTCAGCCGGACGAGCTGTCCGTCGCGGCGGAGTTCGCCGCGCTGGGGGTTGAATTCGCAGCCGCCGAAAGTCAGCGCGCCGGAGGCCGCGCCGCCGCCTGGGGCGCGTGCCCGGCGCAGAATGGTGCCGACGCGCAGCAGCAGTTCGCGCGGCTCGAAGGGTTTGGCGAGATAGTCGTCCACGCCGCGCTCCAGCCCGTCGATCCGGTCGCTGGCATCGCCGCGCGCGGTCAGCATCAGGATCGGCACGTTGGAGGTTCGCCGCACGGCACTGGCGAAGTCGAAACCGTTTTCGCCCGGCATCATCACATCGAGCACGATGAGGTCGAAGGCGAGCCCTTCGAGCTTTGCCCGCGCATCGGCCGCGTGTTCGGCCACGGTGACGCGATAGCCGTTTTCGCTCAGAAAGCGTTTCAGCAATTCGCGGATGCGCCGGTCGTCGTCCACGATGAGTACATGCGGGGCATCGTCGCCGGGCAGGGGCGCGGCCGCGGTATCGGGCTCTCCGGCGGCGCTCATGGCTTTCGTCCTTTCGGGCGGTCCCGGCCGTCGGCAAGGCGGTCTTCCACCTCCGACCGGTTTTCCTTGTTGAGAAGCGCCAGCATCACCTTGCGCCAGGCATCCTCCGCATTGCCGCCGGCCTCCGCGCCGGCTTCCAGAAGGGCGCGGGCGACGCGCTCGTGCTGCGGGGCGGCCAGCCTGTCGTTCAGGTCGCGCCCCGCCTCGGTGAGGTAGAGCAGGCGCTGGCGGCGGTCCTTGCGGCCGGTCTCCTGCGCCACGAAGCCGCGCTCGATGAGCTGCTTCAGCACACGGGCGAGGCTTTGTTTGGTAATACGGAGAATATCGAGGAGTTCGGCCACCGTAATGCCGGGGTTCCGCCCGACGAAATGGATGACCCGGTGGTGCGCCCGGCCGAAATCATATTCCGCCAGCAGGGCATCCGGATCGGAGATGAAGTCCCGATAGGCGAAGAACAGGAGTTCGATCGCCTCCACGAGGCGCGTCGCATCGTCGGCCTCGACAGCCGGGTCCGCGCCGCTTTCGGCGGGGTCGGTTTCTCGGGCCCTTTGCGGGGCGGGCGTCTCCTTGGTCACGTGCTTTTTCACCGCTGTCGCAATCGGCATGATTTTATGTCAGCCATATTGACATATTTTTTCCGCAGCGCTAGCCTCTCTTCGCTCGCTGGGTTGAGTAAGCGGCCTCCCGAAGGCGGGTGGCATCCTCGATTCTTCCAGACGATAATATAGACAGCCCCATAACACCCAAGCGGGATATGCGGCCGGGCCCGGAAGAGGCTCCACCGGATAGACCGAAAGAGGCAAGAGGCGGCCTGTTGTCTATGGCGAAATCGAGCCCAAGCGAGCCTCACAACATAACGCCAGGGAGCGGAATCATGGCAGATATTCCCTTCGACAAACGCGATGGCTACATCTGGTTCAACGGCGAATTGGTGCCGTGGTCGGACGCCAAGGTGCATGTACTCACGCATGGAATGCACTATGCCAGCAGCGTATTCGAAGGCTGCCGGGCCTATGGCGGCGAGATTTTCAAGCTGCATGAACATTCGCAGCGTCTGGTCGATTCCGCGCGCATTCTCGGCTTCGACATTCCCTATACGGTGGATGAGATCGACGAGGCCTGCCGGGCCGAGCTTGCCGCCCAGAAGCTGGAAGATGCCTATATCCGTCCGGTGGCCTGGCGCGGCAGCGAGATGATGGGCGTCTCCGCGCAGAAGAACCGCATCAATCTGGCGGTCGCGGCGTGGGAATGGCCGTCCTATTTCGATCCGGAACAGCGCAAGAAGGGCATCCGTCTCGATATCGCAGGGTACAAGCGGCCCTCGCCGGAGACGGCGCCGTCCGATGCGAAGGCGGCGGGTCTCTACATGATCTGCACCATCTCCAAGCATGCCGCCGAGGACAAGGGCTATGCCGATGCGCTGATGTACGACTATCGCGGCTATGTGGCCGAGGCGACGGGCGCCAACATCTTCTTCATCAAGGACGGCGTCATCCATACGCCGACCCCCGATTGCTTCCTCGACGGCATCACGCGCCGCACGGTGATCGACCTGGCGAAGGCGCGCGGGCTCGAAGTAATCGAACGCCATATCAAGCCGGAAGAGATGGCAGACTTCTCCGAATGCTTCATCACCGGCACGGCGGCGGAAGTGACGCCGGTGGGCGAGATCGGCCCCTACAGGTTCACGCCGGGTGAGATTTCCGAGAATCTGTACAAGGACTACATGGCCCTTGTGTATGCGCATCAGGACAAGGCGAAAGTCGCCAATGGCTGATACGGGCCAACATGAATGGAAGATGGGGTCGCCTTCGGGCGGCCCTATTTTTTTGTCCAGCGCGCCGCCGCTGTGTCGTCGCTGTCGCGCGCATCCACCCAGTCGCCGCCTTCTGCCGTTTCCTCGCGTTTCCAGAAGGGGGCGCGGGTCTTCAGATAGTCCATCAGGAACTCCGCCGCCTCGAAGGCGGCCTGCCGATGGGCGGAGGCGGTGACGACGAGCACGATATTCTCGCCGGGCAGAAGGCGTCCGACGCGATGCACGACGAGGCTCGCCTCCAGCGGCCAGCGTGCCTGCGCTTCGGCTTCGATGCGCGTGAGTTCCTTCTCCGTCATGCCGGGATAGTGTTCGAGTTCCAGCGCGACGAGGTCGCCGGTCTTGTCGCGCACCGTGCCGGAAAAGGTGACGACCGCGCCGATATCGTGGCGGTCTTTCGAGAGGGCGGCCACTTCGGCGCCGATGTCGAAATCCTCTGTCTGGACGCGGATCATGACGACCTTTGCTTCTTCGGCCTCGCCCTTCGAGACGGATGCTGCGCATCCTCCTCAGGGTGAGGGATCAGTTCTGACTTACGCCTCATCCTGAGGAGGCCCGCAGGGCCGTCTCGAAGGACGAGGCCGAGGTGTGCGCCGCGATTTCGATAAATCCTTCAATTGCCCGAAATCGCCGGCGATAAGGGCTTCTTTCTTGGCGCGGCTCCAGCCCTTCAGTTTTCTCTCTGCGGCGACAGCGTCGGTAATTCGTTCAAAGCTCTCCGAAAAGGCAAGGGTTACCGGTCTTCGATTGAACGTGTAGCTGCGATAGGCGCCTGAATTGTGTTCGAGGATTCGTCTTTCAAGCGATCCGCGCGCAGAGCCGACATAGTAGCTTCCGTCATCGCAGCGAAGAATATAGACGAAAGCATTCACTTGGCAGGCTCCCTGGCCTCGCCCTTCGAGACGGATGCTGCGCATCCTCCTCAGGGTGAGGATTTGGTTCTGACATTGCGCCTCATCCTGAGGAGGCCCGAAGGGCCGTCTCTAAGGACGAGGCCTGTCAACTATCCGCCCGTCACCGGCGGGAAGAAGGCCACTTCCTGCGCGCCTGCGATCGAGGCATCGAGATCGGCGTGTTCCTGATCGATCGCGCAGCGTATGACCTTCAGGTCTTCGAACGCGGCTTCATAGCCTTCGTCGCGCCGGCGCAGCCAGTCTATGAGGCCGGTTACATCTGCGATCCCGGCCGGCAGCGTGACGTCTTCCTCCGCCTTGCCGGTCTTCTGTTTTACCCAGGCGAAGTAGAGAAGTTTCATGGCGCGGCGTCTCCATTGGCCGCGCTCCCGCCTGGGGTCGCGGGAGCGCCGGCGGGGCGTTCCGGCGGGCGCGTATCGTCGATATGCCGTAGCCCGGCGCGGAAATAGTCATAGCCCGTATAAAGGGTCAGGATCGCCGCGGCCCAGAGGAGCGTCAGCCCCAATTCGGTAATGCCCGGCACGATGCGGTCGCCCGCCGGGCCCAGCAGCAGGAAGGCCAGGGCGACCATCTGGATCGCGGTTTTCCATTTTGCCAACTGCGTCACCGGCACGCTGACGCGCAGGCCCGCCAGATATTCGCGCAGCCCCGAAACCAGGATTTCCCGGCACAGGATGATGATCGCCGCCCAGAGCGAATAGCCGGCAATCGTGCCTTGCCATGTGAGCGCCAGCAGCACCACGGCGACGAGCAGCTTGTCGGCGATGGGATCGAGCATCCGGCCCAGATTGGAGGTCTGGTTCCAGGCGCGGGCAAGGTAACCGTCCAGCCAGTCGGTAATGCCTGCCATCGCAAACAGGGCCAGCGCCGTCCAGTTGCCCGCATCCTCTTCCAGATACAGGGCGATCACCACGAGGGGCACCAGAAGGATGCGGAAATATGTCAGCAGGTTGGGAAGATTGGTCGCCATGGTCTCGCGCGCCTGTTCGCCCGATATGAACGGGCATCGTTGCTTTGCCGCGCATTCTATCACCCGGAGCGCATTTGTTGAGGCCGGTCGGCTATTTTCCCGCGGTGTCGCCGCTTTCGCGTCCGGCGTTTCCGTTGAAATGGTCGTAAATGGTGCGGGCCAGGGTTTCGGAAATGCCGTCCACCGCCTCCAGATCGGAAATCCCGGCCCGTGAAACCGCCCGTGCCGACCCGAAATGGCGCAGAAGGGCTCGTTTGCGGCCCGGGCCGACGCCGGGGATTTCGTCCAGCGGATTGGTGCCGATGGCTTTCGAGCGACGCGCGCGGTGGCTGCCGATGGCGAAGCGATGCGCCTCGTCGCGCAGGCGTTGCAGGTAGTAGAGGACCGGGTTTCTCGGCTCCAGCATGAAGTCGGGCTTGCCGCGCATGAAGAAGCGTTCCCGGCCCGCATCGCGCTCCGGCCCCTTGGCGACGCCCACCGCCGTCACGCTGTCGATGCCGAGTTCGTCCAGCACCTCCAGGGCGATTTTGAGCTGGCCCGCGCCGCCGTCGATCAGGATGAGGTCCGGCCATGCGTCGCTGCGGTCCTCGCCTTCCTTTTTCTCGCCTTCCTCCTTCAGAAGCCGGGTGAACCGTCGCGTCAGCACCTCGCGCATCATGGCGTAATCGTCGCCGCCGAATTCGCCGGCCTCCTGGCCCGCCTGCTTGATGTTGAATTTGCGGTACTGGTTTTTCATGAAGCCTTCGGGGCCGGCGACGATCATGCCGCCCACGGCGTTCGCGCCCTGAATATGGCTGTTGTCATAGACCTCGATGCGCTCCGGGGCGTTTTCGAGGCCGAAGATTTCCGCCACGCCTTCCAGCAAGGTGCGCTGGGTGGAGCTTTCGGCGAGCCGCCGTCCCAGCGCCGAGCGGGCATTGGTCATGGCGTGTTCGACAAGCTCGCGCTTTTCGCCACGCTGAGGCACACCGACGGCGACTTTCCGGTCCGCGCGAAGGGTGAGCGCCTGCGCCAGCAGCTCGCGTCCCGGTATGTCGTGGCTCAGCAGCACCATGCGGGGGGGCGGGCGGTTTTCATAGAACTGGGCGAGAAACGCATCGAGCACGTCCTCGGGCCCCATTTCCTTGTCATGACGCGGGAAATAGGCGCGGTTGCCCCAGTTCTGTCCGGCGCGGAAGAAGAAGACCTGAACGCAGGTCTGACCGCCCTCCTGATAGGCCGCGAAGACATCCGCTTCGCCCACGGTTTGCGGATTGATGCCCTGATGCTGCTGGATCTGGGTCAGCGCGCGAATGCGGTCGCGATAGACGGCGGCCGTTTCATAGTCCCTCTCCGCGGCGGCTTCCTCCATCAGCCGGGCCAGTTCGCCTTGCGTCTTGCGGCTGCGTCCGCGCAGGAAGTCGTGCGCCTCCCTCACAAGTTCGGCGTAATCCTCCTTCGAGATTTCGCCGGTGCAGGGTGCGGAGCAGCGCTTGATCTGGAAAAGGAGGCAGGGCCGGGTGCGGCTCTCGAAAACGCTGTCGGAGCAGGAGCGCAGCAAAAACGCCTTCTGGAGCGCGTTGAGCGTGGCATTCACCGCCCCGGCGCTGGCAAAGGGACCGAAATAGTCGCCCTTGCGGGTGCGCGCGCCGCGATGCTTCACCACTTGCGGGAAGTCGTGATCGCCGGTCAGCAGGATGTCGGGGAAGGACTTGTCGTCCCGCAGCAGCACGTTGTAGCGGGGCTTCAGCCGTTTGATCAGGTTCGCTTCGAGCAGCAGTGCTTCGGTTTCCGTCTCCACGGTGATGAATTCCATGGAGGCGGTGGCGAGGATCATGCGGGCGATGCGGTTGGTATGGCCGCCCAGTTTTGCGTAGCTGGAAACGCGCTTCTTGAGCGAGCGCGCCTTGCCGACATAAAGCACCTCTCCCCTGGCGTCGTACATGCGATAGACGCCCGGGCTGTCGGGCAGGCGTTTCACCTGATCGGCGATGACCTCGACGCCGGTTCGGGGTTTCTCGCCGCCGGACGGGGCGCCGGGGCTGCTGTTTTCGGGTTCGTCGGTCATTCTGCGCGCACTCCGTTAATCCCGCAACGAACGCAACAAGTGTTACGCAGTCGCCTGAGAATGGCCTGAGTTGCCATAGAGAGCGCGCAGCATGAAGCCCCGCGCCCCATTAATGTCCCGGTCGACGTATATTTTCCCATCCGTGATGGTTTTCGCGCCGCCGAGGTTTTGAACCACGCTCCCGTCCCATGACCGGGTCTTGCTGGTATAGGCCTCGTTGCCGATGATTAGCCGCTTGCCATATTTGCGGCACATCCATGCAAGGTGTTGCCTGAAGCGGTAATGGCTGAAACCCAGCATCGACCGAACTGTCTTCGTTCGGATCTTGCGCTCCAGCCTCAAGGACATCTGCTTCGTCTCGAAGCGCGGCAGCAAGATGATATCGAACCTCTGGACGAGATCATAAGCCACACGACGATGCAGGTCGTCGACCAGGTTTCGGATCCGGAGGACCAGGCGGTCGATCTTCTTCTGATAGTGCCGTTTCCACTGATCGTGTTTTGCTCTTGCTCGCTGACCGATCAGCTTGTCGATCTGGAGCAGCAAGGGAAATACACGGGATGCGTAGAAGTCTTCTCCATAGGAGGTGGTCTGGTTCATCGAGTATGCGGTGGCAAAGCACCGCACACCGGGGTCGATGGCCACGATCGACCTGGCTTGGATTTCGTCTTGTCCGATCGTGGTGATGTGCTTTTGAGCGCAGATGAACCACTGGCCCCGCTCAAAAACGATGGTCGTGAGTTTGCCGAAAGCCTCCGGAGGCAAGCCCTCGGAAAGAGAGAGCTGTTTGGCGACGAACCCGGCGGAGAGCTTCTGGATGTAGAAGCGCTGACGGGGGTCCTTGAGGCTCCGAAATGCGTAGCCGGCAGATTCGCCATTTTTTCGCTTGCCGATAACGGCCTCGCGGGTTCTGAATGCGGCGAGAACAGCTTCGTCGCACCATGCCGATACGAAAGCCTCATCTCGTTCTGCGCATTCAGCCGCAACGAATTCCCGGATGGTTCGGCGCAGCTCGATCTTGCGAAGATCCGGGTGGTTGTAGTCGACAAACCCCTTGTCGGCCTCGATGAAGCACCCGATGGCAAGGTTGTAGGCCCGTCTTTGCTGACGGATCAGCGCAAAAAAGAAGCTCTCACCCCGAGGGTAGACCCGGATCTTTCTCGTGCCTTTGACTTGCCCTCTTGCCGTGCAAGAAGTTGCAGAAGCAAATGATAGGCACAACGAGATATTTGACGTCGACCGGCTCGGCACGATCGTTTTCTTCCAGAAGTTCGATGCGGCCTCCTGAAAGTTCGAAGATGTGGCCGATGAGCGTGACCCCTGACCGCGTGATCCGACCTGATGTGGCAGCCACCACATGGATTGGCTCTCCGCGCAGCGCGCGTTCCAATAGGGCGTAAAACCCTGATCTCCGGAAATGGAAACCGGATCCAGTGTCACGCACAACTCGCGCGCCCGGGTCGCGGGCGAGGAGGCGGCCTTGCCGGAGGTCGAGAGAAGACCGTTATTCTGCGCTTCAGACACGGAAATAGAGGCCGGTTTCGGAATCGACCCGCACCCAGATACGAAAATCTCCTCCGCGGGGCCGTGCAAATCTTTCAAACCGGCCTCCTTCGATCCGTCGATGCGCGGTCAGGCTGGTGACCTCGTCGCGACGTGCGATTGGCGTTGCCGTCTTTCAACTGGAGAGCATACAAACCCGCATCAGAACATTACAAGAACAAATTGTCACGAGCGGTCCTGCTTCTTCATCATTGTAGCCGGAGACCCCTTTTCGGGACCTTATCTCGTCAACAAGAGCTGTGGATAAGTCTGTGGGTTATTCCTGCAAGTGTGAGGTCAATATCCTGTAATCCTTGGGTTTTGTGACAGAAGCTGTCACACACCGCGAATCGTAAGCTCTTGAAATAGATAAAAGTTTTCGTTTTTTGCAAGGGAGGATGACAAACGCCGGCGATTTATGGCAGCTGCGGAAATGGTTAATGGCGGGCGTCCGCTGCTGTGCAAAATTTATCCGTATGCGTCACCCTGCCGCATCAAGCCGTTGAATCCATTAGCGCTTTTCTGGGCGTTTTAGCGCGTTGGCCGGACATGTGGTTATGGCGAACGCGCATGCGGCGGAAGTCAGGGGCGGGGACGGTGCCGCTCGATCTCCACACCGACGCTGGCAGCCTCCGGAATTACGGCAAGTTTTTCAACACGGACACGCGCCATCTGCACGCGGGCGTCTTCCAGGCAGGCCGCTGCGATCCGCTCGGCGAGGGTTTCCACCAGGTTGAGATGGCCTTCGTCGACAATGGCCTTGATGCGCTCGACCACGGTGGCGTAGCAGACGACATTGTCCAGCGCGTCGCCATGCAGGGCTTCGCGCACCGACAGGTCCACATTCACGCGGATGGGCTGGGCGCTGCCCAGTTCATGCTTGTAGACGCCGATATGGGCGTCCAGCAGCAGGTCGCGCACGAATACATGCCGCAGCGCGCGTTCGGCGTCGGCAATCTTCAGCGGGGTCACATTGTCGGGCTTGTTCATTCGGGTCCAATCCGGTTAGAGGGCGGTCCGCCTCCCCAACGGGCCTCGATCAACTCATTTCGCGATTATTCGTTTATGCCTACGACGTCCGGGGTCTCCCAGGCAAGGTGCTGTCCGCCATCGAGCGCAATCATCTGTCCCGTCATGGCCGGCGAGGCGAGGATAAAATGAAGTGCGGCGCAGATTTCCTCCGGCGAAGTGCCTCGACCGAGGATCGTGCCCTTGATCTGTTTGGCGAAATCCTGGGGCGATTGACGTGCATTGCGCATGGCGGGGCCGGGGCCGATGCCGTTCACGCGAATGCGGGGCGCAAAGGATGTCGCCATGACCCGCGTCATGTCCCACAGCCCCATCTTGCTCACCGTGTAGGAAAAGAAATGCGGCGTCGGGCGCCAGACCCGCTGGTCGACAAGATTGACGATATTGCCTTCCATGCCGTCGGGGAGCTGCATGGCGAAGCTCTGCGCCAGGAAGGCCGGCGCGCGCAGATTGGTATCGAGATGCGCGGTCCAGCTTTCCGCCGTCATTCCCGAGGCGGTGTCGTGCTCGAAAAGCGAGGCATTGTTGACCAGGAGGGTGAGGGGGCCCAGTGCCTCCGCCGCGCGGGGCACCAGCCCGTCCACGTCGCGGGCCGAGGCGAGGTCTCCGGCCAGCGCGGTTGCCCGACCGCCCGCCGAACGGATGTCCTGCACCACGGAGGCGGCTTCATCCGTCGAATGATGGCAATGCACCGCCACGGCATAGCCCCGTTCGGCAAGCGACAACGCCATGGCACGTCCGAGGCGCCGTGCGCCGCCCGTGACCAGCGCCGTACCCTTGTTTCCGTCCTGTCCCGTCACTGTAAGACCGTTGCCCCTGCCTCCGGCATGTCCACAAGGGGAAGCGTCGGTACGCTCCCCACCTCGATCGTCAGCCCCAGATAACCCGCATAGAGCAGAATGAACAAGACGCCTGCCGATCGGGTCACCCGGCCGCGGGTCATCACCATGGGGAAGATGCTGGCGCCGGCGAGGATCATGATCCAGAGATAGTAGTAGAGGAATTCGCGCTCCACCGGCAGCGGCGAGATCAGCGCCGTCACGCCCAGAATGGCAAGAATGTTCATGATGTTGGAGCCGACCACATTGCCGACCACCATGTCGTCGTTCCTGCGGATCGCGGCGACCATGGCCGTGGCGAGTTCGGGAAGCGAGGTGCCGACCGCCACCAGCGACAGGCCGATCACGGCGTCCGACACGCCGAAATAGGAGGCGATTTCGGTCCCGCTGCTGACGATGAGGTTCGCCCCGACAGGCAGGCCGATCACGCCGATGGCGATCATGCCCCAGATGAGGCGGCGCGAGGTCTTGGCAGTGCTGAGTTCGGTATGGGTGACGGCTTCGAGCGTTTCCTCGATCTCGGTCTCGACTTCCTTCACGCCGGTCACCATGCGGTGGACCCGGTCGACCAGTATCGTGCCGCCATTGCGGCGGTGGCTGCGCGCATCCCAGCCGGAAAAAAGCAGATAGGTTGCGAGGAGGGCGATCAGGATCACACCGTCCCATTTGCCCAGGCTGCCGAACAGGCAAAGCAGGATCAGCAGGAAGCTGGCTCCCATCATGATGAGGGCGTTCATCGGGATGGATCGGCCCTGGCAGGCAATCGGGTAGATCAGGGCGGGCAGGCCCAGCACCAGCCAGATATTGGCGATGTTGGAGCCGACCACATTGCCAAGGGCCATGCCTGCCGCGCCTTCCAGCGCGGCCTTGACCGAAACCAGCAGTTCAGGAAGCGAGGTGCCGAGGGCGACGACGGTGAGCGCGATCAGCAAGGGGGAGAGGCCGTAGCGCGCCGCCAGCGCGGTTGCGCCGCGGACCAGGATATCGCCCGAAGCCAGAAGGATCGCGAAGCCGAGCAGGAGAAGGAAATAGGTCATGCCGCTCGACATCCTTTCGGAGCGGGCGTGGACGGCGTTTCGCCGGGACGCATCTGTACCTGGCTTGTGACGATGTCAGAATCCTCCTGCTTCCCGCATTACCCCTGCGCGCCCGATCCGGCGCATGTCCGTCTCATATATGGTGCCGCCGTCCACCGGGCAACAGCGCCGAGGGGCGGATCGCGCCGGATTCCAGCAAAAATCCACGTCGGAAAGGGCCGGGAATGCGTCTGGCCGGTGGCGCAACACGCGCAAGGTTGCGATAGTCCCGGCATGATTGCGGAAAGGGAAGGGTGCCTTGGACGATTTGAGTAGCGCGGCGATAGCCGAGGCGGCGGGGAACATTCATGTGCCGTATATCAGGGAGGTCATCATCTTCCTGATCGCGGCCGTGATGGTGATGCCGCTGTTCCACTATGTCCGGGCGAGCACGGTTCTCGGCTATCTCGTCATCGGCGCCCTGATCGGGCCGCACGGGCTGTCGATCATCGAAAGTTCGGACGGTATTGCCGCGCTGGGCGAGCTGGGCGTCGTTTTCCTGCTTTTCACCATCGGCCTCGAACTCTCATGGACGCGCCTGCGCGCCATGCGCACTCTCGTGCTCGGGCTGGGCGGGGCGCAGGTGATGCTGAGCGGGATCGTACTGACCGGCGTCTTCATGCTGTTCGGCGTGCCGGCGGCGGGCGCGACTGTGATCGGCTTTGCACTTGCGCTGTCCTCCACGGCCATCGTCACGCAATTGCTGATCGAGCGGGGCGAGTTCGCTTCCCGGTCGGGCCAGATCTCCTTTTCGATCCTGCTGATGCAGGACCTTGCCGTCGTACCGCTTCTCGTCATGGTGACGATCCTGGCCGATGTGGCGAAGGGCGAGGATGTGAACATCGTCATGCTGGCGCTGTTTGCGACGCTGAAGGCGGTCGTCGCAGTGGCGCTGATCGTGACGGTGGGGCGCTATGTACTCAGTTCCGCCTATCGCTTCATTACATGGACGCGCAATCCGGAACTCTTTCTCGCGCTGTCCCTTCTTGCCGCCCTGCTGACGGCGGTGGCGACAGGAGCGGCGGGGCTTTCCATGGCGCTGGGTGCCTTTCTCGGCGGGCTCCTGCTTTCCGATACCGAGTTCCGCCATCAGGTCGAAAGCGACATCCAGCCTTTCAAGGGATTGCTGCTGGGGCTCTTCTTCATCTCGGTCGGCGTGGGCATGGATTTCAACGTGCTGGCCGACAATTTCACGCTCGTGTTCGGCATTCTTGGTGCTTTCCTCGTCATCAAGTCTCTTCTGGTCGGCGGTCTGACGCTGGCCTTCGGCCAGTCGCGTATCTGTTCGGTGCGCGCGGCGCTCTTGCTTGCCTCGGGCGGCGAGTTCGCCTTTGTGGTGATTTCGTCGGCCACGGCCGATGGCGTGGTTTCGGCCAGCGTCGCGCAGCCTGTGCAGCTTGCCACCGCCATCTCCATGGCGCTGACGCCGCTCCTTGCCATGGCGGGCGCGCGGCTCGAGGCCTGGCTCGATTCCCAGGCTGGCGAGCGCGAACGCAACGCGGCGGCGCTGGGCGAACTGACGGGCCATGTCATCGTGGCGGGATATGGCCGGGTGGGGCGCACCATCTCGTCCATGCTTGAGGAGCTGCATATTCCCTATGTCGCGCTCGATCTCGATGTCGCGCGTACGCGGCTGGCGCGGCAAACGGGGGCCCATGTCTATTACGGCGATGCGGGGCGGCCTGAGGTGTTGTCGCGTCTGGGCATCGGCCGTGCGGCCGCCATCGTCGTCACGCTGGACGATGTCGCGGCGGCCAATCGCACGGTCGAGGCGATCCGGCATCAGTGGCCCGGTATTGCGATTTTCGCCCGGGCGCGCGACCGGGCGCATATGAAGCAGCTTGTCGCCGCCGGGGCGACCCATGTGGTGCATGAGGCGCTGGAAGTCTCGCTTCAGCTTTCAGGCCATGTCATGCGCGCCATCGGTGCACCGGTGGAAGCATCCTCCCAGATGATCGAGCGCATCCGCTCCGAGATAGGCGTGGATGAGAATGGCGGTTCGGCAGAGGCGCGCCCGGACGCGTCGAGCTCCGAAAAATAGTCCGATCTACCGCGCCGCGTCCCGGAGTTGGACAAGCGTCCATGTCCGGGGCGGCGTTCCTCCCGATTTTTATCGTTCGACCCGGCATTTCCGTCTGGCAGAGAGCTTGCGAGGAGAGAGCAAGCTTACTTGCGCCGTTCCAGAACGGGACGGTTCGGTGCCCGGAAGGGCAAAGCGGAGAGGGAAGAATGAGCAAGCCGAACGAAAGTTCCGCAGGGGCGCTTCAGCCGGGTTTCGGCGCGTCGGCACGCCCGACGCCGCGCCGGGGGGCGCCGGTCGCCGCGGGAATGGCACAGCGCGTCGCGCATGCGTCGGGCATCACCGTCTATTCCAGTTTTGCGCAGGCCGAAAAGGCATGGCGCGAGATGGAAGCCGATGCGGCAGGCACCGCGTTTCAGAGTTTCGACTGGCTGTCGATCTGGCACGAGCATGTGGGAGGGCATGAAGGCGTCGAACCGGCCATCATGCTCGTCTCGCGAGGCGGACATCCCGTCATGCTGGCGCCTTTAGGCATCGAACGTCATCTGGGGCTGAAGCGTCTGGTCTGGATGGGCGGGAAGCTCGCCGACTACAAGGCCCCGCTCATTGCGCGCGATTTCTGGAAGCAGATGCCGGAGGGCGGGTTTCCGGTGCTGTGGAAGCAGATGAAGCGCGCGCTGCCCGCATTCGACTATGTCGTGTTCGAGAACCAGCCGGCCATGCTGGGCGAGTTGCGCAATCCCTTCGCCGTCCTGCCGGGGGCCGAGGCGCCGGACGATGCCTATCTTTTCGATCTGCCCGACAGTTTCGAGGACCTGACGCAACGCTATCGTGCCGAGACGCGGCGTATGGACCGCTCCAAGCTGCGCAAGCTCGAAGCGAAAGGCGAGGTGACGTTCGAAATCGCGCAGTCGCGCGACGAGCTTGTCGAAATGACCGAAGAGATTCTGACGCGCAAGGCGGAGCAGCTTGCCGCGCAGGGGATTTCATCCATTTTCCAGGATCCGGCGCATCGCGCGGCCTGGCGCGCGCTGGCCGACCTTCCCGAAGAGCGGCGCCTGCTGGAAGTGGCGGTGCTGCGTCTCGACGGGGAGTTTCTGTCAGGCTCCATCAGCCATGTCTGGCATGGCCGCTCGACGCTGATGGTGCATACTTATGAGATGGGCGAACATTCGAAACTGTCGCCCGGACGGCTTCATCTGTTGAAGCATCTCCAGTCCAGTATCGACCGTGGACTGACGGTTTACGATCTGTCCGTCGGCTATCTACCCTACAAGGCAAGCTTCTGCGACGAGCCGATGCGCATGGTGAACCATGTCGCCTCCGCCAGCCTTCAGGGTATGGTGCCGGTGCTTGCCATTAATGGCGGGCTCGCCGCCAAGCGGCGGATCAAGCGCAATCCGAAAGTCTTCGGCACGTTGCGCCGGCTGCGCGCGGCGGTGAAGGGCGGGTAGGTCGGGACGAAGTGCCGGGTGGGGTGGCACAGGCCTGCATCCTTCGAGACGCGGCTTCGCCGCTCCTCAGGATGAGGGTTTGGTTCTGAATTTGCTCCTCACCCTGAGGAGGGCCGTCAGGCCCGTCTCGAAGGGTGGGGCCATTTCCTTCACGACGGCCTTTTCTCCCAGGGCTCCAGCGTGCCTGCGATACGGCGCGGGATCGGATCGTCGAGCTGGGCGGCTGCCGCCGCGCTGATTTCGTGGTGATGCAGCCAGCGCGATGTCCCCTCCTCCTCGATCTTGAAGCCGAGGATCACCTGCGCATAGGTGATGTCGGGCTGAGCGGCCAGCGCATGGGCGCGCGTTTCGGCGATCGAGGGCGTTCCGTCCTTGCCAAGCAGGATCGAGCGCGATCCCATGACCTCGACCAGAAGCCCGCCCTGGGCCATCGTCGCGTCGAGCGCGGCGCGGATCAGTTCCGCCCGGGGCCGGATCCAGGTGAGCGCGATGTCATAGGGGCCGTGCTTTTCGATCTCGGTAATGAAACGGGCCGTGTCCTCATAGTCGAGCGCGAGCGGCACCAGCTTTTCGTCCAGCTCCGGTTCGCCATAGAGGAACTCGTCTGCCTTGCGGGAGACGATGACCGCCTTGTCCGCCCGGGCGATCGCTTCGCGGGCCGCTTCGGCCAGCATCCCCGTGGTGCCGATGAGCAGGGCGGTTGTTTTCGTGTCGGACATTTCTTTTCCTATTCTCTTCCGGCGTCGGTCAGGCGGTGTGTCTCGATTTCGATGTCGCGGGCGAGATCGCGCAGCGGCTCCAGCAGTGTCTTTGCCGCTTCCTGCTCGCCGATGACGGAGCGCATGAAGCGCAGGCTGACGGTTGCCAGCACACGGTCGCCCCGCATGACGGGCACGGCCATGCCCGTCACCCGGCGCCGTCCATCCGCCGCGCTTTTCGGGCTGGTGTTTGCGAGCTGGCGGACTTCGTCGCTCGTCAGGGCATAGCCTCTCTTGCGTATGCCGTTCAAGATTCGCATCACATCGTCCGGGTTGCGGGCGAGGCGGTCCGTCGCGGATCTGGACCGGCCCAGCCGCGCGATGATGGCGCGTCTTTCCCAGTCCGGGCAGAAGGCGAGATAGGCCAGCCCCAGCGCACCGAGCAGGAAGGGTGTCGGCGCTTCATAGATGAGCGGGTCGATGGCGACGGGGCTTTCGGCCACCGTGCCGTAACGCACGATCATCCGGTCGCCTTCCGCCACGCCGATGAAAAGCGTCCAGCGATGCTTCTTCGTGAACTCGCGCATCAATGGCTCGGCGACTTCCACCACGGCGTCAGACAGGCGGAAGCCCCATGACAGGCGCTGCACGCGCGAGGTGAGGCGGTAGCCTGCGCTGCGCGAAAGCTTTTCCACATAGCCGGCCTCGACCAGCTGGTCGAGCAGGCGCACCGCGCTCGATTTCGGCAGGGATGCGCGCTCGGCGATCTCGCCCAGATGCAGCGAATGCGCGGCATTCATCGCTTCCAGCACGTTCAACGCCCGCGCCACCGGCGCTCTCGTCGCTTCGCTCATCGGCGGTCTCCTCCCATTCGGCCTGTTCGGCAGCTGTTCCGTTCAACGGAATAATGGGACTTATGACTGACGCTTTCCAGTCCCCCGGGATTAGCCTCGCGGTCAATCGAGGTTCCGAGACGGAGGAAACATCATGGCCAAGGCCCAGATCCGGACCGCCCGCACCGACGAGAAGCGGGACTACAAGACGATCGAAGTGGCGCCGCTGACGCCCGTGCTGGGCGCGGAAGTGGAGGGGCTCGACCTGACGCAGCCGCTCTCCGATGCGCAGCTCATGGAAGTGAAGCAGGCCTTTGCCGATCATTCCGTGCTGGTTTTTCGCGATCAGGAGATTTCGCGCGAGGACCACAAGCGTTTCGCCGGCTATTTCGGCACGCTGCATACGCACCCCTATCACAAGAAGGATGCAAAGCCCGGTCATGCGGGTGAGGAGAGCGACCCCAACATCCTGCCGATCATTGCCGACCAGAATTCGCGCTATGTGGCGGGCGAGGGCTGGCATGCAGACGTCACCTGCGACGAGGAGCCGCCTTTCGGCTCCATGCTCTACATCACCGAGACGCCGGAGATCGGCTGCGGCGGCGATACCTGCTTCATCAGCGCCTATGAGGCCTATGAAACGCTGTCGCCCGCGATGAAGGCTTTCCTCGAAGGGCTCGACGCGGTGCATGACGGCGCCAAGCCCTATTCCGGCAGTTATGGCATCGCCGCGCCGGAGGGCGGTTGGCCGAAGACCAAACATCCCGTGATCACGCGCCACCCGGAAACGGGCCGCAAGCTGCTCTATGTCAATCGCGGCTTCACCACGCATATCGACGGGCTGGCCAAAGCCGAAAGCGATGCGCTGCTGGAAATGCTGTGGCGCCATCTGGAGGTCAATCCGGTGTTCCAGTGCCGTGTGCGCTGGACGCCCAACACGCTCACCTTCTGGGACAATCGCTGCGTACAGCACCATGCGGTGTGGGACTACTACCCCCATTCGCGCCGCGGCGAACGCGTCTCCATTGTCGGCGGACGGCCGTCCCGCTGATTGGGCGCGACAGGCGCAATGACGAAAACGTGATTTGCAGCCATCCGGCTCTCTTCCTCTGATGTGACGCACAATCACGGGCAGGAGAGCGGGATGGCTGATTTCTTTTCGGCGCTGCAGGCAGCGCAGGCTTCGCAGGACGCCTATATCGCGGCGCTGCCCTATTGGGTGCAGCTCTGGATGTACTGGATGATGGGCGTGCTGTTTCTCGGCAGCTTCATTGCGTCCTTCTTCCGCGTGGAAGCGCGCTGGCTCTTTCTGTCCTTCGTGCTCACCATCATCGCCACCATGGCGCTCGGCATGACGGTCGGCTGGAACAAGCTCTGGGGCGCAACGCATCTCGTGCTCTGGACGCCGGTGGTGATCTATTTCTTCAAGCGCTGGCCGCAGGTCGAGAAACGTAGTCTCTACGGCGTCTGGTTCACCCTGGCACTTGCGACGATGATCGTGTCGCTCGTTTTCGATGCGAAGGATGTCGTGGAATATGTGATGGGGGGTTGATCCCTCTATACGGTGTCATCCCGGCGAAAGCGGGTATCCATTGGCATCTGCGGCAAGGAACCGTTGCGAGTGAGACCCGGCCACCTTCTCATGTAAGGAGGGCCGGGGTGACACCGGGATATGGGTTAGCCGTCACGCCTCGTAAATCGCGTAATGCTTCCGCGTTTTCGTCACCACTTCCCAGGTGCCCTTGAAGCCCGCCGGGATGACGAAGGCGTCGCCGGCGCGGACGCGGGTTTCGGTGCCCGCCTCGTCGGCGATCACGCTTTCGCCTTCCAGGATGTGGCAGAACTCGTGCTCGCTATAGTCGATCTCCCATTTGCCGGGCTCGCTCTCCCAGATGCCTGAGAAGAACCTGCCGTCCTCCGAGGCATAAGCGTTCCATGTCCGGTTAACCGGCGTGCCCGCGAGCACGCGGTCGGCGGCGGGCTCTCCCGGTTCGGCGGGCGTGGCAGCGTTCACGGGAATGAGGGCGGTCATGGGCATTTCCTGTGTAAGGGGAGGCGCTTACCGCTTCTTGCCCTTGTTGCGGTATTTGTTCTTGTTGCCGCGTGTGCCGGGTTTGCCTGACGTCGAGCGGCCGGAGACTTTCTTGCCGCCCGCATTCGCCACGCGGTCCTCGATGGCGGATTGCCGCTGCATCGGGTCGTCGGAGATCGCCAGTTCCGTCGCTTCCAGCCGCTTGATCTCGTCGCGCAGGCGGGCGGCCTCCTCGAATTCGAGGTCGGCGGCCGCCGTCTTCATGCGGTTTTCCAGGTCCTCGATATGGGCGCGCAGATTGTGGCCGACCAGCTCCGTGTCGCCGCTCGTGCCGGTGTCCACGCGCACATGGTCGCGCTCATAGACGCTTTCGAGAATGTCGCCGATATTCTTGCGGATCGATTCCGGCGTGATGCCGTGTTCGGTGTTGTAGGCGAGCTGCTTTTCGCGGCGGCGGGTGGTCTCGGCCAGCGCGCGTTCCAGCGAGCCCGTCACTTCGTCCGCGTAAAGGATTACGCGCCCGTCCACGTTGCGCGCCGCGCGGCCGATGGTCTGGATGAGCGATGTTTCCGACCGAAGGAAGCCTTCCTTGTCCGCGTCGAGGATGGCGACCAGCGAACATTCGGGAATGTCGAGGCCCTCGCGTAAGAGGTTGATGCCGATCAGCACGTCGAAGGCGCCGAGGCGCAGATCGCGGATGATCTCGATGCGCTCCAGCGTGTCGATGTCGGAATGCATGTAGCGCACGCGGATGCCTTGCTCATGCATGTATTCCGTCAAATCTTCCGCCATGCGTTTTGTGAGCGTCGTCACCAGCACGCGGCTGCCCTTCGCGGCCACCTCGCGGCATTCGGCGATGAGGTCGTCCACCTGCGTTGCGACGGGACGGATTTCCGTCACCGGGTCGATCAGGCCCGTCGGGCGAATGACCTGTTCCACGAAGACGCCGCCCGTCTGGTCCATCTCCCAGGGGCCGGGCGTCGCCGAAACGAACACCGATTGCGGCCGCATCGCGTTCCATTCCTCGAAGCGCATGGGCCGGTTGTCCACGCAGGAGGGCAGGCGGAAGCCGTATTCCGCCAGCGTCGATTTGCGCCGGTAGTCGCCCCGGAACATGCCGCCGATCTGCGGCACGGTCACATGGCTTTCGTCGGCGAAGACCAGCGCATTGTCGGGCAGGTACTCGAAGAGGGTGGGCGGCGGCTCGCCGGGCTTGCGGCCCGTCAGATAGCGCGAATAGTTCTCGATGCCCGCGCAGCTTCCCGTCGCCTGCATCATCTCGATGTCGAATTGCGTGCGCTGTTCCAGCCGTTGCGCTTCCAGGAGCTTGCCCTGGCCCTTCAGCTCCTGCAGGCGCACCTGAAGGTCGTGCTGGATTTCCTCGATCGCCTGGTTGAGCGTCGGCTTGGGCGTCACGTAATGGCTGTTGGCGTAGAGCTTCACGAGGTCGAGCTTGCCGGTCTTCTGGCCGGTCAGCGGGTCGAACTCGACAATGTCTTCCACCTCGTCGCCGAACAGCGAGACGCGCCAGGCGCGGTCCTCGTAATGCGCCGGGAAGATTTCCACCGTGTCGCCGCGCACGCGGAAGGTGCCGCGCCCGAAGGCCGCGTCGTTGCGCTTGTATTGCAGCGCCACGAGGTCGGCGATGAGCTGGGTGCGGTCGAGCTTTTCGCCCCGCTTGATGGTGAAGGTCATGGCGGAGTAGGTCTCCACCGAGCCGATACCGTAAATGCACGACACCGACGCCACGATGATGACGTCGTCGCGCTCCAGAAGCGCGCGCGTGGCGGAGTGGCGCATCCGGTCGATCTGCTCGTTGATCGAGCTTTCCTTCTCGATATAGGTGTCGGTGCGCGGCACATAGGCTTCCGGCTGGTAGTAGTCGTAATAGGAAACGAAATACTCCACCGCATTGTTCGGAAAGAAGCTCTTGAACTCGCCATAGAGCTGGGCGGCCAGCGTCTTGTTCGGCGCGAGGATGAGGGCGGGGCGCTGCGTGCGCGAGATCACCTGCGCCATGGTGTAGGTCTTGCCGGAGCCGGTGACGCCCAGCAGCACCTGGTCGCGGTCGCCGCCATCCACGCCCGCCACCAGTTCCTTGATGGCTTCCGGCTGGTCGCCCGCGGGCTGATATTCCGAAACGAGGTCGAGCCTGATGCCGCCTTCGGATTTCTCCGGACGGTCGGGGCGGTGCGGCTCGAAAAGCGGCCAGTTCGCCGGATCGCCTTTCAGCGCGCCGGCCCATGAATCGCGGTCGGCCTGCGCCAGCGCCTCGCGGTTTTCAGGCGTAAAACGCCCCGCCGGCCCTTCCGACAGCCCGCCATTCTCCCGCGTCGGAACCGGCTCGGAGCCGCGCCCGAAAGATTTGAAATTACCTCGTGCCATGCCCCCAATATGGCGCGGGCCGGGGCGATTATCCAGAGGGCGCGGGGCTTGACCGGTCCACGCTGGCAGGCAGACTGAACGCCTTGTCTCAGCCTGGGGAATCGGGGGGCGCCAGCGCGTGTCGGCGGAAGAGGAAAACGGGGCCGTAGAAGCCTTTATCGAAAAATGGGCGGCCTCCAGCGGGGCGGAACGGGCGAACTATCAGCTTTTTCTGGTCGATCTGTGCCATCTGCTCGGCGTGGAGGAGCCGCGCCCGGCCGTTCAGGAAAACCGGCTGAACGACTACGTCTTCGAGCGCTCGGTGTCCTTCAAGCATCCGAACGGGACGCAGAGTTCCGGCTTCATCGATCTCTACAAGCGCAATTGCTTCGTGCTGGAAGCCAAGCAGAGCGCCAAGCGCGCCGGCCTTGCCGTCAATCGGGACGATGCGCAGATGGGGCTCCTGCCGGAGGATGCGACGCAGGTGAAAACCGGCACGGCGCGGCGCGGCACCAAGAGCTGGGATGCCGCCCTCGTCAATGCGCGCCGCCAGGCGGAGGATTATGCCAAGGCGCTGCCGCGCGAGCATGGCTGGCCGCCTTTCCTCATCGTGGCCGATGTGGGGCACTGCATCGAGCTTTACGCGGATTTCGCACGGCAGGGAAAGAACTACGCCCAGTTCCCGGACCGGCGCTCCTACCGGATCATGCTGGAGGATCTGCGCGACAAGGATGTGCGCGAGCGCCTGCGTCTCGTCTGGACCGATCCCCTCTCGCTCGACCCGGCGCGCAAATCCGCCGAGGTCACGCGCGACATTGCGGAGCGGCTGGCCAAGGTCGCCAAGACGCTGGAAGCGCGCGGCAACAATGCGGGCTCGGTGGCCGAATTCCTCATGCGCTGCCTCTTCACCATGTTCGCGGAGGATGTGCGCCTGCTGCCGGAAGGGGCCTTCACCAATCTCCTGCAACAGATGAAGGACACGCCGGACAAATTCCGCTTCGCCATGGAAGATCTCTGGAAGGCGATGAATGCGGGCGGCTATACCGGCGTCATCAACGAGGTGGTGAAGCGCTTCAATGGCGGTCTCTTCGCCAATCCCACGGCGCTCGACCTCGATGCGGATGAAATCCACGAGCTCTGGGTCGCCGCCAAGCGCGACTGGAAGGATGTGGAGCCCGCCATTTTCGGCACGCTCTTGGAGCGCGCGCTGGACGACCGGGAACGCCACAAGCTCGGCGCGCATTACACGCCCCGCGCCTATGTGGAGCGGCTGGTGGTCCCCACCATCATCGACCCTCTGACCGACGACTGGAAGAACGCGCAGGCGGAAGCCGAGCAGCTTCTGAATGAGGGCAAGGAAAACGAGGCGCGCGACGCCGTGCGCGGTTTCCATCAGGCGCTTTGCCAGACGCGGGTGCTGGACCCCGCCTGCGGCACGGGGAACTTCCTCTACGTTTCCATGGAGCTGATGAAGCGGCTGGAAGGCGAGGTGCTGGACTATCTGGAAAGTCTGGGTGAGAGCCAGTACCTGCTGGAGCTGTCAGGCCATACCATCGACCCGCACCAGTTCCTCGGGCTGGAGATCAATCCGCGCGCGGTGCAGATCGCCGATCTCGTGCTCTGGATCGGCTTCCTCAAATGGCAGATCCGCACCGGCGGTCAGGCCGCCATTTCAGAGCCCGTGCTGAAGGCATTCAAGAATATCAGGGAACAGGACGCCGTGCTCGCCTATGACGGGCGGGAGCTGCTGCGCGACGAGGACGGCAATCCCGTCACCCGCTGGGACGGGCATACGATGAAGCGGTCTCCCGTCACAGGCGAGGAGGTGCCGGACGAGACGGCGCGCATCGAAACCTATCGCTATTCGAACCCGCGCCCGGCGGACTGGCCGGAAACGGATTTCATCGTCGGCAATCCGCCGTTTCTCGGTGGCAAGGACATCAGGGCGGAAATGGGCAGCGGCTATGCCGAGGCGATCTGGGCTGCGCGGCCGCATATTCCGGGCGGCGCGGATTTCGTCATGCATTTCTGGGATCACGCGGCGGAGCTGGTGCGGTTGGAGAAGGCGCGGCGTTTCGGCCTTATCACCACCAATTCCATCACGCAGACTTTCTCGCGCCGGGTGATCGAGCATCACATGAATGCGAAGAAACCGCTCGCGCTGGCCTTTGCCGTGCCGGATCACCCCTGGCTCAAAAGCGCGGACAAGGCCGCCGTGCGCATCGCCATGACGGTGGGCGTGCCCGGTCCGTCGCAGGGTTATCTCTTCACCTCGATCGCCGAGCATGGGCTGAACACGGATACCCCGACTGTGGAGTTCGATGTACGACAGGGCGTGATCTGGTCGAATTTTACGATAGGTGCGGATTTGGCTTCTGCTACGCCGCTGTTGGCTAATGAAGGGCTTTCTAGTGGATTGATTGGAACGAAAGAGTCCGGTTTGGGATTCCCTTTCGAGCGGTTGCGTGCGAGTCTTGAAGGATGCGCAGTGGCATCTCCTTCA
>NZ_JAASQO010000001.1 GCF_011762095.1 Parvibaculum indicum | reverse complement strand
CGGCACACCGCTCAATTTCAGCTTGGACATCACGACCCTCCGTATGGCTCGAGCAATAGGTCCCGCGTGACGATTACGCGCACGGGAAATCCGGGATCAGGTCGCCAGCGCTGAATGCACCATCGAGCCAGTCTGTATCGCCAAGGCGGGCGGAGAGCTGGCTCAGCCGGACGCGGATTCGCTCTTCGGTCAGACGCAATCGCTGTTCGCCCCATGATTCACTGCGCTCAAAGTACCATGTGGTTTCACGTTCAATGATCGGCGGTTCCACCGTGTTGAGCGCTGCAAACATCCACATGATCGCCCGGGCTCGGGCGTTCTCATCCTCGAGCAACAAGCCCGTATGGCGTTCGGCGATATGGAGCACGATCGCCCCCGTCTCGAACAGGACGAGACCGTCATCCTCATAGGTCGGGATCTGCCCGAAGGGGTGGAGCGCCATGTGCGCCGGTTCCTTCATTGCGCCGAAAGAAACGAGACGGACTTTATAAGGCTGTTCCACCTCTTCGAATGCCCAGCGAACGCGCGTGTCGCGCGCCAGGCCCTTGCCGTCGTCGGGCGATCTTTCGAAAGCGCTGATCGTGGGGATCATCTGCTTGCTCCTCGTGCCTGACGATAGTTTCGCGTTGGAAAAACAGCGTATTTCTTCACATGGGCCTGCCAGGTATCCGCTCACGCTTCGACATGTCGTCTGAAGCTGTCGAGGATCGATTGCCAACCCGTTTGCTGTTGTTCGATAGAGTTGTCGTCCTCCGCATCGAAGGTCACGGCGACGCGTACAACGGCTTCATCGGGAACGAACTCGACCCTGGCATGCCGTCCGCCGAATTCGTACTCGATGAGCCGCTGCGTCTCGATTTTCGTGTAGGTGCCGGCAAAGTCGAAGCCCATGCTGCCATCCTTGGCTTCCATTCGGGAGGAGAAGGCTCCGCCTTCGCGCAGATCCACGGAAGCCGACGGCGTGTGCCAGTCGTCGGATGCGACGTTCCATTTCATGATGTCTTCGGGGGGTGTGTATGCGGCCCAGACCCTTTCGATGGGGGCTGCGACAGTCGTCCGAACGGTGATGGATCGAGCCGTCATCGAATCTTCTCCTGTTGGTTGAAGGGGCTGCGATAGGGACGAGCCGCAAACTGCTATTGGCTGATGTCGGGTTCCACGAGCTTCGCAAGCTTGTGCAATGTGTCCTGCCATCCGAGGTAACATCCCTCGGGCGGGATCATGTCCGGCACACCGGCCTGTTCGATATTGAGGTCGGTGCCCATCGAAACGGCCTGCAGGGTCACGGTGACGCGCATCTCGCCCGGCATGTTCGGGTCGTCGAACCTGTCGGTGTAGACAAGGCGCTTTCCCGGGACGAGTTCGACATAGGTGCCGCCAAAGGAATTGCTTTCGCCGGTGGTGAAATTCCGGAAGGACATTTTGTGTCTGCCGCCGACTTTCGCATCCAGTTCGTGGACGGTGCAGAGGAACCCGTAGGGGGGTAGCCAGCTGGCGATGGCATCCGGTTCGAGAAACGCGCGATAGACTTTTTCCGGGGTCGTCGCGATGACGCGATGCAGGCGAATGGTATTGGGCATGATGAAACCTTTTCCTGTCAGGACTGTTTGCCAGTCGTGGAAGCGAACAGCATTTCGATGTAGCGGCGCAGATGATCGATGCTCTCGGCGGCGATCTCCGATCCGCCGGTGGCCTTGGCGAGAATGAAGGCGCCCTGGATGACGGCCTGGGTGTGAAGGGCAAGAGACTTCGCCGTCCAGTCGGGCGTCATGTTCCGTTCGCGCATCGCAGCTTCGATATCGGCTTCGAGCGTTGCCGCATGGCCGGTAATGCTGCGCTTGCAGGCATCGCGAATGGCGGGGGCGGTCTCGTAGGTTTCCTGCACCATGGTGCCGACCAGGCAGGTGAAATCCGGTACGTCGCCCTGCAGCAGCGCCTTGCGGTAGTCGACATAGGCGAGGAGGCGGTCAAGCGGGTCGTCATGGTCGTGATAGGGGGCACCTTCGAACTGTGCGCCCGTCACCTCGGACCAGTAATCGGCCGCTGCGACACCCAGCGCGTCCTTGTTCTTGAAATGGTGGAAGAAGGCGCCCTTGGTGACGCCTGCGGCCGAGCACAATTCATCCACCGAGCTTGCTGAGTAACCCTTGGTCCGGATCACGGCCAATGCGGCGTCCAGCAGCTTGGTTCTCGCGTCAGGCTTTGTCGTCGATCGGGGCATGCATTCTCTCCTTGAAGAAAATACATACCGACCAGTCGGTATGTTGTCAAGCAACGTCGAATACGAACAAAAATGCCGCCTTTCAGGATGGGAACGAACGGATTACTCCGAGAAGGAGCCTTGCAGGCCTTCCACCGTCCGGGTGGTGTCGAAGGATGCCGCCAGGGCGCGTATCCGCCGGTCGATTTCGGCCCAATCCTTCAGATGCGTCCGCTTGTAGCGGTAGGTCAGCTCCAGATTGGGCGCGACGAGCAGCGTGCGGCTGCAATTCGGACTTTCCACCAGAGGCATGTCGCGGTCGCAGGTGATGAGCAGCGTATGCTGGTCCGCATCCTGTCCCACCAGCATGAACTGGTCGCCATAGCCGGAATTCTCCCGGAAGGCGAAGCGATCGAGGCCGGTCGCATCCTTCTCCGGCTCAGGCGAGACGAGATATTTCGAATAGATGTTCTTCAGCCGCTTGTCGGATGAGAGCGGCGTCGACGTTTCCTTGAGCGAAAAGAAGATCACGTCGGAGGCGGGGCCGTTATTGGCGAAATCCTGCTCGTGTTCGGCGGAATAGGGCGCCATGTCGGGCCAGAGCGCGTGCATGTCTATTTCGCGCCGGACGCCGCCGCCGCGCTGGTTCGGGTAGCGCGTATAGTTTTCCGGGATCAGGAACCGCCGGTCCGCGACGATGGCCTCCACTGGGGCGTCGTCGATGCTGGCGCGCGGGTCGAGGCCCAGCAGCTCCTTCGTGGTCGGGCCGAAATAGTAATAAAGGAAGAAGCCGGAAAGGATCAGGACGCCCGCGGCGACGGCCGCCGGAATGATCCAGGCCGGGCGCTCATGCACCAGTTCCTCGCTCGACTGCCTTCCATATGACAAGAACCTGTCCTCCCTCGGGTTTCCCGCAGGCGGGTTTTCGCGGGCCATCCTGTACCGCGCTGGCACAGAGATTCAATCCTGCACGGCACAAAGCGGAACGTCCGGACCGGCGGCCCGGCCGTTCGCTTTCCCCTGTCTCTTTAACTCACTGATATTAAAAGATCATTTCCGGTGCTGCGTGTCTGTGGGCATGGCGGCGGGAACTGGCACCACCCTTGCGGATATGGGCGCATGAGTGGAGCACTTACAAAACTGATCCTGGCCGCGGGCATGACCGTCGCATTCGGCGCCTATATCGGGCCCGTGCGCGGTGCCGTGGACCGGGCAGCGGGGCCGGACGGCCTTGCCTGGCTCGACCAGATGGCCTTTGCCTGCGCCCCGGATTTCCGGGCCTGCCGGGTGGGAGGCATGGTGTTCGATCTGGGGCCGGACGACCGGGTGTCGGAAGATGCCGCGCAGGGCGGGACGGTGCTGGGCGGTATCGGCGAGACGGCCAGGCGGGGGGCGGCGAACGCGTTCGTCGCCGCGGTGAGCCGGCCGGAGGTGGTGCAACTGCTCGACCGGCAGGTCGTGCCGGATGCGGTCGTGGGTCGGGTCCGCAGCGAGGTGCAGCGCTTCGCGGTCGATCTTCTCAATAACAGGACTTCCATCGACAACGAGACAATTCGCGATAACAGGGCGGGGGAGCTGCGCGTGGCGCGGCTCGACGCAGGCGAGTAACGGGTGGCTGGGGGCGACGAGTAGCAATGAGTTCGATGATGGTGTTTCTTTTCTGCGTGGCGACGGGGTATGTGTCGGGTGGGCTGACGGGCAGCTTTTACAGGCTCGTGACGAACAAGCCGCCGAGTTTCCACCTTATTTCCGAAAGTGCGAGAACGCAGATTCTCGGCATTCTGACGCTGGTTTTCGCAGGCCCGGTCGTCATCATGCGGAATGCGATGATGGCGCAGGTCTATGAAAACCGGCCGCCCTACTGGCTTCTTCTTTCCGGTTGCATCGCCTCGGGCTGGAGCTTCCTGTCGGGGATGCTCGTCCTCGATATCGTATTTTCCACCATCGCCTAGGTGAAGATACGCCGCTGACGGCGGCGCTTGCGCACGGAGCGCACCGCGCCGCCGAACAGCATCGTGGCGATGGCCGCGCCGATTTCCCAGATCCATTGAAGCGCCAGCAGAAAGAGGTTGGCGACCGATTTGAAGGCGCGCAGGCTCGTTTTGCCGGTGATTTCGATGATGCCGCGGGTTTTGGTGCCCATCTTGCCGCTCATCTTGGAGAGGCGGGCAAGATCGTCCGTATTGTCCGCATATTTCAGCAGACGGACGGTTTCGGCGGGGCCCGCCGTCCGGTTCAGGGCGGCCACGTCGTCGAGGACGGGCGCGACCTTCGCAAAGGAAACCGTGTCCGCATAGTCGGTCACGGCGCGGCGGGTGGCGGAGGTGTTGGCAAGATCCGTCGAGCGCAGCACGCCGCGAAGTTTTTCGAAATTGACCGCTTCGCGCAGCAGCCGTGCGATATTTTTCGCGAAGGCTTCGGTGATGTTCCCCGCCTTTTTCGCAACTTTCAGGATCGAGACGCCGATACGGGCGGGCAGGCCGCCGCCGCCCGTCGCCACCGTGGCCGTGGTGGCGGCGAGGCCGACCACGGAGAGGCCGAGGATGAATTGCGAGTAGTCCTCGCCCTGGATCATCTTGCCGCCTTCGGACCCGATGTCGCGCACATCGCCGACCACGGTGAGATCGGAGGTGATGGCGCCGGCCATGGAGGCGGTGTCCTCTCCCTCGCCGGTGACGAAGCCGGAAAAGAACCCGCCGGTAGAGCGCAGCAGCGTGGCGGGCAGGCTTTCTTCCTGTTCCAGCCGGGCTTTCGTGACGGGGGCGAGCGGCATGTTCATATAGTCTGCGATGTCGCGATACATCACCGCGTCGTCGAACCGTCCTTCGTCGAGTGCGCTGTCGATACGGCGGCTGAGATCCGCGCCATCGGTGTCATTGGCGAGTTCGGCGCGGATGAAGGGCTCGGCCGGAATGTCGTCGGCATCGACATAGCCTTCGAGCCAGCCTTTTTGCAGGGCGAAGATGAATATGAAAGGTGCCGCCACCAGAAGAATGATGATCGTCAGTACGCCACGCATGGACTGTCCCCACCTCATCGCCTGCCACGCGATGGTTATGCCGCGTCATTCCCTGCCCCTTGTGCCAGCTTGGGGCATCGGGGCACCGGACGCAACCTCGGGGGCTTTCGGGATGCGCTCAGCTTGCGATTTCGCCGCCGCCCTCGCGCGTGATGGCGACGATGGCGGGGCGGGGCGGCATGTCGTCCCGGAAATCCGGCCAGCGCGTGGCCGGATCCTCGAAGGTGGAGGCGCGCTCGAAACCCTTGAAAGATTTGGTGCCGTCCGTGCCGGGATGCTGAACGGCCACAAATAATGTGGTGCTGTCCGGCGTGAAGCAGGGGCCGCACATTTCCGCGCCCACGGGTACGCGGAAGAACATGCGGCCCGTGCCGCGATAGTCGCCTTCGGTTTCGAGCGCGAAGATGCCGTCCGCCGAGCCGGTGACTTCCGGCCATGCGCGGCCCTGATCGGTCGCGACCCAGAGGCGCCCGGCCTTGTCCACGGCGAGATTGTCGGGGCAGGCGAACCAGCCGTTTTCGGAGGTTTCGGCGTTCCAGGTCGCGCCCGTCGTTTCATCGGCGGGATTGCCGCAGAGCACGACCATGTCCCAGCCGAAACACTCTTCGGCATGATCCTGTGCGAAGGGGGTGATCTCGACGATCTGTCCCCATTGGTTTTTTGCGCGCGGGTTTACCTTGTCGGTCTGGTCGTCCCCGCGTTTGCTGTTGTTGGTCAGCGTGACATAGACGCGGTTCGTGAGCGGATTGGGCTGCACGTCCTCCGGCCTGTCCATCGGCGTGGCCTTCACGAGGTCGGCAGCCAGGCGCGCATCGATGACGACATCGGCCTGCGAGTGGAAACCGTTTTCCTCCGTCAGCGGTCCCCAGCCATAGACGAGAGGCAACCATTTGCCGGCGCCGTCTTCGTCGAAGCGGGCGACATAGAGCGTGCCGTAATCCAGAAGGTCGGCATTGGCCGCGCGATTGACCGGATCCACCGGGTCGCGGCTGACGAATTTGTAGAGATATTCAAAGCGTTGGTCGTCGCCCATATAGACGACGAGGCGGCCGTCGCGCGCGACGATGCTTTCGCATCCCTCATGCTTGAAGCGGCCGAGCGCGGTGCGCTTTTTAGGTGGCGCATCGGGGGCCAGCGGATCGACCTCGACCACCCAGCCGAAGCGGTTCGGTTCGTTGGGTTCCTGAGAGATGTCGAAGCGTTTGTGGAAGCGGCCCCAGCCATACATGGTCGTGGGAATGCCCATGCGCTTCAGCTTGTCGGCTTCAGGGTGCCCTTCGGGATCGCCCATGAAGTACATGTTCACATTCTCTTCGGCCATGAGATAGGTGCCCCAGGGCGTGATGCCGCCGGCGCAATTGTTGAACGTGCCGATGACGGTGCCGCCGACCGGATCTTCGCCGGTGCGCATACGCGGATGATGCGCGGCGGGGCCGGCGATCTCCATGGGCGTATCGAGCGCGGTGATGCGCCGGTTGAAATCGCTATCCGGTACCGGCCGCCAGTTGCCATCGCCGTCGCGGCGGATCTCGACGATGGAGCCGCCATGGGCGGCCATGGTCACGTCTACCTGTTCGCGCGTCAGCACCTCGCGCGGATCCTTGCCCGCAATGCCGGGCAGCATGACGGGATCGGAGGTGAATTCGTGATTGACGCAGAGAAGGCCCCGGTCGCTTGCCTCCGTGCCATAGGGGAGAGGCACGAAGCCTACATAGTCGTTGTTGTAGCCGAACTGCCGGCGCTGGGCGGCGGCGGTCTGGTTCATCGGGTCGAATTCGGGTGCGCCCTTCACGACCGGATCGCCCCAGCGCAGGATGGGTTCGGCGCGATAGCCGCGCGCGACATGATGGGTTTCATCCACGCCGTGTTCGATCTCCGGGAATTTGAAGCGGGTGGGATTTGGCTTTTCCGGGGCGGCGGCGCTGCGCGTTTCGTCGGCATCGTCGCAGGCGGCGAGCGCCAGCGGGGCGGAGGCGACGGTCGCGAGCAGGGCGGCATTGCGCATGCCTTTCAGCAGGCCGCGACGGCCGATGCGGCGCTCCCAGAGTTCGGTCAGCGCGGGCGCCGTTTCCCGCGCGGCCGGCTCGTCATCCGCCGTTTCCAGTTGCCGATCGAAAGAATCGCCATCCGCCATCATGCTCTCCTGATTTCAAAGCAGGCCGGAAAGCTATGGTTGGCCCATGACGATTGAATGACAAGCGGATGACCGCGCTATTGGCGCGCAGCGCATGAGCGGGCATAGTCGCGTGCAAAGAGAACCGAGAACAGGGAGTAAAAGACATGGCCATCTATGCGCTGGGCAACACGCAACCGATTCTGCCGGGCGAGGGCGATTACTGGGTCGCGCCGGATGCGCAGGTGATGGGCAATGTGAAGCTGGAGAAGAATGCCAGTGTCTGGTTCAACGCGGTGCTGCGCGGGGACAACGAGCTCATCACCATCGGCGAAAACTCCAATGTGCAGGACGGCTCCGTGCTGCATACCGATATGGGCTCGCCGCTCACCATCGAGAAGGACGTGACCATTGGTCATATGGTGATGCTGCATGGCTGCACGATCGGCGAGGGAAGCCTTGTCGGGATCGGCAGCGTCATTCTCAACAATACGAAGATCGGGAAAGGGTGCCTGATCGGCGCCAATACGCTGATCGCGGAGAACAAGGAAATTCCCGACTATTCCATGGTGCTGGGCGCGCCGGGCAAGGTGGTCAGGACGCTGGAGAAGGAACAGTATGAAGCGCTGCGCCTTTCCGCCGACCACTATGTGCAGAACTGGAAGCGCTACGCAGGCGAGTTGAAGAAAATCGGCTGATGCCCCGGCTCGTCCTTCTCGCCGTTCTGCTGTCGGTCGCGCTGCCGTTTCACGTGGCGGCGGAGGACGGGCTTCAGCCTCTCGGCATTGTCGGCAAGGACGGCACGCATGCGTTCCGCGTGGAAATCGCGGATGAGAACCGGGAGCGGCTGAAGGGGCTTCAGGGACGAAAAGAGCTGCCGGAAGGACAGGGCATGCTCTTTCTTTACGAGGGGTGCCGGCGGTTGAGCTTCTGGATGAAGGATACGCCGCTTTCCCTCGATATCGCCTTTCTGGACCGCAACGGCGACATTCTCGACATCGCGGCGGAGACGGTGCCCTATTCGCTGAACGGTATCGGCCCGTCCGAAGATGCCTTCGCGGTGCTGGAGGTGAGGGCGGGCGCGCTCGCTGCGCGCGGTGTCTCCATCGGCGACCGCGTGCGCCATCCGGCGCTGCGCGGCGCGCCATGCGACTGACGCTTAGACGCGGGGCGATCCGCTGATAGACTGTCGCGATATGAAAAACGAAACGGCTTTGAAACAAATGATCAGGGAGTTGAAACCATGAGCGTCGCCGAGGACAGCGCCACGGCACCCAGAGAGGTGCTTTACGAGGTTGCGGATCATATCGTGACCATCACGCTCAATGCGCCGGAGCGGATGAACACGATCTCCGCCTCCATGCTCAATCAGCTTACGGATTGCCTGCTGGAAGCGGATGGCGATCCGGAGGTGCGCGTCGTCGTGCTGACGGGGGCGGGACGCGCCTTTTGCGCCGGCCTCGACCTGCGGCCCGGGCAGGGCGGCGGCATTCTGACCGGTGCGTCGCAGCCGACTTCGCTCGACCTGAAATACACGCCGCCCACCGTGCTTCAGGCGATGGAGAAGCCGACCATCTGCGCGCTGAACGGCGGCGCGGCGGGCTATGGCATGGATACGGCGCTGGGTTGCGACATCCGCCTCATGGCGAAGTCGGCGAAGCTCGCCGCGGCCTTCACCAAGCGCGGGCTGGTGCCGGAATCGGGCGGCACCTGGATCCTGCCGCGGCTTCTGGGCTGGTCGAAGGCGGCGGAACTCATCTTTACCGGCCGGACCCTCTCGGCGGAGGAATCGGTCGAATGGGGACTTGCCTCGGAAGTGGTCGACAATGAAAAGCTGATGGACCGCGCCATGGAGATGGCCGCGGAAATCGCCGCCAATGCGCCGCTCGCCGTGCAGGCGTCCAAACGCATGATGCGGATGGGGCTGAACGAACCGTTCCCGGAGCATGTGCATCACGTCTATCTCCAGCTTCTGCCGCTGATGAAGACGGAAGATCTGCGCGAGGGCATGACGGCCTTCATCGAAAAGCGCAAGCCCGAGTTCAAGGGCAAGTAAGCTGAAGGAGAGCGGATGCGGGGCGGGGCCGAGCAGGCGGGAGCATTATTGTCGCACGGTCGTGCCCTGTCGCTCCTGCTGGGGGTGTTGCTGGCGGTTCTGCTGCTGGCCGTCGCCGCCTTGCCGGCGCGCGCCGCCGACCTTTCGGGACGCTATGAAGGGATCGGTGCGGGCGCGGGCATGTCGCTCGTGCTCGACGAGAGCGGGGAGCGCATCGAAGGTACGTTCCGGCCGCGCGACGGGCTCGAATACCGGCTCACCGGCGAACGCTCGCCGGAAGGGGCGGAAGGCTCCCTCGTCATCGGCGGCAAGGCGTCCGCCGCGTTCTTCCATCTTGAGAAACGGCCCTTGGGCGTTCAGTTCCTTTTCATTCCATCCAATGCCAAGGGGCTGCCCGATATCGCCTCGGCGCGGGAATATTCCTTCCTGAACGAAGATGCCCGGAAACCGTCCTCGCCCGATTACCGGCCCGCGCCGCAAGCGCCGGTCGATATCGTGCATTTCGTCGATCATTATACGGAATGGTCGCCGCGCGACGTTGCGCGCCAATATGCGGCGCTGGCGGAGGACATGCGGGCGCTCATCCTGCTTTACGATTATGCGAGCGTGGACGTCATCTGGCGTATCTGCGGCAGCGGGCCGCCGAACGACGTCTTTCCGGAGGCGGCGCTGGACGAACTGCTCGACCGCCAGACCGCCGATTGCGGGGAAATTCTCCGGCTCGTGAAGAAGGTGCGGCAAGAAAAGCATTTCGGCGAGTTTTTGCGCCGGGCCAAATTCGAGATGCAGCTTGTGCGTTCGACCGTGCAATGCGCGCGAGGCCGCATGCCGCAGGCGCGCTGCGCGGATGTGAGCGCCATCGGCGGGCCGCTGATTTTGCGCTGGCAGGATGCGACGGTCTTGCTGGGCGGGGCGGCCAGAGGCGAGGCCGCTGTTGCCGCGCCGCCCGAGGATCTGCCGCCCGACCTGTCGGTGGCGGCGGAAGAGGCAGGCGGCGAGGCGGCGTTGCCCCTGTCGCGACCGTCTTTGCCGGATTATTCGGGGAGCGCGCTCCCGGCCGACGGGCCGGACAATGCGGGACCGGCCTCCGACCGGGGGGTGGAAACGCCGGGTGCGGCAGAGCGGACGACTCTTTCCGCTCCGCTGCCGCTTGTGCGGCCCCGGCGTTGAACAGAGTGGTGCGAGCGCAGTCCTAGTCGACCGAGACCAGTTCGATCTCGAAGGTCAGGTCCTTGCCGGCCAGCGGATGATTGGCGTCCAGGCGAACGGCCTCGTCCGACATTTCCGTCACCACGAGCGGAATTTCGCGACCGTCCTGCGCGGTCGCCGTCAGGCGCATGCCGAGCTGGATTTCCAGTTCCGCGGGGAGTTCGGTGCGCGGCACTTCCTGCACGAGGCGGGGGTCGTGTTCGCCATAGGCCTGCTCGCTGGGAATGGTGAAGGTCTTGCTCTCACCGGGCTCCATGCCGACCACTTCCTGCTCGAAGCCGGGAATGACCGTCTGGCTTCCGACTGCGAATGCAATCGGCTCGCCGTTCGCGCTGCTGTCGAACACGGTGCCGTCGCTGAGTTTGCCCGTATAGTGGACGCGGACCGTATCGCCATTTGCTGCTGCCACAATTTACCTTTCCGCATGCCCGCAGCCTCGCGGCGGACATGCAATATCCGGATAACAAAACGGGCCTTCAGCCATGCGCTGAAAGCCCTTAACGGCGGCAAGCCTAACATCGGCCAAGGCGCCATGTCACCCGCGAGGGGCCGATAAGGGCGCGCTATCGCCAAATCCGGACATTCCGCGGAGGGAGATCAGACGGGACGGCGCCAGACCTTGCGGATTTTGGCGTCCACTTCCGGCCCGCGAGAGTTCCAGGCGGCGCGGTCCCGCGTCGCGTCGACCACGAAAATCGTATCCGTCGCCCCGATATGCTGGCTCAGATCGTTGAGAAGGGCGGGGGCCGTGGTCTCCGGCGCGGCGTTCACGCACCAGACATTCGGCGCGAGCTTGTAGGCAGGCCCGAGCGACATGATCGATTGTTCGAGGGGGCCCGCATAGCGCGACTTCACATCGAGGACGATCATGAAGTTGCTGCTTTCGGGCCGCTTGCGGCGGTCGAGCTGCCCTTTGCCCGGGCCGTATTTCGGGCGGGCTTCCGTGCCGTCGATGACGGGACGGTTGGGCTGGGTGTGCGGATATTCGCTTTCCGGCTCCTCGTCCTCGTGCCGGTGCTCGCCGGCCGGGAAGGGCTTGTCGCTCGGGGCAAAGAAATTCGCGAACTGGGGAACTTCGTCGGCCCGGCGCCAGTCGCCGGCGGCAAGCGGCGTTCCTTCGGGCGCAATCAGGCTATGACCGGCCACACGCCCTTCGGCGACATAGGTCTGCATCGCCCGGAACGTGTAGGGGCCGTAAATCCTGTCGCCATATTTGAGCGTCCAGCGGGGTTCCGTCTCCGGACCCGTTTCGGCCGACATGCCTTGTCCTGTGGGATTTGCCGAACTCATGACTTTGCAGAATCAATCCGGAAAACGTGTGTGGCCGGGAACCCGCCGCTTCGCAGGCGACGGGCGCGATGGTGAAGCCTAGAACGACTTGGTTAACGCGAGGTCAATTCCCGCGCGCTTGCTCCATGCGGAGAGCGGGGGCAGGATCGGCGGCCAAGCGGGCGAAAAAGTCCCGTTTCAACGGTTATTCGCGGCGCACCGGCAGGGCGACCGCCGACAGGGATGGATCAGGAAAATGGGTACAGAATTCTGCACCGCCGAGCGCGAGGGAAATGTTCTCGTCGTGACGATCAACCGGCCCGAGCGCATGAATGCGCTGCATCCGCCGGCCAATTTCGAGCTGGAGGAAATCTTCAACGATTTCGAAGCCGATGACGACCTCTGGGTGGCCATCATTACGGGCGCGGGCGACAGGGCGTTCAGCGCCGGCAACGATCTGCGCTTTCAGGCGGAAGGCGGCAAGATGGAAGTCCCGGCGACGGGCTTTGCCGGTCTCACCGCGCGCTACAACATTACCAAGCCCGTTATCGCGGCGGTGAACGGCGTTGCCATGGGCGGCGGGTTCGAGATCGCGCTGGCCTGCGACCTCATCATCGCGTCGGACAATGCGAAGTTCGCGCTGCCGGAACCGAAGGTCGGCCTCGCCGCGCTGGCCGGCGGCCTGCATCGCCTGCCGCGCCAGATCCCGGTGAAGCAGGCCATGGGGATGATCCTGACGGGCCGCCAGGTCTCCGCGGAGGAAGGCAAGGAACTCGGTTTCGTGAACGAAGTCGTGCCGCAGGCGGAGCTGCTCGATGCGGCCAAGCGCTGGGCGGGGCTCATCGCGGAATGTTCGCCGATGTCGATTCGGGCATCCAAGGAGTCCGTCTATCGCGGGCTCGACGAAGCCAATCTTCAGAAGGCGGTGGAAGGCAAATACCCGGCCGTCGCCGCGCTCTTCAAATCGGAAGATCTCATCGAAGGCCCCCGTGCCTTTGCCGAGAAGCGCAAGCCCCAATGGAAGGGCAAGTAAGAACCGTTACGGCGTCGCGGCGGTGCGCGTATCCGCCAGCGATGCCGTGATCTGCCTGAAGCGCCGGGCCGCCGCGACGAAGGGCGGCTCGGCGTCGAGCGGCGGCAGGTTTGCGAGAAACGCCTTTCCGTCATCGCCATTCGGGTCCAGCGCGACCCAGATATAGGGACGGCGATGCGACTGGCGCATCACCCATTCATAGGGCGCTTGCCGCCAGGGCAGGATTTTCCAGGTCATATTGTCGAGCACGATGTCGCCGCGATCGGTGGCGACCATCAGGACGGCATGGCCCCGGCCGTTCCATTGGCGCACCACGGCGACGGAGAGGGCGGAGAGCGGCCAGCCGCGCCGTGCGAGCAGGCGTTGTTTCAGAAGCGCGAAATCCTCGCAGTCGCCGCCGCGCTCGGCATCGGGATAGGCCCAGTATTCCCGCCTGCCGTGAGCCGAGAAATCGTCCCGCTCCGGAATGGACTCGTTCACGAAATCATTGACGTCATTGAGTTCCTGCCACCTTTCTGGTGACAGATGCATCGGGGCGGGATGGTCGCTGCCGCCCATGCAATCGGTCGGATTTCTGAGACAGAAGGCGATATAGCCCGGCGGCGGCATGACCTGACGGCCGACGGGTAGCCATGCGCCGCTTTCGGCGGGAGGTTCGCGCCGCGCAGTGTGCGGGGTGTCGCCCGGCATATGCGATGTCGTGCCCGTGACAAGCGCCGTCGGCGCGGCGGTGTGAAACGCGAAGCCGATGAGGGCCAGTATTGCGCCGAGCCGCGCCGCGCGGGCATGAGGCCGGTTTGGTCGTTGCGCCATCTCTCTCGTCTCGTCCGGTGGTTGCCGCGGCTGCGACCGATACGTGTTTAGATCGATGGTTCTATACTGAGGGTTGTATCTTAAATTTGTGTCAATGCGGCACAGCGCGATCGGCGCGCGCCCAAAGAATCAACCGGCCCCGCCGGGGGGATGGCGGGGCCGGCTTCTTTCAGCCGGGCAATGTTGGGCGCATCGGCCCGGCCTGGGGGTCAGTCGAGGGACAGGGTTGCCGTGGGCATGTCGCCTTCGGCGGGATCCGCGGCACCGGCCTTGTCGTCCGAGACGGTGGAACGCAGCCCGGCGCCGTCTTCCCTGTTTTCCAGGCGCGCTTCCCTGCTCACCGCGGCCACGCGGCGGGCGGCGGTCAGGAAGGGCGGTTCGGTGCCCAGGGGAGGGAGCGATGCGTCGGCAAGCCGTGCGGGTTTCGAGGGATCGAGGCTCACCCAGACATAAGGCCGCTTGCGGGACTGCTTCTTCACCCAGGTATAGGGCGTGTCCTTCCAGGGCTCGATCTTCCAGCTCTTGTTGTCGAGCACGACATCGCCCCGGTCGGTGGAGACGACGAGCACGGCGTGACCGGCGCCGTTCCACTCGCGGACGACGGCGACGCTCAGCGCGTCGGCGGGCCAGCCGCGTTTTTCCAGCATCTTCTGCTTCAGAAGGGCGAGGTCTTCGCAGTCGCCGCCGATTTTCGGGTCTGCGACGGTCCACCATTCGGATCGTCCGAAGAGCTGACGGTCCTCATATTCCGGGACGTTCCGGTTCACCCAGTCATTGACCTTGTTGAGCTCAGCCCATTTCTGCGCATTCATCGCGATGTCGCGGGGCGTATCCGTGCCGCCCTCGCATGCCTTCGGGTCGCGCAGGCAGAAGCCGATATATCCATAGGGCGGCATCACCTGCCGTCCCGACGGCATTCGCGCCGAGGCCAGTTGTATGCCGGATGTTTCGTTGCCCCTATCGAAGGTCGTTCCCGTTGCGAATGAATCTTCCGGCGCCTGACAACCACCCAGCGTCAGGCACACCCCCGCCATCGCGGCGAGATATTTCCACCACACCATTTTCTATGCCCAATCTCTTGCCCGCTTCGCGGGCGGTAAGGAGCCCCTTCTGGGCTCCCCTCGATGGGCATATTGCGGATGAGAGGTTTGACGCCGTTTAACCGGTGCGAGCCGGTTTAAAGCAAATGAAAAGCGTGTTTTAGGAATAGTCGATTCAAATTTTATCTAATCGAATTTTAGTCGAATTATTATCTTCCGGCGGCGGCAAACATCCCGAAATTACGGTGACTTAGCTTGCATCCGACAGCCCATTTAGGGGGTAAACAAGGCCCTAAATCCATATTTCGTTAGGAAATGCCGCCGCCAAAAAAATTCGCGGGTCTTTGAATTTTTTGGCGGGGTGCCTCTCGCGGGCCGGTGGGCCGTCGTCCGGGCAGGGATAAACGAAAGCCCCGCCTTGGGGGGCGGGGCTTCAACGTCGTTCCGGAATATGGCGGCGGACCGCTGCTCAGCCGAACGGCCTCGACAGCGCCGAGGCGTGTTCCGGCACGTCGATAAACTGGATGCCGATGCCCTCATCGGTATGACGGACGACGCGGCCTTTCATCCGGCCGAGCATGACCGGCGTGCCGATGGGCGGACGGTTCTGGATTTCGACCTGGGCGCCGCCCAGGGACATGTCGATGATGCGGCATTCGATGGGCTCCGCGCCGTCGATCTGAAGCATCGACCTTGTGTCCACACCGGCTTCGCCGGCGGCGTAGCGCTGGGATGTCCGGCGGCTGGTCGCGGCGTCGGTATCGCCGCGCGCATAGGAGGCGAGGCGTTCCTGAATGCGTTCGCGCCGCGGGCCGTTGATGACGGTTTCGATGGCGAACCCGCCCTCGAATGTCCGCACGATATTGCCCTCGAAGCGGCCGAAATTATCGAGATAGATGATGATCCGGTCTCCCGGATGCGCGTCATAGTCGGACGAGATGCCAAGGCCGCCCAGCGACATGTCGCGCAGCGTACATTGGTGCTCGGTTCCGTCCGGCGCAAGAAAACGGCCGTTCGCCTTGATGGCGACACGCTCATAGCGGCGGCGTTCTTCGTGTGCTTCAGTGGCCATGTCCAAACCGAATGGGTGAGCTTGGACCCGATAATAGGGGAGACAGCGTTAACAAAGCACTACATGCGGGGTGTTCAAAACTGGTATTTCATCCGGAGCGGAGGCACAGTTTGCACAGTCGAAAGACGCAGGGGCCTTCGGCAAACCGCCCTTGTGAAGCAGGAATTTCAAAATTGACGCTTGCGTCAGCTTGGGCGATTCCGGAATATCGGGCCCAGTTCGGCTCCGGACCGGCCGATAGCGGCCGTCAGGGACGGGGTCTTCAATACGCGAATGCCGCGGACACCGGATAACCGGGCCTGCCTGGCGGATGGCAGGTATCTACGAAGGGCCCTCGATGGCCTCCCCCCGGCGACAACAGGGACAGGAAACGATGAGTAAGTACGATTACATCATTATCGGCGCCGGCAGCGCGGGCTGCGTACTGGCTGCGAGGCTGACCGAAAATCCGAACAACAAGGTTCTGCTGCTGGAGGCGGGCGGCAAGGACAAGAACATGATGATCCACATGCCCGCCGGCGTGGGGTCGCTGATCGGCGGCGAAAAGGAAAACTGGTACTACTATACCGAAGAGCAGAAGCATCTGAACAACCGCAAGCTGTTCTGGCCGCGCGGCAAGGTGCTGGGCGGATCGTCCTCCATCAACGGCATGATCTATATTCGCGGCCATGGGCGCGATTACGATATGTGGCGCCAGATGGGGCTCGAAGGCTGGGGCTTTGCCGATGTGCTTCCCTATTTCCGCCGCTCCGAAGGCAATGAGAACGGCAATAGCGCCTTCCATGGCGGCGAGGGGCCGCTCGGCGTTTCCAATTCCGGCAAGACAAATGTCCTGTTCGATGCGTTCGTGGAAGCGGGCAAGCAGGCCGGTTATCCCTATACGGACGACTTCAACGGTCCGCAGCAGGAAGGCGTGGGGCCGTATCAGCACACCATCAAGAACGGCCAGCGCTGCAGTGCCGCCAAGGGCTATCTCGTGCCCGCGCTCGACCGGCCCAATCTGACGGTGGAAACGGAAGCGCTGACCAACCGCATCCTGTTCGAGGGCAAGCGCGCCATCGGCGTCGAATACACGCAGAAGGGCCAGGTGAAGACCGCGCATGCCGAGGCGGAAGTGCTGCTTTCGGGCGGTGCCGTCAATTCGCCCCAGGTGCTGATGCTGTCGGGCGTGGGCAAGAGCGACTATCTCTCGCAGTTCGGCATCGAGACGGTCGCCGACCTGCCGGGCGTCGGGCAGAACATGCAGGACCATCTGGACTGCACGGTCATTTACGAATGCTCGCAGCCCATCACGCTGCACTCCATGTCGAACCCGCTGCGCATGCTGATGGCGGGGATGCAGTACACCTTCTTCAAGTCGGGCGTCGCGACGTCGAACGGGCTTGAATCCGGGGCCTTCCTGAAGACGCGCCCGGAACTGGAAATCCCCGACGTGCAGATCCATTTCGTGGCGGCCATGATGCGCGACCATGCGCGTCAGAAGTCCGACCGGCACGGTTTCACCGTCCATGTCTGCCAGCTTCGTCCGGAGAGCCGGGGCTATGTCGGCCTGAAATCGGCCGATCCGGCCGATCATGCGCTGATCCAGCCGAACTATCTGGAATCGGAGAACGATCTGCGCGTGATGCGGGACGGGACGCGCATGGTGCGCAACATCATCGAACAACGCGCGATGGACGCCTATCGCGGGCCGGAATTCTGGCCGGGCGCCGACAAGCAGTCCGACGCCGAAATCGACGGCTGGATCCGCGACACGGCGGAGACGATCTACCACCCGGTCGGCACGGCCAAGATGGGCCATGACGAGATGGCTGTGGTGGACGAGCGCTGCCGCGTGCACGGGCTGGAAGGCCTGCGCGTGATCGATGCTTCCGTGATGCCGACCCTGGTGGGCGGCAACACCAATGCGCCGACCATCATGATCGCAGAGAAGATTTCCGACGATATTCTCGGCAAGAAGCCGCTGCCGCCGGAGAATGTCACGATCGCGGAAGACCGCGTGGGGTCGGCGGCCTGAGCGGGCCGGCACTGCCGATATAACGAAGGGCCGGTGCGATGCACCGGCCCTTTTTCGTTGTTTCGTCCCGACTTGGGGACGGGAACGACTTGCCTTATGCGCTTTCCTGGTCGCCGGCGGACGATTTCACCAGACGAAGATAGCTGCGTTCGCCGCGAAGGGGCGGGCGCTGGGCCAACTGGTTGCCGAAGGGCACGGTGCGGACCGGCGGGCGCTGGCGGAGAATGCGCCGCGCGGCCGTTTGGGCCGGGCGTTCGCTCTTCGGCATCAGTTCAGGGTCCTTGAGCTGGACGCGGTCGATCCACTGGCGCGAGAGCAGCCGGTCGCCGATCCAGGACACGTCTTCCAGCGGCACGATCGCGCCGAGTACGCGGGTGATGGCGCCGTTTTCATGGGCGAGCGGCATCAGGATCATTTCGAAGGTGACTTCGGACCCTTCGGCGGTGGTCGCCGTATATTCGACCATGGCGATGCCCGCATTGCGGATCACCTCGTCCAGCGTGTTGCGCATCGTCTCCGCGCAATCGTCGGCCCAGGTGGCGAGCATGTCGTGGCCGCGGAATTCCATGCCGTAGATGTTGCAGAGCCCCGTGCCTGCGAGGCGGAAGGGATAGCTGTCTTCCGCGCGGCGCTCGAGGATGAACACATAGGGAAGAAGGCGGCGGATGTCGCCCGGATCGATCTCGCTGCGTCGCGGAGCCGGACGGCCGGCGCGGATCGCGTTCCAGTAATCGAACAGCGTTTGCGTGATCTTGTGTTTCATTCTCGTGCCCCCGGCGATCCGATTGCCTGATTTCGAATGCCGCCCGTGCCGTTTCTGAACGGGACCGGCGCATTCGCATGCCTTGCCCCGTTAAGAGCAGAAAGCGTGCCAGACATTAATGGCGTCCCGGCGACGGCCGGTGCGTTTTTGAGGGATTCCGATATTTTTATATAAAAATCAGATAGTTAGTCGAATTTGGCGGATCGGCAGGCCGAAACCGAATTCTTAACGGCGCCGCGCGGCGGAGATGGCCGGGCGGAGAAAGGTTAATGTTTTCAGTGGGGCTGCGCATTTTGACGGCGGCGGGACCGGTTTCCGGCATGGAACCGCCGGCGCGGCACGGCATCTGCATTCAGGTAGGCACGGTGTCCCGAAGGGGCCCCAAGCGACCCGAAACGGGTCGGCTCAAGGTGCAGGAGTAGCGATATGAAACAGACCACGAAGTATCTCTCGGCAAGCGCGATCGTGCTGGCTGCCGGTACGTTTTTCTATGCGATGGGCGGTGCGACGAGCGCCAATGCCTGCGGCGGCGGTTGCGAGCCGCCGCCTCCGCCTCCGGTGGACGATTGCGGCTGCGACGATGGCGGCGGCGGTGGTCACGGCCATGGCGGCGGTGGCGGCTATAACAAGAACTACAACAAGAACTACAACAAGAACTATAACAAGAATTACAACAAGAACGTCAATTACAACAAAAACACGAATAACAACACCAACAATAATACGAACAACAACTACAACGAGAACAATATTAACAACGAGAACAACATCAACAACAACGTCGAGGTGAATGTGGACCTGTCGAACGAGTTTTCAGGCTCGGCGACGGCATCGGCCAGCGCATCCTCGGCGGCGGAAACCTTTGCCAGCGCGCAGGCGGCCTCCAAGGCCACGTCGGCGGGCATTCGGTCGGCCGTGTTCGGCGACGAAAAGCGCGGCGCGGGCGGCACGGTCATCCATGCGCCCAAGCCGATCACGACGATGGGTCCGATCCCAGTCTTTGTGGCGCAGAAATTCACGCGCAAGCCCGTGCGGGGCATCTGCACCGACGCCAAGGGCATGGAAGAAGCGGCGAAGCTTCTCGTGCCGGGGCCGGATGTGGATGTGACGAAGGGCCGTGGCGAGTTGATGTCCTGCCTTTCCGGCGAGACGCTGGTCGTGACCATTGGGTCGCTGGTGGAAGGCGAGGGGCATGATGCCGCCGACTATACGGGCGGCTATGTCATCACCTGCGGCGAAGGCGAGACGCTTCACTATGGCAATGGCGGAAGGCTGGCCTGCGGCGCGTCGACCGGCCATCTCGCGGGCGGCAAATACGCTACGGCGTTCCGCGGCAAGGCGCATTTCGCCCAGCTCTGGCTGACCCGCGGCGGGCATGGCCGCTATGAGGCCATGGAAACGACCTATGCCGGTCCGATGAGCTATTCCGGCGGCGTCGGCTACTAGGCTAAAACGCGCGACTGCACCTCGTGCGTGGGGAGAGCTTCGGCTCTCCCCTTTTTTGTGTCTAAAGTGGGGTCGCTATTCGAGGAGGGAGGAGGCCGCGCCCCATGAAGGTCAAACGTATCGTCGCCAATATCGCAGCGGAGGATGTCGCCGCCGCGCAACGCTTCTATGGCGAGGCGCTGGGGCTCGACACGCTGATGGATATGGGCTGGATCGCGACCTATGGCTCGGGCGAAAGCATGAGCGTGCAGCTCTCCGTCATGTCGGAGGGCGGGTCGGGCACTGCGGTGCCGGATATTTCCATCGAGGTGGACGACCTCGAGGAAGCGCAGGCGCGGCTTTCACGGGCGGGCTTCGAGCCCGAATACGGGCCGGTGGACGAGCCCTGGGGCGTCAGGCGTTTCTACGTCCGCGATCCGTTCGGCCGGCTCGTCAATGTGCTGGTGCATTTGTCCAGTTAGGGGCGTCATTCCGGGCTTGCCCCGGAATCCATTCGGCTTATCGGTCTTCGCAGTCGCTCCATGGACCCCGGATCAAGTCCGGGGTGACGAGGGGGGCTGGTGGAAGCTGTGGTCCGGGCCCGGCCCTTGTGTGCCGGGCCGAGAGGGCCAATGGGTCCCGGCTTTCGTCGGGATGACACCTTCAATTGATGACACCTTTAACTAAAAGCATCGGCCATGCTTCATAGGGATGGCCGGGCAGGGGGCAGGTCGCCAGACAAAAAAGAAGGGGGACCGAAGTCCCCCTTAAGTCGCTCTCAACGAACTCAGTTGAAGCCACCTTCGCCATCCGGTGTTCTCGCATCGGAGGCGAAGGATCTCGGGTTACGGGATCAGTTGTAGGTCCCGCGCAGCGCGCCGGTGTAAACGGGTTCGCTGTAATAGGTGTAGGGATCTTCCGGCTCCGGCGCCTTCATGGGCTGGGGCGCGGGCTTGGCCGGGGTATCGGCCTGGGCGACGCGGCGGCCGTCCTTCGCATGGCGGGGATGCGGTTCGTTGTAGTGGATCTCGCCGAGCGGATCGCCATTCTTGCCGAATTTGGCGCAGGTTTCCGGATTGACGCGATAAAGCGGCACGACCATCGACAGCACGGCGCGTTCGATCACCGAGCGCACGGCGAGCTGGATCGGCTCTTCCGCCTTGTCGCCCACGCCGATGTCGATCGTGTTGATGCCGAAGAAGGAGAAGACGCCCGCCGTGATTTCGCGGCCGATGATCTGCTTCTGGTAGGACACGACGTCGACGACTTCCAGCGTGCGGCTGTCCACGAGGCGCAGGTCCAGGCCGACATTCAGCACATACTGGCGCGCGGTGAGCGAGCCGGCGACGCCTTCCGGGTTGAGGTTGGAATAGCCGCCGTCGATGCCGCCTTCGCGGATATCGGCGTTGAGTTCCGTGATGCCGCCGACGATGTAATAGTCGCTGCCCGCGATGGAGCCGGCCATGATGCGGCGGTAACCGCCGTCATCGGCATCGTTGCCCCGGTCGCCGATCAGCTTGCTGCTGGCATATTTCAGCTCAAGCTCGGTGACGGAGGTGTCGTAGCGCTCCACCTGGCGGACACCGGCCTTGGCCAGCGCCGAGATCGCCATGAGGGAGCCGCCCTGGGTGAGCTTGGCGCCGCCATCCTTGTCGATCTTGCCGGTGTAGTCGCGGATATTGCCGACCGCGATGCGCGGGGCGGCGTGTTCGCGGCGGACAATGCCGCCCACGCAGCGCAGCGCGTTGGAATAAGGGGTTTCGTTGTTGATTACCGGGGCGGTGCCGATGGGGTCTGCATAGCGGCCATCGCTGCCCGCCTGCGGGCTGATGCAACCGGCGAGCGACATGGTGAGGCCGACAAGCGCGACAACGCGCTTCGGGCCTTTCGCCGCTTCCAGAATGGTTGTTACCGTCGAGAACACTTTTTCTACTCCTGAGTTCAGAGTCATGAACGGCGGCCGATTATTTGGTGCCTTTTTGGCCCGGTTCCGCCTCCATGCCATCGGGGTAGCAACCGCTATGCCATGGGTAAGGGGTCGTTAACTTTTGGCGCCTGAAAGCCGGAAAGTGGCAGAAAACCAAGACTTTCCGTGTTAGGACTTTGAAAGGGATCGGGGGAGGTCCGGGCGAGTCCCGGAGTGGTGCGGCGCCCTGGCCGCGCGGATTGTCCCGCTTGGGGACACCCGTGCCGGACCAGAAGGGCGCGAAACGAGAAAGCCCCGAAGGGGCGGAGGGAGAGGCGAGATGAGCCGTCTGGAATTCTTTTTCGATTGTTCGAGCCCCTGGACCTATCTGGCCTTCAGCCGGATCGAAGAGGTGGCCGAGTGCGCGGGCGCGGAGATCGAATGGCGGCCCATCCTGGTCGGGGGCGTCTTCAATAAGGTCAATCAGGACGTCTACGATGCGCGCGCCAATCCGCATCCCGTGAAAGGGCGCTATTACGCCAAGGATCTGCAGGACTGGGCGCGGTATTGCGGGATCGAGATCGGGAAGCCGCCGGTCTTTCCGGTGCGCGCGGTCGATGCCATGCGCGGGGCCATCGTCGCGCAGGATGAGGGCAAGCTCGTTTCCTATGCCCGGGGCGTCTTCAAGGCCTACTGGGGCGACCTCAAGGACATCAGCCAGCCCAATGTGCTGCGCGACATCTGCCAGAGTGTCGGCCTGGCGCCGGACGTGGTAAGCCGTCGGATCAAGGAAGACGATGTGAAGAACCGGCTCAGGGACAATACCGAGGAACTGATCCGGCGCGGCGGGTTCGGCTCGCCCACCATGTTCGTGAACGGAGACGATATGTATTTCGGCAATGACCGGCTGCCGCTGGTGGAAGCGGCACTGAAGGCGGATGCGAATGGCTAATCCGCTCCCCCGGGACGAGGACGACTACAGGGAACCGCCCGCCTTCAACGTGCCGTCGCCGGTGCTCTGGCTCATCATCGCCATGACCGCGGCCTTTGCCGTCTTCGCCTATGCGCTGGTTCCGGATATGCAGGACCAGGCGATTATCGCCTTCGCGCTCTTCCCGGTGCGTTATTTCGGGCCGGAAGGCGGGGGCGATTTCTTCATCTTTCCCGGCGGCGCGGCGGGCGCGGTCTGGACGCTCCTTACCTATACCTTCCTGCATGGCAGCTGGATCCATCTCGGCGCCAATGCGGTGTGGCTGCTGGCTTTCGGTTCGCCCGTTGCAAGGCGGCTGGGAACGACGCGCTTTCTGGTTTTCTATTTCGTCTGCGGCATTTTCGGCGCGCTGACGCATATCCTCCTCTATCCGCACTCTCTCGTGCCGGTGGTCGGCGCGTCGGCGGCGATTTCCGGGATCATGGGCGGCGCGGCGCGTTTTGTGTTTCTCGCAGGCGGGCCGCTTGGCGCGCTGGGCGGCGGGGCGCAGGTGCCCAGCGGCAAGGCGAGCATCGGCGCGGCGCTGACCAACAAGAACACGCTCATTTTCGTGGGTGCCTGGATCGGCATCAATCTGCTGTTCGGTCCGACCGGCTTTACCTCCGGGCTCGGCACCTCCGCGCCGGTGGCATGGGAAGCGCATATCGGCGGGTTTCTCGCCGGGCTCCTGCTTTTCGGCTTTTTCGATCCTGTGCCCATGTCGCCGTCGGGCGGGCCGGGCAATGTGGGGTACGGGCAGTGGTTAGATGGCGGGCGATGACCGGCGCCAATGCCGCTGCCCGCGCCGGTCGGGCGAATAGTTGCCAGACCGATTATTGAAACCCCGGCCGATCTCCCCACATCAGGAAGGCATATTCGTTCCCCGATCCCGCGATTTTCGGGGACCCATGCCTTTCAGGAGGAGATAAGCGATGAGCGACCCTTCCGCTTCGACGACCGGCAGCAGCGACGGGACAGGTTCCGGCAGCGCGAGCGAAACGAAAGCCGACCGCTCGGAACTCTTTGCGCGGCTGCTCTGGATGATTGCTTTCGGTTTTCTCGGCTATGTGGCCTTCTGGGCGTCGATCTTTCTCGGCCTCGTGCAGCTGATCGTGGTCGCCGTGACCGGCGCGAAGAATGAGGAGCTGCGCGGCTTTACCCGCAACCTTGCCCAGTATGTGTGGGAATGCGTCGCCTTCTTTGTCTTTGCGCGCGACGACAAGCCGTTTCCCATCGGGCGTTTTCCCAATGTGAACCCGGGCGTCGACGACGCCTGACGCGCCGACCTTCCGGCACGACGACGGAGGGGGCTAGCGCGCCTCGAGGCGCAGGCGGCCCTTCTCGGAGACGAGGCCGCGCATGATCGTTTCCGACGACAGGTCGAAACGGGCTTGCGCGGCCTTTTCATTGGCGTAGTAGCCGGCAAGCTCCAGGCTGCAAAGCCCGTGTACGTGCGCCCAGAGCATATCCGCCACGTCGCCCGCGGCGAGCCCTTCGCGGAAGAGACCGGCCTCGATGCAGGCTTCCACGGCATGGTGGAGATAGCTGTAGGCGGGGTGGTGGGAGATGCTGCGCGCGGGCGGGGCGTCCTCACCCTCCGTGACATGCTCGGTCAGCGGCATGGTGACGGAGATCATCAGCGCATAATAGGCGGGGTTCGCCAGCGCAAAGGCGCGGTAGGCCGCGCCCAGATCGGCAAGCCATATCATCGGGTCCGGGGCGTGCGGCACGGACGCCTGCATCTGTGCCAGACGGTCGAAGGCCTCCTCGAACAGCGCTTCCATCAGCCCGTCCTTGCCGCCGAATGCGGTGTAGACCGCCATGGTGGAGGCGCCGGCCTTTTTGGCGAGCTTGCGCAAGGACAGGGCGCCCGGGCCTTCATGCACGAGCATTTCGCTGGCCGCATCCAGCAGTGCCTGGCGCTGGGCGTCCTTCTTCACTTCCATGCGTGAGCGGTTGTCCGCCCGATCGTCGTCGATAGCCATGCTTTCGTATCTGGCAGAGATGCCGGTGTTTGTCATCCATTGACGTGGCTTGCCGGTATGAATATAACACTGTTATAAGTTTGCAGGCGACTGTGTTTTATCCCGGCCAGCGGAGGAGCAAGGCCCATGTCGAAACCATTCCCGAAGACGACCTATCTCCAGCACAATTACGCGCCCGTGATGGCGGAATGCGATGCGCCGGACCTTGTGGTGGCGGAGGGCGAGCTGCCGGCGGCGCTGCACGGTACGCTCTACCGCAACGGGCCGAACCCGATGTTTCCGCCGTTGGGGAACAAGCATCACTGGTTTCTGGGCGAGGGGATGATCCATGCTATCCATGTGGAGGGAGGCAAGGCGAGCTATCGCAATCGCTGGGTCAGAACCGAGCAATACAACCGCCAGCGCGAAGAGGGACGCAGGCTCGTGGGGCTCGCTTTCGGGGAGCCGCCGGCCGAGGGCGGAGAGGAGCTTTCCCACAACGTCGCCAATACCAATATCGTCCATCACGCCGGGCGCCTGCTGGCGCTCGATGAGGGCAGCCTGCCGGTTTCCATGGATGCCGGCACTCTGTCCACGGACGGGTCGTGGGATTTCGCGGGCGCCTATCAGGGGCCGATGACGGCGCATCCGAAATTCGACCCTGAAACGGGCGAGATGCTGTTCTTCGGCTATATGGCAGCGGGACCGGGCTCGAAGGAAATGTCCTATGTGGTGGTGAACCGCGAGGGGCAGGTGACGCGCAGCGACATCTTCACCGCGCCTTATGCGGCGATGGTGCATGACTTCATCACCACGGACGAGCATGTCATCTTCCCGATCTTTCCGGCGACCATCGATGTGGACCGCATCATGAATGGCGGGCCCGTGATCGCCTGGGATCCGGATGCGGGCAGCCATATCGGCATCATGGCGCGCAATGCGGGCGTCGAGACCATTCGCTGGTTCACGGGCGATCCCTGCTATGTCTATCACCCGATGAACGCCTTCACCTTGCATGAGGGCGGGCGCACACGGGTCGTCGCCGACATGATGAAATATTCCCGCGTGCCGCTCTTTCCCGACGCGAACGGGCAGCGTCCGCCCGCCGATCTTGGCGACGAGCAGGGCCAGCTCGTGCGCTGGACCTTCGATCTCGACAGCAATTCGGACAGCTACACGGAAGAGGCGCTGACCGATCTCGGCGGCGAGTTTCCGCGTCTCGACGAACGCTTTGCGGGGCTCGGCTACAGGCATGGCTATTATGCGTCGCAGAAGCGGGGAACCGAGCCGGGGGCGTCGTTCGACACGCTGGTGCATATCGATCTCGAAACCGGCAAACGGCAGGAATGGGAACCGGGCGCGGGTAAATTCGTGCATGAACCCGTCTTCGTGCCGCGCGCGGCGGATGCGCCGGAAGGCGAGGGGTTCATCACCTCGCTCGTCTATGACGGGGAGCGCAATCTCAGCGATTTCGTGGTGCTGGACGCGGAGAACATGTCTTCCGGTCCGCTCGCGCGCGTGGAACTGCCGACGCGCGTGCCCTTCGGTTTCCACGGGAACTGGCTGGAGGGGTGACGCCTTCGTCGTTTCTCGATCGTCATGCCCATCGCGCCGAAAGCGTGCAATCCTGAGGGCCTCGTCCATTCGTCAAAAGCACTCTTTATTTCCGGCAAGGCGGCATATCTCCGTCATAAGGTCTTTATATTGCGTGGCCATGCGCATGGCGTTCGGGGAGAAAGAAAGTGACACAGGTTCTCGTTCTCGGAGCGACGGGTTTCATCGGTTCCGCTGTCGCCCGGGAGCTGACGGCGCATGGTCATCATGTGACGGCGCTCAGCCGTTCCGTCATGTCGGATGAAAAGCTGGAACCTCTCGGCGTCGAGCCTATTCGAGGCGATCTGCGCAATCACGAGAACTGGTGCGCCGCCGTGCGCGGATGCGACGCCATCGTGCAAGCCGCAGCAACATTTTCCGATGACATGGGAGACGTCGACGCGGGGGTGTTGTCGGCAATCGAAGGCGTACTGGGCGACCGAAGTGAGCGGCTCAGGATGGTCTATACCGGCGGCTGCTGGCTCTATGGTGCGACCGGCGACGACATTGCGGATGAAAGCAGTCCCTTCAATCCCATCCCATCTTTTGCCTGGATGGTGAGGAACGCTCGTATGCTTCTGGAGAGCGAGCGCTTCTCGACCGCAGTCATACATCCGGCAATGGTCTACGACCGAGATGGCGGGGTGTTCGAAGACTATCTTGAAGCCGCCAAAACGGGCCGTCCGGTCGAGATCTGGGGGACTCCCGACACAAGATGGCCGCTCGTCCATAGAGACGATCTGGCTTGTGCCTACAGACTTCTCGTCGAAACGCCCGAGGCGGTCGGGCATTTCAATGCTTCGGCGGAAACCGGCGTCAGGACCGGCGAGATCGCGAGCGGGATAGCCCGCCACTTCGGTCATGAATGCGAGTTCGAGATACTTTCCGTCGAGGAGGTCGTCGACAAATATGGCGATTGGGGGGAGGGACCGACTCTGGATCAGCAGATGTCTTCAAACAGGCTGCCGGGCGAGCTGAATTGGCGTCCCAAATATGAAAGCTACAAAGAGTCGGATATTTTCCAGTAAGGCTGCCCTTGCTGCCAATGCCCGTTTGGAGGGCGTTATGGCAGGAGGCGTCGCACCGGATCAGAACAACGGCTCGTTGTAGATCGTCTTGCCATCCATGCCGAGGGATTTGATGGCGGCTTCGCCGTCGTCGGCGAGCGCGACGTCGACGGTCAATTCCGCCCGATTGCGAGCGGTTTCGATGTCGCGTCCTTCGCCTTCGGGCACGAAATAGCTTTCGATGCCATAGGCGATATGCGCTGTGCCGCAAAACGGGCAGGGCACTTCGCGCGGTTCTTTCCGCTCCGCCGTCGGCCCTGGATTGCGCCTGTCGATATGAGTGATCCGTCCACGTATGATGTGGTTTCCCTCCGCCGGCTCCATCATCCTGGTGTCGAGACCGACGGGTCTCCATTCGCCGGACTTGTCCTTGCCCAGTTCCACATAGACGGTGTCGCCCTCGGCAAGGTCGGTCGTGCCCTTGTAGGCGGTGAGCGCGATATCGGAGATGTCGTAGCGCAGCACGACATAGTCGCCGCGAAAGATGTCGCGCGGGTCTATCGGCATGGTGCGCAGCGTCACGACCTTGTCCGAGCCGAGCAGGCTGACGCGGTCGGCGATCATCCAGCCCAGAAAGGCGATCTGGCCTGCGAGCAGCACACCGAGCCCGATGGCGAAACGTCTGCTGCCGGTCATGACGCGGCTCCTTCTTCTTCGCTTGCCGCTTTCACCATGCGGCGGCGCAGCCTTTCGAAGAAGAGGCTGCCCGCGATCAGCAGCAGGCCGCCGATCAGGAAGAAGGCCGCGGTGTCGAGCATGGTGCCCAAGGTTGCGAAGTAGAGATAGAGCACTTCGGCAGCGAAGGCCGCGAAAGCGCCATTGACGAGGAAGCGGCTGTGCCGCGACGTGCCGTAGGAAACGAGCCAGACGGAAAGGGCCAGGAACGCCGCCGAATAGATCCATTCGATGGCGGGGCCCATCACATGCATCAGCGGCGGATAGGCGAGCGCAGCGAGCGACATGCCGCCGATCGCGACGGCGTGCCGGGCTTCCAGCCGGTGCCGAGCCAGCGCAGCGGCGCCGATGGCCAGAACGGTAAGCGCCATGGCAAGGGCGACACCGATCCAGAGCCCGTTTACCGTTCCTGCTTCATTGGCAGGGATGACATGCAGGATCCAGAAAACGGCGAAGGCGACGACGATGCCGTAATCCTCGGCCACGTCGGCAAAGCGGGGCAGGCGGCTCCGGAGCGCGAGCGCGGCGAGCCAGAGCCCGATGGCATCGAGCACGACAAGCGCGGCAATGGCCGCCGGGCCGACGCCCATCCAGTCGCCGATGGGACCGGCATTGAGGGCGAGCCATGCATAGCCCGTGACGATCCAGAGGTGGAAGCCGGCGACCCAGGAAAAGCGAAGGGTCAGCGCCAGCGCAAAAAGCCAGGGCAGGAAGAAGCCGAGATGAGGGATCTGCGGATAGAGCGAATGGGCAAAGCCCGACCAGACGGCGGCGAGCAGCATGCCCAGTGCCAGCGCGGGGCGCGAGGGCAGGATGGCCGCGGCGGCGAGCGCGGCGATGCACCAGGCCAGGACGCCGCCGGGATCGTCCGTCTGGATATGGTAGATCTGGGCGATCAGCATGATGGCCGCGCCGAAGAGGCACAGGCCCGTCAGAAGCGCGGCCTGCGCGAAGGCGGGATGCCCGCGCCGGTCCGTTTGCCAGGCGACGCCATAGGCGGCCACGAGGCCCGTTCCGATCAGGGCGAGCTTGGTCAGCTTGGACAGCTCCGCCCAGTTCGCGGCCACGAAGCTCATGGCGGCGAAGCCGATCAGCACCGCTCCGAGGATGGCAAGGATGGCGGGCGTGCGCCGCGTGTCCGGCGTTCGGGAGGCTTCCTCAAGTATCGCTTCGGCGTTGGCGGGCGTCACCCATCCGCGTTCGATCCAGAGGTCGATGTCGCGTTTGAGCCTTTGCAGGTAAGAGCGCTGCCACATATGGAATTGGGCCTCTGGGGTTGCCCGAACTGACGGGGGTGATTTTGAGCGGATTATCCGGGCCGCGCACCGCCAGTGTCAAAACAACCTTTGGAAAGGTCGGGTACAACGGCAATCTTACCATTCTGTAACATACCGCTTGCCTGGTGCGGCGTGATGCCGCATCATGATTTCGAGGGATGCTGTCTGCAGTATCCGGCGTTTTGGGAGGAATGCCGGGTACGCCCGACTACGGGGCAGTAACACGGGCCGGGATCGTGAATCCGGGGCCCGCGAGGACGGAGGAGTTGCCATGAATGTTGCCTCGATCCTGAAGGAAAAAGGCCACGAAGTGTCGACGGTCGGGCCGGACAAGCCTGTCGCCGACGTCGCGCGCGAACTCACCGAGCGCCGCATTGGCGCCGTTCTGGTGACCGAGGGAGAGCGTGTGCTCGGCATCCTTTCCGAACGCGATATCGTCAAGGCGGTTGCGCGGGAAGGGAAGGAGGCGCTGGAGCGCCCGGCCCGCGATGTGATGACCTCCAGGGTCATAACCTGCAGCCTGTCGGACACGGCGGAACAGCTCATGGATGCCATGACGCAAGGCCGCTTCCGCCATCTGCCGGTTATCGAGGACGAACGGCTGATCGGCATTATCTCCATCGGCGATGTGGTGAAGCATCGCATTGCCGAAACGGTGATGGAGAAGGAAGCGCTGCAGCTTTACATCGCCAACGGCTAGGTTTTCCTACCGGGCCATTTCGATCGCTTCGCGGATCACGGGAAGCGCCTCTTCGGCGGCCTCCTCGCCATGGGCGATCAGCTCTTCCGCATGGTCGAAATCCAGCAGGCTCAGATGCGCCACGCGCGGCGCGATCATGACGTCGGGCGGGTCGCTTGCCATGCGCATGCGGCCCACGCGGTCGGTCACGATATTGAGCGAGGCGAGCATGACGGAAGCGATGCCGGGTTCGCGCGGGCTTTCGCGCCCGACGACCTTCTTCATCAGCTCGTGCTCTTCATTGTTTTTGCGGCTCCAGCCGAACAGCATGTCGTAAATGCGTTCCGACATGCTGTCGGGCTCGCCCTCGCCATTGCGGCGCAGGCCCTTGGCGCGTTCCTCTTCCTCCAGTTCCTCCTCCAGCTCTTCGAGAAGCTCGTCGTCGGAGCGCGCTTCCTCGGGCGAGCGGTAATAGAGTTCGGGCTGGCGGCCGACATGGCGCGCCCGGCCCGAGGGGTCGAAGGGATCGTTATTGAGGTTCACCGCGATCACCACATGGGCGCCGAGCGCGCGGGCGACGGAGACGGGAACCGGGTTCACCAGCGCGCCGTCGATGAGCCAGCGGCCGTCGACCGAAACGGGCGAGAAGACGCCGGGCAGGGCATAGGAGGCGCGGATCGAGTCGATGAGGCCGCCCTCATGCAGCCAGAGCTCGTGGCCGGTGGTGAGTTCGGTCGCCACGCCGACGAAGCGGCGTTCCATATCCTCGATGTTCAGGTCGGCGAGATGGGTATGCATGATCTCGCGCAGCTTCGCATCGCCGATGAGGCCGGAGGAGCGGAAGCGGAAATCGAGCAGGCTCAGCATGCGCCGCCTTGTGAGCGAGCGGGCGAAGTCTTCCAGAACGTCGAGCTTGCCCGCCGCCTCGCAGCCGCCGACCAGCGCCCCGATGGAGGTGCCGGAAATGATGTGGGGCTCGATACCGGCCTTGCGCAGTGTGCGAAGGACGCCGATATGCGTCCAGCCGCGCGCGACGCCCGCTCCGAGCGCGATGCCGACGACGGGACGGCGTCTGGAGGTGGGGGAAGGCTGTTTCATCGGGGACGGCTCACTGGAAGACACGCAAACATTTCCTTCCTATGTGTGCATTGAGGCGAAAAATGGCCATCGCCGAAGGGAGCGGTGCCTAGAGTTTCTGTGCGCCGGTGGGCTGGAGCGCGAGCGGCTTGCCCGCCTCGTCTTTCAGCGGCACCCGGCGATAGAAGCAGGAACGGTAGCCGACATGGCAGCAGCCGCCATCGCCGCCGACCTTTACCCTGAGCTGGATCGTGTCCTGGTCGCAATCGGTCAGCATTTCAACGACCGTCTGGAGCTGGCCGCTCGTGTCGCCCTTGTGCCAGAGCTCGCCGCGCGAGCGGCTCCAGTACCAGGCTTCGCCGGTTTCGATGGTTTTCGTCAGGGCTTCCTCGTTCATATAGGCGACCATGAGAATGTCGCCCGTTTCCGCGTCGGTGGTGACGACGGTGATGAGGCCGTCCGCGTCGAATTTCGGCGAAAAGCCCGGGCCTTCTTCCATCTCGGCCTTGTCCCCTCGCGGACTGAAATAGGTATCGCTCATTTCGTGCTCCGGAAATGAAAGGCCCCGCCATTCAATGAAGGGCGGGGCCTGATGTCAAAGCGGGGACTGAAGGCCCCGTATCAGTATCCGCGGATCATCTGCATGAAGCGGGCTTCCATGCGCGGGTCTTCGCGGAAGACGCCGGTGAATTGCGAGGTGATGGTCGCAACTTCGGGCTTCTTCACGCCGCGCGTGGTCATGCATTGATGCTTGGCCTCGATCAGGATGGCGACGCCCTGCGGCTCCAGCGCCTGATTGATACAGTCGGCGACCTGCGCCGTCATGGTTTCCTGCGTCTGGAGGCGCTTGCCGAAAATCTCGATCACGCGGGCGAGCTTCGAAATGCCCACCACCTTGCGCGTCGGCACATAGGCGACATGGGCGCGGCCCAGGATCGGCACCATGTGGTGTTCGCAATGGGATTCGATGTCGATATCCCTGAGCATCACCATGTCGTGGTAGCCCTCGACCTCCTCGAAGGTGCGGCCCAGCTCCTTGTAGGGGTCTTCCTGATAGCCGGCGAAAAATTCCTCATAGGCGCGGGTCACGCGGCCGGGCGTGTCCAGCAGGCCCTCGCGGTCGGGGTTGTCGCCCGCCCATGCGATGAGGGTACGTACGGCGGCTTCGGCTTCTTCGCGGCTCGGCTTCTGGATCACCTTGTTACGCTCTTCTTCTTTGTGGGCCCGAAGCCCATCAACCGGATTCATGTCCATTTCGACCAATCTCTTTTAGGGGTTTCCCGGCCGATGCCCGCCGCTTTCGCGCCGGGCGCCTGCCGGTTCAAGTCATAGGCAGCTCCAGCTAATCCATTGCCGTAACTACCTATTTTGCCCATCAAGCACGGGTCTTATGCCATGCCGTAGTTGATGTGACACCGTCTAAAGGATGCATATAGCTTTGCGAAAACTGGCTATCAAGTTTTGCAGGTTTCTTACTGGGCGCAAAGTGGCGGCCAGACGGAGGGCCGGCCCGCCTCTTTAGACGCAGGAAACCGCCATTCGGATCGCCGGTATCGCGGCCTTGCGGGGGGAAAACCCTTCCTTTAACAACGGCACAGAAGGGCGGGGCAGAAGAGACCTACCGCCCGGTGGAGCACCTCATGAATTCTGAAAAAAGCAGCTACACGCTCACCCTCTACAACTCGCTGACCCGCCGGAAAGAGGTCTTCGAGCCGCTCGATCCGCAGCGGGTGACGATGTATGTCTGCGGCCCCACCGTCTACAACTACGCCCATATCGGCAATGCGCGGCCAGCCGTGGTGTTCGACGTGCTGGCGCGGCTGCTGCGCCGCCTCTACCCGCATGTCGTCTATGCGCGCAACATCACCGATATCGAGGACAAGATCATCAAGGCAGCGGCGGAGCAGGGTGTGCCCATCTCCGAGGTCACCGAGAAATATGCCGACATCTACCGCGCCGACATGGGGACGCTCGGCGTGCTGTCGCCCGATATCGAGCCGCTGGCGACCGAGACCATCGACGGCATGATTTCGATGATCTCGCGTCTCGTCGAGAGCGGTCATGCCTATGAGGCCGACGGGCATGTGCTCTTCAACGTGCCGAGCGATGCCGAATATGGCGCGCTGTCGGGCCGGGACCGGGACGACATGATCGCGGGCGCCCGGGTGGAAGTGGCGCCCTACAAGAAGGATCCGGCGGACTTCGTGCTCTGGAAGCCCTCCGCCGCTGACCAGCCCGGCTGGGAGAGCCCCTGGGGCCGCGGGCGGCCCGGCTGGCATATCGAATGCTCGGCGATGATCGAGAAGCATCTGGGCGAGACCATCGACATTCATGGCGGCGGCATCGACCTTCAGTTCCCGCATCACGAGAACGAGCTGGCGCAGAGCACATGCGCGCATGGCGGCAAGACCTTTGCGCGCTTCTGGCTCCATAACGGCTTCGTGAATATCGAGAAGGAGAAGATGTCGAAGTCGATCGGCAATGTCCTGCTCGTGCACGACCTCATCAAGGAAGCGCCGGGCGAGGCCATTCGCCTTGCGCTGCTGAACGGCCATTACCGCCAGCCGCTGGACTGGACCGCCGAGGGCCTTGCGCAGGCGCGGCGGATGCTCGACCGGCTTTACGGGGCGCTGCGGGGGCTTGCCGATGTGAAGGCGGAGCGGGGCGCGAATGACGGCGTGCCGCCGGTCTTCATGGAAGCGCTGTGCGACGACCTCAACACGCCCAAGGCGCTGGCCGTGCTTTTCGATCTCGCCTCGCGGGCCAATAGCGAGACGGACCTAGGTACGCGGGCGCAGCTCAAGAGCGAGCTTATTGGGGCAGGCGCCGTGATCGGCCTGCTGCAGATGGACCCGGAAGAATGGTTTGCAGGGGCGGGCCTCGGACCCAATATAGAGGCTGAGGAAATCGAGAAGCTGATCGCCGCCCGCAATGCGGCGCGCAAGGAGAAGAATTTCGCCGAGGCCGACCGCATTCGCGACGAGCTGGTGGAAAACGGTATCCAGATCGAGGATGGGCCGCAGGGCACGAGCTGGCGGGTCGCCGGCTGAGGTTTTAGACGCATGCTGAACGACATCTACAACAAGCGCATTCTGGAACTTGCGGCGGATATTCCGCTTTGCGAGCGTCTCGACGCGCCGGATGCGTCCTCGACGCAAGTGTCGAAGCTTTGCGGTTCCAAGGTGACGGTCGATGTGAAGATGGAGGGCGACAAGGTGGTCGCCTATGGCGCGGATGTGAAGGCCTGCGCGCTGGGGCAGGCTTCATCCTCCATCATGGCGCGGCATGTGATCGGCTCGACCGCCGAAGAACTCCACGAGGTCGGCGCGGCCATGCGGGCCATGCTGAAAGAGGGCGGTGAGCCGCCGCGCGAGATTTATGGCGGCAAGTGGAAGGATCTCGAAGTCCTCGAGCCCGTCCGCGACTACAAGGCCCGCCATGCCTCCACGCTTCTCGTCTTCGACGCGGTGGAAGATGCCGTGGACAAGGCGATGGCCGGGACGGAGAAGGTTTGAAAAGCTTTCCTATCGACTCATGATCATGGCCCGGCTGCGTCTATTTGTGTGGCCGGGAGCCGGTGTAGGTCTCGAGAAGATCGAAAACCGATTTTGGTTTCGATGAGAGGTAGGTCTTGTCCGTTTGGTCCGGAGGAATCCTGCTGAGTACCCAGCGTTCGATATTCTCGACCAGCAGGTTCCACTCCTGATATGGGGCGCGGGCTGCAAAAAACAGGGCTGAGATCCGAAGGTTTTTTGCTATCGGAATAAAGGCGACGCACCACTTGGTGGTGTCCCCTTTCACGTCCGACATGAAGTTGGACACTATGCGGCATTGAAACGCCGCCGGGCGTCCGAACAGTCCCGGTTTTTCCGTGGCATACCATTGCTCCCGGGATGCGCCTTTTGCTTTCTCCTTTGCCAGCAGGAGATTCTGAGCTTCTACAACCGGTTCCAGCCTGCCGCCCGACGCAAGGGCCAACTCGATGTTGTGAAGAAGGTAGGCATCGGATTCATCGGTGCTTTGATCGATGGAAATATAACCGAGGCGATAAAGGAGGTCGTTGTGTTTGAACGTCGGGTGAGGCCGTAGGTGAGCGGAAGATATGATGAATGGCGCTTCGCTTGTCCCTTGGCAGTAATCCGTAATAGCACCGGGTGCGCGATCTGGGGCCATCTCCCCGTGAAGGTCGATATTGCGGGGAGACGGGAAGTGAAATTCAACTCCGGCAATCGAAACGCGGAGGGACTCTGCTTTAGCGCAGGTTTCTTCTTTCAAAGCTGGCGGGTCCAGGACAAAAAGGAAGAGGCTCACAGCGCCCACGCCCAAAATGCCGCCCGCCCATTTTAAGCTTGTATCGATCATGGCTCCATCTCTCCGCTTGGGGAATTTTCAATCCAGAAACTTGGGCAATGAGATCGAGTAGACGATATCTTTGTTTCTCGGTTCTGCTCTGAATGCGCGCTCAAGCTTGCCTTTGTCATTTGGCCTAGTTTGACTTGAGAATTCTGTTCGATATGGCGCAAGCGCTGCCGATTTCGATCAGTAGTCCGGTGTTCGGATCGAATGCCATCCCACCGCCCTTAGGGATTTCTTTCGCCACCAGCTCTCCGTTCACCTCCAGAGCGTGCGGGGGCGAGAAATTGTAGTGTTTCTTGAAGTTTTCAGTCAGGCACAAGCCGGGCACCCCTTTGTAGTCGAGCCTGTCAGCACGTCTCAGCGTAATCCACCAGGGGGGCGTGTCGGACGAAAGACGGACCACACCATCCTCAGCGACCACATCAATCTTTCGCCAGTTTTTATATGAAGGGAGCCCCTTCATATTCAGGTGTCCGAACTTCTTGCGAATGTCCTCTTCCATGTTTGCGGAAGGGGTCGTCCTGCCCCGGAACACGTCCGGTATCTGTGCGACTTGCTCCCAGGTTTCTCGTGGGAGCACCGAGGCATATAATCCAATCCAAAGTTTTTCCGCCTTCACCTTTTTGTGGCGTTTTTCGTTCTCGTCGGGCCATTCCAGCCAGCCGACCTCTCGTGTTGGATCGGTAATTTTCGGGACTGAAGGCTTGCGGTATTCGACACTATGAACGACTAGCCGTGCGCCAGGTTGGTTGGGATAATGCGGCAGGATCGGCATTTCGATTGTTTGCGGCGCGTCGGCATCGTCCAGAAGCAGGAAATTGAATCCGCGTAGCGGATTACCCAACAGACGCTGCCAGGTATTCCCTTTGAGCCCTGCTAGTCCGAGGTAGCCACAAAACGAGCGTGGTACCACCACCAGCCCACGACCATCGGATAGCCGTTTGGCCAAGGCACCGCCTGTCAGGTAGAAACCTGTTTTCCCGTCGAACTGACCTTGAATGTTCGTGCCCTGCCGCCAACGACAGCGCCCAACGGCGCTGATTTCCATTCGCTCGCCATCAAGCGTGAGGTCGACTTTCGCTTCGATGTATTGGTAGTCGGGAACGACCGAGTACCAGATGGCTTTGTGACCATCGACAGCAAAGAAGACAAGGAAAAGTACGCTCGTTGCAAGCATTGCGGCGGTGACGCCAATCCATTTCAGAGACTTGCCGAACATCGCTGTCTCCTGTCAAAGGTCCCTAGTCGGACCGAACGCGGAAGGGGCGGGTGAAGCTTCGGCAGCATTGATGATCTTCCAGATTTGGTTCGATGTTCGAATGTCAATTTGACAGAATGCTGGGAGCTTTATTTCAGCAATCTCGTTGAAACCATGCAATAGCTTCCAATTTCTATGAGAAGCCCTGTGACAGGATCAAAAGCAGGTCCAGAAGAAGTTTTGAGTTTGTCGGCTGTCAGTCTTCCGTTCACCTGAAGCGATGGCAAGGGAGGCAGGTGGAATCCAAAATGCCGATTAAGCTGCGAACCGCACGCCCAGTCCGACTTCATGTAAGCAACTCGGTCTACTCGTTCGAGGTTTACCCACCACGGAACCGTTGCGGTAGACACCTCGACCACATTCCCAACGAAACTTGCAGATACTTTCTTCCAATCCTCAAAAAAAGGGAGGCCGTCAAAGTCGAGATTTTCATAGTGCTCGCGAACGGTTTCGTGGATATCGGCTGACGGTGTCTTACGGCTCCCGAGAACTTTTGAGATCTGTTCGACCTTCGACCACTCTTCCCTCGGCAAAAGGGATGCGAACAATCCAACCCACTTTTTTGTTCCACTGATGGGAGCAAATGGTCGGATGTCGTCATTCTCGGGCCATTCCAGCCATCCAACTTCCTTCGTCGGGTCTGTGGGGTCCGCCTTGGTCGGTTCCCGGTACCTGATTGATTGGATCTTTATCCTCGCGTCCGGCTCTTCGAGATATTGCGGTAGGATTGGATAGCCGATGACCTTTGGGTTATCGGCGTCGTCCAGCAGGTAGATATGGAAGTCTCGGAATGCATTGATCGTCAGCTCGTGCCAGCGGTCCTTTTCTCCGTAGAGAATGCCGAACCTCTGACAAATGGCGCCGGGCATGATCACCAAGCCGCGCCCGTCGGAAAGACGCTTGGCAAGCACTCCACGGCTCGGTCGAAATCCCGTTCTGAAGTTTACTGCCAGCGGACCATGCGGCTCGTAGTGATAACGGCAGCGCGTGACGGACCTCATTTCGACGGGTTCACCGTCCAGGGTGAGGTCGATCTTTACCTCCATGTAGCGGACATGGGGCACGACCGAATACCAGATCCACTTGTGGTATCCGAAGACGAACATGACGAAGAAGATCAGGCCCAGAACGGCCAGTCCAATTCCGGCGCCACCCCATCTGAAAAATCTCCCGAGCATCCGAATGCCCTTTTACTCCGCAAAATAGAGAGTTCACTTAAGGGAAGGCTGCGCTGATTTGATTAAGGTTCGGCCAACAAATCCAAAACAGCAGATCAAAGCCGGATTGACGGTGGGCTCCGCGCGGGAGCGGTTCCGTAACCCCTTCTCAACCATAAGTGCCTACGCTATATCCATTACATCGGCGGGCGATGCTGCCCGCGAAACGGATTAGCAGATACGTGTTTCAGGACGCGCAAATCATCGACCTGAGGAGTGGGACTGTCTCGCAGCCCGATACCCTCACTAGCACCGGCCCGGCGGACTGACCCCGGGCCCGGCCGCTCCTGCGCGCCTGACTGTCGTCCGGGCGGCTTCATTTTCCTGATTTTTCATCGTTTTCCGGAAGGTTCCGGCCTCACTCCGTCCGTGCGGAGCGCCGGTTGTGCCCCCCGGAAATTAGGGCTAACAAGGTCCGGTTCCGCCCGCATTTCGCGGGCGAATCGGGATTGGATGCCAAAGTACGCAAGAGTGGCGCATGACAGCCGACCGCCCGGTTGGAAAGGCCGTTTCCTGGCTGATGCGGGGCATGATCCGGGCTTACAGCCTGATCGTGTCACCGCTTCTGGGGTCGAATTGCCGGCATCTGCCGACCTGTTCGGCCTATACGGCGGAGGCGATCGACCGCTTCGGGCCGTGGCGCGGCTTCTGGCTCGGCCTGTCGCGCATCCTGCGGTGCAGGCCGGGCGGCAGCCATGGCTTCGACCCGGTGCCGCTGACGCTGGAGCCTGCGCCCTTCTGGGCCCCCTGGCGTTACGGCATCTGGACCGAGCGTGCGATGAAGAAGATGGCCGCCGAGACCATGAAGGCGCATGAGGCGGATAAGGACGCTGCACGGACTGTTTGAGAAACGACCCGCGTGACGGGCATGAGAGACGACAATGATTGCACTGAAAATGCCGGACGGCTCGGTCCGTGAAATCGAAAAACCGATGGATGGCTTCGCCTTCGCCGAAAGCATCTCCAAGTCGCTCGCCAAGAAGGCGGTTGCGCTGAAGATCGACGGCGAGATGAAGGACCTCTCTGCGACCATCGACAAGGATTGCGCCATCGAGGTGGTGGTGCGCGACAGCGACGACGGGGTGGACCTGCTGCGCCATGATGCTTCGCATGTGATGGCCGAAGCGGTGCAGGAACTGTTCCCCGGGACGCAGGTCACCATCGGGCCGGTCATCGAGAACGGCTTCTATTACGACTTTGCGCGCGAAGAGCCCTTCCGCATGGAAGACCTCGAGAAGATCGAGGCGCGGATGCGCGAGATCGTGGATCGCGACGAGAAGATCCAGCGCGAAGTCTGGGACCGCGACGAGGCCATCGAGCATTTCAAGAGCATCGGCGAGGTTTACAAGGCCGAGATCATTTCCGACCTGCCGAAGGACGAGGAAGTCTCCGTCTACCGGCAGGGGAACTGGAAAGACCTTTGCCGGGGGCCGCATCTGCCGTCCACGGGCATGCTGGGCAAGGCGTTCAAGCTCACCAAGCTCGCCGGTGCCTATTGGCGCGGCGACAGCCGCAACGAGATGCTCCAGCGCATTTATGGCACGGCCTGGGCGAACGAGAAGGACCTCAAGGCCTATCTGACGATGCTTGAGGAAGCGGAGAAACGCGACCACCGCAAGCTCGGCCAGGAAATGGATCTCTTTCATTTCCAGCCGGAAGCGCAAGGGTCCGTCTTCTGGCACCCCAAGGGCTTCCTCATCTGGCGGGAGCTCGAAGCCTATATCCGCCGCCGGCTCGATGCGGATGGCTATAACGAGGTGAAGACGCCGCAGCTGATCGACAACAAGCTGTGGGAGCAGTCCGGCCATTGGGGCAAGTTCCGCGAAAACATGTTCGTCGTGCCGGACGAGATTCCGTCCACGGAAGAAGAAGCTCCGGTCATTACGGGCGAGGCGAACCTGCTGGCGCTGAAGCCGATGAACTGTCCGGCGCATGTGCAGATCTTCAAGCAGGGCACGAAGTCCTATCGCGACCTGCCGCTGCGCATGGCCGAATTCGGCTGCTGCCACCGCAACGAGCCGCATGGCGCATTGCACGGGCTGATGCGCGTGCGCCAGATGACGCAGGACGATGCGCATATCTTCTGCCGGGAAGACCAGGTGACGGACGAAACGCGCCGGTTCCTCGATCTCTTCTCCCGCGTCTATAACGACATGGGGCTGACGAAGATCTCCTACAAACTTGCCACGCGGCCGGACGTGCGCGCAGGCGACGACGCGACATGGGACCGGGCGGAAAAGTCGCTCGCCGATGCGCTGACGTCGGCCGGGCTCGATTTCGACTTCGCGGAAGGCGAGGGCGCGTTTTACGGGCCGAAGCTCGAATTCCACCTGACGGATGCCATCGGTCGGACCTGGCAGGCGGGCACGTTGCAGCTCGATTATGTGCTGCCGGAACGGCTTGATGCGAGCTATGTGGGCGAAGACGGCAACCGCCATCGCCCAGTCATGCTGCATCGCGCTGTCTTCGGCACGTTCGAGCGCTTCATGGGCCTTCTGATCGAGCATTATGCGGGCCGCTTCCCGCTCTGGCTCGCGCCGGTGCAGGTGGTGGTCGCGACGATCACCTCCGAGGCGGACGAGTATGCCGGGGAAGCCGTGCGCCAGCTTCGCGAAGCGGGTGTGCGCGCCGAGCTCGACACGCGCAACGAGAAGATCAACTACAAGGTCCGCGAGCATTCGGTTGCCAAGGTGCCGGTGATCTTCGTGGCCGGCAAGCGCGAGGCGGAGGAGAAGACTTTCTCGATCCGCCGTCTCGGCACCAAGGAGCAGGTCTCCATGACGCTGGAAGATGCCATCCGCCACATGGTGGATGAAGGCACACCGCCGGACCTTCTGCCTGAGGCGAGGAAGGCGGCGGCGGAGTAGCGTCAACGAATGAGTTGTGAGCCGGTCAATCGGCTCACAACGTTTGATGTCGCCACAGCTTCGCGCAGCAATTCGCTACGGGCATCTTCTATGGCAGGTTCAGTTGCCAGGAGACGCCGAAGCGGTCATTGAGCCAGGTGAATTTCCGGCTGAAGCCGTAATTGTCGAGCGGCATGAGGACTGTTCCGCCTTCGCCGAGCGCCGCTGCGAGGGCAGAGAGCTCTTCTTCGGAAGCGACATCGACGAAGAAGGAAAAAGACGGCGTGAAGCCGAAATCATGCGACACATGGCTGTCGATGCACATGACAGGCTGGTCCGCCACGGTAAAGGCCGCGAGCTGTACCGAGCCTTCGGGGCCGGGGCCTTCCGGCCCGTAGCGGGTGATGCCGTCGACACGGGTGCCGGGGAAGAGGGACAGATAGAGGTTCATCGCTTCCTCGGCCTGTCCCTCGAACATCAGGAAGGGCCTTATCGTCGTTTCCGCCATGTTTCCCTCTCTCGCTATTTGTCCGCATAGCGGCGGCGATATTCGTCTTCCACGCCGTCGAACGCCGTCCAGAAGGGCGTTCCGGGGTTGCCTTCGAGCTGTTCGACAAGCATTCGCAGATGCGTGTGCCAGCCGCCCGACACATTGATCGCGCCGTCGACGTCCGACAGCCGGCGATGGGTGAGGACGAGACGGACCTTGTCGCCTTCCTCGGTCAGTTCGAATTCGACGACGCAGCCTTCCGGATCGAGATCGTCGCCCTAGGTGAAGCCGAGCCTGTGCGGCGGCTCGTAGATGGTAACCACATGTTTGCTCTCGAAACGGCCGCCATACTGCTTGAAGCGCTCGGGCGGTTCGGCGGGATGGGGGCCGAGATGGCTGTTGTCGAAGACGATGTCCATCTTTCCGCCCACGCGGGGCTCCATCGGGCCGCCGGCGAACCATGTGCCGCGCAGCTCCGCATCGGTCAGATATTTCCAGACGCGATCGATGGGGCCGGGAAGTAGGCGCTCGAAACGCACCGTATGCCGGTCGATCAGCCTGCCGTACTCGTCGCTCATGATGATCACCTTGCGAGATTGTCGAGGTCGACGCCGTAGAGCGCAGCGTTGCGGGGCATGAGGTCGCTCCGGGCGGGTACCGGCCCGCCCTTCACGCTCGCCTCCACGAGGTCCAGAAATGTGTGCCAGCCCATGCAGGTCTGTTTCCGGAACGGTTCCGGGATCGGGAAGTGGGTGAGGGTGAGAACGGTGTCGTTGTTGTCCTGCATCCCGAGTTCGAGCTGCAGGTAGGATTCAGGATGGGAGGAGACGTCCTCTCCCGGGTCGAAGACATTCCAGGTGTAGGCGAGGAAATGCGGGGGCCGAAACTGGGTGACGGTTCCCCTGATATGGCCGTCCATCAGTCTCACCGCGCCGCCGGCATGCGGTTCGATCTCGCCATTGCCGAACCAGCTCGGCAACATCTCGGTGCGGGTCAGGTAGTCCCAGACGCGTGTGGGCGGGGCGGGCAAGGCGCGTCGGAATCTTGCGGCATGGAACGCCACGATCTCTCCCTTGTCCGCATCTGTCCCGCTCATGATTTGCCCTCCCGGTCGGTGTCCGCGCGGAGCGCCCGCTCCAGCGCGTCGAGTTTCGGATTCCAGAACTGCCGGATGCGCTGCAGCCATTGCTCCACTTCGGAAATCCCTTGCGGGTCCAGCGAGTAGATCCGCCGTTGGGCATCCACACGCGTGCGGACAAGATGCGCCTTCTTCAGCACCTTCAGATGTTGCGAGATGGCGGGTGCGCTCATCTCGAAGCGGCGCGATATTTCTCCCGAGGAGAGCTCGCCCTCGCTCAGCATTTCAACGATGTGCCGCCGTGTGGGATCGGCGAGTGCCGTGAAGATTTCCATGCGCCATATTGTTTTCGTTACTTAATTAAGTCAATGCTTAAAATAAAGGCGATAGGGCGAAAGACATGTCCTCCCGACTTATGGTTAGCTGTGTGAGCGGGGTACTTAGCGAGAGGGAGGGGGCTTCCCATGAAGCTGCAGGCAATGCTTTGCGTGGCAGCGGTTGCGATGCTGACCGGTGCCGGGCCGGCGCGCGCGGATTCAGCTGCCATGGCGCCTGTGGGCACGGCGCTGGACGGGCCGGATTATGCCGCGGGCCGTGCGCCCGTCGACACGCAGGCACCGCGCGATTTTCAATGGCGGATCACCAGGACGGCCTGGACCGAGAGCGACGAGCGCGCCTTCGGCGACTTCGTGACGGCCATCGGCGAGAGCGGCTGCCGCAGTTTCGACGAATGCCTCAAGGGACCGTGGAACATCTATCGCGCCTCCGACCCCAAGGGGCTCTTCTTCTATGCGGATTGCGCGGACCTGCCTTACATGCTGCGCGGCTATTTCGCCTGGAAGAACGGGTTGCCGTTTTCCTATGCCGATGGCGTGGCGGCGGTGGGGCGCTCGCGCGATCTGCGCTATTCGCGGCACGGCAATTACGTTTACAGCCGCCGCGATTTCGTATCTTCCGTGTCGGGAAATTATCCCAATGGTTATCAGGCGATGCGCGAAATGGCGAACAGGGTTTCAACCGCCATGTATCGCTTCGAGCCGGGCATCGCGCGCGGGGAGCCTTTCGATTTCTACCCGGTGGAGATTTCCCGGGCCGCGATCCGCCCGGGCACCGTGATTTACGATCCGAACGGGCATGTCGCCGTCGTCTACAAGGTGACGGCGGATGGGCGCATCCGTTTCATCGACAGTCATCCGGATAACTCGCTGACGCGGGGAAGTTACGGCCAGCGCTTCGTGCGCGCCTCGCCCGGCATGGGGGCGGGGTTCAAGAATTTCCGTCCGCTGACGCTTGTCGGCGCGTCGCCCGGCGAAGACGGGGCGCTGATGGGCGGGCATGTCGTGCCAGCGTCCAATGTCACGCTCAAGGACTGGTCGGCCGAGCAGTTTTACGGCAATGCCGACACCCGCAACCGGAGCTGGCATGCGGCGCGCTTCCTCTTCAAGGGGCGGGCCATGGGGTATTACGACTATGTGCGTCAGGCCGTCGCCGCGCATAATGTCGTCTACGATCCCATACGCGAGACGCGCCTGATGATGCGCGAGCTCTGCGACGATCTTCATTATCGTGTGCAGGCGGTGGATATCGCCTTGCGCGCGGGGATTCAGGAGCGTGCCCAGCCTTCGCGCCTGCCGCGGAATATTTACGGCACGTCGGGCGACTGGGAGACCTATTCCACACCGTCGCGCGATGCGCGGCTCAAATCCTCCTTCGTCGAGTTGAAGGAGCAGCTTGCCCGCTTTCTCAAAATGGAGAAGGAGGGAAGCGAGAGGCTCGACTATGCGGGCGGCAACCTCGCCGCCGATCTTGCCGTGCTCTATGAGGGCGAAGCGGATCTGTGCCGGATCGCCTATACGAGAAGCGACACGTCGCGCCGTGTGCTGAGTTTCGAGGATGTGCGCCAGCGTCTTTTTCGCCTGTCCTTCGATCCATATCATTGCGTGGAGCGGCGGTGGGGCGCGCAGGGAGCGGAACTTGCCAGTTGCCGCGACGGCACGATGAAACGGGCCTGGTACCGCGCGGAGCAGCGGCTGCGCAACCAGATCGAGCGAAGCTATGAAACGCGGATGGATTTTACACTGACGCAACTTGAGGGGAGCGCGCCGGGATCGGGCGTCGATACCCCGCCGGATACGGATGTGCTTGCCATGCTGCGCGTTGCGGCGGGCGCGGTCGAGGCACCGGTGGTCGGCGCCATTTCCGATGACGAGGCGTGGCTCAGAAGCGGTGCCACAGACCCAGAGTGACGCCGCTTTCATCCAGCGCATTGCGGCCGAACACGGTTTTCAGTGCGCCCAGTTCCAGCGACCAGTTTTGCGTTACGTCATAGACGAGCGAGACATAGAGCTTCGATTCCTGCGTGCCCTGGCGGCGCAGATCGCCAAGATTGGCGGCATTGCGGCTTTCGATCAGCAACATCACGTCGCGCAGGGGCTTCAGGCCCAGCGTGACGTCGGCGCGAAGCCTGTCGGGACGGCCGCCGCCGGAGAAGCTGTAGCCGATCTCCTGGACGCTGAAGATTTCCATACCCAGCAATGTGTCGCTGCTGGCGAGCGTTCCACCCGCTTCGATATCCGTGTCGCCCGGGCCGGGCATGGACGGGTCGTCACCGGATTTCATCAGATGGACGGTTGCGACAGGCTGGAACGAAAACTCAGTACCCTGCCATTCTCCCAATGCGTAGCGGATGCCGAGCTTGGCCCGTGAAAAACCTTGATCGATGAAACGGGCCCCGGCATGCCAGTTCTTGCGGTCCTGTTTCCAGGCCAATTCCCCCAGCAGGGTAAGGTCTTTGAAAAGGCCGTGTTCTCCATAAGCCGCGATTTCGCGTTTCCGGTAGGGAAGAATGTCGCGCCGCTCGCCATCATGGCTGAATTGCGTGTCGGCACTGGATTGTGTTGCGCGAATGACTATCTGTGAGGTGTCGGGCGGCAGGGGCCAGCCACCGGCCCGAGCGCCCGGCGCAAATACCGTCATTGCGGCGCATGCCAGCATGGCTGCCCGTGAAATATGCGGTCCCACCAGCCGCACCCCCCCGCCCAATTTGAAATTCAAGTTTCAGACAGGGGCTTGCGCCTGTAAAGCGGCAATGCATATTTGCCTGATGCCCGCTCGAAAAGCCGAATGATCGAAAGGAAGCGTCCTTGTCAGAGTCTGCCTCTCCCAAAACCGTGGATGTCGCCAGCGAGTGGCTCCGTTCGCCCGAAACGGTCGAACTGTTGCTGAAGCGCCGCTCCGCCAAGGCGCTCACCATGAGCGAGCCGGGCCCGAGCGAGGCCGAGATCGAGACGATCCTGCGCGCCGGTGCGCGCGTGCCCGATCACGGCAAGCTAGCGCCGTGGCGGTTCATCCTTTTTGAAGGCGAGGCGCGGCGGCAGTTCGGGACGCATCTGGCCGACGCCTATTCGAGAAACGAGCCGCGCGCGGGCGAGGACCAGCTTGAGGTGGAGGCGAACCGCTTCACGCGGGCGCCGCTCGTCATTTGCGTGGTCTCGCGCGTGGACCCCGACCATCCGAAGATTCCGGCCTGGGAACAGACGCTCTCCGTGGGCGCGGTTTGCCAGAACATGCTGATCGCGGCGACGGCGCTCGGCTATGCCTCGCAATGGTTGACGGAGTGGTACGCCTTCGACGCGGAGATCGACAAGGCGCTGGGTCTCGGCGAAAAAGAGCGCGTGGCCGGTTTCCTCTATTTCGGCACACCGACCCAGCCCAAGGACGAACGTCCGCGTCCGGAGCTTTCCGATATCGTTACGCGCTGGGTGGCGGATTAAGGGCTGAAGGGGTCTATCCCGCGGAGCCGGGCGGGGCACCGCGTACTTCGCCGGACTGGAGGCGCGACATGGCGTGAACATGGCCAACGGCGGCGCGCTGCGCCTCTCTGCTTGCCTTTTTCGCTTTTGCTTCGCCGCCGAACAGGCCCTGCCGGTTGTCGTAGACGAAGGCGATGAAGCACAGTGTGGCCAGCGTACCGACCGAGATGCCCGCGCCCCGGTTCTGCAAGAGGATCAACAGGGTCAGGGCCGCGCCGCCTATCGCGAGGACGCCTGCCGTGAACATTCGCAACATACGCATGGTGCCACCTCCCATTTCGTCGTGCCGCATGGCGCCTTGGCGCCGGATTGGGGCATTATAGCCTCTCATAAGGCGACATTGCGACGAGTTGCTATACGGGAGGCATAATGTTTTACGACGCCGAGAAGAACGAACACGGCTTGAAGCACGACCCGTTCAAGGCCTTGGTGGTGCCGCGGCCCATCGGCTGGATCTCGACGCTGGACGGGAACGGTGTCGCCAATCTTGCGCCCTACAGCTTCTTCAACGGCGTGGCGACCGATCCGCATATCGTCATGTTCGCCAGCGGGCTTCGCAAGGACAGCCAGCGCATTGCCGAGGAGACGGGCGAGTTCGTCTGCAATTTTTCCGGCTGGGAGCAGCGCGAGGCGATGAACGCTTCATCCGCCTCGGTCGGACCGGAGGTCGACGAGTTCGAGCTGGCCGGGCTTGAAAAGCTGCCGTCGAAACTGGTGAAGCCGCCCCGCGTGAAAGGCGCGCCCGCGCATTTGGAATGCGTCTATCTCGACACGATCCGACTGAAAGACAGGCACGGGGAAAAGCACCCTTTCTATGAAGTGGTTCTGGGGCAGGTGGTCGGCATTCACATCGACGACCGTTTCATTGCCGAAGGAATGGTCGACAGCGCCGCGATGAAGCCCGTCTCGCGGCTCGGCTATATGGATTATGCCGTGGTGGACGAGGTCTTCCAGATGCAGCGGCCGAAATAGGCGGGGCGATGGGACAGGCAGTGGATATCCGGGGAGTGCTGTTCGACAAGGACGGTACGTTGTTCGACTTTCATCGAAGCTGGACATCGGTCTTCGGCGAGGCGGCGAACCGGCTCGCCCGCGGCGACGAGGCGCTTGCGCGGCATTTGATGGTGGCGGCGGGATATGACGTTTCCTCGGGCCGGATCGCCGCAGGCAGCATCTTCGCCGCGGGCGATACGCAGGACCTGGCCGATGCCTGGCGTCCTCACCTTTCTGCTTGGGAGAATGACGATCTCGTTCGCTGGCTCGATGCGCTCTTTGCCGAAATGGGGCCGGTTGCGTCGGTACCCGTGACCGATCTGGCCGTTTTCTTTGCGAGGCTCAAGGAAAGAGGGCTCGTCCTCGGCATTGCGACCAATGACAGCTATGCGTCGGCCATTGCGGCGGTGGCGCGTTTCGATTTCGGGCCACAGCTTTCCTTTTGCTGCGGATATGACAGCGGGCACGGCTCGAAGCCGGGACCGGGCATGGTGCAGGCCTTTTGCCGGGAAACCGGACTGGAGGCGTCATCCGTCGCGGTCGTGGGCGATAATACGCATGACCTTGAAATGGCGCGCGCGGCGGGCGCCGGGCTTGCCGTCGGGGTGCTGACGGGGGCGAGCGGGCGCGACGACCTCATGCCGTTTGCCGATATGGTGATCGACAACATCGCCGTTCTGCCCGACAGCCTCGAAGACTATCTCTAGCGCCGCCAGCTCATCGGTTTGACGTCGAAGGCAAGGCTGATGCGCGGCGTCTCGCCCTTGAAGGGCAGGGTGCGGTGGAAGAGATAGGAGGGGAAGAAGAAGGCGCTGCCCTGCTGGGGCTCGAAAGCGACCGTCTCCACATCGAATGACGGCGTGAAGTCCGGCGGCGGGGCGCCGAATTCGATCCAGCCTTCCTTCGTCTCCTTGTTGGCGGTGTCGTTCACGACAGGAGGAAGCGCCACGTAATAGACGCCGCTCATCCAGCCGCCGGTATGGATATGCGCATGCTGGTGACCGCCTTCGGCAAGCAGCGTGCCCCACATGTCGATCTGGTAGCTTTCCGGCACCTGGCCGAAAAAGGGGTGACCGGCCTCGCGCCTGATGGTGTCGAAATGCGCGTCGATCGCCTTGCGCAGCATTTTTTCGAAAGCGATGAAGGGTTCGCGGGGCTTGTCGAGAAGGAGGCCCGTCTGGCCGCCGCCGCGCGTGGCCTTGCCCGCCGGTTCCCAGACGGTGGAGCTGTCTTCGCTCAGCGCCTCGGCCAGCGCGGCGTTGAACTCGTCCATGGAGGCATAGCCTTCGGGCACCTCCAGCGCGGCGCGCGCTACGATACGGCCGATTTCGGCGCGGTAACCGGCGGGAAGCTGGCCCAGCTCCTGCGCCCGGACGAAGGGCAGCCAGGCGGCGGCGCGTCGTTCCGGCCCGTAGCTGCCCAGGACTTCCTCGAATATGTCGGCGGCTTCTTTCCAGCGTTCGAGCTTCATCAGCGCCATGCCGCGGCTGACGAAGGGGAGCACGTCCTTCGGGCTCAGCTCGTGGCAGCGCTCATAGGCGTCCGCCGCGGCCTCGAAATTTCCGCGTTTCTGTTCCGCATTGCCGAGATTGCCATAGGCGGCAGCGTTTTGCGGATCCATGGAAATCGCCTCGTTGAAACAGGCGATGGCGTCTTCCACCCGGTCCTGCCGCAACTGCGCCATGCCGAGCATGTTGTAGCTCTGCGAGCCGGGATCCAGCTCCACGGCTTTCCGGTAGGCGGCTTCCGCTTCTGCGAACTTGCCCATGCGCTGGAGAAGCTGGCCGAAGGTCATGATGACCTGCGGTTCGCCGGGAAAGCTGCGTACCGCGTTGGCGTAATGCGTCAGCGCATCGCCCCAGCGGTTCGTCTGTTGCAGGAAGCGTCCGTAATTGAGCCAGGGCGTGACTTCATGCGGCCTCAGCTCGATGCATTTGCGCAATTCCTTTTCGGCGATGTCGAACTTGCCCATGGGCAAGAGTGCGCTGGCGCGCAGGGCGTGCAGGTCCGGATCGTCAGGGGTCGAGGCGATACGCGCCCGCGCTTTCCGGTCGGCCTCCGCGAATTTGCGGGCCTCTATCAGTTCCTGGATTTCCTGGGTCGGGGACGGGCCAAAGGGATTCGACAAGGGGTATTCCGTTCTAGTTCGAGGCTTGGGCGGCGCGCTCGACGAGGCGGCGCGCCTGTTTCAGATGGGGCATGTCGAGCATCACGCCGTCAAGCGAGACGACGCCGACATCGCCAGCGTCGTCAAACGCCTTGATGACGGCGCGCGCATGGGCGAGGTCGTCGTCGCTCGGCGTGAAGATGCGGTTGATGACGGGCACCTGTGCCGGGTGGATCGCCATCTTGCCGGTGAAGCCGTCGCGCGCGGCGGCGCGGGCATCCGCTTCGAGGCCTGCCTCGTCGCGGAAATCGGCATAGATGCTGTCGACCGGATCGACGCCCGCCGCGACCGCGCCGAGCAGGGTCAATGTGCGGGCGAGGCGATAGGGGCCGGTATAGAGGCCGTTATCGTCCTTGTTCGAGCGTGCGCCGAGGTCGGCGGCGAGGTCTTCCGCGCCCCAGGTCATCATGGAAAGGCGGGGCGAGGCATCCTGATAGGTGCCGAGGGTGAAGAGCGAGGCGGCGGTTTCCGTCGCCACGCAACAGAGCTTGGTTGCGCCGGTGGCGATGCCCGCTTCCTGCTCATGCTCGGTGAGGGCGAAGGCGACCGTCCTGATGCAGTCGCCGGATTTCGACTTCGGCACCATGATGCCGTCGGGTTTGGCCTTTACCACGGCCGCAAGGTCGTCTTCCCAGAAGGGGGTGTCGAGCGCGTTCATGCGCACGAAGAGTTTCGGGCCTGAACGGTCGGCGCCTGCCAGATAGTCGGCGGTGATCCTGCGGGCGGCTTCCTTGTTGGAGAGCGCGACGGAATCCTCCATATCGAGGATCAGCACGTCGGCACCGCTCAGATGCGCCTTCGACTGTTTCTTCTCGCTGTCGCCGGGGACGAAGAGCCAGGAACGCATCGCTTATTCGCCTTCCGTCTTGGCATGCATGAAGGCCTGCCGCGTACAGGAGGCGACTTCCTCGCCATGCTGGTTATAGGCCTTGTGCTCGAAGGTCACGATGCCCGCTTTCGGCCGCGATTTGGACCGGCGCTTGCCCATCACTTTCGTCTCGATCCTCAGCGTATCGCCGTGAAAGACGGGCTTGGGAAAGACCACATCCGTCATCCCCAGATTGGCGATGGTCGTCATATGGGTCGTCTCATGCACCGAAATGCCGATCATCATGCCCAGCGTCAGCAGGCTGTTCACCAGCGGCTTGCCGAACTCCGTCTCGCGGGCGGCATAATCGTGGTCGATATGGAGCGCGGCCGGGTTCATGGTCATGGTCGAGAAGAAGGTGTTGTCGGCCTCCGTCACCGTGCGGGTGATGGCGTGCCTGATAAGCTGGCCTTCCTCGAATTCCTCGAAATAGAGTCCCGGCATTTCGTCCTCGGTTATGCGGTCTTGATTGGCTACCTTATAGCCCTGAAAACACGCAGTAAAAAAGGGACGGCCCGGAAGAAGGCCGCAGGGAGGCGCTTCATGGATTTCACCTTCACGCCCGAACAGGAGGCGATTCGCGACGCGGTGGGCCGCATTTGCGCCAAGTACGATGACGCCTACTGGCTGGCGCATGACCGGGATGGCGGCTTTCCGGAGGATTTCGTGAGTGAAATCGCGGCGGGCGGCTGGCTCGGCATCGCCATGCCGGAGAATCTTGGGGGCGCGGGGCAGGGCGTCACCGAGGCGGCGATCATCGCCCAGACCATTGCAGAGTCCGGGGCCTGTCTCTCCGGGGCGTCGGCCATCCATATCAATCTTTTTGGGCCCATGCCGCTCGTCGTCTTCGGGACCGACGAGCAGAAGGAGCGGAACCTGCCGCCGCTCATCCGGGGCGAGGACCGCTGCTGCTTCGGCGTGACGGAGCCCGATGCGGGTCTCAATACGACCTCGATCAGCACCAAAGCCGAGCGGGACGGCGATCATTATGTGGTCCATGGGCGAAAAATGTGGACCTCGACGGCGCAGACGGCGAACAAGATTTTGCTGCTGGCGCGCACCACGCCGAAGGAGCAATGCGCCAAGCCCACCGAGGGGCTTTCGCTCTTCTATACCGATCTCGACCGGGGCGGGGCGACCGAAGTACGCGAGATCGAGAAGATGGGCCGCAAGGCGGTCGACTCCAATGCCGTTTTCTTCGACGGGCTTCGTATACCGGCGGGCGACCTGATCGGCGAGGAGGGGAAGGGGTTCCACTACCTGCTTCACGGGCTCAATCCGGAGCGCGTGCTGATCGGCGCGGAAGCGGTGGGGGTAGGCCGCGCGGCGCTGCGCAAGGCGGCAGACTATGCCCGCGACCGCGTCGTCTTCGGGCGGCCCATCGGTCAGAACCAGGCGATCCAGCATCCGCTGGCTGCCTGCTGGGCGGAGCTGGAAGCCGCCAATCTGATGGTCTTCAAGGCGGCCTCGCTCTACGACTCGGGCGCATCCTGTGGCGCGGAGGCCAATGCGGGCAAATATCTCGCCGCCGAAGCGGGCTTCAAGGCCTGCGAAACGGCCATCATGACCCATGGCGGCATGGGCTATGCCAAGGAATTTCATGTCGAGCGCTATATGCGCGAGGTGATGATCGCCCGCATCGCGCCGGTGAGCCGGGAGTTGATCCTGAGCCATATCGCGGAGAGGGTACTGGACCTGCCGAAATCCTACTGAGGGAGGAGGATATGAAGCTGTTGGAGCGTTTGACGCAACGGGATGACCGGTTGAGCTTTTCCCTGTTAGCCGCCGGGTTTGGCGGTACGGGGATTGCCGTGCTGGCGGTGGTATGCGCTTCCCTTCCCGGTCTGCAATGGGACCGGCCGTTCGGACCGTTGGCGATGATCGGCCTTGTCGATCTCAGTTCCGGTATTTTCTTCGCCGGCGCGTTGTTCGGCATGCGCCGGGAACGGCTGTCGGCGCATGAGGATCCGCAATGAGTTTCGCCCTCCACGAACGCCTTGCCGCCGATACGGTGCCGGTGATCGATCTTGCGCTCTGCCGTGTGCTGTTGATGAAGGACCGGCGCTATCCGTGGCTCATCCTCGTACCCCGGCGGGAGGGCTTGCGGGACTTCGACGGGGTGCCGCCGGCGGACAAGCACAGCTTTTATGAGGAGATCGAAAGGGTCAGCCAGATTCTCCGGGAGGAGACGGCCGCGGAAAAGATGAACGTGGCCGCGCTGGGCAATATGGTGCCGCAGCTTCACGTCCATATCATCGCCCGCTTCGCGCGGGATGCCGCCTGGCCGGGGCCGGTCTGGGGCGTTGGGGAGGCTGAGCCTTATGGAGCGGATGAGGAAGAGGCGCTGATCGAGCGGCTTCGGGGCCGGCTCGGCGCTCATGGTTAACCTTTGATTTATTTCTTCGGGCGAGGGTTGTTCGAAAGCGGGACAGGTGAGTCGTCCCGCAGGACCCGGAACCTCGAAAACCATGATCACAGCCCGGATTACAGGCCCGAAGGGCCCCACGAAAAGCGGGATCGCCTCGATCCTGATGCGGTTGCGCGTCGAGCTGGTGCCGGCGTCCGGGCAGGCGCAGCTTTACCTCGTGGCGGATGAACCGGACGAGCAGGCTGCCGTCATCCGGCAGATCAGGACATCGCCCGCGAGCCGCCACGCGCTGGTGCTGGCCATTGCCGACAATGCCTCGCCCGCCCATGTGCGCGAGGCGCTGGCGGCGGGTGCGGACGACTATCTCGTCTGGCCCTTCGATCCGGAGCTTCTGCTCTTCAAGCTGGAGCAGGCCAGCGCCCGAGGGCGCCTCCGGGCCGGCTGACAGAAAGAGTCCGGTTCTTCTTCCAACTCATTGAAATGAGACTCTATTTCTCGTGCTCCTTACTCCATGTCTCAAGATAGGTGAGACTGGCGAGATAGGGTTTGAGCGCGAGGAAACCGGCGAGCACAGCCAGCGACAGGATGACCGCGGGCGCCCAGACGAGCGAATAGCGCAGCATCATTTCGTCGCCATAGACGAAGTCCGTCACCAGTGCGATGGAGGTGGGGCCGAGGCCAAGACCGATGATGTTCACCACGAAGATCAGGGCCGCCGAGGCGAAGCCGCGCATCTGGTTCGGCATCAGCTCCTGCAGGGCCGAGGGCCCGGCGCCGGTGGAGAAGGTGGCAAAGAAGGTCGAGGGACACAGCAGGACGAGCGCCCAATAAGGGTCGTTCATCAGCGGATAGCCGAGCGTGAAGGGCATGGCGGCAAGGCCGGTCACCGCGCAGACCAGCATTCGGCCATTGCGGATGCCCTTGTCCGTCAGCTTATCGGCCAGCCAGCCGCCGGCGACGACGCCGGATGTGCCGAAGACGACGATGATCCAGCCATACCACCGCCCGGCCTCGACATAGCTCCAGTCGAACGAGCGAACGAAGAAGCTGGGGATCCAGGCGGCCACGCCATAAGCCATCATGGCGCACAGGGCGTAGCACAGGCTAAGGGGAGCCAGGGTCTTCCAGTTGTCCCTGAAATATCCGAGAACCTCGCCGAGCGGCACATCGACCTGCTTCTCGACGCCGTCCGCGCCGATTTCCTTGCGCATATGACCGCGCCGGGTCGGTTCCTTCAGGCTGAGCGTCCAGAGCGCGATGAGCACGCCGGGCAGGCCCACGACGAGGAAGACGACCTGCCAGGCGAAGACGTCGCCGACGATGGGCAATGTGAGGTCGCCGCCATTGGAGACGAGGCCGATCACCTCGGCGCCGATGACGAGCGCCAGCCCCGCGCCGATATAGACGCCCATACCATAGACGCCGAGCGCGAAGCCCAGCCGCTTGGGCGGGAAGTAGTCGGCGATCATGGAATAGGCCGATGGCGTCAGCGCCGCTTCGCCTACGCCGACCCCCATGCGGAAGATGAAGAGTTGCCAGTAAGCCTTTGCCAGGCCACAAAAAGCGGTCATCATGCTCCACACGAAAACGCCGGCTGAAATGATGCGGACGCGGTGGCTGCGATCGACCATGCGGCCGATGGGAAGCCCCATCAGCGTGTAGAAAATGGCGAAGGCCAGACCTTGCAACAGGCTCATCTGGGTGTCGGTGATTGCGAGGTCGCGTTTCATCGGGCCGACGAGCAGGCTCAGGATCTGCCGGTCGATGAAAGAGAAGGTGTAGGCGAGCACCAGTACGCCGACCACATACCAGGCATAAAGCTGGTTGGGATAGGGCAGCTCGATCCGGTCCCTGTGGGGGTGATGAAGTTCTTCCTCGACCTCGGCGGCGATTTCTGTTTCGGCCATTCCGCAATTCCTCCCTCTTGCAGCATGTCCGCACGATTCTTTTGTGCTTGGCCGGGAGCTTACAGCCAATCTCCCGGCGCGGTCGTGAAATCGCTAGTTTTCCGTCATATGGAATGGCACGGGGATTGCTCCTTTCTCGTCGGAATTGGAAAGGAAGTCCCATGTCGCTCGTAGCCGCGCTCACTGCGCGTCCCGACATATCCGCCGCCCTGCAGCAGGCAAGCCGGAAGACCGGTGCAGATTTCGACTATCTGCTGCAAACGGCCATGCGCGAGTCGAGCCTCGATTGTTCCGCGAAATCAGGGACTTCGAGCGCGACGGGGCTTTTTCAGTTTACCGAGCAGAGTTGGCTTTCGACGCTCAAGACTTACGGCGGAGAGCTGGGCCTGGGCCAGGAGGCGGCCAGGATCACCCGGGGCGCGGACGGCAAATACTGCGTGGCAGATCCTGCCGACCGGGCGGAAATTCTTTCCCTGCGCAAGGATCCGGAAGTGTCGGCGCTGATGGCCGGCGCCTATACGCAGGAAAGCGCCAACATTCTTCAGTCGCGTCTGGGGCGCGAGCCGGTGGGCGGCGAACTCTATATCGCGCATTTCCTCGGCGCGGGCGGGGCGTCGAAACTGATCTCGACCGCCGAGAACGATCCGGGGATGCCGGCGGACAGACTCTTCCCCGCGGCGGCGAAGGCGAACAGATCGATTTTCTACGAGGCGTCGGGCCGTGCGCGCACGGCGAACGAGGTCTATCAGCAGCTCATCAGCAAACATGCGGTTGCCGGCACGGGTGGCGGTGCGGCAAGCATGGCGGCGGCCATTCCTTTCGACGTAAAGGGTGGTACGGGAATGGCCGCCAGCCATGCGGATGGAGAGGCTTCGCCCGGGAGGCGCTACGTACCGTCTTCCGGGCAAGCCCGTCCGTTCAGGCCCGATACCGCGCCCGGCAGCGGGGCGCTGAAGCTCAGCCCCGCTGTGGTGCAGATCCTCGCCTCGCTCGATCCGCCGCAGGCGGTCGATAATGATGCGGCGAAGGACAAGGATGAGCCGCGCGCCCGGCATGGCGCCATCGGGACCTGGCAGGACCTTGCCCGACCGCCCCATGAGGCCGTCAACGCCATGGCCTGACGGGCCTAGCCGATGGCGCCGGCCTTTGTCGGCCGGGTCAGCTTTGCGCGAGGATGGCGCGAACCGCTTTCACGATATCCTTGTCGAGCTCGCGCCGCGATACGGCGATCCGGCCTTCGACGCCCCTGAAAAGCGACAAGCCCTCGAACAGGCTCATCAGGATGACGGCGCAGCGTTTGAGCTGTGCCGGTTTCGCCTGGGGATATTCCGAGGCGACCATGCTCTCCACATAGGACTGATAACGCGCGTAATAGCGGGCAAGGACAGCGTTGGCCTTCATGTCGCGCGCGGCGAGCGCCCATAGTTCGAAGAACAGCCGGCAGTAGCTCGTGGAAAGCTGATCTTCGAGCACGAAGGCGACCATGGCCTCGATCCCTTCGCGTTTCGGGCGGTGTTCGAACGCCTCGATCGAGCGTGTGAGCGAGCGGTCGAAAATCGCCTCCAACAGAGCGTCGGGCCCGCCGAAATAGTACTGAACATGCGAAAGGCGCAAGCCGAGCCGGTCGGCAACACCGCGCATGGACAGGCCTCCATACCCCACCTCGACCAGTATTTCCTCCGCTGCATCGAGAATTTCTTCGATGCGTCGCTGGCCCTTGGCGCCGGTCCTTCTCACCATCTTCCCTCGCCGTCTCCGGTCATTCGCGGACATGCCGCCTTTTATCCCGAAAATGGTCTCTTGACCAAAAAATATAAACATGGTCATGTGACCAAAAGTGAGGTGGCCGAATGCAGCGACGTGCACGTCTTTCAAGGCGGGGTTTTCTGAAAGCGGGTGGGGCGAGCGCGGCAGGCATGGCGATGCCGGGGCTCGCGGGCATGTGGTGCCGCCCTTCCATCGCACTCTGATTCATTCTCTACAATCAGGTAGATTCCAGTGACCAATGAAACTGTGCTCATTGCCGGCGGCTATGGCGTTGTCGGCACGCAAATCGCCCGGCTTCTGAGAAAGCGCTATCCGGAAATCGAGATACTGCTGGGCGGACGATCGCCGAGGCAGGGAGAAGAGCTTGTCGAAGAGCTGGGCCGCGCGGCGGTCGTGCGGCTGGATATCTCCGCCCGCAATCCGCTGGCCGGGCTCGAAAGGCAGCCCGCCCTCGTGCTCGGGGCGGTCAACGACATCGACGACAATCTGATGCTCGACGCGATCCGCGCGCATATTCCCTATATCGACATCACGCGCTGGACCGAACGGATGCGGGGCTCGATTCTGCGGGCGGCGATGGAAGATACCTCCAGGGCTCCGGTCGTCTTCGCCTCCTCCTGGATGGCCGCGACGGTCGGCATACTGGTGCGTGAGATGGCGGCCGGTTTCCGGCAGGTCGATCGGATCGAAGTCGGCATCCTCTATGCGGCACAGGACAAGTCCGGTCCCAACTCGGTGGAATATATGGACAGGATGGCGCTTCCCTTCGAGGTCCGTGAAGAAGGGCGGGCGGTGATGGCATATCCCTTTCGCAAGGGGATCAAGACGGAATTTCCGGGAGTGGGGCGCTTTCCGCTCTATCGCTTCGATACGCCGGACCAGATGACGCTCCCCATCGTCACGGGGGCGAGAAGCGTGGCGGCGCGTATCGGTTTCGACGACCGAACTTCGGGCCCGCTTCTGAGTGTTCTCGTGCGTTCCGGCTTGTGGGGGCTCATCAGTGGCGAGCGGTTCCGCAAGTTGCGGCATGGGCTGATGCACAATCCCGGAGAAGGCGGGGCGCATCGGGTTCGTATCGATATCGAAGGCGAGGGCGCAAACGGAGCCATGCGGGAGAGCTGGATCGTCACGGATCCGCAGGGCCAGACACATCTGACTGCGACGGGCGCCATGATCCAGCTCGACCGGCTGATCCGTCAGGGGACGCCGTCAGCCGGGATTCAGGTCGCTGAAACGGTTACCGACATTGAGACGGCGAGGCAGATCATGAATGAGGAGGGCATCTCCATCGACCGCCTCGCGCAGGTGGAGGATGCAGCCTAGCCGATGGCGCCGGCTTTCCTCAGCCCTTCGATTTCCTCGTCGCTGAACCCGGATGCCTTCAGCGTGTCGATGGTGTGTTCGCCGAGAACGGGCGCCGGGCCCTTGGGGCCGTCATCGGCGCCGGGGAAACGGATGGGCGAGGCCGGCGAAAGATAGGTTCCTTCGCCGCCGCCTTCTTCGGGCACTTCCACATAGGCGCCGGCGGCCCTGGCCTGCGGATCGGCGAAGACATCGGCCGGACGCAGAAGCGGGGCCCAGATCATGTCCTCGGCATCGAGCTTCTCGCGCCAATGGGCGAGATCGTGCTGGATGAAGGCGGCGTCCAGAATATCCACCAGTTCGGCAGCGTTGGCGCGTCGGTTCTTCGGGGTGTCGAAACGGGGATCGGTTTCGAGTTCGGGCCGGCCGATCACCTTGCAGATCGCCGTCCAGTCGGTCGACCCCTGACGCGGGACGATCACGATCCAGGTATCCCGGGTCTTGAAGAAATTGCTGATGGGCTGGATGGCCTCATGGCGCGTCTTGGTGGAGCCGAGCTTACCGTAGCGGAGCTGGACGGCGGTGTCCGACCCGGCCGCATAGATGCCCGCGCGCAGGAGCGAGGCTTCCACCAGGCGGCCCTTGCCGGTCGTCTGGCGTTCGAAGACGGCGGCGAGAATCCCGCCCACCGTCGCCATGCTGGTGGTGTGGTCGCCGATGCCGGTCCGCAGCGAGACGGGTTCGCCGCCCTTGACGGTCTGCAGCCAGCCCACGCCGGACCGGGCATAAAAGGCGGCGATGTCGAAGCCGGGACGGTCCCTGTCGGGGCCTTCCAGCCCGTAGCCGGTGACGCTGGCATAGATGAGGCGCGGATTGATCTCTTTCAGGGAGTCGTAATCCAGCCCTGCGCGTTCCAGCCCGCCGGGGCGCACATTGGTGATGAAGACGTCGGCATCCTCGACCAGCCGTTTCACCGCGGCCACGCCCTCCGGCGTCGCGGTGTTGATGGCCAGGCCCTTCTTGCCGCGATTGTCGAGATCGAAGATCGGGCTGCCCTTCAGATGGTCCGCGCCGACATTGGCCATGGTGTAGCGCATCGGGCATCCGCTCAGGGGCTCGATCTTGATGACCTCCGCCCCCCAGTCGGCAAGGATGCCGCCCGCGCCCGGCGCGGCGATATAGGTTGCCATTTCCACGACTTTGAGACCTTCCAGCATCAGGGTTCCCCGTCCGATTTCTTGTGTTTCCGGTTGCGGCGATCATCCATGAAAAGCGGGGGGAGTCAAAAGCGCGGTTTCGCCGCCGCCTGCCCCGGAAGGGATCGGCCGGCAAGGTAAATCCGGGCGTTCGGCGCGGAAGCGGGCATCATCGTAAACCCGTCCTTAATCGTATCGCTCTAAGTTGAGCGATGCAGATACAGACGGGCGAGGTGGGATTTGCCCGTTGCTTCTCGATGATTGGGTCAAGGCGGGGCAATGCGTAGGAAACTCAGCATACAGGATGTGCAGCGTCTGATGGCGCACCCATCCGGCACGGCGCGTGCGGAGGTGGCCGAAAAGGTGGCGCAGCAGTTCGAGAGCGTCGATCTATCGCCGCGCGAACGCGAACTGGCCCGGGAAGTGCTCGGCTATCTCGTTCACGATGTCGCGATTACCGTTCGGGAAGCGCTGTCCGACAGCCTGAAAGACATGCCCGGCGCGCCGCGCGGCATCGTATTGGAGCTGGCGCGCGATCTCGATGAGGTCGCCATCCCCGTTCTGAGGAATTCACCCGTTCTTACCGACGAAGATCTGGTCGGCCTCGTCACCTATGGCAGTCCCGCCAAGCAATGCGCCATTGCCAGCCGCCCCTCCGTCAATTCGGCGGTTTCGGAAGCGATCGTTTCGCAAGGCGACCGAACCGCGGTGCTGACGCTGGTCGCCAATGAAGGCGCCATCATCGACGAAGCGGCCGCAGGGATGCTGGCCGAGCGGTATCCGGACGACCGAGAAGTCGTGGAGCCTGTCGTTGCACGCAGCGACGTACCGGCTCTGCTGATCGAGAAACTCATCTCGCAGGTCTCGGAAAATCTGAGGGATTATCTCGTCAACACTCATTCCCTCGACACGCGCACGGCCGGGATGCTGGAGGCGCAGGCGCGCGAGCGCAGCACGGCGGAAGCCGTCACGCGGATGAGCGATATCGACCTGCGCAAGCTGGTGGACCAGCTCGCCGCAAACCAGCGGCTGACGGGAAGTCTCATTCTGCGTCTGGGCTGCCAGGGCGAGATGCGTTTCGTGGAAGCCTCCATGGCCCGGCTCACCGATGTGCCCGAGGTCCGGATCTGGCGCCTGATCCACGATGTGGGGGCGCTGGGCTTTCGCGCCGTCTATGCGCGGGCCGGAATGCCCGAAGCGCTCTATCCGGCCTTTCGGGTGATGCTGGATGCGTTCCATCGCGAAAAGGCGGCCTCGGTTTTCGATCAGGAACAGTACCGGGCCACGGTCGTGAAGGGGCTCCTTTCCAGCTACGACACGCTGCAAGGCGGGGATTTCGACGCGCTGATGGACCAGCTCGGCCGCCTCAGCGGGACGGGGCTGAACGTGGCGGAGCCGCTCAACGTTTCCGCGGGCGCGGCCTGACGCGAAGAACTTCCCGCTGAGAACCGCGTGAAAAGCTGCTAGTTTGCCGCCTCCAACGATTCAATTTCGCCCCCGGAGAGACGGCATGACCCATCAGATTCAGGAAGCCTTCATTTGCGACGGAGCCCGTACGCCGGTCGGCCGGTACGGCGGATCGCTTGCGCCCGTGCGGGCGGACGATCTGGGGGCGGTGCCTCTGATGGCGCTGATGGAGCGCAATCCGTCGGTCAATTGGGAGCGGGTGGACGATGTGATCTTCGGCTGCGCCAACCAGGCCGGTGAAGACAATCGCAATGTCGCGCGCATGTCGTCGCTGCTGGCGGGTCTGCCGGATGCGGTGCCGGGCGCCACGGTGAACCGGCTTTGCGGGTCGGGTATGGATGCCATCGGCACGGCGGGCCGGGCGATCAAATCCGGCGAAGCCGAGTTCGTCATTGCCGGCGGCGTGGAAAGCATGTCGCGCGCGCCTTTCGTCATGGGCAAGGCCACCAGCGCCTATGACCGGAATGCCGAGATTTACGATACGACGATCGGCTGGCGCTTCGTCAATCCGCTGATGGAAAGCCAGTATGGGGTCGACAGCATGCCGGAAACGGCCGAGAACGTGGCCGAAGACTTCCAGATTTCCCGTGAAGACCAGGACGCTTTCGCCTGGCGCAGCCAGCAGAAGGCGGGTGTTGCGCTGAAAAACGGGCGTCTGGCCGAAGAGATCGTTCCCGTCACCATCTCGACCCGCAAGGGAGAGACGGTGATCGATACGGACGAGCATCCCCGCCCGGAAACGACGCTGGAGGCGCTTGCGAAACTTCGCGCGCCGTTCCGCGAGGGCGGCTCGGTGACCGCCGGCAATGCATCGGGCGTGAATGACGGCGCCTGCGCCATGATCGTCGCTTCCGGCAACGCGGTGGAAGCGCACGGCCTGACGCCGCGCGCACGGATCGTCGCCATGGCGACCGCCGGCGTGCCGCCGCGTATCATGGGCATCGGTCCGGCGCCGGCGACGCGCAAGGTGCTGGAAAAGACGGGCCTGACGCTTGCCGACATGGATGTGATCGAGCTCAACGAAGCCTTTGCGAGCCAGGGCCTTGCGGTGATGCGCGATCTGGGGCTGCCCGACGATGCGGAACATGTGAACCCGAATGGCGGCGCCATCGCATTGGGGCATCCACTGGGTATGAGCGGTGCGCGGCTGGTGTTGACCGCCACGCATGAGCTGCACAAGCGCGATGGACGTTTCGCCCTTTGCACCATGTGCATCGGTGTGGGGCAGGGCATTGCGATGATTATCGAAAAAGTCTGATCGGGCGGGACTAAAGCCCGAGCGCGCGTTCCAGGAAAGACCGCTTCGGCGTCCCGCGGCGCTGCCGTTTGCGCGGCGGCGCGGGCCGACGGGATTTGCCGGGCGCAGCCTTTGCGCGGCGGCGGGCCGGTGTCTTGCCGCGCGCGGTCCGGGCGCGAGCGGGGGCGGGGCGTTTGCCCGCCGGCCGCCTGCGGCGTTTTCGAGCCGGTATGCGGCGAACGAGTTCCCGGCCCGGGAAGAGGCAGACGCGGTCGATGCGCCAGGCCATCATGCGGATTTCTTCGCCCGGCAAGTCGAAATCGAGCGCGGTATAATCGAGGATCAGCTCGTCGACGGCCTCCGTTTCTTCCGCGCGAGGCGAAGTTCCGGCAATGCGGGCGGGTTCATCCGGCCTGTACTCGATGGGCGCGGGGTCCATGACGGACAGGAACTCGGAGGTCTCTTCGGCTTCGTCGTCCGGCTCTTCCTCCAACTCATCTTCCAGTTGCGGTTCGAACAGGTCGGGAGGCGTTTCCGTTTCGTCATAGCCCGCCAGGCTCATGACTTCGCTGCGGATGGCTGCGAGGGTTTCCAGGTCGTCATCGGCGAGGGGGGCGCTCTCCAGCTCTTCATATTCGTCGAGCTCGATACTTGCCGGATCGAACGCGCTTTCTTCCGGCGCATCCATGTCGCAGGGCGTTTCGATCTCTTCCTCTTCAAGCGGCTCGGTCAGCTCAAGCGGTTCCTCGATAGTCTGGTGGAAGGTGCTTTCGCTCATCGGCTCCAGCAGCAGGATTTCGTCTTCTTCCTCCGCGGCGGGGGCGGCGTAGTGCCAGCCGACAAGCTCTTCCGGTTTCATGGGACGGCAGATATAGGCCCCTTGCGCGGCGGTGAAGCCGAGTTCGCGCAATGCGCCGAGTGTCGTTTCGTTTTCCACGCCCACGGCGGTCGCGTCCATACCTCGGCCGGCGGCGAGCGTGACGCGCTTGCCGACGAAACCGATGCCGGATTTTTTCACCCGCTTGGCGAACTGGATGATGGAGGCGCCGCCGATCTTCACTTCATTGAAGTAGTCGGTCGTGAGCAGCTCGTCGGGGACGATGACTGCGCCGCCGCCATCCAGCGCCGTTCGGAAGCCCATGCGCCGCAGCTCGCGAATGGTGCGGGTGGCGGTGTCGGGCGAGCGGGCAATGGCGCCTTCGGGAATTTCGATGGTGAGGCAGGAGGGATCGAGATCATGGGCCGCCATGATCCCGTCCAGGGCGCCGGCCAGTCCGGCATCGTTCACGTCCGAGGCGGAGAGATTGATGGAGATCGGCCAGTCCTGACCTTTTCCCTGCCAGAAGACCAGCGTTTCGGCGGCACGCGCGGCGACATAGCGTGTGAGTTCGCCTGCGCGTTCGCGCCTGTCGAAGAAGGAAAGGAAGAGGCCGGGCGGCAGCAGGCCATATTCCGGATGGGTCCATCTCACATAAGCTTCCGCGCCCAGAATCGTACCGTCAACCAGCGAAATCCGCGGCTGAAACACCAGAAAGAGGTGCTGCGCCTCAAAGGCGAGATCGATGTCCCGGTTGGTCAGACGAAACGAACTGCTGTACATCTTGAACCGATTGCTGACGGCGTTTCATGGTGGCGGGTCGTGGCGGTACTCGGGCACAAAACCTTCGCTGGGCACGTGTCCGCCCTGTGGCAGTTTCGGCGCAAGGTGGTTTCGGCACACTTAATCCGTTCCATCCATGCAGGATCAGCGTCGCCAAAGCGTTAATAAGAATGTCCGGATTTTAACCGGGCGGCTGGAGGGAGTGAGAAATGGCTGAACGACACGCGACGGGGGGCGATACGCTTATTCCCTCATCGACGATCCTGCTGCTGCGCGACGGCGCGGAGGGGCTCGAGGTCTTTATGGTGGTGCGCCATCACCAGATCGATTTCGCCTCGGGGGCGCTCGTGTTTCCCGGCGGCAAGGTGGACAAGGCGGATTATGCGCAGCAGGTGCGCGCACGCGTGGACGGGGCGGAGGCGTTCGACGACACGCTGCTGGCACTTCGGGTTGCGGCTATTCGCGAGGCGTTCGAGGAGGCGGGCGTATTGCTGGCGCGCAATGCACAGACCGGCGATGTGGTGGATGCCGCGCGGCTTGCCACGCTGGAGCCCTATCGCGATGCGCTCAACAAGGGCGAACTGGGCATTGCCGAATTTCTGGAGCGGGAGAACCTGCGTGTGGCGGTGGATATGCTGACGCCGTTCGCGCACTGGATCACGCCGAACATGATGCCGAAGCGTTTCGACACGCATTTCTATCTGGCCGAGGCGCCCGCCGATCATCTGGCGGTCCATGACGGTTCGGAATCGGTGGACAGCGTCTGGATCCGGCCGCAGATCGCGCTGGAAGAAGCGCAGGCGGGCAAACGCACGATCATTTTCCCGACCCGCATGAATGTCGAGAAGGTGGGGCGGAGCGCGAATGTCGCCCATGCGATCGAGGAAGCGCGCAACAGGCCCATCGTGACGGTGGAACCGCAGGTGACGAAGAACGATGCGGGCGAAGCCATTCTCCGCATTCCGGCGGAGGCGGGTTATTCGGTGACGGACGAGCCGCTGGACGCCGTCGCCAATGTCGCCAAGCCGAAAGCGAAGTAATCCCCATGACGAATACGCTTTTCGAAATCGTTCTCATGCTGGCCGCGCTGGTCGGCGCGGTGCGGCTGTTTGGGCACAGGGACAGGCCGGGGCTCGACTTTGCCTGCGCCGCCTTGCTGATCGTGGTGCCGGCGGCATTTTTCGGCGCTATCCGCTATGGGGGCTATCCGACGCATCTGGTCGTGCTGGCCAATGAAACCATTTCGCTTATGGCCATGATCCTCGGGCCGAGCTGGACCATTGCCGCCATCGTCATCCTGCTGCGCGGTCAACCCGGCAGGATGGCGCTCGGCGTGCTCTGGCTGTTGCCGGCGATCATCGTGCCGCTGGCTGTTGCGGAAGCGACTGCGCCGGTCGGCGACATTTATGCGCAGATGGCGAGCCTCGTCATGCTGGTGCTGATGCTGGCGGCGGGCATTGTGATCGCCATTCGCGGCAGCGTGGCAGCGGGCGCCGGGTTCATTGTCGGCGCGGCGGGCTATGCGGGCGCAGCGCTGGCGAGCATGGGATTCTACGGCCTGTCGGCCTCGACATCCATGGATGTCTTTCATATCGGCCTTGCCATCTGGGCGGCCGGCCTTGCCTATGGCGCGCTCGCAACCGATGCCGTCAAGAGGCGAGACGAAGCGCATTCCGTCTAGGCGGAGAAATTCCTAATACAGGAACTGTTCGCCCAGGATGCGTTCGTCCAGGCTGTGGTCGCTGTCGAACATCATCAGCAGGTTCACCGACTGGTCTTCCTTCACATCGACTTCCGCGACCTCGCGGAACTCGGTGTGGTCGGCCACGGCGGAGACGGGGCGCTTTTTCGGTTCGAGGATTTCGAATTTCACTTCCGCGCGATGCGAGAGCAGCGCTCCGCGCCAGCGGCGCGGGCGGAAGGCGCTGATGGGCGTGAGCGCGAGAAGCTGCGCGTCGATCGGGATGATCGGTCCCTGCACGGACAGGTTATAGGCCGTGCTGCCCGCGGGCGTTGCCACCAATACGCCGTCGCAGATCAGTTCCTGCATCCGCACCTTGCCGTCGATGGTGATGCGGATCTTGGCGGCCTGGCGGGTTTCGCGCAGCAGCGAGACTTCATTGATCGCAAGCGCCTCATGGGTCTCGCCATTGGCAAGCCGGGTTTTCATGCGCAAGGGGTGGAGGCGCGAGATCTCGGCGGCTTCGAGGCGCGAAATCAGATCGTCGTCCTTGTATTCGTTCATCAGAAAGCCGACCGAGCCGCGGTTCATGCCATAGATGGGGATGCCGCGATGGATGCTCTGATGCATGGTCTGAAGCATCAGACCGTCGCCACCCAGGGCGACGATGACGTCGGCATCGTCCGGCGCGGCGTCGCCATACCGGTTCCGCAGCTTTTCCAGCGCTTCCTGGGCTTCGGGCATCTCCGTCGCCACGAAGGCAATCTTCTCGAATTTCATCGGCTTGCGGTTCCTTTAGGGGAAGCAGGCATATTAGCCTCGGTGGAAACGGGAGATAAGCACATGATCGAAAAGACCGAAACCGGATCGGGGCTGGTTTTCATCTATACCACGCTGCCGGATACGGGTACGGCCGACCGGATCGGCCGGCAACTGGTCGAAAGCAGGCTGGCGGCCTGCGTGAACATCTACCCCGAAATCCGCTCGATCTATGAGTGGCAGGGCAAGGTGGAATGCGAAAGCGAAGTGGTCGCCTTCATCAAGACGCGGGCCGACCTTGCCGACCGGGCGATGGACGAGACGCGAAAGCTCCACCCCTATGAGGTGCCCGCGCTGCTGGTGCTGCCGATCGAGGGCGGGAACGAAGACTATATCGGCTGGGCGAAGGAGCAGGCGAAAGGCGGTTAGGCTTTCCGCCTATCCGCCGGTCAGCGACATGTGGCGAGAAACGGCCGGCCGCTCGTGCTCGCGGTCGATGATGAAGTCATGGCCCTTCGGCTTGCGGCCGATCGCTTCGTCGATGGCGCGGTCGAGCAATTCGTCGCCTTCGCTGGCGCGGAGCGGGGCGCGCAGGTCGGCGGCATCCTCCTGGCCGAGGCACATATAAAGCGTGCCGGTGCAGGTGAGGCGCACGCGGTTGCAGCTTTCGCAGAAATTATGCGTGAGCGGGGTAATGAAGCCGAGCTTGCCGCCGGTTTCCTCCACGCGCACATAGCGCGCCGGGCCGCCCGTGCGTTCGGGCAGATCGGTCAGCGTCCAGCGCTCCGACAGGCTTTCGCGCACCCGGCTCAGCGGCAGGTAACGGTCGGTGCGGTCTTCGTCGATCTCGCCCAGCGGCATGGTCTCGATCAGGGTGAGGTCATGGCCCTCGCCATGCGCCCAGTCGACAAGGGCGGGGATTTCCGCATCGTTCACGCCCTTGAGCGCCACGGCGTTGATCTTGACCTGCAAGCCGGCGCGCTTCGCGGCCTCGATGCCTTCCAGTACCTGGGGCAGGCGGCCCCAGCGGGTAATCTGCTGGAAGAGGTCTTCCTTCAGCGTATCGAGCGAGACGTTCACCCGGCGGACGCCCGCGGCATGGAGGTCGTCGGCGAAGCGGGCGAGCTGGCTGCCATTGCTGGTCAGCGTCAGTTCGTCGAGCGCTCCCGTCTCCAGATGGCGGCCGAGGCTTTTCACCAGCGTCATCACATCGCGGCGGACCAGCGGCTCGCCGCCCGTCAGACGCAGCTTCCTCACGCCCTTGCGGATGAAAGCGGAGCAGACGCGGTCCAGCTCCTCCAGCGTAAGCAGCTCCTTTTTCGGCAGGAACGTCATGTGTTCCGCCATGCAATAGGTGCAGCGGAAGTCGCAGCGATCCGTTACCGAGACGCGCAGATAGGTGACCGCGCGTCCGAAGGGGTCGATCATCTCGCTTGAGGGCGGGGCCGTGTCGATGCCGGTTTCCATGTCCATGACCGGAATATAGCAATGGGTCAGCCGATTTTCGCCCCCGTAAATGAGAGGGTTTTACCGGTTTCTAATAAAACCGAGGGTTTAATGATGCCGGATCGACCCTGATCGATATTGTCGGAGGCGGCGGGAGCGGAACCATGGCCGGCTACCCCAAGGAACTCAATCTGGCAGAAGCGGACCTCGTGGCCTTTGCGGGGCCCAACGCCGACACCTATCTCGATTACCTCCGGAAATGCCGCGCGGCCGGCAAGTTCAGGATGGGGTTCATCTGGACGGCGTTTTTCACGACCGCGATCTGGTTGGCTTATCGCAAGCTTTGGTTGTGGCTGTTTGTTTCGATCGGGATCAGCTTCGGCCTGCCCGAAATTCTGCCGACGGGCGGGGCGGGGGTGGCCACGGGTATCGGCATCGCCTTCGCCATGATGGGCAAGTCGCTGGTGGTGAAGGGTGCATGGAAGGCCGCGCAAAAGGCCGATGAGGAGGGGCTTAAGGGCGAGGGGCGCCGGTCCTTCCTCCGCCGCAAGGGCGGCGTTTCGACCCTTGCCGCCATCATCGCTTCCATCGTCGTGGCGTTGGCCGTTGCCATTGTCATCATCGCGATTGCCAATGACGATACGGCGACGGAGGCGGCTGCGCCGTCATCCCGGACGGAGAAAAGCGCCGCGCCTGCTTCCGGTGAAGACCCGTTCGACAATATCTACAAGCCGCAATCGGAAAAGAAGAGCGCGCCGCCCGACTGGCTGCGACATTCGGTCGAGTAGGGCTTTTGCGCGCGCGCGACTGCGGCTAGCCTCTGCCTCCACGCGAAGAGAGGGAGGCACGCATGGCGGCGGAAGAGGCCCGGTATATCCTTGCCATCGATCAGGGCACGACGAGCACGAGGGCGCTCCTGTTTGACAAATCCGGCTCGCCCATGCGGGTGCGGCAGCGTGAGCTGACCCAGCATTTCCCGCAGGATGGCTGGGTGGAGCACGATGCCGGGGAAATCTGGGAGGCGACGCTTGCCGTCTGCCGGGGGCTTCTGACGGGCGGAACCGTCGCGGCCAATATTGCAGCCATCGGCATCACCAATCAGCGCGAGACGACGGTGCTCTGGGACCGGGCAAGCGGCGAGCCGCTGCATCACGCCATCGTTTGGCAGGACCGGCGTACCGCCGGCATCTGTAGCGGGCTGAAGGCGGAGGGCAAGGAGCCCATCGTCCAGGAGAAGACCGGGCTGCTGCTCGACCCCTATTTCTCGGGTACCAAACTTGCCTGGCTTCTGGACAATGTGCCGGGTGCGCGACCCCGGGCGGAAGCGGGCGAGCTTTGCTTCGGCACGATCGATAGCTGGCTCATCTACAAGCTCACCGGCGGCAAGCGTCACGTGACCGATGCGACGAATGCCTCGCGTACCATGCTTTTCAACATCGACCGCCAGGACTGGGACGACGAAATCCTCGGCTGGTTCGACATTCCGCGCAGCGTCCTGCCGGAGGTGAAGGATTGTTGCGACGATTTCGGCGTCACGGCGGCCGATCTTTTCGGGGCGGAAATTCCGATCGCGGGCGTGGCGGGCGACCAGCAGGCCGCCACCGTCGGTCAGGCCTGTTTCGAACCGGGGTTGATGAAATCGACCTATGGCACGGGCTGTTTCGCGCTGGTGAATACGGGCGGAAAGCGCGTGCAGAGTCAGAACCGACTGCTGGGCACGGTGGCCTATCGTATCGGCGGCAAGACCACCTATGCGCTGGAAGGGTCGATCTTCATGGCGGGCGCCATCGTGCAATGGCTGCGCGACGAGATGGGGCTGATCGATACCTCGGAAGAGAGCGAGGCGATGGCGCGGGACGCCAACCCGATGAGCCATGTGATCCTCGTGCCTGCTTTCACCGGCCTCGGGGCGCCCTATTGGGAGCCGGAGGCACGGGCGGCGCTGTTCGGCATGGTGCGCGATACGGGGGCGCCGGAAATCGTGCGGGCGGCGCTTGAAAGCGTCTCCTTCCAGACGCGCGACCTGATGGATGCGATGGGCGAAGACATGCGCGAGGCGGGTCTTACGGCACCCAAGGCGTTGCGTGTCGATGGCGGCATGGTGATGAACGACTGGTTCGTGCAGAACATGACCGACATTCTGGGCCGTCCCGTGGAACGCCCGGAAGTGACGGAGACGACCGCGCTGGGCGCGGCTTATCTCGCCGGGATGCAGGTGGGCTTCTATGGCGGGACGAAGGATGTCGCCGACCACTGGCGCTGCGAAAAGGCCTTTGCGCCGGAAATGGCGGAAGAGGAGCGCAATGCCCGCTACGGGCGCTGGCAAGGCGCGGTGAAGCGGGTAATCGGGGGATGAGGGCATTTCCCCGGGCGTACCATTCGCGGCGCCGCCGATAATTTGAACGTGTTTCACCTGCCTTTTTCGCGCCTGTCCGGAAGACACCTGTTTTCCTGGCCGTCCGGGACGCCATGACGCAGCGTCCCCGCTGCGCTATATTGCGCTCCAATCAAATGCATATTCGGGAGAACACTCATGCCTGCCTCGATGGACGAACTGATTGCCAAGCTGAAATCGGCGCTGGGCGAGGGCAGTGTGCTCGAAGGCGAGGCCGCGCATGAAAAGGCGCAAGGGGCGTGGAGCCATCTCGGGACACCCCGCGCGGTGCTCCGTCCCGCCAGCACGGAAGAAGTGTCGAAGGCGCTTGCGCTTTGCCATCAGGCAGGCGTGGGCGTCGTGCCCTGGGGCGGCAAGACGGGTCTTGTGGAAGGCGCGGCCTGCGAAGGCATGATCGCGCTCTCCGTGGACCGAATGAACCGGATCGAGGAAATCGACGAGACGGGCGGCACGGCGACGGTGGAGGCCGGGACGATCCTGCAGACGCTTTGCGAAGAGGTGGAGACCAAGGGCTATTTCTTCCCGCTCGATCTCGGTGCGCGGGGCTCGGCCACCATTGGCGGCAACATCTCCACCAATGCGGGCGGCAATCGCGTGCTGCGCTATGGCATGATGCGCGACATGGTGCTGGGCGTGGAGGCGGTGCTGGCGGACGGCACGGTCATCTCCTCGCTCAACAAGCTCATCAAGAACAATGCGGGCTACGACCTGAAGCAGCTCTTCATCGGGTCGGAAGGGACGCTGGGTATCGTGACGCGCGCCGTGCTTCGGCTGCGCCCGAAGCCCGTATCGCAGGACACGGCGTTTGTCGCGATCGAGAATTTCGACAATCTGCCGAAGCTCCTGCGCCATATGGAGCGCGCGCTGGGCGGTACGCTCTCGGCCTATGAGGTGATGTGGGAGGATTTCTACAAGCTCGTCTCCAGCGAGCCGGCGCAGGGCCGTCCGCCCATTCCCCATGGTCATCCCTATTACGTGCTGATCGAATCCATGGGCGGCAACCAGGAGGAAGACAGTGCGCGCTTCGAGGCGGCGCTCACGCAGGCGCTGGAGCAGGGGGTGGCCTCCGATGCGGTGATCGCCAAGAATCAGGCTGAGCGCGACGGCATGTGGGCGCTGCGTGACGACGTCGCCCAGGTCGTGAACAATTATCCGATGTTCACCTTCGATGTGAGCCTGCGCATCGCCGATATGGAAAGTTACATCGCCGAAATCCGCGAGGCTTTCGCGGCCAAATGGCCGGATTATTCGCTGATGGTGTTCGGCCATCTGGGCGACGGCAATCTGCACGTCATTCCGGGCAGCTTTCCCGATGCGTCGCCGGAGACGCGCCGCGCCGTTGAAGAGATCGTCTATGGCGCGCTCCAGAAGCGGCAAGGCTCGGTGTCGGCCGAACACGGGATCGGGCTTGAAAAGCGGCCTTATCTCGGCTGGTCGCGCTCGCCGGAGGAAGTCGCGCTGATGCGGACGCTGAAGCACGCGCTGGACCCGAAGGACATCCTCAATCCCGGCAAGGTGCTGGAGCCCGTTCCACACGCGCAGGCCGCGGAATAGAGCGGCGGCGCAATCTGGCGGAGGAGGCGGATTTCAGCTCCCGGCTTGGCTGAGGCCCGGCGCCGTGTCACACTGACCGGAAACGCTATCCCAGTACAATGCCATTCGTGGAGGTGCCCCCATGTCCGTCGCAGAAGATTTCAGCGGCCTGTCGATGCGCGAGCAGGTTTCCAGGGAGGAGTGGGAGGTCCGCGTCAACCTTGCGGCGACCTACCGCCTCGTTGCGCATTACGGCTGGAGCGACCTGATCTATACGCATATTTCGGCGCGCGTGCCGGGGCCGGAGCATCACTTCCTCATCAATCCCTATGGAATGACCTTCGACGAGATCACGGCATCGAGCCTTGTGAAGATCGATCTCGACGGCAACATCGTGCAGGAAACGGATTACATGGTGAACCCGGCGGGCTTCACCATTCACTCCGCGGTGCATTCCACCGGCAGCGATGCCAATTGCGTGATCCATACGCATTCCGATGACGGGGTTGCCGTGTCCGCGCAGGCCGACGGCCTTTTGCCGCTGAGCCAGACCGCGATGATCGTGCTCGGCGATCTCGCCTATCACGACTATGAAGGCATTGCGCTGGAACTCGACGAGCGCGAAAGGCTGATCCGCGATCTCGACGACAAGCATTGCATGATCTTGCGCAATCACGGCCTGCTGACGGTCGGCGCGAGCTGTGCGGATGCGTTTCTTCGGCTCTTCTTCCTCGAACGCGCCTGTTCCATCCAGGTGCGGGCGCTGTCCGGCGGGCGGGCCCTGACCATGCCGCACGACGGCGTGCCGGAGAAGACGGCGGATCAGGGACAGTTCCACAAGCGTCATGGCATCGGCAAGCTGGCCTGGCCGGCGCTTCTGCGCACGCTCGACAGGGTCGATCCGTCCTATCGCGACTGAACGGCGTTCGCCGTCCGGTCCATCCATATATTTTCCACTTGAGATGCGGTGCGGCGCCGCATCTTCTTTCCGTTCCAATGCGTCTTCGTTCGAGAGGGTTTCCCATGGTCAAGTTCGGTGTCGGGCAGTCGGTGCAGCGTGTCGAGGATGAGCGCCTCGTTACCGGGCATGGCCGCTATACGGGCGACATATCGCTGGAAGGGCAGGCCTACGCCTTTATGGTCCGTTCGCCCTACGCCCATGCGAAAATCGGCAATATCGACACGGAGGATGCGAAAGCCGCGCCCGGCGTACTCGCCATCTATACCGGCGAGGATGCGAAAGCGGCGGGGCTGGGGATCATCGGCAGCCCCGCGGCCGACATGATCAAGAACCGCGACGGTTCGGACATCTACAAGACGACGCGCCATCTCATTGCGCAGGACCGTGTGCGCTATGTGGGCGATACCGTGGCGGTTGTCGTCGCCGAGACGCCGGACCAGGCGCGCGACGCGGCCGAATTCATCATGGTCGATTATGACGATCTGCCGGCAGTTGCCGATACGGAAGGAGCGGCGGATCCGTCTTCGCCGGTCATCTGGGAAGAGAATGGCAGCAATATCGCCTATGACTGGGATCTGGGCGACGAAGCGGCGGTGAATGAAGGGTTCGACAAGGCGCATCATGTGACGAAGCTGCGTCTTATCAACAACCGGATCGTCGTCAATGCGATGGAGCCGCGCGCGGCGCTGGGCGAATACGATGCCTCGCGCGACCATTACACGCTTTATACCGGCTGCCAGGGCGTGCACGGGCTTCGCAATTTCATCGCCAGCTATTCGCTCGGTATCGACCCGACGCAGCTTCGCGTCGTCAGCGACGATGTGGGCGGCGGTTTCGGCATGAAGACCTTCAACTATGCGGAATATCCGCTGGTGCTGTTCGCCGCCAAGCAGCTCGGTCGTCCGGTGAAATGGGTGGCGGACCGTTCCGACAGCTTCATCACCGATACGCAGGGGCGCGACCATGTGACGGAAGCCGAGATCGCGCTCGATGCCGACGGCAAGATCCTCGGGCTGCGGGTGGAGACGATCGCCAATCTCGGCGCCTATCAGGGACAGTTCGGTCCGTTCATCCCCACATTGGCGCCGCGCGGTATGCATGTGGGCGTCTATATGGTGCCGGCGCTCTATAATCGCGTCCGCGCCGTCTATACGAACACGACGCCGGTCGATGCCTATCGCGGGGCGGGGCGGCCGGAGGCCTCCTATGTGATCGAACGCCTGATGGAAAAGGCTGCGAAGGAGTTCGGCGTGGCGCCCGCGGAGCTTCGCCGCCGCAATTTCGTACCCTCCGACATGATGCCGATCGACCAGAAGCCGGTGCTGCCCTTCGACTCCGGCGATTTCGACCGCAATCTGAGCGATGCGCTGGCGCATTCCGAGTATGACGGCTTCGAAGCGCGCCGCGCGCAGGCCGCAAGCGAGGGCAAGCTGCGCGGTATCGGCATCAGCTATTATGTCGAGCGCACGGCGGCGGGTATGTCCGATTATGCGCGTGTCGCCGTCGACCCGGAGGCGGGAACGGTTCATGTCTGGACGGGGCAGCAGACCAACGGGCAGGGGCACGAGACCGTCTGGACGCAGCTCATCTGCCAACGTCTCGGCCTCGATGCGGAGAAGGTGAAAATCCATCTCGGCGATTCCGACGTGCTGCCGGGCGGCGCGGGCACGGGCGGCTCCAAGGCCGTCTATATGGTCTCCGGCGCGATCTCCAGCGCATCCGACGATCTTATCGACAAGGGCCGGGAGATTGCAGCCAACGAGCTGGAAGCGGCCAAGGCTGATATCGAGTATCGCGGCGAATATGGCGAGCCGGTCTTCGCGGTGGCCGGCACGGACAAGTCCATCGACCTGTTCGATGTCGCACGCAAGGCGAGCACGCAGGCCGATCTTGGCGAACTCTCGGGCGATGGCGAGTACAGCCAGAAGGAAAATACCTTCCCGAACGGTGCGCATATCTGCGAGGTGGAGATCGACGCGGATACGGGCCGCTACCGCATCGTCAAATTCACGGCGGTCGACGATTTCGGCCAGATCCTGAACCCGCTCATCGTGGCGGGGCAGGTGCATGGCGGTATCGCGCAGGGGCTCGGTCAGGCCATGGGCGAACTCGCCAAGTATGACGAGAACGGGCAGCTCATGACCGGTTCCTTCATGGATTACTGGATGCCGCGCGCCGACGATATGCCGAGTTTCGACATCAGCTGGAACGAGATTCCCTCCCGTTCCAATGCGCTGGGCGTGAAGGGCGCGGGCGAGGCGGGCACGGTCGGTGCGCCGGCGGCCTTCATCAATGCGATCATCGATGCGCTGAAGCCCTATGGGGTGGAGGCGATCGACATGCCGGTGACCCCGCTCAAACTCTGGGAAATCATTCAGGCCGGCGGGGCGAAGGCGGCGGAGTAACCCCCGCGCCTACTGCTAACTTGTTGCAGTGCACATACAAAAATGTCAGCGAAACGGACTTGGCCTAATTGACAAAATGTCATTTTAGGCCAAGCCTGTTCCCCATGACGCATGAGGAAACGACATCAGGTGTCGGTGAAGACGTTGCCGAAGCGACGCAGGCCGACAAGGCAGACGAAGACAGCAAGCCTGTGACGGCCGCGGTTCGACGCAAGCAGGAGAGCCGCCGCAAATTGCTGGCGGCGGCGCGGAAGCTCTTTGTCGAGCGCGGCTATCACGAGACGCGGCCGCAGGATATTTCCAAGGCCGCCGGTGTCGGGCATGGCACGTTCTATCTTCATTTCGAGGACAAGCTGGATTGCTTTCTCGCTTTCACCGAGGAGGCGGCGGGGGAGCTGGAACTCTTTCTCGAAAAGCACTTGGCCGAGGCCCATTCGCTGGAAGAAGGCGTGCGGGAAATCCTGAAGGCGATCTTCGAATACTCGGAAGCCAATCCGGCGGTGCTGGGCGCGGCGCTCACCGATATCGCCGTGCTTTCCACGGGCGATATGGGGCGCAAGATGCCGGCGGATCGCTGGGCGGATAGCTGGGCCGGCGTGATCGACCGCTGGAAGGAAGCGGGCGAGGCCGCCGCCGACGTCGACAGCAAGTTTGCCGGCTATCTCATTCTCGGCGCGGTGAAGCAAGGCGGCGCCTACGCCTATCGAAACAAGATACCCTATGACCGCGTCATCGATCAGACGACCAAGGTCGTCGTGCGCGCACTGGAGGCGAGGTAGCGCTGCCGAAATAAAATGAATTGCCACAGGGAGGAACCGGAGGATGGCAAAGCTTACTTACAGCCGCGACGAATTGATGGCGTCGCATGAGGCGGCCAGGCCGCATGAAGCGGCGGGTTATCTGTTGCATGGCGGGATCGCGGCCGATGGCAGCTATCTCTCGCCGCGGACGCTCCATCGCTGGCCCGCGGTTCATGCCTGGCAGGAGCAACTGACGAAAAGCGGCTGGCCGCTTATCGATGCGAGCGTGCAGCTCCTGAAGCGCGGCAATTATCCGAGCATCGAGCAGCAGCGACTTCTCCTGAAAAACGGGTATGGGGAGAGCCTGTGGAACTCGCTCACCATTACCGGAATCATCGAGGCGCGGGGCCGTGCATTGTGCGACCTGCAGGCCCCCGACTTTCAGCAGATCATCGCAGACGATATTTCGCAGACCTGCGCCGGCCATCTGCACAAGGGGCTTCTCTACGCCCATGGCGCGGATGAGGGCGGCGATCCGGATCACCCGGAATATGGCGCGCATGACGCGATGTGGTTTGCCGCGCGCGACCTTCTTTTCGGGGCGGATGCCTATCCCATTCCGGAGGTGCCGGAAAGCATCGGGCGGCCGGATCAGGGGCGGCTCATGCCGCAGCTTCCGGAAGGGTTCGAGCAGCTCATCCTTCTGCTGATGAATGTGCTGATGATCGAGGTGCGGGCGGAGAGTTTCTTCAGCTTCTGTTGCGAGATCATGCGGGATCCGGAACTTTTCACCGATCGCCGCGCCGATGCGGAAATGGCGGCGGAGATGGTCGAGCGCATCCGTGTCGACGAGGCCATCCATGTCGGTTATCTGCAGACGACGATTTCGGAGATGCGCAGCTTCACCTTCAAGGCCGTCGATGGCGGCACGGTGAAGGGCAAGGATCTCATCGATCCGATCTGGGAGGGCATGGTGGAGTGGCATGCCGTGACCCAGGCCGATTTCTCCCGACAACAAACGCATGACGCGATCGGGGCGCGGCTGGAAGCGACGCCGGAAGGCCGCAAACTCTTCGCCGAATTCGAAGCGCTCGAGACGAAGGCGCGCGCGGCCTGAGCGGCGGGAAATCGAAACAGGGGAGGAGAGTCCGATGAAGTTCGGGATCTTTTACGAACATCAATTGCCGCGGCCCTGGGCGCAAGGCGACGAGCAGAAGCTCATTCAGGAAGCGCTCGATCAGGTGGAGCTCGCCGACAGGCTCGGCATCGATTATGCGTGGGAAGTGGAACACCATTTTCTGGAGGAGTATTCGCACTCCTCTGCGCCGGAAGTGTTTCTCGCGGCCTGTTCGCAACGTACAAAGAATATTCGTCTCGGGCACGGCATCGTGCTGATGCCGCCCAAATACAATCACCCGGCCCGCGTGGCGGAGCGGATCGGCATGCTCGATCTCGTCTCCAATGGTCGTGTGGAATGGGGCACGGGCGAAAGTTCCTCCATCATGGAACTGGGCGGTTTCGGCATCGAGCCGTCCGAGAAGCGCGATATGTGGCGCGAGGGCGTGGAGCAATGCGCCAACATGATGGCGATGGACCCTTATCCGGGCTTCGAGGGGAAGTATTTCTCCATGCCTTGCCGGAACGTGGTGCCGAAGCCGGTGCAACGGCCGCACCCGCCGATCTGGGTCGCCTGCTCCAACCGCGAGACAATCAAGCTCGCCGCGCGGCTAGGCATCGGGGCTCTCACTTTCGCTTTCGTCGATACCGAAGAGGCGAAAAAATGGGTCGACGACTATTACCGCATCTTCAAGGAAGAATGCGTGCCCATCGGCCATAATGTGAACCCGAACATTGCCATGGTGACGGGCTTTTCCGTGCATGAGGACGAGGAAGAGGCCAAGCGTCGCGGCATGGATGGGTTCCGCTTCTTCAGCTACGGGCTCGGCCATCATTACATCTTCGGCGAACACAAGCCGGGCCGGACGGACATCTGGGCGAATTTCGAAGCCGCGCGAGACAATATTCCCGAAGAGGGAGCCAATCGCGGCATCGGGACGCCGGATCAGGTGCGGGAGCATTTGAAAGGCTTCCGCGACGCGGGCGTCGATCAGGTGATCTTCATCCAGCAGGGCGGGAAGAACCGTCACCGGCATATTTGCGAGGCGATGGAACTTTTCGCCGAAAAGGTGATGCCTGAGTTCAAGGCGGAAGAAGAAGAGCGCGAACGCCGCAAGATGGAAGAACTTGCGCCCTATATCGAGGCGGCGATGAAGCGGAAGCAGGCGATGAAGCCGCTCGCCGACGACGAGATTCCGACCTATCTCGCGCTGGGGCGCCAGATCACCGAAAACGACGAGAAAGCCAGGGCGGCGCAGGCGGCCGGCGCCCGCACGGCATCGGTGCGAAGCGGAGATTGATCTGACGCAAATTGCCGAATGTTCATCTCATGGCACATTGAAACGCACGATGCGTCAGCCGACATTGAACAAGAAACGCGTCGATCATCCAAAGGAGGAGCCCAGATGAAATATCTCGTTGTCCCGGCCGTCGCCGCATTCCTGCTTGCGGTGGGCGCCAGCCTGTCGGCCCCGGCTCAGGCCGCGGCGTCGCGCGTGGAAGCCGGCGCGGAACTGGTGCAGTCCTGCAAGTCGTTTTTGAAAGGCGAGGCGAATGTCGATGACGTGGTGGGGTCGGCGTCCTGCAAGAGCTATGCAGTGGGGCTGGTCAGCGCCGTCAATAATGGGCGCGAGCCGGGTGCGCCTTTCGAAGTCCATCGCCTCGGTCCGAATGAAGACGAGACCGTCTGTTTCGAGCCGCCCCAATTGATCCGGTTCGACGAGTTCGCAAAGCTCGCCGTCGGTTATGCCGAAGAGCACCCCGACCTTCTGGACAAGCCGGCGCTTGAACTTTCCGCCCGTGCGCTGGCGTCGAAATATCCTTGCTCGACGGAGTAATCTCCGGGGGACGAACCCGTTTCGACGGTGGACAAAAGGCAGTTTGCGTCTATCGATAAAATTTGTTTCGAAGTAGAATGGAGGCGCCGCCGAGGCCGCCTCCATTTTTGTGAGAACGGGTAAAGCGATCAAAAAATCCGTGCCGGGAGCGGATGAGGGGAAAACCGGGAATGGGTCGAGATGAATGGCTGCCGTTGAAAAAGCATGGCTCTTATTCTCTTTCTCCGTTTCTTTTCTCCATTTTCGTGGATGTGCGCGACGCAGCGTCGGAAGACATTTCGGATACGCTTCGTTCTCTCGAAAGCCAGACCTTTCGTAACATTGAAGTCTTTCTGCTGGGGTCTCCGGAAGGGCGGGTCGATCCGTCATGCGAGATTCTTTGCCGGACGCTTCGCGGCTGCAGTCATGTGGCGGACAGCGATGCGGGGGCGAAGCGTCTTGCAGATTGGCGCGGAGATTATGCTTGCGCCGTGAAGGCGGGAAAACGGTTCGACGCGGCCTGTTTTGCGCGTCTGTCAGCTGCGCTCGAAGATGGAGACGGGACAGTCGGGCCGGTTGCCGTCGAGGCCGAGGGGGATGAAGGCTTTGTCGCGCTCGGACGCGGCGATCTGACGGTCGATGGCCTTTCCGGTCCGTGCCCGCTCGATGATTTTCTCTCCCGTTTCCAATCCGTGCGGCCCGCCGAACTGATTGTCCCTTCCCCCGAGGGCGGTGGGTTATGGAAGTCCCGTAGCGACGGGAAAGGGCGATATGGAACGCCGAGGCGATCTTTTCCGCTTGCGGGGACGATCAGCCGTTGGACGCGACCTCTGAAAAAGCGTCGGAGCAAATATTCCCCGGTCCCGGATGAGACAAGGAACTGGATGCTGCAATCCGGCCTTTTCGACAGCGAGTGGTATCTCCGGGTCTATTCGGATGTGCGGCAGGCGGGGGTCGATCCTCTTCATCACTATTTGTTTCAGGGATGGAAGGAAGGCCGCTTGCCTTCGGCATGGTTTGTGCCCGAGTTGACCGGCGCCTTCGGCTTTGGAGCAAATCTCGGTCAAAGCCCGCTGGAGATCATTTCGGAATTGCCGCGGAAAGAGCGGGACGGTCTGGCAGGGCGGATGAAGGAATTCCGTATACGCATGAATGGCGGGCCGCCATTTTACCCGGGGATTTGTCTAATCGGGCATTTGCAGTCGGTCATCGGGCTCGGCCAGGCTGCGCGAAATCTGAGCTATGCCGCAGATGCGGCGCGTATTCCGCTCTCGCTTTACGATGCCCGCCCAACATCGAAAACGGCCTATGACGGAGAGTTTCACACGAAGTGCGGGCTGGCGACCGATCGGCAGGCGAGCATTCATGTCTTCGATGCGGTCAACTTCTTTCGCTATATGGGCAAGATCAACCCGGGGCGAACGGATATTCTCTACCCTTTCTGGGAGCTGGGCAGCTTGCCGGAGGGCACAAGTCACTTGGTGAGTGCCTATGACGAGGTTTGGGCGCCGTCCAATTTCGTCGCCGATGCGTTTGCCAAATCTTGCGACGCGCCCGTCTTCGTCCTGCCACAGCCCGTGCGTATCCCCCTGCTACAGCCGCATGAGGAGGCCGGACTGTTCAGGTTCCTAGCCTATATGGACTTCGATTCCTTTGCCTCCCGGAAAAACCCGGAAGGCCCCGTCAGGGCGTTCACCAGTGCCTTTGCCGGCGGGCGACAGGATGTCCGCCTCAGCGTGAAAGTCAGGGGAGGTAACGATGACGGACGCCGCCGATGGCTCCTCGAGGCGGCCCGTCAGGACCCGCGGATCGAGGTGATCGACAGGACGCTGACGCGCGAGGAAATGGATCGTCTCGTGATGTCATGCGATGCGTTTATTTCGCTGCATCGTTCGGAGGGGTTCGGCTTCGGGCCGGCAGAGGCGATGGCGGCGGGCAAGCCTGTGGTCTCTACCGATTTTTCCTCGACCACGGATTTCGTCGATGAAGAAACCGGCTATCCGGTTGCATATCGGCTCGTCCCGCTGGAGCCGGACAGTTATGTCGACTGGAAGGGGCAGGTTTGGGCGGAGCCCGATATCGAGGATGCGGGGCGTGCCTTGCGGGAAATCGTGGACGATCCGGAAGCCGCCCGGCTGAAGGGAATGCGGGGGCGGCAGACGATGATCGAGCGATATTCGCCCGAAGCGGTGGGGCAGCAGATGCGGCGGATGCTTATTGACAGGGGCCTACTCTGAAAGGCTTTCAGGGCGGGCTGGTGCCGGCTGCAGGATTCGAACCCGCGACCCCCTGATTACAAATCAGGTGCTCTACCAACTGAGCTAAGCCGGCAATCTGCGCGCAAGATAGTGGCGGGCGTCGGGCCGGGCAAGGCGGGAATCGAGGCCCGTTTCGCGCATTTCATGGAAGTTACAGGGTGCGGCGGAAAAGTTCGTAGAGGGCGACGGCGGCGGCGTTGGAGACGTTGAGGCTGCGCATGTCGCCGGAGGCGGGAAGTTTCGCCAGCAGGTCGCAATGTTCCCGTGTGAGGCGTCTGAGGCCGGCGCCCTCCGCGCCCAGCACGAGGCCGACCCGCTCGCCGAGGTCGAGGGCGGGGAGGGTGGCGTCGGCATCGCCGTCGAGGCCGATCAGCTCGAAACCGAGATCCTGCAATTCTTCCATCGCCCGGGCGAGATTGGGAACCCGGGCGATTTTCACCTTCTCGAGCGCGCCGGAGGCGGCCTTGGCGAGGACGCCGCCCAGAGGCGGGGAATGGCGGGCCGTCGTCACGAGGGCTGTGGCGCCGAAAACGGCTGCAGAGCGCAGGATGGCCCCGAAATTATGCGGATCGGTCACCTGGTCGAGGATCACGACACTGCGCGCCTCTTCGCTGGCCTCCGGCAGGTCGTAATCGGGCAGAGGGCTTGCCTGCAGGGTTATTCCCTGATGAACGGCCCCGGGCGGCAGAAGGAAGGCGATCTCCTCGCCGGAGGCCGGTTCGGGCGTCAGCGGCAGGGCGGCGCGCCCCTGGCGGTGAAGTTCGGCGCTGGCGTTTTTTGTCAGAAGGAGGCGTTTGGGGCTGCGGGCCGGGTTTTCCAGCGCCGCCAGCACGGCGTGGAAGCCGTATAGCCAGTTTTCATCCGGGGACGCCCCCTGAGAGCCGCCCCTTTGACGCCTTTTGGGAGGAGCGGACCGATCGGGACGGGGCGCGCGGGGAGAAGAATCGGCCTCGCTGGCCCTTCGGGAGGACGAATCGGGCCGATTTTGCTTCCGGGATTGCTTGCGCCTGCTCATAGGCGCGCTTATATTGCGCCACTCAGGCTCTTGCAATCGCCTCTGCATCAGTGCCTTCGGTTGGCTGAAAAGCTGGACAGAAGACGCTGCGGAGGCGTTTCAGCATTTGCCAAGCGGGATAACTCAACGGTCACGCCAGCTTTTCTGCGGGATTTCTGTTGACACAAGCCCGGCAAAGCTCAATAAAGCCGCCCGGGCGCAAGCTGGCGGTGCTCGAAAGAAACGCGCGAACTCATTGGGATTTCAAGAGATTTAGCATCGGACATATCTCGTCGGAGAACGGAGGGGTGCCCGAGTGGCTAAAGGGGGCGGACTGTAAATCCGCTGGCTATGCCTACGTTGGTTCGAATCCAACCCCCTCCACCACCGACGGATATATAGATGTGGCGTGGCTCGCGCGCCGGCTCTGAGGGTAGAGCGCCGTGACCGGCAGCCCCCGAAGCGCCTCATGCGGGACAGGAGCGGCCTCGATCAAGGGGCATCAGGATTCGGGCGGGTGTAGCTCAATGGTAGAGCAGAAGCCTTCCAAGCTTACGACGAGGGTTCGATTCCCTTCACCCGCTCCAGAGTGTTTCGACGCCGGTTGTCGTGGCGGCGAAGGAAAAGTGGAAGAGTTCGACGCGCCGGGTCTTCCGGCGGCTATGGACTGATCGATCAACTGAAGGTGACGTGAGCCGATGGCTAAAGAGAAATTTGAGCGCAGCAAGCCGCACTGCAATATCGGAACGGTTGGTCATGTTGACCACGGCAAGACGACGCTGACGGCGGCGATTACGAAGGTTCTGGCCGAGACGGGCGGGGCGACGTTTTCGGCGTATGACGCGATCGACAAGGCGCCTGAAGAGAAGGCGCGCGGGATCACGATTTCGACGTCGCATGTTGAGTACGAGACGGAGAACCGTCACTACGCGCATGTGGACTGCCCCGGCCATGCGGACTATGTGAAGAACATGATCACGGGCGCGGCGCAGATGGACGGCGCGATCCTGGTGGTTTCGGCGGCGGACGGCCCGATGCCGCAGACGCGCGAGCATATCCTTCTTGCGCGCCAGGTCGGCGTGCCGGCGCTTGTGGTGTTCATGAACAAGGTGGACCAGGTCGACGACGAGGAGCTTCTCGAGCTCGTCGAAATGGAAATCCGCGAGCTTCTCTCGGCTTACGAGTTCCCGGGCGACGAAATCCCGATCATCAAGGGCTCCGCGCTTGTGGCGCTTGAGGGCGGCGATCCGAAGATCGGCGCGGAAGCGATCCTGGAGCTGATGCGGGCGGTGGACGAGTACATCCCGCAGCCGGAGCGTCCGGTTGACCAGCCGTTCCTGATGCCGATCGAGGACGTGTTCTCGATCTCGGGCCGCGGCACGGTTGTGACGGGCCGCGTTGAGCGCGGTATCGTGAAGGTCGGCGACGAGCTTGAGATCGTGGGCATCAAGGACACGCAGAAGACGACCTGCACGGGCGTCGAGATGTTCCGCAAGCTTCTGGACCAGGGCGAGGCGGGCGACAATGTGGGCGTTCTGCTTCGCGGTACGAAGCGCGAGGACGTTGAGCGCGGCCAGGTTCTTTGCCAGCCGGGCTCGATCACGCCGCATACGCGCTTCGAGGCTGAAGCCTACATCCTGACGAAGGACGAAGGCGGTCGTCATACGCCGTTCTTCACGAACTATCGTCCGCAGTTCTACTTCCGGACGACGGATGTGACGGGTGTTGTGACGCTTCCGGAAGGGACCGAGATGGTCATGCCGGGCGACAATGTGAAGATGGTGGTGCAGCTGATCGCGCCGATCGCGATGGAAGAGAAGCTGCGCTTCGCCATCCGCGAAGGCGGCCGTACCGTCGGCGCCGGCGTCGTCTCCAAGATCATCGAGTGATCCTGGAACCGGCCCTTCGCGGGGAACCGCGGAGGGCTTTGGCGTCTCGTAAGGTTCTGGACCGGATTTAAAGGTTCAGGTGCTGCAGGGCGCGCCTAGGAGTGTAGCTCAACTGGTAGAGCACCGGTCTCCAAAACCGGGGGTTGGGGGTTCGAGCCCCTCCACTCCTGCCAGCGCCGGCAGTCGGGTGGCGGGGTCAGGAAAACCCGGTCGGACCCGGCAGAAGGACAGGATGGCCGGCGCAGTCCGGTCAGGCGCGCAATAGAGGATTTAGGCAGGAATGGCGAAGACCAATCCGCTCCAATTTTTGCAGCAGGTTCGTTCGGAGGTCATGAAAGTGACCTGGCCGACGCGCCGGGAAACCGTGATCACGACCGTCATGGTGTTCATTATGGTGGCGTTTGCGACGGTTTTCTTCTTTCTAGCCGATCAGGTGCTGAGCATGGGCGTATCTTTCGTGCTCGGGCTTGGCGGCAGTTGAGGCAATAGGGGCCCATGGCCAAACGCTGGTACATCGTTCACGCCTACTCGAACTTCGAGAAGAAGGTGGCCGAGGCGCTCCGCGAGCAGGCGGAGCAGCACGGGCTTGCCGACGAGTTCGAGGAGATTCTCGTGCCGACCGAAGAGGTCGTCGAGATGCGGCGCGGGCGAAAGATAAATGCGGAACGCAAATTCTTTCCCGGCTATGTGCTGGTGAAGATGGAGCTGACGGACCAGACCTATCATCTGGTCAAGGAAACGCCGAAGGTGACGGGTTTCCTGGGCGCGGACAACAAGCCGATGCCCATCAGCCAGGCGGAAGTCGATCGCATCCTGCATCAGGTGCAGGAAGGCGTGGAGCGTCCCAAGCCGTCGATCACGTTCGAGATCGGCGAGCAGGTGCGCGTCGCGGATGGACCTTTCGCCTCGTTCAACGGTTTCGTCGAGGAAGTCGACGAGGAAAAGGCGCGGCTCAAGGTTGCCGTGTCGATTTTCGGGCGCGCCACGCCGGTGGAGCTCGAATATTCGCAGGTCGAGAAGCTCTAGGGCTTTTCCGCCTGTTGTCGTGTGTGGGAGGCGAGGGCCGGTATGCAATAGCCGGCCCGGACCGATGAACCACTAACCCACAGATCCGGCAGGTGCCGGAAGGGGATAGAGATGGCTAAGAAAATCGAAGGCTACATCAAGTTGCAGGTGCCGGCCGGACAGGCGAATCCTTCGCCGCCGATCGGTCCCGCGCTCGGTCAGCGTGGTCTGAACATCATGGAATTCTGCAAGGCGTTCAACGCGGAATCCCAGCAGATGGAGCAGGGCATGCCGATTCCGGTGATCATCACCGCTTATTCGGACCGCTCTTTCACGTTCGAGATGAAGACCCCGCCCGCCTCCTTCTTCCTGAAGAAGGCAGCGAAGATCAAGTCCGGTTCCAAGACGCCGGGCCGCGACAGCGCAGGCACCGTCACGATGGCGCAGTGCCGCGAAATCGCAGAACAGAAGATGAAGGATCTCAACGCCAACGATCTCGATCAGGCGACGAAGATCATTGCCGGTTCCGCCCGTTCCATGGGCCTTCAGGTGACGGAGTAAGGCCATGGCGAAAGCAGGAAAACGCATCGAGAACGCCCGTGAGGGCATCGACCGCAAGGCGACCTATTCGCTCGACGAAGCTGTGAAGCTCGTCAAGTCGAAGGCCGGCGCGAAATTCGACGAGACGGTGGAAGTGGCCATCGCGCTCGGCGTCGATCCCCGCCATGCCGACCAGATGGTCCGCGGTGTGGTGACGCTGCCGAACGGTTCCGGCCGTTCCGTTCGTGTGGCGGTTTTCGCCAAGGGCGACAAGGCGGAGGCGGCCAAGGCCGCGGGTGCCGATGTCGTCGGCGCGGAAGATCTCGCCGAGGAAGTTCAGGGCGGCAAGATCGACTTCGATCGCTGCATTGCGACGCCGGACATGATGCCGCTGGTCGGCCGTCTGGGTAAGGTGCTGGGTCCGCGCGGCCTGATGCCGAACCCGAAGGTCGGTACGGTAACGCCGGATGTCGAGGAAGCCGTGAAGGCCGCCAAGGGCGGCGCCGTGGAATTCCGCGTCGAGAAGGCCGGTATCGTGCATGCCGGCGTCGGCAAGGCGAGCTTCACCGAAGACCAGATCGCTGGAAATATCCGCGCCCTGGTCGATGCCGTGAACAAGGCCAAGCCGACAGGCGCCAAGGGCACGTATATCAAGCGCATCGCGATCAGCTCGACCATGGGCCCCGGGGTCAAGGTCGACACGGCGACGGCGCTGCAGCCGGCCTGAGGCCGGTAACGAGTTTCCGTCCGCAGGGCTCTCGGAGTCCGCGGACGGTTGAAACGGACGGGACGCAGGCACTCTGGCTTTACCTGATGGTGAACCGGGGTGGCTGCGCCATCGTCCGTTTACCTGTCCGAGACTGCAGGTGCCCGATCCCCTTTCGGGATGACGGCTAAGCGCCAGTTAAGAGGCGGCCGGCACAGACGGGAGCTGAAACGGTTTTGAAGGTCGGCATGGTCCGGTCTTCGGGATCGGTTGGAGCCCGGGACAGGCAAGTGAGCGCCGTGTGATGCGGAGGTGCGGCTTGGCTGCCGAACCGAAGCGACGCACGGCATTTGCCAAAGACGGGTAACCGTCCCCAAGCGCACAGGGGTTGTGCGCGAAGGAGAGAGCTTAAGTGGATAGAGCGGAAAAATCCGAGCTCGTAACGCAGCTCAATGGCGTGTTCAGCACGACCGGCGTGGTTGTCGTTGCCCACTACACCGGCCTCACCGTGACGGAGATCACAGACCTCCGTTCACGCATGGGTGAGGTGGGGGCCTCGTTCAAGGTAACGAAGAACAGGCTCGCCAAGCTCGCTCTTGATGGCACCCCGATGGCAGGGATCTCCGATCTCTTCACGGGGCCGACGGCCATTGCCTATTCGGACGATCCGGTCGCAGCACCCAAGATTGCGGCCAAGTTCGCCAAGGAAAACCAGAAGCTGGTGATCCTGGGCGGCGCGATGGGCGAGACCGTACTGGACGCGGACGGCGTGAAGCAGCTTGCTGACATGCCGTCGCTGGATGAGCTGCGCGCCAAGATCGTGGGCATGATCAACACGCCCGCCACGCGTATTGCCGGTGTCGTTCAGGCGCCTGCCGGCCAGCTCGCACGCGTGCTGAATGCCTATGCCACCAAGGACGAAGCGGCCTGAGGCCGATCCGGTGAAATCGAAACCAACCGAATCCAAGAGAGATTGAAAAATGGCTGATCTGGAAAAGATTGTTGAAGACCTGTCGAACCTGACCGTCCTGGAAGCCGCCGAGCTTTCCAAGATGCTCGAAGAGAAGTGGGGCGTCTCCGCCGCTGCGCCGGTTGCCGTCGCAGCTGCCGGTGGTGCCGCCGCGGGTGGCGAAGCCGCTGCCGAACAGAGCGAGTTCGACGTGATCCTGGCCGACGCGGGCGACAAGAAGATCAACGTGATCAAGGAAGTCCGTGCGATCACCGGCCTTGGCCTCAAGGAAGCCAAGGACATGGTGGAAGGCGCTCCGAAGCCCATCAAGGAAGGTGTGGAAAAGGAAGAAGCCGAAAAGCTCAAGGCGCAGCTCGAAGGCGCCGGCGCCAAGGTCGAACTCAAGTAAGACCTTACGACTACGCGGTCCGGGACGGAGCTTCGGCTTCCGTCCCGGCCGATCCCTCAGCGGCCGCCCCTTGAAACGGGATATTGGCGCGAGGACTACCGGAGATACCGGGAGAGAAGGGCATGAGACCGGGCGGCCCTTCTTCCGGACAAAACGCCCGGCCGCCGTTCTTAGACAGAGCGTTGCGAGGAGCACATATGACGCAGTCCTTCACGGGTCGCAAGCGAGTTCGCAAGACATTCGGCCGCATCCCCCAAGTGGCCGCCATGCCGAACCTCATCGAGGTTCAGAAGTATTCCTATGACCAGTTCCTGCAGGTAGAGGAGCTGGAAGGTGGCCGCGAAGAGCAGGGCCTTCAGGCTGTTTTCAAGTCGGTCTTCCCGATCAGCGATTTTTCGGAAACGGCGACCCTCGAATTCGTGCGCTATGAATTCGAGCAGCCCAAATACGATGTCGAGGAATGCCAGCAGCGCGGCATGACCTTCGCCGCGCCGCTGAAGGTGACGCTGCGCCTCATCGTGTTCGAAGTCGATGAAGATACGGGTGCGAAATCGGTCAAGGACATCAAGGAACAGGATGTCTATATGGGCGACATGCCGTTCATGACCGAGAACGGCACTTTCGTGGTCAACGGCACGGAGCGCGTCATCGTCTCGCAGATGCATCGCAGCCCCGGCGTGTTCTTCGACCATGACAAGGGCAAGACGCATTCGAGCGGTAAGCTCCTCTTCGCTGCGCGCGTCATTCCCTATCGCGGTTCGTGGCTCGACTTCGAGTTCGACGCGAAGGACATCGTTTATGTGCGCATCGACCGCCGCCGCAAACTGCCGGTGACGACGCTGCTTTATGCGCTCGGTCTCGATTCGGAAGAAATCCTGTCGACCTTCTATAACACCGTGCCCTTCACCAAGAGCAAGGATGGCTGGCGTGTGCCGTTCGATGCGGAACGCTGGCGCGGTGCGAAGCCGGAGCGCGACCTCATCGACGCCAAGACCGGCAAGGCCGTGGTCGAGGCCGGCAAGAAGGTGACGCCGCGCCTGGCGCGCAAGCTCGCCGAAGAAGGCCTTCAGGAGCTTCTCCTGCAGGATGAGGATCTGTTCGGCCGCTTCCTCGGCGAGGAAATCGTCAACACGGAAACCGGCGAGATCTACGCCGAAGCCGGCGACGAAATCACGCCGGAGCTCCTCGAGCAGCTTCTCGAGGGCGGCTACAAGGAAATCAGCACGCTCGACATCGACAATGTGTCGACGGGGCCGTTCATCCGCAACACGCTGGCGCTCGACAAGTGCACCAATCGCGATCAGGCGCTGATCGACATCTATCGCGTGATGCGTCCGGGCGAGCCGCCGACGCCGGAAACGGCCGAAGCGCTGTTCGGCAGCCTGTTCTTCGATTCCGAGCGCTACGACCTTTCCGCTGTCGGCCGCGTGAAGATGAACATGCGCCTGAACCTCGATGCCGAGGACACGGTGCGCGTGCTGCGCAAGGAAGACATTCTGGCGGTCATCAAGACGCTGGTCGGCCTGCGCGACGGCAGGGGCGAGATCGACGACATCGACAATCTCGGCAACCGCCGCGTGCGTTCGGTCGGCGAACTGATGGAAAACCAGTATCGCGTCGGCCTGCTGCGCATGGAACGTGCGATCAAGGAGCGTATGTCGTCCGTCGATATCGACACCGTCATGCCGCATGACCTGATCAATGCGAAGCCCGCCGCGGCCGCCGTGCGCGAGTTCTTCGGTTCCTCGCAGCTTTCGCAGTTCATGGATCAGACGAACCCGCTTTCGGAAATCACGCATAAGCGCCGTCTTTCGGCGCTTGGCCCGGGCGGTCTTACGCGCGAGCGGGCGGGCTTCGAGGTGCGCGACGTGCATCCGACGCATTACGGCCGTATCTGCCCGATCGAGACGCCGGAAGGTCCGAATATCGGTCTCATCAACTCGCTGGCGACTTTCGCGCGCGTGAACAAATACGGCTTCATCGAAAGCCCGTATCGCCGCGTGAAGGAAGGCACGATGACCGATGAGGTCGTCTATCTCTCCGCCATGGAAGAGAGCCGCTACCGCGTCGCGCAGGCGAATATCGAAGTCAGCGACAAGGGCGAGATCCAGGGCGAACTGGTGAACTGCCGCGTCGACGGCGATTTCGAGATGGTGCCGCCGGAACAGGTCGACCTCGTCGACGTGTCGCCGAAGCAGATCGTGTCGGTGGCCGCGGCGCTCATTCCGTTCCTGGAAAACGACGACGCCAACCGCGCTCTCATGGGCTCGAACATGCAGCGTCAGGCTGTGCCGCTCATTCGTGCCGAGGCGCCGCTTGTCGGCACCGGCATGGAAGAGGTCGTGGCGCGTGACAGTGGTGCTGCAATCAGCGCCCGCCGCGCCGGCATCATCGACCAGGTGGATGCGGAGCGTATCGTCATCCGTGCGACCGAAGAGGTCGACTCCTCCAAGTCGGGCGTCGACATCTACAATCTGCGCAAGTTCCAGAGGTCGAACCAGAACACCTGCATCAACCAGCGTCCGCTGGTGCGTGTGGGCGATCAGGTGGCCAAGGGCGATATCATTGCCGACGGTCCGTCCACGGAGCTTGGCGATCTGGCCCTCGGCCGGAACGTGCTCGTCGCGTTCATGCCGTGGAACGGCTACAACTTCGAGGACTCCATCCTCATCTCCGAGCGCATCGTGCGCGACGACGTCTTCACTTCGATCCATATCGAGGAATTCGAAGTGATGGCGCGCGACACGAAGCTGGGCCCGGAGGAAATCACCCGCGACATTCCGAATGTGGGTGAAGAGGCGCTGAAGAACCTCGACGAGGCGGGTATCGTCTATATCGGCGCGGAAGTGCATCCGGGCGATATTCTGGTCGGCAAGATCACGCCGAAGGGCGAGAGCCCGATGACGCCGGAAGAAAAACTTCTGCGTGCCATCTTCGGCGAAAAGGCGTCCGACGTTCGCGACACGTCGCTGCGTCTGCCGCCCGGCGTTGCCGGTACGGTCGTCGAGGTCCGTGTGTTCAACCGCCACGGCATCGACAAGGACGAGCGCGCCATGGCGATCGAGCGCGAAGAGATCGAACGCCTTGCCAAGGACCGCGACGACGAATTCGCGATCCTGGACCGCAACGTCTATGCGCGTCTGGCCGATATTCTCGTCGGCAAGCAGGCGGCGAGCGGACCAAACGGCATCGAGGAAGGCGCCAAGATCACCCAGCAGATGCTGGACGATCTTTCCCGCGGCCAGTGGTGGCAGATCGCCCTTGGCAACGAGAAGGCGCAGGCCGAACTCGAAGCGCTGAAGAAGCAGTATGACGACGGCAAGGAGCGTCTCGAAGCCCGTTTCGCCGACAAGGTGGACAAGCTGCAGCGCGGCGACGAGCTGCCGCCGGGCGTCATGAAGATGGTGAAGGTGTTCGTCGCGGTGAAGCGCAAGCTGCAGCCCGGCGACAAGATGGCCGGCCGTCACGGCAACAAGGGCGTGATTTCCAAGATCGTGCCCATGGAAGACATGCCGTATCTGGAAGACGGGACGCCGGTCGACATCGTGCTGAACCCGCTCGGCGTGCCGAGCCGCATGAATGTCGGTCAGATCCTGGAAACCCATCTGGGCTGGGCCTGTGCGGGCCTTGGTCGGAAGATCGACACGGCGCTTCAGACCTATCAGCGTGAAGGCAAGCTCGACGAGCTCAAGTCGACCGTCAACACGATCTATGGTGACGACGCGACCGTGGCTTCGCTCGACGACGATCAGCTGATCGAAATGGCGGGCAACCTGACCAATGGCGTGCCGATGGCGACGCCGGTCTTCGATGGCGCTCACGAGGAAGACATCTGTGAGATGCTGGAGAAGGCGGGCATCGACCGCTCCGGTCAGGAACAGCTTCACGACGGACGCACGGGCGAACCGTTCGACCGCCGGGTGACGGTTGGCTACATCTACATGCTGAAGCTTCATCACCTTGTGGACGACAAGATCCATGCCCGTTCCATCGGCCCGTACAGCCTGGTGACCCAGCAGCCGCTGGGCGGCAAGGCCCAGTTCGGCGGCCAGCGCTTCGGCGAAATGGAAGTGTGGGCGCTCGAGGCTTACGGAGCGGCCTATACGCTGCAGGAAATGCTGACTGTGAAGTCGGACGACGTGGCGGGCCGTACCAAGGTCTATGAGGCCATCGTGCGCGGCGACGACACGTTCGAAGCCGGTATTCCGGAGAGCTTCAACGTGCTCGTGAAGGAAATGCGTTCGCTCGGCCTCAATGTGGAGCTTGCCGCCTCTCAGGCAAGCTGACGATCAGGACGAAAGGCGGTGCGCCCATGACGGGCGCGCCGCCGTCTTCCCGCGAAACGCGCGGAAGGGAATTATGGGTATCGAAATACGGGGTAGGCGGAAGGAAGGCCCCACCATCCGCGAAAATCACCCCCGTTGGCCTGGCGGCCAAAGCTCAGGAGACGTCTCATGAACCAAGAGGTCATGAACATTTTCAATCCGACGGCGCCCACGCAGACCTTCGACCAGTTGAAGATCTCTATCGCGAGCCCGGAACGGATCCTGTCCTGGTCTTACGGCGAGATCAAAAAGCCCGAGACAATCAACTACCGTACGTTCAAGCCGGAACGCGACGGCCTCTTCTGCGCGCGCATCTTCGGTCCGATCAAGGACTATGAGTGCCTGTGCGGCAAGTACAAGAGGATGAAGTACAAGGGCATCATCTGCGAAAAGTGCGGCGTGGAAGTGACGCTCTCGAAGGTTCGCCGCGAGCGGATGGGCCATATCGAGCTTGCCGCTCCCGTGGCGCATATCTGGTTCCTGAAGTCGCTGCCGAGCCGCATCGGCCTGCTTCTCGACATGACGCTGAAGGATCTGGAACGGGTTCTCTATTTCGAGAACTACATCGTTCTGGAGCCGGGCCTCACGCCGCTCAAGGAGCGTCAGCTCCTGACGGAAGAGGAGTATATCGACGCCCAGGAGCAGTATGGCGAAGACAGCTTCACGGCGGGTATCGGCGCTGAAGCGATCCGCGAAATCCTGATCGGTCTCGACCTTGAAAAGACCGCGGCCGATCTGCGCGTGGAAATTGCCGAGGCGACCACCGAGCTGAAGCCGAAGAAGCTCGCCAAGCGTCTGAAGATCATCGAGGCCTTCCTCGAATCCGGCAATCGTCCCGAGTGGATGATCATGACGGTCGTTCCGGTCATTCCGCCGGAGCTTCGTCCGCTGGTGCCGCTGGATGGCGGCCGCTTCGCGACGTCGGATCTCAACGACCTCTATCGTCGCGTCATCAACCGCAACAATCGTCTGAAGCGGCTGATGGAGCTGCGCGCGCCGGATATCATCATCCGTAACGAAAAGCGCATGCTTCAGGAATCCGTCGATGCGCTGTTCGATAATGGTCGGCGCGGCCGCGTCATCACGGGCGCCAACAAGCGTCCGCTGAAGTCTCTCGCCGACATGCTGAAGGGCAAGCAGGGCCGTTTCCGCCAGAACCTGCTCGGCAAGCGTGTGGACTATTCCGGCCGTTCGGTGATCGTGGTGGGTCCGGAGCTGAAGCTCCATCAGTGCGGCCTGCCCAAGAAGATGGCGCTCGAGCTGTTCAAGCCCTTCATCTATTCGCGTCTGGAGGCCAAGGGTCTTTCGGCGACGGTGAAGCAGGCCAAGAAGCTTGTGGAGAAGGAGCGCCCGGAGGTCTGGGATATCCTCGAAGAGGTGATCCGCGAACATCCGGTGCTGCTCAACCGTGCGCCGACGCTTCATCGCCTCGGTATCCAGGCGTTCGAGCCGACCCTCATCGAAGGCAAGGCGATCCAGCTTCATCCGCTGGTCTGCGCGGCCTTCAACGCCGACTTCGACGGCGACCAGATGGCCGTTCACGTGCCGCTGTCGCTCGAAGCCCAGCTTGAAGCCCGTGTGTTGATGATGTCGACGAACAACATCCTGCATCCGGCGAACGGTCAGCCGATCATCGTGCCGTCTCAGGATATCGTTCTCGGCCTCTATTACGTGACGCAGCAGAAAGAGAACGAACCGGGCGAGGGCATGGTCTTCGGTTCCCTGTCGGAAATCGAGTATGCGCTGGAGAACAAGGCCGTCACGTTGCACGCCAAGGTGAAGGCGCGCCGCCAGACGAAGAACGAGGATGGCGAGCTCGTCTGGGAAGTCGTGGACACGACCCCGGGCCGCATGATGGTGGGCGAACGTCTGCCCAAGCATCCCAACGTGCCGTTCGATCTCGTGAACCGTCTGCTCACGAAGAAGGACATCTCCAACATGATCGATGTGGTCTATCGCCACACCGGCCAGAAGGAGACGGTCATCTTCTGCGACCAGATCATGGCGCTCGGTTTCCGTCAGGCTTTCAAGGCCGGTATTTCCTTCGGCAAGGACGACATGGTCATCCCTGACGAGAAGGAAGCGCTGGTCGAGGAGACCAAGAAGCTCGCGACCGAATACGAGCAGCAATATATCGACGGCCTCATCACGCAGGGCGAAAAGTACAACAAGGTGGTCGATGCCTGGGCCAAGTGCACCGACCGCGTCGCCGATGTGATGATGCAGAAGATCTCCGCCGTTCAGATCGACGAGGAGACCAAGCGCGAGAAGCCCATCAACTCGATCTACATGATGGCTCACTCCGGCGCGCGCGGTTCGCCCGCCCAGATGAAGCAGCTTGCCGGCATGCGTGGCCTGATGGCCAAGCCGTCTGGCGAAATCATCGAGACGCCGATCATCTCGAACTTCAAGGAAGGCCTCACCGTTCTCGAGTACTTCAACTCGACCCATGGTGCGCGTAAGGGCCTTGCCGATACCGCGCTCAAGACGGCGAACTCGGGTTACCTGACCCGCCGTCTGGTGGACGTGGCGCAGGACTCGATCATTACCGAGGAGGATTGCGGTACGGATGCGGGCATCACGGTTCAGGCCGTGATCGAGTCCGGCGACGTGATCGTTTCGCTGGGCGCGCGCGTCCTTGGCCGTACCACGGCCGACGAAGTGACGAACCCGGCAACGGGCGAAGTGATCGTTCCGAAGAACCACCTCATCGAAGAAGCCGATGTGGACCGGATCGAGGAAGCGAATATCCAGTCTATCCGCATTCGTTCGGTTCTGACCTGCGAAACCCGCGGTGGCGTTTGCGGCGCCTGTTACGGCCGCGACCTTGCGCGCGGTACGCCGGTCAATATGGGCGAGGCGGTCGGTGTGATCGCAGCCCAGTCGATCGGCGAGCCGGGCACCCAGCTCACCATGCGTACCTTCCATATCGGTGGTACGGCGCAGGTGGCCGACAACTCCTATGTGGAGTCCAATCATGAAGGTACGGTACGCATTGCGAACCGGAACATCGTGACGGATTCCACCGGTCAGCTCGTGGTGATGGGCCGCAACGTGCAGGTGCAGGTGATCGACGAACACGGGACGGAACGCGCCTCGCACAAGCTCGTCTATGGTTCGCGCCTGCGCGTGGACGATGGCGACAAGGTCGAGCGCGGTCAACGCATCGCGGAGTGGGATCCCTATACCATGCCGCTGCTGACCGAAGTCGACGGCACGGTGGAGTTCGAGGACCTCATCGAAGGCGTTTCGATCCGCGAAGTGGCGGACGAGGCGACGGGTATTTCGAGCCGCGTCGTGGTCGATTGGCGTGCCGCGCCGAAGGGCAATGAACTTCGTCCGGCCATGGTCATTCGCGATGAGAATGGCGAGATCCGTACGCTGGCCAACGGCAATGAAGCCCGTTACCTGCTTTCGGTGGATGCCATTTTGTCGGTCGAAAACGGTTCCAAGATCCATGCCGGCGACGTGCTGGCGCGTATCCCGACCGAAGGCGCCAAGACGCGCGACATCACGGGTGGTCTGCCGCGCGTGGCGGAGCTCTTCGAGGCGCGCCGTCCGAAAGATCACGCGATCATTTCGGAGGTCACGGGCCGCGTCGAGTTCGGCAAGGACTACAAGAACAAGCGCCGCATCATCGTGCATCCGTCCGACGAGAGCATGGAGCCTGTCGAGTATCTGATCCCGAAGGGCAAGCATATTGCCATTCAGGAAGGCGACATCATCGAGAAGGGCGAGTTCATTCTGGACGGCCATCCGGCCCCCCACGACATCCTGGCGATTTCGGGTGTCGAGGAGCTGGCGGCCTATCTGGTGAACGAGATCCAGGACGTCTACCGCCTGCAGGGCGTGGGCATCAACGACAAACACATCGAAGTGATTGTTCGCAACATGCTCCAGAAGGTGGAAGTCACCGATCCGGGCGAGTCCAGCACGCTGTCAGGCGAGCAGATGGACCGTATCGAGTTCGATCAGATGAACGAGCGTCTCGAGGCGGAAGGGAAGCGGCCCGCGGTGGCGAGCCCGGTGCTGCTCGGCATCACCAAGGCCAGCCTGCAGACGCGTTCCTTCATCTCGGCCGCCTCCTTCCAGGAGACGACCCGGGTGCTCACCGAAGCCGCAGTCGCCGGCAAGGCGGACGAGCTGATGGGCCTGAAGGAAAACGTCATCGTGGGCCGTCTCATTCCGGCGGGCACGGGCGGTATGCTGCAGCGCCTGCGGGGTGAGGCCGGCAAGCGCGACGCCGAACTTCTCGAAGCCCAGGGCGGCGATGAAGTGGTGGCCAGCGAGATCTCTCCTGAGCCGACCGGCGAAGAAGTGATCTGAGGCCGTCTCCGACGATCCGGGAAACGGGCCGCGCGGGACTACCGCGCGGCCCTTTTTCTTTCACGAGGATATTTCAGGCATGTTCGGGCAAGTCATCCGATCGCTTCTGGCATTTTGCCTGGCTCTGCCATTGGCCGCCGTTCCGGCGTCGGCGCGACCGCTCGATAAGGATGAACTGGACATTTTGCGGACCGAATATGTCCTTGCGAATGCGGAGTTCACCCTGCTGCATGAGTTCGGTCATGCGGCCTTCGATGTTTTCGACGTGCCGCTCTTCAGCCGGGAGGAGGAAGCCGCCGATACGTTGGCGACCGTGCTCATGGTCCTCAATTACGACGTGCAGAGCCGGCCGAGCGGCGTCGACCGGCTACTGATGGTTTCGGCCGAGTGGCATCAGGAGTGGGAAGCCAGGGGACGGGCGACGGAGCTGAAGCCCTATTGGGACGAACACCCGCTCTCCATCGTGCGTTTCTACAACATCAACTGCCTCGCCATGGGGGCTAATCAGGATTTGCTCTCCCTCTCGCTCGATACGAAGCTCCTGCCTGTGGAGCGAGGCTGGTTCTGCGACCGGGAGTTTGCCCGGGCCAAGCGCGCGGTGGAGTGGCTGTACAGTCAGCACAGGCGTGCGCCGGAGGTGGCGAAGAGGCGGGGCGCGCGACTGCCGATGCTCTCGATGCAATACGACAAGCCGGTTGGCCCGGATAACCGGCATGTTTATGAGATCCTGAGGCGGAGCCGACTTTTCGACCGTATCGCAGACCGGCTGGACGGGCTGATGGACTGGCCGGTTCCCGTCAAGGTGTCCGTCACGAATTGCGGCGGGAGCCCCGATGCTTTCTACAAATCGCAGGTCCGTACCATCTTCATTTGTCTGGACCTCCTGGCCGATTTCGGCCGACTTGCCGACCGGCGGGCGGCGGAGGGATTCGCCGAGCTGTGTGCGAATCCGGTCATTTTCCGCGTCATGGGCCGCCGGCTGGGGTGCGATTCTGACTCGGGAGCCAACGATTCCCCCTGAAAACACCCGTCCGGCGCCCGCCGGATACAGGTTTGAGAGTGATTTTTCAGCTCCCGAGCGGACGCGGGAGCGATATTTTCCGGATTTTGCCCTCGATGCTCTCCGGACGGCAGAAATCTGGGCATTTCGTTAAGGTTGGGGTTGACGGGGGCAGGGGCCGGAAGTAACTTCCGCGCACTTTCGCTTCAGGTAGTAGAGCACTGGGCCCGAAGGCAGCCGAAACAGGCGCCGTCTCAAGGCCGATCTAGACACTGAGGCCGGTAAACCGAATACGAGGAATGGCGCATGATCCCGGGTTCCGGGGTCCTCTGCATTCTGGGACATGAGGGCCGAAAACGGCCTCGTGTTCCGCAGCGCGCTCAGCCCATTTCGATACGAAAAGGGGCTGTGCGACGTTTTTGTTTTGGACAATCAAGGTCGACAGGCGAAAAGACGAATGCCCACAGTCAACCAGCTAATCCGCAATCCGCGCAAGCCGCAGGTGAAGCGGAACAAAGTACCGGCGATGCAGGCTTGCCCGCAGAAGCGAGGCGTGTGCACGCGCGTTTATACGACGACCCCGAAGAAGCCGAACTCGGCCCTTCGTAAGGTCGCGCGTATTCGCCTGACCAACGGTTACGAAGTGACCGGCTATATCCCGGGCGAGGGCCACAATCTCCAGGAACACTCCGTGGTGATGATCCGTGGCGGCCGCGTGAAGGACTTGCCGGGCGTTCGCTACCACATCATCCGTGGCGTGCTCGATACGCAGGGTGTCAAGGATCGCCGCCAGCGCCGTTCGAAATATGGCGCGAAGCGTCCGAAGTAAGAGGATCTAGAGATGTCTCGTCGCCATCGCGCAGAAAAGCGGGAAGTCATCCCGGACGCCAAATTCGGTGATTTGGTTCTCGCCAAATTCATGAACAGCCTGATGTATGACGGCAAGAAGTCCGTTACCGAACGCATCATCTACGGGGCGTTCGACAAGATGCAGGACAAGGCCGGCGTCGATCCGCTTCGTACTTTCCATGAAGCGCTCGAAAACGTGATGCCCGCAATCGAAGTGCGCTCCCGCCGTGTGGGCGGTGCGACCTATCAGGTCCCGGTCGAGGTTCGTCCGGAGCGCCGCCGTGCGCTGGCGATCCGCTGGATCATCGCCGCGGCCCGGGCGCGCAACGAAACGACCATGGTCGACCGCCTGTCGGGCGAATTGCTCGATGCGGCCAACAATCGCGGTGCCGCGGTGAAGAAGCGTGAAGACACGCACCGCATGGCGGAAGCCAACCGCGCTTTCTCGCATTATCGCTGGTAATCAAAGGGCCCTGACGGGATCCAAGTCGCTGAGGCTGCTGCTATGACGCGTACGCATAAAATCGAGGATTATCGGAACTTCGGCATCATGGCCCACATCGATGCGGGCAAGACGACGACGACCGAGCGTATCCTTTTCTACACCGGCCGCAGCCACAAGATCGGCGAAGTGCATGATGGCGCGGCGACGATGGACTGGATGGAGCAGGAGCAGGAGCGTGGCATCACGATCACGTCCGCTGCGACGACCTGTTTCTGGAAAGACAAGCGTCTGAACATCATCGACACGCCCGGCCATGTGGACTTCACCATCGAGGTGGAGCGCAGCCTTCGTGTGCTGGACGGCGCGGTGGCGCTGCTCGACGCCAATGCCGGTGTGGAGCCGCAGACCGAGACCGTGTGGCGCCAGGCCGACAAGTATCACGTGCCGCGTATGTTCTTCGTGAACAAGATGGACAAGACCGGCGCCGACTTCTATCGCTGCGTCGACATGATGAAGACGCGCCTGGGTGCGAAGCCGGTATGCATGCAGCTGCCGATCGGCGCCGAAAGCGACTTCCGCGGCGTGATCGACCTTCTTCACATGAAGGCGATCATCTGGGACGAGGAGGGTCTGGGCGCCGAGTTCCATGAAGAAGACATTCCCGCGGACCTTGCCGACCGGGCGCAGGAATATCGCGATTACCTGATCGAGAATGCCGTCGAGCAGGACGAGGCCGCGATGGAGGCCTATCTCGAGGGCAACGAGCCCGACATCGACACGATCAAGAAGCTGATCCGCAAGGGCACGATCGCGAACGAATTCGTGCCGGTTCTCTGCGGCACGGCGTTCAAGAACAAGGGCGTGCAGCCCCTGCTCGACGCGGTGGTGGACTACCTGCCGAGCCCGATTGAAGTGGCGTCGATCAAGGGTATCGACCCGAAGACGGATGGCGAGATCGTCCGCAAGTCGGGCGACGACGAGCCGCTCTCTCTGCTGGCCTTCAAGATCGCGAACGACCCGTTCGTCGGTTCGCTGACCTTCTGTCGCATTTATTCGGGCGTGCTCGAAAAGGGCGTTTCCCTGCTCAACACGGTCAAGGACAAGCGCGAGCGCGTCGGCCGCATGATGCAGATGCATTCCAACAGCCGTGAAGACATCACGGTGGCCTATGCCGGCGACATCGTCGCCATCGCGGGCCTGAAGGAAACGACCACGGGCGATACGCTTTGCGACCCGCTGAAGCCGGTCATTCTGGAGCGCATGGAATTCCCCGAGCCCGTGATCGAGATCGCGGTCGAGCCGAAATCCAAGGCGGACCAGGAAAAGATGGGCCTGGCGCTTCAGCGTCTCGCCGCCGAGGATCCCTCCTTCCGTGTGAAGTCGGACGAGGAATCCGGTCAGACGATCATCGCCGGCATGGGCGAGCTTCATCTCGACATCATCGTCGATCGCATGAAGCGCGAGTTCAAGGTCGAGGCGAATATCGGTGCGCCGCAGGTGGCGTATCGCGAAACGATCACGCAGCTTGCCGAAATCGACTACACGCATAAGAAGCAGACCGGCGGTTCCGGTCAGTTCGCCCGCGTGAAGCTCGTTTTCGAGCCGACGGAGCAGGGCGAAGGCTTTGTCTTCGAAAGCAAGATCGTCGGCGGTTCGGTGCCGCGCGAATATATTCCGGGTGTTCAGAAGGGCATCGAGAGCGTCAAGGACAGCGGTCCGCTGGCCGGCTTCCCGATGATCGACTTCAAGGCCACTCTGATCGACGGTGCCTATCACGATGTGGACTCCAGCGTGATGGCCTTCGAAATCGCGGCGCGCGCCGCGTTCCGCGAGGCCGCGCCGAAGGCCGGTGTGAAGCTTCTCGAGCCTGTCATGGCCGTCGAGGTGGTGACGCCGGAAGAATATATGGGTGACGTCATCGGCGACCTGAACAGCCGCCGTGGACAGATCCAGGGTACGGAACAGCGGGGCATCGCCCAGGTGATCCACGCGATGGTTCCGCTTGCGAACATGTTCGGTTACGTGGGCACGCTGCGCTCGATGAGCCAGGGTCGTGCGCAGTACACCATGCAGTTCGATCACTACGAGCAGGTGCCGCAGGCGGTGTCCGACGAAGTCCGGGCGAAGCTCGCCTGATCCCGTTAAACGAAGTCAGTTCCAGAAGGATGGAGCGCCGAAATGGCTAAAGAGAAATTTGAGCGCAGCAAGCCGCACTGCAATATCGGAACGGTTGGTCATGTTGACCACGGCAAGACGACGCTGACGGCGGCGATTACGAAGGTTCTGGCCGAGACGGGCGGGGCGACGTTTTCGGCGTATGACGCGATCGACAAGGCGCCTGAAGAGAAGGCGCGCGGGATCACGATTTCGACGTCGCATGTTGAGTACGAGACGGAGAACCGTCACTACGCGCATGTGGACTGCCCCGGCCATGCGGACTATGTGAAGAACATGATCACGGGCGCGGCGCAGATGGACGGCGCGATCCTGGTGGTTTCGGCGGCGGACGGCCCGATGCCGCAGACGCGCGAGCATATCCTTCTTGCGCGCCAGGTCGGCGTGCCGGCGCTTGTGGTGTTCATGAACAAGGTGGACCAGGTCGACGACGAGGAGCTTCTCGAGCTCGTCGAAATGGAAATCCGCGAGCTTCTCTCGGCTTACGAGTTCCCGGGCGACGAAATCCCGATCATCAAGGGCTCCGCGCTTGTGGCGCTTGAGGGCGGCGATCCGAAGATCGGCGCGGAAGCGATCCTGGAGCTGATGCGGGCGGTGGACGAGTACATCCCGCAGCCGGAGCGTCCGGTTGACCAGCCGTTCCTGATGCCGATCGAGGACGTGTTCTCGATCTCGGGCCGCGGCACGGTTGTGACGGGCCGCGTTGAGCGCGGTATCGTGAAGGTCGGCGACGAGCTTGAGATCGTGGGCATCAAGGACACGCAGAAGACGACCTGCACGGGCGTCGAGATGTTCCGCAAGCTTCTGGACCAGGGCGAGGCGGGCGACAATGTGGGCGTTCTGCTTCGCGGTACGAAGCGCGAGGACGTTGAGCGCGGCCAGGTTCTTTGCCAGCCGGGCTCGATCACGCCGCATACGCGCTTCGAGGCTGAAGCCTACATCCTGACGAAGGACGAAGGCGGTCGTCATACGCCGTTCTTCACGAACTATCGTCCGCAGTTCTACTTCCGGACGACGGATGTGACGGGTGTTGTGACGCTTCCGGAAGGGACCGAGATGGTCATGCCGGGCGACAATGTGAAGATGGTGGTGCAGCTGATCGCGCCGATCGCGATGGAAGAGAAGCTGCGCTTCGCCATCCGCGAAGGCGGCCGTACCGTCGGCGCCGGCGTCGTCTCCAAGATCATCGAGTGATGTAAGAAACAGGTGAGGGCGCGCCTCGATGGCGCGCCCCGCCCAAGCCGATTACAGGCAAGGATTGAAGATGCAACAGCAGAAGATCCGCATCAGGCTCAAGGGTTTCGACCACCGTGTGCTGGACGTGTCCACGCGGGAAATCGTGAACACGGCGAAGCGTACGGGCGCCCAGGTTCTGGGTCCTATCCCGCTGCCGACGCGGCTTGAAAAATTTACGGTGCTTCGCGGCCCGCATATCGACAAGAAGAGCCGTGAGCAATTCGAAATTCGGACGCACAAGCGTGTGCTCGACATCGTGGACCCCACGCCCCAGACGGTGGACGCTCTTATGAAGCTCGACCTGGCGGCCGGTGTGGACGTGGAAATCAAGCTCTAAGCAGCTTGTTTTCTGGATCAAGACGAGGAATGGGACCATGCGTTCCGGTGTGATTGTCAAAAAGATGGGCATGACCCGCCTGTTCACCGAAGACGGGCGGCATGTACCAGTGACGGTGCTGAAGCTGGATAACTGCCAGGTTGTCAGCCAGCGGACCGAGGAAAAGAACGGCTACACCGCCGTTCAACTCGGTGCGGGGCTTGCCAAGGCGAAGAACGTGTCCAGATCGCAGCGCGGCCAGTTTGCCGTGGCGAGCGTTGAGCCGAAGCGGGAGATCGTGGAATTCCGCGTGACCCCCGAAAACATGCTCGATGTGGGCGTGGAACTGACGGCGGATCATTTCGTCGCCGGCCAGCTCGTGGATGCTTGCGGCACGTCGATCGGTAAGGGCTTTCAGGGTGCGATGAAGCGGCACAATTTCGGCGGCCTGCGTGCGACGCATGGCGTGTCGATCAGCCACCGCAGCCACGGTTCGACCGGTCAATGCCAGGATCCCGGCAAGGTGTTCAAGGGCAAGAAGATGGCCGGCCACATGGGTGCGCGTCGCGTGACGACGCAGAACCTTGAAGTGGTGCAGACCGACCCCGAGCGCGGCCTCATCATGGTGCGCGGCGCGGTACCGGGCTCCAAGGGTGGCTGGATCATGCTTCGCGACGCCGTGAAGTCCAAGCTTCCCGAAGATGTGCCGATGCCGGGCGGGTTCCGCCGGGCCGGTGAAGAAATTGCGAAGCCTGCCGAGGAAGCCGCGGAAGCGGCCGCCGAAGAGGCTCCCGCCGAGGCGCCGGCTGAAGAGACGAATGGTGCCGAAGGCGCCGACAAGGAAGGTGCGTGATGAAGGCGGACGTAACCACGCTTGATGCCGGCAAGGCAGGCTCCGTCGAGCTTCTCGACGATGTGTTTGCGCTGGAACCCCGCGCGGACATCCTGCATCGTATGGTCAGCTACCAGCTCGCCAAGCGCCAGGCCGGTACGCACAAGACGAAGGGCCGCAGCGAAATCTCGGCCACGGGCAAGAAGTTCGTGCGCCAGAAGGGCTCTGGCGGTGCGCGGCACGGCGACCGTAAGGCGCCGCAGTTCCGCGGTGGCGGCAAGGCGTTCGGCCCGGTCGTGCGCAGCCATGCGATCGACCTGCCCAAGAAGGTTCGCGCCCTTGCGCTGCGCCATGCGCTGTCCAGCAAGGCAAAGAGCGACAACCTCGTCATCCTGGACGAGGCGAAGCTGGCCGAGCCGAAGACCAAGGCGGCAAAGGATGCCCTGGCGAAGCTGGGACTGAGCAATGCGCTGATCATCGACGGCGCGGAGCTCGACACGAATTTCGCCAAGGCCGCGAGCAACATCCCGAATGTGGATGTGCTGCCGGTGCAGGGCATCAATGTGTACGACATTCTGCGGCGCGAGAAGCTCGTGCTGACCAAGGCCGCAGTCGAGAGCCTGGAGGCGCGGTTCAAATGAGCGAGACGCATTACGACATCATCGTGGCGCCGATCATCACCGAAAAGTCGACCTTCGCGGCCGAGAACAACCAGGTGGTTTTCAAGGTCGTCGATACCGCGACGAAGCCCCAGGTGAAGGAAGCGGTCGAAGCTCTCTTCAAGGTGAAGGTGAAGGCGGTCAACACGCTGAACCGGAAGGGCAAGACCAAGCGTTTCCGCGGCATCAAGGGTAAGCAGAGCGACGTCAAGAAGGCGGTCGTGACCCTCGAAGAGGGCCATTCGATCGATATCACGACGGGTCTTTGAGGAACTGGGTCCGCTAGGGCCGCCAAGGTAAGAAGCTTAAAGCTATGGCACTGAAGAAATACAAACCGACAAGCCCGGCGCAACGCGGCCTGGTGATTGTGGACCGGTCGGGTCTTCACAAGGGCAAGCCCGTGAAGACCTTGACGGAAGGCCTGACAAAGTCGGGTGGCCGCAACAACAAGGGCCGCGTGACCACGCGCTTCCGCGGTGGCGGGCACAAGCGCAGCTATCGCCTTGTGGACTTCAAGCGTCGCAAGGCCGATGTCTCCGCGACGGTCGAGCGGCTCGAATACGATCCGAACCGGACCGCGTTCATCGCGCTCATCAAGTATGACGATGGCGAGCTGAGCTACATTCTGGCGCCGCAGCGTCTGCAGACCGGCGACAAGGTGGTTTCGGGCGAGCGCGTCGACGTGAAGCCGGGAAATGCGATGCCGCTGAAGAACATTCCGGTCGGCACCATCATCCACAATGTGGAGATGAAGCCGGGCAAGGGCGGTCAGATCGCACGGTCCGCGGGCGCCTATGTGCAGCTCGTCGGCCGCGACCAGGGATATGCGCTTGTTCGCCTTTCTTCCGGCGAGACGCGCATGGTGTCGGGCGAGTGCATGGCGTCGATCGGCGCGGTGTCCAATCCGGACCACATGAACATCACGATCGCGAAGGCCGGCCGCAAGCGCTGGATGGGCAAGCGCCCGCATGTTCGCGGCGTGGTCATGAACCCGGTCGACCATCCGCATGGCGGTGGTGAAGGGCGTACTTCGGGCGGCCGTCATCCGGTGACGCCGTGGGGCAAGCCGACCAAGGGCAAGCGCACGCGCAAAAACAAGGCGACCGACAAGTACATCGTCCGTAGCCGTCACAAGCGTAAGGGTTAAGGGAACTCATTATGGCTCGTTCAGTCAAAAAAGGCCCCTTCGTCGACGGGTATCTGCTCAAGAAGGCAGAGAAGTCGGGTTCTTCGGGACGCAAGGAAGTCATCAAGACCTGGAGCCGCCGCTCGGTCATCCTGCCGCAGTTCGTCGGCCTGACCTTCGGTGTGCATAACGGCAAGAAGCATGTGCCGGTCCTGGTCACGGAAGACATGGTGGGCCACAAGCTCGGCGAGTTCTCGCCGTCGCGGACCTATTACGGCCACACGGCCGACAAGAAAGCGAAGAGGTAAGCCATGGGCAAACCTGCAGCAAAAAGGCGTCTGCCTGAGAATGAGGCGCAGGCCGTGGGTCGCATGATCCGCATCAGCCCGCAGAAGCTGAACCTCGTCGCGCAGACCATTCGCGGCAAGAAGGTGGAGACGGCGCTCGCCGACCTGACCTTCTCGCGCAAGCGTATCGCGAAGGACGTGAAGAAGATTCTGCAGAGCGCGATCGCGAATGCGGAAAACAACCACGACCTCGATGTCGACGATCTCGTCGTCTCCGAGGCCTATGTTGGCAAGAACCTGGTGATGAAGCGGTGGCATGCCCGCGCGCGTGGTCGCGTCGGCCGCATCGAGAAGCCGTTCAGCCAGCTCACGATCGTCGTTCGCCAAGTCGAGGAGACGGCCTGATGGGTCATAAAGTTAATCCGATCGGTCTGCGGCTGGGTATCAACCGCACCTGGGACTCCCGCTGGTATGCCGGCCGTCACGAATACGGCAAGCTGCTGCACGAGGATCTGAAGATCCGCGAGTTCCTGGAAAAGGAAGTCAAGCAGGCCGGCGTGTCGCGCATCGTGATCGAGCGTCCGCACAAGAAGTGCCGGGTCTCCATCCACACGGCGCGTCCGGGTGTGGTGATCGGCAAGAAGGGCCAGGACATCGAAGTCCTTCGCCGCAAGATCAGCAAGATGACGGGTTCGGAAGTTCATCTGAACATCGTCGAGGTCCGTAAGCCCGAGATCGACGCGACGCTGGTCGCGGACAATATCGCGCAGCAGCTCGAGCGCCGTGTGGCGTTCCGCCGCGCGATGAAGCGGGCGGTGCAGTCGGCTATGCGTCTCGGCGCGGGCGGCATCCGTATCACCTGCTCGGGTCGTCTGGGCGGCGCGGAAATCGCGCGCACGGAATGGTACCGTGAAGGCCGCGTGCCGCTTCACACGCTGCGCGCCGACATCGATTACGGCGTTGCGACGGCGAAGACGGCTTACGGCACATGCGGCGTGAAGGTTTGGATCTACAAGGGCGAAATCCTTGAGCACGATCCGATGGCGTCCGAACGCCGCGCGCTGGAAGGCGATGGCAGCGGCCAGCGTCAGCGCCGCGAGCACCAGAACGGCTAAAAGGGCTTAAGCACAATCGGCGGGACGAAAACATTCCCGCGATCGAGCGATAGAGAGTAACGACGATGCTGCAACCGAAGCGCACAAAGTTCCGCAAGCAACACAAGGGCCGTATCCACGGCGCCGCGAAGGGCGGAACGAATCTGGATTTCGGCGCCTATGGCCTGAAGGCCCAGGAGCCGGCTCGCGTCACCGCGCGCCAGATCGAGGCGGCACGCCGTGCGATCACGCGTCACATGAAGCGCGCGGGCCGTGTGTGGATCCGTATCTTCCCGGACGTTCCGGTTTCGCAGAAGCCGACCGAAGTCCGCATGGGTAAGGGTAAGGGCACGCCGGAATACTGGGCGGCCAAAGTGAAGCCGGGCCGGATCATGTTCGAGATCGACGGTGTTCCGCATGCGATCGCCGAAGAGGCGCTGCGCCTCGGGGCGGCCAAGCTTCCGGTCAAGACGCGCTTTGTCGCGCGTCCCGGCGAGCACGGTTGAGCGTAAGGACGGTTAAGGCAAATTTCCCGCCGTGCGGCGGCGACGAAATGAAAGGGTCGGGCCATGAAGGCCAGTGAAGTGAGAGACATGACGCCGGACCAGCTCGATGACGAGCTGGTGAAGCTGAAGAAGGAACAGTTCAACCTTCGCTTCCAGCAGGCGAGCGGCCAGCTGGAGAAGACTGCGCGCTTCCGTCAGATCCGCCGAGACATTGCGCGGATCAAGACCATGCAGCGGCAGGCCGCGCCGGCTGAACAGAACAAGGGCTGAGGACGAGAACCATGCCGAAGAGAATCCTCCAGGGTGTCGTTGTCAGCGACAAGAACGAAAAGACGGTGACAGTGAATATCGAGCGCCGCTTCAAGGACCCGCTCCTGAAGAAGATCGTGCGCCGCACCAAGAAGTATCACGCTCATGACGAGAGCAATCAGGCGAAGGTCGGCCAGATCGTGAAGATCCAGGAATGCCGCCCGCACTCTCGTAGCAAGCGATGGGAAGTCATTACGGACGAGGCCTGAGCCCCAAGGGTGAGGTTCGGTCCGAGCGAAGGCGGATGAAGTTATGATTCAACAGGAAACAAACCTGGAGGTCGCCGACAACTCTGGTGCGCGTCGCGTGATGTGCATCAAGGTTCTGGGTGGTTCCAAGCGGAAATACGCTTCCGTGGGCGACATCATCGTCGTCAGCGTGAAGGAAGCCATTCCGCGCGGCAAGGTGAAGAAGGGCGATGTGGTCAAGGCCGTGATCGTCCGCACCGCGAAGGATATCCGCCGCGCAGATGGAAGCGTCATCCGTTTCGACCGCAATGCGGCGGTGCTTGTGAACAATCAGGGCGAGCCGATCGGCACCCGTATCTTCGGTCCGGTGACCCGCGAACTTCGCGCGAAGAACCATATGAAGATCGTCTCGCTGGCCCCGGAGGTGCTCTGATGGCCCAGAAGATCAAAAAGGGTGACAAGGTCGTTGTCCTGGCGGGCAAGGACAAGGGTCGGACCGGCGAAGTTCTCGCCGTGCTTCCCAAGGAGTCCCGCGCTCTCGTTCAGGGCGTGAACATGGTGAAGCGCCACGAGAAGCCGTCCCAGGTGTCGGCCGGCGGCATTTCGACCCGCGAGGCGTCCATTCACCTGTCGAATCTCGCCATTGCCGATCCCGCTTCCGGCAAGGCGACGCGAGTTGGTTTCAAGACGCTGGACGACGGCCGCAAGGTTCGTTTCGCCAAGGCGTCGGGAGATGTGATCGATGGCTGAAGCACAGAGCTACGCGCCGCGTCTGCGCGCACAGTATAACGAGGCCATCCGCGGCCAGATGAAAGAGCAGTTCAATTACGCGAACGTGCTTCAGATCCCGCGGATCGACAAGGTCGTGATCAATATGGGCGTCGGCGAGGCCGTTGGCGACTCCAAGAAGATCAAGTCCGCCTTCGAGGACCTTCAGGCGATTACCGGCCAGAAGCCGGTCATCACCAAGGCCAAGACCTCGATCGCCGGCTTCAAGCTTCGCGAAGATATGCCGATCGGCGTGAAGGTTACGCTACGCCGCGACCGCATGTACGAGTTCCTGGACCGCCTGATCACCATCGCGCTGCCGCGCGTGCGTGACTTCCGCGGCCTGAACCCGAAGAGCTTCGACGGGCGCGGCAATTTTGCGATGGGCCTGAAAGAGCACATCGTTTTTCCCGAGATCGAATACGACAAGGTCGATCAGGTCTGGGGCATGGACATCATCGTGTGCACCACGGCGGAGACGAACGACGAAGCGCGCGAGCTGCTTCGGAAGTTCAACTTCCCGTTCACGAAGTAAGTTTCTCACGGTCCGCATGGGGCGGACCCGACGGAGGTAGGAATGGCTAAGAAAAGCGCCATCAACCGGGATCAAAAGCGCCGCAAGCTTGTTGCGCAGTATGCCGAAAAGCGCGCCAAGCTGAAGGCGATGACCAAGGACGAGTCTCTTTCGATGGAAGAGCGTTTCCAGGCGCAGCTCAAGCTCAACGAGCTGCCGCGCAATTCGTCCAAGACGCGGCTTCATAACCGGTGCGAAGTCACCGGTCGTCCCAAGGCGTACTACCGCAAGCTGCGCATGTCGCGTATCGCGCTCCGGGACCTTGCGTCCAAGGGGCAGATTCCCGGCATGGTGAAGTCGAGCTGGTAAGGAGACTACGCGCATGACAATGTCCGATCCTCTTGGCGATATGCTGACCCGGATTCGCAACGCGCAGACGCGCGGCAAGTCCAAGGTGGTGACGCCGGCTTCCAAGCTTCGTGGCTGGGTGCTTGACGTTCTCGCCGATGAAGGCTTTATCCGCGGCTATTCGAAGACCGAATATGCCGACGGCAAGAGCGAGTTCGAGATCGAACTGAAATATACCGAGGGTGAGCCGGTCATCCGGGAGATCGAGCGTGTCTCGACGCCGGGCCGCCGGGTGTACTCTTCGGTGAAGACGATGCCGACGGTCCATAACGGGCTCGGCATTTCGATCCTCTCCACGCCGAAGGGCATCATGTCCGACGCGGCGGCGAGGGAACAGAATGTAGGTGGCGAAGTCCTGTGCCGCGTCTTCTAAGACGCGACAGACCGGCTGCAACGAGTTGACGACAGGAAGCAGAGACCATGTCTCGAATTGGCAAAAGACCCATTGAGGTTCCCAAGGGCGTCGAAGCGAAAATCGACGGCCAGAAGGTGTCGGTGAAGGGCCCCAAGGGGACTCTGGAACTGACGCTGGTTGACGACGTCACAGTGGAGATGGGCGAGAACGGCATCTCCGTGCAGCCGCGCGAAGGCGCGTCGCGTGGCCGTGCCATGTGGGGCCTGAGCCGTACGCTGGTGCAGAACCTGGTGACGGGCGTGACCGAAGGCTTCACCAAGAAGCTCGAGATCAACGGCGTCGGCTACCGCGCAGCGGTGCAGGGCAAGGCGCTCCAGCTCAATCTCGGCTTCAGCCATGACGTGAAGTATCCGATCCCGGACGGCATCGAGATCAAATGCGCGAAGCCGACCGAGATCGAAGTGAGCGGTATCGACAAACAGCGCGTCGGTCAGGTCGCGGCGGAAATCCGCGCCTATCGCGCTCCGGAGCCCTATAAGGGCAAGGGCGTGAAATATGCCGGCGAGTACATCTTCCGCAAGGAAGGCAAGAAGAAGTAATCGGGTGTATCCATGAAGAACATGACCCTTTCCCAGCGGCGCGCAATGCGCAACCGCTCGCGGCTCGCGAAGAACGCGAATGGGCGCCCGAGGCTCTCGGTGTTCCGTTCGTCCAAACATATCTATGCCCAGGTGATCGACGACAAGGAGGGCAAGACGCTTGCCCATGCTTCGTCGCTCGATCCCGATCTCGGCATCAAGGCCGGCGGCAATGTCGGTGCGGCGACCAAGGTCGGCGAACTGCTGGCGAAGCGTGCCAAGGATGCAGGCGTCACCGAGGTGGTGTTCGACCGCGGCGGCTATATCTATCACGGTCGGGTCAAAGCGCTCGCGGACGGTGCGCGCGAGGGCGGACTCAACTTCTAAGGGAATTGACACGTGGCACGTAAAGACAATCGTGAACGGGAAGATCGCGACAGCGAATTCGTGGACAAGCTGGTCCATATCAATCGCGTCGCCAAGGTGGTGAAGGGCGGCCGTCGTTTCGGCTTTGCCGCGCTCGTCGTGGTCGGCGACCAGAAGGGCCGTGTCGGCTTCGGTCACGGCAAGGCGCGCGAAGTGCCGGAAGCGATCCGCAAGGCGACCGAGGCCGCCAAGCGCTCGATGATCCGCGTTCCGCTTCGCGAAGGCCGCACGCTGCATCACGATGTCGATGGCCGTCATGGCGCGGGCCGCGTGGTGCTCCGCGCGGCGCCTCCCGGCACCGGTATCATTGCCGGCGGCCCGATGCGCGCCGTTTTCGAGACGCTGGGTGTGCAGGATGTCGTGGCGAAGTCGCTCGGCACCTCCAATCCCTACAACATGGTTCGCGCGACGTTTGACGCGCTGAAGAACGAGCAGAGCCCGCGCATGGTTGCGGCGCGCCGCGGGAAGAAGGTCAGCGAAATCGTTGGTCGTCGTTCCGATGCCGCCGCCGAGAGCGGCCTCGAGTAAGCGCGGAGAGGTAACGGACAATGGCTGCCAAGAAGTCGGCGAAGACCATCACGGTTCAGCAGGTCGGAAGCCCGATCCGCCGCAAGGCGGACCAGCGAGCCACGCTGGTGGGCCTTGGACTGAACAAGATGAACAAGACGCGGACCCTTGCCGATACGCCGGCGGTTCGCGGCATGATCAATAAGCTGCCCCACCTCGTTCGCATTGTGGACGAAGGCTGATCGGGCTCAAGTGGTTGCAGAGGCAAAGCCAATGAAACTCAATGAAATCGCCGACAATGAAGGCGCCCGCAAGTCGCGCATGCGCGTGGGCCGCGGTATCGGCTCAGGCAAGGGCAAGACCGGCGGTCGCGGCGTGAAGGGTCAGAAGTCCCGCAGCGGCGTGGCGATCAAGGGCTATGAGGGCGGCCAGATGCCGATCCACATGCGCCTGCCCAAGCGTGGCTTCAAGAACCCGTTCCGGCTGGACTACAACACGGTCAATCTCGGCCGTGTGCAGCAGGCCGTCGAGGCGGGCAAGCTTGCCGAGGGTGCGACGGTCGATGCGGCCGCGCTGGTCGAGGCCGGTATCATTCGCCGGGTGAAGGATGGCGTGCGCCTGCTCAACAAGGGCGAGCTCAAAGCCAAGCTCAGCTTCCAGGTCGCGGGCGCGTCGGAAGCGGCCAAGGCCGCGGTCGAGAAGGCCGGCGGTTCGGTGACGGTTGTCGAGCCGAAAGCCAAAGCCGCTGCCGAGTAATCGACAGGGCGTGAGTTAAACGGGATTCGCATTTCTCAAGGGGCGCCAGGCGATCGGCGCAGAGGTGAGTTGAATGGCATCAGCGGCGGAACAACTTGCAGCGAATCTCAATTTCTCCGCCTTTGCGAAGGCGGAAGAGCTGAAAAAGCGCATCTGGTTCACACTGGGTGCGCTCATCGTTTACCGGCTGGGCACCTATATTCCGCTGCCCGGCATCGACCCGGCGGCGCTGGCGCGGGTTTTCAACCAGCAGCAGTCCGGCCTGCTCGGCGTGTTCGACATGTTCGCGGGCGGCGCGGTTGGCCGTATGGCCATTTTCGCGCTGGCGATCATGCCCTACATCTCGGCGTCCATTATCATCCAGCTGATGACGAGCGTTTCGCCCCATCTTGAGCAGCTCAAGAAGGAAGGCGAGCAGGGACGCAAGCAGATCAACCAGTATACGCGCTACGGCACGGTGTTCCTGGCCGCGATCCAGGGCTATGGCATCGCGATCGGCCTTGAAGGCGCGCAGAATGTGGTGATGGATCCGGGACTCTTCTTCCGGGCGACGACGACCATCACGCTTGTGGGCGGTACCGTGTTCCTGATGTGGCTCGGCGAGCAGATCACCTCGCGCGGCGTCGGCAACGGCATTTCGCTCATCATCTTCTCGGGCATCGTGGCGCAGCTGCCTCATGCGATCGTCGGCACGCTGGAACTCGGCCGGGAAGGGGCGCTGTCCACCTTCGTGATCCTGTTCCTCGTCGTCATGATCGTCGCCGTCATCATGGCGATCGTCTTCATGGAGCGCGCGCAGCGAAAGCTGATCGTGCAGTATCCGAAGCGGCAGGTGGGGAACAAGATGTATGGCGGCGACAGCTCGCATCTTCCGCTGAAGCTGAACACGGCCGGCGTGATCCCGCCGATCTTCGCCTCCTCGCTGCTGCTGCTGCCGGTGACGGCCGCCAATTTCAGCGGCGGGCAGGGCCCTGAATGGCTGAACACGATGACGGCGCTGCTGGCGCATGGTCAGCCGCTCTACATGCTGCTTTACGCGGCGGGTATCATGTTCTTCGCCTTTTTCTATACGGCAATCGTCTTCAATCCTCAGGAGACGGCCGACAATCTGAAGAAGTATGGCGGCTTCATTCCCGGCATCCGTCCAGGCACCCGCACGGCGGAATATATCGACTACGTTCTGACGCGGCTCACCCTTGTCGGCGCGATCTATCTCGTGGCCGTCTGCCTGCTGCCGGAAGTGCTGATTTCGCAGTACAAGGTGCCGTTCTATTTCGGCGGTACGTCGCTGCTGATCGTCGTCAGCGTGACCATGGATACGGTTTCGCAGATCCAGAGCCATTTGCTGGCTCACCAGTATGAAGGACTCATCAAGAAGTCGAAACTGAGGGGGCAGCGTCGATGAAACTCATTCTTCTTGGTCCGCCCGGCGCGGGCAAGGGAACCCAGGCAAAGCGGCTGGAAGAGCGATACGGCTTTACCCAGCTTTCCACCGGCGACATGTTGCGCGCCGCGGTGAAGGCCGGGACGGAAGTCGGCAAGAAGGCCGAAGCGCTGATGGAAGCCGGCGAACTCGTGCCCAACGAGGTCGTGGTGGGCATCATTGAGGAACGCATTTCCGAGCCGGATTGCGCCAAGGGCTATATCCTGGACGGTTTCCCGCGCAATGTGGCCCAGGCCGAGGCGCTGGACGCCATGCTGGCCCGTCATGGCACCCAGCTGGATGCGGTCGTGGAACTCAAGGTCGACGATAACGCGCTTCTGGCGCGCATCGAGGGCCGCGCGGCGGAGACCGAAGGCGGTCCGCGCGCCGACGACAATGCGGAGGCGCTGGCCAAGCGCCTCAAGGTCTATCATGAGCAGACGGCGCCGCTTTCCGCCTATTACGCAGGCAAGGGCCAGCTCAAGACCGTGGACGGCATGAAGGATATCGATGAGGTTACCCGCCAGATCGAGGCGGTCCTCGGGGTTTAAGGAAGACCCGGCGGCAAGCCGGTTGGACGTTGAAAAACAAAGAGGAATCTCGCTTAACGCGGTTGACTGGGATGGGGTAAATCCTATAATCCCGGCCTTCGCGACGGCTCCGATGATGTAGATTCCGGTTGGGTCCGAAAAATTGGCGGGTTTCCGCGGTTTTTCCGGAGCTAGACAACCGGTTTTTCGTGCAGGCGCCGTGTAAGCGATTCCAGGTTGCTCTAAGGAAAAGTGCCTCTCTGACAGAAGAGGGCAGTTTTCCGCCAAAAAGAGCGATCTAACCATATGAGTTAGAGCGTTTTCGCGGAAAGCGCTCTGGGTGAGCAGGAGAAAACATTGGCTCGTATCGCTGGCGTCAACATCCCGACCAATAAGCGGGTTGTCATCGCACTGACCTATATCCACGGCATCGGTGATGCCAAGTCGAAAGAGATTTGCGATCAGGTCGGCATCCCGGCCGAGCGTCGCGTCAATGAACTGACAGATGCCGAAGTCATCCAGATTCGCGAAACGATCGACCGCGACTACCTCGTGGAAGGCGATCTTCGCCGCGACGTCGCGATGAACATCAAGCGCCTGATGGATCTTGGCTGCTATCGCGGTCTGCGCCATCGTCGCGGGCTTCCGGTTCGCGGGCAGCGCACGCATACCAATGCGCGCACCCGCAAGGGGCCGGCCAAGGCGATTGCCGGTAAGAAGAAGTAAGGTTTCGAGGTTTTCACCGCGGGTGTTTGCCACGCGGTACAAGAGGTTTAGAGACGCATGGCCAAGGAAAAGGCGCGCGTGAAGCGCAAGGAACGCAAGAATATCTCGTCGGGCGTTGCTCACGTGAATTCGACGTTCAACAACACCATGATCACCATCGCCGACGCGCAGGGGAATGCGATCTCCTGGTCTTCGGCCGGTATGATGGGGTTCAAGGGGAGCCGCAAGTCCACCCCCTTCGCCGCGCAGATGGCTGCCGAGGACGCGGGCAAGAAGGCCCAGGAACATGGCATGAAGACCCTCGAGGTCGAAGTGTGCGGCCCGGGCGCCGGTCGCGAGTCCGCGCTTCGTGCGCTGCAGTCGGTGGGGTTCACCGTGACGTCGATCCGCGACGTGACGCCGATCCCGCATAATGGCTGCCGCCCTCCGAAGCGCCGCCGCGTCTGACACGACCTATCTGACAGAACCCGTTGCATGCCGGCATCGGGTTCGTCACGTCCGCTCGCACGAATGAATGGTGGAGGGGACGTTAAACAGCTCAGATGGCGGGTTAGCCCGCCCGGATGCTCCGGCATCCGTTAACGGCACGAGGTTCAAGACGTGATCCAGAAGAACTGGGAAGAGCTGATCAAGCCGAACAAGCTTGAGATCAATCCGGGCCATGATGCCCAGCGTTTCGCGACCGTTGTCGCCGAGCCGCTCGAGCGCGGTTTCGGCCTGACGCTCGGCAATGCGCTGCGGCGTGTGCTGATGTCGTCGCTGCAGGGCGCGGCGGTGACCGCGGTGCAGATCGACGGTGTGCTGCACGAGTTCTCCTCCATCGCGGGCGTCCGCGAGGATGTGACGGACATCATTCTCAACATCAAGCAGCTGGCGCTCCGCATGCACGCGGAAGGCACCAAGCGCATGACGCTGACCAAGACGGGCCCCGGCGTCGTGACCGCCGCCGACATCACCACGCCGGCGGATATCGAAGTGCTGAACCCGGAGCTGGTGATCTGCACGCTCGACGAAGGCGCCGAGATGCGCATGGAATTCAGCGTGTCGCAGGGCAAGGGCTATGTGGCGTCCGACCGCAACCGTCCCGAAGACGCGCCGATCGGCCTGATCCCGATCGACAGCCTTTACAGCCCGGTGAAGCGCGTTTCCTACAAGGTAGAAAACACGCGCGAAGGCCAGATCCTCGACTATGACAAGCTCACCATGCAGGTCGAGACCAATGGCGCGATTTCGCCGGACGACGCGGTCGCCTATGCCGCGCGCATTCTGCAGGACCAGCTCCAGACCTTCGTGAATTTCGAAGAGCCCGAGCAGAAGCAGGTCGAGGAAGCGCGCCCGGAGCTGGAGTTCAATGCCGCCCTTCTCAAGAAGGTGGACGAGCTGGAACTGTCGGTCCGTTCGGCGAACTGCCTGAAGAACGACAACATCGTCTATATCGGCGACCTCATTCAGAAGACCGAGAGCGAAATGCTCCGCACGCCGAATTTCGGCCGCAAGTCGCTGAACGAGATCAAGGAAGTGCTGGCGCAGATGGGGCTTCATCTCGGTATGGAAGTGCCGAACTGGCCGCCGGAGAATATCGAAGAGCTGGCCAAGCGCTACGAAGACCAGTATTGATTGCCCAATCGGGCGTTTGAGTTGACCGCAGCGTCTGGGAGACGCCGCAATAGACAAGGAGACGGGTCATGCGTCACGGAAATTCCGGCCGCAAGCTCAACAGGACGGCAAGCCATCGCAAGGCGATGCTCGCCAATATGGCTGTCGCGCTGATCAAACATGAGCAGATCGTTACGACGCTGCCCAAGGCGAAGGAGCTTCGTCCCTATGTGGAGAAGCTGGTGACGCTCGGCAAGCGTGGCGACCTCCATGCCCGCCGCCAGGCCTATTCGGCCCTGCCGGACAAGGAATGGGCTGCGAAGCTGTTCGACGTGCTGGGCCCGCGTTATGCGGAACGCAATGGCGGTTACACCCGTGTGCTGAAAGCCGGCTTCCGCCATGGCGACAGCGCGCCGATGGCCGTGATCGAGTTCGTCGACCGCGACGAAACGGCTCGTGGGCAGGATTCCGGCCCGGTCTATGTCGAAGGCGAGCAGGAAGCGGAGCTCGAGAACGCCTGATCATTCAGGGCGATCGAAGAATTCAAAGGGGCGGTTGCTTTGGGCAGCCGCCCCTTTCGTTTTGTGACAATTCGGTCAGATCGCCGATCGGCGCTTGAAAGCGGTGCGGCGAACCCGGAAAATCCGTTTGCGGCGGTTGGAATGGACGGGTGGAATGAGAGGCCATGAGCCACCTGTCGGTTTCTGCCGGGGGGCGAGCCGTATGTTGGTGGAGATTATGTCGCAATCGTCATTTGGGAGCGTATTGCTGATGCTGGTCACGGCGATCGTGCTCAGCGTTACGCTGGCGCTTTTCCCGTGGAGCTGGAGCAAGGCGCACGCCGAAACGCAGGTGCCGCAGAGCCGCGAGCAGATCCAGCTCTCCTACGCGCCCGTCGTGAAGCGCGTCGCACCCGCGGTGGTGAATGTCTATGCGCGGCGCGTGGTGAAGGAGCGGGCCTCGCCGCTTTTCAACGATCCCTTCTTCCAGCGGTTTTTCGGCGGTCCGTTTCAGGGCGGCCCGTCGCGCGAACGTGTGGCGCAATCTCTCGGCTCCGGGGTGATTGTTTCCGAAGACGGGCTCATCGTGACCAACAATCATGTCATCGATGGCGCGCAACAGCTCACCATTGCGCTGACGGACCGACGCGAATTCGACGCGAAGGTGGTGCTCGCGGATAAACGCACCGACCTTGCCGTGCTGAAGATCGACACGCAGGGCAAGGATCTGCCTTATCTGAAGTTCCGGGACTCAGACACGCTCGAAGTGGGGGACCTGGTCCTTGCCGTGGGTAATCCGTTCGGCGTGGGGCAGACGGTCACCACGGGTATCGTTTCGGCGCTGGCGCGCACGCATGTGGGCGTTTCCGATTATCAGTTCTTCATCCAGACCGACGCGGCGATCAATCCGGGCAATTCCGGCGGAGCGCTCGTCACGATGGATGGCAAGCTTGCCGGCATCAATACGGCGATCTTCTCGCAATCGGGCGGCAGCGTCGGTATCGGGTTTGCCATTCCGGGCAATATGGTTCGCCTCATCGTGGACGGCGCGCGCGATGGCGGCCATATCGAACGGCCCTGGCTCGGCGCCCAGCTTCAGGAGGTCGACAAGGAGATGGCGGGATCGCTCGGCATCGACCGGCCCGGCGGCGGCATCATTCGCGACATCTATCCCGACGGGCCCGCTGCGCAGGCCGGCCTGAAGGTCGGCGATGTTATCCGGGCGGTAGACGGGCACGACGTCATCGACCCGGCGGCGGTGCGCTACCGCTTTGCCACGAAGGGGCTCGGCGGCAAGGCGGATGTCTCCTATATGCGCGACGGCGAATTGCGCACGGCGCGCGTCACGCTTGCGGCGCCGCCGGAAGATCCGCCTGCGCATGAAACCGATATCGACGGACGCAATCCGTTTTCGGGCATGCGTGTCGCCAATCTTTCGCCCGCGATTGCGGACCGCCTCGGCCTGTCGGTGATGGGCGGGCAGGGCGGCGTGGTGGTGCTCGACGTGGAGCAGGGGTCGCCCGCCTCGCGTATCAAGTTCCAGCGCGGGGATGTGATCCTGGAGGTCAATCGGCGCAAGATCGGACAGGTAAAAGACCTGACCGGCCTTCTCGGCACCAGCCGTGCGCAATGGGATTTTTCAGTTCGCCGGGGCGACCGGGTGTTCAATGCGATGGTGAGCGGGTAAGGCGCCTCAGCTTTCGTCGCCTTCGCCGATCTGGGTCTGGAGATAGTTTTCGCTGCCGACCTTCTTCGCCAGCTCGAGCTGGGTTTCAAGGAAGTCGATATGGTCTTCCTCGCCTTCTAGAATGTCCTCGAAGAGTTCGCGGGTGACATAGTCCTTGGCGCCTTCGCAATAGGCGACCGCCTCGCGATAGAAAGCCTGCGCTTCCATCTCCAGCTTCAGGTCGCATTCGAGGCACTCGACCACGTCCTCGCCTATATAGAGCTTGCCGAGATCCTGCAGATTGGGCAGGCCTTCCAGGAAGAGAATCCGCTCGATGAGCTTGTCGGCATGCTTCATCTCATCGATGGATTCTTCGTATTCCTTGTCCGCGATGCGCTTGAAGCCCCAGTCCTTGAACATGCGGGCATGCAGGAAATACTGATTGATGGCGGTCAGTTCCATCTTCAGCGCCCGGTTCAGATACTCGATGACCTTGGTGTCGCCTTTCATGGGGTGCCTCTTGGATCACGCAGGGAGGAATCGCGCATCATCGTCCCCCTTCAGGCGAACGGGGTCAAATGATGAAAAGACCGGCTCTGCGGATTAATCGGCAGCTTGAACGGAGGAGGCGAGAGCGGTTTCGAGCTTCGACTCGGCGATCAACTCTGCAAGGCTCGGCAGGCAGCGGCCGCATTGAGCCTTGCAGCCATGGGCGCGGTGAAGGGCGGCGGGCGTTGCAATATGCGGCGCAGTCGCGAGCGTTTGCTTCACGGAGCGGTCGTTAATGGCATTGCAGACGCAGACGATCATGTCGATGGCCTTCCCTTCGCTCGGGAATTCTCCCGATTCCAGTGTCTTTATGTCATGGCTGCATCGTTATTGCAAGGCATTCGCAATTGCAAATTGTCGCAGGCCCAACTTTTTGCAGCGGCTTTTCCGGGTGTGGGTGAGTGTGCCCGGCAAACGTGATAAATCCCGCCCATGAGCAATCTTTTTGAAGCAGCCGGGATGGATGAGGGGGCGCCGCGTCCGCTCGCCGACAAGCTGCGCCCGCAAACGCTGGAAGAGGTGGTCGGCCAGGCGCATCTGCTGGGCGAGAAGGGGCCGCTTGCGCGGATGCTGGCGTCCGGGCACCTCTCCTCGATCATCCTCTGGGGGCCGCCGGGCACGGGCAAGACGACCATCGCCCGGTTGCTGGCGACCCGGGTGGGGCTTCATTTCGAGCCCATGTCGGCGATCTTCAGCGGCGTGGCGGATCTCAAGAAGGTGTTCGACGCCGCCCGGGCCCGCCGTCAGACGGGGCAGGGAACGCTCCTCTTCGTGGATGAAATTCACCGTTTCAACCGGACCCAGCAGGATAGTTTCCTCCCCGTGATGGAGGACGGCACGGTGACGCTGGTCGGCGCGACGACAGAGAACCCGTCCTTTGAGCTTAACGCGGCGCTTCTCTCACGCGCGCAGGTGCTGGTGCTGAACCGGCTCGACGATTCCGCGCTGGAAGAATTGCTGGCGCGAGCCGAGGCGCATAAAGGTCGCCCGCTGCCGGTAACCGACGATGCGCGGGCGAGCCTGCGCGCCATGGCCGATGGCGATGGCCGCTATGCGTTGAACCTCGCCGAAGAGGTCTATGCGCTGGCGCCGGACGAGCCGTTCGAGACGGCCGATCTCATTGCCGCGATCCAGCGCCGCGCGCCGCTCTACGACAAGGGCCGGGAAGGACATTACAATCTCGTCTCCGCGCTTCACAAATCCATTCGTGGCTCCGATTGCGATGCGGCGCTTTACTGGCTGGCGCGTATGCTCGTCGGGGGTGAAGACCCGCTCTTCATCGCAAGACGGTTGGTGCGCGCTGCGATCGAGGATATCGGCCTGGCCGACCCGGAAGCGGTGCACCAGGCGTTGGCGGCCAAGGAGGTTTTCGATTTCCTCGGTTCACCGGAGGGCGATCTGGCGCTGGCGCAGGCGACGATCTATCTCGCCACCGCGCCCAAATCGAATGCGGGCTACAAGGCGTTCGGTGCCTCGAAACGCGCGGCCAGGGAGACGGGTTCCGTCTCGCCGCCGGCCCACATCCTCAATGCGCCGACGCGGCTCATGGAAGATCTCGGTTATGGCGCAGGCTATGAATACGACCATGACGCGCCCAATGCGTTTTCGGGGCAGGACTATTTCCCGGAGGAGATGACGCGGCAGAAATTCTACTCGCCGGTGGATCGCGGCTTCGAGCGCGAGATCGCGAAGCGGTTGGCCTATTGGCAGAAACTCAGACAGGAGAAGGGTCAGTGAACGGACTTTTCGCAGTGGCAATCGGCGGTGCGGTCGGCGCGAGTGGGCGATACTTGCTTACCGCGCAGATGCTGCATTGGTTTGGTCCGAATTTTCCTTGGGGCACGTTCAGTGCGAATGTGATCGGTTCTTTCATTATGGGCTTTGTCGCGGAAGGGCTGGCGCTGAAATTCCACTTCTCTCCCGAAATGCGCAGCTTCGTCATGACGGGCCTTCTCGGCGGCTTCACGACCTTTTCCGCTTTTTCCCTCGACGCGGCCAACATGATGGAGCGCGGCGACGGGCTTCTGTCCATGCTCTATGTGGGCGGCTCGGTGGTGGGTGCAATCGCTGCGCTCTTTGCCGGGCTCTATTTCGTACGGCTGGTTCTCGTATGAGCGCTGTCGAGCAGATCGAGGTTTCGCAAGACGAAGACGGGACACGGCTCGACCGCTGGTTCAAGCGCCGTTACCCGGCGCTGACGCATGGCCGTCTCGAAAAGCTCCTGCGCACGGGGCAGGTTCGCGTGGACGGTGCGCGGGCCAAGGCCAATCTGCGGCTCGAGGCCGGGCAGACGGTGCGTGTGCCGCCGATGGGAGAGGATGTCGAAAAGCCCGCTCCGAAGAAGGAGCAGACGCTTACCGCGACCGATGCCGATTTCGTTCGCTCGCTTGTCATCTATCGCGACGATGATGTGATTGCGATCAACAAGCCGGCGGGGCTAGCCGTGCAGGGCGGAACCAAGACCGAGCGTCATCTGGACGGGATGCTGGATGCGCTCAAATTCGATGCGAAAGAACGGCCGAAGCTGGTGCACCGGCTGGACCGAGATACCTCCGGCGTGCTCGTGCTGGCGCGTCATACGAAAGCCGCGACGGAGCTTGCCCGTGCCTTCAAACAGAAGGATGCACGCAAGGTGTATTGGGCGCTGGTCGTCGGCGTGCCCTCGCCGCAGCGAGGCACGATCAAGCTGGCGCTGTCCAAGCAGGGCGGCCCGCGGGCGGAGCGTGTGTTCCCCGCCGCCAAGGGCGATCCCGAGGGTAAATATGCCGAGACGCATTATGCGGTCGTCGCAACGGCGTCTTACAAACTTGCCTGGGTCGCTTTCATGCCGATGACGGGGCGCACCCATCAGATCCGCGCTCATGCGGCGGCCATCGAAACGCCGATTGTCGGCGACGGGAAATATGGCGGTGTGAAAGCGCATCCGGGCGGCGAGATCCCACGCCAGCTTCACCTGCATGCACGCTCGCTCGACATTGCGCATCCGGCAGGCAAGGGAAAACGCCTTCACCTTGTGGCGCCCTTGCCGCCGCATATGCAGAAGAGCTGGAAGTTGCTCGCCTTCGATATGGAAGACGACGAAAACCCGTTCGAGGAGCTGGAGCTTTGAGCGATCGTCTGAAACTCGTGGTTTTCGATTGCGACGGCACGTTGATCGACAGCCAGCACATGATCGTCGCCGCCATGACTCATGCCTTTGCCAGGCACGAGATGGAGCCGCTTCCGCGCGAACAGGTGTTGTCGATTGTCGGGCTTTCGCTGGACGAGGCGATCGCGACGCTGGTGCCGCATGTGGAGCTTTCCAGGCGAGACGAGCTGACGCTTGCCTATAAGGATGCGTTTTTCGAATTACGCAAGCGAGCGGATCTGGTGGAGCCGCTGTTCGAGGGTGCGCGGGCCGCGCTGGAAGGGCTTTATGGCATCGACCATGTACTGATGGGGGTGGCGACCGGCAAATCGCAGCGGGGACTCCGGCACGCACTGGAGGCGCATGGGCTCGGGCGCTATTTCGTGACCCTCCAGACGGCGGACGATGCGCCGTCCAAGCCGCATCCGGAAATGCTGCGCCGCGCCATCAGAGAGGCCGGGGTGGAGCCCGCCGACACCGTGCTGGTAGGCGATACGACCTATGACATGGAGATGGCCCGGGCGGCGGGCGCATATGCGCTGGGTGTCGATTGGGGCTATCATGAAACGGATATGCTGAAGCGCGCCGGGGCGGGAAAAGTGCTTACCCATTTCGACGAGCTTCTGCCGGCACTCGACCGCTTATGGGCGGCGGAAGCGCCAACGGGATAGGAGATGGTGGCATGAAGGGTCTGCTGAAGGTTCTCGTCGTTCTCGTCCTTGTTTTCGGGGGCGCGCTGGTCGCGCTCAGCTTCGTCGATCTCGGGCGCTTTTCGCCGCAGATCGAGCAGGCTGCGAAAGAGGCTACGGGGCGGGAGCTCAAGATTTCCGGTCCGCTCCATATCGGCGTTTCGCTGGTGCCCACCGTCGTTGCGGAGAATGTGAGCTTCGCCAATGCCGATTGGGGCTCGCGTCCCAATATGCTCACCGCCAGGAAGCTCGGCATCCAGGTCGCGCTGGTGCCGTTGCTGGGCGGTAAGCTGGACGCGCGTTCGGTGGAGATCGACGGCGCGGACATTTATCTGGAGACGAACAGGAAGGGTGTGGGCAATTGGGAGCTGTCGACCGGCACCGCGCCCGAGCCTGCGCAATCCGAAGAGTCTTCCGGCGGTCCGAGCCTGGCTGGCATCCCGGATGTGAATATTACCGATCTCGCCATCACCTATCGCGACGGCGTGACGGGCAAGGTGAACGAAGCCAGCTTCGACGAAGTGCGGATCGATCCCGGGTTCGCCTCGACCGACGTCAAGGTCACGGGTGAGGTGAACGGCACCGAGGTTTCCCTGGCCTCGGTCGTTTCGGGAGATGCCTCGGACCTGTCGCTTGAAGATACGGCGCTTGCGATCGGCGATACCAGCGTCAGCGGCGATCTCTCGTTGAAGCGCGGTGCGAACAAGAGGATGGTGCTGAAGGGTGCGTTCACGAGCCCCGAGCTCGATGTGACGCCGCTGTTGAAAGGCGGCCGGAGCGGCGCCGCGCCGGCCAAGTCGGACGGCAAACTCTTCAGCCGCGATCCGCTTCCTTTCGATGCGCTGGAAGCGGTGGACGCCGATCTCGACCTTTCCATCGACAGGCTCGTTTATGGCGGGGTGACGCTCACGGCTCTCAAGGCGCCGCTCAAAATAGAGAAGGGCAGGCTCGATCTGCCGCTGAGCGTGCACTATCTGGATCGTCCGGTCACGGTGGATATCGGTGTCGACGGAAAGGCAAAATCGGTGAGCCTCGATGCAACATCTTCCGCCCTGGATTTCGGCCGGCTGCTGAAGGATGCGGAGGTAACGGACCTTTTGAGCGCCAAGGCGGATTTCGGCGCGTCGCTTCGCGGGCGTGGCGCCTCGCTCCATGCGATCGCGGCCAGTGCAAGCGGGCAGACCAATTTCGCGCTGGGCGAGGGAAGCATCAATTCTCGCGCCTTCGCCATGGTGTCGGACGATCTGGTGAATGTTCTCATTCCCAACGGCAAGAGCGGCGAGCGGGCGAAGCTCGTTTGTGCGCTCAGCCGGTTCGACTTCAAGAACGGCGTCGGCACGTCGAAGGCGCTGGCGCTGGAGACGAACAGCCTCGTCACAACGGGCGGCGGCACGGTCAATCTCGGGTCTGAATATGTCGACCTGTTGTTGAAACCGAAGCCGAAGAACCCCTCCCTCGTCAGCCTTGCCTTCCCGGTGCGGCTTTCCGGTCCGCTGACTGCGCCTTCCGCCGGACTGGACAAGACGGGTGTGGTGAAGGGCGTAGCGACGGCGGTGGCCGGTACCGCCCTGACGGGTGGGATCGGCGCGCTGCTGCCGCTGATGAGCACGGGCGATCAATCCGTGGCGAGTTCCGGCGGTTGCGCCGCGCTTGCGGCGACGGCGGCCAAGGACAGCGGCGTGACCGGCATCGTGAAGGGCGTCGGCGAGACGGTCGGCGGTGCCGCCAAGGGCGCCGTGGAAGGTGTCGGCGGCGCGCTTGAGGATGTCGGCAAGGGCATTGGCGATCTATTCGGCAAGTAAGGATTTCATGCAGGACGACAACGACAAGAGCGGCGGCATTTTCGATCTCGCCGGGCGGAAAGAGGGCGACGAACAGGCCGCCCATCCCGGCGGACAGAAGCTCAGAAAGCTGCCCAAACGCTTTTACGAGAAGGCGGAGGCCGCGCCCGGGGAAGGCGGGCACACGGTGCTGCTGGACGGCAAGGGTGTGAAAACTCCTTCACGCCGGTCGCTTGTCGTGCCGAGCGAGGCGCTGGCCCGTGCCATGGCAGAGGAGTGGAACGCGCAGACCGAGGAAATCGACCCCCGCGTCATGTGGTTCACACGGCTTGCCAACACCGCGCTCGATCTCGTGGAGCCGCGACATGACGTCGTGACGGAGGAAATCGTCAAATATGGCGGTTCGGATCTTACCTGTTACCGGGCGGAATACCCCGAAGGGCTCGTGGCCCTGCAGGCGGCGCATTGGGACCCGGTGCTGACCTGGGCGCGGGACGAGCTCGGGGCCTCCTTTGTCACGACCAGCAGCATCATTCAGGTACCGCAGGACGCCGATGCGCTCGACCGGCTGCGTCGCGCCGTGGCCGGCCTCGACGCCTTCCGGGTGGCGGCGCTCCACAATATGACCACGCTGACGGGCTCGGCCCTGATCGCGCTGGCCATGGTGCGGGGCAGGATGGACGCGGAGGCGGTCCATCAGGCAGCCCATGTCGAGGAAGCCTGGGCCGTGCAGCTTTGCGGCGAGGATGAGGAGGAGCGAATCCGCCTTGAAACCCGCCGCTCGGAGATCGCCGATACGGCACGGTTTCTGGCCTTGCTGGACGAGGGAGCGGTCTGACGCAGCGTCGGCGCGCCGGGGAACCGGAATAGCCTCGGAAAACCGCCGTAAACTGCCCGTACCATTGGCAATTTCTCGTACAGGGTGCTATTGAAAGCGCCTCGCACAAGGATGGCGTCCGCAGCCGCCCTGCGCCTCAGATCGGGGGGGAGGGGCAGGCCGTTTCCGGCGCCGGATAATGTCATCACGCCCGGCCACAGCCCGCCTGATTTCCAGCGGCGGGAAGCCAGCCAGCAAATAAGGGGGCGGCATGAAGGAAATTCTTCGCCAGCTTGAGGAGAGGCGTGCCACGGCGCGGCTCGGCGGCGGTCAGAAGCGCATCGACTCGCAGCATTCCAAGGGCAAGCTGACGGCCCGCGAACGCATCGAGCTTCTGCTCGACGAGGGCTCCTTCGAGGAGTTCGACATGTTCGTGGAACATGACTGCCACGATTTCGGGATGGACGGGCAGAAGATCCCCGGTGACGGTGTGGTCACCGGCTGGGGCACCGTCAATGGCCGCCCTGTCTATCTTTTCGTGAAGGATTTCACCGTCTTCGGCGGTTCGCTGTCGAAATCCCATGCCCGCAAGATGACCAAGGTGCAGGACATGGCGCTGAAGACCGGTGCGCCGATCATCGGTCTGTTCGACGCGGGCGGCGCGCGCATTCAGGAAGGCGTGGATGCGCTGGGCGGCTATGGCGAAGTGTTCACGCGCAACGTGCTGGCCTCGGGCGTGATCCCGCAGATTTCCGTCATCATGGGCCCCTGCGCGGGCGGCGACGTTTATTCGCCGGCCATGACCGACTTCATCTTCATGGTGCGCGATACCTCCTACATGTTCGTGACCGGCCCCGATGTGGTGAAGACGGTGACGAACGAGACCGTGACGTCGGAAGAGCTGGGCGGCGCGTCCATCCACACGGTGAAGTCTTCCGTCGCGGACGGTGCCTGGGACAATGACGTCATCACGCTGGGGCAAATTCGCCGCCTGATCGACTTCCTGCCGTCGTCGAACCGCGATGAAGTGCCGGAGCGTCCGTTCTTCGACGACGCGAACCGCAGCGAGCGCTCGCTCGATACGCTCATCCCCCGCAACCCCAACATGCCCTATGACATGAAGGAGTTGATCCTGAAGACGGTGGACGAGGGCGATTTCTTCGAACTGCAGGAAAACTTCGCCAAGAACATCGTCACCGGTTTCGGCCGCATCGAGGGCCGCACGGTGGGCATCGTCGCGAACCAGCCCATGGTACTGGCGGGCGTGCTGGACAGCGATGCGAGCCGCAAGGCCGCGCGCTTCGTACGCTTCTGCGACTGCTTCGATATTCCGATCGTTACCTTCGTCGACGTGCCGGGCTTCCTGCCGGGGACGGCGCAGGAATATGGCGGCCTCATCAAGCATGGCGCGAAGCTGCTCTTTGCCTATACGGAAGCGACGGTGCCGAAAGTGACCGTCATCACCCGCAAGGCCTATGGCGGTGCTTATGACGTGATGTCGTCCAAGCATCTGCGCGGCGACATCAACTATGCCTGGCCGACCGCCGAGATCGCGGTGATGGGTGCCAAGGGCGCGGTGGAAATCATCCACCGTCAGGACCTTGGCGACGATGAAAAGATCGCATCCCACACCAAGGCCTATGAAGATCGCTTCCTCAACCCCTTCGTCGCGGCGGAGCGGGGCTATATCGACGAAGTGATCATGCCGCATTCCACGCGGCCGCGGCTTGCCCGCGCGCTCGCGCTCCTTCGCGACAAGGAGCTCGAGAATCCCTGGAAGAAGCACGACAACATTCCGCTCTGAGGGCGATCTCCATGTTCAAGAAAATCCTGATCGCCAACCGAGGCGAAATTGCCTGCCGCGTCATCAAGACGGCGCGTGCCATGGGCATCAAGACGGTGGCCGTCTATTCCGAGGCGGATGCCGATGCACTTCATGTCGAGATGGCGGACGAGCATGTGTTCCTCGGCCCGCCGCCGGCGTCGGAATCCTATCTGATCGCGGACAAGATCATCGAAGCCTGCAAACAGACGGGTGCCGAGGCGGTTCATCCCGGCTACGGCTTCCTGTCGGAAAACGCGAAATTCGCGCAGGCGCTGGCCGATAACGGCATTGCCTTCATCGGGCCGAACATCAAGGCCATCGAGGTGATGGGCGACAAGATCGAGTCCAAGAAGTTCGCCAACGAGGCCAAGGTCAACACGGTGCCGGGCTATCTCGGTGTGATCGAGACGGCGGAAGAGGCGGTGAAGATCGCCAACGACATCGGTTATCCGGTGATGATCAAGGCGTCGGCCGGCGGCGGCGGCAAGGGCATGCGTATCGCATGGTCTGAATCGGAAGTGGCGGACGGGTTTGCCTCCTCCATGTCCGAGGCCAAGTCGAGCTTCGGCGACGACCGCGTCTTCATCGAGAAATTCGTGACGCAGCCGCGCCATATCGAAATTCAGGTGCTGGCCGACAAGAAGGGCAATGCGATCTATGTGGTGGAGCGCGAATGCTCGATCCAGCGCCGCAACCAGAAGGTGATCGAGGAGGCGCCGTCGCCCTTCCTCGACGAGGAAACCCGCAAGGCCATGGGCGAACAGGCCGTGGCGCTCGCAAAGGCCGTGAACTATGAGAGCGCGGGCACGGTGGAGTTCATCGTCGACAAGGACAAGAACTTCTATTTCCTCGAAATGAACACGCGCCTGCAGGTGGAGCATCCGGTGACGGAACTCATCACCGGCATCGACCTTGTGGAACAGATGATCCGCGTCGCCAATGGCGAGGAACTGAAGATCAAGCAGTCGGATGTGGAGATCAACGGCTGGGCGATGGAAAGCCGCATCTATGCGGAAGATCCGTACAGGAACTTCCTGCCGTCCACGGGGCGTCTGGTGCGTTACCAGCCACCGCAGGAGGGGACGGAAAAGGGCCTTACCATCCGCAACGATACCGGCGTCTTCGAGGGCGGCGAGATTTCGCTGTTCTACGACCCGATGATCGCCAAGCTCTGTACGCATGGGCCGGACCGGCTCTCCGCCATCGACCATATGTCGAAGGCGCTGGACAGCTTCCATATCAAGGGGATCGGTCACAATATCCCGTTCCTCGCGGCGATCATGGAGCATCCGCGTTTTCGCGAAGGCCGTCTGACGACGAATTTCATTCCCGAGGAGTATCCCGACGGCTTCAAGGGCGTGGACCTGGCCGATGAGCGCGCCGTCATGCTCGCCGTTATCGCCGTGCATATGAACAAGCTGCATGCGGACCGCGCGGTTCAGATTTCCGGTCAGTTGCCCAACAGGCCGCGTGTGCTGCCGACGGAGTGGATCGTGTCGCTGGACGAGTGGAACCAGCGTGTTTCCGCCACGGATGTGGCGGCGGGGCTGGAAGTCTTCTTCCTCGATGAAAACGGCAAGCGGCTCTCCGAGCATCTGGTGCGGTCGGACTGGACGCCAGGGCAGGCCGTCTGGCAGGGCATGATCGACGGCAAGGAATATGTCGTCGAGACGGACCGCGCCAAGCAGGGGTATCTGCTGCGTTATCGCGGTGCGACGGCCAATGCCGTCGTCCATACGGTGCGCGGCTATGCGCTTGCAGCGCTGATGCCCGAACTCAAGGTTGCCGATACATCCAAGATGCTTCTCTGCCCCATGCCGGGCCTTGTAAAGAAGCTGCACGCGGAGGTCGGCCAGGAAGTGAAGGCGGGCGAAGCGCTTGCCGTCGTCGAAGCCATGAAGATGGAAAATATTCTCCGCGCCGAAGTGGACGCGGTGGTGAAAAGCATCGAGTGTGAAGAAGGCGACAGTCTGGCGGTCGATGCCGTCATTATGGAATTCGAATAGGCGTTCCTTTCGGGGATTACGCGAAAAGGGCGCTTTCGGGCGCCCTTTTTCATATGCGGCGCTTGTGCCTATAGTGCGGGTCGAGCGTTACAAGCTGAAAGGACCGACGATGCGCGCGTTTCTGCTGGCCCTGGTGCTGCTGACCCTCCCGGTTCTGTCCGCCTTGCCGGGCGGTGCCGCCCATGCGGCCCAGAAAGGCTATGAATGGGGAACGGACGACGCTCTGTTCCTGACCGGGCAGGAAGTGACCTTCTCGCGCAAGACGGACCGGGGCCTCAATATCCTTGCCGAGACAGTGATCCTGACGCCGGATGCCGATGTCGACGGGGGTGTCTGGATCGCGGCGCGGCGCGTCGCGATGAGCGGCAAGGTCGATGGCGATGTTTCCATCCGCTCGCAGGACGCGCTCATCAATGGCGAGATCGACGGGACCGTCACCTTCTATGGCAGCCGGCTGACGCTCGGGCCGGATGCGAGGATCGACGGGGATGTGAATTACTACGCCGCCTCGCGGGCCGACATCGATCCGGGGGCGGAGATTTCCGGCAAGGTAAGCGAAAACGCCTGGTCGTCCCGCAAGGCCGAGCCACGGGCGATGCCGCAAGACCGGCGCCTGCCGCGCGAATGGGAAGAGCGAAGCCGGTCGGGCTGGTCGGCGCCGGGCTATCGCGTGTCGGCCGGCGGCGCGGTCGTGTTCGGCATTCTCGCAGCGCTGTTCGCTCTGCTGGCGCCCGAAGGGAGCGCTCGCTTGCGTGACGGGTTTACCGAAAACCCGTTGCTTGCCTTCCTTCTCGGTCTGGCCTGGATCGTCGGCGTGCCCGTTCTAGCGGTTGCCGTTGCGTTGACGATTATCGGCATTCCGGCGGCGTTCATCCTGATCCTGCTCTGGCCGCTGGGCGTGATCGCGGGGTTCCTTACCTCCATCGTCGCGGCAGGCGCCTTTATCTGGACGAAGCTCGGCGCGGTGGGCGAGGGGGCACTGGGGCGCGTCATCGGCGTCGCGATTGCGACATTCGTGTTCTGGATCGCGCTTTCCATGCCGATAGCGGGCGGCCTGTTCTGGCTTGCCATCGTAACGGCGGGGATCGGCTCTATCGTGCTGGGGATGAGGCAGGCGGATTTGCCCTAGGCGGTTTCGCTTTCGCCGAAAACCTCTTCAAAGGTTTCGCGCAGCACCATGTCGACTTCCGGAATCGAGACGAGATGTCCGAGATCGGCAAGGCTCGTCACGCCGTGCTGGCTGATGCCACAGGGCACGATGCCGGTGAAATGATCGAGGTCGGGATCGACGTTCAGGCTGATGCCGTGAAACGTCACCCAGCGGCGCAGGCGGACGCCGATGGCGGCGATCTTGTCTTCTCGGCCCGGGCCTTTTTCGGGGCGGCGAACCCAGACGCCGACGCGGTCGTCGCGGACCTCGCCTTTCACGTTGAACCGTTGCAGCGCGGCGATGAGCCATCGCTCCAGGTCCTGCACATAGGCGCGGACATCCGGCTTGCGGCGCTTCAGGTCGAGCATGACATAGGCTACGCGCTGTCCGGGACCGTGATAGGTGTACTGCCCGCCGCGGCCCGTCTTGAAGACGGGGAAGCGATCCGGCGTCAGCAGGTCCCTGGCGTCCGCGCTTGTGCCTGCCGTGTAAAGCGGCGGGTGCTCCAGCAGCCAGACCATCTCAGGCGCCTCGCCGGCGGCGATGGCGGCCGCGCGTTCTTCCATGACGGCGACGGCCTCTTCATAGGGGACGGGCGCGTCCGACACGCGCCATTCCACCCGATGCGACGCATCGGATGAGGGGGCAGGCCTGCTCGACTGGTTAACCACGGGGTAACTCCGCCATGCGAATTTGGGCTTCGGGTGGTGCTCCTCAAAGGGGCAGATAAGCTAATGGGCGCGAAAATGAATACCGTCAACAAGGTCTTTGTCGAACTATCGGTGGTGCTTGGCAAGACCACCTTGCCGATTCAGCAATTGCTGAAGATGGGGCGCGGCGCCGTGATCGAGCTCAATGCGCGCCATGAAGACGATGTGCTCCTGCTGGCCAACAATGTTCCGATCGCACGCGGCCAGATCGTTGTGGAAGGCGAAAGGATCGCCGTTTCGGTGACGGAACTGATCAGCCAGAAAGCCGATTAGACGGCTGAAACAGGGTAAATTCGCAGGAAGGGCCGGGAACGGCCCTTTTCTTCGCCTATAAACAACGTGAAAATAGTGTTATTATTGGTATAATACGTTATCTTCTTGAATTATTTTCTCCGGTTCCATATCTCTTTGGGGAATTGGAGTGTAGCAGGAGGCCGGGCGTCGATGTTTCCGATCCTGATCGATACCGACAGCGTGAATATCGTACTGATCGGGGAGGGCGACGATGCCCTGCGTCGGCTGCGCTTGCTGGATGAGGCCGGTGCGTCGCGGCTGGATGTCTATGCGCGCGATCCGGCGCCGGACTATGCCTCGGCGATCGGCGACAGGTTGCGCGGCGCGCGGCCGGAGGCCGGGGCGCTGGAGGCCGCGCGGGTGGTTTTCATCGCCGGGCTCGAGGAAGCCGAGGCCGAGAGGCTTGCCGAGGCGGCACGGGCGGCAGGCGCACTTGTGAACACGGAAGACCGCCGGGCGCTCTGCGATTTCCATGTGCCCGCCATGCTGAGGCGGGGCGAGCTGACGCTCACCGTTTCGACGGGCGGCAAATCGCCGGGCCTGGCACGCCGCCTGAAGCGCTATCTGGCCGAGAAATTTGGCCCGGAATGGGGCGGGCGGCTGGACGAACTGGCTCGCCAGCGCGAGATGTGGCGGGACGAAGGAACAGGCATTGCCGAACTCGGACGCCGGACCGATGCCCTTATCGACGAGAAAGGCTGGTTGTCATGACCGCACTCGATCTCACAAGAAAAAGCACGGGGCTGACAGACCGGCAGGCGGCGGTGATGGATGCCGAGCCCGTCACGTCCGCGCGTCTGCGCGAATTGCGCGACGCCTATGAAAGCCTTGCGCCGCAGGACCTTCTCGAGGTCATGATCAAGTCGGAGTTTCAGGGCCGGATCGCGGCGGTTTCCTCTTTCGGGGCGGAATCGGCCGTGCTGCTTCACATGATTTCGCAGATCGATCCGACGACCCCGGTCATCTTTCTCAATACGGGAAAGCTTTTCGGCGAGACGCTACGCTATCGAGACCGGTTGCAGGAAAAGCTCGGACTTGCGGATCTGCGTGCCATCGGCCCGCATCCGGACGATCTGGCGGCCCAGGACCCAAACGGGGGCCTGTGGAACGCCAATCCGGACCAGTGCTGCCATATCCGCAAGGTGCTGCCGCTGGAGCGCGCGCTCAAGGGCGTGGAGATGTCGATTACGGGCCGGAAGCGTTTCCAGACGAGCGCCCGCTCTGCCATGCACAAGATCGAGGAAGAGGCGATCCGGGGCACCGGAGAAGCGGGAGCGGCTAAATCGGGGTCCCTGGGGACCCGCTTCAAGCTCAATCCGCTGGCGGACTGGGATCAGGAGGCGCTGGAGGCCTATCTGGACGAATACAGGCTGCCGCGTCATCCCCTGGTGAAAGACGGCTATCTGTCCATCGGCTGCATGCCCTGCACGGAACGCGTGCCCGAAGGCGGGTCCTATCGCGACGGGCGCTGGGCCGGGCAGGACAAGGACGAATGCGGTATCCACCTTCCGGTGACCAATACCGACGGCGACGGCATTTAATCTCAACTTGTGCGTTCGGATGCATTTTGCCGCTTGAGTAGCCGTCAGGGATTTGTTACATGGGCGGCTCTCCAGAACGGAATCTGGTCTGGGACATGCGTGCGCGGTCGTGGCGGAATTGGTAGACGCGCAGCGTTGAGGTCGCTGTGGGGTAAAACCCGTGGAAGTTCGAGTCTTCTCGACCGCACCATGTCCTTCGGACCTGTCGGATTTCCGGTCCTCCTTCTATTCGTTCGCCGGTTCTAGCGGCTGGCAGGCAATCGCCAAATAGCGCACACTCTGCACGCTTATGCGTCGGATTCGCTTTGCCGTATCCGCGCCGTGTTTGAGTGATCCGGAGGTGCCCGTTTGGCAGATTTGGCGACCAGGACTGATACGGAAGAACCGGACGACCTTTTGAGCCCGGCCTTTGTTCGCGCGGTGGTCGATGCCATCGACCGGGCCGACCGGCCGCAGGTCCGTTCTCTGGTTCTCGACCTCAGACCGGCCGATCTCGCCGAATTGCTGGAGCTGGTGCGTCAGGACGAGCGTCATGCGCTTGTCGAGATGATCGGCTCCGATCTCAACCCCGAAACGCTTCACGAACTTGACGAATCCGTCCGCGACGACGTGATGGAGATGCTCGATCCGAGTGTGATCGCATCGGCCGTCGCCGAGATGGATTCCGACGACGCGGTCTATCTGCTGGAGGATATGGACGCGCAGGATCAGCGCGAAATCCTCGAACAGCTTCCGGCGACCGACAGGGCGGTCCTGGAAAAGTCGCTCGAATATCCCGACTATTCCGCCGGCCGTCTCATGCAGCGCGAGCTGGTGGCCGTGCCGCCGTTCTGGGACATCGGCCAGACCATCGACTATCTGCGCGAAGCCGACCAGCTTCCAGACGAGTTCTATGAAATCTTCGTCGTCGATCCGGGCTACAAGCCGGTGGGGACGGTGCCCCTTTCGCGCGTCATGCGTACCAAGCGGCCCGTCAAGATGTCGGAAGTCATGGAGGAAGAGCAGACCCTCATCCCGGTGAACATGGACCAGGAAGACGTGGCGCTGCTTTTCAGCAAATACGACCTTATTTCGGCCGCCGTGGTGGATGAGGACGAGCGTCTGGTCGGTGTGATCACGGTGGACGACATCGTCGAAGTCATCACCGAAGAGGCGACGGAAGATATCCGGCGTCTCGGCGGTGTCGGCGAGGAAGCGATTTCCGATACGGTCATCCAGACCACGCGCAGCCGTTTCTCATGGCTGTTTCTCAATCTGCTGACGGCCATTCTCGCCTCGGCGGTGATCGGGCTTTTCGACGGGACGATTTCGCAAATGGTGGCGCTGGCCGTGCTTATGCCCATCGTCGCCTCGATGGGCGGCAATGCGGGGACGCAGACGATGACGGTGGCCGTGCGCGCATTGGCGACGAAAGATCTCGTGCCCTTCAATGCCTCGCGTATCGTGACGCGCGAAGTGATGGTCGGTTTCCTGAACGGCATCATGTTCGCGCTGCTGATGGGCGTCATCGGCGGGCTCTGGTTCGAGAACCCGGCGCTGGGGATGATTATCGCGGCGGCGATGATCATCAATCTGGTGGCGGCCGGGCTTGCCGGTATTCTGATCCCGATCGGTCTCGACAAACTGGGCGTGGACCCGGCCGTGTCCTCCGCCGTTTTTCTTACAACGGTGACGGATGTGGTCGGGTTTTTTGCCTTTCTGGGGCTCGCCGCCCTGTTCCTCTTCAACTAGGCTTGCAGGTCGTTGGGGAGAGTGCGGTGTGGCAGCCTAGGTATTGTGAGGCAGGGGAAGGAGAGAAGATGACCCGGATTCGGCGTATCGTTCGTTTCGTGTCGAGCGGGATTGCGGTCCTCGTGCTTTTGGCCGCCAGCGGCATGGAGGCTTGCGCCGAAAGCTGGACGGAGGGCGCTCCCATGCTCAATGGCCGCGTCATGGCCGCCGGTGCATTGCTGGGCGACGAGCTTTATGTGCTGGGCGGCGACGCGATTGCGGGCCCGCGTTCGGATACGGAAATCTTCGACCTCAAAGGCAATTTCTGGCGGTCGACCTCGGCGCTGCCCGCGGGTGTGCAACAGGCAGCGGCGGCGGCGCTTGACGGGCGCGTCTATGTGTCCGGCGGCTACAAGGCGAACAAGACCCGGCCGGAAAAGGCTGGCGGTCCGAGCCGTTCCTTGTGGATTTTCAATCCGCGTATCGGCACCTGGGTGGACGGTGCGTCCATGCCCGCGCCGCGTGTGGGGCATGGGCTCGTGGCGGTCGACGGCAAGCTTTATGCGGTCGGCGGCAAGGGGCCTGATGCGGCCCGTGTGACCGCCTATGATCCCGCTGAAAACAAATGGACGCAGACGGGCGCCGCCATGCCCGCGCCGCGTGTGGAGGCCGCCTATGTGGCGGCGGACAACCGCATCTATGTCATTGGCGGTCTTTCCGCCTCGGGCGCTGCCATGTCGCGCGTCGACATCTTCGACGTTGCGAAGGGGAGCTGGTCGCGCGGTCCCGACCTGCCGTCGCCCCGGGCAGGGCATGTCGCAGTCGTTCTGGACGATGCCATTCACGTCTTGGGTGGCGAGCGGCGCGATCCGCCCAAGACGCATGGCGATCATTTCGTGATGGATCTGGAAGGGCAGGCGGGCTGGCGCCGTTCCGCCGCGCTGCCGACCCCGCGTCATGGCGCGGTCGCGGCGGCGGATGACAGCAAGCTCGTCGTCGCGGGCGGCAGTCCCGGCGCCGGTTTCTATTCGGTGTTCACCGAGAGCGACGTCGTGGAAATTTTCACCGCGACCGACTAATCCAGAAGCCGAAACCGACGAGGGGACTCCGTTCTATGCCGTGGCGTGAGCCGTGCCCGGTTTCATCAGGCCGAGCTTGCGAAATACCCAGGGCGCGATGCCGGTAGCATAAAGCCCAAGCAGGGCGGAGACTGCCAGCCCGGCAACGGGGTGGCCGAGGTCTGTCGCTTCCACCAGTCTCGTGGCGCCGGCCCGCAGCGCGAAGAGACCGAGCGTACCGCCTATGGCCATGACGATCCGGAGCCACCAGGCGGGAAGAACCGGCTTGTGCGGGGCGGCTTTTTTGTCGAGCGCCGCGCCGGCGAACCAGCCCAGCAGCAGGAAAAGAACGCTGGCAATCGGTCCGGGGTTCTCGCCGTTCGGCCAGATGAGCCAGAGGGCCGGGATCGAAACGACAATGACGGCGAATTCGAACCCCGCGGGCAGACTGCGGATGAAAGCGATGATCCGTTCGCTGACCAGCCAGGCGAAGATACCGAGCGTGATGAAGCCGAGGATGGTGCCGGCCAGCACATCGTCGATGTCGTGAACGCCAAGGTAAAGACGGCTGAAAATGACACCGGCGGCGATGATGGCTGCGCCGATCCATGCCCAGGGGCGACGCAGTTCCCAGGCGAGCCAGAACCACATGGCGATGGCGACCTGGGCATGGCCCGACGGGCGCCCGTAGGAATCCGCTACGCGATCGGCGTCGAGCTGAAACCGGGCTGCCGGGCGCGGGTCCTGCCAGAAATCCTTCAACCAGCCGTTCAGGACGGCGGTCAGGCCGATCAGCACGACGAGGCGGGTGAACATATCGCGGTCCCATAGCCAGTAGCCGATGGGCAGGAAGATGAGGAAGAAAGGCGCGTAGCCCAGAAAGGTAAAGCCGTAAAATACGGTCGTCGCGAGGTCGTTCCGCAGCGGAAGGACCCAGTTCATATCGTGAAGAACGCTGTACAAGGCTTTTTCCCCCTCTCCATCTCTCTTATTGTGCTCACCGATCGTTCATCGTCGGCGGCTCAAGCCGACAACAATACTCATGGGAAGCGGAAATGTCAGACGTCACCAAGGATCCCATCGTTATCGTCAGCGCTGCGCGCACGCCCATGGGCGGCTTTCAGGGCGCCCTGTCGGGTTTCAAGGCGCCGCAACTCGGTGCGACCGCCATCGAGGCGGCTTGCGAGAAAGCCGGGCTCAGCCATACGGCGGTGGATGAGGTGCTGATGGGGTGTGTGCTGAGCGCGGGTGTCGGCCAGGCCCCGGCGCGACAGGCGGCGCTGGGTGCGAAGCTCGACGAAAGCACGCCCTGCACCACGGTGAGCAAGGTATGCGGCTCCGGCATGAAGGCCGTGATGCAGGCGCATGACGCGCTGGCGCTGGGCAACGGCGCGGTCATCGTGGCGGGGGGCATGGAGAGCATGTCCAACGCGCCGTATCTTCTGCCCAAGGCGCGTGGCGGGATGCGGCTCGGCCATGCGGAGGTGAAGGACCACATGTTCCTGGATGGCCTCGAGAACGCCTATGACGGCTATCTGATGGGGCATTTCGCCGAGGAGACGGCGAAGCATTATCAGTTCAGCCGTGAGATGCAGGATGCCTATTCCATCGAGTCGCTGAAGCGCGCGCGGGCGGCCAATCACGATGGGTCCTTTTCTCATGAAATCGTGCCGGTGGAAGTGAAGTCGAAAAAGGGCGCGGTCGAGGTGACAGGCGACGAGCAGCCGGACAAGGCCGACCCCGCCAAGATCCCGACGCTGAAGCCAGCCTTCGCGGCAGGCGGTTCGGTGACGGCGGCGAATTCCTCTTCCATTTCGGATGGCGCGGCGGCACTCGTCATGATGAAGATGTCGGAGGCGGAACGGCGCGGGCTGAAACCGCTTGCCGTCATTCGCGGTCATGCCTCCCATGCGCGTGCACCGGAATGGTTCACCACCGCGCCGGTCGGCGCGATCGAGACGCTGATGGAAAAGACGGGATGGAAGACCGGCGACGTCGATCTGTGGGAGATCAACGAGGCCTTTGCCGTGGTCGCCATGGCGGCGATGCGCGAGTTGGATATCCGTCATGACAACATGAACGTCTATGGCGGTGCCTGCGCGCTGGGCCATCCCATCGGCGCGTCGGGCGCACGCATCATCGTGACACTCTTGAATGCGATGAAGCAGAAAGATGCGACAAAGGGCGTCGCCTCGCTCTGCATCGGCGGCGGCGAAGCGACGGCGGTGGCGGTCGAGCGTCTCTAGGAGGCGGCGTTCGCCAGCGCGGCCTTTACGTGCTCGGCAAGAGCGATCAAACCATTCAGCGGGCGGATGAGAACCTCGATATGTTCCATCTGCCCGTTTTCATTCACGGTGATGCGGTCGATGCCCTTGAGCTTCGTGTCGCCGAGACGTCCCTCGAATTCGAGGATCATCTCGTTCCCGTCGAACCATTCCTTCGTATATTCGAAATCCTGCAATCCTTCCGCCACGGCGCGCAGGATCGCCATCACATAGGGGCGGTCGTATTTCGGCGTGAAGAAGGCGGGGGAGGAGATGCCGGTCTTTTCCGCCACGAGCCTGTCCAGCAGGTCGGGATCGTGGTTTTCGACATAGGCATACCAGAGGGTAAGAAATTTCTCGGCTGCGGGGCTTTTCGACATGGGAGTCCTCACCTGTTTTTTGTGACGCCGTCGAGCACGAGCCGCTCGTGAATGCGGATCAGCGCTTCCCGGTCGATGCGTCCGCCGGGATCGTACCATGTGCAGATGCCCGTCAGCATGGCGAGAATGGCATAAGTCGCAACCCGAACATCCTCCACAACGAAATCGCCCGAGGCGCGGCCTGCGTCCAAAATCGCGCAGAGGCGATCTTCATAGGTTCGGCGCAGGTCGACGATGATGTCGCGGTTTTCAGGGTCGAGGCTTCTCAGCTCCGCCGAGCCGATGAAGACCTCCCGCTTTCTCTCGATGTGATAGGTGAGGTGGAAGGCCGTGAACGCCTTGAGGCTCTCTACGGGGGCGGTATGGCCCTCCAGCGCTTTGTCCAGGCTCTCCAGCAGCGTGATCATATGATTGTGGATGAGGTCGAAGAGCAGTTCCTGCTTGGTCGCGATGTGATTGTAGAGCGAGCCCGGCTGCAGCCCGACCTCCCGGGCGAGGCGCCGCAGCGTCATCGCTTCATAGCCATGTTCGTAGATAAGCTGCAGCCCGGCCTCGCGGATCGCGGCCAGCGTCTTGGCGCCAGATGAGCCGGCGGTTCTGGACATATCGGACGGGTTCCCCGCTTGCGGCGAAAAATAAAAGAACGTATGTTCGTTTTTATAATAAGCAATGACGGCTGCCGGTCAAATGCGCAATCCAGACGCCCGGCGCCGCCGACCCGGCATTCTGTGAGGAGAGGCTTCCATGCTGCCCAACGAATACCCCTCGCTCGATTTCGACCTTGGCGAGACGGCCGATGCGATCCGCGACACGGTGCGGTCCTTCACGGCGGACAAGATCACCCCTCGCGCCGATGAGATCGACAAGACGAACGAGTTTCCGCGCGATCTCTGGCCACAGATGGGCGAGCTGGGCCTTTTGGGCATGACGGTCGAAGAGGAGTATGGCGGCACGGGGCTCGGCTATCTGGAGCATGTCGTGGCTATGGAAGAGATCAGCCGCGGTTCGGCGAGCGTCGGTCTTTCCTATGGCGCGCATTCCAATCTCTGTGTGAACCAGCTCCGCCGCTGCGGCTCGGAAGAACAGAAGCGCAAATATCTTCCCAAGCTGATGACGGGCGAGCATGTCGGTGCGCTGGCCATGTCGGAGCCGGGGGCGGGGTCGGATGTCGTCTCCATGAAATTGAAGGCGGAGAAGAAGGGCGACCGTTACGTTCTCAACGGCAACAAGATGTGGATCACCAACGGTCCGGACGCCGATGTGCTGGTCGTCTATGCCAAGACGGACCCGCAAGGCGGCCCGCGCGGCATCACGCCCTTCATCGTCGAAAAGGGCATGAAGGGGTTCAGCCCGGCACAGAAGCTCGACAAGCTCGGCATGCGCGGGTCCAACACAGCCGAACTCGTCTTCGAGGATTGCGAGGTGCCGGAGGAGAATATCGTCGGCAAGCTCAATGAAGGCGTGCGCGTCCTGATGTCGGGGCTCGACTATGAGCGCGCCGTGCTTTCCGCCGGACCGCTCGGTATCATGCAGGCCTGCATGGATGCGGTGATCCCTTACGTGCATGAGCGCAAGCAGTTCGGCGAGCCCATCGGCACGTTCCAGCTCATGCAGGGCAAGCTTGCCGACATGTATTCGACCATGAATGCCTGCCGTGCTTACGTCTATGCCGTCGCCAAGGCGTGCGACCGCGGGCAGACCACGCGCAAGGATGCGGCGGGGGCTATCCTCTATGCCGCGGAGAAGGCGACCTGGATGGCGCTGGAAGCGATCCAGACGTTGGGCGGTAACGGCTATATCAACGACTATCCGACGGGCCGGCTGCTGCGCGATGCGAAGCTTTACGAGATCGGCGCGGGCACGAGCGAAATCCGCCGCATGCTGATCGGGCGCGAACTCTTCAACGAGACGGCATAAGGGGGAGGGCATGACGGTCCTGCAAAGCAGCGTCTCCACGCGCGACGACAAGTTCAAGGCCAATGCCGAAGCCATGGCGGCGCTGACCGCCGATCTCAATGCGCAGCGTGAAAAGGCTGCGCTGGGCGGCGACGAGCGCTCCCGCGAGCGGCATGTGAAGCGTGGCAAGATGCTGCCGCGCGATCGCGTTTACGGGCTGATCGACCCCGGCACGCCGTTTCTCGAACTCTCGCCCATGGCCGCGCATGGCCTCTACGGCGAGGACATCAATGCGGCGGGCATCATCACCGGCATCGGCCGCGTGGCGGGGCAGGAATGCGTCATTGTCTGCAACGATGCGACGATCAAGGGCGGTACCTATTATCCCGTCACGGTAAAGAAACATCTGCGCGCGCAGGAAGTTGCGCTCGAAAACAATCTGCCGTGCTTCTACCTGGTGGATTCAGGCGGGGCGAACCTGCCCAACCAGGCCGATATCTTTCCCGACCGTGAGCATTTCGGGCGCATCTTCTACAATCAGGCGCGTATGTCCGCTGCCGGTATCCCGCAGATCGCCGTGGTGATGGGCTCCTGCACGGCGGGCGGTGCTTATGTGCCCGCCATGTCGGACGAGACGATCATCGTGCGCCAGCAGGGCACGATCTTTCTTGGCGGGCCGCCGCTCGTAAAGGCCGCCACGGGTGAGGTGGTGAGCGCGGAAGACCTCGGCGGCGCGGATGTGCATTCACGCAAGTCCGGCGTGACGGATCATTACGCGGTGGACGATGCGCATGCGCTGGCGCTGGCCCGTCAGATCGCCTCCACGCTCAACCGCAAGAAGACGATCGACATTCCGCTGAAGGAGCCCGAGGCGCCGCTTTACGACATGGCGGAACTCGACGGCGTGGTGCCGTCCTCGCTCTCCGTGCAATACGATGTACGCGAGGTGATTGCGCGGCTGGTGGACGGGTCGGCCTTCGACGAGTTCAAGAAGCTCTATGGCACGACGCTCGTTTGCGGCTTTGCGCATCTGCACGGCATTCCGGTCGGCATTGTCGCCAATAACGGCATCCTGTTTTCGGAGTCGGCGCTCAAGGGCGCGCATTTCATCGAGTTGTGTGCGCAACGGAAAATCCCGCTCCTCTTCCTGCAGAACATTGCAGGCTTCATGGTGGGCCGCGAATACGAAACGGGCGGCATCGCCAAGGATGGGGCGAAGCTCGTCACTGCGGTGGCTTGCGCCAATGTGCCGAAGATCACGCTGGTGATCGGCGGGTCCTATGGCGCGGGTAATTACGGCATGTGCGGGCGGGCCTATTCCCCGCGCTTCCTCTTCACCTGGCCCAATGCGCGTATCTCCGTCATGGGCGGCGAGCAGGCCGCAAGTGTGCTCGCGACGGTCCATCGCGATGCGGAGAAGTGGACGCCGGAAGAGGCTGAAGCCTTCAAGGCGCCGATCCGCGAAAAATATGACGAAGAGGGGCATCCCTATTTTGCGACGGCGCGGCTCTGGGATGACGGCATCATCGCGCCGTCCGAGACGCGCCGCGTGCTGGCGCTTGCCTTCTCCGCAACGCTCAATGCGCCCGTGCCGGACACCAAGTTCGGCGTCTTCAGGATGTGAGGCAGCGGCCAATGTTCAATTCCCTTCTCATCGCCAATCGCGGCGAAATCGCTGTCCGTGTCATCCGCACTGCGCGGGCCATGGGGCTGCGCACCATCGCGGTCTATTCCGACGCCGACGCCAATGCCTTTCATGTGGCCGAGGCCGATGAGGCCGTTCATATCGGTCCCGCCGCGGCGGCTGAAAGCTATCTCCGGCCTGAAAAGATCATCGAGGCGGCCAAGCTCACCGGCGCAGAGGCGATCCATCCCGGTTACGGCTTCCTGTCGGAGAACGCCGCCTTTGCGGAGGCTTGCGCCGAAGCGGGCATCATTTTCGTCGGGCCGCCTGCGGAGGCGATCCGGGCCATGGGGCTCAAGGATGCGGCCAAGGCGCTGATGGAAAAGGCGGATGTGCCTGTCGTGCCGGGCTATCATGGCGACAATCAGGATCCGGAGTTCCTTGCCGGCGAGGCGGAGCGTATCGGCTATCCCGTGCTCATCAAGGCGGTCGCCGGCGGCGGCGGCAAGGGCATGCGCCGCGTGGACGATGCCGATGGGTTTGCCAAAGCGTTGAAGTCGGCGCAGCGTGAGGCAGGGTCCGCCTTCGGTGACGAGCGCGTGCTGATCGAGAAATTCGTGACGAGCCCGCGTCATATCGAGGTTCAGGTCTTTGCGGACGGCCATGGCAATGCCGTCTCGCTCTGGGAGCGCGATTGTTCGCTCCAGCGCCGCCATCAAAAGGTGATCGAGGAAGCGCCTGCGCCGGGCATGCCGTCCGACATGCGCGACGCGATGAGCGATGCGGCGGTGAAGGCCGCGCTCGCCATCGGTTATCGCGGGGCGGGCACGATTGAATTCATCGCCGATGGTTCCAACGGGCTGTCGAAAGACGCCTTCTTCTTCATGGAGATGAACACGCGCCTGCAGGTCGAGCATCCGGTGACGGAGGCGATCACCGGGCAGGACCTTGTGGAATGGCAGCTCCGTGTGGCTGCAGGTGAACCCCTGCCGCTCGCGCAGGATGAAATTCCGCTCAACGGCCATGCGGTGGAAGCGCGTCTTTATGCGGAAGACCCGGCGAAGAGCTTCTTTCCCTCCACGGGTCGTCTCGTTCGGCTGCGCATGCCGGAGAGCCGGTCCCAGATCCGCACCGATATGGGTGTGCGCGAAGGCGACGAGGTGACGATGTTCTACGACCCGATGATCGGCAAGATCGTCGCAAGGGGGCGGGACCGTCATCAGGCCATCGGCGCGCTGGCGAATTTTCTGCGGGGCATGGAAGTCGCGGGCCCCAGGACCAATCTGCGCTTTCTTGAACGCGTCATGGCGTCGGAGGCGTTCCGCGCCGCGCATCTCGATACCGGCTTCATCGACCGCCATATCTCGGACCTCGTGCCGAAGGGCCCCGCGCCCGCCGAGGTGATTGCGCTGGCCGCGCTTGGCCATCTGCTGGCGCGGGACGAGCGGCAGCGCACCCGGCAGCTTGAAACCGTGGAACCTCATTCGCCATGGGCGGCGAACGATGCCTTCGTGCTGGGCGGCCATCGTCGCGAAGTGCTGAGGCTCGAATGCGACGGTGATACGCTGATGGTGGCTGTTGAGCCCATGGGGAATGGCTGGCGTGTCGAACCCGAAGGCGGGGACCCGCTCACCGCATCGGGCATGCTCACTGAAGACGGTTCGCTCAGCGCGACCATCGGCATGCGGCGCCTTCGTGCGGCTTTCGTTCGTCAGGCAAAAGGCTTCCTGCTGCTGCATGAGGGTGCGGCCTATGCGTTCGACCCGCATGACGCGCTGGAAGCCGACGATGCGGCGGAAGGCGGTACCGGCGCGGTGACGGCGCCCATGCCGGGCAAGGTCATCCAGGTAGCGGTGAAACCCGGCGATCGCGTGAAGAAAGGCTCCGGGCTCATCGTGCTCGAAGCCATGAAGATGGAGCAGACGCTTTCCGCCGCTTCGGACGGCGTGGTGGCCTCGGTCAATGCGGGCGAGGGCGATCAGGTCGATGGCGGCGCCGTGCTGGTGACCTTCGAGGAAGAATAGACCGACCCGAAAAGACGGGTGACAGGCGGCCCTCTCCATGCTGAGGTTTTGGAAAAGAAACCGCAGGGAGGGAACAATGCGGCGCGATATCGAATTCAAGACCGAAGACGGCGTGACGCTTCGCGGCTGGTTCTATCAGGGCAAGGGTGTGACGGGCCCTGCGCCCACCGTCGTGATGGCGCATGGCTTTTCCGCCGTGAAGGAAATGTATCTCGGCGATTTCGCGGAATTTTTCGCGGAAGAGGGGATTTCCACGCTCGTCTACGATCACCGCAATCTTGGCGACAGCGACGGCGTCCCGCGTGGGCATATCGACCCGCGCCAGCAGATCGACGGCTATCGCGATGCGATCACCCATGCGCAGTCCATGGACGAGGTCGATGCGGACCGCATCGGCACCTGGGGATCGAGCTATTCCGGCGCGCATGTGCTCGTCGTCGGCGCGATCGACCGGCGCGTCAAATGCGTCGTCTCGCAGGTGCCGCTGGTCGCCGGACTGGAGTCCGCGCGGCGTCTCATTCGTGGCGATCACTGGGAAATGTTGCGCGCGGGCTTTGCGGCGGACCGCGCGGCGCGGATGCGTGGCGAGCCGGGTGCGCGCATGCCCGTCGCCGCGCCGGAGGGCGAACCCGCCGTATTGCCGACGCCGGATACCTATGAATTCTTCACCGAATTCGCCAAGTCGAATGAGAGCAAATGGGAAAACGACGTCACGATGCATTCGGTCGAGCTCTTCACGGAATATGAGCCGGGCGTCTATGTCCCGCGCATCTCGCCGACGCCACTGCTGCTCATCGCCGCGACCGGGGATCATCTGACTCCCTACGACCTGACCGCAAAGGCCTATGAGGAGGCGCTTGAGCCGAAGAAGTTCCTGTCGCTCCCCTGCAGACATTTCGAGGCCTATACCGGGGATATCTTCAGGATGTCCGCTCCGGTGCAGCGGGAGTGGTTCAAGACGCATCTCTGAGGGGTGAGGCTCCGGTTGCAGGCCGCTTCGCGAAAGGCATAATCGGGCGCCATGACCCTTCATCTCGTGAAACTATGCGTCGGCGCCGAGGGTGTGGACGATCTGCGGACCTGGCAGGCAGCGCGGCTCAAGGAAAAGAAGAAGAGCGGCGAGGCCCCGATTCTCGCCCATGTGACGCGCATGGTACCCAAGCGCGCCGAGGAGCTGCTGAATGGCGGATCGCTCTATTGGGTGATGAAGGGCGTCATCCGCTGCCGTCAGAAGCTCCTCGATATCGAGCCTTTCGTGGATGGCGAGGGGACGCGGCGCTGCCGCCTCGTCCTCGATCCGGATATCGTGCTGACCCAGCGGCGCGAGAAGCGCCCGTTTCAGGGCTGGCGCTATCTGGAGGTGGCGGACGCCCCCCGGGACGCCGCCACGGGCGGGGATGTGGAGGAAATGCCGGAGGAGATGCGGCGGGAACTCGAGGAGCTGGGGCTTCTCTGAGCGTATTTCCGTCGGAAACCCCCATTCCCGAATGGCCCGGTTAACCGCCCTGTGCCATATTGCGCGCTCTCTCAACGCCCGCCTTCAAAGCCATGCAGCGCTACAAAAATCCCATTCGCTGGTTCGTCCTCGTCTCGCTTTTCTTCCTGATGTTCCCGGATGTGGATATCTGGGTGTCGGGCTTCTTCTATTCGCCCGAGGCAGGCTTTTTCTGGCGCGATGCGGCGCCGATGCGCTTCGTCTATGAGGGCATTCATTTCGTTACGCGCTGGCTTTCCATCTTTCTGCTGGGCAGCCTTCTGGTGCGGCTCATCGTGGCCTGGGCGCCGCGTTTGCGGTCGCGCTATGCGGCGTCGGCTGCCGGGGCCGCGTCGCGCCGGGTGGAGCGTCGTGTCGGGGCGGCGGTGGATGCCTCGCTCATCTTCCGCATGGGGGCGGGCATATGGCGCGCGGCAAGGGGTCTCTGGCGGGAAGTCTGGGGCTTCATCAAGGGGATCGCCCACAGCGTGCCGACGGCGAAGCTCGTCTATCTTGCACTTTGCATGGCGCTGGGGCCCGGCCTTCTGGTCAATACGATCTTCAAGAACGAATGGGGGCGGGCCCGGCCGCATCAGATCGTGGAGTTCGGCGGTGCGGATCAGTTCACGCCGGTCTGGGTCATTTCCGACCAGTGCGTGAAAAACTGCTCCTTCGTCTCGGGTCACGCGGCGATGGGCTATTACCTGTTCGCCTTCGCTTTCCTGGCGTTTCCTCCCCTGCGCCGCAGCCTGTTCGCTCTTTCCATGGTCGCGGGGTTCGCCGTGGGCATGGTGCGCGTCGTCCAGGGAGACCATTTCATCAGCGACGTGATGCTGCCCGGCTTCTTCGTCTTTGCCGTCTGCGCGGCGCTGTATGAGCTCTTCGTCGCCCGCGGATGGCTTGAGGATGCGCGGCCGCCCGGTCGCTACTGAGACGGCCTATATAGGCATGTTGTCGATCAGGCGCGTATTGCCGATTTTCGCGGCGACGAGGATGCGCGCATCGCCATGTGCCCTGTCGTCCTCGAAGGGGGCTAGCGACGCGGCGTGGCGGATTTCCAGATAGTCCAGCGTGTCGAATCCGGCGGCGAGTATGCGTTCCCCGCCTTCCTTTACGGCCTGTGAAACGGGTGTGCCGCCGGCGGCCTTTCTGGCCGTCTCGCGCAGGATGACGTTCAACTCGCCGGCAATCTTGCGCTCTTCCGGGGTGAGATAGACATTGCGCGAGGACATGGCGAGCCCGTCCGCCTCTCGCATGATGGGGCCGCCGAGGATTTCCACCGGAATATTGAGATCGCGCACCATGCGGCGGATGACCATGAGCTGCTGCCAGTCCTTTTCGCCGAAAATGGCGATGTCGGGGAGGGCGGCCAGCAGCAGCTTGGAGACGATCGTGGCGACGCCTGCGAAATGGGTGGGGCGGAAGCTGCCTTCCAGCGGTTCCGAGACGCCGAAGACGCTGACCGTGGTGGAAAAGCCTTCCGGATACATTTCCTGCGCCGTGGGCGCGAAAATCAGCGAGGCCTTGCCATTGAGCGCGTCCGCATCCGCCGCTTCCTGGCGGGGATAGGCGTCGAGGTCCTCATGCGGCGCGAACTGGGTGGGGTTCACGAAAATCGAAACGACGACATGGTCGGCCTTGTCGCGGGCAAGATCCACAAGCGACAGATGGCCCGCATGCAGCGCGCCCATGGTCGGGACGAGAGCAACCGTTTCGCCTTTCATGACCCAACCGGCGACCGCGTCGCGAAGGTCTTCGATCGAGCGGGCGACGGGCAGGGCGTAGCTTTTCGTGTCGAGCGCCATATTCGTGTTCCCCGAAAGGCTGTGAGTTCTGCCGGACAATAGGCAGGCCCCGCGTTTCGTTCAATGGCGGCGGGCTTGGGGCGCCGGATAAGGCATGTCCGGTATGCGACCGTTGGGCGGCTTCCAATCGGCTGAAAACGGACTACATATTGGTTATGTCCAAAACAGCGAAATGCCTTGCCGTTCTGTTCATGCTCGCCGTTCCGGTGGTACCGGCCCACGCGGTCGACCTCATGTCTGGCGGCAAGCCCGGATCCGCGGCCTCGCCCAACTATCCCGCCCCGGAGACGAAATCCTCGACGGCGCCGGAAGTGGAGCCGCGCAAAAGTTATATTCCGGGGCATTCGAGCCGATACGGTGGCTATGTCCGCGGTCATTACGAGGAAGGACCGCCTCTGCCGCCGCATGCGCCGGGCAAGAAGTCGCAAGGTTATGTGCCCGGCCGTCACGACGCGAACGGGCGCTATATTCCAGGCCATCCCAAGTAGAAAACCGCGCGCTTGTGCCGTTTCCGAACGGAAGCGCACAGGCTTGCGCGTCAGGCTCTGCAACAAGTTGACGAGCGGTGCCCTGCGCTCGCAAACTCCGATAATCGATTCCCATTGATGTGGCGTTTGCGGGGGCGAATGAGCCAGAGCGAAGGGCGGAATGCCGCCCATGTCATTGTTCTAGGCAATGAGAAGGGCGGGTCGGGCAAGACCACTACCGCCATGCATGTCATTGCGAGCCTGCTTCACGAGGGCATGTGCGTCGGATCCATCGACCTCGACAGCCGTCAACGCTCGCTTACCCGTTATGTTGAAAACCGCAAGGCCTGGTGCGAGGCCAATGGCGTAAAGCTGGCCATGCCCGACCATCGCGTCATCGACCGCTCCAAGGCGGAAACCGTGGCCGAGGCGCAGGCGGAAGAGCAGGCGGCTTTCGATGCGGCCTATCGGGAGTTGTCCGCGACATGCGACTTCATCGTCATCGATTCTCCGGGGACGGATAATTACCTGTCCCGCGCCGGCCATTCGGTGGCCGATACGCTGATCACGCCGATGAATGACAGCTTCGTCGATTTCGACCTGCTGGGCCGGGTGGACCCACAGACCTATCAGTTGAAAGGGCCGAGCCTTTACAGCGAGATGGTCTGGGAGAGCCGCAAGCGGCGCGCCATGAAGGATGGCGGACAGATCGACTGGGTGGTGATGCGAAACCGCCTGTCGCATGTCGATGCCAAGAACAAGCGCCGCGTGGAAGCCGTACTCGAAACGCTGACCGACCGTATCGGGTTTCGTCTTGCGCCCGGTTTCGGCGAGCGCGTGATCTTCCGTGAGATGTTTCCCTCGGGCCTGACCTTGCTGGACCTGCGCGATGGCGGGGTGGATCAGCAGTTGTCGATGAGCCATGTCGCCGCGCGTGCGGAGATCAGGGCTCTTTTCGATATGCTCGAACTGCCGATCGGGGAAAAAGCGGAAAACGGGACGCCGGAGAGCGTTCGCGCCGCAGCGGCGTCGGGCTGATCAGCCGCGGTCGTTATGCGCCGTCCTGGTGCCCGCGGGCAGAGACCAGTTGGACGGCGGGATAGCGACGCAGGAGATATTCTGCCGGGAAAGGCGTCCGCAGGCCGTGCTGGCCGACTTCTCGCCGTCGAACCCTCCGAAACGCGACCGGTAAAGCGTGCGGTTGTCCGCCGTGCGCACGGGGATCGTGACCGGCACGGCCGCGTCGAGCTGGTCAGGCGCGGCGCGAATGGCGCGGCGAATGCTCTGCACGGCATCAGACTGGTTGGAATAGGCGCCGATCTGGATGACCCAGGTGCCTTCGGGAATGAGCGGTGCGCCCGCCTGCCAGTTCTGTTCGGCCGCGAGGATGCCGGCCGTCTGCTTGACCGTGGGTGCGCGAGGCTGGTCGCCGGTGCTGGCATGGGCCGGGGTCACGAGTATGTTGCCCAGGCTTTCGCCGGCCTTGGCGACGGGGCCCTTGGCCTTGCGGTAGGCGGCCACGGCGAAGGATTTGACGTCTTCGAGGGACTTCTCGCTGCCATCCTTGTCGGCCTGCGCGGCGGCGTGTTCGGGATCGGGCAGCGGGAGGATCGTGTTATCGGCGTAGGTTTCCTCATCCGGGTCGGCGCTGTCTTCTTCCAGCAGCGAGGCCAGCGCCATGCGGTCCTCGTCGCTGACGAGGTTCACAGGCCGGGCAATCGGCTGAGGGACGTTCTTGACCATGGCTGAGGCGAGACGGGTATTGCCGTCCGCCCATGCGACGGCGCGCGGCACATAACGGTCCAGAAGACCGATCATGCGGCGGTCGCGGGCCTTGGAAGTCTTGCCGCCCATCACCACGGCGATGACATAGCGGTCGTCGCGCTCGATTGTGGCTGTCAGGTTGAAGCCCGAGGCACGCGTATAACCGGTCTTGATGCCGGTCGTGCCGCGATAGTGGTACTTGGTCAGCAGGTTGTTGTGGTTCTTGTAGCGGCGACCGTTATAGGCGAAATATTTCCGGCTGAAGAAATGATAATATTGCGGGAAATCGAGGCGCATGCGCTTGGCGAGGATCGCCTGGTCGCGCGCCGTCGTCCGCTGGTAGCGGTTGGGCAGGCCGGACGCATTCTTGTAGGTGGTCTTCGTCATGCCGAGCCGGTGCGCGGTCTTGGTCATCAGCTTGGCGAATTCATATTCGGTACCGGCGATCTTTTCGCCCACGGCGGCGGCCACGTCGTTCGCCGATTTGGTGACGAGGGCGAGGATGGCGGATTCCACCGAGATGCTGCGGCCCGGCTTGATGCCCAGCTTGGACGGCGCCATGCCGGCGGCGTGGCGGGAAAAGACGACGCGGTCGTTCAGCTCGATCTCGCCCTTCTTCATCTGCTCGAAGAGGATGTAGAGCGTCATGATCTTGGTCAGCGAAGCGGGGTAGCGTTTCGCATCGGCATTGCTCGTATAGAGCACCTTGCCGCTGAAGGCGTCGATCACGATGGCGGATTGCTTGGGGGCCGCATGGGCCGTGCCGACATAGGTGCTTGCGACGGCGAAAGCGCAAAGGGCAAGAAGCGACAGGGTAAAACGGGATAGGCCGAAGCGGCGAAGAATCGCCTTTTTTGCGCCGAACCCCCTCGTTTCGGACTCCGGTACTTCCTTCGCTGAATCGCGCATGACCCATGACCCCGACTCGAGAGCCGTCCCCCCTATGGGTCGCCCCTCGTTACTTCTGTGAATACTGTAGCCGAAGAAACACAGGCGAGGAAAGCCCCGCGCGGTATCCGATGCCGGATAATCCCAGATTCTTCGGCACTTACAGGCTTATCCCGACGATAAGCACGAATTGTTACCCGATCGTTAATTTGGTTACTCTTTTCTTAACCCTCAGATTCGCGCAGGCTTTACCTTCGGTATTTACCGTAAATCGTCAGAAAACAGGGTGCCACGCTCAAGATCGGGCGGGAAGGCATGTAAAGGAAAAATGAAAACCTTTCCCATAGCGTTGCGGGGATGGGCCCCGCGTTTCAGGGGAAGGTTCTCCCGCGCCGCCGCTAAATCGCGCCGCGCAGGGCTTGCGCCGCACCGTTCCGGGCTGATTTGCTGGGGATAAAGCCAATCGGCCTTTGAAATTCCTGACGTTCGCCTATGTAATAGGAACCAGGAACCGGTTGTCGGGGCGCTTCGCGGGAGCGTTGGGCGCGCGGCAGCTTTTACGGGGCCGGCCGGAAAGGAGCAATCCAATGCAGCCGGCGGTAAGTGACTGGCAGGTATGGGCGCAGGTAAGGGCAATGTCCTACGATAAAGCGTCGGGCGAGAGAATGTCTGACGAACAGAGGCCGGACGATGATGACGGGGATGCCGGGACGGGCGTTGTTACCCGCACGAAGCCTAAAACCAAAAAGCCTTCGCTCTACAAGGTTTTGCTGTTGAATGACGATTACACGCCGATGGAATTCGTCGTTCATATCCTGGAGCGGTTTTTCAACAAGGGGCCTGAGGAGGCCATGAAGATCATGCTCCATGTGCATCAGCACGGGGTGGGCGTCTGCGGTCTCTACACCTATGAGGTGGCGGAGACGAAGGTGACGCAGGTGATGGACTTCGCGCGGCAGCATCAGCATCCGCTGCAATGCACGATGGAGAGAGAGTAGCGTTTTTGCATGTAGCGTTGAGCGTCCGGAAGGCGCCTCAGCAGAAGGGAAGGTCTAAAAGTGCCGACATTTTCTCGTAGTCTCGAAGATGGCCTTCACCGAGCGCTCGCCCTGGCGAATGACCGCAGTCACGAATATGCGACGCTGGAGCATCTCCTGCTGGCCCTGGTGGACGACCAGGACGCGGCCGCCGTCATGCGGGCCTGCAATGTCGATGTCGACCTCATCCGCCAGCAGCTCACCAATTATGTCGACAACGAACTTTCGAGCCTGGTGATCGAGGATGGCGACGACGCCAAACCGACCGCGGGCTTTCAGCGCGTCATCCAGCGTGCCGTCATTCATGTGCAGTCGTCGGGCCGCGAAGAGGTGACGGGCGCCAATGTGCTTGTCGCCATGTTCGCCGAGCGCGAGAGCCATGCCGCCTATTTCCTGCAGGAACAGGACATGACGCGCTACGACGCCGTGAACTACATCAGCCACGGCATTGCCAAACGCGCGGACATGAACGAAAGCCGGCCCGTGACGGGCGCAGGCGAACAGGCGGAGGAGGGCGAGCGCCAGCGCAACGGCAAGGAACGCTCCTCCACCGAGGCGCTCGATGCCTATTGCGTGAACCTCAACGAGAAGGCCAAGGCGGGCAAGGTCGATCCGCTGATCGGCCGTGAGCGCGAGGTGGAGCGTACCATTCAGATCCTTTGCCGCCGCTCGAAGAACAACCCGCTCTTCGTGGGCGATCCGGGCGTCGGCAAGACCGCCATCGCGGAAGGGCTTGCCAAGCGCATTGCCGATGGCGATGTGCCGGATGTGCTGAAGGACGCGACCATCTTCTCGCTCGATATGGGCACGCTGCTCGCGGGCACGCGCTATCGCGGCGATTTCGAGGAGCGGATCAAGGCCGTCATCAAGGAGATCGAGGCCTATCCGGGCGCGGTGATGTTCATCGACGAAATCCACACCGTTATCGGCGCCGGTGCGACGAGCGGCGGGGCGATGGATGCCTCGAACCTGCTGAAGCCGGCGCTTGCCAGCGGCACGCTGCGCTGCATCGGGTCTACGACCTACAAGGAATACCGCCAGCACTTCGAGAAGGACCGGGCTCTTGTCCGCCGCTTCCAGAAGATCGACGTGGCGGAGCCGAGCGTGGCGGACTCGATCAAGATCCTGAAGGGCCTCAAGCCCTACTTCGAGACCTTCCATAAGATCCGCTACACGAACGACGCCATCAAGACGGCGGTAGAACTGTCGGCGAAATACATGCATGACCGCAAGCTCCCCGACAAGGCGATCGACGTGATCGACGAGGCGGGCGCTTCGCAGATGCTGTTGCCGGAATCGCGCCGCAAGAAGACCATCGGCGTCGGCGAGATCGAAGCCGTGATTTCGACCATGGCGCGCATACCGCCGAAATCCGTGTCGAAGAACGATACGGAGAAGCTGCGCGATCTCGATACCGAGCTGAAGCGCGTGGTGTTCGGGCAGGACAAGGCGATCGATGCGCTGGCCGCTTCGATCAAGCTGGCTCGCGCGGGCCTGCGCGACGGCGAGAAGCCGATCGGTTCCTATCTCTTCTCCGGCCCCACCGGCGTTGGCAAAACCGAAGTGGCGCGTCAGCTTGCGTCCATCATGGGCGTGGAGATGCTGCGCTTCGACATGTCGGAATATATGGAGCGGCATACCGTGTCGCGTCTCATCGGCGCGCCGCCCGGCTATGTCGGGTTCGACCAGGGCGGCCTGCTGACCGACGGCGTGGACCAGCATCCGCATTGCGTGCTGCTGCTCGACGAAATCGAGAAGGCGCATCCCGATCTCTTCAACATCCTGTTGCAGGTGATGGATCACGGGAAGCTGACCGACCATAACGGCAAGAAGATCGATTTCCGCAATGTGGTGCTCATCATGACCACCAATGCGGGCGCGTCGGAAGCGGCCAAGAATGCCATCGGCTTCGGCCGGGCGAAGCGGGAAGGCGAGGACGAGGATGCGATCAAGCGCCTGTTCACGCCGGAGTTCCGCAACCGTCTCGACGCGGTGATCCCCTTCGGCCAGTTGCCGGAAGCGGTCATTGCGCAGGTCGTCGAGAAGTTCGTCATGCAGCTCGAGGCGCAGCTTGCCGACCGCAACGTCACCATCGAGCTGACGCCGGAGGCCAACAAATGGCTGGCCAATCGCGGCTATGACGAGCAGATGGGTGCGAGGCCGCTTGCCCGCGTCATCCAGGAGAGCATCAAGAAGCCGCTGGCGGACGAGGTTCTCTTCGGGCGGCTCATCAAGGGCGGTCACGTCAAGGTCGGGGTCGATGCGGAGAAGGACGAGCTGTCCTTCGATATCGAGGAAACCCCGCCCAAGGCGACGCCGAAGCGCAAGCCCGGCCAGAAGAAGGGCGGCGGCAGGTCCGGCGATTCCGGCCCGAGCGATACGGGATCGGGCGATTCCGGCGGCGGCAGCGTGCCGAAGGTGCCGCTGCTGACGGAGTAATCGCCCCGACAGGAAGTCTCGAAGACCGCCGGAGATTTATTCTCCGGCGGTTTTTTTACGTTCCATGCCGGGCGGACGGGAAGCCGGTCACGACAAAGTGCATTTCGATACGTGTTTTGTGCGCTATCGTGCCGATGGCAGCATCGCAGGGCTTTGCGACTCGATTTGCGTCGTGATCCTGCGGGACGGTCATTGGCGGGAAGCGAGGTCCGGCTTCGCACCGCACTGTCCTCGCTGCCGGAAACAAGAACAGACCTCCAGGGAGAGAATTCCGATGATCGGATATGTAACGGTAGGCACGAACGACCGGGCGCGGTCCAAGGCGTTTTACGAGCCGCTGATGGCCGAGATGGGCGCCAAGCAGCTCATGGAGAGCGACCGCTTCACCTTCTGGGGTACGGGCGAGGGCGCGATGCTGGGCGTTTTCGTGCCCTACGACCAGAAGGAAGCAAAGCCCGGCAATGGCAACATGGTGTCTCTGGCCATGCCCGACCGCGCGAAGGTCGATGCGATGCATGCCAGGGCGATGGAACTTGGCGCGCCGGACGAAGGCGCGCCGGGCGAGCGGATGCAGGGGTTTTACGGCGCCTATTTCCGCGACCCGGACGGCAACAAGATCTGCGTCTTCAAGATGGGCTGAGGCTTTCAGCCTTCACGACATCGAACCTCGGCGGGCAACTGCCGGGGTTTTCTATTGTGCGCGGGCACGGGGCTTGAAGAAGTTCCAGATTATCCGATTGGCGCTGAAATCCCGCGTGACGGGTCCGAGCAGCATGCGCGCGATGGGCCCGCGAGAACCGCCGGGCCAGCTATGGTCGCCACCTTCGACCGTGATGCCGATGACGGCGGTATCCGCCGGACAGTCGAACACGGTCTCGGTCGATCTCATGCCGTCACGGGCGGTATCGGGCAGAGGCGCCGTCGCGGCCATTTGCGAGCAGTCATTTGCCCGTGCCCATAAGCGGAGCGTGTTTTCATGGCCGATGACGCGCCCGCGATCTGTCCACCCCTTGCCGACGGGGCCGCCCTTATAGGGGACCATGCCATCATCTGTTCCGTTGACGAGCAGGACGGGCAGAGGCTGCTTTACCGGACAGGGCACGTCTTGTGGCTGGGAAGCAGCGACCACCGCGATGGCAGCGAATAGCCCCGGCGCGGTACATGCCATGTGTAACGTCATCATGCCGCCATTCGACATGCCGGTGAGATAGATGCGGGACGGGTCGGCAAGACCTTCGGCAACAAGCGTCCGGATCAGCGCTCTCAGGAAGCCTGTATCGTCAGATGCGGCGCCGCGTTCGTCCTTTCGTCCATCGTTCCAGAAATGGTCGATGGCTTCGGGATAGATGGCAAGGATGCCGTGTTCCCTGGCGAAGTCCCCGAAGCCGTTATAGGCCGCCATGCGTTCGGCGCCGCCACCGCCGCCATGCAAGACGATGACGGTCGGTGCGGGAAGGGGGAGATCGGCGGTGCGAAAGATCAGGTAGTTGCGTTCAGTGCCGTCCACATCGATGGTTGCGGCGCGGGCGGCGGTAACACCGGCAAGTGAGAGGAGACAGAGACAAGCGGCAAGCCGAATGATCTTCATTGTCTCCTCCCGAACCTCTAGTTGGCGCCGGTTTCTCTCAAACGGAATATCCGGGCCTCGATATCGGACGAGAAATAGATGTCGCCGTCGGGGCCCACGGAGATGCCGGTGGGAACATATGAGGAGGGCAGTTCGGCCGGCCCCTTCAGGCCGATGGGCAGGTCGGCCCGTAAAACCTCTCTGGTGCCGCTTTCCGGATCGACGGCGACGATGCGTTTCGCGCCGACCTCGGCGATGATGAGTTTGCCGTCCGGCGCGATGTCGAAGCCTTCGGGCGCGTCGAGATCGGCGACCAGCACGGTCCGTTCTCCGCTTTCCGGGTCGATGCGCGAGATGACGCCGCCCTCGGTCTCGCTCACATAGATGGAGCCGTCGCCCGTCGCCATCATGTATTCGGGGCCTTCAAGGCCGGTGACGATTTCGGTGCGTGCGTCGGAATGTTCCGGATCCACCATGAGGAGGCGGCCTTTGGCATATTCGGCCACGACGATGCGACCGTCCGTCATGGCGATGGCGGCGCTCGGCGTGATGAAGCCGTGCATGAGGGCGATGGATTTACCGGCTTCCTGATCGAAGACCTGCACGGCGCCCGAGGTAAGCCCGGCCACGGTGACATGGCCGTTGGCGACGGCGACATTGAGCGGGTAGTCGATATCGCCGCTCCACATGCGCGCGATTTCTTCCATCCGGCCGCTGGCGAGATGAAGTTTCCGGAAGGCGAAACCGTCGGCGATATAAAGCACATCCTCGCCGCTTTCATTGGCGCGCGCGATGCCGCCTGCCACGGCCAGCGGACCGGAGACGACCGTGCGGGATTTTCCGTTCCGGATGTCCACCGCGATGACGGCATTATCCGCCATGTTGGTGATGAAGAGGTTGCCGCCATTGTCGAAGGCGAGATTGTCGATGGCGGGTTTTACTTTCGCCACGACCTCTTTCGAGCCATCCGCGGGGTCGACGCGCACGACTTCGCCGCGCTGCGTATCGACGGCGAAGAGTTTTCCGTCGGGGCTGAAATTGACGGCGGCGGGGATGCCGAAGCCGTCGGCGACGACATCGAGCGTTGCCTTGTCCACGTCGACACGGGCGATTTCGCCCTTGTCCCAGAGCGGTCCATAGAGCTTGCCGTCGGGGCCGAAGTCGAACCCGTTCAGGCCGCCCATGCCTTCCATGATCTTGCGCGGCGATTTCTGGCCTGTGGGATCGAGTTCATAGAGCGCGTCGCCCAGAAAGACCTGGGTTGCGAAAAGGCGTCCGTCATCGGTCCAGGCGATGGAGTTGATGCCGTGCAGGCCTTCGGCGATCGTCGTCACCGTACCGTCGGGTTTGCGGGCATGGACCTTGCCGTCGATGAAGGCGGTCCAGGCGAGCGTCCCGTCGGGGCCCTGTTCCAGATCGTCCGCCATGCCTTTGGGCGGACCTTCGTAAACGGCCGTGGCGCCGGTTTCCGGATCGACTTCGTAGATGCTGCGGCCGATCACGCTGCCCGCCAGCATGGTGCCATCCTTTTCGACGGTGATCCCGTGAATGCCATGAAAGGGAGAGGGGGCCGTGACCTCTTCCATCGAAAAGCGCTGGGCGGGCGTTTCCTTCTTTTCTTCGCAGGCGGTAAGCAGCAGCACCGACGCGGCGCCTATGCCGACAGCCAGTGCCGTCATTTTTTTTGTCTTCATATTTCCCCACATGCCGCGGCGATTTCGCTTTCCGCGGCCCCCGATAAAAGCCGTTTCAGTCCAGCGCGGCGATCACGCGCTCGGCATGTTGTTTCAGAATATCCATATCGGCCATCTGACGTGCATGCAGTTTCAGGTCGATCCCCTCCGCGCGCGGAATGATGTGCGTATGGATGTGGAACACGGTCTGTCCGGCGGGTGCGCCGTTCAGCTGTGCGATCATGATGCCCGGCGCGTCGAAGGCCTTCTTCACCGCCGCGGCGACCTTTTTCGTCGTCCGTGCCATGGCGGCGGCGTAATCGGCATCGAGGTCGAACAGGTTTTCCGCCTCGGATTTGGGGATGACAAGCGTGTGGCCCTCCGCCTGCGGCATCACATCCATGAAGGCGAGGGTCATGTCGTCCTCATAGACCTTGAAGCAGGGTGCCTCGTCTCGAAGGATTTTGGCGAAAATATTGTTCTTGTCATAGGCCATGGATCAGAAGTCGTCCTCTTCGCGTTGTATTGCGTCGTTATCGTGCCGAAAGGGGGCGTATTCGCCAAGCGTTTCGATGTCGTGCTCGACATACTGGCGTTCGCGCTCCAGATATTCGCCGACAGCATTTCGGAAGCTCTCATTGGCGATCCAGTGCGCGCTATGGGTGCGCGAGGGAACGTAGCCCCGGGCGAGCTTGTGTTCGCCCTGCGCGCCGGCCTCGACCCGCTGCAGCCCTCTGTCGATGGCAAAGTCGATGGCCTGATAGTAGCAGCATTCGAAATGCAGAAAGGGATGGTGCTCCACCGCGCCCCAGTTGCGCCCGTATAGCGCGTCGGAGCCGATCAGGTTCAGGGCGCCGGCGATGTAGCGGCCGTCGCGCTTTGCCATGATGAGCAGAATGTCTTCCGGCATGCGCTCATTGACGATGCTGAAGAAGGACCGGGTGAGGTAGGGCGAGCCCCATTTGCGTGCGCCCGTATCCATATAGAACATATAGAAGGCGTCCCAGTGATCCTCGGTAAGGTCGCTGCCCGTCACCCATTCGATCTCGATACCGTTTTCCAGCGCGCGTTGTCGTTCCTTGCGGATGTTCTTGCGCTTGCGCGAGGACAGATCGGCGAGGAAATCGTCGAAGCTGCCATAGTCGCGATTGTGCCAGTGGAATTGCTGGTCGGTGCGTTGCAGCAGGCCCCGGTCGCCGAGATAGTCCCATTCCTCTTCGGTCAGGAAGGTTATGTGCAATGACGAAGTGCCGAGCCGGTTGCCGACTTCGATGCCGCCCGCGATCAGCGCGTCCCGGGAGGCGTCCATGGCGGGGCCGGGCGGCACCAGAAGCCGCCGTCCCGTCACGGGCGTGAAGGGGATGGATACCTGCAATTTGGGGTAGTAACTGCCGCCTGCGCGCTCGAAGGCGTCCGCCCAGCCATAGTCGAACACATATTCGCCCCGGCTATGGCTCTTCAGATACATGGGCATGGCGCCGGCCACGCTGCCTGCGCCGTCTTCGAGCAACAGGTGGTAGGGCAGCCAGCCGGTTGCGCGCGTGGCGGAGCCGCTTTCCTCCAGCGCGGAGAGGAAAGCGTGGCGCAGGAACGGGTTGTAGGGCTCGCCCGGCGGGTTGGCGCAGGCATCCCACGCCGCCGGATCGACCTCCGACAGGCTGTTCACCGCTCTGATAATGGCTTGTTCCGCGTCACCCATAAGCGTGAATCTAGTCGAGAGAGGCGCGGACGCAAAATCGGCAGGCGGACCGGGCCGTCACGCGATTTCCGCTACCGCTTCGATCTCGGTCGTCATCTGAAAGGGAAGGCTTGCCATGCCCACGGCGGAGCGGGCGTGGCGGCCCTTGTCGCCGAAGATCTCCACCAGCAGATCGGAGGCGCCGTTGATGACGGTGGGGTGCTGGTCGAAATCGGGGGCGCAGTTGACGAAGCCCGTCAGCTTCACGATGCGCGTCACCCGGTCCAGATCGCCGCCACAGGCTTCCTTGAGCTGGGCAATCACGTTGAGGGCCGTCAGGCGGGCCGATTTCGCCGCGGTTTCGGCGGTCTGCTCGGCGCCGACCTTGCCGGTATATTCAAGCCCGTTCGGCCCGACGGGCCCCTGGCCGGAAATGAAGACCTGATTGCCGGTGATGACGAAGGGAACATAGCTGCCGGCGGGCGCCGACGCCTTGGGCAGGTCGATCCCGAGTTCCTTGAGGCGCGTTTCTATCTGTCCACCCATGTCCTTCTCCCTTTGTCGCATGTTGGCTTCGACCGTCTTTATAGCGAAGCGGCTCCGGCCCGGCGAGGGCCGTTCGACAAGATGACGCCTGTGCAGAGCGATGTCGAAGGCCTATATTTCCGGCCTTGGGATGTCATTCGAGGATGATGCGTCATGCGGGAAGTCACATTCGCGGCCACGCAGATGGCCTGCAGCTGGGCGCGGGACGAGAATGTCGATCGCGCGGTCTCGCTGGTACGGGAAGCGGCGGAGAAAGGCGCGCAGGCGATCCTTCTGCAGGAGCTTTTCGAAACGCCCTATTTCTGCAAGGAACGCAAGCCGGAGCATTTCGAGCTCGCCGCTGAGGCGATGGAGCATGAACTCATCCAGCGTATGCGCGATCTGGCGAAGGAGTTGAAGGTCGTCCTGCCGCTTTCCTTTTTCGAGCGCGCGCATCATGCGCATTTCAATTCGCTGGTGATGATCGACGCGGATGGCGAGGTGCTGGGCCTTTATCGCAAGAGCCATATTCCCGACGGGCCGGGCTATCAGGAGAAGTACTATTTCTCGCCCGGCGATACCGGCTTCAAGGTCTGGGATACGGCCTATGGGCGGTTCGGCGCGGCGATCTGCTGGGATCAGTGGTTCCCGGAAGCCGCGCGCGCCATGGCCGTGCAGGGGGCGGAGGCGCTTTTCTATCCCACGGCGATCGGGTCGGAGCCGCCGCCCGCGCCGCCCATCGACTCGCGCGATCACTGGCAGCGCGTCATGCAGGGCCATGCGGCGGCGAATATCGTGCCGCTGGTCGCGTCGAATCGGATCGGGAAGGAAGTCGGCGAGGAATGCGAGCTGACGTTTTACGGGTCGTCGTTCCTGTCGGGTCCGACGGGCGAGATCGTGGCGGAGGCCAGCCGCGACAAGCAGGAAGTCATCACGGCGACATTCGACCTGGACGAAATCCGCAAGCGCCGCGTCGGCTGGGGCCTTTTCCGTGACAGGCGTCCGGAGCTGTATCACCCCATTTCGGCTCATCACGGGAAACCGTGAGCGCGGTCTCTAGCGTCATTCGTGCATGGTGAAGGGTACGATGCGCGGGCGTTGCTTCTTGGCGCGGTACATGGCGCGGTCGGCGCGTTCCATCAGTTCGTGACCGTCCGTCTCGCCGTGATAGGTCGCGGTGCCGAGGCTTGCCTTGACCGGCAGTTCGACATTCGAATAGACGGCCTTCAGCGAGTTGATGCCGCGCACGATGTCGCGGGCGCGTTCCCTGGCGGGGCGGATGTCGGCGCGCACGAAGATCAGCGCGAATTCGTCGCCGCCCAGACGCGCGGCGAAATCGGTCGCGCGAACGCTCCGCTTGAGATAGGCGCCCACGGCGCGCAGCACTTCGTCGCCCGCGGCGTGACCGTGTTCGTCGTTTACCGCCTTGAAGCCGTCCAGATCGATATAGGCGAGCACGCCGGTTTCGCTGTAGCGCGTGGCGCTCATCAGATTGCGGTGAAGGATGTCGTGGAAGCCGCGCCGGTTGAGAAGGCCGGTCAGTTCGTCGGTCTGGCTCAGCGCCTCCAGGCGGTGGACGCGCTCATTGAGTTCCATGATGCGGGTTTCCGCTTCCCGCGCATAGGCAAGCGCGCGTTCCATCAGATGGCGGTCCGCGCCGCTGGAGGGGCTCGCCGACATCATGTCGCGAAAGCGTGCGGTCAGAGAATCGGATCTTTCGCCCACGACGTCGGGAGACGCATAGCTTCCCATCGCCCCCAGATGATTTGTTCGTGCCATCTCTGTGTCCCCCCGATCAGGTCCCTCGTATCGTTGGTACGGGACCAGTCCTGGATTTCAGCCTGACTGGCAGGAAGCAAGCACCTTGCCAAAGTTAAAACGCACAGTTTTCTGCGAAAAAATGCCGTCAAGGTTCCGGTAAGCAGGTAATTGCTGCCGGGCATGGGGCGCCCGCTGGGAAGTTGTTTCCTTGACACGCGCGTCTGGATCGCCACTCTCGGGCCGTTACGGCGTCCCGCCCCCATGGCGGGACGAGGGAATCCGGTGCGTTCTTTCCATGAACAAGGCCGGAGCTGCCCCCGCAACTGTAAGCGGCGAGCGATTGCCCATGATCTGCCACTGGTGCCGGTGCATCGGGAAGGCGGGCCATCGCATTGAGCCGCGAGCCAGGAGACCTGCCGTAACAAGACGATGTTCATTCCTCGGGCGGGGTGCTCCGAAGGCTGACGGCAGGCGGCGTCATCCGTTTTCCTTTCAGGCCTTCATGCATTCCCCCGACGAGAGCCCGGGTGGGGCGGAAAGGAAGACGTAGAGATGAATGATAACCGGCAATGGATTCTGTTCGGTATCCTTGGCGCGGCGAGTGTGGGGTTGAGCTATGTGTTCACCTGCGCGACGCCGTTTGCGGCGCTGGCAACGGTCGCCGCCCTGAATATGAGCCGTCGCGACGGATTGTTGCTTGTCGGCGCGGCGTGGGGCGTCAATCAGGCGATCGGTTTTGGCCTTCTCGGCTATCCGCTTGCGGCGAGCACGTTCCTCTGGGGCGCTGCGATCGGCGCGGGGGCTTTGATGGCGACGCTGGCCGTTTTCCAGATACGATCCGTCATCTCGCGTTTCGGCGATTTCGGTTCCGCGGCCTTTGGGCTGATGGTGGCTTTTCTCGCATATGAAGCGGTGCTTTATATGACGGCGATGGCCATGCAATCGGGATTCGGGGCCTTCACGGGCGAAATCATGCGGGAAATTTTCGCTGTGAACGTGCTTGCGCTGGCGGGGCTCATGGCGCTGCAAAAGGCCGCGGCATATGCCGGTATCGCAGGGGACGGACGCGGCAGGCCTCACCCCGCGGGGTAAACCCGATACAAAGGCCGGACGATCTTTCTGCCCGTCAGGCGGTCACGAGATCGCCCGGCCTTTCTCCCTTGAAGAAGGCGTCGAGATTGTCGAGTGCGCGTTCGGCCATGGCCGTTCGGGTGCTGAGCGTCGCACTGCCGAGATGAGGCAGCAGGAACGCATTGGGAAGGTCCAGATACCCTTTGTGGAAGGCCGGCTCGTTGTTGAAAACGTCGAGCCCGGCGGCGGCGGGCCGTCCCGCCTTCAGCCCGGCGATCAGTGCATCGTCGTCCACAATGTCGCCGCGCGCGGTGTTCACCAGCACGGCATCGTCCGGCAGCAAGGCGAGGCGCGCGGCGTTCACCAGCCCCCGGGTTTCGGGCGTCGAGGCGCAGTTGATCGACAGCACATCCGCCACCCCGAAAAGCGTGTCCGGCGTTTCATGGTAGATGGCGCCCTCGGCCTCGCTCTCATCGAGCGCATGGCGATTGTGGTAGTGGATTTCCATACCGAAGGCACGTGCCTTGCGCGCCACCGATTGGCCGATGCGGCCCATGCCAAGAATCGCCATGCGTTTGCCGCTGACCTCGATGCCCAGCATGCCGGTGGGCGACCAGCTTTTCCATTCTCCCTCTCTCAGCATGCGTTCCGCCGAAGAGGCGCCGCGCGCCGCGCCCAGCATCAGCAGGATGGCGATTTCGGCCGTCGCCTCCGTCAGTGCGTCCGGCGTGTTGGTCACCGCGATGCCGCGCGCTTGCGCGGCGGCAACGTCGATATGGTCGTAGCCGACCGAGGCGGTGGCGATGATCTTTACCGAAGCGGGCAGGGCGTCGATGGCGGCGGCGTCGAGCCTGTCGGTTACCGTGGGCAACAGGGCGTCGCAGCCCCGGGCGGCCTCGACAAGCTCCGCCGTCGTTATCAGCCGGTCGTCTTCATTGAGACGGAGTTCATAGGTATCGGAGGCGCGGGCTTGCGCCTGCTCGGGCCATTTCCGGGTGATGAGGATTGTCGGGCGAGCCATTGTTCCATCCGCGATCTGCAAACCATAGATGATTGGTGTAGGCTCTCAGGCCGCGCCGGGGCAAGGCCCCGGGCTCTTTCGGGATCGAGATTCATGTATGTGAAACGCCTTCTTTTCGCCGCCGCCCTTGTCGTTGCGGGCTTTGCCGGCCTGAGCCCTGGGGCGGGGGCCGCGCCGCTGCAGATGCACAGGGCGATCTACGACCTTTCGCTGCTGAAGGCGGATTCGATGAGCGATATCGCCAATGTTTCCGGGCGCATGGTCGTGGAGTGGCGTGGCGGCCCGTCCTGCGACGGTTACACCTCGCTCCAGCGGGTGGTCACCGATATGCGTTCCGAGGAAAGTCTTTCGCGTAACGATGTCCGCCTCAGCACCTGGGAAGCGCTTGACGGCAAGAGCTTTCGCTATGAGCGCCTCACCTATTTCAACGGACAGCGTTCGGAAAAGGTAAGCGGGCGCGTCGACAGCGATCCGGCGGCGGACACGGCCATGATTGCCATTGACGGGGAGCCGTCCGTGCCGCTTTCCGGCGCGGTGCTGTTTCCCGCCGCGGCGAATATCGCGCTGATCGAGGCGGCGCAGGCGGGCGAAAAGATCGTTGCGCAGAAAGTGTTCGACGGGGCGGAGGATAATGCGACGCTTTCCTCCGCGTTCATCGGCGAACCCGTTCAGCCCGGCAAGGAGGCCCGTCGGGTCAAGATCGTCAATGCGCAGGCCGGCAAGCAACTGACGGGGATGAAGGCCTGGCCGGTACGGGTCTCCTATTTCGAGGATGGGCCGGGCGACAGCGAGCCCGAATTCCAGATGGTTTTCCGTCTCTATCCCAATGGCGTCGTGACGAGGCTCGAACTGGACTATCCGGATATGTCGCTTGCCGGTCATCTGGTGGGGCTGGAATATTTCCCGGCAGGGAGCTGCTGACCTATTTCTTCGGCAGCGTCCGCCCGGAGATGATGGCGTCCTTGCCGAATTTGGCACGCAGCCTGTCCATGGCGCGTTCGGCGTCTGCGCGTCGCATGGAGCCGGGGTCGAGCATGTCGGGCGGGTCGGCCAGATCGCCGTCGGTGAGTTGGGAAATGCCGACGCCGATGAGGCGGAACGGGGTGCCGTCCGCTTCGCGCACCAGCATGGGCGAGGCCGTACGGTAGATGCGGTCGGCAAGCTGGGTAGGATCGTGCAGCGTCTGGTTGCGGGTGCGTGTCTTGAAGTCGCCGGTCTTGAGCTTCAGGACGATGGTCGATCCGGCAAGGCCGGCCTCCTTGGCGCGCGCGGATACTTTCTCGCAGAGTTTCCACAATGTGCGGTCGAGTTCGGCGCGCGATGAAATGTCGGTCGGGAACGTGATCTCGGTGGAGATGCTTTTGGTTTCATGCGAGGGCTCGACGATGCGCGCATCCTGCCCGCGCGCCAGCCGCCAGAGCCTGCGGCCCATGACGCCGTAGCGGGCCATCAGGTCGTTTTCATCCATATGCTGAAGCTGGCCGATATGGGTGATCCCTTGCGCGGCGAGTTTCGCGTTCAGCGATTTTCCCACGCCCCAGATCATGGAGACGGGTCTTTCGGCGAGGAAGGCGATGGTTTCCGCCTTGCCGATCACGGAAAAGCCGCGCGGCTTGTCGAGGTCGGAGGCCATCTTGGCGAGGAACTTGTTGTGGCTGAGGCCGATCGAGGCGGTGATGCCGATATCGGTTTCGATCCGTTTCACCAGCTTCGCGGCGCTGATCGCCGGGCTTGCATGATGCAGGCGTTCGGTGCCGGAAAGGTCGAGAAAGGCCTCGTCGATGGATACCGGCTCCACCAGCGGCGTCAGATCGCGCATCAACGCGCGGACCTCTTTGGCGACGGCCGCATATTTCGTCATGTCGGGTTTCATCACCACGGCATCGGGGCAAAGGGCTTTGGCCTTGAACATGGGCATGGCGGAACGAACGCCGCGAATACGCGCAATGTAGCAGGCGGTGGAAACGACGCCGCGCGTCCCCCCGCCGATGATGAGCGGCTTGTCGCGCAAATCGGGATTGTCGCGCTTCTCCACCGATGCGTAGAAGGCGTCGCAATCCATATGCGCGATGGCGAGGCTGTCGATTTCGTCGTGCCAGACGAGGCGCGGGCGTTTGCAGGCCGGGCAGCGGGCGACGCGGCCCGTGAGGCGCGTGAAGCAGTCGCGGCAAAAGCCGGGTGTCCGGTCTTCTTCTCCTTCTTCTGTCTTTTCGGTCATGGTGTCTGCCTTTCCGGCCAGAGCCATGCCGCGCCGCGCACGCCCGAGGCGTCTCCATGACGGTGACGTTCTATCCGTGTACGCACCGTGTCGGAAAAGACGTAAGAGGGGAGAAGGTCGGGCAGCAGCGTGTAGAGGGCTGCGATATTCGACATGCCGCCGCCCAGCACCACCATGTCGGGATCGAGGATATTGACGACCGATGCCAGGGCGCGGGCAAGGCGGTCGGCATAGCGGCGGATTGCGTCGGCGGCTTTCGGGTCGCCTGCCTGCGCGGCGCGGGCGATTTCCTCCGCCGTGGCGTCGCGGCCCGTATCCCGCGCGAAGGCGGCGGAAAGGCCGGGGCCGCTCGTCCATGTTTCGATGCAGCCCTGCTTGCCGCAATAGCAGTCAGGGCCGGGCAATTCCTCTTCGCGGGGCCAGGGCAGGGGATTGTGTCCCCATTCTCCGGCAATCGCATTGGGGCCGGAGAGAAGCTGGCCGTCATGCACGATGCCGCCGCCCGTTCCGGTTCCGATGATGACGCCGAACACGGTGCGGCAGCCTGAGCCTGCGCCGTCCTTTGCCTCGGAGAGTGCAAAGCAATCGGCATCGTTGGCAAGGCGAACCTCCCGGCCCAGCCGGTCTTCCAGATCGGTTGCGAAGGGATGGCCGATGAGCCATGTCGAGTTGGCGTTCTTGACCAGTCCGCTGGCGGGCGAGATGGCGCCCGGCATACCGATGCCGACGGAGCAGCGCTCGCCGCAATCGGTTTCGAGATGCGCCACCATGCCGCGAATGGCGTTCAGCGTGTCGTCATAGTCGCCGCGCGGGGAGGGGATACGCTGTCTTGCGCGCACATTCCCCCCGGCATCGAGAACGATGCCTTCGATCTTCGTTCCTCCGAGGTCGATGCCGATCCGCATGGCGGAGACTCAAAATCCGGTTGTCGTTTGCAAAGGGCAGAATAGCGGTCCGGTCGCCCCGTCAGAAGCCTTCCGCGGCCAGCTTCTCTTCGATGAAGGCTTTTGCCTTGTTCCAGTCGGTGGTGTGGAAATGGCTGTCCTTTGCCGGGCCCAGCAGTTTCGCCAGCCGTTCATCCGCGATGAAGTGAATGCGGTACGAAGGTTCATGTGCCTCTGCCACGGAGGAGATGTTGGGCGGCAGGTCATCGAGAAAGAAGACCGGCGCCTCCACCAGTTCGGCCAGCCTGCGGACCGGACCGCCCTTCAGGCCCTGATTGGCGATGACGGGATAGTCGAGGCCCTGCGCGGCCAGATTGTCGATCCTGGCGCGGCGTTGCGTCAGGGGCAGGTTGGACAGCACCACCACCTGTGCCCGCTTCGACAGACCGGAAAGGGCCTCGGCGGCGCCTTCGACCGCTTCCAGCCGGTGGGTTTCGGTGTCGAAGAAGCGTTCGAGCAGGGCCGGCATCTCTTTCGGCGGCACGGGTTCGTTCGTGCCGCGATGCTTGATATTGCCGGAAAGGGCGAAGCTTTGAAGGTCGATCCAGAGGTCGTTCGCCTCCAGATAGCGCTCCAGCCCTTTCAGGAAGGCCACCAGCACCTCGTCGCAATCGGTGACGATGAGGGGGCGGCCGCGTTCCAGCGTCAACTCGTCGAGCTGCGCGGGGACGCTTTCGTGAAGGGCAAGCGGATCGGGCGATGTCATGCGGGGCTTTACGTCCAGTTCACGTGTTCGCCGCCGGGCAGGGCATGGCGGGCGGCCAGCGGGGTTTCGGGCGACAGCCCCTCGGCGGCGCAGAACGCCAGCACGCGCTCGTCTTCCATCAGCAGGAAGTCGAGGACGCCGATGAGAAAGCCCGGCTCGTTCAGGCGCTCGCGCAATTCGTCCGGCGAGAGGCCGGACTGAGCCAGAAAGGCGCCCATCAAATCCTGATCGTGCGCCATGAAGGTGAGCGCCTTGATGGCGATCGTTTCCGCGCGGTCGCGTTTCAATGTTCTTCTCCCTCGGGAAACCTCAACCGAATCCCGATTTTCCGTCGCAGATCTCCGGGAGACCGGTCCTTGCGCAGTTGTTTTTTGCATTTTGAGCGAGAAAGACCGCTCGCATTAATCTCGAGTTTAGCGTGAATTGCGAATATGGGGGCTCTGGAGGCAACAAGCGCGGTTTTTCCCCGATTCCGGCCATTGATAAAGAGTTGGTTAAGGATGTCGGGGGCACTATCGGGCTGATCCTGCCAGTGAATCGCGGGGATACCCCTCGCCGGTTTCGAGGTAAATTGGAGTTTCGGAGCGATGGACGCTATGTCGAAGAAAGTCCTGATCGTGGAAGACAATGAGCTTAACATGAAGCTCTTTCACGATTTGCTGGATGCCCACGGCTACGAGACGCTGCAGACGCGAGACGGTATCGAGGCCCTCGAAATCGCCAGGGAAAACCGTCCGGACCTGATTCTGATGGACATCCAGCTTCCGGAAGTTTCCGGACTCGAGGTCACGAAGTGGATCAAGGAAGACGACAGTCTCAGAGCGATACCCGTCGTTGCCGTTACAGCGTTTGCGATGAAGGGCGATGAAGAAAAGATCCGTGAGGGTGGGTGCGAGGCCTATATCTCCAAACCCATTTCCGTGACCCAGTTTCTGGAGACGGTTAAACGGTTCCTCGGCTGAGGTGAGCTTGTGACGGCCCGCATACTGATAGTCGACGATATTCCGGCGAACCTGAAGCTTCTCGACGCGAAGCTGACGGGCGAATATTTCGAAGTGTTCGCCGCCAGTTCCGGGCCGGAAGCCCTGGAGGCCGTGAAGGAATGCCAGCCGGACATCATCCTTCTCGATGTGATGATGCCGGGCATGGACGGGTTCGAGGTCTGCCGCAGGCTCAAATCCTCCTCCGAGACCGAACATATTCCCGTCATCATGGTCACCGCGCTCGACCAGCCCAAGGACCGTGTCCAGGGGCTGGAGGCAGGGGCCGACGATTTCCTGACCAAGCCGGTCAACGACCTGGCGCTCTTTGCGCGTGTGCGCAGCCTCGTTCGCCTGAAAATGGTGACCGACGAGTTGCGTCTGCGCGATGCGACGGGCCAGCGCATCGGCGCTTTCACCGCCAGGGAAGGGGCGGAGATGCTCCTGAAGGAGCCGGGCCGATTCCTCGTTATCGACGACAGGCCGTCCTCCTTGCGGCGCATCACCGACACGCTCTCCTCGGAACATACCGTCATGGTGTCGGAAACCCCGGACGAGTTGATCGAGCTGGCCGGCAACGGCAATTTCGACATGTATATCGTGAGCCTCACGCTTGAGCAGCATGACGGGCTTCGCCTGTGCTCGCAGCTCCGCTCGCTGGAGGCGACGCGACAGACGCCGATTCTGGCTATCGTCGAGGAAGGCGATACCGCGCGGCTCGTCCGAGCGCTGGATATGGGCGTGAACGACTATCTGGTCCGTCCGGTGGAGCGGAACGAGCTTCTGGCCCGTTGCCGCTCGCAGCTTCGCCGCAAGCGCTATCAGGACTTCCTGCGCGACAGGTTCCAGCAGGGCATGGAACAGGCGGTGACCGACCCGCTGACCGGGCTTCACAATCGGCGATATATGGAAGGCCATCTGGAATCGCTCGTCGGTGACGCCGCGCATACCGGCAAGCAGGTTTCCCTGCTGATCTTCGACATCGATCACTTCAAGGCGGTCAACGACACCTATGGGCATCCGGCGGGCGACGCCGTGCTGCGGGAGTTCGCCCAGCGGATCGCTCACAATGTCCGTGGCGTGGATCTGTGCTGCCGGCTGGGCGGCGAGGAATTCGTTGTCGTGATGCCCGATACGGATGCGGATTTCGCCAAAGTGGTGGCGGAGCGGCTGAGGGTCTGCATCGCGTCGCGGCCTTTCGCTCTCGACGATGACGCAACCGTGCTCGATGTGACGGTATCGATCGGTCTTTCGACCACGATCGGAGGCGGTGACAGCCCGTCGGACCTGCTGTCCCGGGCCGATGACTGCCTCTACGAAGCCAAGCGCAGCGGTCGCAACAAGGTTGTCGCCCAGGCGGCCTGAGCAGGCATTTTTCCGCGGATTCGTCCCGAAAATGGACATTTAGATCTGGCCGCTTCAGGCATTGGATGAAGTGGGGCGGCCGTTTGTTAACCTTAATTTTTTAATATGTTTCAAGCCTCTGGGCTTTGACTTTATCGTGTCACTTTATCCCTGTTGCAAGACATGGTAATTTTTTTCTAAACGCGGAATCTCGTTGCCGCACAGTCTCCCGCCCTTGCTGGGGGGTGAGGCGGATAGACGAACGGCAACGAAACGTGTCCCCGTGGGGTGCTCAGGTCCGCCGCATCTCCTGGGTCCGCGGGGCACGGCCGGTCGGGGCGTGGTAGTGGAGTGGCCTCCTCTGATACCCGCATAATTTCCCGGCCGGCCACCCCCCCCGGTGGAGGTGGCGAAGAGGCATTGAGAGGCGGAATGACGAAAGGCCGGTCCCTGGGACCGGCCTTTGTCGTGTCTGCGCCGATTTTTCGTCGGTTCGGAAACCGTGAAAGAGGGCGGATATGAAAAGAGCAGGCCGTGGCCTGCTCTGATCTTATTTGATTTTCGTCTCTTTGAACTCGACATGCTTGCGAGCGATGGGGTCGTATTTGCGGACCGTCATCTTCTCGGTCATCGTGCGGCTGTTCTTCTTGGCAACGTAGAAGTAGCCCGTATCCGCCGTGCTCTCGAGCTTGATCTTGATCGTGGTCGGCTTCGCCATGGCGCGAAATCCCTGTGGTTGCGCGGGGTTTAGGGACCCTCGCGGATGGTCGTCTCGCAATCTGAGGATGTGCGTGTTGGCGGGAGACTACTCGTGCGCCCTGCGAAGTCAAGAGCCCGATTTTCCGGGCGTTTCGCCGGGAAAACCGGTGTTGGCGGGGCCTTTCGGGCCGGTGAAGTAGCGCCAGCCCGCCACCAGCAGATAAAGCCCGCAAATCCCCCCTATGGCGATGACGAGGCCATGCGGGTCCCAAAGCTCCATCGCATAACCCGAAACGGGTGGCCCGGCGAGCGCGCCCACCGAATACATGATGACGAAGGCGCCATTGGCGCTGGCCAGGTCCGCGCCCCGGAATCGCTCGCCCAGCAGGGTGAGGCCCACCGTGTAGAGGCCCACCACCACGCCGCCAAAGACGAAAAGCGTCGGTGCGAAGGTCCAGATCGAGCCGGAAACGGCCGGAATGGCCAGAGCGCCGATCATGCCTACGGCGGCGCAGACCATAAGGACGAGCCGCCGGTCTGTGCGGTCGGCCCAATAGCCGATGGGGATCTGGAAGAGGATATTGCCGGCCGCGAAGATCGACAGGACGAAGGCCGCCGACTGTTCCGTCATGCCGATGCGCACGGCATAAACGGGAAGAAGGTTGAAAACATCCGTCTCGGTCGCGCCATAGACGAGGCCGGCCAGCGTGGCGGCGGGCGCCACCAGCACGAAGCTCAAAAGGCCCCGGCTCGGCCGTTCCGTCAGGCGGGGGGCGAGGCCGCGGCCGAAAAAGACCAACGGGATGCCGGCGGCGAGAATGACGAGCGATATGGTGACGAAGGGGGTTGCGCCTTGCGTGCCCACAAGCGCCAGCAGGATGGGGCCGGAGGCGAAGCCCGCGGAGAGTACCGTGCCGTAAATGCCGATCATGCGGCCGCGCGCTTTTTCGTCGGCCAGCGAGTTGACCCAGAATTCGCTCACCACGAAAAGGCCGGTGAGGCCGATGCCGTTCACGAAGCGGATGGCGAACCAGAGCCAGACATTCGGAAAGAGATAGTAACTCGGCATGGCCAGGCCGCAGATGAGGATACATCCCAGCAGGAAGGGGATGATCGGGACGCGCTGCAGAATGGCCGGTATGAAGGGCGTGAAGGCGAGCGTCGCGAGGGCGGGCATGGCCGTGTTGGCGCCGATCAGCGTGCCGGAAAGCCCCTCACGCTCCATCATCAGCGCGAGAAGGGGGATCGAGACGCCAAGCCCCATGCCCACGACCGAAATACAGGCGATGACGGCGATGAGGCTGTTTCGGCGCTGACGGGGCGTCAGTTCGCCCTGCCGCATCCCGGGCGGGACTTCCATGGTCAGCGTCTGTTGCGTGTCGTCCATTCTACTTCCGCAAAAGCGGCCGCCCGTTTCTGTAGGCGAAGAGCGGGACCGGCCTGTCGCCCGATGCCTGCTCGGGTATGCCGGTTCTAACCTCATGAAGTACGAATTCGGTGACATCGATCACCGGCAGCTTCAGCGCTTCCGACAGGGGATACCAGTCGAGGTCTTCCAGTTCGCCGCTGCCGCGTAGTTCGCCCGCGGCGATTTCGGCGGGCGCGGCATAGAAGCGGGCGTGAAAGCGGATCGGGCTTTCGGTGGGCGTGATGGCGCGGGCGACAAAGCGCAGCGGCGCCAGATGCGGGGCGAGCCCCTGTTCGCGGAAAGGAGACCAGGCTTTGCCCGACGCCTCGCCGACATCGCCCGGTGCGGCGATCATGAGGCCCGTTTCCTCCATGGTCTCGCGAATGGCGGCCATGGCGAGCGCCGCCGCCCGCCGTCCCAGCGCCGGGGTTTGCGCAATCTGCGCTTTCATTTCGCTATCGAACGCGGTTGCCGGTTTCGCCTTTTCGTCCGTGGCGTCGAGCTTGCCGCCGGGAAAGACGAAAGCGTCGGGTACGAAGGACATTTTCGAATGGCGGCGGCCCATCAGGATACGCGGTTCCTCGCCCGAGCGGTCGATCAGGACGAGGCTGGCGGCGTCGCGCGGGCGCACCGCGCGGGTTTTGGGGGCGGCAGGCTGCAAGAGGCTCAGTCCTTGATTTCGTCGCGGATGGCCGAGCCGTTGCGGAAGTGAATGAAGGGGACGGGCCTGCGCGCCTGGGCGGCTCTGTTCTGCGTCAGGCGTTCCTCGATCTCGTCCAGCACCACGCGGGTGATGTTGGGCAGGTCGAGATCGCGCGCATCGGCGAGCGTCAGCCAGTGCAGGCCCTGTAATTCGCCCGACCCGGCCACGGCGAGCGGGTCGCCCTGAATATGTTCGGCGTCCGCGATAAAGAAGCGCGTGTCGAAACGGCGCGTGCGATAGGGTGGGGTGATGGCGCGGGCAACGAAGTCGAGCCGTCCGAGCGCGGGCGCCACGCCTTGCGCGAAATAGGCCGCCCAGTCTTCATGCTTGCTCGACATGGCATCGCGCACGGGCTTGCCGAGAACGAGACCGGTCTCCTCGAAGGTTTCGCGGATGGCGGCCATGGCGAGTGCGCGGGCACGGTTTTCGCTGGGCGTACCGCGCATGCGGGTCATCAGGCGCCGCGTGACGACGGGGCGCAAGTCTTCGGCTGCGCGCACGCGGCTGTCGGCGCGGTCCACGCGGCCGCCGGGAAAGACGAATTTGTTCGGCATAAACTTATGGTTCGCATGCCGTTGTCCCATCAGAACCTTGGGCCGGCTCGTATCGTTGTTGACGATGATGAGGGTCGCGGCATCGCGCGGGCGCACCGCGCGGGTGGCGCCGTCGCGATATTCCTGACCGCGCGATTGTTTGGGATCAAAAGTGCCCCGGGCGCTCTCTGTCATGCGCCATCCTCCCTGACGTTTCTGAATTGCTTTGGGCAGAGGATGGCCCGGCGCCAATGGACTGTCCAGTCGGCTGTCCCGCGAGGCTCAGTTCGGGGTGGTGCCCCGTTCCACGTCTGGATTGCCGAAACCGTGCATGCGGGCGGCCCATTGCCAGCCCACAATGCCGCCTTTCAGGCGTGGTAGCAGCCATAGCGACAGAAGCAGGGTAAGGGCCGGCCAAAGCGCCATATGCACCCAGACAGGCGGCAGATATTCGAGTTCCAGCCAGAGCATCATCGGCACGATGACATGCCCGACGATCATGATCGTGAAATAGGGCGGGGCGTCGTCCGCCTGGTGGTAGTGCAGCGCCTCGCCGCAATCCGGGCAGTGATCGGACACTTTAAGGAACTTGTAGAACATACGGCCCTTGCCGCAGGCCGGACAGCGCATGGTCAGCCCGCGCAGGATCGCCTGTTTGGCAGGCCGCGGCGCGGTTTCGCTTTGCTCGTAGATTTCAGGCCGGGACATGTCCAAGGAGGCACTCATTTCGTTCACGCGGATAAACCCCACGACTTCGGAGACTCAAGTCCGACTAAAATGGTAGGTAAAGCGGCCGGGCGGAATGTGGCAGGTTGCCGCGCTTGATTTCACTCAATGACGGCGTCCTTTTCCTGTGCCGCCCGATTTGCGCTTGCCTTTCGACTTCGATGCGGATTTCGGCGGGCCCCGGCGCCGCGCGGTGCCAGGTCGCCCGCGACCGGAGGCGTTGCGGCGGCGCCCGGCGGAACCGCCGGCGCTGCCTCCGTCGAGCAGTTCGAAGCGCATACCCCCGGTGATGGGGGCCGCTTCGGCAAGTTTCACGCGCACGGCTTCGCCCAGACGGTAGGTGGTGCGGCTGCGTTCGCCCACCAGCGCATGGCCGACTTCGTCGTGATGGAAATATTCCGCGCCGAGCGTGGCGATGGGCACGATGCCGTCCGCGCCGTTGTCGTCGAGCTTCACGAAGAGGCCGAAGCGCGTCACGCCCGAAATATGTCCCTTGAATTCCGCGCCGATCCGCGCTTCGAGATATTGCGCGATGAAACGGTCCTTGCTGTCGCGCTCCGCCATCATGGAGCGGCGCTCGGTCATGGAGATATGGGTTGCGATCTCTTCGAGTGCGCGCTCTTCCTCTTCCGGCTGGCCGTCTTTCTTCACATCCGGCGTCAGGTTCAGCGAGGCAATGAGCGCGCGGTGAACGGTCAGGTCCGCATAGCGGCGGATGGGTGAGGTGAAATGCGCGTAGCGGCGCAGATTGAGACCGAAATGCCCGATATTGTCCGGCGAATAGATGGCCTGGGCCTGTGAGCGGAGGATCACCTCGCTCACCATGCGGTCATGCTCGGTGTCGTGGACCTGCTTCAGGATACGATTGAAATTCTGCGGGCGCACGACCTCGCCCTTGGAGAAGCTGATGTCGAGCGTGTCGAGAAACTCCGCCAGTGCCATGATGCGTTCGCGGCTCGGGCCGTCGTGTACGCGGTAGATGACGCGCTTGCGCTTTTCTTCCACCGATTCCGCGGCGCAGACATTCGCCTGGATCATGCATTCCTCGATCAGGCGCATGCTCTCGAAGCGTTCGTATTCCTTCACCTGCACGACTTTTCCGTCGTCATCGAAGCCGATCCGGTATTCGGGCAGGTCGAGTTCCAGCGGCCCGCGCTGTTCGCGCCCCTTCAGCATGGTTTGATAGGCGTTCCAGAGCGGCTGCAAGACGGTGTCGAGCAACGGGCCCGTCTTGTCGTCCGTCTTGCCGTCGATCGCTTCCTGCATCTGGCGGTAGGTGAGGCTTGCCGCCGATTTCATCAAACCGCGAATGAATTCATGGCCGACCTTGGTGCCGTGCCGGTCGAAAACCATGCGCACGGCGATGCAGGCGCGGTCTTCCTTCTCCCGCAGCGAGCAGAGATCGTTCGAAATGCGCTCCGGCAGCATCGGGACGACGCGATCGGGGAAATAGGTCGAGTTGCCGCGTTTCTTCGCTTCCTCGTCCATCGGCTCGCCGGGGCGCACATAGGCGGCCACATCGGCGATGGCGACGATGACGATATGGCCGCCCTCGTTTTTCGGATTGTCGTCGGCCATCGCCCAGACGGCGTCGTCATGGTCGCGCGCATCCGCGGGATCGATGGTGACGAGGGGAATGTCGCGCAAATCCTCCCGGCCCTTGAGGCCGCGATGACGCATGCGGGCGGCGGATTTCACCACTTCTTCGGGAAAGGCGTCGGGAATGCCATGCGCATGGATGGCGATGAGGCTGACGACGCGCGGGTCGTCGCGATTGCCGAGCACCTCGATCACGCGGGCGCGGGGTCGGCCATGCTGTTTGCCGGGAATGGTCTCGCCCATGACGAGATCGCCGTCTCCGGCCTTGCCGGCATCGCTTTTCCCGACTTCGAATTCGTGCCGGGCCTTCTTGTCCACGGGCAGGATGCGCCCGCCGCGCGCTTCCGGTTTGAAGACGCCCAGCACACGCTCCGCGCCCTTGCCGACGCGCTTGATGACGCGCGCTTCGTAGGGATAGGTCTCGGGCTCGTCCGTATTCTGTGCGATGCGCGCCAATACGCGGTCGCCTATGCCGGTCGGGGCCTCCCCGGCAAAGCGTTTGCCGCGTCTTTTTTCCGGCACGATGACGATGAGGGGAGCGGGCTCTTCGCCGGTCCAGTTAAGCGGCTTGGCGATGAGGTCGCCATCCATGTCGGCATGGGTGACTTCCAGCAGGGTGACGGAAGGCAATTCGCCCGGTCGGCGCAGCTTTTTGCCGCCATCCTTCTCCAGCAGGCCTTCCGCTTCCAGTTCGCGCAGCATCCGCTTCAGCGGAATGCGGTCGGAACCCTTGATGTTGAAGGCGCGGGCGATTTCGCGCTTGCCGATATTGCCTTCGGTCTCGGAGATGAAGGTCAGAATCTGCTCGCGGGTGGGCAGACCTCCGGCGCCGTCATCCTTCGCCTTTCCGGCAGGTGCCTTTTTCTTCGGTCTCGGCGGCGTTTTGCGCGCGGTCACTCAGTTTTGGCCTTTGCGGAAGCGGTTTTGCTGGCCGCCGGCTTTTTCTTCGCAGCCGGCTTCTTTGCAGGCGCCTTTTTTGTCGTCGCGGTCTTTTTGGCTGCGGGTTTCTTCGCGGCCGTTTTGGTTGCCGTCTTCTTGGCAGCGGCCTTCTTCTTGCCTTTGGCCGGCACTTTTTCCGCGATGAGTTCCAGCGCCTGCTCGAAGGTCACATCGTCGGCCTCCGTGCCCTTGGGCAGCGTCACATTGGCGGTGCCGTAGCGGATATAGGGACCGTATTTGCCCTCGCGGATCTGCACGGGCTTTTTCGTGTCCGGATGCTCGCCCAGCTCCTTCAGGATCTTGCCGGCGCGTTTTTCTGCCCGTTCGATCTTTTCCGCGAGCACGGTGAGCGCGCGGTTGAGGCCGATGGTGAAGAGCTCTTCCGGGTCCTTGATATTGGCGTAGGTACCGTCGTGATAGATATAGGGACCGAAGCGGCCGAGCCCCGCCGTGACCTTCTTGCCCGTTTCGGGGTGAAGTCCGATCTCGCGGGGCAGGGTGAGCAGCTTCAGCGCCTTTTCAAGGTCGACATCGGCGGCTGCGAGCCCGTTGGGCAGGCCGGAGCGCTTCGGCTTTTCGCCTTCTTCCAGCGGTGCGCGCTCCACATAGGGACCGAAGCGGCCGGATTTCAGCGTGATCTCCGCACCGGTATCTGGATCCTCGCCCAGCGCACGGTCGCCGGTCGCCGCGGCGCTGTCGGCGTCGAGCGCGGCGGTCAGCGGGCGGGTAAAGCGGCATTCGGGATAGTTGGAGCAGCCCACAAAAGCGCCGAACTTGCCGACCTTGAGCGACAGCCGCCCATCCTCGCAGGTGGGGCATTTGCGCGGGTCGGAGCCGTCTTCCTTTTCCGGGAAGACATGGGGCGCCAGCACCTCGTTCAGCCGGTCCAGCACTTCGGTAATGCGCAGATCCGCGATGTCCTCGACGGTGCCGGTGAAGCCTTTCCAGAAGTCGCGCAGCAGCTCCTTCCAGTCGAGTTCGCCCGCCGACACCTTGTCGAGCTTTTCTTCCAGATCGGCGGTGAAGCCGTATTCGACATAGCGCTCGAAGAAGTTTTCCAGGAACGCCGTCACCAGGCGGCCCTTGTCGTCGGGCACGAGGCGGTTCTTGTCCATCGTCACATAGCCGCGGTCGCGCAGCGTCTGCAGCGTCGAGGCGTAGGTGGAGGGACGGCCGATGCCGAGTTCTTCCATACGCTTCACAAGCGTCGCTTCGGTGAAGCGGGGCGGCGGTTCGGTGAAATGCTGGTCGGGACGCACGTTCACAAGGCTGGGTTTGTCGCCCTTTGCCATTCTCGGCAGGCGGTTGCCGTCCTCGCCGTCGGCGGCCTCGTCGTCCTTGCCTTCCTGATAAAGGCGCAGGAAGCCGTCGAAAACGATGACCGACCCCGTCGCGCGCAGGCCGATGGGCGCATCATTCGCTTCGATTTCGATGGTGGTGCGTTCGAGCTGCACGCTTTCCATCTGACTGGCGACCGTGCGGTTCCAGATCAGTTCGTAGAGGCGGCGCTGGTCGTCGTCGAGTACATGCGCGACCTTCTTGGGCAGGCGCGACAGCTCCGTCGGGCGAATGGCTTCATGCGCTTCCTGCGCATTCTTCGCCTTGGTCTTGTAGACGCGCGGGCTGTCCGGCAGATAAGCCTCGCCGAACTCGTTGTTCACCACGGTACGGGTCGCCGCGATCGCTTCGTCGGCAATCTGCACGCCGTCGGTACGCATATAGGTGATGAGACCGGTGGTCTCGCCGTCCAGTTCCACACCTTCATAAAGGCGCTGGGCGACCTGCATGGTACGGCTCGCGGAAAAACCGAGCTTGCGCGAGGCTTCCTGCTGCAGGGTGGAGGTCGTGAAGGGCGGGTTCGGATTGCGCCTGGTCGGCTTGCTCTCGACGGAGGTGACGGTGAATTTCGAAGAGCGGATGCGCGCCTCGATGTCCTTCGCCGTCTTTTCGTCGGGAATGGCGAACTTGTCGAGCTTCTTGCCGTCGAGCTGCGTCAGGCGGGCAATGAAATTTTGTGACTTTTCGGTCTGGAAATCGGATTCGACGGTCCAGTATTCCTGGGCGCGGAAGGACTCGATTTCGAGTTCCCGGTCGCAGACGAGGCGCAGCGCGACCGATTGTACACGGCCCGCCGAGCGGGAGCCCGGCAGCTTGCGCCAGAGCACGGGCGACAGCGTGAACCCTACCAGATAGTCGAGGGCGCGGCGGGCGAGATAGGCGTCGATCAGTTCTTTGTCGAGGTCGCGCGGATGCTTCATCGCTTCCGTCACGGACTGCTTCGTGATCGCGTTGAAAACCACGCGCTTCACGTCCTTGTCGCCCAGCGCCTTCTTGTTCCGGAGCACTTCCAGCACGTGCCAGGAAATGGCCTCGCCTTCGCGGTCGGGGTCGGTTGCGAGGATCAGGCCGTCGGCGTCCTTCACGGCCTTCACGATGTCGTTCAGCCGTTTCTGCGACTTTGCGTCGACATCCCAGTGCATGGCGAAGTCTTCGTCCGGCTGCACGGAACCGTCCTTGGACGGCAGGTCGCGCACATGGCCATACGAGGCCATGACCTTGTAGTCCTTGCCCAAATACTTGTTGATGGTTTTCGCCTTGGCCGGCGATTCTACAATGACGACGTCCATCTAGGGCTCGAATGCTCTCCTGTGGGGCAAGAAAATTCGCCGGCCTGTCCGCCCGTATATCGGTGATCCGGGCGGCTGCCTTGCGCCGACGCGGGACAATGCGGAAAAGCCCGGGACCTGTCAAACTTCCTCGCAAGGCGCGGAAAGCCTCATGTATTAGAAAACTGCCTTTTTCGTTTTATTCAAAATGACGATTTTTACCGCGAGAAACGGCGCGGATTTTGTGTGACCCGGACTAATAAGGGGGCAATAATTCAACAAGAGATTAGTAATTTTGAATGTTCGCGCGCTGGGGACGTTTTCAGGGGAGCAGGAGGAAATTAATGAGAAACCCTGTCGGCGGAGCCGAGCGGAAAGTGAAGCCCGATGGCGCCGGAGGCCGGGTGCGTCCGGGACGCCCGTCGCAAGACGCGCAGGTGATGGATGGCGGCGATGGGCAGAGCGGCGAAGTTGCCGAATATCTTCTCGATATGCTGACAAGCGCGCGCCAGCTGGCGGCGGCTCAGGGCTACCGCTTTCTCGCCTATCTTCTCGGCCTGGCATTGGAGGAGGCCCGCCAGCTCGCGCACAAAGGCGAGTCGTGGTCGACCTCATGGCGCGACCGGCCTAGCGGGAGCGATGCGCCTCGGGAATAAGGCTCAGGCGGTCGCCCGGGTCGCGTTGCAGGCGGCCGGCAAGTTCCAGCTCGATCAGAACCGCGCGGACCGATCCGGGGGCGGCGTCGGCCTCGTTCAGGAGGTCGCCGAGCGGCGTCGGTGTCGGTCCCAGCGCTTCGAGGACGCGCAGGCGGATCGCGTCATCCGGCTCCGCGCTCGGCACGGGCTGCGAAAAGGCGACATGCCGGGGTTCTGCCAGCCGCCGATGCGCCTGATGGGGGGCACCGAGCGCGTCCACCACATCCTCCGCCGTTTCCACCAGTGTCGCACCCTGTTTGATGAGGCGGTTCGCGCCGTGCGCGCGCGGATCGAGTGGTGAGCCGGGCACCGCGCAGACGTCGCGGTTCTGCTCCAGCGCGTAGCGCGCGGTGATGAGCGAACCGGAGCGTAGCGCGGCCTCGACTACCACCGTCGCCAGCGACAGGCCGGAGATCAGCCGGTTGCGGCGCGGAAAATGGCGGGCCTGCGGGCTCGTGCCGAGTGGCATTTCACCCATCAGCAGTCCCTCTTCGCCGATGATGCGTTGCAGTTTCTCGTTTTCCGGCGGGTAGAAGATGTCGAGGCCGCCTGCGACCACCGCGATCGTTCCGCTGGCCAGCGACGCCTGATGCGCTGCCGTGTCGATGCCGCGGGCAAGGCCGGAGGCGACGACATATCCGCGTTCCGAAAGGCCCTTGGCGATATCGCCTGCGATCCGGCGGCCCGCGGCGGAGGCGTTGCGCGAGCCGACCATGGCGATGGTGTCGCGTGTCAGCAGAGACAGCTTTCCCTTTACCGCGATGACCGGCGGCGGCGGGTCGGTGAGGGCGAGGGGCGGCGGATAATCGGCATCGCCCAGGACGAGAAGCGTTGCGCCCAGCTTTTCCAGCGCGGCCATCTCGCGCTCCGCATCGCCGACGCTTGCGACCCTGATATTGCGCTTGCGTCCGCCGCGCGCCGCGAGATCGGGCAGGGCTTCGAGCGCGGTTTCGGCGGATCCGAAATGCTCGAGCAGATCGCGAAAGGTGACGGGGCCGATATTTTCGCTGCGTGCGAGCCGCAGGCGCGCCAGGCGCTCTTCCTGCGGCAGCGGGATCATTGACCCGCCTCGCTATCGGCTTCGGGGGTGTTTTTCTTCGCGCCGATCTTGGGCTCCGCGCCGTTGAGCAGGCGCGCGATGTTTTCCCGGTGCGCCCAGTAGATCAACACCACCAGCGGCACGGAAAGCGCCACAAGCTGCCACTGGTCGAGCCATGCGAGGTAGAGCGGCGTCAGCAGCGCGGCCACGAGCGCGGAAAGCGAGGAATACCGGCCGACAATCGCCACCGCGAGCCAGGTCGCACAGAAGAGCAGGCCGATGGGCCAGTAAAGTGCCAGCAATATGCCGATAAAGACGGCAACGCCCTTGCCGCCCTTGAATTTGAGCCATACCGGGTAGAGGTGGCCGAGAAAGGCGCCGATGCCTGCAACCCCTGCCATGGGGATCGGATGCGCGCCGAATTCGCGCATGATGAGGACGGCGGCAATTCCCTTGCCCGCATCGCCGAGAAGCGTGCCGGCCGCGACCCAGCGATTGCCGGTCCTGAGCGCGTTGGTGGCGCCGATGCTGCCCGATCCGATGTCGCGAATGTCGCCCAGGCCCGCCAGGCGGGTCAGCAGCAGGCCGAACGGGATCGACCCCAGCAGATATCCGACGATCAGCGCTCCGGCGAGCCAGGGCCCGTCAGTCGCCAGTGTCACCCCCTCGAACATGCTCAGTCCTCTTCCCCGTGAACGAAAACCATCCGGCCGCCGACAATAGTCCGCAAAACCCGGCCTTGAAAGCGCCGGTCCTCGAAGGGTGTGTTCTTGGAAACGGATTTGAGCGCTTCCGGCTTCAACTGCCAGGGCATATCCGTATCGATGAGGATTAGGTCTGCGGGCAGGCCGGCGGCGAGCCGCCCCGTGCCGAGGTCCAGCAGGTCGGCGGGCACATGGGTCATGGTATCGAGCAGGCGCGCCAGCGGCACATCGCCGGAATGGACGAGGGCCAGCCCCGCGGCCAGCAGCGTTTCAAGCCCGATGGCGCCGAAATTGGCTTCTTCGAAGGGCCGGCGTTTGACGTCGGCGTCCTGCGGATCGTGGCCGGAGACGATGACGTCGATCGTGCCGTCGGCCAGCCCGGCGACGAGCGCCTGACGGTCCTGTTCGCTGCGAAGCGGCGGCGAGAGCTTGAAGAAGGTCCGGTAGCCCTGAATGTCGAGTTGGTTGAGTTGCAGATGCGCCGCCGAGACGCCGCAGGTGACCGGCAATCCCCGGTTCTTCGCCGCGCGAATGATCTCGACCGAGGCTTCGCAGGAAATCTGCGCAATGTGGAGACGTCCGCCGGTGAGTTCCATGAGGCGCAGATCGCGCTCGATCATGATGGTTTCGGCGGCTGCCGGAATGCCGGTCAGGCCCCAGCGGCTCGACAATTCGCCTTCATGCATGACGCCGCTGGCCAGGCTCGGCTCTTCGGCGTGCTGCACCAGCAATGCGTCGAAGAGCTTGGCGTAGGACATGGCGCGGCGAACGACCTGCGCATTGGCGACCGCCTTGTCGCCATCCGTAAAGGCGACCGCGCCTGCCTCCTTCAGCAGGCCGATCTCCGTCATCTCCTGTCCCTTGAGGCCCTTGGTCAGCGCCGCCATGGGGTGGACGTTGACGATGGCCGTGTCGCGGGCGCGGCGCTCCATGAAATCCACCAGCGCCACATCGTCGATCACCGGATCGGTATTCGGCATGACGATGACGGTGGTGACGCCGCCGGCGGCCGCTGCCTGGCTGGTGAGTGCCAGCGTCTCGCGGTGTTCCGCGCCGGGCTCGCCCGTAAAGACGCGCATATCCACCAGGCCGGGGCAGAGGACCTTGCCGCCGCATTCCACCGTTTCCACGCCTTCGGGAATACCGTCCTTGAAAAGCTCCGGTCCCAGATCGACGATCCTGCCGTCCTCGACGAGCAGGCTTCCGGTCTGGTCGTAGCCGCTGGCCGGGTCGAGCAGGCGCGCATTGACGAAGGCGGTGCGGGTCATTTCGCAGTCTCCGCAATCGACGGGTCGTTGGGCAGGTTGCGCGCCAGCGCATCGAGCACGGCCATGCGCACCGCGACGCCCATTTCCACCTGTTCGCGGATCAGGCTGCGGTGAATGTCGTCGGCCACCGCGCTGTCGATCTCGACGCCGCGGTTCATCGGGCCGGGATGCATGACGAGCGCATCGGGTTTCGCCGCGGCGAGCTTGTCGTAATCGAGGCCGTAATAGCGGAAATATTCGCGCTGCGAGGGCACATAGGAGCCTGCCATGCGCTCAAGCTGCAGGCGCAGCATCATCACGATGTCGCAATCCTCCAGCCCCTTCTTCATGTCGTGGAATATCTCGACGCCGAAGCGCTCGATGCCGGTGGGCATCAGCGTGGGCGGCCCGATTACGCGGACGCGCGCGCCCATGGTATGCAGGAGCAGGATATTGGAGCGCGCCACGCGGCTGTGCAGGATGTCGCCGCAGATCGCGACCCGAAGGCCCTGCAGCTTGCCCTTGCGGCGGCGGATGGTCAGCGCATCGAGCAGGGCCTGTGTCGGGTGCTCATGCGCGCCGTCGCCCGCATTGACCACCGAGCAGGAGACCTTCTGCGACAGAAGCTCCACCGCGCCGGAATTCTGGTGCCGCACCACGATCATGTCCGGGTGCATGGCATTGAGCGTCACCGCCGTGTCGATCAGCGTTTCGCCCTTCTTCACCGAGGAGGTGCCGACCGACATGTTCATCACATCGGCGCCGAGCCGCTTGCCCGCCAGCTCGAAGGAGCTTTGCGTGCGCGTGGAAGCTTCGAAGAAGAGGTTGATCTGGGTCCGGCCCCTGAGTACCGCGCCCTTTTTGTCGATCCGCCGGTTCTGCTCGACATAGGTGTCGGCGAGGTCCAGCAGGGCGGTGATGTCTTGGGGAGAAAGCCCCTCGATCCCGATCAGATGACGATGCGGGAAGATGGGGGCGGGGGATGTTTCCGGACTGCTCATTAAAGCCGAATGTATAGGTGCGATTCCCGGTTCCAGCAAGGAACAATGTCTGTTTTGGCGCTGACGGGACTGCGTCTATTCGCGCGGGTTGCGCCAAGGGTGACGTTGGGTCTCCAATAGGCTCCAAAATGTCAGGAGGTGGCCCAAATGGACAATCCCGAGTTCGAGCCCGAGGCTTTTGCCACGCATGAGGTGTTCAACCAGCCGCCCGCGCTGGAAAACTACAATCTCTTCACCAGCGATATTGCGCTGCGGGAGACGGTGGCGCGGGAAGGCGGCGGGGCCGCCGAAGACAATCTGGCGGCATTCGGCGGCAAGATCGGTACGTCCGAGGTGATCGATCTCGGGCGGCAGGCCAATGCCTATCTGCCGGTTCTGAAGAGTTTCGATCGTTTCGGCCACCGCATCGACCGGGTGGAGTTCCATCCCTCCTATCACGAGCTGATGTCGCTTTCGGTGGCGCAGGGGCTCCATGGCAGCCCGTGGGATCATCTGAAGGACAAATCCGAACCGAAAAAGGGCGCCATCGTCTCGCGGCTTGCCGGCACCTACATGATGACGCAAATCGAATCCGGTCATGGCTGCCCCATCACCATGACCAATGCGGCGGTGCCCGCGCTGCTGTTCCAGCCGAGCCTCGCCGAGGAATGGATCCCACGCATCCTGTCGCGCGACTACGATCCGTCCTTCAAGCCCGCGAGCGAAAAGACCGGCGTCACGCTGGGCATGGGCATGACGGAAAAGCAGGGCGGCACGGATGTGCGCGCCAACACCACCCATGCGCAGCCGGTGAATGGCGGCGGGCCGGGCGAGGAATATCGCATCACCGGGCATAAATGGTTCTTTTCCGCGCCCATGTGCGATGCTTTCCTCGTCCTGGCGCAGGCTCCCAACGGGCTTTCCTGTTTCCTCATGCCGCGCTTCACGCCGGACGGGGAGCCGAACCGTATCCGCATCCAGCGCCTGAAGGAGAAGGTCGGCAACAAGTCCAACGCCTCCTCGGAAGTCGAGTTCCAGGCGGCGGCGGGCTGGCTGATCGGCGAAGAGGGGCGCGGCGTGCGCAACATCATCGAGATGGCGACCTATACGCGGCTGGATTGCGCGGTGGCGACGGCGGGGATGATGCGGCAGGCGGTGGCGCAGGCCGTGCATCATTGCAGCTACCGGCGCGTCTTCCAGAAGCACCTGATCGACCAGCCGCTCATGTCGGGCGTGCTCGCCGACCTCGCGCTCGAAACGGAAGCGGCAACGGCGCTCTCCTTCCGCGTGGCGCGGTCTTTCGACGAAGCGTTCACGGACGAGCAGGAGGCCGCCTATCGCCGCATCATGACGCCGGTCGCGAAATACTGGGTCTGCAAGCGCGCGCCGAATCTCGCCTATGAGGCGATGGAGTGTCTCGGCGGCAATGGCTATGTGGAAGAGGGCATCGCGGGCCGTATCTATCGCGAGATGCCGGTGAATGCGATCTGGGAGGGCTCGGGCAATGTCATGTGCCTCGACGTGCTGCGTGCGCTGGGCCGCGAGCCGGAAGCGCTGGATGTCGTTTTCGCCGAGTTCGACGCCGCCAGGGGTGCCAATGCGCATTACGACAAGGCGGTCGATCTCCTGAAGCAGCAATTCACCGATCTCGGCACGCTGGAAATGCGCGCCCGCACGGTGGTGGAGGACATGGCGAAGGTCGCGGCGGCGTCCGTGCTGGTGAAGCATGCGCCGGACTATGTGTCGGATGCATTCTGTGCCACGCGCCTCAACCGCGACTGGGGCGATCTCTACGGCACGCTGCCGGAGGGTGTGGATCAGCGCGCGATCATCGACCGTTCACGGCCTATGGCGTGATCTCATGCTGCGCTGGACAAGTGGAGTTGTCGGGCTGCTGTTGATCGCTTGGGGTGTTTTGTTCGTCACCGGAGGCGGTCTGCTGGTTCGTGACGATCCGCTATGCGGAACAGTCGAGTTTGAGGATGCAGCTTGTACCTATCTCACGGCTTCAGGTCTGAAGACGGTTTATCGCTACGGCATCAAGCACTGTCCGAAAATCTCGGAGAGTGTCGATTTTTGGGCCTACAACTCAGCAAAGAGTACCTGTAGCCGTTGAGCTGCAGAGTCACCTGTTGCGGTTCGAGAATTCGCGACTGCCGTCCGGGAAAGTGATTTCCCAGACTTCGTATCCCGTGAAGTTCAGAACTTGCAGCGCCGTGTCATCGGAAAATTCGATGTCGAGATCGCCGGTTCGACCGTCAAGCGTTGCCATTTTCACGGATTTTCCTGTCAGCATCTGGCGTAGCTGAGAGACTGCATTGATGAGAGTTTCGAGGCCGTATTGCTGTCCATCGTCGAAGCTGCTGACGCACTGGCGGTTGGCCTGTATTGCTCGCCAATAGGTCGCCTGGAGCAACGTGTTATCGCTGAATTTCAGGATGACTGACGCATCGCCATCCCCTCGGTCCACGGACGAGACGGTGGAGTTTTCCAGTGCGGCCAGATTCTTCAAAAAACTTGTTGCCATGCAGGCTCTCTTATCCCAGCAGCCAGAGCATCAGCGGCATTGTGATAGCGGCGAGGATCGTGCCTCCGGTGATGAGGCTTGCCATCAGCGTGGCGTCGCCGCCGAGCTGGCGGGCGAGGATGTAGGAGGACGTCGCGCCCGGCACGGCGCCGCAGACGAGCACGACGAGGCGCGGCAGGCCGGTGACGCCGAAGACGTAGCACCAGCCCATCATCATCAGTGGCATGGCGATGAGGCGCAGACCGCTCGTCAGCAGCACGATCCATTTCGTGTCGAAGGCATGAGCGGGCTTCAGGCCTGCACCGATGGCGATGAGACCGATGGTGAGGGCGGCCTTGCCGAGAATGTCGAGCGTCGGGTCGAGCGGGCCGGGAAGCCCGATGCCAGAGACGTTGAGCGCGATCCCCGCTGCGCAGGCGAGGATGAGCGGGTTCTTGACGAGCAATCGTCCCACCGTGCCGAGACCGGCAGGCGTGTCGCCCGCGTAGCGCGTGAGGATGAGAACGGAGAGCACGTTCACGGCGGGCACCAGCACCGCGAAACCGACCGCAGCGAGCGCCACGCCTTCATGACCATAGAAGGAGGCGATGGCCGCCAGCGCCACGAAGCCGTTCCAGCGTGCCGCGCCCTGAAAGACGGAGGAGAATTGAGGTCCGGTCAGCGGCAATATCTGCTTCAGCACCATCAGCAGCACGACCATGCTCGCAAGGCCAGCGGCAAGCGCGGACGCCATGGGGCCGATGTCATAGGGGCCGAGATCTGCCACGGCGAGCGTGCGGCAGAGGAGGGCGGGGAAGAAGACGTAATAGGTCAGCTTGTCCAGCGGCGCCCAGATTTCCTCACCCAGAAAATCCATCCGCTTGATGGTCCAGCCGAGCGCGATGACGAGGAAGACGGGAATGAGGGCGTTGAGGATCTGGAGCATGGAAAACCGGCGCGGTTTGGCCGCCCGCCTTATTTTGGTCTTGTCGGGGCGAAGAGTAACTCTCCTACCAGAAGGCGGGAGGACAAGCCACAAACGCTCATGTCATCCCGGGACTTGTTCCCGGGCCTTCGCTGCGCCGCAGTGGCTTCGGCCACGCAGGCGGGATCCATTGGCGGTGCAACAGGCTGAAAGGCGAATGGGTCCCGGCAACGAGTGCCGGGACGACAATTGCGGGCCGTCATTGCGAGGAGCGTAAGCGACGAAGCAATCCAGTTCTGAGCTTGCCGCTTCTGGATTGCTTCGCTTCGCTCGCAATGACGGTAGGTCGCGGACGCCTAGAGGTTCCGCAGCCGGTCGAGCGCTCCCTGAAGGATATGGGCGGCGGCCATCTTGTCCACCAGCTCGGCGCGCCGGGCGCGGCTGGCGTCCGCTTCCAGCAGGGTGCGTGTCACCGCCTGGGTGGACATGCGCTCGTCCTGAAAGACGACGGGAAGATCGGTCAGCTTTTCCAGATTGCGGACGAAGGCGCGGGTGGACTGGCAGCGAGGGCCCTCCGTGCCGTCCATATTGAGTGGCAGGCCCACCACGAGCCCGGCCACATCATATTGGGTGGTCAGAGCGAGGAGGCGCTCCGCATCGGCGGTGAATTTCGTCCGCTTGATGGTTTCGAGCGGCGAGGCGACGAAGAGCGACACGTCGGAGAGGGCGAGGCCGATGGTTTTGGTGCCGAGATCGAGCCCCATCAGGCGGTCGTTCCGGCCCAGACGGGCCTTCAGCTCTTCCAGCGTCGTTATATTGCCGCTCAAACCCGCGAAATCCCTTAAAATCCGGCTCTACAAGGCCGGGACAATAGGCGGCGTTGCGGCTTCGGCCAAGGCTTTGTTATGTTGCCGCCGATTCAAGCGAGAATTGGGCGCATGCGGGGCTTTCAGGGCCTTTCTTCGTCCGCTCTCCAAACCCCAACAAAGGCAGGCCTATGTCGGTCGATCAGAACACCGTCCGGCACATCGCCCGGCTTGCGCGGATTGCCGTGCGGGACGATGAGCTGGAACATCTCGCCAGCGAACTCAACAGCATTCTCGACTGGGTGGAACAGCTCGGCGAGCTCGACACCTCCGACGTCGAGCCGATGACCAGCGCCGTGGAAACCACGATGAAAATGCGTGAGGACGACGTCACGGTCGGCAATATGCAGGACGAGGTCACGCGCAACGCACCTGCGTCCGAAGACGGCTTCTTTGTCGTCCCGAAAGTGGTGGAGTAAGGCGCATGGCGAAGAATGACGAACTGATCGGCCTTTCGCTGGCGGAAGCGCGCGACAAGCTGAAGGCGAAGGAAATCACCTCCGCCGAGCTGACCGACGCCTATATCGCCGAGATGGAAGCAGGCCGCGATCTGAACGCCTATGTGCTGGAAACGGCGGAGCAGGCGCGCGAGATGGCGAAAGCCTCCGATGCGAAGCTCGCCAAGGGCGAGGGCGGCGCCATCGAGGGCGTGCCGCTCGGCATCAAGGACCTGTTCTGCACAAAGGATGTGCGCAGCACCGCCTGCAGCCACATTCTCGACGGTTACACGCCGGCCTATGAATCCACCGTCACCTCGCAGCTCTGGCGCGACGGCGCGGTGATGCTCGGCAAGCTCAACAATGACGAGTTCGCCATGGGCTCGTCCAACGAGACGAGCTTCTACGGCCCCGTCACCAATCCCTGGCGTCGCAATGGCGACGACACGAAGCTCGTGCCGGGCGGCTCGTCCGGCGGCTCGTCGGCCGCCGTGGCGGCGAAGCTCTGCCTGGGGGCGACGGCGACCGATACGGGCGGTTCCATCCGCCAGCCGGCGGCTTTCACCGGCACGGTCGGCATCAAGCCGACTTACGGCCGTTGTTCGCGCTGGGGCATCGTGGCGTTCGCCTCCTCGCTCGATCAGGCCGGTCCGATCACGCGCGATGTGCGCGACGCGGCGATCATGCTGAAGTCGATGGCCGGGCACGATCCGCAGGATACGACGAGCGTCGACCGCCCCGTGCCGGACTATGAAGCGGCGCTGGGGCAGGGCGTAAAGGGCCTCACGGTCGGTATTCCGAAGGAATATCGCGTGGACGGCATGCCGGAAGAGATCGACGCGTTGTGGAGCCAGGGCATCGAATGGCTGAAGGCGGCGGGCGCGAATATCAAGGAAGTGAGCCTGCCTCACACGAAATATGCGCTGCCGGCCTATTACATCGTGGCGCCGGCGGAAGCGTCCTCCAACCTCGCGCGCTATGACGGCGTGCGCTACGGGCTCCGCGTGGACGGCAAGGACATCACCGAGATGTATGAGAACACGCGGGCGGAAGGCTTCGGCGACGAAGTGCGCCGCCGCGTGCTGATCGGCACCTATGTGCTCTCGGCGGGCTATTACGACGCCTATTATCTGAAGGCGCAGAAGGTACGTTCGCTCATCGCGCATGATTTCCGCCAGGCGTTTTCCGAAGTCGACGTGCTGCTAACGCCCACGGCGCCGTCGGCCGCGTTCGGCATCGGGGAAAAGTCGGACGATCCGCTTTCCATGTATCTGAACGATGTTTTCACCGTGACGGTGAACCTTGCGGGGCTTCCCGGCATTTCGGTGCCCGCGGGCCTGTCGAAAGAAGGGTTGCCGCTGGGGCTTCAACTCATCGGACGCGGTTTCGACGAGGAAACTTTGTTCCGCACTGCACACAAACTCGAAGAGGCCGCGCAGTTCACGGCGGCGCCTGAAGCCTGGTGGAGGTCGTGATGGAAATCGGCAAGCGCGTCGCGCGCGAAGAAGACTGGATTCAGGGCGCCACGGGCGATTGGGAAATCGTGCTGGGCCTCGAAGTCCATGCGCAGGTGACATCGAAGGCGAAGCTCTTTTCCGGCGCTTCGACCGAGTTCGGCGCAGAGCAAAATACCCATGTCAGTCTGGTGGACGCGGCCTTGCCGGGCATGTTGCCCGTCATCAACCGCGTTTGCGTCGAACAGGCGGTGAAAACGGGTCTCGGCCTCAAGGCGAAGATCAATCTGCGGTCCGTTTTCGACCGGAAGAACTATTTCTATCCGGATCTGCCGCAGGGCTATCAGATTTCGCAGTTCAAACACCCGATTGTGGGCGAGGGCGAAATCGAGATCGACCTGCCGGAAGAACGCACGGAGAAAATCGGCATCGAGCGTCTGCATCTGGAGCAGGATGCGGGCAAGAGCGTGCATGACATGCATCCCAGCATGAGCCATGTCGACCTCAACCGCTCCGGCGTCGCGCTCATGGAAATCGTGTCGCGCCCGGATATGCGTTCGGCCGAGGAAGCGCAGGCCTATGTGCGCAAATTGCGCACGATTCTGCGCTATCTGGGCACGTGCGACGGCAATATGGAGCAGGGAAGCCTGCGCGCGGACGTCAATGTGTCGGTGCGCAAACCCGGCGGTGAACTTGGGACGCGCTGCGAGATCAAGAATGTGAATTCTATCCGTTTCATCGGTCAGGCGATCGAACACGAAGCGCGTCGTCAGATCGAAATTCTCGAAGAGGGCGGCAAGATCGATCAGGAAACGCGTCTTTTCGACCCGAAAACGGGCGAGACGCGCTCCATGCGCTCCAAGGAAGAGGCGCATGACTATCGCTACTTCCCCGATCCGGATCTTCTGCCGCTGGAATTGCAGCAGGAAGATGTCGACCGCATTGCAGCATCGCTGCCGGAACTGCCGGATGAAAAGAAAGAGCGCCTGATGGCCGACTACGGATTGTCGGCATACGACGCGACCGTTCTGGTCAGCGACGGGGCGCGTGCGGACTTCTTTGAAGAGGTTGCGAAAGGACGCGATCCGAAGCTCGCGGTGAACTGGGTGAACGGCGATTTGTTCGCTGCGTTGAACCGCGAAGGGCACTCTCTGGAAGCGTCTCCGGTGTCTGCGAAACAGCTCGGAGAGCTGCTGGACCTCATTTCCGACAACACGATTTCAGGTCGAATCGCGAAGGACGTTTTTGATTCGATGTACAAAACGGGCCGAAATGCCATCGAAATCGTCGAAAAAGAAGGTCTTCGTCAGGTTACGGATACAGGCGCTATCGAAGCGGCCATCGATGAGGTGATCGCGGCCAATCCGGATAAGGTCGAACAGGTAAAAACCAAACCGAAACTTGCGGGCTGGTTTGTCGGTCAGGTCATGAAAGCCACGTCTGGCAAGGCTAATCCGCAACTCGTCAATGAAATCCTCGCGAAGAAAATAGACATACCTTCAGAGGACTGACGAACGAATCCATGTTCCCGATGAACTGTTTGTAAACCACTTTCACATGAAAGTGGCGCGACTGCGCTTGCGTAAAACTGTTGCAATTTGTTGCCGAGCGCATTTGTGACGCCCATAGTAACAATGTGCGCCTTGATGGGTACGGGGGCACGTGAGTTTGTGTGCGTTGCAAGTCTTTGGATTGTCGCCAACACAAATGGCACATCAGGAGCTGAATGAACATGGCTACCACGACGAGAAAGGCGAAGCCGAAAACGGCGACCGCCCGTAAGACGACCGCTCGCAAGACGACGGCCGCCAAGAAGACTACCGCTCGTAAACCCGCGGCGAAAAAGACAACCGCGAAGAAACCGGCGGCGAAGAAAACCACTGCGAAGAAGCCTGCAGCCAAGAAGACCACGGCTGCGAAGAAGCCTGCGGCCAAGAAGACGACCGCTCGCAAGCCCGCAGCCAAGAAGACGACGGCTGCGAAGAAGACGACCGCCCGCAAGCCAGCGGCCAAGAAGACGACAACGGCTCGCAAGCCTGCGGCGAAGAAGACCACCGCCCGTAAACCTGCGGCGCGGAAGACCACGGCTGCCAAGAAGACGACAGCCCGTAAACCCGCCGCCCGCAAGACGACTGCGCGCAAGACGACGACAGCTCGCAAGACGACGGCGGCCCGCAAGCCTGCGGCTCGTAAGACCACGGCTCGCAAACCCGCCGCGAAGAAGACGACTGCCCGTAAGACGACAGCTCGTAAGACGACGGCGGCTCGCAAGCCCGCGGCCCGTAAGACCACGGCCCGTAAGCCTGCGGCGAAGAAGACGACGGCTCGCAAGCCCGCCGCCAAGAAGACGGCAGTCCGGAAGGCGCCTGCGCGCAAGACCACGGCTCGCAAGACGTCTGCTACCCGTCGTTCGACGGTTCGCAAGGCGCCGGCTCGCCGTACGACGACGCGCCGGACGACTGCGGCCCGCAAGCCCGCGACCCGTCGCAGGACGGCAGCCAAGAAGTAATGGCTGCGCGCCGGAAAACATCCGAGGGGACTACTCGAAAAGCGGCTCCGGCGAAGCGATCCGCTTCGACCGGGGCCGTGCGCTCCTCCGACAAGCCGATCGAACTCCATTACTGGCCCACACCCAATGGCTGGAAGGTTTCGATCATGCTGGAGGAGTGCAGGCTTCCCTATGTGATGAAGCCGGTGAATATCGGCATTGGCGACCAGTTCAAGCGATCCTTTCTCCGGATCGCGCCGAACAACAGGATGCCCGCCATCGTCGATCCGGATGGCCCCGGGGGGCAATCCATCTCGATCTTCGAATCCGGTGCAATCCTGCAATATCTCGGCCGCAAGACGGGGAAGTTCTACCCGTCAAACGAGCGGCAGAGGGTTGAGGTCGATCAATGGCTGTTCTGGCAAATGGGGGGTCTGGGGCCAATGGCCGGCCAGGCGCATCATTTCCGGCAATACGCTCAGGAGAAAATTCCGTATGCGATCAAGCGGTACACGAATGAGGTGAACCGGCTCTATGGCGTGATGAACAAGCGCCTGAGGGACCGCGATTACCTTGCGGGCCGTTATTCCATCGCAGACATGGCTTGCTGGGGCTGGGTCGTACCCTACAAAAACCAGGGCCAGAAGCTTGAGAATTTTCCACATCTCAAAAAATGGTTCGAACGGGTGAGTGCCCGTCCGACCGTTCAACGGGGGTTCGCTCTGGGGCGCGATTTGCGTCAGGGCACCCTGGGAGACAAGACCAAAGACGCCGAGAAGGCTCGCAAGATCCTTTTCGGGCAACGCGCAAACTAAGATGCGGCACATGGGCGGGACTTCATGTCCCGCGACGGTGTGCTAGGCTTGCAGCGCATCCGCGAATTTCGCGGGTGCGCTGTTCTTTTTGGACGAGGGGAGCAAGATGTTGAGAAGCAAACGCGCAGGCAAAAGGCTCGCATTCGCCCTGGCGGCGGTTCTGGTCGCGGTGCCTCAGGCAGCGTTCGCCGCGTCCGTCACCGGTACGGGCTCGGTGGTCAAGCATGACGACTATGGAACGGAGCGCGAATGGGGACGCGATCTCGTTCTGCCGGAGAGCGGCGAAATCACGCGCGTCATCGACGGCACCTATGGTTTCAGCCTTTATCACGGCAGCGAGCAGGTGGCCGCCTTCATCACGCCGGAAAGTGCGGTGGGGACAAAGCTGCCTGCCGGACGCTACCGGATCGAACCGAATGTCTGTCCGACGCATCGTCACCACCATGTGGAGGTGACGGCACAATACTGATTGCCGGCGCCGGGATCGTCCCGCGCGGCGGCGGAAGGAAGGCGCAGATGGTCGACAAGCGGTCCGTGCGCGTGCGGATCAGCGGCGAGGTTCAGGGCGTGGGATACCGCGCCTGGACGGTGCGTCGGGCGTCCGCTCTCGGCCTGTCCGGCTGGGTGCGCAATCTGCCCGACGGCGATGTCGAAGCGGTTTTCTCGGGGCCCGCGGAGAGCGTCGCCGAGATGATCGTCGCATGTCGCGAAGGGCCGCGCATGTCCACGGTCCGCGCCGTGGAGGAGGTCGAGGCCGTCGAGCCGGTTTCCGGCCGTTTCGAGGTGCGCTAGACGAGTTTCATCCCGGATTGCGAGCGGCAATCCCGGCGATGCGGCATGTATTGCTGGCAATGCGCCGTCACGCTGCCCATATCGCTCTGGTTACGCCATTCATGCCGCCGGGAGGCCCTCATGATCGATCTCTACACCTGGACCACGCCCAATGGGCGCAAAGTCTCCATCATGCTGGAGGAGACCGGCCTGCCTTACGAAGTGCATGCCGTCGATATCGGCAATAACGAGCAGTTCGACCCCGACTTTCTGCGGATTGCGCCCAATAACCGTATACCGGCCATCGTGGACCGGGACGGCGACGGCGGTGCGCCGCTGACGCTGATGGAGTCCGGGGCGATCCTCATCTATCTCGCCGAGAAGACGGGCAAGTTTCTTGCCGCGAAGGGCGGTCAGCGCGCCAAGGCGCTGGAATGGCTGATGTGGCAGATGGGCGGGGTCGGCCCGATGATGGGGCAGGCCAATCATTTCCTGAACACCGCGCCGGAGCAGATCCCCTATGCCATCGACCGCTATGTGAGCGAGAGCGCACGCCTCCTCAAGGTGATGGACGGGCGTCTGGGGCAGGCGGACTATCTGGGCGGGGATTATTCCATCGCAGATATGGCGACCTATCCCTGGGTGGCGGTCGGTTTCGATCTTATCCGTCAGGCGAAGCCCGATATTGTGGGCGAGGGCGCCAATGTCGAGCGGTGGCTGAAGACAGTCGGGGCGCGTCCCGCCGTGCAGCGCGGTATGGAAATACCTTCCGTCTGATTTCGGTCAATTCAGGTCGAATTGTTGTAAAGCTGCGTCACTCCCGGGCGCGGCGTTAACCATTCTTTCAAAACGGTCATGAAAGCATCCTCAATGACGCAAGGGGTGGCCTTGCGATCATGAACAGCCAGCCGGCGGGCACGCACAAGACGCGTCCGGCCTGTTTATGGGGGTTTTGAAACCATGGCTCGTATGCAATTCGACGTTGCCGACAAGAGTGAACTTGGGGCGCCGGGCGGTTCGGGTGACGCTCTTTTCAATCTCGGCCTGATGTATTCGACGGGACGCGGCGTGGACGTCGATCTCGTCACGGCTCACAAATGGTTCAATCTGGCGGCCATGCGCGGCAACATACCGGCGCGCGACTACCGGGCGGAACTGGCCCGCGAGATGTCGCAGGGCGAGGTCGCCGAAGCGCAACGCCAGGCGCGCGAGTGGCTCGCCAGTCAGTAAGAGCCCGTCGCGGCAGGCGCCTCGGCCCGAGGGTAGCGGGCAGGCGCGTTTGAGCCTATGTTCCGGCCCATTCCGCTAGCTTTTTCGCGATGGATGGGACCATGCCGGACGCCGTAGAAGACCTGATTCAGATACTCGACCTCGAACCGATCGAGCAGAACCTTTTCCGGGGTCACAGCCCCGATGTGAGCTGGCAGCGCGTATTCGGCGGCCAGGTGATCGGTCAGGCGCTGGTCGCGGCCTATCGCACGGTGGAAGACCGCATCTGCCACTCGCTTCACGCCTATTTCATTCGTCCGGGCGACCCGAAAGTGCCGATCCTTTACGAGGTGGACCGCGCGCGGGACGGCAAGAGCTTCACCACGCGGCGCGTCGTTGCGATCCAGCACGGCAAGCAGATCTTCAATCTCGCCGCTTCCTTCCAGATTCAGGAAGAAGGCTTCGAGCATCAGGCCGACATGCCCGACGTGCCGATGCCCGAAGACCTCAAGACGGAATCGGAGCTGCGCGAGGCGGTGAAAGACAAGCTCACGCCGGAAATCGCCGCGCATTTCTCCCGGCCCCGTCCCATCGAGATCCGGCCCGTCGACCCGCAGAATTATTTCGATCCCGAGCCCATGGAGCCCGCTCAGCATGTCTGGTTCCGGGCGGTGAAGGATGTGGGCACGACCGAATCCATCAATCAGTGCGTTCTCGCCTATGCGTCCGACATGACGCTGCTCGACACCTGCATTCGCCCGCACGGGGTGAGCTGGATGCAGGGCAAGCTCCAGTCGGCAAGTCTCGATCACGCCATGTGGTTCCATGCGCCGGTCCGCACCAGCGACTGGCTCCTCTATGCGCAGGACAGCCCCAGTGCCTCCGGCAGCCGGGGCTTCAACCGGGGCAGCATCTTCACGCGGGATGGCCGGCTGGTGGCCTCGGTCGCGCAGGAAGGCCTGATCCGCTATCACGGCAAGAAGCGCTAAATCTCTGAAAGAGAAGAAAATCCCCGGCTTTTCGCGTCAGCCCTCTTGAAGCCGCGCCCGAACTTGGGCATACACGGCGGTGGAGAGGTGGCCGAGTGGCTGAAGGCGCTCCCCTGCTAAGGGAGTATACGTTAACCGCGTATCGTGGGTTCGAATCCCATCCTCTCCGCCAGCCTTCCGGGCTGGTGGCCCGGGGGGCCAAAGACCGATTTCCCCGATACCCTCCGTTCTTTCCCACTTCCATGGTTCTCTTCGTCTGAATGGTCCGTTTAGCGTCCGACAAGTGCCGGGGGCACGGCGTTCTTCGTCCAGTGTTTGATCGGCATTTATCCGAATGACGAAAGCCTTGCGTCATTTGATGCGCGCTCTGGGCCCTGCAGTCGCGGCGGCTTCCTTGCGCGAGTCTGTTCGGGCAGGCTTCGGGGCGGTGCTGGGGCTCGGTCTGGTTGGATTGCTCGTACTCGCTCCGACAGTGGATCTGCAGCTTGGGCTTTATCTGATCGCTCCTTTCGGTGCGACATCGGTCCTGATATTCGCTGTCCCCAACAGTCCTCTTGCGCAGCCATGGTCGGCAATCGTCGGGAATACACTTGCAGCTGTGGTTGGCGTTGCCGTTTGTCTGACGGTCCGCGATCCGGCCTTGCGCATAGCTCTGGCTGTCGGAAGTGCAATTACGCTCATGAGTCTTGCACGGGCCGTTCATCCTCCGGCAGGGGCGGTTGCCATGACGGCGGCCATGAGCCCGGATGCTATCCATGAATTGGGGTTTCGCTTCGCGTTGGCACCGGTTGCCGCCGGTACGACGCTTCTGGTTCTCGTTGCATGGATCTATGCGCGGACGACGGGACGACGCTATCCATTCCGCCAATTTGAAGAGACGAATTCACAAGGTACATACGACCCGCCTCCTGCGGAGCGTCTTGGTCTCAGCGAAGCCGAGCTCACCGACATCCTGCAGCGCTACCGGCAATCTCTGAACCTCGGCGTCGAGGATCTGGCGCGGTTGATCGGCGCAGCGGAATTACAGGCGGCCAGTCATCAAACGGCCCCGCTTGCGGCAGCCGACATCATGTCGCATGAACTCATCACCGTGGCGCGGGATACGCCTTTGATCGAAATTGCGGAGCTGTTCAAACGCCACCGTTTCACGTCGCTTCCGGTCGTTGGGCCGAATGCGGAATTCCTCGGGGTTATCTTTCAGATGCACCTCATTGCCCGGGCCAGGGATGACGCCCGCTATTTTGGCGGCGGTTTCCTGTCTGCACTCAAAGGCCTGCTCAATCGCGGGAGAGACAAGCCGGTGTACGCGGGAGACGTGATGAATGTGACCGGTCCACGGGCCGCGGTAACAACATCGCTTGGCGATTTGCTTCCCATGATGGCCGACGGTGAGGTCGATGCCGTGCCGGTGCTGCGAGATGAGCGCATCGTCGGTATCGTCACTCGAACCGATGTTATCGCGGCAATGGCGCGGCACGTCGCCCGCAACCAGTGATCCATGCGCGTTTGAGGGAATGATGCCGTTTCCGAGAAATGGGCGGCAGGCGTCAGCTCGTTCGCGCGGTATCCGTTTCCCGCTGTCACAACGGCCAGATCATCGGCACGACCGTTACCGTGATGGCGGTGGCGATGAGGTTCATCGGGATGCCTATCTTCATGAAGTCGGTGAAGCGGTACCCGCCGGGGCCGTAGACGAGCGTATTCGTCTGGTAGCCGATGGGCGTGGCGAAGCTTGCGCTGGCGGAGAACATCACCGCCACCACGAAGGGGCGCGGGTCGAATCCCAGTTGATGGGCAAGGCCGATGGCGATGGGGGTCATCACGATGGCGACGGCATTGTTGGTCACAAGCTCTGTCATGATCGACGTCATGACATAGACCGCGAGAAGCGCGACCAGCGGGGGCAGTTCCGTCAGCCATGGCGCGACGCCGTTCACGATGAGCGCCACCGCTCCGGATTTGTCCAGTGCCGCGCCGACGGCGAGCATGGAAAAGATCAGCACCAATATGCGCCCGTCTATCGCGCGGAAGGCGTCGTCGGCATCGAGGCAGCCGGTGAACAGCACCACGCCCACGCCGATCACCGCGAGGGCGGAAAGCGGCATCACGTTGAGCGCACCGAGCAACACCACGCCCGCCAGCACGGCAAATGCGAGCGGCGCCTTGTTGCGGCGATAGCCGCGTTCGGCGGGCTCGGTGAGGTTCAGCAGGTTCATCTCTTCCGACAGCCGCTTCACGTCTTCCGCGGCGCCTTCGATCAGCAGCGTGTCGCCCGCCTGGGGGGCGATCTCGCCGATCTGGCGGCCCAGGTTTTCGCCATGGCGGTGCACGGCGAGAATATAGATCGCATAGCGGCGGCGCAGGCGCTGGTGTCGCAGCTCCGTCCCGATCAGGCCGCTATTGGGCGCAACCAGCGCTTCCACCACCACGGCCTCGCGCTGGCCGACTTCGGAGAGGCCTTCGGGCGCAAGCTGAACGCTCGCCTCCGAGCGCAGGCTCAGCACCTCGGCCATGCTGGATTCGAAGACGATGCGGTCGCGCGGCTGCAATACCAGCGTGTCGAGCCGGTGGCGCTGCGAGCGTTCGTTGCGCACCACGTCCACCACGCGAATGTCGCGCTTGCGGAAGGTTTCGATGTCGCCCACACGCTTGCCGATAAAGGGAGAACCGGGGTTGAGCAGCGCGTCGGTGAGAAAGCGTTGCGATTTGCGCTCGCCCAGCATGCCCGCCAGCGTCATGCGCTCCGGCAGCAGGAAATGCGCCATCACCATCATCGCCGTGCCGCCGAGAACCGTCAGGGTAAGGCCCAGCGCGGTGATCTCGAACATGCCGAAAGGCTCCATGCCGTTGGCGACTGCGACGCCATTGACCAGCAGGTTGGTCGAGGTGCCGATCAGCGTGCAGGTGCCGCCCATGATCGACGCATAGGAAAGCGGGATCAGCATGCGCGAAGGCGCCGTCTTCAGCTTGGCCGCCATGCCCATCACAATGGGGATCATCACCATCACGACCGGCGTATTGTTGATGAAGGCGGAGGCTGCGGCGGTCAGCCCCATCAGCCAGGAGAAGACCCCGCGTTTTCCGTTTTCCGCTGCCCGCTGGAAGCGCGCCGTCAGATTGGCGAGAAAGCCCGTGCGCACCAGCGCGCCGGACAGGATGAACATGGCTGCGATCGTGACCGGGGCGTCATTGGCGAAGGAGGACAGCATGGAATCCGCCTCGAGCAGGCCCGTGGCCAGCAGCACGCCCACGCCGCCGACCGCCACCACTTCGGGCGGGAACCTCTCGGTGGCGAAGAGTACGAGCATGATGGCGATGACGCCGATGACGGCGTAGGGGGCCAGGGGAGCGGCTGCTTGGAACATGCTACCAGTCGTTTCGGCGTGCCGGCCGGCATCTGCCGGGGGCGCGGGGGTCGGATGGGGAGAAGGTGAGACGGCGGCGCAAAAAATTCAATAAAAAAATGTGCTTTAATTCATTCAACAAAAATGTGGTGTAAAAATTAACCCGTATTTTCTTCCGCGAAAAAAATGCTATCTACCCCGGCGCCGCGCGGACGGTTTCGTATAGGGATGCAGGATGGGGAAAATGCCAGAACTCAAGGCGTTGTTCGAGCGTAACCGGGAGTGGGCCGAAGGGGTCAAGGAGCGCGATCCGGAATTCTTCAACCGTCTTTCCCGACAGCAGGCGCCCGAGTTTCTCTGGATCGGCTGCGCCGACAGCCGCGTTCCGGCCAACCAGATCATCGACCTGCCGCCGGGCGAGGTCTTCGTTCACCGCAATATCGCAAATGTGGTGGTCGCCTCGGATTTGAACTGCCTCTCCGTGCTTCAGTTCGCGGTGGAGGTGCTGAAGGTGAAGCACATCATCGTCACGGGCCATTATGGCTGCGGCGGCGTGCGCGCCTCGCTGGAGCGGGCCGATCACGGCCTGATCGACAACTGGCTCAACCATATTCGTGCCGTGTACAGGCTGCACCGCCATCATGTGGACGCGGCGGAGGATGAGGACGGCCGGGTGGATCGTCTCTGCGAGCTGAATGTGCTCGAACAGGTGCGCAATGTCTGCACCACCACCATCGTCCGCGATGCCTGGGCCAAGGGGCAGGACCTTCGGGTCCATGGCTGGTGCTATTCGATCAAGGACGGTCTGGTGCGCGGCCTGTGCTCCCACGGGGCGCAGGACGATATCGACACGGGCCTCGGCGACGATCTGGAAGCGCTGGCTGCGCGGTGGCTGACGGGCGAGGTCTAGGCCCTTTTCGCGCCTCTAAATCCGTCATTGCGAGGTCCATGGGACCGAAGCAATCCACGCCTTGCCGTGTCGTGCTGGATTGCTTCGCTTGCGCTCACAATGACGGCAAGAGCCGTCCGTCGCATTACTGCATGTACCAGCCATGGCTTACCACCACGGACTGGCCGGTCAGCGCATTGCTGGGGAAACTTGCAAACATCAGGGCGACTTCGGCGACGTCTTCCACGGTCGTGAACTCGCCGTCGACGGTCTGCTTCAGCATCACGTTCTTGATGACTTCTTCTTCGGAAATGCCGAGTTCCTCGGCCTGTTCGGGGATCTGCTTGTCCACCAGCGGCGTGCGCACGAAGCCGGGGCAAATGACATTGGCCCGCACGCCATGCTCGGCCCCTTCCTTCGAGACGGTGCGGCAGAGACCCAGCAATCCGTGTTTGGCCGTCACATAGGCCGATTTCAGGACCGAGGCCTCCTTGGAGTGGACCGAGCCCATATAGATCACGCTGCCCGAGCCCTGTTTGTACATGTGCGGCAGGCAGGCCTTGGTGGTGAGGAAGGCGCCGTCGAGATGGATCGCCAGCATCTTCTTCCAGTCCTCGAAGGCGAAATTTTCCACTGGGTTGACGATCTGCACGCCGGCATTGCTTACCAGCACGTCGATCGTGCCCCATTTGTCGACGATCTTTTGCACGCCGTCATTCACGGCCTTTTCGTTCGTCACGTCCATTTCGACGGCCATGGCCTCGCCGCTGCTGCCATTGTCGATTTCCTTGGCCGTTGCCTGCGCCTTGTCGGCGTCGAGGTCGGCGATCGCGACTTTCGCGCCTTCGGAGGCGTATCGGGTGGCGATGGCCTTGCCGATGCCGCTCGCCGATCCGGTGATGAGGGCAACCTTGTCTTTCAGTTTCATGCTTGCACTCCTTTCAGTGCTGACGCTCAGTCGGTCGCATCCCGCGTCAGGTCGAAGACCTGGATGCCGCTTTCGGGGCGATGGCGGTCGCGCCATGCCTGGTGGCGCAGCGTGCGCGTCACGTCGTTGCGGCCCGCTTGCCAGTGATCGCCGATCGTGGCGCGGGAGAATTCATAGTCCTTCGCGTGATTGTGGTAGCGCATGCGGCGATGGATGAGATGGATGATGGTGATGGCGTTACGCCGGTCGCATTCGCGCAATGCCTGCACATCGGGATCGTCGGCGAATTCGGGCGGCAGTTTCTTCAAAAGATTGCTGACGGCCTTTTCCATGCGGTGGCGGCGGCGGAAGACGTCGGTGTTGAGGCGTGTGCGGCTGGAAAAGCGAATGTCCTTTTCGCGCTCGGCCACTTCGCCGATGGTGCGGGGGAGAGGGCCGCGCGCATTGAAGAGATCGACCTGAAAGACGCACATGTCGTCCACCGGGTCTTCTTCCAGCACATATTGAAGCGGCGTGTTGGAGACGATGCCACCGTCCCAGTAATATTCGCCGTCGATTTCGATGGGCGGGAAGCCGGGTGGAAGCGCGGCGGAGGCCATGACATGCTTCGGTCCGACCTCCATGTCGTGATTGTCGAAATAGACGAAATTCCCGCTGCGGATGTTCACCGCGCCGACGCTGAACCGCACATCGCCCCCGTTCAGCCTGTCGAAATCGACAAGCTCCTCCAGCGTGTCGGCGAGCGGGGCGGTGTCGTAGAAGCTGAGCGCGGCGGGGCTGCCGGCGGGGTGCAGAAAGGGAGGCGGCATACGCGGCGTGAAGAAGCTCGGTATGCCGAAGGCGAGGGCCGTGGCGGCGCTGGCACGCGCATAGAGGCTGCGCGCTTCCAGCCCGGGCATGAAAGGCTCGCCCGGCAGCGAGCCGGAGACGCGGTCCCAGAAGGATTTGAGCTTTTCCACGCGGTCTTCCGGTCGGTTGCCCGCAATGATCGCCGCGTTGATGGCGCCGACGGAAATCCCCGCCAGCCATTGCGGCTCGATCCCGGCCTCCGACAGGGCGCAATAGACGCCCGCCTGATAGGCGCCGAGCGCGCCGCCGCCCTGCAAGACGAGCACCGAACATTCCGCCCTTGAGGGGGCGGAGCGTTTCGGGTCGGATCGGGACGGGGTCTGCGCGGCCATGGGAAGCTCCGTAAGCAACCGTTCTATCGGGTCATGTGGGGAGCTCTTTCGCAACTGCAAAATGAAATTTTTGAGAGACTCGCGCCGGTTTGCCCTAGTTTCGCGATGAGGGACCGAAAGGATGAGGGGAGGAGAGAATGGAACAATGGCGTATCGGCGATGTCACCGTGACGCGGATCGTCGAGATGGAGATGGCGGGCGGCACGCGCTTCATCCTTCCCCAGGCGACGCCGGAGGCGGTCGCGCCCTATGAGTGGATGAAGCCGCATTTCGTGACGGAGGAGGGCAAGCTCGTCATGAGCATTCACGCCCTCATCGTCGATACGCCGTCGGCCCGGATCATGGTCGATACCTGCCTCGGTAACGACAAGCAGGGCCGCATGGCGCCGATCTGGAACGACCGGCACGAACCCTTTCTGGAGCGCATGGCGGAGGCGGGCTACCCCGCGTCCTCCATCGATATGGTGATGTGCACCCATCTGCATGTCGATCATGTCGGCTGGAACACCATGCTCAAGGATGGCGAATGGGTGCCGACCTTTCCCCAGGCGCGCTATCTGATGGCGCGCCCTGAATTCGAGCACTGGCGGTCCCAGAGCGAGAACGAAGAGCAGCTTGCTGTCTTTGCCGATTCCGTGAAGCCCGTCTTCGACGCGGGGCTGGTCGATCTGGTGGAGATGAATCACCGGCTTTGCGATGAAGTCTCCCTTGTTCCCACCGTCGGGCACACGCCGGGCCATGTCAGCGTCAGGATTTCCTCGAAAGGGGAGGAAGCGTTGATTACCGGCGATTTCATCCACCATCCCTGCCAGTTCGCGCGGCCGGACTGGGCGTCGTCGGCGGATGTCGACTCGACCGGATCGACGGCGACTCGCGAAAGAATGTTCGAAAACCTCGCGGAAACCTCGGTTCTTGTGATCGGAACGCATTTCGCGGCGCCGACGGCGGGCTATGTGAAGCGCGAGGGAAAAGCCTACAGGCTCGACATATAGGAACGGTTTTTTGAAGGAAGTTTTTCAGAAAAATGAAATATCGAATTGAAAACAAAGAGTTTTCAAAAGTTTTTCCGTCCTGCTGTTGATACCTCATAGGGCCTTTGTTACGGTCCTGACCGTCGGGTGACGGGTTCTCCGGCGCAGCGTTCATGCTGTGCTGTCCATTGAGGATTTGGCCCCGGCAGCACCCTCTATGCGGCTTCCTATGCTGCGCGGTCGCCACCATCGGCGATCTGTTTGGTGCGGTCTGCCTTGCGCATCCTGCGCTCATCTCCGTGCAGACCTTAAAAATCGAGAGCTATGACGCCGGCACGAGGTCGGTGTCGCCACAAATTGACCGAACTGCGGAGCGCGCTTTTGCGCGCCCGGCATGTCGGCATTTTTGAAGGGGCAATATGTCTGGTACCGTACTCAAGAAAGAACAGGATTTCGGCGAGGATCCCCTCGCGGTTCGTGAATCCGATCACTATCAGCACGAATACACGGAATCCTTCGTCGACAAATGGGATCAGCTGATCGACTGGAAGGGCCGCGCCGAAGGCGAGGGCCGTTTCTTCATCGACCTGCTGAAAAAGCTCGGCAAGCACAAGATCCTCGACGTCGCTGCAGGTACAGGTTTCCACTCGGTGCAGCTCGCCAAGGCCGGTTTCGACGTGACCACCGTCGACGGCGCCAAGGAAATGCTGATCAAGGCGTTCGACAATGGCCGCGACAACGGCATCGTTCTTCAGACCATCTGCGCGGACTGGCGCTGGCTGAACAAGGACGTCCACGGCAAATACGACGCCATCGTGTGCCTCGGTAACTCCTTTACCCATCTCTTCGAGGAGAAGGACCGTCGCCGGGCGCTTGCCGAATTCTATGCGGCGCTGAAGCATGACGGCGTCCTCATCCTGGACCAGCGCAACTACGACCTGATCATGGATGAAGGCTTCAGCACGAAGCACAAATACTACTATTGCGGCGACCAGGTGACGGCCGAGCCGGAGCATGTCGACGACTCGCTGGCGCGTTTCCGCTACACCTTCCCGGACGACAGCGTCTATCACCTCAACATGTTCCCGCTGCGCAAGACCTATGTGAAGCGCCTCATGCATGAGATCGGCTTCCAGAAGATCACCACCTATGGCGACTTCGAGGCGAACTACGACGAGAAGGAAACCGACTTTTACGTTCACGTTGCGGAGAAGGCCTACGATGACGAGTCCTAATGCGAACGCCGTCGCCAAGGCGGAAGAGTATTACGACAGCGACGATGCGGATAAGTTCTACTTCACCATCTGGGGCGGTAAGGACATCCACATCGGTCTCTACAAGGACGATGTGGAGCCGGTCGGCGATGCGAGCCATCGCACCGACGAGACCATCGCGGCCAAGATCGAGAATCTCGGTCCCGATACCAAGGTGCTCGACATCGGGGCCGCCTATGGCGGGGCTGCGCGTTACCTGGCGGAGACCTATGGCTGTCACGTCACCTGCGTGAACATCTCCGACAAGCAGAACGCCATCAATCGCGAGATGAGCGAGAAGGCCGGCCTGTCGGACAAGATCGCGGTCAAGCATGGCAGCTTCGAGGACATTCCGGCGGAGGACAATTCCTTCGACGTCGTCTGGTCGCAGGACTCGATCCTGCACAGCGGCAATCGCGTCAAGGTGATGGAAGAAGTGGCCCGCGTGCTGAAGCCGGGCGGTCAGTTCATCTTCACCGACCCGATGCAGTCGGATAACTGCCCGGCGGATGTGCTGCAGCCGATCCTCGACCGCATTCACCTGTCCACCCTCGGGTCCCCGGGCTTCTACGAGAAGACGCTGACGGGAATGGGCTTCGAGAAGATCGGTTTCGACGATCATGTCGACCAGCTTCGCCGGCACTATTTCCGTGTGGGGCAGGAGCTCAAGAAGAACTATGACAAGCTTGTCGAGGTCGGCGTGAGCCGCGAATATATCGACAACATGATCAAGGGTCTTGAGCACTGGGTGAACGGTGCCGACAAGGGCTATCTCGCCTGGGGCATCATGCACTACCGCAAGGCGAAGTAATCGCTTGGCGAAAAGCTAGGGCGGGCGTAGTCTCCCGCTCAACGAATGAGGATCGAATGACTTACGTCGCGCACAAGATGATCGGTTGGTGGACCGCCTGAGGGTGGCCCTGGACCAGATCGTGCGTCGATCCGACAGAAAGGCCGCCCGCTTCGAGGCGGCCTTTTTCGTTTCCTCCACCGGAGAAGGCCGTTTCCGAAAATGGCCTGAAAGGAGAGCCGGTGATGGAGATGGAGCAGGAATTCAGACTGGACGGGATCGTGCCCTGGGGGCGGCGCCTCTGGGAGTATCGCGCCTTCTTCGCGTTGGAGGAGGCGGATCTTCGCCATGCCGTTCTGGATGTGGGGGCGGGGCCGTCGTCTTTCGCGGCGGAAGCCTCGGCCGCGGGCGCGCGGGTGACCGCCGCCGATCCGCTTTACGCCTTGCCCGGCAAGGCGATCGCGCAGCGTTTCGAGGAGACGCGCGGCGCGATGATGGAGGGCCTGCGTCAGGCGCGCTATCGCTTCCGCTGGTCGCATTACGGATCGCCGGACACTATCGAGAAGATCAGGCGCGAGGCGCTGGCGCTTTTTCTGGCCGATTACGGCCGTGAAGCTGCGCGGCGCTATGTCGAGGCGTCACTGCCGCGTCTGCCGTTTGCGGACAACGCGTTCTGCCTCGCGCTCTCATCGCATCTGTTGTTCCTTTACGGCGACGATCTCGATTTCGCTTTCCACATAGAGGCGCTGCGCGAACTGCTGCGTGTCGCGGAGGAGGTGCGCGTCTTTCCGCTCGTCAACCTCGACGGACGCCCGTCGAGCCATCTGCCCGGTGTGCTGGCGCAGTTTGCACGGGACGGCATAAGGGCCGAGCTGGTGCCCGTGCCTTACGAGTTTCAGAAAGGGGCGACGAAGATGCTGCGGCTGAGACGGTAATCAGAGGGCGTGACGTTCGAGGAAGTCCGCAATGACGTCGAATTCGGGCTGGCTGTCGAGGAAAGGGGCGTGCCCCTGGTCGGGCAGCGTGACCGGCGTCAGCGCGGGATGTTCCTCGGCCATCTTCGCCAGCGTCTCGGCGGAGAGGATGTCGGAGTTCTCGCCGCGCAGCGCAAGCACGGGCACATGGGAGAGTGCCTTGAACTGGGCCCACATATCGGGCAGCTCGCCCTTGGCGGCGTCGAGCCCCTTGCGCATGGCGGTGCCGATCTTCGGATCGTAGTCCATTTTCGGCGCGCCGTTTTCATCGGTGGCGAAGGTGCGTTGCGAGAAGGCGCGCCATTCCGCGCCGGTGACGTTGGGAAAATCGCGCTCGTTCATCATGCGCAGCTTGACCGCCGCCTCGTCCCAGGTCGAGGGCGTTTCCATTGTGCCCGCATAGCCTGCGATGCGCTCCAGGCCCTTTGCCTCGACCTCGGGGCCGATATCGTTGAGGATCGCGGCCTTGAGGGCGACGGGGCGGAAGGCGGCCATCAGCATGGCGATGAGGCCGCCGCGCGAAGTGCCGATGAAGACCGCCTGATGGATGCCCGCCGCCGTCATCAGGTCGAGCGTGTCCATCAGTTCGTTCTGGGGCGTGTAGGCGTCCGCGCCGCCCGCATATTCCGACAGGCCGCGCCCGCGCAGGTCCGGGCAGAGTACGCGCCGTTCATGCGAGAGGAAGCTCGCCAGCGCGTCGAAATCCTTGGAATTGCGCGTGAGGCCCGGCAGGCAGATGACCGGCGTTTTCGGCGCGGTCCGCTCGCCATAGTCGCGCGCATAGAGCCTCAGCCCTTCCTGCGTGGTGTAGAGGAAGTCCCGGTAGGGCGTGGGCTGCATGCGTTATCTCCCGCGGGTCGTCACAAAATGGGGTCAGCGATCGTCCGCCTCGACGACGGGAGCCATATGGCCTTTGGGGGCCGGGCGCACAAGCGGTAAATCGTCGGGTTTGCGCTCGGGCGGTGGGGCGGTGATGGCCGGTCCGGTATTGCGCCGGAGATCGGCGCCGAGCCGGATGGGCTGTTCCTTGCCGTCCAGCCGTGCGCGATAGACTTCGAGGTTCTCCATCACGCGCTGCACATAGTTGCGGGTTTCCGAATAGGGAATGTTCTCGATCCAGTCGATGGGATCGACGGCGGTGGAGCGCGGGTCGCCATATCGGTCCACCCATTGGTCGACGCGCCGCTTGCCGGCATTGTAGGCGGCGATGCTCATGATGTAGGAGCCGCCGAACTCGTTTTGCACGAGATCGCCGAGATGGGCGGCGCCCAGCGTCGCGTTGTATTCCGCGTCGGTCAGGCGGCTGCGCGAATAGGGCAGGTTGAACTGCCGCGCCACCAGCCGCGCCGTGGAGGGCATGAGCTGCATCAGGCCGCGCGCGCCGGCATGGCTCACGGCGTCGGCGTCGAATTCGCTTTCCTGCCGCGACAGGCCATAGACGAGCGAGGGCTCCACGCTCGGGCCGACCGGTTTCCAGCTCGGCATCAGGTTCGTCGGATAGGCCCTGTCCGCCAGCACGATATTGCGCATCGCCGCCGATTTGGCGACACGGATCGAGAGCTTCGGATTGCCGAACTGCCGGGCCAGATCGGCGAGCGCTGCAAGTTCGGCCGGGTCGTTCAGCCGGTCCGCCATATGCAGCATGAAGGTCCAGAGCGTGCTTTGCCGGTCGATCTGGTGGAGGATTTTCGCCGCCTGCACGAGTTCGCGCTTTTCAAAGCTCTGCTTTTCCTTCTGCGGCAATGTCGGGTCGTTGGCGAGTTTCAGCATCCCGTCGCCGCCCTGCGCGGCCTCGGCGGCGATGGCGAGTTGGCCGTAAAACGTCGTCGGATAGGCGGAAGCCTCGGTATAGAAGCGCTTGGCCCGGTCGGCATGGCCGCCGGCCTCGGCTGCGCGGGCCAGCCAGTATTTCGCGCGCGCCTTGCTGATCGGCGTCGAGACGCCCTTGTCCAGCCGGTCGAAATGGGCGGCGGCCTTGGCCGGTTCGTTCAGATATTGAAGGGCGATCCAGCCGGAGAGGAATTCGGCTTCCGCAAAGTCGCCGCCTTCGGTGAGGCCGTGTTCGGAGGCGATCTTGTAGGCTTGCGAGAAGAGCCCGTCCGCCAGTGCCTTTCTGGCCGCGATGCGCCGTTCCACCCACCAGCTATCGGGACGGACCATATCGCCCGGGCTTGCCGGCGCGGTCAGCAGCAGCGGCAGGGCCATCGTGTCATTGCCCTTGCGGCGCTCGTAGCGGACCTGATCGAAGATCAGGCCGGGGTCGCGCCGCAGATAGGGGGGCACACGGGACAGCGCGTTTTCCGCCTTGCTGGAACGGCTCGCGAGATGGATGCGCGCATCGGCGAGTTTTTGAGCGTCTTCGCCCAGCAGGGCCGCCGTCTTGCGCGCATCGGTGCTGCGGCGTTCCCAGAGAAGCCGCGCGAGCCGCGCCATCTGCACGTCCTGCGTCAGATATTGGCCGTATTGCGCGATGATTTCCTTCTGCCTGGCGGTGGAGAAATCGTTTTCCGTCCAGGCCCGCCGGATCCAGTCGGCGCCGCGCTCCTTGTCGCCGGACAGGATCAGCGTCTCGCCATAGCGGATCTTGCCGTCGCCGGTGACGGGGGGGTGGGCGGCAAACCAGCTCAGCGTGTCCTGCGCGCCGGCGGAATAGCTGAGAAGGGCCTCCTCGGCGCGCCGGTCGAGCAGCGACTGGAGCGGCCAGTCGGGATTGGCGTTCTGGAAGGCGGCGATGTCGGCGAGTTTGGCGCCGCTGTCCTTCTCCACCAGCTTGTCCCAGAGCAGGAGCTTTCTTGCGACGGGGTTTTTCACCGCGGCGGCTTCGCCGTCGAATATCGTCCAGTGGCCGTCATCGGCCAGGTCGAAGGCGCGTGCGACATGGCTCCAGTCGGCAGCGTCCAGTATGCCGGCCGGGGCCGTGGGGGCGGGGACGGGCGTGGGAGCGGATGCGGCGGTTGCCGCGGCCCCCGCCGCCGGGCGGGCCAGCGGGACTTCCGCCGCGCCGGCCGGCGCGGCAAGGCCGAGCGCCGCGCAGGGCAACAGGCAGGCGGCTGCCAGCCGGAAACAGGTCAGAGAAGAAATACGCCTTCCATATCGGCCCATCACGGCACGACCTCGCAGTCACTGGAGGATTGGGCCCCCGCTGCGACAGGCGTCGCCTCATGGCCCCATTTACCCTAAAAGCACGTCCGGCCCCCCGGCCCACGGCATTCGAGACTGCCTTTTCGTCCTCAGCTTACAGAGCCACGACTTCGCGCTGCAATAGGGATCGTCATGAAAGGGGCATTTCCTTGCCGCTTCAGAAAGTTACGGTTATGTTGCGCGCCTTCAAAACGCCAGCCCCCGCTATGGAGCCAAGTCATGTTCAAGGGATCCTTTGTCGCTCTCATCACCCCGTTTCGCGACGGCAAGGTGGACGAGGCTGCCTTTGAGAAACTGGTCGAGTGGCACATCGAGCAGGGCACGCACGGGCTGGTGCCCTGCGGTACCACGGGCGAGTCGCCCACGCTCAGCCATGACGAGCATCGCCGGGTAATCGAGCTGTGCGTGAAGGCGGCGGCGGGCCGTGTGCCGGTCATGGCCGGAACGGGCTCCAACAACACCGCCGAGGCGGTGAGCCTGACGCGCTTTGCGATGGAGGCGGGCGCCGACGGGGCGCTGGTTGTCACGCCCTATTACAACAAGCCCGGCCAGGAAGGGCTCTATCGGCACTTCAAGGCGGTGAACGACGCCGTCGATATTCCGATCTTCATCTACAATATCCCCGGCCGCAGCGTGATCGACATGAGCGTGGAGACCATGGCGCGGCTCTTCGAGCTGAAGAATATCCACGGCGTGAAGGATGCGACCGCCAATCTCGCCCGGGTGAGCCTGCAGCGCGAGGCGATGGGCGAGGGCTTCTGCCAGCTTTCCGGCGAGGATGCGACGGCGCTGGGCTTCAATGCGCATGGCGGCGTCGGCTGCATTTCGGTCACGGCCAATGTGGCGCCGAAGCTGTGTTCGGAATTTCAGGAGGCGACGCTGACGGGTCATTTTGCGAAGGCGCTGGAGCTTCAGGACCGGCTGATGCCGCTCCATACTGCGCTCTTTGTGGAATCCAATCCGGCGCCCGCCAAGTTCGCGCTCAGCGAGCTGGGGCTTTGCAGCGACGAACTGCGCCTGCCGCTGATCGGCATTTCCGACGCCACCAAGGAGCAGGTACGCGGGGCCATGCGGCACGCGGGCCTGCTGAACTGATACAGACCCCATGTCCTCAAAGAGCGGTGGCGCAAAGAAGAAAGCCGGTGACGGATCGAAGGTGATCGCGGACAACCGGCGCGCGCGCTACGACTATGCCATCGGCGAGACCTTCGAGGCGGGGATCGAGCTTTTCGGCACGGAAGTGAAATCGCTGCGCGGCGGGCAGGCGAGCCTCAACGAGGCCTATGTGGAGGTGAAGGACGGGGAGGCGCGGATCATCAACTGCTTCATCCCCGAATATCAGCAGGCCGCGAGCATGTTCAATCACGAGCCGCGCCGCCCGCGCCGCCTGCTTCTGCACAAGAAGGAAATCGCCAAGCTCTGGAATGCGACGCAGCGTCAGGGCATGACGGTCGTGCCGCTCAGGCTCTATTTCAACGACCGGGGGCTCGCCAAACTCCAGATCGCGCTGGCTCAGGGCAAGAAGCACGCCGACAAACGCGAGACCATGAAGGAACGGAGCTGGCAGCGCGACAAGGCGCGCCTCCTGCGCGACAGGGGCTAGGCCGTGAGCGCGGTGCTGGGGGCAGGCCGGTGGATGTATCAGCGGCCCTGGCTTCTTCTTTTCTTTACGGCGTTGTTCTGGGCGGGAAACGCGATCGTGGGGCGCGCCGCGGTGACGGCCGTGCCGCCAATCGGGCTTGCCTTCTGGCGCTGGTTTTTCGCCTTCCTGGTCCTGCTGCCTTTTGCATGGCGGCCCGTATTGAATGACCGCGAAGCCCTGAAACGCAGTTGGCCGGTCATCGTGGCGCTGGGCGTCATCGGCATCGCTACCTTCAATACATGTCTCTATATCGGGCTCGGCAATACGCAGGCGATCAATGCGGGTCTGCTGCAGGCGGCGATGCCTGCCATCATCGTCGTCTTTCTGCTCTTTCTCGGGGAACGGCCTGGCTGGCGGGAACTTGCCGGCATGGTGCTGGCGCTTGCCGGGGTGATCGTCACGCTCTTCAAGGGCGATTGGCAGCGGCTTGCGGCGCTGTCCCTCAATGAGGGCGATGCGTGGGTCTTTGCGGGCGTAGTGTTATACGCGGCCTATTCGGTGGGCCTGCGCTGGCGGCCGCAAATCCATCCCATGACCTTTCTCAGCCTGACCTTCATGACGGGCTGGGTCGCACTCCTGCCGCTCTATATCTGGGAGAGCTTCCACACGCAGCCCTTCACGCTCGGCTGGGACAGCATTCTGGCCGTACTCTATGTGACGATCTTCCCCTCGATCCTTGCCTATGTCTGTTTCAACAGGGGCGTGGAGCTTCTGGGGGCGTCCAGGGCCGGGCTCACGCTCTACTTCGTGCCCATTCTCGTCAGCCTGCTTGCCGTGTTTTTGCTTGGCGAGCCGTTTCGGTTTTATCATCTGGCGGGCCTTGCCCTTATTCTGGGCGGCGTTGTCTTTGCCCAGTTGCGCCGGAAAGACACCCCCAGGGCAGAAAGCGTGGAGACGGATCGTGAGTGACGACGATGACCCAAATCTTCTCGGACGCATCAAGGACAAGCTCATCCGCTCCAAGCAGAAGACGGCGGAAGAGGGCCGCCATCTGACGGGTGCGCCGGACCGCGCTCACGAGAACCGTCTGCCGCCGGGCCAGCATCTGGTCGAGAAATGGCCGGTGCTCGATCTCGGTGTGCAGCCCGATCTCGACAAGGCGACATGGAAGCTGCGGATCGAGGGGCTGGTCGAAAAGCCCGTCACGCTCTCCTTCGACGAGTTCATGGCGCTGCCGCAGGCGGAAGATGTCAGCGACATTCATTGCGTCACGACATGGAGCCGCTACGACAATCGCTGGGCGGGCGTGCCGTCGCGGGCGATCGTCGATCTCGTCCGACCCAAGGCGGACGCACGGCATGTCGTTTTTCATGCCTATGACGGCTATACGACCAATCTCACGCTGGAGGCGTTTCTGGCGCCCGATGTGCTGATCGCCCATAGCTGGGAGGGCGCGCCGCTGACGCGCGAACATGGCGGGCCGGTGCGCGCCATCGTGCCGCAATGGTATTTCTGGAAGAGCGCGAAGTGGATCCGCCGCATCGAGTTCAGCGCGGTGGACAAGCCCGGCTTCTGGGAAGAGCGCGGCTACCACAATGAAGGCGATCCGTGGACGGAGCAGCGCTACGGCTAGATTTCGTCATTGCGAGGAGGCGGAGCCGACGAAGCTGCTTCGAGACGCGGCTCCGCCGCTCCTCAGCATGAGGAACCGGAAAAGACGGCCTCATCCTGGGGAGGGCCGCAAGGCCCGTCTCGAAGGACGGATTGCTTCGCTTACGCTCGCAATGACGGTCCGGGGTTACTTCCCCAAATGTGCCGCCACCAGATCGAACACGTCATGGAACATCGCCTCGGTGAGGCGGCCCGTGTTCGTGTTGTAGCGGGAGCAGTGATAGCTGTCGAAAAGCGTCAGCCCGCCGCCGATATCGTGCGATGCGCCATGCGCGAACTTGTATTGCGACTTTCTGAGGTCGCGTACCGTCAGCACTGCGTCATGCGCGATGCGTCCCAGCGCCAGCAGGCAGGTGAGGTTGGGCATGGCTGCGATCCGAGCAGAGAGGAAGGAGAGGCAATTGCGCGTTTCCTCGCCCGTCGGCTTGTTCTGCGGCGGCACGCAGCGCACCGCATTGGTGATCATCGCATCGCGAAGTCGCAGCCCGTCATCGGGCCGGGCGCCATAGCTGCCTTCCGAAAAACCGTATTTTGCGAGCGTCGCGTAAAGAAGATCGCCCGCATAATCGCCGGTAAAGGGGCGGCCCGTCTTGTTCGCGCCCTGAAGGCCGGGGGCCAGCCCGACGATCAGCAAGCGCGCGTCGTCCGGTCCGAATGAAGGCACCGGCTTGTTGAACCAGTCGGGATGGGCCGCCGCATTGTCATGGCGAAAGGCGGCGAGCCGCGGGCAGACCTCGCAATCGGCCGGCGGTTCCGGCCGGGAGGCGGTGACGGTAGGCTTTGCCGGCATCAGCCGCGTCCGGGACGAGTATCTTCGTCGTCGTCCTCGTAATCGTCGTCATCGTCATATTCGTCGTCGTAATCGTCGTCATCGTCGTCGCGCTGGGGCCGTTCGGCATGTTTGCGGCCGACGGCGTCGCGAAGCGCTTCGAGTTCCAGGAAGACATCCGCCTGGCGGCGCAGTTCGTCGGCGATCATGGGCGGCTGCGACCGCATGGTGGAGACGACGGTCACGCGCTTGCCCTTGCGCTGCACGGCATCGACAAGGCGGCGGAAATCGCCGTCGCCGGAAAAGAGCACCAGATGGTCGATCTTGTCGGCGATTTCGAGCGCGTCGATGGCCAGCTCGATATCCATATTGCCCTTGATGCGGCGGCGGCCGTTGGTATCGGTGAATTCCTTGGCGGGCTTGGTGACGACGGCATAGCCGTTATAGTCCAGCCAGTCGATCAGCGGACGCAGCGGGGAATATTCCTGATCTTCGAGAAGAGCGGTGTAGTAGAAGGCGCGGACGAGAATGCCTTTGGCGCGGAAATGGTCGAGAAGTTTCTTGTAGTCGATATCGAAGCCGAGACCGCGCGCGGCGGAATAGAGGTTTGCGCCGTCGATGAAAAGGGCGACGCGTTCGTTCGGGTAAAATGTCATGAGTATAAATTCTCCGGAGATCGGGAAGCGTTCAACCGCGATCCGGCCAGTGGGCGCCGGATGCGGGTTCACCTATAGCCTTGCCGTTTTCCGCTGAAAAGGAGTTTCGGATTTCATGAACAAGCCTTCATCTCCCGGCGCGCGGGACGAGCCCGTCATTCTGATCGCGCTTGGCGGGAACCTGCCGACGGAATACGGATCGCCGCGGCGGACGCTGGAGGCGGCGCTGCGGGAGATGGACGGGCGGGGCATCCGAGTCGTGGCCGTGTCGCGTTTCTATCGCACGCCGCCCGTCTCGCCGCATGAGCAGCCGGATTTCGTGAACGCGGTCGCGCAGGTGGAGACGGACAGGGCCCCGGAGGCCTTGCTGGCCGAGCTGCATGAGATCGAGCGGCATTTCGGCCGGGAGCGGCGTCTGCGATGGTTCGAGCGGACGCTCGATCTCGACCTGCTCGACTATCGCGGGCAGGTGGTGGCCGCCGAGGGCGAGCGGGGCGTTGAGGCGGGGACCGGGCCGCTGCCTCTGGCGTTGCCGCATCCGGGCATTGCGGAGCGGGGCTTCGTTCTCGTGCCCCTGAAGGATGTGGTGCCGGGCTGGCGGCATCCGGTTACGGGAAAAAACGTCGATGCACTGATCGGGGCGTTGCCGCCGGATGCGCTTCGGAGGATTGAGCCGCTAAAGCCTTGACGCGATGCAATAAATGGCGTAAGTGCCCGTGTTTCATTGCTTTCCGCCGCCGCTGTGCCTATATGAGAGCAAGATTTTCGCATTCGCCTGAACTGGAGTTGCATGAATGGCCCGCGTGACCGTTGAAGACTGCGTTGACAAGGTCCCGAACCGCTTTGAGCTGGTTCTGCTGTCCGCCCACCGGGCGCGCGCCATGTCCGCGGGCTCCGAGCTGACCGTCGACCGCGACAATGACAAGAATCCTGTCGTTGCGCTGCGCGAGATCGCCGAAAAGACGGTCGGTCCCGACGATCTTCGCGAAGACCTGATCGGCAGCATGCAGAAGCGGGTGGAGTCGGAAGACACCGAAACCGAAAATGTGCAGCTTCTGCTGGCGGGTTCCGAAGAGGCCGAGGCCGTGCCGGATACGTTCGGCACCTCCGGCGAGGAAGGCGGCGAGCGTATGAGCGAGGAAGACCTTCTGCGCGCGATCCAGAGCCAGATCGATTCGCCGCAGCAGAAATCCTCGGATGCCGAGGACGGAGAATCGGACGTTTGATCGTGTGAGGCGCGGCGTCCGCCCCGCCAGTGCCGCGAAGTTTTCGAGACGCCGCCCGGCCGAAAGGTGATGGGCGGCGTTTTGCGTTTCGGGCCTGTTTCGGTCCGTTGATGGAGTGAAGGAGAGCGCTGACGATGATGCGTCAGTACGAATTGGTGGATCGCGTACTGGCCTACGACCCCAAGGCGGACGAGGCGCTCATCAACCGTGCCTATGTCTATGCCATGAAGCAGCATGGCAGCCAGAAGCGGGCGAGCGGCGATCCCTATTTCTCCCATCCCATCGAGGTCGCGGGCATCCTGACCGACCTCAAGCTCGACAGTGCCACCATCGTGACGGCGCTTCTCCACGACACGGTGGAAGATACCGGCAGCACGATGGACGAACTGACCGAGCTTTTTGGTCCGCAGGTCGCCCAGCTTGTGGACGGTGTGACCAAGCTCACCCGGATCGAGCTGACATCGGAGCATTCCAAGCAGGCGGAGAATTTCCGCAAATTCATGCTGGCGATGTCGAACGACATTCGCGTGCTGCTGGTGAAGCTCGCCGACCGCCTGCACAACATGCGCACGCTGCACTTCATCAAGTCGCAGGAAAAGCGTCAGCGCATCGCGCAGGAAACGATGGAGATCTATGCGCCGCTGGCCGGCCGTATGGGTATCCAGGAATTCCGCGACGAGCTGGAAGACCTCGCCTTCAAGGAACTCAATCCCGAGGCGCGCGAAACGCTTCTGAAGCGTCTCAACGATTTCCGCGAGGAAAGCGGCGACGCGGTCGAGAACATTCGCGAGGAACTGATCGCGAAACTTGCTGAGCACGGCCTTCATTGCACCGTGGCGGGCCGCGAGAAGCGGCCTTATTCGATGTGGCGCAAGATGGAGCGCCGCGGCATCTCGCTCGAACAGCTTTCCGATATTTTCGGCTTCCGCGTCATCGTCGATAGCGAGGAAGAGTGTTATCGCGCGCTGGGCATTCTTCACACCTCATGGCCGATGGTGCCCGGGCGCTTCAAGGATTACATCTCCACGCCGAAGAACAACGGCTATCGCTCCATTCATACGACGATGATCGGGCCGTTGCGCAAGCGCGTGGAAGTGCAGATCCGCACGAAGAAGATGCATGAGGTCGCCGAGCTCGGTATTGCGGCGCACTGGATCTACAAGGAAGCGGCGGGCGATGCGGCGGCGACGCAGGAATTCGCCGCGACCTTTCGCTGGCTCCGGCAGCTCGTCGAGATGCTGGAGCATGGCGGCACGCCGGAGGAGTTTCTGGAATACTCCAAGCTCCAGATGTATTCCGACCAGGTCTTCTGCTTCACGCCCAAGGGATTGCTCATCACGCTGCCGCGCGGCGCGACGCCCATCGATTTCGCCTATGCCGTTCATACCGACATCGGCGATACCTGCGTGGGCTGCAAGATCAACGGGCGGCATCTGCCGTTGCGGACCGTCCTGAAGAATGGCGACGAAGTGGAGATCATCCGGTCCGCCGCGCAGCGTCCGTCGCCGGCCTGGGAGGCGTTCGTCGCCACCGGCAAGGCGCGCTCGGCCATCCGGCGCTCCATCCGGGCGAGCAAGCAGGCGGAGTTCAGCCGCCTCGGCAAGCAGATCCTGAAGGGCGTGTTCGACAGCGCGGGCAAGGAGTCGAGCGACGCGGTTCTGGAGCGCGCGCTGGGCGCCTTGCGCAAGCAGGACCTGACGGAGCTTTTCGCTTCCGTCGGCGACGGGACGCTCGATCCGGGCCGCGTGCTGGAAGTGGTCTATCCCGAGTTCGAGGGCACCAAATTCGCCAAGACCGGACTAAAAAAGGCGGCCAACGGCAAGGACGGGCTTTCCGCCGTCAAGCTCACGGGCCGCAGCGAGGGGCTGGCAATCCGTTTCGCGCCCGAAACATATCCGCTGCCGGGCGAGCGCATCGTGGGTATTCTGACGCCGGGCGAGGGGATCACGGTCTATCCGATCGATGCGTCGGCGCTTCAGGAGTTCGACGAGGAATCCCAGCGCTGGATCGACCTTACCTGGGAAACGGACCCGGAAAATCCGCAGACCTTCACGGCCCAGCTCCGCGTGATCGCGCGCAACGAGGTGGGGTCGCTCGGCCACATCGCCATGCTGATTGCCGATTACGGGTCGAACATTACCAATTTGAGTCTGGCGCAGCGCGACGTGGATTTCTATGACATACAAATCGATCTCGACGTGCGCGATCTGAAACATTTGACGCGCATCATGTCGGCGCTGAACGGGCTGTCCTGCGTCAACAAGGTCATCCGGCCGCGCCGCTAGGCGGCTGAAGCCCAATTAGAGGGAAGGCGAATGAAGGAAGAGAAAGTCCTGAAAGAATTTGAAAAGGCCGGTGCGTTGCTCCGGGGCCATTTCATCCTTTCCTCCGGGCTCCACAGCCCGATTTTTTTGCAGAAGGCGCTGGTCTTCCAGAACCCCAAGCGCACTTCCAGGCTGTGCAAGGCACTGGCCAAAAAGGTCGAGAAGGCGGAGATTGGCAAGATCGACGTGATCGTGTCGCCCGCCGTGGGCGGCATTATTCCCGGTTACGAGACCGCCCGGCACATGGATGTGCCCGCCATGTATGTCGAGCGCGAAGAGGGCGAGTTCCGTCTGCGTCGCGGCTTCGAGCTGAAGAAGGGCGCGAAGGTGCTTGTGGTCGAGGACATCGTGACGACGGGGCTTTCCTCGCGCGAATGCATCGACGCCGTGCGCAAGGTTGGCGGCGACGTGGTGGCCGAAGCCTGTCTGATCGACCGTTCCGGCGGCAAGGCGGATGTGGGTGCGCCGCTCATCTCGCTCGCGCAGATCGATATTCCCACCTACAAGCCCGACGACCTCCCGCCCGAGCTGCAAGGCACGCAAGCCGTGAAGCCGGGCAGCCGGGGCCTTGCCTGAGCGCGTCGAACGGAGAGCATGCCATGTCGGCAAACGACAACAGCTATCTGCGTCTCGGGGTCAATATCGACCATGTCGCCACGATCCGGAATGCGCGCGGCGGGGATCATCCCGATCCGGTCCGCGCCGCGCGGCTCGCGGCGGAAGCGGGGGCCGACGGCATCACCGCCCATCTGCGCGAGGACCGGCGCCATATCCGCGATCGCGACATTGAGCGCCTCAAGGCGGAAATCGGCCTGCCGCTCAATCTGGAGATGGCGGCGACGGTTGAAATGCTCGAGATCGCGCTTCGTCACAAGCCGCATGCCTCCTGCCTGGTGCCGGAGCGTCGCGAGGAAGTGACGACCGAGGGCGGGCTCGACGCCGCGGGGCAGCATAATCATCTGAAGTCCTATATCGCGCAGCTCAACGAAGCGGGCATTCGCGTCTCCCTCTTCATCAATGCCGACCGGGCGCAGCTCGACGCCGCCGTCTCGCTCGGCGCGCCGGTGGTGGAGCTTCATACCGGCGCTTATTGCGAGGCCGCCTTCGCGGGCGACGAGGCGCAGATGGAGACGGAGTTTCAGCGCATCGCCGAGGCGGCGCGTTATGGCGCGGAAGCGGGGCTGGAGGTTCATGCGGGCCATGGCCTTACCTTCGAGACGGTGGGGCCGGTCGCGGCCATCCCGGATCTGAAGGAACTCAATATCGGCCATTTCCTGATCGGCGAGGCGATCTTCGGCGGGCTTCATTCGACCATCAAGCGCATGCGCGCGGCGATGGACGAGGCGCGCTCGGGCCGCGCCGTGGTGGGCAGGTGAGCATGATTATCGGCATCGGCAACGACATCATCGACATTCGGCGGGTGGAGAAGACGCTGGAACGGTTCGGCACTCGCTTCACCGACCGTATCTTTACCGAGATCGAACGCGAAAAGTCGGAAAAGCGGCGGATGCGCGCGGCCTCCTATGCCAAGCGCTTCGCCGCGAAGGAAGCCTGTTCCAAGGCGCTGGGCACCGGGCTTCGGCGCGGCGTCTTCTGGCGCGATATGGGCGTGGTCAATTTGCGCGGCGGGCAACCGACCATGTCGCTCACGGGCGGGGCTCATGCGCGTCTTGTCGAACTCGTTCCCGACGGGATGGACCCCGTGATCCATCTCACCATCACCGACGATCATCCGCTCGCTCAGGCGATCGTCATCATTTCGGCCGTTCCCAAGGCCCAGGTGTAACAAGCCGGCAACAGATTGGCGGGGCGGCGGGGCTGCCGCGCTGCCCCATTATGGTATGGTCCCGCGAATGTGGTCGCCCCGGCGGGTGCGGGTCTTGCGAGTATCCCGGCGGCAGGAGTTGGAAAATGTCCATGTCTGAGAATGTGAAGAAAGCGCATAGCGCCGGTTGGACCGACAATCTGAAGACGGTCGGTTATGCGCTGCTGATCGCGCTCTTCATCCGCGCTTTCCTGTTCCAGCCCTTCAACATTCCCTCGGGCTCGATGATCCCGACCCTGCTGATCGGCGATTATCTCTTCGTGGCGAAATACAGCTATGGCTATTCGCATCACTCGCTGCCTTTCAGCCCGCCGGTCTTTTCGGGCCGCGTATTCGGTGCCGAGCCCCGGCGCGGCGATGTGGCCGTTTTCAAGGTGCCGACCGACAACCGCACCGACTTCATCAAGCGCGTGATCGGACTGCCCGGCGACAAGATCCAGATGATCGACGGCGTTCTCTACCTCAACGGCAAGGCCGTGCCGAAAGTGCGGGTGGAGGATTTCGTGGAGCGCGATTCCTATGGCGGCGTCCGGCGCATCCCGCAATACAAGGAGACGCTTCCCAACGGGAAGTCGTATATGACGCTCGATCTCGTCCGCAACAGCGTGACCGACAATACCGGCGTCTATACCGTGCCGCCCGGGCATTACTTCATGATGGGCGACAATCGCGACAATTCCAGCGACAGCCGCGTGCCCAATGTGGTGGGATATGTGCCGGCGGAAAATCTGATCGGCAAGGCGGAGATCATTTTCTTCTCCAGCGACGGCACGGCCCATTTCTGGCAATTCTGGCGCTGGCCCTGGGCGATCCGGTGGGATCGCATCGGCCAATGGGTCGACTAGGCGGATCGGCCCGGCAGGTCGATCGGGGGTGGATTTCGGGTCCACTTGAACGGAGCAGCGAATGACGAAGAAGGCGGGGAAAAAGAACCTCGCCCAGCTTGAGGAAAACCTCGGTTACAAGTTCAAGGACACCGGCCGTTTGCGGCATGCGCTCAGCCATTCCTCCGCGCTCGATGCGGGGATTGTCGAGCAGACGAACCAGCGGCTCGAATTTCTGGGCGACCGTGTCCTGGGCCTTGTGATGGCCGAATGGCTGATGGAGGATTTTCCGCAGGCCGAAGAGGGCGAGCTGGCCATGCGTCTCAATGCGCTTGTGCGCAAGGAGGCCTGCGCGGCGGTGGCCGAAGCGGTCGATCTCGGCTCCTATCTCCTGCTGGGGACGAGCGAGCAGCGCGGCGGCGGCCGTCGGAAACTGGCCATTCTGGGCGATGCCTGCGAAGCGGTCATCGCGGCGGTCTATCTCGATGGCGGATATGAAGCTGCCAGACGGTTCATCCGCACCCATTGGGAGGATATGGCGAGCCTGCCGGAACATGCCCGGCCCGATGCCAAGACGGCGTTGCAGGAATGGGCGCAGGCGAAGGGCGCGGGTCTGCCGCGCTATCAGGAAATCGAACGGGAAGGACCGCCGCACGCGCCGGTCTTTACCATGGAAGTAAACATCAGCGGCGTGGAGCCGATCCGGGCGACCGGGACCAGCAAGAGACAGGCGGAACAGAATGCGGCGGAGGCCATGTTGATCGGTATTGGCGAGTGGGAAGCTCATGAGTGAAACTGAGGCAGGCGGCACCCGCGCGGGCTTCGTCGCCATTATCGGCGCGCCCAATGCGGGCAAGTCGACGCTCCTGAACCAGCTTGTCGGCTCCAAGGTCGCCATCGTCACGCATAAGGTGCAGACGACGCGCGCTCGCATTCGCGGGATCGCCATCGAAGGCAATGCGCAGATCGTGTTCGTGGATACGCCGGGTATCTTCAAGCCGAAGCGCCGTCTCGACCGGGCCATGGTGGATGCGGCCTGGGGGGGCGCGAAGGATTCCGATCAGGTATTGCTGCTGATCGATATCCAGAAAGGCATCACGGAAGAAGTCCGGGCGATCCTCAAGTCGTTGGAAGACTCCCAGCGCAAGGTGCTTCTGGCGCTCAACAAGATCGACGGCGTGCCGCATGCCAAGCTGCTGGAGATGGCGCAGGAGCTGAACGAGACCGGTCTCTTCAGCGACATCTTCATGATCTCCGCCCTGACGGGCGACGGCGTCGGCGACCTTCGGCGCCATGTGGCCGCGCTCATGCCGGAGGGGCCGTGGCTCTATCCGGAAGACCAGATTGCCGATGTGCCGATGCGCTCGCTTGCCGCGGAGATCACGCGCGAGAAAGCCTATCTGCGCCTGCATGACGAGCTGCCCTATGCGCTGACCGTGGAAACCGAAAGCTGGGAAGAGAAGAAGGACGGGTCCATCCGTATCCAGCAGGTGATCTATGTCGAGCGCGACAGCCAGAAGAAGATCGTGCTGGGCAAGGGCGGTCAGAGCATCAAGACCATCGGCCAGCTCGCCCGCGAGGAGATGCAGGAACTGCTGGAGACCAAGGTCCATCTCTTCCTGTTCGTGAAAGTGCGCGAGAACTGGGGCAATGACCGCGAACGCTTCGGCGCCATGGGGCTCGATTTCCCGACGGGGTGAAAATCCCTTGTGACGTCATTGCGAGGAGCGGAGCGACGAAGCAATCCAGCTCTGAGCTTGCCGCTGCTGGATTGCCGCGCGCCTTCGGCGCTCGCAATGACGAATCCGAAAAAGCTATACTGCCTGGATGAGCGAAAGAACCGCAAAGCGGGGCCGGTATGGAATGGCGTGACGAGGGGATCGTTCTCTCCGCCAGGACCTATGGCGAGTCCGGCGCGATCCTGGAAGTCTTTACGCGCGAGCATGGCCGTCATCTGGGACTTGTCCGGGGCGGGGCCTCGCGGCGTCTGCGCGGTCTTTTGCAGCCGGGCAACAGTCTCGCGGTGCATTGGCGTGCGCGGCTGGCCGACCATCTGGGGACCTTTACCGTCGAGCCGCTGAAACCGCGCGCTGCCACGCTGATGGAAGATCCCTTCGCGCTGACGGGCTTGAGCGCGGCCAGTACGATGGCGGGCATCATCCCCGAGCGGGAGGAGCATCCGGCGCTGTTCGAGGCCTATGAGCTGCTGCTCGACACGATGGAAGACGAGGATATCTGGCCGGCCATTTTCGTGCGCTGGGAGCAGGGGCTGCTGCAGGAGCTGGGGTTCGGCCTCGATCTCTCGCGCTGCGCGGCCACAGGCAGCCGGGACGACCTCGTCTATATCTCGCCGAAAAGCGGCGGCGCGGTCAGCCGCGAGGCGGGCGAGTCCTATAAAGACCGGCTGTTCAGGCTTCCCGGTTTCATGATCGGCGCCCAGGCGGGCGACGCCGGGCTCGCCGATGTGGCCGAGGGATTGCGCGTGACAGGCCACTTTCTGGAGCGCCATCTCTTCGCGCCGCAAGACCGGCACCTGCCGGACGCCCGCATCCGTCTCGCTGAGCGCGTGGCAAAGCGCGCCGAGGCAGAGACTACGCCGAATCGTTGATATAATTGTTCGTCATTGCGAGGAGCGTAGCGACGAAGCAATCCAGTCCGGCGCTTGCCGTGAGCACGGTCTGGATTGCTTCGCTGCGCTCGCAATGACGGGGAAGGGGTGTCTGCCGATGAAGCAGCCGGCTGTGTACATCATGGCGAATAGGCGGAACGGTACGCTTTATACCGGCGTTACCTCCAATCTCGTTCAACGGGTCTGGCAGCATCGCGAAGGCGGGGTTGAAGGCTTTACGCGTCGCTATGGCTGCAAGTCGCTGGTCTGGTATGAATGTCATGATGAGATGTTGCCGGCGATTCAGCGGGAGAAGCAGATCAAAGGCGGCTCTCGCGGCAGGAAGCTCGCTCTTATCGAATCAATGAATCCCGATTGGCGGGATTTGTATGAGGACCTCATTTAGATGCGTCATTGCGAGCGCAGCGAAGCAATCCAGAAGCGGCGGATTCTGAGCCGGATGCCTTCGCCCCGCTTCGCTCGCAATGACGACTAACGACTGGAAGTACCCCCGATGGCCAAAGTTGCGCCGCCCCCAGAACCCGAGCATGACGTCAATCTGCGCGAAGCGCTGGAGGAGCGATACCTTGCCTATGCGCTCTCCACCATCATGCACCGCGCGCTGCCGGATGTGCGCGACGGGCTGAAGCCGGTGCATCGCCGTGTGCTCTATGCCATGCGGCAGCTCAAGCTCGATCCCGGTTCCGGCTTCAAGAAATGCGCCCGCGTGGTGGGCGACGTGATCGGTCGCTACCACCCGCATGGCGACCAGTCGGTCTATGACGCGCTGGTGCGTCTCGCGCAGGATTTTTCCGTGCGCTATCCGCTGGTGGACGGGCAGGGCAATTTCGGCAATGTGGACGGCGATAACGCCGCCGCCATGCGATACACCGAAGCGCGGATGACCGAGGTCGCCGCGCTGCTGCTGGACGGGATCGACGAGGACACGGTCGATTTCCGCGAGACCTATGACGGCGAAGACAGCGAGCCCGTCGTTCTGCCGGGCGCCTTCCCGCAGCTTCTGGCCAATGGCGCGGCGGGCATCGCGGTCGGCATGGCGACCAGCATACCGCCGCACAATGTCGCCGAGCTTTGCGACGCGGCGCTTCATCTCATCAAGCACCCCAATGCGTCGGCGGCAAAGCTCGTCGACCTCGTGCCGGGCCCGGATTTCCCGACCGGCGGGGTGATCGTGGAATCGAAGGAATCCATCGCGGAAGCCTATGCGACGGGGCGGGGCGGTTTCCGCGTGCGCGCGAAGTGGGAAAAGGAAGAGCTGCCGCGCGGGCTGTGGCAGATCGTCGTCACCGAAATTCCCTATATGGTGCAGAAGTCGAAGCTGGTGGAAAAACTCGCCGAACTTCTGACGGCACGCAAACTGCCGCTGCTCGAAGATGTCAGGGACGAGTCGGCGGAGGAAATCCGCCTCGTGCTGGTGCCGCGGAGCAAGACGGTCGATCCCGAACATCTGATGGAGTCGCTTTTCAAGGCGAGCGATCTGGAAAGCCGTTTTCCGCTCAACCTCAACGTGCTGTCCGCTGGGCAGGTGCCGGGCGTGATGAATTTGCGCGAGGCCCTTCGCGCCTGGCTGGAACACCGAAAGGATGTGCTGGTCCGCCGCACCAATTTCCGTCTCGACAAGATCGAGAAGCGGCTGGAGGTGCTGGACGGCTATCTGATCGCCTATCTCAACCTCGATGAGGTCATCCGCATCATTCGCGAGGAGGACGAGCCCAAGAAGGAGCTCATCAAGACCTTCAAGCTGACCGACAATCAGGCCGAGGCCATCCTCAACATGCGCCTGCGCAGCTTGCGCAAACTTGAGGAAATGGAGATCAAGACCGAGCACAAATCGCTCAGCGACGAACAGAAGGCGCTGAGGAAGCTGGTCAAGTCGGACAAGGCGCAGTGGGACCGGATCGGCGACGAAATCAAATCGCTGAAAACCACTTTCGGTCCCAAAACCGATCTCGGCCGCCGACGTTCGCAATTTTCCGATGTGCCGCAAATCGAGGAAGTGCCGCTCGAAGCGATGATCGAGCGCGGGCCTATTACCGTCGTCTGCTCCAACAAGGGCTGGATCCGGGCGATGAAGGGGCATCTGGCCGAGGATACCGAGATCAAGTTCAAGGAAGGCGATGGCGAGAAGGTCCGCCTTCATGCGCAGACGACGGACAAGATCGTCATTTTCGCGACCAATGGACGCTTTTATACGCTGGGCGCGGACAAGCTGCCGGGCGGGCGGGGGCATGGCGAACCGATCCGCCTGCTGATCGATCTCGATGAAAGTCACGACATCGTTCAGCTCTTCGTGCACGAACCGGAACGCAAGCTCCTCGTCGCCTCGCGCGAAGGCTATGGCTTCGTCGTGCCGGAAGCCGAAGTCGTGGCGATGCGCCGCGCCGGCAAGCAGGTGCTCAACGTCGCCGGTCAGGACGAGGCTGTGGCCTGCGCCATCGTGTCGGGCGATCATGTGGCGGTGATCGGCGAGAACCGGAAACTTCTCTGTTTCCCGCTGAAAGAGCTGAACGAGATGACGCGCGGTAAGGGCGTGCGGTTGCAGCGCTACAAGGATGGCGGCCTCGGCGATGTGAAGACCTTCACGCTGAAGCAGGGGCTCATCGCCTATGACCGCTCCAACAGGGCGCGCACCTTCGACTCGCTCAAGGACTGGCTCGGCCAGCGCGCACAGGCCGGGCGCCTGCCGCCCAAGGGATTCCCGGTTGGGCACAGTTTCGGCGGCGGCTTCGGTTCCGCGTGATGTGAGCCATCTATCGAAAAGCGTTGTTTCGCTGCATCGCGCAGGCGGGAAAGTCGTTCTTTCCGTAAATGCGTGACCTGCCTTGCTTCGCGCATCTCTCTCCAGACGCTAGGAATGTGCGTCGGGGGGCCGGTGTCAGCTATTTGAAGGAGAGCAGGAGCAGATGAAAAAGCTTCTGATTGCAGGCGCGGCGGCGTTTGCGTGCGCGGTCATTGCCGGTCCGGCAAGCGCCGAGGACAATACGTTCGGTCCCGAACCCAGCTTTGACTGGTCGGGCTTCTATCTTGGCCTGCAGGGCGGCTATGCCTGGTCGGAAGACGACTGGGAGGTCGGCAACGTCTCGTTCGACAGCGACGGCATGTTGCTGGGCGGCACCGCGGGCTTCAACGGCGACACCGGTTCCTGGGTGTTCGGCGCGGAAGCCGATATTTCGTGGGCGGATGTTTCCGGCGAACAGAGCGGCTGCGGCATCGGCGGTGCATGCGAAACCAAGATGGAATATTTCGGCACCTTCCGGGGCCGCCTCGGCTATGACCTCGGCAGTGTGGATCAGGGGCTCCTGGTCTACGGCACGGGCGGTATCGCGATGGGCGGGCTGAACTACAAGTCCGCGGGCGGCGGCGAAGATTTCAATACCGGCACCGGCTGGGTGCTTGGCGGCGGCGTGGAGACGACGTTCGGCGAAACATCCAGCGCCAAGCTCGAATATCTGCATTACGAGCTTGAGGCGGATGCAACGCTGAGCACGGCGGCTTTCAACCCCAATACCAAGGGCGACATCGTCCGCGCAGGATATAATTTCCGCTTCTGATCCCGATGGCGGTCGGCCCTGACGGCCCGAACGAAAGGCCCCGGCATGCTCTTGCCGGGGCTTTTTTTGTGCGCTATTCGATGGTCACCTGCTGGCGGCCCTCATAGCCCCAATAGCGCATGAAGAGCACATAGTCCCCGGGCTGGACGCGGCGACGGTCCAGCTCCAGCGTGAACTTGTCCGTCATCTTGTGATGCGGCTCGATGAAATTGGTCGCGGGCACGTCGGCGCAGTTGGAATCGGGAAGCTGCGCTTCGATGAGCGCGCCGTCCATATCGAGCAGGAACCACTGGAATATCTTGCACTGCGTTTCGGACTGGACGGTCAGGGTCTCGTCGCTGTCATTGACGATGGTCACCTCGGCGCTCAGCGCGGGGCCCCGGTCCTGCTCGTAGTCCACGGTCTGTTCGACGCTTGCATCCATGCGGACGGGATCGCCCATATCCACCTTGCCGCTGTAGATGAAATAGGCGACGACGCCGACCACAGACAGCATGACGAGCGAGGAGAGGGAGACGGTACGCCGCAGCGAGCTGCGCTGATCTTCCGGTGACATGGGGAGCCTTTATCCGAAAATGAGATGGGGGAGCCAGGTCGCCAGCCCCGGGACGAGTGCGATCACGACGAGCGCGAAAATCTGAATCATCACGAAAGGAACGACCCCGCGATAGATCTGGCCGGTGCGGATCGTTTCCGGCGCGACGCCGCGCAGATAGAACAGCGCGAAGCCAAAAGGCGGCGTCAGGAACGAGGTCTGCAGGTTGATCGCCATCATGATGCCGAGCCATATGGGGTCGATCCCCATTTGCAGCAACACCGGCGCGACGAGCGGCACGACCACGAACACGATCTCGATGAAGTCGAGAAAGAAGCCGAGCAGGAACATGATCGCCATGACGGTGATCATCGCGCCCATGGCGCCGCCCGGCATGTTGGTCAGGAAATGTTCCACCGTGGTGTCGCCGCCCAGCCCGCGGAAGACGAGGCTGAAAAGCGCCGCGCCGATCAGGATGACGAACACCATGGAGGTGACGCGCGCGGTCGATTGCGACGCTTCCTGAAGCGTCTTCTGCCGGGCGAGCTGGATGAGGCTTGCCAGCAGGCTCCAGGCGATTGCGGCGCAGAGCGCGAAGGCCACCCATATGCCGATCGTGTCGACCACGCCGATATCGCTGCGCGAGGTACGCAGATCCATGAAGGAGGTTTCGATCAGCAGGGCGACGAGCGCCAGCGCGGCAATGCGCACCGCGCGCCGCGTGCGCTCGTGCCGTTCGCCCGCCAGCAGGATCGCACCCACCGCGCCCACGGCGGCGGCTTCGGTCGGCGTCGCGATGCCCGCCAGGATCGAGCCCATCACCGAAATGATGAGCGTAACCGGCGGGATCAGCGCGCGCAGCGTACGGCTATAGAGTTCCTTGCGCGTCAGGTCGTCTTCGGGCGGCATGGCGGGCGAGGAGGCCGGGTCGGAATAGGCGCGCCAGGCCTGATAGGCGATATAGAAGCCGACCAGCATCAGGCCGGGAATGATGGCGCCGGCGAAGAGATCGCCCACCGAAATCGTGTCCAGCGCGAAGATGCCCTGTGCGCGCTGTGCATCGGCATAGGCGTTTGCCATGGTGTCGCCCAGCAGCACGAGCACGATGGAGGGCGGAATGATCTGGCCGAGTGTGCCGGCCGCCGCGATGGAGCCGCAGGCAAGCGACGGGTCGTAGCCGCGCCGGACCATGGTGGGGAGCGAGAGGAGCCCCATGGTCACCACGGTTGCGCCGACGATGCCGGTGGAGGCGGCCAGCAGGGCGCCCACGATGGAGACGGAAAAGCCCAGGCCGCCGCGCAGGCTGCCGAAGAGCCGCGCCATGTTTTCGAGCAGTTCCTCCGCGACGCGCGAGCGCTCCAGCATGGTGCCCATGAAGATGAAGAGCGGCACCGCCATCAGCACTTCATTCGTCATGTTGCCGTAGATGCGCTGCGGCAGCACGGCCATGAAGCCGAAATCGAAGACGCCGAACCACATGCCCGCGAGACCGAAGATCAGCGCCACGCCCGCCAGCGTGAAGGCGACCGGAAAGCCGCAGAGCAGCGCGCCGCAGGCCACGGCGAACATCAGGATGTCTAGCCACTCGCTGATTGCCATAGCTGCGCTCAGATATGTTGTTCGTCTTCTTCCGCGGGCAGTTCGAGCCCGCGGAGAACACGCAGTGAATGGATGAGCGTCGAGAGGCCTTGCAGCGCCAGCAGGACGGCAAAGACGGGGATCACGCTTTTCAGCAGGAAGACCGCCTGGATGCCGCTGGTTTCCTTCGAGCCTTCATGAACGAGCCATGAGCTGCGCACATAGGGCCAGGCCACGGTGAGGATAAGATAGCAGACCGGCCAGAGCAGGAGCAGCACGCCGGCCAGGTCCACCGACGCCTTGAAGCGCGGCGAGGCTTCCCGGTAGATCACGTCCACGCGCACATGGGCGTTGTGCAGCAGCGTGTACCCCGCCAGCAGCATGAACATGGAGGCGTGCATATAGACGATGGATTCCTGCGTCCAGATCGAGCCGATGCCGAAGACGTAGCGCATCACAACCACGACGAACTGCGTCAGCACCATGAGGACCGCGAGCCAGGACAGCACGCGGCCGATGCGCTCGTTCAGGCCGTCGATGGCATCGGCCACTTGCTTCATTCCGTCCTTCCTCCGGCTCAGGCGTCTTCGCGCGCCTGCACGAAGGCCTGGTCGCCGATGCGGGTCCATTCCTTCGACAAGGCGAGCGATTTGCTGAAGCTGTCATATACCTTCCTGGCATAGGGGTCGGCGTCGGCGGTTTCCTGAAGCACCTCGGCGGACGCTTTTTTTAGCGCCGTCAGGATTTCCGGCGAGAACCGGCGCAGCTTCACGCCGTGCTTTTCGACCAGCGTCTTCAGGGCCTGGCCGTTGAAGTGATTGTATTCGGCAAGGGAGTAGTCGTTCTCCGCCGCGCAGGCCGCTTTGACGACTTCCTTCTGCGAATGGGTGAGCGAGTTCCAGACCGTAAGGTTGAAGCCCGCCGACATGCAGGAGCCCGGCTCGTGCCAGCCCGGCCAGTAATAATAGTCGGCGACCTGATAGAAGCCGAACGCCATGTCGTTCCACGGACCGACCCATTCGGTCGCGTCGATGGCGCCGCTTTGCAGGCTGGGGAAGATCGAGCTGCCCGCCATGGTGACCGCCGCCGCGCCCAGCTTGCGCATCACCTCGCCGCCGAGACCGGGCATGCGGATCTTCAGGCCTTTCAGGTCTTCCGGCGAGTTGATTTCCTTGCGGTACCAGCCCGACAGTTGCAGGCCGGAATTGCAGGCCGCAAAGGCCTTGACGTTGAACTGCGCGGAAAGCTCGTCCCAGAGCTCCTGCCCGCCGCCATGATAGATCCAGGCATTGATCTCGTTCGCCGTCATGCCGAAGGGGACAGCGGTGAAGAAGTTGAAGGCCTTGGATTTGCCCTGCCAGTAATATTCGGCACCGTGATAGATGTCGGCCGCGCCGCCGGACACCGCGTCGAAGGCTTCCAGCGCGGGCACCAGTTCGTCGGCTGCGTAGACCTTCACCGTCAACGCGCCGTCGGTCATGTCGGTGATGCGTTGGGCGAGGCGCGCGGCGGACGTTCCCATGCCCGGAAAGTTCTCCGGCCATGTCGTCACCATCTTCAGTGTGCGCTTGCCGGAGGCGATGGCCGGCGCAGGCAGTGTTGTGGCGGCGACGGCGGCCGTGCCGGCACCGGTCAGAAACGAACGGCGTTTCATCAATGGGCTCCCCGAATGCTAGTCCCCAACTGGTCCCGTCCCGCGTCTCCTCTTGGCGGGGCGGTCTGCGCAGCCCTTGTTGCCCGGGTCCTTGCGCGCGGGCCAGTATAGGCGCGCGCCGCGAGGGCGCAATGGCTGCCTCAAACGGCTGATTTCGGCGAATTTCGCGGGGCTTTCGCGACGATCCGGCGCATCAGTTCGTCGACGCAGCTCTCCGGGCTCCGGCCCGCCGTGTCGATCGCGATGCGCTCGATATGCCAGTCGTGATATTCGCGGGCCTGTACCTTCCGCCAGTCCGGCTGTTCGAGACCCTCGATGTCGGAGACGCGGCTTTCCACGCGCGCCCGGTGTTCGTCCTTGTCGGCACAGACGATCTCGACGTCGATGGCGGGGCAGCCGGCGGCCCGGGCCGGTTTGTGCCAGGCATCGCGGGTGATGCGCAGCGGATTGACGCTGTCGGCCAGCACGATTGCGCCGAGCCGCAGATTGTCCTCGGCCAGCGCATAGCCGACGCTGTAGCCGCTTTCCGGCACCTCGGACATATCGATGCCCGCATTCGCCATGCTCTGTTCGATGGTGTCGATACGCAGATGCACGGCGCCCAGACGGCGCGCCAGTTCGCGGGCGATGGTGGTCTTGCCGCTGCCGGGCAGGCCGGAAAAAACGATGAGAAGAGGGCCGGATATCCGGCCCGGCGGTTCAGAAGGCATCTTCGTAGCGCCGCCAGCCGTCCCGGGTAAGGGCTTCCAGCGGCTGGAAACGGGTCTTGTAGGTCATCTTGCGGCAATCGGCGATCCAGTAGCCCAGATAGACATAGGGCAGGCCCATCCGTCTGGCGCGCTCGATATGATCCAGCACCATCCAGCTCCCGAGGCTCCGCGTCGTCGCGGCGGGGGAGTAGAAGCTGTAGACCATGGAGAGACCGTCATGCAGCCGGTCGGTCAGCGCGGCGGCGATGAGCGGCGGCTGGCCGCCGGGGTCGGGGGAGGCGACCGCCGGGTCCGCCGCGCGGTATTCGATGACCTCGGTCTCGATGGTCGTGTCCTCGATCATGGAGCTGTAGTCCATGGCCGTCATATCGGCCATGCCGCCATCGGGATGGCGGGCATCGAGATAGGTGCGCAGCAGGGCGAATTGCTCCTGCGTGGCACGGGGCGGGCGCGATACCGCGGTAATATCGGCGTTGCGGTTCAGCAGCTTGCGGAAATTCCGGCCCGGTGCGAACTCGTCCACGATCACGCGGACGGAGACGCAGGCATCGCAGCCGTCGCAGGCGGGCCGATAGGCGATGTTCTGGCTGCGGCGGAAGCCGGCTTCGGTCAGCAGGTCGTTGAGGGCGACCGGATCTTCGCCGAGGAGATGGGTGAAGACCTTCTTCTCGTAGCGTCCGGGCAGATAGGGGCAGGGCTGCGCGGTCGTGATGTAGAACTGCGGATAGCGTATGCCGGCTCGTTCGTTCACCTGATCCTCGTTTGTCCTCGTCCCTGCTTGCGGCCGAGGGCCCGGTCTCAGAGACCGAAATACCAGGGCGCAAAGACAGAATAGGCCAGCCAGAGCAGGATGACGAGGGGGACGCCCGCGCGCAGGAAATCCCGGAACTCGTAATGGCCCGGCCCCATGACCAATAAATTGGTCTGATACCCCATGGGTGTGGCGAAGGAGCAGTTGGCGGCGAAGATCACGCAATAGATGAAGATCATCGGATCGATGCCGATCTGGTTCGCCGCGCTGATCGCAATGGGGGTGAACAGCACCGCTGTTGCGTTATTGGTCAGAATATTGGTGGCGATGGCCGTCACGAGGAAGAAGGCGGAGAGCATGACGCTCGGCCCCTGATCCTGGAAGAGCGAGACGACCGCCATGGCGGCGGCCTCCGCGCCGCCGGTCACCTGAAGCGCGCTGGCCAGCGCCAGCATGGTGCCGACCAGCAGGAAGATGCGCCGGTCGATGGCGCGCGATGCCTGCCGCGTATTCAGGACGCCGGTCAGCACCATGGCGCCCGCGCCCGCGACGGAGGCGATCTCGATGGGCAGGATGCCGGCCAGGACGCTCAGCACCATCGTGCCGAAAACGGCGAGCGCGCGTCGCGCAAGCGCCGGGTTCGGCAGTTCCGTCGCCGACCATTCCAGCAGCAGCACGTCGCGGTTCGTCCGCAGGCCGTGCACCGCCTGCGGTTTGCCGAGCAGCAGCAGCACGTCGCCCGCTTCCAGCCGGATGTCGTTCAGCAGGGTGCGGATCATGCGGCTGCGGCGCTGAATGCCGACCACGATGCAGCCCGTCTGATGGCGAAAGGCGATCTGTTCCACCGTGAGGCCGATCATGCGCGAGGCGGGCGCGACGACGGCTTCGGCGACGGTCAGTTCGCCGCTGGTCTTGCCGCGCGGCGTGTCGTTCTCGTCGCGGTCGGCAAGGGTTTCCTCCAGCATGCCCTCGAATATCTTGGAGCCGGATTTCAGCGCCTCGGTGAGCGTGTTGCGCGTCGCCGCCACGATGACGACGTCGCCCGGGCGCAGTTTCACATCCTCATAAGGGGGCAGGATGGGGTGTTCGCCGCGCTGGATCATGCGCACGGTCATGTCCTTCAGCGGTGGGAAAAGCCCCGCGCGCGAAGTGGTGCCGACCAGCGGGTGGCCCGGCGTCACTTCGATCTGGGCGATATATTGCTTGCCGCTGGTGCCTTCCTGTCCGGCGAGTTCGGTGGAAGGGTCGCCCCTGTCGGGCATCAGAAGAGGCGCAACGGCGATCGAATAGATCATGCCGATTGCGGCGAGGAAAAGCGCCGGAACCGTGAAATCGAAAATGCCGATGGGCCGCAGGTCGTAGCTGTGCACGACGCCGGCGGCGAGCAGGTTGGTCGAGGAGCCGATCAGCGTCGTCATGCCGCCGAGGATGGAGACGAAGCTCAGCGTCATCATGATTTTGGGTGTGCGCCGGCCGAGCTTGCCCGCCATCGTCGCCAGAACGGGAATAAACATCACCACAACGGGCGTATTGTTCAGGAACGCGCTCACCACGGCGACGAGCAGCAGTGTCAGTACGATGGTCAGTTGCGGCATTTTCGAGCCGCGCTCCGAGATGAAGCGGGCAGGGCCGTCCAGCGCGCCGGTCTGGAACATGCCGTGGCCGACCACCAGCAGCGCCAGCACGGTTATCAGGGCGGGGTTGGCGAAACCCGCCAGAAGTTCGCCCGGGCCGAGCATGTTTTCGCCGGCGTCTCCGGCGACGGGGAAGAAATAGAAAAAGATCAGCGCCACGACCAGAACGGCCAGCGACGACGTTTCGAGCGGAAGCCTGTCGATGCTGAACAGCACGACCGCTCCGGCGATCAGGCCGTAGACAACCCACATTTGCCAGACAAAGGGAGTCAGAGCTTCCATGCGCGCAAATCTGTGAGAGGGATCAAGCCGCCCTCCTGTCCGCGGAAAGGAGAACGGGCGCCGGTCGCCGCCCGATGGCCAGGCGGCAGCATCGCCGGGGCGACAGGAGAATCGTTATCAGATTTAGCGGCGTACAACCACTGTTCCGCACAGATAGTCGTGCAGGAAGCGTTTGCGTGAGTTGAAGAAGGGCATCAGCAGGGTCAGGAAGAACACCATGCTGCTGATCGCGAAAATCCCATAGGCGACAAGGGCATGGAGCGCGCCCTGTATGAAACCGGGACGGCGTCCGTCCCAGGTCCTGACTTCGATTCCCTGCCAGGACATGCCCGGCGTCGCGGAGGCCGGGCCGCCGAGATAATAGCCGAAATAGAGGAAGGGAACGAGCGGCACGAGACCGAAGGCCAGCCATGCGAGGCCCAGCGTGAGAATGCCGAAAATCGCCAGCAGGATGTAGCAGGCGCTGACCACGACGATGAGAATCAGCAGATCGGCGAAAAGCGCTGCGAGGCGGCGGGACACCACGCCGTCGAAACTTCCGGCGGGCCAGACGGGGCCCTCGCCGTCGAAGGTCGGCGCGGCTCTGGCGACATCGTTATCGAAGCTCATCCCTCATCCCGAGACTGGTGATCGGCCTGTGTGAGATAGGGTGCTCCCACAGCCCTTTCAAGGACAGGGTTTTTCAGGGCTTGAAGCCGGGCGGGGCGACGGGCGCCTCGCGCAGCAGCACGAGCGACAGGCGGCGATTGCCGGGCAGATAGGGGTCTTCGGGAAAGAGCGGTTCGGAATCGGCCTTGCCGACCACCTGATAGATGCGGTCCTGCGGAATGCCCGCGGTTGCGAGAATGCGGCGCGTGGCGTTGGCGCGGTCGGCGGTCAGCTCCCAGTTCGAATAGCCCTTGTCGCCGGGATAGGGTGTGGCGTCGGTATGGCCGGAAATGCTGATCCGGTTGGGCAGGCGCAGAAGCGTCTTGGCGACGGTCTTCAACAGCAGGCGCGTGCGTTCATAGGGCTCGGCATAGCCCGGCGGGAACATGGAGCGGCCATCCTGGTCGACGATCTGGATGCGCAGGCCTTCCGGCGTTTCGTCGATGATGACATTGCGCGACAGCTCGGCGAGGTCGGGATTGTCGCGCATGGCCTGGCGGATGCTTTCGGCCGCGCTTTCGAAACTGCGTTCCTCACGCGCGTTCATCACTTTTTCCCGGTTCAGGCTGGCTTCCTTGGCCTCGGCGCTGGAACGGTCGTCCTTTTCGCCGTTTTTCGTGCCCTGACCGGCAGCGGCGGCGCGCAAATCGTCCGTGTCCGGACTTTTTGGCGCGGCGGGCGTCGATTTCGTCATCATCACCTGCGGCTTGGAGCCGGGCATGCGGGCGCCGTTGCTATCGAAGGCGGTGCCGCCCATCACGCCGCCGGACCCCGATGTGGAGCGGCTGACATTGGGCGGGGCGAAATAGTCGGCAAGGCCCTGCTTCTGTTCCGGTGTGGTCATGGAGATCAGCCACATCAGCAGGAAAAAGGCCATCATCGCGGTCACGAAGTCGGCATAGGCGATCTTCCAGGCGCCGCCATGATGGGCATGCACCTGTTTCTTGACCTTCTTGATGATGATCGATTGTTCGTTACCGGCCATGCCGCTTTCGCCCGTTCAGCAGGGGCGCCTTTCGGTTGTCAGGTGGCTGCCTGAAGGTTGGCGGTCGTGGCTTCCACCTCTGCGAAGGTCGGCCGGACATCGGACATCAGCGCCTTCCGCGCGAATTCGATCGAGACGGCGGGCGCATAGCCGGCCATATGCGCAAGAAGGCCGGCCTTCATGGAGAGATAATATTTGCCTTCCGCCTCGTAGATGTTGCGCAGGGATTGCGCCATCGGGGCGAAGAAACCATAGGCGCAGAACACGCCGAAAAAGGTGCCGACAAGCGCGCCGCCGATCAGGTGGCCCAGCACTTCCGGCGGCTGGTCGATGGAGCCCATGGTCTTGATGACGCCCAGCACCGCGGCGACGATGCCCAGGGCGGGGGTGCCGTCGGCCAGCGCCTGGAGCGCATTGACCATGCGTTCCTGTTCCTGATGGTGGGTTTCGAGTTCCTCGTCCATCAGCGCTTCGAGTTCGTAGGCATTCTCCGTGCCCAGCGTGATCATGCGCAGGTAGTCGCACATGAACTCCACGGCGTGATGGTCTTTTGCGAAGCCGGGAAACTGGGCGAAGATCGAGGAATCGCCGGGATTTTCCACATGGGCTTCCAGCGCGAGATTGCCCTTGCTCTTGGCGAGCTTGAACAGCGTGTACTGGAGGCCGAGCAGCTCCAGATAGGCGTCCTTGTTGTAGCGCGAGCCGCGTCCCAGCGTGGCGAAGGTCTTGCCCATCGATTTCAGCACCGAACCCGGATTGCCGATCACGAAGGCGCCGATCGCGGCACCGAGAATAATGACGAATTCGAAGGGCTGGAAAAGCACTTCGAGATGGGCGCCCATCGCGGCATAACCGCCAAAGACGCTAAGAATGACTACCAAAAGCCCGACTATCAGCCGCATTGCCCAAATGCTTCCATGATATTTTTACCCCCGGTCGCTTCCTGCGATCCGGCGCCACACAGCCCACATAGTGGAGGCGGGCCTGTTAACAGGCGGTTTAACCAAAACGCTTTGCATCGACGCATTGGTGATTTGCGCGAATGCTCGGTTGCTCCTCTGTCGGGGCGTTCCTAAAACCTTAATATCCGAGCATTCCGCTGCGCTTTCCGCGCGGAACGGATTCTGACGGGCGTATCGGAGACGGATTGAGTCATGAGTACGATCGAAGGCACTGCACTGGACCAGCGTAAATTCCGCGATGCGCTGGGATGTTTCGCGACCGGCGTGGCGGTGGTGACGACCTGTACCGACGGCGAGCCCATCGGCATCACCATCAATTCCTTCTCGTCGGTCTCGCTCGATCCGCCGCTCGTCCTGTGGTGCCTCGACAAGAATTCCGACACGCTGGACGTCTTCCAGAAGAGCGAAACCTTCACGGTGAACGTCCTGCGGGACGAGCATATGGAGGTGTCCAACCGGCTGGCGAAGCCCGGCGATCACAGCCTCGAAGGGATCGAGATGATCGGCGGCGTGAACGGCTGCCCGCGGCTGGTGCAGGCGCTTGCGCATTTCGAGTGCGAGGTCGATGCCAGGCACGATGCGGGCGATCACATCATTTTCGTCGGCCGGGTGCTGCATTTCGACCGGGCGGTGGAGGGCGAACCGCTCGTCTATCACCGCGGGTCCTACCGGGCGCTGTCGATCGACAGCTGATCCCGCCGGTCATGCCCGGAAGCGGTTTTCCTGCTTTTCGGCCAACGACACCTTGTAGCGTTCCTCGAACACTTTGCGCGTTTCCTCGATCGTGGGCTGTAGCTTGACGATCAGCATGTCGAAACGCGCCGTCTCGGTTTCCTCGGTGACGAGGCGCTGCAGTTCGGCGGCGAGCAGGCCGAGCCTTTTCGCGCCGAAATTCAGCGCCGTTCCCTTCAGCGAATGCAGCGTCGCCCGCGATTCCTCCGGCATGCCCTTGGCCAGGTCGCGGCGGAGCTTGGCGGCGAAGCTCTCGAAGGCCTCGAAGGAGGAGATGACAAGCGTGGCCAGGGCGCCGGAGCCGAGGCGGTGTTCCAGCTCGTCGAGCTGGGCGCTTTCGCGCAGCGGTACGTTCTGCAGCTCCCTCTCGAAGAGGCTGAGCGAAGCCTGCTGAAGGTCGGGGACGGGGGCGGCGTTGTCGCCGGACTGCGTATGGGTGCGCAGCGCCTTCTGCAAGGCCGTCCAGTTGATCGGCTTGGTGAGGAATTCGCTGAGCCCGATGTCGAGATATTGCTGGCGGCGTTCCAGGATCGCATCCGCCGTCAGCGCGACGATGGGCAGCCGTGCCGCCGTGCTGTCGAGGGCGCGGATACGCCGCGTGGCCTCCACGCCGTCCATCACCGGCATGTTCATGTCGAAGACCGCGATATCGAATGTTTCGTCCTGGACCGCCCGCAGCGCTTCGGCGCCGTTCGTCACGATGGTGACGCTGTGCCCCATTTTGCTCAGCATACTGTCGAGCAGCATGGCGTTGACCTCATTGTCCTCGGCCACCAGCACGCGCAGTCCGTCATTATCGTTGTCCTGCACAGTTGCATCGCCGCCGACAGCATCCGGCGCGGGGTCGGCTTTGCCGTATGCGAGGGGAAAGGTGACGTCGAAACGAAAGGTCGCGCCGTGATTGAGTTCGCTTTCGACCTCGATCTGTCCGCCCATGGTTTCAACGAGGCGTTTGCAGATCGCCAGTCCGAGGCCCGTGCCGCCATAGAGGCGGCTGGTGCTGGCATCGGCCTGGCCGAAGGATTCGAAAATGCGGCCGAGTTGTTCCTGCGCAATGCCGATGCCGGTATCGGACACCTCGAAGCGCAGCGTCACCTCGTCGGTACCCGTTTCCACGAGATGGCAGCCCAGCGTAATCGATCCTTCCCGGGTGAATTTGATCGCATTGGAAACGAGGTTGGCCAGCACCTGGCGCATCCGCGTCGGGTCGCACAGCACGGAAGGAAGGGAAACGTCGGTGTCGACGCAGAGTTTCAGGCCCTTCTTCTGCGCTGAGGGCAGGTTCGTCGAGGCGATGGAGTCGATCAGCTCGCGCGGCTGCAGCGGAATGCTTTCCAGCGTCAGGCGTCCGGCCTCCACCTTGGAAAGGTCGAGGACGTCGTTGAGCAGGGTGAGGAGGTTTTCCGCGCATTCGCGGGTCTGGCGCAGATAGGTCTTCTGCTCCGGCGTCAGCGCGGTCGTTCCCATCATGTCGAGCATGCCGAAGATGCCGGTCATGGGGGTGCGCAATTCGTGCGACATGGTGGCGAGAAAACGAGATTTCGTCCTGTTCGCCTCTTCCGCGTCCCGCCGCGCCTGCATCAGGCGTTCGACGGATTGCATCTCTTGCAGCTCGTTGGAAATCCATTGCTCGAACTGCCGCATGAACTCCTCGTCCTGTGACGAGAAAGGGCTCCGTTTCGCTGTCGGGCTTGAGAAGTTCACGGTGCCGTATTGCTTGCCGTCCACGGTCAGGGGCAGGCCGATATAGGATTCGAGCTGGAATTCCCGGTAGCAGGGATGCGTGGCGATCTCGCTGTCGCCGGCATTGTGAAACGTGGTCACGTCGTCTCTGGCCAGCGTGTGGACGCAATAGGTGTTTTCCACCGGGAAGACGCTGTTCGGTTTGAGGCTCTGGTCGGGCGAGGTGGCATATTCGACCGTATAGGTGTCGTCGGCGATGCGGGAGACGATGCCGAAATCCATCGAAAAATGTTTCGCGCCAAGTTCCAGGATGGACTGGATCTTCTGTTGTCCCGTGAGCCGCTGGTCGGTCGAAATCTTGTAGAGTTCGTGCAGGCTGTTTTCCGTGCGGACCTGGTCGCTGATGTCGCGGATCAGACCGAAATAGCCGAGGATTTCGCCGTCCTGGTCGCGAACGGGACCGCCGATCGTCTCGCTGGGAAAGACCTCGCCCGATTTACGCTTGTAGCTGATGCGATAGGCTTCCGTCCCGGCAGGCGCCGACGAACTGAAACGCAACTGTCCCTGTTCGTGGAACTGGGATTCATCGGCATAGAGGATCGATGTCTGCTGGCCGATCAACTCGTTGGGGCCATAGCCGAACATTTCGAGCGTGGCCGGATTGACCTGGACGATACGGCGGTTCTCGTCCGCGAACATCGCCGCTTCGGATGCGCCCTTGAACACGGCCTCGATCAACTCGTGCCGCGTGAAGGTTTTCTCATGCATGCGTTTCGCACCTTTGCCTCGGGTTGCCCTCATTCCGTGGCGGCTATCCGACTGTGCCGATGGACCCCGGCCGCGTGCTGGATGAATGACCCTAGGCTTCGGTATGTTACCCAAACCTGAATGGATTGGTCCGAATACGGCGTTTTTTCAGGACGTGTGATTCAACCGCTGAAAAAATGAGATCGTCCCGCCGGTGGACTCCCGGACCGTTTCGTATCGGGACGGGCGCGCGAGGAAAAAGACGGCTCGGCGCGCAGATTACGCGCCCTGTTTCGTCGCGGCGGGGAGGTCTTCTTCCGCCTGATTCATCCGCGCCAGATTGTCATGCATCCGCGACAGGCAGTCGATCATCGTCAGATAATCATGGGGGGCGATGCCCTCGGTTGCGGTGGCATGGATGCGGGCAAAAGCCTGCTGGGCGTGGGGCACCTGCGTTTTCAGGTGGGAGGTCAGGTGGATGCATTTCGCCCGCCCGTCGGTCGGGTGCGCTTCGCGGGCCACGAGGTTCAGCGCTTCCAGTTCCGCAATGTGCAGGCCGACGGAAACCTTGTGCATGTCGAGCCGGTGCGCGATTTCGGTCTGGGTGAGGCCGTCCTCCCGCATGAGGGCGACCAGGATGCGGTTCTGGTTTCGCGTGAGGCCCGTGGCGTCGTCGTAGAGCTGGCTGAGTTGTTCGCCCACGGCGCCGAGCAGCTGGCCGAAATAGGCGGCGGACATTTCATGTCCGGCATCGCCGGACAGTGCCGCCTCGATGCGTTCCCCCTTGGCTCCTGCCATCGGGTTACCCCCGTTTTTCATGCTTCTTGCGTTATATTCTGCGATCCGGCGATGATCGCCGCGCGGGTAATATTATTTTGCTACAGATCCACAATGTGGCTCTTGACCGAAGAGGTCAACGATGATCTCGTAAAGATAATTTACTAAAAAGGGCGATCGGGACGGGACAGGGAGTTCCGGATCGGCGGGGGGCCCGGAGGGAGCAGGGAAGGAGAATAGATGCCGGATGCAGCTCAGACGGCTGCCGACGCGACGTCGGCTGCCAATGGCGGTGCGGATGCCGCGGTCGCGGGTGCGGATCAGGCGGCGGGGACGATTAAGGGCGCGGCCGATGCGCTCGCGGCGGGGGGCTCGGATCCCTGGTACAGCCTGGCGTCTCTGGTGGACAAGGGCGGCGTCATCGTCGTCATCCTCATTGTGTTGTCGATTATTTCGGCGGCGGTCATTCTGCTGAAACTCTGGCAGTTCTGGCGGTCCGACCTGAAGCGGCACAATTTCGTCGACCCGGCCGTCGACAAGGTGGAGGCGGGCGACCCGGAAGGGGCTCTCGCCATTCTCTCCAAATACAAGACGCCGCTTTCGCGGGCCATGGCGGCCGGCGTGCGGGCCAAGGCGCGCGGCGATCTGCGCGACGAGGATGTCGCCGCGGAAATTTCCCGTGTCGGCGCCGTCGAACTCGGCGCGTTGCAGCGTCATTTCCGCTGGCTGGAAGTGATCGGCAATATCTCGCCCTTGCTCGGCCTGCTGGGCACGGTGATCGGCATGATCGAGGCGTTCCAGCAGCTTGAGGAATCGGGGTCCAAGGTCGACCCGGCATTGCTCTCGGGCGGTATCTGGCAGGCGCTTCTGACCACGGCGGTCGGCCTTATCGTGGCGCTGCCGGCGATCACCGCGCTCAATCTTTTCGAGGGCCGTGTCGATCAGGTCCGGCTTTCGATGCGCGATGCGTCGGCCCGGATTCTCGCCGCGCTCCATGCCCGTCCGATGAGCCGGCCCGCCAAGGCGGCGGACTGAGCCGGACCAGAGCCGGAGCAAGCGCCATGGCAGATACGTTCGACGTACCGGTTCGGCGGCGGCGGATGACCAGTCTCACGCCGCTGATCGACGTCGTCTTTCAGTTGCTGATCTTCTTCATGCTCACCACGAGCTTCCTGCAGACGCAGGCGCTGTCCGTGGTAACCCCGGCGGCCGACCGGAAGGAACTGCCGGAGGATGCCCGCGTGGTCGAGATCTGGCTGATGGGAGACGGGTCGCTGCGCGTGGACGGCGATCCGGTTTCCCCGGAAGGGTTGGCCGATGCGGTCGGCGACAAGATCGGCGATCGGACGGACATGACCGTGACCATTCTGGCGGAGCGGGATTCGCATACGCAGCAACTGGTGCGCGCGGTGGAAGCGGCACGTGAGGCGGGTGCGACGAATGTCGGCACGGCAAGGGTGGAGCGTCTGGGCCAATGATCGAGTTCGACGAACAGGATGGCGCGCCGGCGCCGCGGCGGGAGTTCGAGACGACGATCCCGCTTATCAATGTGGTGTTTCTGCTGCTGATCTTCTTTCTGCTGGCGGGCACGCTGGGCGAGAGCAGCGACGTAGGCGTGACGCTGCCGAGCGGGACGATCGACGATCCGGCGCCGCCGCAAAAGGTCACGCTTTATGTTGAGTCGGACGGGTTCGTCTGGGTCGGCGATCAGGTGATGGAGCCCTCGCTCGCGGGCTTCATGCTGAAGGACTTCATGAAGGACAAGGACAAGTCGCGCGTCTCCATCAAGGCCGACCAGGCTGCGCCTGCCGAAAGTGTGCTGACGCTGATGGAGGGACTGCGCGGCGCGGGCGTGCAGCAGGTGACGTTGCTGACGGAGCGTAGTTCATGAGCGTGGCGTGGGACGAAAAGGCGACCGCCGTTCCGGAGCCGCGCCTGCGCGGTTTTCTCGTCGCGGCGGCATTGCTGCATCTGGCTCTGTTTCTGTGGCTCACCATGGCGGGCGGCATTTTCGGCGGGCCGGGGCCCGGCGGCGGCGATTCCGTGACGTTCCAGCTTGCCGCGGGTTCCATGAACGACCGCTATGCCGCGCCGCGTCCGCGCAAGGCGGCCGCGAAGCCGCAACCGAAACCGGAAGTGAAACCGGAACCGCCCAAGCCCAAGCCGGAGCAGGCCGTGCGCAAGGCGGACAAGCCCCTGCCCAAGCCGGAGAGGAAACCCGAACCCGTGCCCGAACCACAGGAAGAGCCGCAGGCCTCCGCGGGCAACGGCGTGGAAGGCGGCAAGGGCGGCGGCGCCGGGGGCGACGCGAAGAAGACGATCCTCAACCGCAAGGGCAATGCGCTGACCGGCGGGCAGATCCGCTCGCATATGGTGGGCAAGACCCTGAAGCTCGAAATGGGCCGTATCGAACGGCAGGGCTCCAACAAGCTCATCAACATGACGCTGGAGCTTGATGCCGACGGCAGCATGGACGTGGAACTGACCCAGTATCTCGCCACGAACTATCTGAAGGAATATTCCAGCGAGAAGCACAAATCCGGGTCGGGCAAATGGTGGATCGAGAACAACCGTTTCTGCTTCAGCTCGTCGGAGATCCAGTATGGCGCCCGGGACTGTTTCGACATGACGCTGGACGGCGATCTGCTGCGTCTCTACTACGCCCCCTGTTCGGCGCAGTCCTCTCTCATCTGCCGCAGCGGCGATCTCGCCGGGCAGGGCCGCATCGTCATGACCTCTCGCTGACACGCGCCGCGCCGCTTTTGGACGGACCCCATTTCGCCTGATACATATGCCACTCCTTTGCGGATCGAAGATGGAGTGACGATATGGCGATGAAGGTGGCGTTTCTGGGTCTCGGCGTGATGGGCTATCCCATGGCGGGTCATCTGAAGAAGGCCGGTCACGAGGTCACCGTCTACAACCGCACCGCCGCAAAGGCCGAAAAATGGGTCGCCGAATATGGCGGCGCGTCCGCGCCGACGCCGAAGCAGGCCGTGGCGGGCGCCGACATCGTGTTTGCCTGTGTCGGCAATGACGACGATCTGCGCGAGGTCGTTGCCGGGGCGGAGGGCGCCTTTCACGGCATGGAGAGCGGAACGGTTTTCGTCGACCACACCACGGCGTCTGCCGAGGTCGCGCGCGAGCTTTACGCGGCCGGGGCCGAGCGCGGCATCGCCTTCGTCGATGCGCCGATTTCCGGCGGGCAGGCGGGTGCGGAAAACGGCGTCCTCACCGTCATGTGCGGTGGCGACGAGGCCGCCTTCGCAAAGGCCGAGCCCGTGATCGACTGCTTTGCGCGGTCGGTGAAGCTGCTGGGCGGCTCCGGCGCGGGCCAGCTCACCAAGATGGTCAACCAGATCTGCATTGCCGGGCTTGTGGAAGGGCTGTCGGAGGGCATTCACTTCGCCAGGGCGGCGGGCCTCGACCCCGAAGCGGTCATCGACGTCATCTCCAAGGGCGCGGCGCAGAGCTGGCAGATGGAGAACCGTTACAAGACCATGATAGAGGGCGAGTTCGACCACGGTTTTGCCGTGGACTGGATGCGCAAGGATCTGGGCATCTGTCTCGCCGAAGCCCGCCGCAACGGGGCGAGCCTGCCCGTGACGGCGCTTGTCGATCAGTTCTATGGCGAGGTGCAGACCATGGGCGGCAATCGCTGGGACACGTCGAGCCTGATTGCGCGGCTTGAGAACTTCGGCAAGAAAAACTGAACGCGGTCGCATAACGGGCAGGACGGGAGACGGATATGAGCGAGCAGCAGCTCCGCAGGCATTCGCGCGAAACGCGGTTTGCGTCGGTCGACGACGTAATCGACCGGCTGAACCCGTCCTATCCCGTGTTCTGCGTCTTTCCCGACATCCTGCGCGAACGGGCGCAGACTTTTGTCGAGGGGTTTCCCGGCACGGTTCTCTATGCGGTGAAGTGCAATCCGCATCCTTACGTGCTGCGGTCGCTGTGGGAGGGCGGTATCCGGCATTTCGATACGGCTTCCATCTTCGAGATCGCGAAGGTGACGGAGCAGTTCCCGGAAGCGCATTGCTATTTCAACCATCCGGTGAAGGGCCGCGGCGCGCTGGACAGTGCCGTCGATGTCTACGGGCTCACGGATTTCGTCGTGGACGACATGCATGAGCTCGACAAGGTGATCCGCTATGCCGGCACCGACATTACCGTCGAGGTGCGTCTGGCCACGCCCAAGGGCAGGGCGGTCTACAATCTCTCCGCCAAGTTCGGGGCGCCGCCGGACGATGGCGTGGCCCTGCTGAAGGAGGCCAGCCGGCGCGGCTGCCGCACCGCGCTTGCCTTTCATGTCGGCAGTCAGTGCCTTGACCCGGATGCGTTCCGCATCGCGATGGAGCTTGCCATGGACGTGGCCGGGAAGGCGGATGTACCGCTGGAATATCTCGATGTGGGCGGCGGCTTCCCGGCGCGCTACAAGATGGACGTGCCGCCGCTGCGGGACTATTTCGACGTCATCCGGGAGACCAGAGACCGGCTCGGGATCACCGTGCCGCTGATGGGCGAGCCGGGGCGCGCGCTTGTCGCCAGCGGCTGCTCGGTGCTGACGCAGGTTCATCTGCGCAAGGGCAACGATCTCTATATCAATGACGGCATTTACGGTTGCCTGTCGGAAATCCGCGACGGCGATCTCGACCCGCCGGTTCGCGCCATCCGCCGCAAGGGCGAGGCGCTTGCCGGGCACACCCAGCCGTTCCGGATTTTCGGTCCGACCTGCGACAGTCTCGACGTGCTGAAGCTGCCTTTCCATCTGCCGGACAATATTCAGGAAGGCGACTGGATCGAGTTCGGCCTGATGGGCGCCTATTCCATCGGCATGCAGACCGGCTTCAATGGTTTCGTTACCGATACGATCGTCCGCATCGACGGCACCCATAGCGATTTCGATTTTTAAAGATTATGTCATGATCCGTTCACGGAGCGTTCTTCCATTAAGGTTTACTTTCAATGTTAACGTCGATAACATCCGGCTTCTCGGGCACAAAGGGGGAACGCGATGGCCAGGGCACGGATGCGGGGACAGAAGACCGGCTATCATCACGGCGATCTCAAACAGGCGCTGATGGATGCGGCGGCGACGCTGCTCGATATTCGCGGGCGCGATGCGCTGACCCTTCGCGAGGCGGCGCGGCGCGCGGGCGTATCGGAGGCCGCGCCCTATCGTCATTTCGACAATCTGGACGCGCTGCTGGGCGCGGTCGCGGTGGAAAGCCTCGACATGCTGCTTGAGGATGTGGGCGCATCGGGGAGCGCCGTGCGCATGCGGCGGGCCTATCTCGACTTCGCGCAGGATTTTCCGGGCCGCTACGAGCTGATGTTCTCCCGCCTCCAGGACAAGGCGAGTTGGGAGGACCGGGCGAGCGCGGTGGCGCAACTGGCGGAGATGCTGGAACGCGCCGGCGGTCTGCCCGCGCTCCATGGCGAAGCCTCGCTCATGCTGGCGGGGTTTGAAGGTTTTTAGGGAAGCGTCATTGCGAGCGCCCGGGAGGGCGCGCGGCAATCCAGGGGCGGCGGACGCCGGGCTGGATTGCTTCGTCGCGTTGCTCCTCGCAATGACGGGAATGTGTCTGAGCCTCAGCCCCGCAGCAGCTTCGCCGCTTCCGGGGCGAAATAGGTGAGCACGCCATCGGCGCCCGCGCGCTTGAAGCCCAGCAGGCTTTCCAGGATCACGCGGTCCCGGTCGAGCCAGCCGCGTTCGATGGCGCCGGCGATCATCGCGTATTCGCCCGACACCTGATAGGCGAAGGTCGGCATGCCGAATTCGCGCTTCACGCGGCTCACAATGTCGAGATAGGGCATGCCGGGCTTTACCATCACCATGTCGGCACCCTCGGCGATGTCGAGCGCGACCTCGCGGATCGCCTCGTCGCCGTTGGCCGGGTCCATCTGATAGGTACGCTTGTCGCCCTTGAGCGCCGAGCTGGAGCCGATCGCATCGCGGAACGGCCCGTAAAAGGCGGAGGCGTATTTCGCGGCATAGGCCATGATCTGCGTATCGTGACGGCCGGTCGCTTCGAGTGCGGTGCGGATCGCCGCAATGCGTCCGTCCATCATGTCGGACGGCGCGATGATGTCGCAGCCGGCTTCCACCTGATTGAGCGCCTGACGCACCAGCACTTCCACCGTCTCGTCGTTGAGGATCGTTTCCTCGCGGATGAGCCCGTCATGGCCATGGCTGGTGAAGGGGTCGAGCGCCACGTCGCAGAGAATGCCGATCTCCGGAAAGGCCTTCTTGATGGCGCGTGTCGCGCGGCAGACGAGATTTTCCGGATCGGTCGCGAGAGAGCCTTCCTCGTCGCGGTCTTCTGTCGCCGTATAGGGAAAGAGCGCCAGCACCGGAATGCCGAGTTTCACCGCTTCCTCAGCGGCCCGCACGGCCTGATCCACGCTCAGCCGTTCCACGCCCGGCATGGTGGGGACGGCTTCGCGCTTTTTCTCGCCATCCACCAGGAAAAGCGGCCAGATGAGATCGTTCGCGCTCAGCGCGTTCTCCGCCACCAGGCGGCGGGACCAGTCGGTGCGGCGATTGCGGCGCATCCGCGTCGCGGGGAAGCTCGGTGTGGGCATAAAGGCTCCTCTTTTGGCCGAAACTCATATCCCCTGGACCGGCCTCTGGCAAATGTTCCAGCCTGCCGCTGCGGTAGCGTTAAGATGGGCCCGCGGCCCGCGTTGACAGGGCCGGGGGCGGCCAGTAAACCGCTGAAAACCCGGCGAGAAGATTGAAATTACGCCGGGAAAGCCGTCATTCGGGGAGATTCCATGGAATTCGAACTCAGCGAAGATCAGCGGGCGTTTCAGGAGGTCGCGCAGAATTTTGCCGCGTCCGAGCTCGCCCCCCACGCGGCGGACTGGGACCGGGATGCGATTTTCCCCGTGCCGGTCATGCGAAAGGCCGCCGAACTCGGCTTTGCGGGCATTTATGTGCGCGAGGATGTGGGCGGCTCCGCGCTTTCCCGTCTCGATGCCGCGCTCATCTTCGAGGCGCTGTCGGAAGGCTGCACCTCCACCGCGGCCTTCATTTCCATCCATAATATGGCGTCCTGGATGATCGACACCTTCGGCAGCGAAGAGCAGCGCCAGCGCTGGCTGCCGCGCCTGACCTCGATGGAGATCATCGCCAGCTACTGCCTGACCGAGCCCTCCAGCGGGTCGGACGCCGCCTCGCTCAAGACGAAGGCCGTGCGCGACGGCGATCACTATGTGCTGAACGGCTCCAAGGCATTCATCTCGGGCGCGGGCACGTCGGACATTTATGTCTGCATGGTGCGCACCGGCGGCGCGGGCGCGGGCGGCGTTTCCTGCATCGTGGCGGAAAACGGCACGCCCGGTCTTTCCTTCGGGGCGCCGGAAAGGAAGATGGGCTGGAACAGCCAGCCGACCGCGCAGGTGATCTTCGAGGATTGCCGCGTGCCGGTCGAAAACCGCATCGGCGAAGAGGGCGAAGGCTTCAAATTCGCCATGATGGGGCTCGATGGTGGGCGGCTCAATATCGGTGCCTGCTCGCTCGGCACCGCGCGCGCCGCGCTGAAGCAGGCGCAGAGCTATATGACCGAGCGCCAGCAATTCGGCAAATCGCTCGCCCAGTTCCAGGCGCTTCAGTTCAAGCTCGCCGACATGGCGACCGAACTCGAAGCCGCGAAGCTGATGATCTATCAGGCCGCCGCCAAGGTGGATGCCAAGACGCCGGATGCGACGAAATTCGCGGCCATGGCCAAGCGCTTTGCGACCGATGCGGGTTTCAACGTCATCAACGATGCGCTGCAGCTTCATGGCGGCTATGGCTATCTCAAGGATTTCCCGCTGGAGCGTCATCTGCGCGATGCGCGCGTGCATCAGATTCTGGAAGGCACGAACGAGATCATGCGTGTCATTATCGCCAGAGAAATGCTCAAAGAGTAAGCGAGTACCACTTCATGTCCGATGAAGCACCCAAGAGCGAAGAAGTCCTGTTCGAAAAACGCGGCGTGGCGGGCATCGTCACGCTGAACCGTCCCAAGGCGCTCAATGCGCTGACGCTCGGCATGGTGCGGCTCATTCACCCGCAGCTCGATGCATGGGCGAAGGACGACAGCGTTCAACTCGTTATCATCGAAGGCGCAGGCGAAAAGGGCTTTTGCGCGGGCGGCGACATTCGCGCCCTGCATGACTGGGGCCGCGCGAACGACCGCACGGCGCTCGACTTCTGGAAAGAGGAATATCTCCTCAACATCGCCATCAAGCGCTTCCCCAAGCCCTATGTCGCGCTGATGGACGGCGTGAATATGGGCGGCGGCGTCGGTCTGTCCGTTCACGGATCGATGCGGATCGCGACGGAGCGGCTCACCTTCGCCATGCCGGAAACCGGCATCGGCCTTTTTCCGGATGTCGGCGGCACTTACTTCCTGCCGCGCTGTCCGGGCGAAACCGGCCTCTATCTCGGGTTGACCGGCGCCCGCCTCAAGGCGGCGGATGCGGTCTATGCAGGCATTGCGGACACCTATGTGCCGTCCGCCGCGCTGGAGACGCTGAAAGACCGTCTCTGCGGCGGCGCGAACCTGCGCGAGGCGCTTCAGGAAGTCGAGGCGGATACGGAAACCGCGCCGCTTGCCGGTCTCCAGGGCGCGATCGACCGGCATTTCGCCGCGTCCTCGGTGACGGAGATCGTGGCGTCGCTGCGCGCGGCGGGCGATGAATGGGCGGTGAAGACCGCCGACACCATCGAAAGCAAATCGCCTCTCAGCACGCTCGTCGCCTGTCGCCAGATCCGCGAGGGTCGCGATCTCGATTTCGAGGCGGCGATGGCACTGGAATATCGCCTCACCCAGTCTTTCTTCGCAGGGCATGATTTTTACGAAGGCGTGCGCGCGACCATTCTCGACAAGGACGGCGCGCCGCAATGGAAACCGGCAACGCTTGCCGATGTGACGCTCGACGAGATCGACAGCTATTTCTCGGGCGCGGGCAAGGAAGCGCTGAGGTAAGGCCCGGCGGAACAAGGGCCCCTAAAAGTTCAGGCAGGAGGAGACGACAATGGCGGCAATCGGATTTATCGGTCTCGGCAATATGGGCGGCCCCATGGCGCTCAACCTCGTCAAGGCGGGACACGACCTCACCGTCTTCGACCTGTCGAAGGATCCGGTCGCAAAACTCACGCAGGCAGGCGCCAGCGCGGCGGACAAGGCCTCGGATGTCGTGAAGGGCGCGGAATTCGTCGTCACCATGCTGCCGGCGGGCGCGCATGTGAAATCGGTCTATCTGGGCGATGACGGTCTTCTCGCAGCGGCCGAGAAGGGCACGCTCTTCATCGACAGTTCCACCATCGACGTGCCCTCGGCGCGCGAGGTGATCGCGGCGGCGGAGGAGGCGGGCATGCCGATGGTCGATGCGCCGGTCTCGGGCGGCGTCGGCGGTGCGGAGGCCGGTACGCTCACCTTCATGGTGGGCGGCGCGGAGGCGGCCTTTGCGAAGGCGAAGCCGGTGCTCGAGGTGATGGGCAAGAACATCTTCCATGCCGGTCAGGCGGGGAACGGGCAGGTCGCCAAGGTCTGCAACAACATGATCCTGGGCATTTCCATGATCGGCGTCTGCGAGGCTTTCAGCCTGGGCGAGAAGCTCGGCCTCGATGCGCAGACGCTGTTCGACATCTCCTCCACCGCGTCGGGCCAGTGCTGGTCCATGACCTCCTATTGCCCGGTGCCGGGGCCGGTGCCGGCGGCGCCCTCCAACCGGAACTATCAGCCCGGCTTCTCGGCGGGCATGATGCTGAAGGATCTGCGGCTGGCGCAGGACGCGGCGACCGGCGTCAAGGCGGCCACGCCCTTGGGCGCGGCGGCGGAGCAGCTCTACACGCTGATGGAAGCGGCCGGGGCCGACAGCCTGGATTTTTCCGGAATCATCAAGCTCATTCAGGGAAATCTGACGAAATAGCCGTTTTTTGGTTCATATGAGGACAGGCCAAATCGGGTCTTAAGCCATCATTAGTATGGCACCGCTATGTTTTTCGGCGAGTCGGGTCAGAAGGACCCGGGTGTGTAACAGCTTGCTTGGGCCGAAGTCATGGGTGCGACACAAATGAAGCCGAATCCGGTTGTCCGCGACGGCGAAGACGCCAATCAGAATGATGAAGCGTCGAAGACGACCTATCTCGAAGCGCTGACATATGTCGAGCGTCTGCATCGACGTCTCCTGGACGTCATAAAGGATGAGCTGGAGCGCCAGAACTGCTCCGAAATCAACTCCGTTCAGGCATTGCTGCTCTTCAATATCGGCGGTTCCGAGATGACCGCGGGCGAATTGAAGACGCGGGGCCACTATCTGGGCTCCAATGTCTCCTACAATCTCAAGAAGCTTGTCGAGACGGGCTATATCAATCATCAGCGCTCCAATGTGGACCGCCGTTCGGTGCGGGTACGCCTGACGGACAAGGGCCGCGAGATTTGCGCGGTGATCGACCGGCTCTACGACAAGCATTGCGAGCAGATCGCGGAAGTGGGCGACATTTCGGTGGAAGAGCTGCGCCAGCTCAACCAGACGCTTTTCAAGCTCGAACGCTTCTGGACCGACCAGATTCGCTACCGTCTCTGAGGCGCCGTTTGCACGGGGGTTGCAAGGGGTGGACTTGTGTCGCGCCCCGGCGCACCCATTTGCAACACTGGGGGCCTAATTCGGCCATGTCGGGGGCGTCCGGATTGTGAACAATCGCGCTCCCTGTCCCGAAATGGTAAACATGGCGGGAAGCGCGTCCTTCGCGCGCGGGGCTGGAAAGAGCAGGTCGGTGGTTCGTTTTTTCTCATATTTGCCGTTCAGGGCCGTTTCGACGGCCCTTTTCGGGCTCGGCCTTGCCGCCGCCGTTTCGGCGGGCGCGGTGCAGGCGCGGGGGCTCGACGGCTCGGCGGACGCCTGGGTCGATCCCTGGGACGCCCCGGCGGTGGACGATGCGGGGCTGTCGACGGCGGATGCGCCGGGCGGCGCCGCCGCGGCGGCCGACGAGATCGACGAGGTTCCGGTCGCCCAGAGCAGTGTGCCGACGCTTGGCGGCGAGGCCGTCGGGCGTATCGACCATGCGATTGCGCTTTACCGGGAAATCGAAAGCTGGGGCGGCTGGCCGCGCATTCCGCAGGGCGAGAAGCTCGAACTCGGCGTGACCGAGCGGCGCGTGGCGCTGCTGCGCGAGCGGCTGGTGGCGGGCGGCGACATGAAGGCTTCCGAGGCCGACCCCTATCTGTTCACGCCGCAGGTCGATGCCGCGGTGAAGCGCTTTCAGCGCCGCAACGGGTTGAAGCCCGACGGGGTGGTCGGCCCGCGCACGCTCGAAATGATGAATGTGCCGGTGTCGCGGCGTATCGCGCAGCTCCGGCAGAACCGGTCCCGGCTGGCGGAGATGGGCCCCAGGGTGGCCGGCAGCAAACGCTATGTCTTCGTGAACATCGCCGCGCAGGAAGTGGAGGCGGTTGCCGATAACCGCGTCGAGTTCCGCCAGCGCGTCGTGGTCGGCAAGCGCGACCGGCAGACGCCGGAACTGTCGAGCGCCGTCAGTTCGGTCATCCTGAACCCCTACTGGTTCGTGCCGAAATCCATCGCGATCAAGGACAAGCTCTCCAAGATCAAGGCCGATCCCGGCTATCTGCAGCGCGCCGGCTTCAAGCTGATGGCCGGGTGGGGCGATACCGCGCGCGAGATCAATCCCTATTCGGTCGACTGGTCGGCGGATACGTTCAACCGCTATTACCTGAGGCAGGATCCGGGCAAGTGGAATGCGCTGGGACGGGTGAAGATCGACTTTCCCAATCAGCATGCGGTCTATCTGCACGACACGCCGACGCGCTATCTCTTCCAGCTCAGCTCGCGCAGCTTTTCGTCGGGTTGCGTGCGTGTGAAGGAAGTGCGCACGCTCGCCACCTGGCTGCTCGAAGGCAAGGAGGGCTGGAACCGCGCGCGCATCGACGCCACCATTTCCAGAGGCTATCTCCAGGCCGTCGGGCTGAAGCAGGCGGTGCCGATCCATCTGAAATACATCACCGCCTGGGTGGATGGCGACGGCATGGTCAATTTCCGACCCGACATCTATAATCGCGACCGCCTCTACAGCACTGCGACCGCGCAGTACTGACCGGCGATCTGATGCGGTTGCATCGATTTCAAAGGGATCGTCATTGCGAGCGCCCTTCAGGGCGCGCGGCAATCCAGAAGCGGTTGGTTCGGCGCTGGATTGCTTCGTCGGCTGCGCCTCATCGCAATGACGGGAACAGGAAGAGTCCTGAGGAAAGGACGAAATTCAGGTGACGCTGCCCGCCAGATTTCCCTATCTCGAATTCGACGGCCTTCTCGCTTTCGCGCATCGCGGCGGCGCGGGCGCCTGGCCGGAGAACACCATGCCCGCCTTTCAGGGCGCGGTGGATCTCGGCTATCGCTATATCGAGACCGATGTCCATGCGACGCGGGACGGCGTGCTGCTCGCCTTTCACGACGACCGGCTCGACCGGGTGACGGACCGCTCGGGCCTCATCCGCGAGATGGACTATGCCGAGGTGAAGCCGGCGCTGGTCGCGGGCGAGGAGCCGATCCCGCTTTTTGCCGACATGCTCGCCGCCTGGCCCGATCTCAGGATCAATATCGACCCCAAGCTCGACAATGCGGTAGAGCCGCTGATCCGCGTTCTGAAAGAGCAGCGGGCGATCGACCGGGTCTGTGTGAATGCGTTTTCCGACCGGCGTATCGCGGCCGTCCGCGAGGCGCTGGGGCCGGATCTGTGCACCGGCATCGGCCCGCTGGGCACGACGCGGCTGCGTTTTTCAAGCTGGAGCGGGCCGCTGGGCTTTCTGTGGGGCGGTTTCGCGGCGGGATGCGCCCAATTGCCCGTTCGCCAGCACGGCATTCCCATCGCCGACCGGCGGCTCGTCGAGCGTGCGCATGAACTGGGCATGCAGGTCCATGTCTGGACCATCGACGATCCGGAGGAGATGCATCGCCTCATCGATATCGGGGTGGACGGGCTCATGACCGACGAGCCGAAAATCCTGAAATCGGTTCTGGAGGAGCGCGGTCTTTGGGCCTCGTCCTGATCCCCCATCAATGCTATGAAAATAATGCGACAATTCGCGTCTGGCCCCGCGGTTTCAAACGGTTAGTTTGCGCAAGGACCCGTTTGGGGGCGGCATTGAGCGGTGTCGCGTGACGTTTGCGTGCCTTCTCACGGAGAGGCTCCCGGCACAGGCCGGGGAAAGGCAGGATAGGGCGATGGATTACGACAAGAAACTGGCGGACGCGCTGCAGGCGGTAAAGGATGAAGGGCGGTATCGCGTCTTCACCGACATCGTGCGTCATCGCGGCAATTTTCCGCGCGCGACCTATCACACGCCCGAAGGCACGAAGGAAATCACCGTCTGGTGCTCCAACGACTATCTGAGCATGGGCCAGCACCCCAAGGTGGTCGCGGCCATGAAGCAGGCGGTGGACGAAGTCGGCGCGGGCTCCGGCGGTACGCGCAATATTTCCGGTACCACGCATTACCATGTCGAGCTGGAACAGGAGCTTGCCGATCTTCACCAGAAGGAATCGGCGCTGCTTTTCACCTCGGGCTATGCCGCGAACGACGCGACGCTCTCCACGCTGGCGCGCATTCTCGGCGACTGCGTGATGATCTCCGACGAGATGAACCACGCCTCCATGATCGAGGGCATTCGCCGCGGCGGCGGGCCCAAGCGCGTCTGGCGTCATAACGATCTTCAGCATCTGGAAGAGCTGCTGCGCGAGATCGATCCCGACCAGCCGAAGATCGTCGCTTTCGAGAGCGTCTATTCGATGGATGGCGACATTGCGCCCATCGGTGAGATCTGCGACCTGGCGCATCGCTACAATGCGCTGACCTATCTGGACGAGGTGCATGCGGTCGGCCTTTACGGGCCGCGCGGTGGCGGCATTGCCGAGCGCGACGACGTGCTCGACAAGGTCGACATCATCGAAGGGACGCTGGCCAAGGGCTTCGGCGTGATGGGCGGCTATATCGCGGCCTCCTCGACGCTGATCGACGTCGTGCGCTCCTATGCGCCGGGCTTCATCTTCTCCACCTCGCTTGCGCCGGTGCTCGCGGCGGGCGTGCTGGCGTCCGTCCGCCACCTGAAGAGCAGCAATGCGGAGCGCGAGCTGCATCAGGAACGGGCGCGCACCCTGCGTTCCATGATGGCCGAAGCGGGCCTGCCGGTGATGATGTGCGAAAGCCATATCGTGCCGGTCATGGTGGGCGACCCGGTGGTCTGCAAGGCCGTCTCCGACGAGCTTTTGATGGATTTCGACATCTATGTGCAGCCCATCAACTATCCCACCGTGCCGCGCGGCACGGAGCGGCTGCGCTTCACGCCCTTGCCCGTTCATACCGACGAGATGATGCGCGAACTCGTGGGCGCGCTCGACAAGGTGTGGACACGCCGGAACATCAGGCGTGCCGCCTGACGATCCCGAAAAGGGCGGCGGGGGCCGTCCCGGAACGCCGGCGGGCGCCGGCGGGGAAGTCATTTTCGAATTTCAGCCCATGGGCGGCAGCGTCAAGGTGTCGGCGATCGATGTCGAAACCGGCGTCGAGGTGTCGGTGATCGGATCGCACACCGCGCCGCAGCGCGAGCTGGAGCGCGTGGCGCTGGGCAAACTTCGCTATCGTCTCAAACGGCTGGAAGAGGGCGCGGAAAAAGCACCTGAAAAAACGACCCCCCGAAACTCCGGGGGAGGATCGGGGGGCGGTATCGTCGTCTGACCGGTCGGCGCTTACTTCTTGCGGCGGCCGCGGGTGGGGGCGGTGCCGGCGCGGCCGAGACCGATCTGCTTGGCAAGTTTGGAGCGCTGCGCGGCGTAGTTCGGCGCGACCATCGGATAGTCGTGCGGCAGGCCCCAGCGGGCGCGGTATTCTTCGGGCGTCATGCCGTATTGCGAGCGCAGATAACGCTTCAGCATTTTCAGCTTTTTGCCGTCTTCAAGACAAATGATGTAATCGGGCGTCACCGATTTCTTCACCGGCACGGCGGGCGTCAGGTCGGGCTCGGTGCTGTCCGTTCCCTGTCCGAGGTCGGCCAGTGTCGAATGAACCGTGCGGATCATTGCCGGCAGGTCGGCCGAAGACATCGCGTTATTACTTACATAGGCAGAAACGATCTCAACAGCGAGGCCAAGATAGTCGCTGTTCTGGGCTTCGTCGCCGGTGGTGTTCTGGTCCATCCTGAGAATTTACCTTTAATTTTCGTGAGATCGGCGCACTGAGAATCTCTCAGTGGCAATAACGCCCAACTTCTAGCGCGATACAACATTGGGCTGCAAGCAATTAACCTGCTTCTTTTTACGAAAACATCAACAAACGCCGTGTGAGTTACTGGCGTCGTGATTTAGCTGAAGCAGATAGACGAGAAAAACATGAGATCGGCAAATATTAGATAGAATATTTAGTGAAACGTCTATTGTTCCATGGCGGAAATCGGCACTCCGTATTTTTGCCCGTAGGTTCTAAATGGATATTTCCGTCCGGATTCTATTCTTGAACAGGCGATTGTCTCTTAACGAGACGGTAACGGTTTGCCGCTCCGTTCCCGCGTTTGCCGCATGGGGGTCAATTGCTCTCAAACGGCCATATATGGTATGACGCCGCCACTGGCCGGTCCCCCGGGCCCGCCCGAACCGAAGGCGACGGATTAAGCGGCAATACCGATGCGAGAGCGCTGGAACTCCTGCGCTTTGATGGTGGTGTTGAAGGGCCCCGCGGCACAAGGTTCGTACGACCGGCCACCGCGGGGCGCGCGAAGCGCCCGCGGGCAATATGAACTGAAAAAGGTAGATTTATGTCTCTAAGCAAAGCTGCGACCGGCGCTGGTCAGTCCGCCGGTTTCTTCACCGCGAGCCTCGCGGAGAGCGATCCTGAAATCACGAAGGCGATCGAGCAGGAGCTCGGGCGCCAGCAAACGCAGATCGAGCTCATTGCTTCCGAGAACATCGTGTCCCGCGCCGTGCTTGAGGCGCAGGGATCGGTGCTGACGAACAAATATGCGGAAGGCTATCCGGGCCGCCGCTATTATGGCGGCTGCGAGTTCGTCGATATTGCCGAGAACCTGGCCATCGAACGCGCCAAGCGCCTGTTCGATTGCGCCTATGTGAATGTGCAGCCCAATTCCGGTTCGCAGGCGAACCAGGGCGTCTTCCAGGCGCTGCTGCAGCCCGGCGATACGATCCTGGGGATGAGCCTTGCCGCCGGCGGTCACCTGACGCATGGCGCGGCGCCCAACCAGTCGGGCAAATGGTTCAATGCGGTTCAGTATGGCGTGCGCCAGCAGGATCATCGCATCGACATGGACGAGGTCGAAAGCCTCGCCATGGAGCATAAGCCCAAGCTCATCATCGCGGGCGGTTCGGCCTATCCGCGCCAGATCGACTTCAAGGCGTTCCGCGAGATCGCCGACAAGGTCGGTGCCTATTTCATGGTCGACATGGCGCATTTCGCCGGTCTTGTGGCCGGTGGCGCGCATCCCAGCCCGCTGCCGCATGCCGATGTGGTCACCACCACGACGCACAAGACGCTGCGCGGTCCGCGCGGCGGCATGATCCTGTCCAACAACCCCGATCTCGGCAAGAAGATCAATTCTGCGATCTTCCCCGGCATTCAGGGCGGTCCGCTCATGCATGTGATCGCGGGTAAGGCGGTTGCGTTCGGCGAAGCGCTGCGGCCCGACTTCAAGGTCTATGCGCAGGGCGTCGTCGACAATGCCCGCGCGCTGGCCGCGACGCTGGTCGATGGCGGTCTCGACATCGTTTCGGGCGGTTCCGACACGCATGTCGTGCTGGTGGATCTGCGTCCGAAGTCGCTGACCGGCAATATCGCCGAGAAGGCGCTGGAAGAAGCGCGCATCACCTGCAACAAGAACGGCATTCCCTTCGATCCGGAAAAGCCGACCGTCACTTCCGGCGTGCGTCTGGGCACGCCCGCGGGCACGACGCGCGGTTTCGGCGTGACGGAGTTCCAGGAAGTCGGCCGCATGATCGTCGACGTGCTGAACGGCCTGGCCGCCAATGGCCCGGAAAAGAACGCCGATGTCGAACAAAAGGTCGGCGCGGACGTTCTGGAGCTGTGCAAGCGGTTTCCGATCTATGGCGGTCCGCAGTAGACTGGGACCGATCTTTTTCTGAGGGGCACATATCGGCCTGAAGGCCGATGGAAAGGCGGGGGCGGCATCGCATGCGTTGTCCATATTGCGGAAACGAAGATACCCAGGTGAAGGACTCGCGTCCCACCGAGGACAACACGGCGATCCGGCGCCGCCGCTTCTGCCCGGCCTGCGGCGGGCGGTTCACGACCTTCGAGCGTGTTCAGCTCCGCGAGCTGACCATTGTGAAGAGCAATGGCCGCCGGGTGCCCTTCGATCGGGACAAGCTTATGCGTTCCGTGCAAATTGCCGTGCGCAAACGCCCGGTTGAGCAGGAACGCATCGAGCGTATGGTATCGGGCATCGTCCGGCGGCTTGAGAGCATGGGCGAGAGCGAGATTCCCTCCAAAATGGTGGGAACGCTCGTGATGGAAGGCCTCAGCTCTCTCGACGCCGTGGCCTATGTACGCTTCGCCTCGGTTTACAGAAACTTCCGCGAAGTCAAGGATTTCGAAGAGTTTCTGGGCGAGTTGAGCGGCCCGGAACCGGACGTGGACGAAGATCGGGACTAGCTTTTTCCCTGCCGGGCCCGGTCTTGTCTGAAGAGCCCGCGGGAGATGAGCATGGTCCGGCCCTACGATACGGATTGCATGAAAATGGCGCTGGCGCTGGCTGCGCGCGGTCTGGGCCGTGTGGCGCCGAACCCGGCTGTCGGTTGCGTCATCGTGCGCGAGGACGAAGACGCTCCGCGCGTCGTCGGGCGCGGCTGGACCCGGCCCGGCGGCCGTCCTCATGCCGAAACGGAAGCGCTGGGGCGCGCAGGCGAGGCGGCGCGTGGCGCGACCGCCTATGTCTCGCTTGAGCCCTGCGCCCATCACGGACAGACGCCGCCCTGCGCCCAGGCGCTGATCGATGCGGGGATTGCGCGCGTCGTCGCGGCGATCGCCGATCCGGACCCGCGCGTCGGCGGGCGTGGGCTCGCACTGCTGGAAAAGGCGGGCATCGAGGTCGAAGACGGCGTCTGCGCGCTCGAGGCCCATGCGCTCAATGAAGGTTTCTTCCTCAAGGTAAGCGACAATCGCCCGCTGGTGACGCTCAAGATCGCCAGCACGCTGGACGGGCGCACCGCGACCCATTCCGGTCATAGCCAGTGGATCACCGGCGAGGCCGCGCGCGCCCGCGGACATCTTTTGCGCGCCACGCATGACGCCATCATGGTTGGCAGCGCCACCGCCATCGTCGACGATCCCGAACTCACCTGCCGCCTGCCGGGCATGGCCGACCGCCATCCGATCCGCATCGTCGCGGACGGGCGCCTGCGTCTGCCGCTGACCTCGAAGCTCGTCGGCACGGCGAAGGATGTGCCGCTCATCGTCCTCACCCATCCGGAAGGCGATACGGAGCGGCGCAAGGCGTTCGAGGGATGCGGTGTGGACCTTGTCGACGTCGCGCCCGACAAAAACGGCGTCATGGATATGCGCATCGCCATGGAAAAACTCGCCGAACGCGGATTGACCCGCGTGCTGGTCGAGGGTGGGGCGCGGCTTGCCTCCTCGCTCATTCAGGCGCATCTCGTGGACCGGCTCGAATGGTTCCGCGCGCCGACGCTGCTGGGCGGCGACGGCTATCCCGCCATCGCCTCGCTCGGCATCGGGCGCGTCGGCGATGCGCCGGGTTTCATTCACACGCACAGCATGAAGCTCGGCGACGATACGCTGTCGAGCTATGTCTTTCGGAGCTGATCGATCATGTTCACCGGTATCGTGACGGACATAGGCACCGTTCGCGCCGTCGAAAAGCGCGGCGACACGCGCTTCGTCATCGCCACGGCATACGACCCCGCCGGCATCGACATGGGCGCGTCCATCGCCTGTTCGGGCTGCTGCCTCACCGTGGTGGACAAGGGCACGGACGGCGGCAACTGGTTTGCCGTCGATGCCTCCGCCGAGACGCTCGACTGCACCGTTCTGGGCGGCTGGAAAGAGGGTACGCGGATCAATCTCGAACGTGCGCTGAAAGCGGGCGACGAGTTGGGCGGCCATATCGTCTCCGGCCATGTGGACGGGGTGGGGCGGATCGTCGTCATCCGCGACGAGGGCGATTCCAAACGCTTCACCTTCGAGGCGCCGGCATCGCTTGCCCGCTATATCGCCTCCAAGGGCTCCATCACCATCAACGGCACCTCCCTCACCGTGAACGAGGTCGAGGACCAGGCCGACGGCACCTGCCATTTCGGCGTCAACATCATTCCGCATACCCAGGAGGTCACCACCTGGGGCGGCGCCCGCGAGGGCGATGCGATTAATCTTGAAATTGATATGCTGGCCCGCTATGTCGCGCGCCTGGCTGAGAAGGACTAAGGCTCCGTGTACAAGGAATTTCTGTCGCCCATAGAAGAAGTCATCGAAGACGCGCGCAACGGCAAGATGTTCGTGCTGGTCGATGCGGAGGATCGGGAAAACGAGGGCGATCTCGTCATCCCGGCGCAAATGTGCACGCCGGAAGCGGTCAACTTCATGGCGAAATACGGCCGCGGGCTCATCTGCCTGTCGCTGAATGCCGACCGGGCGAAAGAGCTCAATCTGCAGCTCATGTCGAGCCACAACCAGTCGCGCCACCAGACGGCCTTCACCGTCTCCATCGAGGCGCGCGAGGGCATCTCCACAGGCATTTCCGCGCATGACCGCGCACATACCGTGTCGGTTGCCATCGACCCGACCAAGGGCGCGCATGACATCGTGTCGCCCGGCCATGTGTTTCCGCTGGTCGCGCGCGATGGCGGCGTGCTGGTGCGCGCGGGCCATACCGAAGCCGCGGTCGACATCGCGCGTCTCGCCGGTCTTTATCCCGGCGGCGTCATCTGCGAGATCATGAACGATGACGGCACCATGGCGCGTTTGCCGGATCTGGTGAATTTCGCGCAGCTTCACGGCCTCAAGATCGCGACCATCGCCGATCTCATCGCCTATCGCCGCCGCTACGACAATTTCATCCGCCGTGCCATCGAGAGCGAGCTGACGAGCGAGTTCGGCGGCGACTTCAAGCTGATGGTCTATCAGAACACGGTCGAATATGCCGAGCATGTCGCGCTGGTGAAGGGCGACATCTCCACGCCGGAACCCGTGCTGGTGCGCGTTCATGCCGTCAACATATTCGACGACGTGCTGGGCGCATCCGGTCCGCGTTCCTCGGTGCTGAAAGACAGTATGCGGATTATCGGCGAGGAAGGGCGCGGCGTGGTCGTGCTCATCCGCGACACCACCTCGACCGTGATTTCCGACAGGCTGCTCCACAAGGGCGAGGGCGAAAGCGAGGATCAGGGCATGCCGCGCCGCCTGCGCGAATATGGCGTCGGCGCGCAGATCCTTCTCGATCTCGGCATTCACGAAATGGAACTTCTCTCCGATACGGACCGCAGCCTGGTCGGCCTTGAGGGCTACGGGCTCAGGATCACCGGTCAGCGCTCCGTCGCGGCGGGCGGCGCGAAGGCGAAACCGGTCAAGGAAAAGGCGGAATGAGCGACAGCAAACCCCATATCCTCATTGTCGAGGCGCGTTTCTACGACGAGCTGGCCGACGAGCTGGCCCGGGGCGCCATTGCCGAGATCGAGGCGCGCGGCGCCAGCTATGAGCGCGTGGCCGTGCCGGGCGTGCTGGAAACGCCCGCCGCCGTCAAATTCGCGCTGGAAGGCATGACCCATGGCGGCCCGAAGGCTCGGTTCGACGGCTATGTCGTTCTGGGCTGCGTGATCCGGGGCGAAACGACGCATTATGACATCGTGTCCAACGAATCCGCCCGTGCGCTCATGAATCTGACCGTCGATCGCGCCTTGGCCCTTGGCAACGGCATCCAGACAGTGGAAAACGAGGGGCAGGCATGGGCCCGCGCCAACGTCTCCGACAAGAACAAGGGCGGCGGCGCGGCAAAGGCATGCCTCGACATGATCGACCTGAAAAAGCGCCTCGGGGCCTGAGCCCCGTTTCGCCCGTTCTTTGAAAGCGACAGCCGCAAGTGACGAGTAACGCCGAACACGCCGACAACCGGAAAACCGATCCGCGCGCCCGCAGCGCCGCGCGGCTGGGGGCCGTTCAGGCCCTTTACCAGATGGATGTGGCGGGCACGCCCATGGAAGAGGTCGTGGCCGAGTTCAAGACCTACCGTCTGGGCGAAACCATCGAGGGCGAGGAAATCGTCACGGGCGACGCCGCTCATTTCGAGGATCTCGTGCGCGGCGTGCTGCGCGAACAGCGCGACATCGACACCCATGTGAACAAGTCGCTCGCCAGGGGCTGGGCTTTGGCCCGCGTCGATTCCACGCTGCGGGCCATCCTGCGCGCCGGCGCCTATGAGCTGCGCCGCTGCAAGGACGTGCCGGTAAAGGTCGTCATCAACGAATATGTCGATATCGCCCACGCCTTTTTCGAGGGCGACGAGCCGGGCGTGGTGAATGCCGTGCTCGATCGCATGGCGAAGGAAATTCGTCCCCCCCAGGCCGGGAAGCGCTGATCGTGGCGGGCGGGAAAGCTGACAGGCCCCGCCCCGGCGAGTTCGAGCTGATCGCCGAACTCTTCGCCCCGCTGGCGCGCAATGCCGCCGGCGCGTTCGGGCTGACCGACGATGCCGCGCTTTACCGCGCCGCGCCAGGCATGGAGACGGTGCTGACGGTCGATGCGATGGTGGCGGGCGTTCATTTCCTTCCCACCGATCCGCCCGACACGGTTGCCCGCAAACTTCTCCGCGTGAACCTGTCCGACCTTGCCGCCAAGGGCGCGCGCCCGCGCGGCTATCTTCTCGTCACCGCGCTCTCCGAAGAAACCTCCATGCCCTGGCTGGAGGATTTCGCCGCCGGGCTTGCCGCGGACCAGGCCGAATTCGGGATCTCGCTCTGGGGCGGCGACACGGTTTCGACGCCCGGCCCGCTGACGCTGTCGCTCACCGCCATCGGCGAGGTGAAGGAGGGCGCCATGCTGCCGCGTGGCGGGGCGAAGGCGGGTGACAGGGTCTATGTCACCGGCACCATCGGCGATGCGGCGCTCGGTCTTGCCGTGCTGCGGGACCGGCTGCCCTCCGCCTCGGAGGCGGACCGCGCCTTTCTGGCGGACCGCTACCGCCTGCCGCGGCCGCGCACGACGCTGGGGCCTTTGCTTTCCGGCGTCGTCCACGCCGCGCTCGACGTGTCGGACGGGCTTGTCGCCGATCTGACGCATATGTGCGACGCCTCCGGTCTCGCGGCCACGATCCGGGCGGCGGACGTGCCTTTCTCCGGCGCGGCGGCGGCCATGCTCGTCGCCGAGGCCGATGTCACTTTCGCGTCGCTTCTCACCGGCGGCGACGATTACGAACTGCTTCTCGCCGTGCCCGCCGAGGAGGAAGAGGCGTTTCTCGCCATTGCCGCAGGGGCAGGGGTACCGGTGGCCCTCATCGGTCATCTTGAGGAGAGGGCGAATCGTGCGCCCGAAACGCTCGTCCGGCTGGTCGATGCGGAGGGCGAGCCCATCGCCGTTCCCCATCAGGGTTTTCGCCATTTCTGAGCGTCTTCATGGCCCCGCGGACGCTTGCGGACCCCTTTATAAAATGAGTGCATCGGTCCGGTTGCTTTCATCTTGAGCATTTGGCATCGTTTTTCCCGCTTAAGAGTATGGCCGGGGAGGTAGAGGGGATTCCCAGGGAGGTTTGGGGGATTTCTCTCGTCTTGTGTTTGTTGCGTGCGTAACAGCCGACCTGACCTTCATAAAAATTAAGGACAGAGAGAATGAGCACAATGTGGGCTATCATTGCTTGCGGCGTGCTCGCGATCCTCTATGGCATGTGGGCGATCCGCTCCGTGCTGGCAGCGGACGCGGGCAATGAACGCATGCAAGAAATTGCGAGTGCGATCCAGGAAGGCGCCGCCGCCTATCTCAATCGTCAGTACACGACGATTGCGATTGCCGGTTTCGCCATTTTCATCATCGTTTCCTATCTTCTCGGCCTTCGCGTCGGCATCGGCTTCGTCATCGGCGCCGCGCTGTCGGGTCTTGCGGGCTATATCGGCATGCTGGTGTCGGTGCGCGCCAATGTGCGCACGACGCAGGCTTCCGCGACCAGCCTTGCCGCCGGTCTTGCGATCGCCTTCCGCTCCGGCGCGGTGACGGGCATGCTCGTTGCCGGTCTCGCGCTGCTCGCCGTGGCCGTCTATTTCACGGTGCTCACTTTCGGGCTGGGCCTGAACCCCGGCGACCGCGAAGTGATCGACGCCATGGTGGCGCTCGGCTTCGGCGCCTCGCTCATCTCCATCTTCGCCCGTCTCGGCGGCGGTATCTTCACCAAGGGTGCGGATGTCGGCGGCGACCTCGTCGGCAAGGTCGAAGCGGGTATCCCGGAAGACGATCCGCGCAACCCGGCCACCATCGCCGATAATGTCGGCGACAATGTCGGCGACTGCGCGGGCATGGCCGCCGACCTTTTCGAGACCTATGCGGTGACCGTGGTTGCGACCATGGTGCTGGCCTCGATCTTCTTCAGCGGCATGGCCGAAACGGCGATGATGACCTATCCGCTCGCCATCGGCGCGGCCTGCATCGTCACCTCCATCATCGGCACCTTCTTCGTGCGCCTCGGCAAGAGCCAGAACATCATGGGCGCGCTCTACAAGGGCTTCATCGCCTCGGCGGTGCTGTCGCTGATCGCGCTCTATTTCGTCACCGACTGGGTGGTCGGCCTCGAGACGGCCTATTCCTTCGGGACCTTCTCCTTCACGGGCATGACGCTTTACATTTGCGGCATTGTCGGTCTGGCGGTGACGGGCTTCATCATCTGGGTGACGGAATACTACACCGGCGTGAACTTCCGCCCGGTGAAGAGCATTGCCGCCGCTTCGGAAACGGGGCACGGCACCAACGTCATCCAGGGCCTCGCGGTTTCGATGGAAGCGACGGCGCTGCCCGCGATCATCATCGTGATCGGCATTCTGATCGCCTTCAACCTCGCCGGCCTCTTCGGTATCGCCATCGCGGTGACGACCATGCTGGCGCTGGCGGGCATGGTGGTCGCGCTCGACGCTTTCGGTCCGGTGACGGACAATGCGGGCGGCATCGCGGAAATGGCCGAACTGCCTGAGGACGTCCGCAAGACGACGGATGCGCTCGACGCGGTCGGCAACACCACCAAGGCGGTGACCAAGGGCTATGCCATCGGCTCGGCCGGTCTCGGCGCGCTGGTGCTGTTTGCAGCCTATACGCAGGATCTGACCTTCTTCGCGGCCAATCCGGCCGATTACCCGTATTTCGCGGGCGTGGTGGCGGACTTCTCGCTCTCCAACCCCTATGTGGTGATCGGTCTCTTCATCGGCGGTCTTCTGCCTTACCTCTTCGGCTCGATGGGCATGATGGCCGTGGGCCGCGCAGGCGGCGCCGTGGTGGAAGAAGTGCGCCGTCAGTTCAAGGCGGATCCGGGCATCATGCAGGGCACCTCCAAGCCCGATTATGCCCGCGCGGTGGACATGCTCACCAAGGCGGCCATCAAGGAGATGGTGGTTCCCTCGCTGCTGCCGGTGCTGTCGCCGGTCGTGCTGTATTTCGTCATCGCGCAGATCGCCGACAAGTCGGCGGCCTTCTCCGCGGTCGGTGCGATGCTGCTCGGCGTCATCATCACCGGCCTCTTCGTGGCGCTTTCCATGACCGCCGGCGGCGGTGCCTGGGATAACGCCAAGAAGTACATCGAAGACGGCAATTACGGCGGCAAGGGCTCGGAAGCCCACAAGGCGGCCGTGACCGGCGATACGGTCGGCGATCCCTACAAGGATACGGCCGGCCCGGCGGTGAACCCGATGATCAAGATCACGAACATCGTGGCGCTGCTGCTGCTGGCGATCCTGGCGCACTAGGCGTCGGATATCGAAAAACGGAAGGCCCCGGCGGAAACGCCGGGGCCTTTTGCTTTGCCCCGCTCGACGATATGCCCCCCGCGGGGAATGGCCCGCGACTTGAAACGCGAACACCGCATAAGGACGGCGGACGCAAAAACGGCGCAAAGGGCCGGTCGGGCTGTCCAGCTTTCGGACAGGCATCTGTCCGGCAGGCGTTTCGTATCAATTCGGGATGGGGCAGATGAACGGGCGGGGCGATACGGCGAAGGGCAGAAACATTCCCGATTCCATTTCCGTGCTTCTCGACGTGTCGCGGGCGTTTCTCGCGCTCGCCGTCGCGGGCGCGCACTGGACCCAGAGCTATTTCCAGCAGGACTGGCCGGATCTCACGATCTTCGGCGTTGCCGCCGTTGGCGGGTTTTTCGTGCTGAGCGGTTACACGATCAGGATGGTCTATCCGGACGGGAATAATTTCGACGAGACCCGCTATTATGTCGACCGCCTGTCGCGTTTGTGGTCGGTGGTGCTGCCCGCGCTTCTCGCCACGATCGTTCTCGATGCTGTCTCGCGATATGCCGCGCCCGATTATTATATGAGCCATTGGGGCGGGGAGACCGATCGCCCGCTGTTCCGCCTCGCGGCCAATGCCGGGTTCTTCGGGCAGATCTGGGGCTACAGCATCTATCCGTTTTCCAATTCGCCCTTCTGGTCGCTCGGTTACGAGGCCGCCTTCTATCTGATGTACGGCCTTTATCTGTCGCGCCGCTATGTGCTGCTCGGGCTGACGGCGCTGCTGCTGGGGCCGAACATTCTCTTCATGCTGGCGGTCTGGGTCGGCGGGGCGGCGCTATACGATGTCTACAGCCGCAAGGAGCGCAGGGTCGGCACCGTCATTCGCGCCGCGGTGGCCGCGCTCGCCGTCGCGGTGATGGCGCTCGCCGCCATCGATCTCAACGGCTTCGCCGAGACGATCCGGCATGTCATCGAGGTCTTTTTCGGCGCGCTGCATGTGGACCCGGCGCGCGTGTCGGTCTCGCTCGTGCTGCCGTCCATCGCGGCGCTTGCCGCTTTCGCCCTGATTTTCTGGGCGCTGGATGCGCTCGGTCCGCGGCTGCGCGTGCCGGAACGTCTCAGGACGCTGGCCCGGAAGGCGGGCGATGCGACCTTCCCGATCTATCTTTTCCACTTCCCGATTTTCGTCTGCGTTGCCGCGCTCGGGCTTTACGACGCGCATTCCACGCCGCAAAAGCTCGCCGTCTTTCTCGGCGTGATCGGCGTCACCGTGCTCATCACGCCCTGGACGAACGCGATGAAGGACGTCCTGCGTCGGCATCTGCGCACAGGCGCGGGCTATGTCAGGCTGAAATTCGCCTGACCGTTGCCGTTGAGCGTTGCGGGCCTGCGCGGCCCGCCGCGCGATCAGTTGCCGGGTTGCGGCTGGTTGGCGCCCGCATTGTTGTAGCGGCCGATATTGGAGAAGAGCTGTTCGAGAACCGTCATCTCCTTGCCGCGCGTCGGCGTCTTGCGGTCGGCGAAATTGATCACATTGCCGTCTTCCAGTCCGTAATAGGCGACATCATCCACGATGCCGGACTTGTCGAAATAGACGGCTGCGACCTTGCGGTCGACCTCTTCGGGCGCGTAAAAGGCGTAGGTTTCGAACGTGCTGGAGATGTAGTACCAGGCTTCGCCGCTGACGGTGGAAACGGTCGAGGGCGTGCCGAGGAGCCGTTTCACCTGTTCGCGGCTGTCGCCGGCATGGACCTGTTCCAGGTCTTTCGCGTCGAAGATGTAGCCGCGCTCTTCCACGACGGGGGAGCAGGCAACCGTCAGCGAGGCGCTGGTCGCGATCAGGGCTGCGGCCAGGACGGCCTTGAACTTACGGCGCGGGTGAGCGGACTTCATGGCGTGATTGCCTCCTCGACACATCTGCTTCATGCGTTGACCTACCCTTGTCGGCTACTAAATTCAATCGGCATGTCAGGCCGAGTTCGCGGTGCCCGGCGGGTCGGGCAGGAGATTACCGAATGATATGGAACAAATTGTTTCGCCGTCCCCAAAACGATGACGCCGCCTTCCGGCTCTACCGGGCGGTAAGCGAACAGGCGCGCCGCGCGGAATTCTATCGTCATGCGGGCGTTCCCGATACCGTGGAAAGCCGTTTCGAGATGGTCGCGCTCCACGCCTTTCTGGCCATGCACCGCCTGAAACAGGGCGGCGACGGCGCCAAGGCCCTCGGGCAGCGCTTTTTCGACGTGTTTTTCGACGATCTGGACCAGACCATGCGCGAAATGGGCGTGGGCGATCTCAGCGTCGGCAAGAAGGTCAAGAAGCTCGCATCCTCCTTTTACGGCCGGATTTCGGCCTATGAGGCGGGGCTGGCGGGCGATCGGGACGCCTTGCGCGAGGCGATTCGGCGCAATATCTACGGCGATGCGGCCGTCGATGCGGCGCAGCTTGCCCTGATGGCGGCCTATGCGGTCCGGGCCGCCTCGGCGCTGACGGCACAGCCCGAAGCCGGGCTTACCGGCGGCGAAATCCGCTTTCCCGCGCCGCCCGCCGCCGAAGACGTGGCCGCCACGCGCGCCGCTCTGGGCATCGGTGAGCCCGCGGCGCATGAAATCTCGGCCTGAGGAGCAGCTTTTGAGCGATCCCGTGAACGACAAGGGCAGGAAGCCGGAGTTTCGCCGTCTGGTCTCCGCCCATGAGGTGCCGCCCAAGGGCGTCTCCATCCCCTTCGAGGCCGATGAGGCCGAATGCGCGGCGCTGGCCCGCCGCTTCGCGATCCCCGGTATTTCGCGGCTTTCCGGCGTGGCGCGGCTGCGGCCCTGGCGCAAGACGGGTCTGACCCTGGAATGCGCCTATGAAGCCGCGCTGGCGCGCGAATGCGTCGTGACGCTGGAGCCGATGACGGAAGAGATTTCCGAGGAATTCACCCTGCATTACCTGCCCGACGAGCAGATCGAGCGGGATGCGCGCTTTTCGGGGGCCGAGGAGAAGGAAATTCTCATCGACCCGGAAGCGGTGGAGCCGCCCGAGCCGTTTCTGAACGGCGACAGGGTGGACTATGGCGAGGCGGTGGCCGAGCAGCTCTCGCTGGCCATGGAGCCTTATCCCCGCAAGCCCGGCGCGGCCTTCGAAGGGCCCGCCGAGGAAGCGCCGCCGGAAGAGGCCGACGCTGGGGAAGAGCGTGAAAATCCCTTCGCCATATTGGAAAAACTCAAGAAAAACGACTAGTCGCATACCATGGCGGTGCCGTACCGGCTCTGTTTGTTGGGTGTTGTATCGGGGTATGATGGCTGTATGTTCGGGGCGCGCGAGTCTGGTCGGCGGGACCCTTCCCGGTTCGATTCGCCCGTTTGACCCCGTTTGGCCTCGAAGCCGGGGCATTGAGCCGTATCAGGAGGGGCTGGAATGACGCGAGGACTTACGATTTCCGTGGACGGGATGGGCGGCGATTACGGTCCCGAAACCGTGATCGGCGGCATCGACATCGCGTCGGTCCGGCATCCCGATGTGCGCTTCCTCGTCTATGGCGACGAAGAGAAGCTGAACGCGGTGATGGAGCGCTTCCCGCGCGTCGCCTCGGTCAGCGAGGTTCATCACTGCGACGTCTCCATTTCCATGGACGACAAGCCGAGCCAGGCGCTCCGGCGCGGCCGCAAGGTCTCCAGCATGTGGCAGGCCATCGACGCGGTGAAGGAGGGGCAGGCGCAGGCCGTCGTCTCCGCCGGCAATACCGGCGCGCTGATGGCCATGTCCATGTTCATCCTGAAGACGCTGCCCCATGTGGAGCGCCCGGCCATTTCCGCGCTCTGGCCGACCACGCGCGGCGAGAGCGTGGTGCTGGATGTGGGCGCCACCATCGGCCCGGATGCGATGCAGCTCGTGCAGTTCGCGGCGATGGGCGAGGCCTATGCCCGCGTCATCTTCAATGTCGACAAGCCCACCGTCGGCCTTCTCAATATCGGCGAGGAGGAAGTGAAGGGTACCGAGCAGGTGAAGGCCGCCGCGCAGATGCTGCGCGAGAGCGCGCTTCCCATCGTCTTCAAGGGCTTCGTCGAGGGCGACGATCTGGGCAAGGGCACGGTCGATGTCGTGGTGACAGACGGTTTCACCGGCAATATCGCCCTCAAGACGGCGGAAGGCACGGCGCGGCAGATTTCCGAATATTTGCGCGCGGCCATCTCGCGGTCGCTGCTGGCGAAGATCGGCTATTTCTTTGCGCAGGGCGCGTTCAAGGCGCTCTCCACACGGCTCGATCCGCGCGCCAATAATGGCGGTCTCTTTCTCGGCCTGAACGGGCTGGTGGTGAAGAGCCATGGCGGCACGGACGCGCTGGGCTTCGCCGCGGCCATCGACGTGGCCGTCGATGTGGCGGCGGCGGACCTGCTGAACAAGATCGTGACCGATCTCGGTCATCTGGACGGGCTGGAACAGCTCGCGAGCGGCCGCAATGGCGGTAAACAGGACACTCAAGAATCCGAGGCAGCTCTGCCGTGACATCAGTAAGAAGTATCGTGGCCGGTGCCGGCAGTTATCTGCCGGAACGGATCATGACGAATGACGATCTGGCAAAGGTCGTCGACACCACCGACGATTGGATCACCGAGCGGACCGGCATCAAGAGCCGGCATATCGCGGCGGAGGGGGAACTTACCTCCGACCTCGCGCTTCACGCGGCCCGGGCGGCGATCGCCGATGCGGGCATCGACGTCCAGGAGATCGACACGATCATCATGGCGACGACGACGCCGGACAACACCTTCCCGGCGACGGCGACCACGGTGCAGGCGGCCCTCGGGCTGGAGCACGGCGCGGCGTTCGACGTGCAGGCGGTCTGCTCCGGCTTCGTCTATGCGCTCACCATCGCCGATACCTTCATCCGCGCAGGCCAGTCGAAAACGGCGCTGGTCATCGGCGCGGAGACCTTTTCCCGGCTGCTGGACTGGACCGACCGCACGACCTGCGTGCTGTTCGGCGACGGGGCCGGCGCCATGATCGTCAAGGCGGGCGAGGGCGAGGGGACGAATGCCGACCGGGGCATCCTCACCGCGCATCTCCATTCCGACGGGCGGCTGAAGGAAAAGCTCTATGTCGATGGCGGCCCGTCCTCCACCGGCACGGTCGGTCATGTCCGGATGGAAGGCCGAGAGGTCTTCCGCCATGCGGTAGTGAATATCGCCGAGGCCATCACCGAGTCGCTCGAGGCGACGGGGCTCGGCGTGGACGATATCGACTGGTTCGTGCCGCATCAGGCCAACAAGCGTATCCTGGACAGCACGGCCAAGCGGATCGGCCTGCCGCCGGAAAAGGTGGTGATGACGGTGGCCGAGCACGGCAATACCTCCGCGGCGTCCGTGCCGCTCGCCTTCGACGCGGCGCTCCGGGACGGTCGAATCAAGCGGGGCGATCTCGTTCTGCTCGAAGCGATGGGCGGTGGGTTCACCTGGGGATCGCTTATGCTGCGCTATTGAACCGGCGCAGGACATAATCGCGGCCATCCATGAAACGGGCGATTAGAAAAATCGGCCAATTCATTGATATTGACGGGTTTCTGGGCTAGCCCTACGCTTGGAAACGAAATGACAGAGGTGCGGCGATGGGGGATACGATCACGCGCGCTCATCTGAGCGAAGCGGTTTATCAGGAAGTCGGCTTGTCGCGGAACGAGTCGGCGGATCTGGTCGAGCGGGTATTGCAGGAAATTTCGGACTGTCTGGCCGGCGGCGACACGGTGAAGCTGTCGTCCTTCGGGTCGTTTTCCGTCCGGCAGAAGGGCGGCCGTATGGGCCGTAACCCGAAAACGGGCGAGGAAGTGCCGATCAAACCCCGGCGCGTTCTCGTGTTCCGTCCGAGCCATGTCCTGAAGGAGCGCATCAACGATGCGTTGAGCAGCAAGGCCGCGGCGGCGGATTGAGGCTCGCAAGTGCCGGCGCTCCCGCCGGCTTCGCGTAGAATATGGTAAAATCTGTGGTCGGAAACCGGATTGAGGACGGTCGGCAAGTGCCTCATTCTACTGCACAAAAATCGCCTGAAGCCTTTCGGACAATCAGCGAAGTCGCTGCCGAACTCGATGTGCCGCAGCATGTGCTGCGTTTCTGGGAAAGCAAGTTCAGTCATATCCGTCCGCTGAAGCGCGGCGGCGGGCGGCGCTACTACCGCCCCGAAGACGTGGACCTTCTGCGCGGCGTGCGCACGCTTCTCTACAATGACGGCTACACCATCAAGGGCGTGCAGAAGGTCTTTCGCGAGCAGGGCGCGAAATTCGTTTCAGAGACGGGCCGGGGCACGGCCGACGCCTCGCTCGCAGAGCTTGCTCGCGAGGCGGTACAGCGATCCGACCATGACGGAGACGAGGAAGACGTCCAGGCCGCGGGCGATTCCATCGGCACCTCCGGACGCCGCCGGCTCTTGCGAATCCTCGACGATCTGGTCTCCCTGAAGGAAGAGATCGACGAGACGCTCTGGGAAGAGGAAGAAGACGAAAATTAAGGGCGGATGCACCGTTTTCTGCGGTTGCCGAGCCGAAAGGGCGCGTCTATAGTCCGCGCCTTCACAGCCGACGGAGCGTAGCGCAGCCCGGTAGCGCACTTGTCTGGGGGACAAGGGGTCGTGGGTTCGAATCCCGCCGCTCCGACCATTCTGTGAAGATGAAGGGCCGCCCGGTATTTCGCCGGAGCGGCCCTTTTCTTTTGCGCGAAGCTGGGGCACATTGCGGCCCAATCGGCGCCGGGACCCGAGCATTCGACCGGGCGCTTCGTTCAGCTTTCCATCCGCCGGAGTTTATCGATGGCCAATATCCTTCCCATCGTCCTGTTTTTCGTCGCGATCCTGTTCTTCAACTATCTGAAGACCGGCCGGCTGATGTAATCGCCGGCTGATGCGATCGGATGTCGGCCTATTCCTCTTCGGGGTCGGGCCGGACCATCCAGACGATCAGATATTTCATCGGAAACGCCCAGATGACGCCCGCCGTCAGGTAGTAGACGAATTCGATGAAGCCGTTTTCCGGCAGGTGGCTGACCGCGATGGTCATCACCAGAAAAGCGTAAAGCGTCAGGAAGACCAGAAGCACGATGGTGCCGATCAGCTTCCTTGTGCGGATATTGAGGCGCATGTCCGTCTCCATTGGGAATGCCACCTGATAGGACATTCTCGCCCGCGGGGCAAAGCCCGGATCGCGAAAAGAGACGAGCAAAGGCCCCCGCGCCGCGCGCCTCGACCCCGCCTTCATGACCGAAATTTCAGGCCCGAAAGAGCCGGTGCGACCTTTCACGGGCTAGGCTTTTCGCGGCGGGCGCGCTAAATCAGCGGCATGACCGTACAGAGCATCGACACCGCATCCTCGTCCCATCTGGGCGCCAAGCCCGAGGCCAACCGCCGGATCGCCGTCTGGCTCTTCGGCGTGGCCGCGCTCATCTTCGTGATGGTGGTCGTCGGCGGGCTGACCCGGCTCACCGAGTCGGGGCTCTCCATCACCGAATGGAAGCCGGTGACGGGCGCGCTCCCGCCGCTGAGCCAGACCGACTGGCAGCGCGAATTCGATCTCTACAAGCAGATCCCCCAATATGCCGCGCTCAACAAGGGCATGTCGCTGTCGGAATTCAAGCAGATCTATTGGTGGGAATGGGCCCATCGGCTGCTCGGTCGCCTCATCGGCTTTGCCTTCCTTATTCCGTTCCTCTGGTTCGTCGCCACGAAAAAGGTCGAGCGCGCCCTGGTGCCGAGGCTCGCCATTCTGTTCGTGCTGGGCGGCCTGCAGGGCGCGCTCGGCTGGTGGATGGTGAAGAGCGGCCTCGTGCATCGCACCGAGGTGAGCCAATACCGTCTCGCCGCGCATCTGACGCTGGCGCTCATCCTCTTCGCCTACATATTCTGGACGGGGCTCAGCCTGTGGCGCAGCAGCCGCGAGGCGGTGTCCCGCGCGCCGGAGGCGGGGCAAGGGCTGTCCACCGCCGCGCGCTGGCTGATCGCGGCATTCTTCTTTCAGATCGTGCTGGGCGCTTTCGTGGCGGGCACGCGGGCGGGCTTCATCCACAACACATGGCCGCTCATTCAGGGCGCCTTCTTCGCGCCCGAGGGGCTTTTCCATCTTCAGCCCTGGTGGTCCAACTTCTTCGAGAACCTGCTCACCGTGCAGTATCAGCACCGCATGGTCGCCTATGCGCTGGTGATCCTCACCGGCTGGCACTGGTGGCGCGTCCGCGCCAGCGGCGTGCGCGAGGCCATGCTGTCGGCCAACTGCCTGCTGGCCGCCCTGCTGGGGCAGGCGGCGCTCGGCATCGCGACGCTGGTCATGGTGGTGCCGATCCCCATGGGCGCGGCGCATCAGGGCGGCGCCGTCATCCTGCTCGCCGCCGCCGTCTGGCACGCCCACCGGCTGACGCCCTCGGCAAGGCTGGGCGTGGCGACAGGCTGAACAATATTCCGCAGTGTCATCCCGGGACTTGTTCCCGGGATCCAATCGCGGTGCCCAGGCTTTCCGAGAGGTGAGTGGGTCCCGGCAATAAATGCCGGGACGACACCCTTTGTTTGATCAGGCCAGCGCCTGCTCCAGGTCGGCGATGATGTCTTTCGCATCCTCGATGCCGACCGAAAGCCGCACTACGTCGGGCCCCGCGCCCGCCGCCTTTTGCTGATCTTCCGACAACTGACGATGCGTGGTCGAGGCCGGGTGGATGATGAGGCTGCGCGTGTCGCCGACATTGGCGAGATGGCTCAGCAGTTTCACCGAATTCACCAGCTTCACGCCTGCGTCGTATCCGCCTTCGACGCCGAAGGTGAAGACCGCGCCCGCGCCCTTGGGCGAGTATTTCTTCATCAATGCGTGATGCGGGTCGTCGGGCAGGCCCGCATAGGAGACCCAGCTCACCTTGGGGTGGTTCTTCAGGAAGGTCGCCACTTCCAGCGCATTGTCGCAATGGCGCTGCATCCGGAGCGGCAGCGTTTCGATGCCGGTCAGGATCATGAAGGCATTGAAGGGCGAGATGGCGGGGCCGAGATCGCGCAGGCCCAGCACGCGGCAGGCGATGGCGAAGGCGATATTGCCGAAGGTCTCATGCAGCTTCATGCCGTGATAGCTCTCGCACGGTTCGGAGAGCGTCGGGTATTTGCCGTCCTTCGACCAGTCGAAGCCGCCGCCGTCCACGATCACGCCGCCCATGGAGTTGCCGTGCCCGCCGAGGAACTTCGTCATGGAATGCACGACGATGTCCGCGCCATGCGCCAGCGGGTTGCACAGATAGGGCGAGGCCAGCGTGTTGTCGACGACGAGCGGAATGCCGGCATTATGCGCAATGTCGGCAATCGCCTTGATGTCCGTCACCACGCCGCCGGGATTGGCGAGGCTTTCGATGAAGACGGCCTTGGTCTTCTTGCCGATGGCGGCCTTCACATTTTCCGGGTCGGACACGTCCACCCAGTCGACTTCCCAGCCGAACTTCTTGAAGGCATGGCCGAACTGGTTGATGGAGCCGCCATAGAGCTGCTTGGCCGCCACGAAATGATCGCCCGGCTCCAGCATGGTGTGGAAGACGAGGAGCTGCGCCGCGTGACCGGACGCCACGCCCAGTGCCGCCGTGCCGCCTTCCAGCGCTGCCACGCGCTCTTCCAGCACCGCCGTCGTCGGGTTGGTGATGCGCGTATAGATGTTGCCGAAGGCCTGCAGTCCGAACAGGTTCGCCGCGTGGTCGACATCCTCGAACGCAAACGAGGTCGTCTGGTAGATCGGCGTCGCGCGCGCGCCCGTGGTCGGGTCCGGCTGCGCACCGGCGTGAATGGCAAGCGTGTTGAAAGCCTGGTCGCTCATTTTCCTGTCCTGTCTTGGCTGGTCTTGTCTTCTTCTTGGGCTGTCATCCCGGCCTTGTGCCGGGATCCAGGGGCAACGGACTCTGTGCTCGAAGCCCTGGACCCCGGGACAAGCCCCGGGGTGACATATGTGGGGTCACAACCCCAATTTCGGAATCTCTATCTTCGGGCAGTGGTCCATCACCACGTCGAGGCCCGCGGCCTCGGCGCGCTTGGCCGCATCCTCGTTTACCACGCCGAGCTGCATCCAGACGGCGCTGGCGCCAATGGCGATCGCTTCGTCGGTGACGCCGCCCGCCGCTTCGGAATTGCGGAAGATATCCACCATGTCCACGGGTTCCTTGATGTCGGCCAGCGACCCGGCGACCGTCTCGCCGTTGATCTCCTGACCGGCAAGGCCGGGGTTCACCGGGATCACGCGATAGCCCTTCGACTGCAGGAAGGCCATCACCTTGTTGCTGTCGCGCTCGGGCTTGTTGCTCGCGCCCACCAGCGCAATCACTTTCGCGTTGCGCAGGATCTTCTCGATGGTTTCGGGTTCGCTTGCCATGTCTAACGATCTTCCCATTTCGGTTCGCGTTTTTCGATGAAGGCGCCGATACCTTCCTCCGCGTCGCGGGCGAGCATATTGCGCACCATCACCTCGCTTGCATAGTCGTAAGCATCGCCGACGCCCATTTCGAGCTGGTGATAGAAGGCCTCTTTGCCGATGGAGACAGTGAGGCCCGATTTCGACGCAATGATGTCGGCAAAGTGATGCACCGCCGCGTCGAGTTCGTCCGCCGTCACGACCTTGTTCACGAGCCCCATCTCGGCGGCGCGCGCGGCGGGGATCATCTCGCCCGTCAGCAGCATTTCCATCGCATGTTTGCGCGTCACATTCCGCGACAGGGCGACCATGGGCGTCGAACAGAAGAGCCCGATATTGACGCCGGGCGTGGCGAATTTCGCTTCCTCCGCCGCCACGGCGAGATCGCAGCTCGCGACGAGCTGGCAGCCCGCCGCCGTTGCGATCCCGTGCACGCGCGCGATCACCGGCTTGGGGCTGCGCATCACGCTCTGCATCAGCGTCGAGCATTGCTTCATCGTCTTCTCGAAAAAGGCGCGCCCCCGGTCTTCCGCCTGCCGGGCCTGGGTGAGTTCCTTGAGGTCGTGTCCGGCGCAAAAGCCCGGCCCGTTCGCCGCCAGCACCACGGCCTTCACCGTGCCGTCTTCGGCGATCCGGTGCAGTTCCGCCGTCAGCGCCTCCATCAGCGCGCCGGACAGGCTGTTCCGCTGTTTCGGGCGGTTCAGCGTCAGCGTGGCGACGCCGCCTTCATCCGCGCGCAGCAGGACAGGCTCGGCAGGGACCGATTGTTCGGCAGGCTGGCTCATGGCGCTCTCCCTTTTGTTTTGGAGCAGCATAGCGGGACGGGGAGGGGGTGTCAGGTGGTGTGGCTAGTCACAAAAAAGAGTGTCATCCCGGCGAAAGCCGGGACCTCCGGGATTCATTGAACCTTCCCCTCATCGTTACCTTCGTTCCTCACCCTGAGGAGCGGCGAAGCCGCGTCTCGAAGGGCGAGGCCCGGGTGGGCGCCATCCTTCGAGACGGGCCTAACGGCCCTCCTCAGGATGAGGTCTTTAATCGACGGAAGAGCGAGTGGGTCCCGGCTTTCGCCAGGATGACGGCACTGGTTTTGGCTATCGCCCGGGAGAAATCCGATAAAGCACATGCCGCCTCAGCGGATGACCCTCGGCCAGGTTCGGATGGTCGAAATCGCCGCCAGCATCCCGCGTCATGCCGATCCGCTCCATCACGGCTTGGGAGCGTAAATTGCCTTCCGCCGTGAAGGAGACGATTTCGGAGAGCCCCAGTTCGCCAAAGCCATAGGCGAGCGCCGCCCGGGCGGCCTCGCTCGCATAGCCCTTGCCCCAATGCGCGCGGGCCAGCCGCCAGCCGATTTCCACCGCGCTCGCGGGCGGGGCGGGCGTGAAGGGGGCCTCGAACGTCACGTTCTGGATGCCGGCAAAGCCGATGAAAGGCGCCTCGCCCGGCACCTCCAGCGCCCAGAAGCCGATCCCGTTTTCCTCGATCAGCGATTTGAGCCTTTCCGCCACCGCGTCGCTTTCCGCGCGGCTGAGCGTGGCGGGGAAATATTCCATCACCGCCGGGTCGGCGGACATGGCGGCGAAGGGCTCGAAATCCGCCTCGGTCCAGGGCCGGAGAATGAGGCGGTCCGTGGTCAGCGTCGTCATCGGGGCTCCTCCATCCGGTTGGGGCGGCATTTTTACCTCAGGCGCCGATGGGGTAAAAGCGGCCAACAAGAATTGAAACGAGGGAGGGCCCGGTGAGCGAGATGAAGCCGGTGATGAGCGTGGCGGAGCTGGAAGCGTTTCTGGACAAGGTGTTCCCCCAGATCCGCGAAGAGGGCGCGCGCAGCGAGATCGTGTCCATCGGCCCCGGCACGACGCGGCTGCATCTGCCGTTCCATGACCGCAATCTGAGGCCCGGCGGCACGCTCTCCGGGCCGTCGCTCATGGCGCTGGCGGATTATGCCATGTATGCCGTGGTGCTCGCTCATATCGGCCCGGTGGAACTCGCCGTCACGACGAACCTCAACATCAATTTCCTCAGGAAGCCCGATCCGGCGGACGTCTATGCCGATGCGCGGCTCTTGAAGCTCGGCCGCCGCCTCGCCGTGGGCGAGGTCTCCATCGAGCAGGAAGGCCAGGACGGCCCCGTCGCGCATGTGACCACGACCTATTCCATTCCGCCGAACCGGTGAGCGCCGGGCAGGACGGGGGAGGGATTTCGTTCTCCGGATCGTCATTGCGAGGAACCACGCGACGAAGCAATCCAGTCTCTGCCGTGCCGCACTGGATTGCTTCGCTGACGCTCGCAATGACGGAGTACAGGAACCCTTGTCCGGGGCGAATTGAGGGCGGGGCTCTCGCAAAGCGGCGGGAACAGGGCTATACCGTTACGTAAAGCCATTTCCATTGCGTCCGGCGGCCACGCCCGGCGGGCGCTTCAAGTGACCCTGCATGTTCAAGCCCTTCAAGGGAGTGCCGGAGGACGGCCTTCCCAATCCCCAGCGCTATTTCGCCATTGCCACGGTCGCCGCCGGCGTCACCATGGCCGTGCTCGACGGGGCGATCGTGAACATCGCGCTGCCCACCATTGCGCGCGATTTCAACGTCACGGCAGCGGATTCGGTCTGGGTGGTGAACGCCTATCAGTTCATCGTGCTGGTGTCGCTGCTGGCTTTTTCCTCGCTGGGCGACATTTACGGCTATCGCCATATCTACCGTTTCGGGCTCGCCGTTTTCGGTGTGGCCTCGCTGGTCTGCGCCTCGGTCGACAGCCTCTGGGCGCTGGTCGCCGCGCGCCTGTTGCAGGGGCTGGGCGCGGCGGCGATCATGAGCGTCAATACCGCGCTGGTGCGCTTCATCTATCCGCGCGCGCAGCTGGGGCGCGGCATCGCCATCAATGCGCAGGTGGTGGCCGTCGCCGCGGCGGCGGGGCCGACGCTGGCCGCCGCCATCCTCTCCTTCACCTCCTGGCACTGGCTTTTCCTCATCAATATTCCCTTCAGCCTGCTGGCGCTCTGGCTGTCGCGCTATCTGCCTCTTTCCCGGCAGGGGCGGCACCGCTTCGACCTGCCGAGCGCGGTTCTCAACGCGGCGACCTTCGCACTGCTCATCGTCGGCATCGAGCAGCTCGGCCATGGGGTGGAAAATCTCGTCGTGCCGCTGGCCGCCTTTGCCGGGGCGGGGCTGGCGGGCTTCCTTCTCGTCCGCCGTCAGCTCGGCCGCCACGCGCCGCTCTTCCCGGTCGATCTGCTGAAGCTGCCGATTTTCAGCCTGTCGGTCGCGGCCTCGGTGACGAGTTTTATCGCGCAGCTCATGATCTTCATTTCGCTGCCTTTCTATTTCCAGAACGTGCTGGGCTTTTCCGAGCTCGATACCGGCCTTCTGATGACGCCCTGGCCGGTGGCGCTGCTGCTTTGCGCGCAGATCGTGGGGCGGATGACGGACCGCGCCCATCCCGGCTATCTCGGCTCGGCGGGGCTCGTCGTGCTGCTGGCCTCCGTGCTGTCGCTGTGGCTGATGCCCGCCGATCCCGGCTATTTCGACATTATCTGGCGCATGTTCTTTGCCGGGCTCGGCTTTGCCTTCTTCCAGACGCCGAACAACCGCACCCTCATCAATGCCGCGCCGGCCGAGCGTACGGGCGGGGCGAGCGGCACGCTGGGCATGGCGCGTCTGCTCGGCCAGACCACGGGCGCGGCTTTCGCGGCGGTGATTTTCCGCATTTCGGGCGAGGGCGCGGCGCGCGAAGCGCTCATGGTGGCGGCGGTCTGCGTGGCGCTGGCGCTCGTTCTCAGCCTGTCGCGGCTGTCGCGCCGGGGCGGCCGGGGCAGGGATGCGGGCCGCGAGGTCGACGATTTTTGAGGTATTTAGATACCGCAAAGATAAGTTGCTGTTTTAAAGCCGTTTTTCTGGACCTCTGTCGGCGCTTTGCTGTTGACAGCGAGCGTTCCCTCCCGTAAATCCAGCGCCAATCGAGGCCGGAATCTCCTTTTTCCGGCCTCCTTTTCATTGTTCTCCATCCAAGGCTTGAGCGGGCTTTCAGGGCCGGCGACCAGCCGACAGGGAAAATTCGCATGAAGACCTATTCCGCGAAGCCCGCCGAGGTCGAGAAGAAGTGGATCGTGATCGACGCCGAAGGCGTCGTGGTGGGGCGTCTTGCCTCGTTCGTTGCGAACCGGCTGCGTGGCAAGCACAAGCCGACCTACACGCCCCATATCGATTGCGGCGACAATGTCATCATCGTGAACGCCGACAAGGTCGTGTTCTCGGGCCGGAAGTATGACGACAAGCGCTATTACCGTCACACGGGCTATCCGGGCGGTATCAAGGAGACCTCTCCCAAGCGCATCCTGGAAGGCGCGCATCCCGAGCGCGCGCTTGAACTCGCTGTCCAGCGCATGGTTCCGCGCGGTCCGCTTGGTCGCAAGCAGCTTTCCAATCTCCATGTTTATGGCGGTGCGGAGCATCCGCATGAGGCGCAGAAGCCGGAAACGGTCGATTTCGCTGCCCTGAACCGCAAGAACGCGAGGACTGCCTGATGTCCGACACACACAGCCTTGAAGACCTGAAGGACGCGATGGAAGGCACGCCTTCCGATGCGTCGGCGCCGGCCGCGGAAGAAACCGCCGCGCCCGCCGAGCCGAAGCTCGACAAGTTCGGCCGCGCCTATGCCACGGGCCGCCGCAAGGACGCGGTCGCCCGCGTCTGGCTGAAGCCCGGCTCCGGCAAGATCACGATCAACGGCAAGGAACTGGACCGCTATTTCGCGCGTCCGGTGCTGCGCATGATCCTGAAGCAGCCGATCGAGACCGCTCAGCGCGAAGACCAGTTCGACATCACCTGCACGGTGGTGGGCGGCGGTCTGTCCGGTCAGGCCGGTGCGCTGCGTCACGGTATTTCCCGCGCGCTGACCTATTACGAGCCGGCGCTCCGCCCGGCGCTGAAGGCCGAAGGCTTCCTCACCCGCGACCCGCGCGTCGTGGAACGCAAGAAGTACGGCAAGCGCAAGGCGCGCCGCAGCTTCCAGTTCTCGAAGCGCTAAGCGTTCCGAAGGACACGAAATCAGGGCGCCCCGGATTGCCGGGGCGCCCTTTTTTGTTTGTTCGGAATGCCGTCTCTATTTTGATGTCACCCCGGGCTTGTCCCGGGGCCCAGGGGCCGCAAGCACTGAGTCTGACGCCCTGGATCCCGGCACAAGGCCGGGATGACAATAATGGCAGGGCTCAAAACTCCCGCAGATTGTCCCGCAGCAGCTTGTGCTTGTACTCGGTGCGCATCAGGCCGCGCTTTTGCAGCGCGGGGACGAGGCCGTCGGTTACTTCCACCACATAGCGGCGGCTGACGCGCAGCGTCGGCGTCGTCACGAGAAAGCCGTCTCCGCCCACTTCCGCCATCGCCTCGCCCATGCGCTCGGCCACCTGGTCGGGCGTGCCGATCAGTTCCATGGACGACACCATGCCGCCGCCGCTGTCGGCGGCGAGTTCGCGCAAGGTTTTGCCGCTGCCCCATTGCTGGAACTTGTCGAGCGTGCCGGACTCGCCGTTCGTCTCCAGCTTTTCCGGCAGCGGCTTGTCGAGGTCGAATTGCGCGAAGTCGATTTCGGTGATGCCCGACATGGAAATCAGAATGTCGGTGACGAAATTGTCCGACATCATCACGCGCTCGTATTTCTCGCGCGCTTCCTTTTCCGTATCGGCCAGCGTCGGCGTGATGCAGAAAAGCACCTTGATATCGTCCGGATTACGGCCGAGCTTTTCGGCGCGCGCGCGAATGTCGTCGCGGAAGGCCTTCATGCCGTCGATGCCATTGGCGACCGAGATGATCGAATCCGCATGGGTCGCGGCGAAATCGCGGCCGCGCGGCGAGGCGCCGGCCTGCACGAAGACGGGCTTTCGCTGCGGCGAGGGCACGGTATTGAGCGGCCCGCGCACGCTGAAGAACTCGCCCTTGTGGTCGATGGTGCGGACCTTGGACGGATCGGCATAGATGCCGTTCTCGCGGTCCAGCACCACCGCGTCGGGGTCCCAGCTTTCGAAAAGCTTGTGCACGACTTCCATATATTCGTCGGCCATCGCATAGCGTTGCTCGCGCGGTGGAAGCACGTCCATGCTGAAATTCTGCGCGGCGAGGTCTTCCGCGCTCGTCACGATGTTCCAGCCGAAGCGGCCTTTGGTCAGGCTGTCGATGGTGGAAGAAAGCCGCGCCAGCATGAAGGGCGGGTAGGCCATGGTGGACATGGTGGCGATGACGCCGAGATGTTGCGTGGCCATGCCCATGGCGACGGCCAGCGGGGCGGGGTCGTGCTTGGGCGCGATCATCGCGGCCCTCAGCGCCAGGTCGCGGCTGCCGCCATAAATCTCCGGCACCATGAGCTTGTCCTCGATCATGATGTAGTCGAAGCAGGCCCGCTCCAGCATCTTCGCCATCTCGATATAGAACTCGCCGTCCCAGGGCATGCCGCCATTGCCGAAGGGCTCGCGCCATTCGTCCGGCGTGAAGTTCATGAACCAGGAGAGGTGAAAACGCTTGTCGGTCATTGCAGATCCTTGAAACTCTGCCGCCCGGGCGCGGCGCGCGCGCAGGCGGATACGAAACGAACGGGTGACGCCGCTATTAAGCGCTTGTTTAATAGTGGCTGGCAAGGATTTTGTTGTAGGCATGAAAGCCCCGATGCGCCGTAAGGAAATTTTGCAATGAGGGGCGGGTGTCACTAGCTTGTGCGCCGGCCCCTGAAGAGCCCGACGATCGGACACGGAAGATGAGCGGCAAACAGACGAGAAAACGGCTGGACCCGGCGGAGCGCAAGGAGCTGATCCTGGAAGGGGCGCTCAGGCTCTTTGCCGAGCGGCACTACACCACCGTCACGGTGCGCGATATCGCGCGCGGCTGCGGGATGAATGTCGCGCTCATCTATCACTATTTCGACGACAAGGATCATCTGGTCCGCTCCACGCTCGCCCATGCGATCGGCGGCTTTCTGGAGGCCTATTCGGCGCGCACCAAAGCGCCGGGCGACGATCCGCTCGGCGAGATCGGGGCCTGGCTCGACGCCAATGTCGAGATGGCGCCGACGCTTCTCAGGATGGTGAAGCTGATGGCGGATTATTCCGTCTCCGGCGACCGGCATGACGAGATCGGGCAGATGATCGGCGAATTCTATGCCCGCGAGCAGGCGGTGCTGGAAAAGGCGATCCGGCGCGGCATCCGGCAGGGCCATTTCCGCAAGGTGGATGTGAAGCGCACCGCAAGGCAGGTCAGCCTGACGCTGGACGGCATCTTCTATGCCTCCGCCTCCCGCGCGGACGACCGGATCGCGGCGGATATCGCGGATCTCGCCGATCTGCTGCGCCAGGTTCTGGGCGTGGAAGAGGGCGAGACGCCTGCGAAACCGCCGAAAAAGCCCCGCCGCAAGCCGGCGGCGGCGGGCTAGCCGGGCACATCGCCTTTCCGCGGTGTCTTGCGGTCTCTCCCCGTTCCATATATCCCCTCGCTCTCGGACAGGAGCTGGAAACATGGCGACCAGAATTTTCATCGACGGCGAAGTCGGCACGACGGGTCTTCAGATCAAGTCGCGGCTCGCCACGCGCACCGATCTCGACTTCATCTCGCTCGGCGAGGAGAAGCGCAAGGACGCCGCCGCCCGTCGCGAGGCGCTCAACGAGGCCGATGTGGTTGTTCTCTGCCTGCCGGACGATGCCGCGCGCGAAGCCGTCGCGCTCATCGACAATGACCGGACCCGGGTGATCGACGCCTCCACCGCGCATCGGGTGGCCGATGGCTGGACCTACGGTTTCCCGGAGATGACGCCCTCGCAGAAGCAGCAGATTTCCGGCGCGATGCGCGTCACCAATCCCGGCTGTTATCCGACCGGCATGATCGCGCTCGTCCGCCCGCTGGTGGATGCCGGGCTCGTGCCGTCGGGCTGGCCGCTTACCGTCAATGCCGTGTCGGGCTATTCCGGCGGCGGCAAGGGCATGATCGCGGAGTTCGAGGACGAAACCGCCTCCAACTTCACCAAAGACAATTACCGGACCTATGCGCTCACGCTGGCGCACAAGCATGTGCCGGAAATGCAGGCCTATGGCGGCCTTGCCCATCCGCCGCTTTTCGCGCCCGCCGTGGGCCGTTATGCGCAGGGCATGATTGTAGACGTACCGCTGCAGCTCTGGGCGCTCGACGGCGCGCCGACGCCCGATGCGCTGCGCGATGTGCTGGCGACGCATTTCGAGGGCCGGCAGTTCGTCAGCGTGGCGAGCGCGGCGGAAACCGACGCCATGAAGGGTCTCGACCCGGAAGGTCTCAACGGCACCAACCGGCTGAAGCTCTTCGTCTTCGGCAACGAGGCGACGCAGCAGGCCCGCCTCGTGGCGCTGCTCGACAATCTCGGCAAGGGCGCTTCCGGACAGGCCGTGCAGTGCCTCAACATCATGATCGGCGCGGAAGAGGGACTGGGCGTCGATCTCTAGGAAGAGCGGCACCACATCTGTGTCATCCCGGCGAAAGCCGGGACCCATTGGCGTCTCGGCAAATCGGAAAAGTTGATTGGGTCCCGGCAACAAGTGCCGGGACGACACCGGTTTTTTTGTTCCGCCTGACCCAAACAACAAATGTCATCCCGGGACTTGTTCCCGGGATCCATTGGCACTTCGGCAAACTGGAGAAGCGAGTGGGTCCCGGCCTTCGCCGGGATGACAGCCTTGTGCTGAAAACTTTCTCCGACCGAATTCCCCCTTCCTTCCCTATGGCAGGCCGGAACGGAGGTTGCCGGTCTCACACCCTCAGCAGCACGACCCCCGCCGCCACGACGCAGGCGGCGATGAGGGCGCGAGGGCCGAGGCCTTCCTTCAGCACCAGGCCTGAAATCAGCGCGGCGAAGACGACGCTGGTTTCGCGCAAGGCCGAGACGGGCCCCAGCGGGGCGGATTTCATCGCCCAGATCACGATCCCATAGGCGAGCATGGACATCGCCGCGCCGCCGATGCCCGCCAGCGCCACATTGCGCGAGGCGAACAGCTTTGCCGGTCCGCGCCGGTAAAGCGCGATGAGCGCGATGGGAAAGCCGTGCAGCAGGAAGAGCCAGACCGTATAGGCCTGCGGCGTCGCGGCGGTGCGTCCGCCCACGCCGTCGAGCACGGAATAGCTCGCAATGGCAAGCCCGGTGCCGAGCGCATAGGTGATGCCGCGCAGGTCGCGCGGCTCGGCGTCCCCGTCGGGCCGCCGCCGCCAGGCCAGGCTCACGATCCCTGCGATGATGAGGCCGATGGCCAGCATGGCGTGCGGGGCCAGCGTCTCGCCCATGGCAAGGCCCGCCATGGTCACGATAGCGGGGGCGAGCCCGCGCGCCAGCGGATAGACCTGCCCGAAATCGCCATGCTCATAGGCCCGTCTCAGCAGCAGCATATAAGCCGTGTGGATGCAGACGGCGGGTCCAAGGATTTGCAGGACCTCCCATGACGGCGGGTCCACGAAAAAGGCGAGCGGCAGCGCGATGACGCTGGTCGCGCCCGCGATCCAGGCCATCATCACCAGCCGGTCGCCGGTGGACTTCACCATGGCGTTCCAGCAGGCATGCAGCAGGGCGGCGAAAAGGACGAGGAAAGTGACGCTGGCGGACAATCGAAACTCCTGACGCCGCGGGATGGCAGCAGGGGGGACCCTAGCCCGAGCGGGCCGCGATTCGGAGCCTGCTTTTTGGGAAAACGCTTTGCGGAAACCTCATAAGGGTGTCATCCCGGCGAAAGCCGGGATCCACTCGCGACAGCCACTTGCCGAAAAGCCAATGGGTCCCGGCTTTCGCCGGGATGACGCATAATTTTATGGCGCAATCCGTCGAAACCACTCAATCTGGCCGGCTTTGCTTTTCAGGGGAGGATGGCATGCCAAGGCAGGACAAGGGCGGGCAGGGTGAGGATTGGCGCGAGCAGAACCGGGCGATGTGGGACGCGACGCTGCCGGGCCATCTCAAATCGCCGGTTTACGATGTCGAGGCCTTTCGCGCGGGCGCGCTCTCGCTGCAAAAACACGAGGTCGAAGATCTGGGCGATGTTCGAGGGAGATCGCTCGTCCATCTCCAGTGCCATTTCGGTCTCGACACGCTGTCCTGGGCGCGGCTCGGGGCGCAGGTCACGGGGCTCGACTTTTCGGGCGCGGCGATGGCGGCGGCGCGGGCGCTTGCGGCTGAAACCGGGCTCGAAGCGCGCTTCGTCACGGCGGATGTCTATGACGCGCCGTCAGCCCTCGGCGAGACCTACGACATCGTTTACACCGGCGTCGGCGCGCTGCCCTGGCTGCCGGATATGGACCGCTGGGCGCGCGTCGTGCGCGATCTCCTGAAGCCCGGCGGCGAGCTTTATCTCTTCGAGTTCCATCCGGTCGAATGGATGCTGGACGAGGCGGGCGACGGCACGCGGCTGCGCTATTCCTATTTCACGCCGCCCGAGGGCTTTCGCGAGGGCGGGGCCGTCACCTATGCGGGCGGGCATGAAAGCGAGTCCGATGCCTCCAGCGTGCAGTGGAACCATCCGCTGGGCGAGGTCGTCACCGCGCTCATCCACGCCGGGCTCACGATCATGGAACTGCGCGAACTCGACCGCAACATCCTCGAGAGTTGGGAGAGCATGGTGAAGACGGAAGACGGCCTCTACGCCATGCCGCCCGGCAAGCCGTCGCTCCCGTTCATGTATGTGCTGCGGGCGAAGTGCTAACAATGTCATCCCGGCGAAAGCCGGGACCCATTGGCCTTTCGGCAGGCGACTATTGCGAGTGGGTCCCGGCAACAAGTGCCGGGACGACATTCTTTCGTCATTGCGAGCGCAGCGAAGCAATCCAGAAGCGGCAACCTCAGCGCTGGATTGCTTCGTCGCTCTGCGCCTCGCAATGACGGCGACGCCTCAATCCTCCGACTTCACCGTCACGTAAGACCCCGGCGCTTCTTCGATCACGTCGAGCTTGCCGTCGCCCGGTGCGCGGGCGGGGATCATGTCGCCGGATTTCTCGTCGAGCCATTCCACCCAGTCCGGCCACCAGGAGCCGGGATGCTGTTCGGCGGTGTCGGCCCACACATAGGGCGACTCCGGGAACTCCTCATTGGTGAGATAATAATATTTGTTCGCCAGCGGCGGGTTGATGACGCCCGCGATATGGCCGGAGCCCGCCACGATGAAGCGCATCGGCCCGGAAAAGAGCTTCGTCGCCTTGTAGACGGAGTTGAAGGGCGAGATGTGGTCTTCGCGGCTCGACTGCAGATAAGTCGGTATGCTGATCTTCGTGAGATCGAGCTTCTCGCCGCCCAGCACCATTTCGCCCCTGGAGAGGCGGTTCTCCAGATAGCATTGCCGCATATAGAACACATGCATGGCGGCGGGCAGCCGCGTCGCATCGGCATTCCAGTAGAGAATGTCGAAGGGCATGGGTTCGCGGCCCAGCATGTAGTTGTTGACGACGTAGTTCCAGATCAGGTCGTTGGAGCGCAGCATGTTGAAGGTGTTGGCCATGGTCGACCCCTTCAGATAGCCGCCTTTCTGCTTCATCTCCTTTTCGATTTCGGAAATCTGGTCCTCGTCGATGAAGACCTGCAGATCGCCCGCTTCGGAAAAGTCCACCTGCGCGACGAGGAAGGTCGCCGACTTGATGCGCTTGTCGCCCTTGGCCGCCATATGGGCGAGCGAGGAGGCGAGCAGCGTGCCGCCGATGCAATAGCCGACCGTGTTGACTTCGTTTTCGCCGGTCGCCTGTTCCACCGCGTCGAGCGCGGCATAGACGCCTTCATACATGTAGTCCTCGAAGGTCTTCATGGCGAGGCGCGCATCCGGGTTCACCCAGCTTGCGACGAAGACGGTGTATCCGTTGTCGACGCAATATTTGATGAGCGATTTCTGCGGCGTCAGGTCGAGGATGTAATATTTGTTGATCCAGGGCGGGAAGATGAGCAGCGGCGTCCTGTGCACGGTTTCCGTCGTCGGCTCGTACTGGATGAGCTGCATCAGCTCGTTCTGGTAGACGACCTTGCCTGGCGTCAGCGCGATGTTCTTGCCGAGCTCGAAGGCCGACATATCCGTCTGCTGGATTTGCAGCTTGCCATGCCCCCGGTCCACATCCTCGAAAAGATGCTTCATGCCCTTGGCGAGGTTTTCGGCATTGGTGGCCAGCGTCGTGCGCAGGATTTCCGGATTGGTGATGGGGAAGTTCGACGGCGAGATCGCGTTGGAGAGCTGGCGCATATAGAAGTCGGCCTTCTGGCGCGTGTGCCGGTCCAGCCCGTCGGTCTGTTCCACCTGGTCGACGAGCCATTTCGCGGTCAGCAGATAGGCCTGCTTCATCACGTCGAAGACGAGGTTCTCCTGCCAGTCGGGGTCGCGGAAGCGCTTGTCCGAGCGGGCGGGCTCGGCCAGCGGCGCCACGGGTTCGCCCATCATCCGCCGCGTCATGGCGTTGGCGAGGTTGAAATAGCCTTCCCAGAGGGCGGCCTGCGCCTCGACCAGCTTGAAGGGGTCGCGCATATAGCCGGAGGCGACCTCCATCAGGGTTTCGCCCACGCGGCGAAGGTCGGAGAGGGCGCCGCCGAAATCGGAGGTCTCCTCGTTCTTCATCAGCAGGCGGGCGGCCTTCTGGCCATAGGTCGCGGCCTGAATGAGGTTGATGGCCATTTCGGCCATATCCGGCATCGGATAGTCCTGGAAGGAGCGATTGGCCGATTTCGGCTCGTCCTTGCCCGGAGCCGCCTTGCCCGACGCCGCCTTGTCCGCGCCGGGCTTGTCGCTGCCGGCCTTGCTCTGCCCGGATTTGGCTTCCGGCTTTACGGGCTGCTCCGCCTTCTTCGCGGCCTTCTTTTCCGGCCTGGCGGCGGCCTTCGCGGTAGATTTCTTGCCGGCCGCGGCCGCCTTCTTCTTCGGAGCGCTCTTTCCCGCATTGGCGGATTTGGCGCTTTTGGTGGTCTTGGCGGTGGACCTGGTGGCCGACGGGGCGGCGGTTTCGGCGGCCTGTTTCGCGGGCTCGTTCCCGGCAGGCGCGGTCTTGTCGGCTTTTTCGGAGGCAGTGGCGGATTTTGAGCTGCTCGACGCCGTATCGGTCATGTGTGTTCCGATCCCTCGTGTTCGGGGGGTGGATTTCAGGGACGCTCCCTTGCGTGGGGCTCTCGTCCATTGTGCGCCCGCCTGCGGGGCGTTCCGGTTTCGCCGGTTGGTGCTTTACTGTACATTCTCTGCCGCCTGCCGATTGAAGCGCAGAGTGCGTCCCGCGCCAAGGGGTGAGGCGGCGAGAAATCGGCATATTCGATAGATGTTGCAGGAATTTGGCAGCGGGCGGGGCGGTCCGTTGCGGCAAGTCAGGGAGAAGACAATGAAGATCGGCAAAGTGGCAGGGCGTTCAATCGGCGGCGAGGGGCGGATGGCCGCCAGGCATACCGCCATTACCCGCGCGGGCGCCGCGATTCTTCTTGCTGCCACGCTGGCGGGTTGCGGCATCTTCGGCGGCGACGAGCCGCCCGCGCCCGCGACCTCCAATGAAAACTATCCCGATCTGAAGGACGTGCCGGGCCAGGCCCCGGTCACCACCTCGCTCGATGAGCGCGAGGACATCGCCGAGGGCCTCGTTTCCGACCGCAAGAACGCGATGCATTCCGACCAGGCGCTGCGGGGCGGGACCGAGCCGCCCGCGCCCGCGCCGGAGGCGGTGAAGCCGAGCCCGGTGCCCGAGCTGAAGGACGTGCCGGAAAGCTCCATGGAAGATATGGAAAAGCAGTCCGAATATGACGCCAAGGGCGCCATTCCGATGCCCGGGCGGGGCGGTCACGACAGCTTCGCCGCACTTCAGAAGCCGTCGGACGGCGCGGACGAGGACGCGGTTGCCGCGGCAGAAGCCGCGTCGGCCCCCACCGGCGAGGACGAGAACATCGCCGCCGCGCCCACCGGCGACGTGGACGTGGCGCCCGCCGGCCAGCAGGTCAGCCGGACCGCCGAGGTGGCCCGCTAAGTCCGGGCGGCGGCGTCCGGGCCGGCCGGGGCGGACGTTCCGGCCCCGATCCCGGCGCTTTCCCGTCATAATCCACCCGCAATTCGGGTGGATTTATCCCATGTGCCGCGCTGTGAATTTGCATGGTCGCGGCGGCAAGTTGAAGCTATAAGAAGCGCCCTGAACCCAAGCCTTTCCGCGCGTCCGAACGTCACGAGTCGCACCCTCGCGGGCCGGGCTGGAGGGATTTGAACCGGCAGCCGGCGCGCAAACCCGCCCCCGGCGCCACTGGATTGAGCCATGAGCGAAGAATTTCACCGTATCAAACGTCTGCCGCCCTACGTCTTTGAAGTGGTCAACAAGCTCAAGGCCGAGGCGAGGGCACAGGGGCGTGACATCATCGATTTCGGCATGGGCAATCCGGACATGCCGACGCCGCCCCATATCGTGGAAAAGCTGGTGGAGACGGTGCGCGACCCGCGCACCCACCGCTATTCCTCCTCGCGCGGCATTCCGGGGCTGCGCCGGGCCCAGGCCGCCTATTACAAGCGCCGTTTCGGTGTGACGCTCGATCCGGAAAGCCAGATCATCGCCACGCTCGGCTCCAAGGAGGGGCTGGCGAACCTCGCCCAGGCCATCACCGCGCCGGGCGACGTGATCCTGGTGCCGAACCCCAGCTACCCGATCCATGCCTTCGGCTTCATCATTTCGGGGGCCGTCATCCGCAACATTCCGATGGATGTCGAGGGCGATTTTTTCGCCAGCGCGGAGCGCGCCGTGCGCCATTCGGTGCCCAAGCCCATCGCGCTCGTCATCAACTACCCGTCGAACCCGACGGCGCAGGTCGCCAGCCTCGACTTCTACAAGGAAGTCGTCGCCTTCTGCGCGCGCCACGACATGTATCTGATTTCCGATCTCGCCTATGCCGAGATCTATTTCGACGATGCGACCCCGCCGCCATCCGTCCTGGAGGTGCCGGGCGCGATGGAGCGCACGGTGGAGTTCACTTCGCTCTCCAAGACCTTCTCCATGCCGGGCTGGCGCATGGGTTTTGCCGTCGGCAATGAAAAGCTCATCGGCGCGCTTGGCCGCGTGAAGTCCTATCTGGACTATGGCGCGTTCACGCCGGTACAGGTCGCGGCCGCCGCCGCGCTCAACGGGCCGTGGGAATGCGTGGAGGAAATCCGCAAGACCTATGAGACGCGGCGCGACGTTCTGGTCGAGAGCATGTCGCGCGCGGGCTGGGACATTCCCGCGCCGCCCGCCACCATGTTCGCCTGGTCTCCCATTCCGGAGAAGTTCGCGCATCTGGGCTCGCTCGCCTTCACTACGCTGCTTCTTCAGCATGCGGATGTTGCCGTGGCGCCCGGTATCGGCTTCGGCGAGTATGGCGACGGCCATGTGCGCCTCGGCCTTGTCGAGAACGAGCAGCGCATCCGTCAGGCCGCGCGCAGCGTGAAGAAGTTCATGCAGAACGCCGACAGGATCCTGGCCGATTACGAGGCCGAAAGCGGCAAGGTCGTGGACCATCCCAGCGCCACGCGGGCGGGCCGGTCGTAGAGTTTGGAAATGGATCAGGCGTCATTGCGAGGCGCGAATGCGCCGAAGCAATCCATCCTTCGAGACGGGCCTGCGGCCCTCCTCGGGATGAGGGCCGACAACGACAAACCTCATGCTGAGGAGCGGCGAAGCCGCGTCTCGAAGCATGGCGGCAATAACAGAAGTAGAATGAAAGACTAAGCGAGGCGTTTTGAGCGAGGCATTGAGGATAGGGGTCGCAGGGCTCGGAACGGTTGGCGCGGGCGTGCTCAAGATACTGGCCGCCCAGGGCGACAGGCTAACCGCCGTGTGCGGGCGTTCGGTCGAGGTCGTGGCCGTCAGCGCGCGCGACCGCAACAGGGATCGCGGCGTGGACCTTTCGTCCATGCGCTGGGAAGACGATCCGATGGCGCTGGCCGCCGCCTCCGACATCGATCTCGTGGTCGAACTCATCGGCGGTTCGGAAGGCATCGCGAAAGACCTCACCGAGGCCGCGCTCAAATCCGGCAAGCATGTCGTCACGGCCAACAAGGCCATGGTCGCCCATCACGGCGTCGCGCTTGCGAAGCTGGCGGAGGCCAGCGGCGTCGCCCTCAATTACGAGGCGGCGGTGGCCGGCGGCATTCCCATCGTCAAGGCGATGCGCGAGGGGCTGGCGGCGAACGAGATCGCCTCCATCCACGCCATTCTCAACGGCACCTGCAACTACATCCTCACCGAGATGGAGGAAACCGGCCGCGACTTCGCCGACGTGCTGAAGGACGCGCAGGATCTCGGCTATGCCGAGGCCGATCCGAGCTTCGATGTCGGCGGTATCGACGCCGCGCACAAGCTGGCGATCCTCGCCACGCTCGCCTTCGGCACCGAACTCGATTTCGATACCGTCCATATCGAGGGGATCGAGACGATCAGCGCGACCGACATCCATTTCGCCGCCGAGTTCGGCTACAAGATCCGGCTGCTCGCCATTGCCGAGAAGATCGGCGACGGGCTGGTGCAGCGCGTGCATCCCGCGCTCGTGCCGGTCGGCACGCCGCTTGCCGCCGTCTCCGGCGTCTATAATGCGGTGGCGGTCGATGGCGACCGGATCGGCCATGCGGTGCTGGAAGGCCGCGGCGCGGGCGAGGGGCCCACGGCCTCCGCCGTTCTCTCCGATCTGATCGATATTGCGCGCGGTCTCGTCGTTTCGCCCTTTATGTTGCCGGTGGACCGGCTGAAGGCGAAAGCCCCGTCGGCCATGGCGCAACACAAGAGCGCCTATTATCTGCGTCTGCGCGCGGTGGACCGGGCGGGCAGCATGGCGGCGATCACAAAGGCGCTCGCGGAGGCCTCCGTGTCGATCGAACGCATTGTCCAGCGCGGTCCGAAGGGGGACAAGAAAGGGGGCGGCAGCGATGCCAGCGGTCGTCTTCCTGTCGTATTCGTCACGCATGAATGCGACGAGGCGACCATGGTGCGCGCCATGGATCTGCTGAAGGCCCATGAAGATGTGGCAGGCGAGCCGTTGATGATCCGCATCGAGGATGGCGAGCTTCGCTAGAAGAATAAAACAATTGGTCTGAACCTGATGCCCGGCGACCGGGCGAACTAGACGGGGGTCCGCATGGCGGCGAAATCTAAAGGTCTGAACAGAATGCTGGCGCTGGAGATGGCGCGCGTGACGGAACGCGCGGCTGTCATGTCGTCGCTCTGGGTAGGCCGGGGCGACGAGAAGCAGGCCGACCAGGCCGCGGTCGATGCCATGCGCAAGGAACTCAACGTCCTCGACATCGACGGCGTCGTGGTGATCGGCGAGGGCGAGCGCGACGAAGCGCCCATGCTCTACATCGGCGAGAAGGTCGGCACGGGCAAGGGACCGGCGGTCGACATCGCGCTCGATCCGCTGGAAGGCACGACGCTCACCGCCAAGGCGATGCCGAATGCGATGGCCGTGCTGGCGGCGGCGGAGGGCGGCACGCTGCTCAACGCGCCCGACACCTATATGGACAAGATCGCCATTGGCGGCGGCTATCCCAAGGGCCTTGTCGATCTCGATGCCGACCCCGTCGACAATATCCGCGCGCTCGCCAAGGAAAAGGGCGTGGCGGTGGAACAGATCACGGCCTGCATTCTCGACCGGCCGCGCCATGCCGACATCATCCGCAAGGTACGCGAGGCGGGCGCCCGGGTGCAGCTCATCACCGATGGCGACGTGGCGGGCGTGATCGCGACCACCGATCCCGATACGGGCGTCGATATCTATATGGGGCAGGGCGGCGCGCCGGAAGGCGTACTGGCGGCGGCGGCGCTGCGCTGTATCGGCGGCCAGATGCAGGGCCGTCTCGTCACCGAGAAGGAAGAGCAGAAGTCCCGCGCCGCCAAAATGGGCGTCGAGGATTTCAACAAGAAATACGAGCTTGAGGAAATGGCCTCGGGCGACGTCATCTTCGCCGCCACCGGCGTCACGCCGGGCTGGCTGCTGGACGGTATCCACAATGTGCGCGGCGGCATCACCACCCATTCCATCGTGATGCGCTCCTCCACCAAGACGGTCCGCCAGGTGAAGTCCTTCCATCCGAGCATCGAGAAGTTCAAGTAATCCTCGTCATTGCGAGGAGGCGCAGCCGACGAAGCAATCCAGCCCGTGCCGCGGGGCTCTGGATTGCTTCGCTGGCGCTCGCAATGACGCCTTCATGGAGAACCACTCCCGCCCTTTGATCTTTCTCAAGGGCCGGGGCAGCATGATCGTCTAGAAGCCGGTAACCGGAACCACAAGGCGGTGCGATGCTCGGAAAGCTCTTCTCCACGCTGGAAAACGTCTCTCCCAAGAGCCTGAAATTCCTCACCGATCCGCTCAACCGGCTGACCCGGGGCCGCCTCTGGCTGCAGGTGCTGATCGGCATGGTGCTGGGCATCGCCACCGGTCTCTTCCTCAATCCCGATTCGGGGTTCGTGTCCCTCCCGGTCGCCAATGCGCTCGGCGAATGGCTGGCGCTGCCGGGCAATCTCTTTCTCGTCTTCATCCAGATGATCGTCGTGCCGCTGATCCTGGCCTCCATCGTCAGGGGTATCGCGGCGGCGACCGATGTGCGCCAGCTCAAGAGCACCGGCATGGGGCTCGGGGTCTATTTCGTCGTCTCCACGATTGCCGCCGCCGTGCTCGGCATCGTGATCGGCCTCACGCTGAAGCCCGGCGATTATGTGGACCGCGCCGTCGCGCCGCAGGTCGAGCTTCAGGGCCCGGTCGGCGAGATGGTCGCCGCCGAGGTCGAAAAGGCGAAAGAGGATGCGAACGAGGATCCGGCGGCCCGGCTGAAGGAGCTGCCCGGCAAGATCACGGATGTGCTGCCCTCCAATCCGCTCGGCTCCATCGTTAGGGGCGACATGCTCCAGATCGTCATCTTCGCCATCGTGCTGGGGGTGGGGCTTTTGAGCGTGCCGGTGGCGTCGTCCAAGCCGCTTTTCGAGCTCCTGGGCTCGGTGCAGGAAGTCAGCATGGCCATCGTCGCCAATGTCATGCGCTTTGCGCCGGTCGCCGTGTTCGGCCTTTTGGCGCAGGTCATGATCAAGACCGGGCCGGACGTGCTGACGGGGCTTGTCGCCTATGCCGCCGTCGTCGTCTTCGGCATGCTCGTGCTGCTGGTCGCCTATCTGCTGACGGCGATGGTGCTGGGCGGTCGCTCGCCCGTCTTCATGCTGAAGGCGATCCGCGAGCCGCTGCTGCTCGGCTTCTCCACCAATTCTTCCGCCGCCACCATGCCCGTCACGGTGAAGACGGCTGAGGAAGTGCTGAAGGTGCGGCCCTCGCTCTCGCAATTCATCGTGCCGCTCGGTGCGACCATGAATATGGGCGGCACCGCGCTTTATCAGGCGCTTGCGACCATCTTCATGGCGCAGCTCTACCAGATCGACCTGCCGGCGAGCGTCCTGATCGCGCTCATCGCCACCACGGTCGGCGCCTCCATCGGCACGCCCGCCGTGCCGGGCGTCGGCATTGTGGTGCTTGCCTCGGTGCTGTCGAGCGTCGGCGTGCCGCTGACGGGGCTCGCGCTCATCATCGGCCTCGACCGCATCCTGGAGCGCTTCCGCGCCAGCCTCAACATCACGGGCGACCTCGTCGCCTGCGTGGTGATGGACCGCTGGACCAAATCCGAAACCCCGCGCGCGGAGGAAATGCGCGAAGCCGCCCGCACCGAATTCCTCCAGGAAGTGAAGAACGAGGACGTGGTGATCAGTTCGTGAGGCAAAACAACGGCGTTATCCGATAGGGCTCAGGACGGGCACCAAATGATGCTGTCACCCCGGGCTTGTCCCGGGGCCCAGGGGCCGCAAGCACTGACTCTGTTGCCCCTGGATCCCGGCACAAGGCCGGGATGACAAGGTTTTGTTTGGTGGAGAATAACGCCACACATCCATTCGACCCGGACCCCGTCCCCGCGCTATCCTCGCCCCATGCCCGACTCAACCCCCATAGCGAGCGCGCGATGAGCCTCGCCGCCCCGTCATCCGCCTCCGACCGATCCTTTCTCGGCGTGGAGCGTTCCGCGACCGGCCGCCAATGGGTGAGCCGTCTGGCCGACGACCGCCTCGCCATGGCGATCGCGCAGCGCGAGGGCCTGCCGGAGATCGTGGCGCGGGTGCTGGCCGGGCGCGGCATCGCGCCGGAGGAGGTCGCGGCCTATCTGACCCCCAGCCTCAAGACGCTGATGCCCGACCCCAGCGTGCTCGTGGACATGGACAAGGCCGCCGCCCGCGTGGCCGAGGCCGTCGCCAATGACGAGAAGGTCGCCGTCTTCGGCGATTACGATGTCGACGGCGCGACCTCCAGCGCGTTGTTGCATCGCTATTTCTCCGCGCTCGGCAAGCCCTTGCGCATCTACATCCCCGACCGGATCGACGAAGGCTATGGCCCCAACGCGCCGGCCATGAAGCGGCTGGCGGGCGAGGGAGTGAAGGTTCTCGTCACCGTCGATTGCGGCACCATGGCGCACAAGGCGCTCGGCGTTGCGAAGGACGAAGGTCTGGATACCGTCGTCCTCGACCATCATCAGGCCGAGCCCGCGCTACCGCCCGTCCATGCGCTGGTGAACCCCAACCGGCTCGACGACGAGAGCGGCCTCGGCCAGCTCGCCGCCGTGGGCGTCACCTTCCTTTTTGTCGTCGCGCTCAACCGGGCGCTGCGCCAGCGCGGTTTCTTCGAGACGCGCGACGAGCCGAACCTGATGGACTGGCTCGACATCGTCGCCCTCGGCACGGTTTGCGATGTGGTGCCGCTTCTGGGGCTCAATCGCGCGCTCGTTTCGCAGGGCTTGCGCATCATGGCGCGGCGCAAGAATATCGGCCTTACCGCGCTCGGCCAGGTCGCCCGGCTCGAAGGCGCGCCCAATCCCTATCATCTCGGTTTCCTGCTCGGCCCCCGCGTCAATGCGGGCGGGCGCGTCGGCAAGGCCGATCTCGGCGCGCGCCTGCTCACCACCGACAATGCGGACGAGGCGCGCGAACTCGCCGAAGCGCTCGACACCTTCAATGCCGAGCGGCAGGCCATCGAGGCCCGCGTGCTGGAAGAGGCGATGGCGCAGGTGGAGGAGAGGCTTTCCGCCCAGCGGCGCAACACGCCGCCGCCGCTCATCCTCGCTCATGCGGCGGGCTGGCATCCCGGCGTCATCGGCATCGTCGCAAGCCGCCTCAAGGACAAATACGAGCGCCCCACCTTCGTCGTCGCCATCGATAGCAAAGGCGAGGGCAAGGGCTCGGGCCGCTCCATCAACGGCGTCGATCTCGGCCGCGCCGTCACCGCGGCGCTGGAGGCCGGGCTTCTCGTCAATGGCGGCGGCCATGCCATGGCGGCGGGCATCACGCTGAAGGAAGACAAGCTCGCAGCGTTTGAGGATTTCCTCTCGAAGCGGCTGGAAGAGCCCGTCATGGCGGCGTCGGAATCGCGCGCCGTGCGGCTCGACGGGGCGCTTTCCCTGCGCGGCGCGACACGCGACCTTTACGAGCTTCTCCAGCAGGCCGGGCCCTATGGCGCGGGCAATTCCGAGCCGCGTTTCGCGCTCCCCTCGGTCCGGGTCGTCCGGGCCGACATCGTGGGCAAGAATCACGTCCGCTGCATCCTCAGCGCGGAGGATGGCGGGCGGCTGAAAGCCATTGCCTTCCGGGCGGCGGAATCGCCTCTGGGCGCGCTCCTGATGGACAAGGGCGCGGGCGCGCTCCATCTTGCCGGACGCCTCAAATCCGACGATTGGCAGGGCCGCCGCGACGTCCAGTTCCAGATCGAGGACGCGGTGGCCGCGCGCGATGCCGCGCCTTGAGCGAAATCTCGGAAAAACGAGGTATTTCCGGGCTTTCCGGGGCTTGCAATCCGTCCGCTGGAGCCGTATAAGGCGGCCTCGCTTGCAGATTTCCGCTGCAATGCCGCGAGCAGGTATGCGCCCTTCGTCTATCGGTTAGGACGCCAGATTTTCATTCTGGAAAGAGGGGTTCGACTCCCCTAGGGCGTACCACTCGCTTTTCTCCGAAATCTTTGCCTCTTCCCCTAGCCGGGCTCCGGCTAAGTACGCTTTAATTCCGTGAATTTCATCACGGATGCGAGGCAATGCGATGCGCGCGACACGGTTTCTGGCGGCGACCCTTTTCTCCTTCGCCCTTGGCGGCGCCACGCTGGCGCAGGCCGAGCCGACGGACATCACCGTCCGCGTTCTCAGCAAGGACGCGAAATTCATCGGCACCAGCATGGGCGGCATGCGCGTGACGCTCTCCGATGCCGAAACGGGCGAGGTGCTGGCCCAGGGCCTCACCGAAGGCGGCACCGGCAACACGAAACTCCTGATGCATGAAAGCGGCGACCGCCGCGCGCCGATGGCCGACGACAGCGCGGCGAAATTCGCCGCCACGCTCGATCTCGATGCGCCGCGCCTCATCGAGGTGGAGGCCTATGGCCCGCTCGGACATCCCGCCTCCGCGCACAGCGCCAGCGCCACGCAATGGGTCGTGCCGGGCCGCGATCTTACCGGCGGCGACGGCTGGGTGCTGGAGCTTCCCGGTTTCGTCGTGGAGCTTCAGGCCCCGGCCACGCCCATCGTCGCATCCGCCTCGGGCGAGCCCGTCGCGCTCAAAGCCAAAGTAACGATGATGTGCGGCTGCCCCATCACCCCCGGCGGCCTCTGGGATGCCGACGGCTATGAGGTGAAAGGCCTTCTCTACAAGGATGGCGAGAAAGCGGGCGAAACCCCGCTCGCCTATGCCGGCGAGACCAGCATGTTCGCCGGCGAATTGGCGACGCCTAAGCCCGGCCGCTACGAACTCGTCGTCTATGCCTATGACAAGGCCAACGGCAATACCGGCGTGGCCAGAGCGGCACTGGTCGTGGCCGAGTAGGCCACTCGGCGCGCCGGGCCGCCCACATTCCCTTACGAAATAGGGGTGGCCCCCGGGGCTTCGCATCTCGATAATGCCCGCCACTGCATTTCGAGAGGGGAGACAAGATTCATGAGTATCCAGCGCCCGCTGATCGAGTGGCTGCTTCGCTGGCAGGTGAAGGGGAAATTCAGGAAGAATCCGGACGTCCAGCTTCTGCGGCCGATCATGAAGCAGATGGAACCGCGCGTCTCCAAACTGCCGAAGGAGATCGAGGCCACGCCGCTCTCGCTGGGCGGCGTACCGGCCGAAAAGCTCACCTCGGCGGAACCGCGCCAGGACGCGGCCTTTCTCTATATTCATGGCGGCGGCTTCGTGGGCGGCTCGCCGCTCACCCATCGCCCGCTGACCTGGCGTTTCGCCCGGGACATCAACATCCCCGTCTATGCGATCGATTACCGCCTCGCGCCGGAGCATAAATATCCCGCCGGGCTGGACGATTGCGTGACCGCCTACAAGGCGCTGCTCGATATGGGCATCGCGCCCTCGGCCATTCTGGTCGGCGGCGACAGCGCGGGCGGCAACCTCACCCTGACGCTGGCCTTGCGCCTCAAGGCGGAGGGGCTGCCGCAGCCTGCCGGCCTTGTCTGCCTCTCGCCCGCGACGGACATGACCGGCAGCGGCGCGTCGCGGCAGGAAAACGCCGAGGCCGACGCGCTGTTCGTGGCCGAGATGATGGACAGCCTGGAGGCGGCCTATTGTCCGGGCGGCGACGAAAAGAATCCCTTCCTCTCGCCGCTCTTCGGCGATCTGGCCGGTCTGGCGCCGACCTTCATCCAGGTCGGCCAGAAGGAGCTGCTGCGCGACGACAGCACCCAGATGGCCGATGCGCTGCAAAAGGCGGGGGTGGAGACCACGATCGAGGTCTGGCCCAAGGTCTGGCATGTCTGGCAGCTCAATGCCGACATGCTGCCGGAAGCCCGCGAGGCGATTGCCCGTATCGTGGCGTTCGCGCGCCGGAGACTGGGCTGACCTCTCGCCGGGGACCCGCCGCTATATTGCACCCGTTTCGTCCGGGGCGTCCAATGCCGGACGCCGGAGACAGCAGGGAGCGTTTCGATGGAAAACCCTCACGGGCCTCGGACCGGAAACCGTCCGCGCGTCGTCATCGTGGGCGGCGGGTTCGGCGGGCTCGAGGCGGCGAGCGGGCTGGCGGATGCGCCCGTCGACGTCACGCTTATCGACCGGCAGAGCTATCCCTGTTTCCAGCCGCTGCTCTATCAGGTAGCAACCGCATCGCGGTCGCCTTCAGCTGGGCGTGGGAATACGTCACCTATCAGCGCCGTGCACGGCTCATCACCGGGCGGCCGGACCCGCGCATCTTTCCCGAAGACGGGGCGGGGAAGGGCGGCGGCGCCGCTCCCTGACGGGCGGCGCCATTCTCTTTCATTGACGCAACAAAGCCCCGGCCGGGCCGGAAAACGGCGGATGTGTGCGTTATCTGCAATTAATTTGGCCCTATTTCGTCTGCCTGTAATGGCGGCAGATCATTACGGCGCAGGATTTGGAAAAGATGCCCTCACGCGGCCTTTTCTTGAATTTGTTTTATTAGAAGAAATAACTCAAAGTATAACAATCGTATTGCCGTAAAATAATATGGTTACGGCGATGGCGATCAAGATGTTTCAAAAGGAGAACGGTCCGAGTTTTAATAAAACCGTAAGCCGGTCCCATAATTCTGAATCAGGGTGTCCGTTGGAATTTGGGTCGAAAAGGTGACTGAAGTGCCGGATATCATTCTTCAGGATCTGCTGGCGACGGCGGACCATGCGACGCTTGTGCTGTCCGCCGAGCGCCGGATCGTTGCGGTCAACGACAATGCGCGGCGGCTCGTCTCGCCGGGCGATCCCCATCTGGAGGGCCGGCCGCTCTCCGATGTCTGTTCGGGCGGGCTCGCGCATTTCTGCCGTCTGGTGACGAGCGCCATGGAAAGCGGCGAGGCGGTGACGGAGTGCGACGTCGCGCTCGGCATGGCGGCCTGCAAGCTCTCCGTGAAACGGGGCGAGCGCTACTGGGTGGTCCGCATCCGCGACGTGACCGTCGAACTCTCCAATCTCTACCGCCTGCGCGAGGCTGAAGCGGAAAAGGACGAGATGCGGGCGATGATGATGACCGCGCTCAACGGTCTCTCCGTCGGCATCGTGGTGATGGATACCGACAACCGGCCCGTCTATGTGAACCGGTTCGCGCGGCGTTTCGTCGGCGATCTGATGGAACGGGGGACGCCGGGCGAGTTCGCCTCCGCGGTCGGCCTGTTCGAGGCGGACGGCGTGACCCCGCTGACGCGGCAGCGCCGTGTCATCCCGCGGGCCCTGCGCGGCGAGACGGTGCGCGACGAGAAGATCGTGCTCAAGAACGAGATCACCGAGCGGTCGCTCAACATCGATTCCAATGCCGCGCCCTTCTATGACCGGGACGGAAAAATCGTCGGTGCGGTCGGCTGGTACTATCTGCGCGGCGAACTGGCCGAGGGCACGAAGCCAGCGGAATTCACCGACACCGCCAATGTCATCGAACTGATGGCCCGGGACGTCTGACGCGCGTCGGCGCTCTCCGGGGGCGGGTGCCGGGAGACCGGTCGTCCCGGTTTACCAGTGGCCGGTATTTTCCATCGAGGCCCAGGGCTCCTGCGGCGGTAGCGGCGCGCCTTCCTGCAGCAATTCGATGGAGACATTGTCGGGCGAGCGCACGAAGGCCATGCGGCCGTCGCGGGGCGGGCGGTTGATGGTGACACCCGCATCGGCGAGCTTCCGGCAGGTCTCGTAGATATTTTCCACCTGATAGGCGAGATGGCCGAAATTGCGGCCTTCGCCGAGTTCTTCCGGGTCCCAGTTCCAGGTGAGTTCGACCTGGGCTTCCTTCTGGCCGGGCGCGGCGAGGAACACCAGCGTGAAGCGGCCCTCTTCGATGTCGAAGCGGCCGATATTCTCCAGCCCCAGCTTGTTCACGTAGAAATCCAGCGAAGCGTCGAGGTCGCTGACGCGCACCATGGTGTGCAGGTATTTCATAGCGGTTCTCCGTTGGCTTTTCCCTGTTTCGTCATGCCCCGCTTCATGCGGGGCATCCACGTCTTGGCGGCAACGAAGGAAGACGTGGATGGCCCGGACAAGCCGGGCCATGACGGCCGGAAATAGGCCCTGCATTGAAATTCGGTTCCTGAGCCCGCATGATTCACGTCGATACGCGAAAGTCAAAGGGAACGAACATGAACGAGCTGAAGCGCGCCATAGCGGAGGCGCATCGCATTGTGGCCTTCACGGGCGCGGGCATCAGCACGGAGTCGGGCATTCCCGATTTCCGCTCGCCCGGCGGCATCTGGACGAAGATGGCGCCCATCTATTTCGACGATTTCATCTCATCCGACGAAATGCGGCGCGAAGCCTGGCGGCGGAAATTCGCCATGGATGAGAGCTTCGCAAAGGCCATGCCGAACAAGGGCCATATGGCGCTCGCCAAGCTCGCCGACGAGGGCCGCATCAGCCACATCATCACGCAGAATATCGACAATCTGCATCAGGATTCCGGCGTGCCCGACGACAAGGTGATCGAGCTGCACGGCAACACGACCTATGCCAGATGCCTCGACTGCCGCGAGCGCTACGAGCTTGAACCGTTGCGCGCCGCCTTCGAGGAAACGGGCGAGGCGCCGCTCTGCGTCTCCTGCGGCGGCTATGTGAAGACGGCGACGATTTCCTTCGGCCAGGCCATGCCGGAGGCGGAGATGGAGCGCGCGCATGAGGCGACGCTTCTCTGCGATCTCTTCATCGCCATCGGTTCGTCGCTGCAGGTCTATCCGGCGGCGGGCTTTCCGATCCTCGCCAAACGGAACGGCGCGCGGCTCGTCATTATCAATCGCGATCCGACCGAGCTCGACGAGATCGCGGATCTCGTCATCAACGACGAGATCGGCGCCACGCTCGGTCCCGTCGCGATGCTGAATATGTAACAAGGGATGCCGTCGTCCCGGCACTTGTTGCCGGGACCCATTGGCATTGCGGCGACCGGAGGGGAGTGGATCCCGGGGACGAGCCCCGGGATGACACATGAAGAGGAATGCCTCACCCCTTCTTTTGCGGCTTCCCTTTGGGCTTTCCCTTTGCGGCCTTGTTTCCGGTATTGGCCTTGGCAAAATTCGATTTGCCGAACTTCGCCTTCGCCGCCTTCGACGGGCCGCCGGCCTTGCCCTTGAAGCCGCCCGGCTTTCTGGGGCCGGGTTTCTTCTTGCCCTTCGGTTTCGCAGGTGCTGCGCCTGTGCCGCTGGCCTCGTCCGCATAGCCGGCAAAGGGGTTCGCCTTCGGCGCGACGGCGCCTTCGGGCGGCTTCGGCCTTGCGCGATGCGTCGCCTCGGGCTTGCCCGCATATTTCTTCGTCGATTTCTTTTTGGGCTTCTTCGGCGGCGGCGCATTGCGCGGCGGTTCGTGATGCCGCCCTTCATGCGAGGGGGCTTCCGGCGCGTCCTCGTCGAGGCGCGAGACGCGGATGCTCTTTTCGAGCGTCATGTTGTCGCCGAGCCCGGCGAGGAAGGCGTCCGCCGCGCCGGTGGCGACTTCCACATGGGTCTCGTCGGCCTGAATGCGGATCGCGCCGATATCGCGCTTCGTCAGATCGCCTGCGCGGCAGATCATCGGCAGGAGCCAGCGCGGTTCGGCATTCTGCTTGCGGCCCACCGACAGGCGGAACCACACCGCCTCGCCGAAGGGCTGGCGTTCCTTCTTCTCGCGCGGCTCCCGGCGCTCGCCGCGTTCGGGCCGCTCGGCGATCGGCTGCACGTCTTCCGGCGCGGATTTGCCTTCGCGCGCCAGCCGCATGAAGCCGGCGGCGAGCCCTTCGGCGCCATGCTTTTCCAGCAGCGCCTCCACCATGGCGCGCTCCTCCTCGCTCACCGGTTCGGCGAGCAGCGGATGGGCGAGCAGGCGGTCATTGTCGCGTTCCATCACGGCCTGCGCGGAAGGCGGCGGCGTCCAGTCGGCATTGATTTTCGCCATGCGCAACAGGCGTTCGGCGCGCCGCCGCGCATTCACCGGCACGATGAGCGCGGAGACGCCCTTGCGGCCCGCGCGGCCCGTCCGGCCGGAGCGGTGCAGCAGCGTTTCGGGATTGGTCGGCAGGTCGGCATGGATCACGAGTTCCAGCCCCGGCAGGTCGATGCCGCGCGCGGCGACATCGGTCGCGACGCAGACGCGGGCGCGCCCGTCGCGCATGGCCTGCAATGCGTGCGTCCGCTCGCTCTGGCTCAGCTCGCCCGACAGCGCCACCACCGAAAAGCCGCGATTGTTGAGCCGCGCCGTCAGATGGTTCACCGCCGCGCGCGTCGAACAGAAGACGAGCGCATTGCGCGCCTCGTGAAAGCGCAGCACATTGATGATGGCGTGTTCGCGGTCATGCGGCGCGACCGTCATCGCCTGATAGTCGATATCGGCATGCTGTTCGCGCTCGGCGGTCGTGGTGATACGCACTGCGTCGCGCTGATAGTTTTTCGCCAGCGTCGCGATGGCGCGCGGCACGGTCGCGGAAAACATCAGGGTACGGCGCGTTTCCGGCGCGCTGCCCAGGATGAATTCCAGGTCTTCGCGGAAGCCGAGATCGAGCATCTCGTCCGCCTCGTCGAGCACCACGGCGCGAAGGGCGGACATGTCGAGCGAATGGCGTTCGATATGATCGCGCAGCCGCCCCGGCGTACCGACCACGATATGAGCGCCGCGTTCCAGCGCCCGCCGCTCGGTCCGCATATCCATGCCGCCCACGCAGGAGGCGATGGCGGCACCCGTCGGCTCGTAAAGCCAGTCCAGTTCGCGCTTCACCTGCAGCGCCAGTTCGCGCGTCGGCGCGATGGCGAGTGCCAGCGGTGCGCCTGCGCGCGGGAAATAGTGCTCGTCGCCCAGCAGGGTCGGTGCCAGCGTCAGGCCGAAGGCCACCGTCTTGCCGGAGCCGGTCTGGGCGGAGACGAGCGCATCGGCATCCGCCATCTCGGGCGCCAGCACGGCCTGCTGCACGGGGGTAAGCGTTTCATAGCCGCGCTTTTCCAAAGCGGCGGCAAGCGGGGGAAAAATCCCCTCGAAATTCGTCATGTCGGGTCTTTCGGAACGGGGTGCCCGCCGGGCGCGGCCGCCTTTTCAGGCCAGGGCGCGCGCGGGGGGCGGGGCGAGCCGCTGTTCCTAGAGGTTTGCGGGGCTTTTGTATAGGGGCGAGGCCCCCGAAGGTGTCGCCGGAACGGCCCGGTGCCGTTGCGGCAGCCCGTGCCGCGGGCCCCATGACGCCCGCTCACGCGCGCCATTCCGGGAATATCCGGCATGTCTTCTCGATTCCGGACTGCTACCCTTGAGCGAAGATAGATTCTGAGTCGGCGGTCGGTCGCGATGCTGGCTGAGGGCCATCGCGTGGAACTGGAGAACATGGGAAAGAAAGGCCTGCGGCGCCGCCTCGATACATTCCTGCACGGAAAAACGACGGACAGGCGGAAGGCCCGGCTGTTCCGGCGCTCGACTACGGGGTCGCTGAAACTCATCCGCCGGGGGCCCATCGGCGCGCGGATCGCGTTTATTTCCACCTTCTGGCCCGGCGGCAACGGTCGCCTCACGCCTTTCGCGCTGGCCGCCGCCCTGGCCGGGGTCGGGTTCTCGCCCGTCCTCATCGTCACGGCCGGCCGGATGCCGGATTTCGATGCCGTCTTCGCGAAACTGGCCGGGGAGGGCGCGCCCCTCGGCGATGCGACGGTCGTCTGGCGGCGGAATCTCGGACGGGATTTCGGCGGCTACAAGGACGCCTTTCACTTCTTCGGCGACGAGCTGTCGGCGGCGGAGCGCGTCTTTCTCGGCAATGACGGCCTGATCGGCCCGCTTTTCCCCTCCGACTATTTCCAGCGCCTGCAACAGAGCGGCCCGGGGCTTTGGGGCGCGACGGAATCCTTCGACCATGCCTATCACCTGCAAAGCTCGCATCTGCTCTTTTCCGGGCGGGACGCGGTGGAGGCGGCGCGGGCGTTTTTCAGGCAATATGATTTCTACGATCACCGCGCGAATGTCATCCGCTATGGCGAGCTGGAACTCAGCCAGTGGTTCGTCGAGCGGCATATTCCGGTCACGCCCTATTATCCGGCGGAGCTCCTCGCGGCGGAAAAGAAATGCGATACCGTCAGCGGGCGAAAGCAGGGCGCGTGGTACGCGCTCAATGCGCAGCACTATTATTTCGACACGCTGATGTCTCTGGGCTGCCCCTTCGTCAAGCGCGAGCTGCTCGCCCTCAATCCGCTGCAATTGCCCGATCTCTACGAGCGGGTGTTCGCGCAGATGGAGCAAAGAGGCCAGAGCGCCGACCTCCTGTACCGCCACCTCCGGCCCCTGTAAGGCGCGCGCCGCCTCATAGTGTCACCCCGGCCCTCCTTGCTTACGAAGGTGGCCGGGACCCCCTCGCATCCACCACATGCCGCGGCCGCCAATGGGTCCCGGTAACGAGCGCCGGGACGACACTTGATGTTTTGGCTTCTTCGGAAACCCGAAAGAGGGCTGTCATCCCCCAAAGCCTCGGTCTCCTCATATGCGGGGAGGGGGGAGTGGAGTTTTGACAAAATTTTGCACTAGATTTCCGGGAACAAATAGTGAACTATCTCGGCCGCGCTGTAACACGTTGTGCAAATTGTCTCCAAATGTTGTGCCGGACCAATGTTCTGCCCGAGACATTTGGATTGAGATACCGCTGCGAGTCGGCCAAATTCATATCAATTGCATGGAGGCAAAAGGGTGAAATCCAGCGTCGAGTTGTTCACTGGCTGTGGCGGGCTTGCTCTGGGAATATCTCGGGCAGGCTTTCGCTCGCAGCGGATGGTCGAGTGGGACCGGCATTCCGTAGCGAATGTTCAGCACAATGTGGATAGAAAAATCACCCATGTGGCTGATTGGCCGATTCATCAGGAAGATGTGCGCGCTGTTGATTGGTCGAGATACGGTGATATCGACCTTGTCGCTGGTGGCCCCCCGTGTCAGCCGTTTTCCATTGGTGGGCGCCATCGTGGGCATGAAGATGATCGCGATATGTGGCCTGAGGCTGTCAGAGCTGTTGGTGAGATCGAACCTCGTGCTTTCATTTTTGAGAATGTGCGTGGACTCACACGCGTGGCGTTTTCTGATTATTTAGATTGGATTCTGAATGCACTCGCGCATCCGACAAATCGGCTTCGCGATGGTGAGAGTCGAGGGGAACATCTTTCACGTTTAAAAAGACACTCCAACAGTCTTTACCGTGTAGCTTTGACCAAGGTGAATGCGGCGGATTACGGCGCGGCTCAAAAAAGGCATCGGGTGATCATAGTTGGTGTGCATCGAGATCTGGATGCTTTGCCCCCTAAATTGAAAGCGACTCATTCTCGCGAGCGTTTGCTCTGGGATCAATGGGTGACTGGTGAATATTGGGAGAGGCACGGAGTTAGGCCGCCGAGGAGCGGACCGGCGAAAAGTGATATTGCGACGGTCCGTCGGTTGAAGCAGGGCATGATCGTGCCAGATGGGAATCCTTGGCGAACGGTGCGCGATGCTATCTGGGATTTGGGTGAACCCGGAACCGGTGATTGGACAAACCACGTGTTGCAGCCGGGAGCAAAGTCTTATCCAGGCCACACCGGTAGTCCTCTCGATATGCCTGCGAAGGCTTTGAAGGCAGGCGTGCATGGTGTCCCAGGAGGGGAGAACATGCTTGCCTTGGAAAAAGGTAAGGTTCGTTATCTTACGGTTCGCGAAGCGGCGCGGCTTCAAGGTTTGCCGGATGACTATGAATTTGTTGGTTCGTGGTCTGAGAATATGCGGCAGCTGGGAAATGCTGTGCCCACAGAACTTTCCGAGGCTGTGGCTCATCTTGTAGGAGATGTCGTCAACAACAACTCTTCCTTGAAGTCGATGAGAAAAAGAGCGGCTTGATGAAGGGCTACGGCGAGTTTGAACTGGATATTCCTAGCGTTATGAGGGAGCAGTTGCCGCGCTTCTTTTCTAACCTAGAAATAGAAACTTTGAACTTGGAGAACATTGGAAAAATTCCGGAGGGCGCACAAGGCGCATACTTATTGTTTCTCCGTGATGAACTTGTCTACGTAGGAAAAACTGATGCTCAGGCAGGGTTTCGAAATCGGCTAACGAGACACTTTAATAGTATTCAGCATAGGCATAATCTCCTTCCCAAGGAGGTCGGGTTTAAGGCAACAAGGATATTTGTCTTTTCGACCTTTGATATAGAAACAATGTTGATTGAAGAATATTCACGGCACTACGAATTGCGCCCCGCTTGGAATTTTAGTGGTTTTGGTTCGAATGACCCCGGACACAATCGCGAAAATCAACATCCCGCTCAGTTCGATTTGGATTATCCAATCGACATAGACCGCCCAATTGAATTTTTGCCTCCTGGCCAGCACACCCTCGTGGACGTGGCAAAGGAATTGAAGTCCTATCTTCCCTATCTTTTTCGATACGAAGGAGCGCGTGGAGAAGGGCATCCGGATATGCAGAATCTAGAAATTGTAATTCCGGCTGAAACAGTAACGATGCGAGATGTGTTGAAGTTGATTCTTGATGCACTTCCTCCTAGCTGGCAGGCAACTGTTCTTCCTAGTAGGGTAATTTTATATCGCGAAAATAGAACTTATCAGGCGCAAGCTGAAATATTGCGTCGGGAATTTTGACTCAACGAACCACCCCTGAGCGAAGCGCGCAAATGGCGCGCGTCCGATCTAAGAATACGAAGCCTGAGCTTGTGGTCAGGAAATTAGCCCACTCGCTCGGCTACAGATATAGACTTAATCGTCGCGATTTGCCGGGTACTCCGGATCTAGTATTTCCTCGGCTTAAGAAAATCATTTTCGTTCACGGTTGCTTTTGGCACCAGCATAAAGACGCTAATTGTTGGCGAAGCCGAATTCCGAAAACGAGGCAAGACTTTTGGATACCTAAACTTCAAGGCAATGTCGCGCGGGATACCAGATCGCAAGATGAGTTGCGGCGAATGGGGTGGGACGTCTTAGTTGTTTGGGAGTGCGAAACAACGCCATCTCAGATAGATAAACTTAAAGAGACGATCTCAGATTTTCTTTCGCATTAGTATTCACCGCGCATTCGCCCAACCGCCTGAGAACCCGATCACCTGACCCGTCACGAAGCCGCTTTCCTCGCCCGCGAGGTAGGAGACGAGGGCGGCGGCTTCTTCCGGTTCGCCGAGGCGGTTCAGCGGAATGTTTTTCAAAATCTTCGCGGCCTTCGTTTCGTCGGCCATCAGTTCCGGCGGGAAGTAGTCGGGGTTCGACACGAAGTTCGCCGCCACCGCGTTCACCGACACGTTGAAGGGTGCGAGTTCCTTGGAGAGCGCCACGGCGAGCGCGTTCGCCGCGCCGCGCGCCGCGCAATACATGGAATAGTTGGCGAGCCCGTTCATGGGCGCGGCCGACGACATGATGACGATGCGGCCTTCCTTGCGCGCCTTCATGTGTTTCGCGGCGGCGCGCGTTACCCGGAAGCATTTGAAGACCAGCGCCTCGAAGCCCGCTTCGAGGTCGTCATCCGCGAAGGCGTCGATCGTCGCGCGGATCGCGGGGAAGGCGTCGTTGTTCACCAGCACGTCGAGCTTGCCTTCCGCGGCGATCACCTCGGCCACGGCCTTTTCCGGGTCGGTTTCGGCAAGCGTTTTCACGCCGGGCGCGCGCTCCTCGAAGGCGGCGCGGGCGGCGGCGTCGCCAAAGCCCGCATCCGTGCCGTAGACCGCGCAGCCATCCGCGATCAGCCGCCGGGCCGCGGGCGCGCCGACGAAATGGGCGATATCGGTGATGAGCACGCTGCGTGCCATGAGGGCCTCCCGGTTTTGCGTCCGTCATGCTTCGAGACGAGCCTGACGGCTCTCCTCAGCATGAGGTCGTTATTTATACGGTCCTCATCCTGAGGAGGCGCGTTCGCGCCGTCTCGAAGGATGATTCAATGTTCCGGCCAGTGTCGCGCCGGGAAGTGGACCGCGCAAGGCGGCAGCTAAACCTTCAGTGTCATCCCGGCGAAAGCCGGGACCCAATCCACGTCTCAGCAATTTGCAGAGCGAGTAGATTCGGGACCTCGGCCTCCGCCGGGGCAGGCAGGTCCCCGGATGAGAGCCCTTTGTATTTTCCGAAAACCCAAAAACTCAGTGTCGTCCCGGCACTCGTTGCCGGGACCCAATGGCGGCTGCGGCGAGCGGCTGATGCGAGTGGGTCCCGGCTTTCGCCGGGATGACATCCGAGAGAGGGGGAGGCACCCCCGCCTTGCCACCTTCCCCGCGCCCATGCACTCTGTCGCAAAGCAAAAAGCGCAGGGGAGAGCGGCGCATGGCGGTTCAGGGCGAAGCGGGGGACTGGTGGAAAGGCGCGGTCGTCTATCAGATCTATCCGCGCAGTTTTCTCGACACGAATGGCGACGGCATCGGCGATCTTGCCGGCATCGAGCGCAAGCTCGACCATATTGCCGGGCTCGGCGCGGACGCCGTCTGGCTTTCGCCTATCTATCCCACGCCCAATCGCGATTTCGGCTATGACATTTCCGACTATGTCGGCATCGCGCCGGAAATGGGCACGCTGGACGATTTCGACCGTCTGCTCGCCGCCGCGCATGCGCGCGGGCTGAAGCTCATTCTCGATCAGGTGTTGAGCCATACCTCCGACCAGCATCCGTGGTTTCTCGAAAGCCAGCTCTCGAAGGACAACGAAAAATCCGACTGGTATGTCTGGGCGGAGGCGAAGGAAGACGGCACCGTGCCGAACAACTGGCTGTCGGCCTTTGGCGGGCCCGCCTGGTCGTGGCACCCGCTCAGGCGGCAATATTACTTCCACAAATTTTTAAAGCAGCAGCCCAAGCTCAATTTCCACAATCCGGATGTCGTCGCCGCCTGCATGGATGTGTTGCGCTTCTGGCTCGACCGGGGCGTGGACGGGTTCCGCCTCGACGTGGCGAACAGCTATGTCCACGATCCTCAGTTGGCGGATAATCCGCCGGTGCCGCGCGAGGAACGCAGCTTTCTCGACTGGGCCCATGCGCCGCGCCTGCAGCAGCATGTTCACGACGCCAACACGCCGGAAAACGAATGGGCCATGCGCGAGGTGCGCAAGGTGATGGACGAGTATGAAGGCCGCTTCGCCTTCGGCGAGTTTTCCGAGCGGCCGGAAATGCTGGGTGCCTATACGGGCCCCGAACATCTCCACAGTGCCTATACCTTCGCCTTCATCGAAGACTTCATGTTCCAGCCGCCGCTCTTCCGCGACTATTACGAGAAGCTGCTGGCGGCGCTGCCGGACCTCACGCCCTGCGTGACCTTTTCCAATCACGATGTCGTCCGTCCCGTCACCCGCTGGGGCGGGGGGCAAGGCGACGATGCGCTGGCGACGCTCGCGCTGACGCTGCTCCTGTCGCTCAAGGGCACGGTGCTGATGTATCAGGGCGAGGAGCTGGGCCTGCCGGAGGTGGATCTGGAAGAGAAGGACATTCACGATCCCGTCGGCGATCTCTATTTCCCCTGGGCCAAGGGGCGCGACGGTTGCCGCACGCCGATGCCCTGGGCGGCGAAGGGCGCGCCCTGGCTGCCGATCCCGGATTATCACCGCGAGCGCGCGGTGGACGTTCAGGCGGCGGATGTGGGAAGCGTGCTCGCCCATGCCCGTGCCGTCGTCGCGATGCGCCATGCGAACCCGGCGCTCATGGGCGGGGATATTTCCTTCCTCGACACCGAAGGCAGTGTGCTCGCCTTCACGCGAGACGGGGGCGGGGAAAAGATTCTCTGCGTCTTCAATCTCGGCAAGACCGACGAGGCGCGCTTCGCGCTGCCGGACGGTCTGTCGATTGCCGGGGACATCCTTTCGCTCGCCGGGGCCGCCTCGTCGGGCGGCGCGGTCGCGCTGCCGCCGCGCGGGGCGTATCTCGCCAGGGTCGAGTGAGGGGAGGCGGGGATAATCCATCCTTCGAGACGGACCTTGCGGTCCTCCTCAGGATGAGGGCCCAAGAGACGACCTCATCCTGAGGAGCGGCGAAGCCGCGTCTCGAAGGATGGCGACCTTCTCCGGAGGCTCGGGACGAACCTCTCCCAACCTCACTTCAATCTCACCCGAACCTCACTTTAATCTCACCGAAAGCATGCTTCATTCATGCCCTTGGGCTTTCCGGCGGCGTGCCTCCAGCGAGGTCATGAGGTCGATATCCTTCAGCGTCGCATCGTCGGGCATGGGCACTTCGGCGATCTCCTCGGCATGGGTGGCGAAGAGCTGTTTTGCGCCGGTATCGCCCGTAAGACCTTGAATTTCTTCAAAATATTCCGCGCCCCAGAGCACCGGGTTGCCGCGTTTGCCTTCCCAGGTCGGCACGCAGATGGCGCGGCCTTCCTCCGGGTCGAAGGCCGCGATCAGCCGGTCGATATGCGCCGCCGTCACGTCCGGCATGTCGCCCAGCAGCACCACCGCGCCGTCCACCGCATCCGGCAGCGCCGCAATTCCCGCTTTCAGCGATGTGCTAAGTCCTTGATCGTATTCGGGGTTTTCGATCACCCCCACATCGCGCGCGCCAAGCGCGGCCTCCACCTTGTCCCGCTCATGCCCGGTCACCACGACGATTTTCGACACCCCGGCTGTCAAAGCAGCGTCCGCCGCCCGCGCCACCATCGGGTCTCCATCCACCTCTTCGGTGAGCTTATTCACCGCGCCCATCCGGGTGGATTTGCCCGCCGCGAGGATGATCGCCGCGATTTTCGGCGCGGAACCGGCGGATTTCCGCGGGTTTCCGGCGCGCGGCTGGGGCCGGGTCGCGATCTCTTTCAAGAGGCCGCCACCGCCCATCAGCATGATGTCCTTCGGTTCCACCCTGAGCCCGGCGAGGATCCGCGCCAATACCCAGTCGAAGCCGTTGAGCTTCGGCGAGCGCGCGCAGCCCGGCAGGCCGATCACCGGCGTTTGTCCGTGGGCGGCCAGCAGCAGCAGGTTGCCGGGGTCCACCGGCATCCCGAAATGCTCTATTTCTCCGCCACTTAGCTCGATCCCGGCCGGCACCACGTCGCGCCGGTCCACCGTCGCCGAGGCGCCGAAAACGAGGATCGGCGACAGCCCGTCGGCCAGCAATTCGCTGACCGCCGCGCTCACTTCGCGCTCGTCATGGCCGCAGCGGATTTCCCGCGCGATTTCGGAGCCCATGCCCGCCAGCCGCTCGTCCAGCACGCCCCGCGTCTTGTCGAGCACGCTTTCCTTCGTATCCGGCAACCTCGTTGCCACAAGCCCCGCCTTGTGCGGCCTGAAAGCGTGGAGATGGAGCAGGGGCCCCGGCTCGCCCGCGCGTTTCAGCGCCAGGCGCAGGCTTTCGCGCGGCGCGGCAAAGGGGATGATCTTCACCGTCGCCACCATCTGCGCCGCATGCACCCGCGAAAACGGCTCCAGCGTCGCCAGCGTGACCGCCTCGTCCACGATGTTGATATGGTCGAGCCGGTGCCGGTCGATCTCGAGCACGCCGTCCGCATCGGCAAAGAGGTTCGCCCGGCCGGTAAAGGACTCGCCCGCGCGAATGCCGGGGCCGCAGAGCGCTGTGGCGAGTTCGCGCGCGGCCTCGTCCTCCGGCACGTCGTCCGGGCCGTATTGCGCCACGATAACCTCTTGAAATCCTGCCTCTTTCAGCGCCGTCACATCGTCCGCGCTCAGGATCCGGCCCTTCTTGAAAGTGGTGCCGCCCACCTTCTGCGAGTGCGCCAGCACCGCGCCTTCGGCCTCGTCCGGCGCAACCGGGCCGAACCTCATGTCCTCAGCCTTTCGGTCATCTCGGCCATGATGGAGATGGCGATTTCCGCCGGGCTCCGCGCACCGATATTGAGCCCCACCGGCCCGTGAATGCGGGCAATCTCGTTGTCGCTGAAGCCCGCCTCCGTCAGCCGTTCCACGCGGCTCCCATGCGTCTTTCGGCTTCCCAGTGCGCCGATATAAAAGCAGGGGCTTTTGAGCGCCGCATGAAGCCCGGGATCGTCGAGCTTCGGATCGTGGGTGAGGGTGACGACCGCCGTGCGCGTGTCGAGGTCGATTGTCTCCATCGCCTCGTCCGGCCAGTCGGTGACGAGCGTTACCCCCGGAAAGCGTTCTTCGGAGGCGAAGGCCGTGCGCGGGTCGATCACGGTCACGTCGTAATTGGCGAGTTCGGCGATTTTCGCCAGCGGCTGCGCGATGTGAACGGCGCCGAGGATGACGAGCCGCAGCGGCGGGTTGAACGGATTGAGGAACCAGTCTTCCCCGTCAGGGTCCGCCTGGACGCGTCCCTTGTCGGCGCGCAGCACTTCAGAAACCGCTTCAACAAGCCAGTTTTCTGTTTGTGTATCAGTTTGATACACAAGTTTTTCAACCCCATCGCTCAGGCGGGTTGCCAGCACGGCGGGGCGCTTTTCGGCGCGGGCGCGGACCAGCTCCTCGAGGATTTCCGCCTTCATGCGTTCCCCTCGACCGGTTCGATCATGACGCGGATGCGCCCGCCGCAGGCAAGCCCCACTTCCCAGGCGCGGGCGTCGGAGACGCCATATTCCACGATCTCCGCCGTTCCGCCGTCGAGCTTGTCGAGCGCGCGCGTCACCACATCGCCCTCGATACAGCCGCCGGAAACCGACCCCGTGAAGGTCGCATCGTCGCGGATCGCGAGCTGGCTCCCCACGGGCCGGGGCGCGGAACCCCAAGTCTCGATCACGGTCGCGAGCGCCACCTTGTGGCCGTCCTTCATCCAGGCGGCGGCCTGTTCCAGCACCTTGTCGTGGTCCATTTCGCGCGCGCTTTTCGAGGTATCGCTCATGCCGCTTTCTTTCCTGTTTTCGCCCGGTCCGGCTCGCCGGAAAGCGCTTCCACCAGCGCCGTCAGCGACTTGATGTTATGGACCGGCCGGAACTCGTCCACATGGGGCAGCAGCGCCCTGATCCCCAGTGATTTCGGTTCGAAGCCGTCATAGCGCAAGAGGGGATTAAGCCAGATAAGCCGCTTTGTCTGCCGATGCAGCCGCGTGATCTCGGGTTCCACGCCGTCGCCGGCCTCCCGGTCGAGGCCGTCCGTCACCAGCAGCACGACCGCGCCCTGGCCCAGCACGCGCCGCGCCCAGTCCACATTGAAGCGATGCAGCGTCTCGCCGATCCGTGTGCCGCCGTCCCAGTCGTCCACGGCCTGCGTCACGCGCTCGATGGCCTCGTCGATGTCGCGGTGGCGCAGTTCGCGCGTCACATTGGTCAGCCGCGTCCCGAAAAGGAAGACATGCACCCGGTCCCGGGCATTGGTCAGCGCATGCAGGAAATGCAGGAAAACCCGTGCATAAACGGACATGGAGCCGGAAATATCGCACAGCACGACCAGCGGCGGGCGGCGTGTGCGGTAGTCGCGCCGCTTCAGCGGAATGATGCCGCTGGTGCGCAAGCTCGCCCGCATGGTGGCGCGCATATCCACGAGCTGGCCGCGTACCGCCGCGCGTGTCCGCCGCGTCCGGCTTTCGTCGAGCGGCAGGCGCAGCCTTGCAATGGCCGCGCGCGCCTCGGCGAGTTCGGCTGCCGACATCTGCTCGAAATCCTTGGTTCGCAGCACTTCCTGCGCGGAAAAGGTCTCGCTCGCATCGACGTCGATATCGGGCTCCTCGGTCGCCTCCATATCGTTCTGGCCGAACAAAGCTTCGGCGAGGCGGCGGCTCGTTTCCTCGCGCGTCTCGTCGGTGCTTTCGATTTCCGGCAGCATCATCGACATCATGCGGTCGATGAGTTTCGGATCGCGCCAGAAGACGTGGAAGGCCTGATCGAAAAGCTCGTGATGCTCGTGCCGTTTCACCAATGTCGCATGCAGCGTCCAGTAGAAATCCTCGCGTCGCGTCAGCCCTGCGGCCTGCACCGCTTCGATGGCCTCGATCACCTGCCGGGGGCCGGCGGGCATGCCGGCGCGGCGCAGCACGCGGGCGAAATGGACGATGTTTTCGGCGAGGCGGCCTTCCGGCTGAGGCTCTGCCATGGCGGGACCTATTGCGCCGCGCTCGCGGCCATGCGGATCTCCTCGAGAATCCGCGCCGCTTCGCTGCCCTGAACGCGCGCAATGTCGTCCTGATATTTCAGCAGCGTGCCGAGCGTGTCGTTGACATTGTTGGCGTCGAGCGCGAGCGCATTGAGATGGGTCAGCGCGTTGGCCCAGTCGAGCGTTTCCGCCACGCCAGGGCTCTTGTAGAGGTCCATTTTCCGGAGCTGCTGCACGAAGGCGACCACCTGCTGCGACAGCTCTTCGGGTGCATGCGGCGCTTTCAGCTTCAGGATTTCCAGTTCCCGTTCGGCGTTCGGATAGTCAACCCAGTGATAGAGGCAGCGCCGTTTCAGCGCGTCATGGATTTCGCGCGTCCGGTTGGAGGTCACGATGACGATGGGCGGATTATCCGCATGGATGGTGCCGATCTCGGGCACCGTCACCTGAAAATCCGAAAGCACTTCCAGCAGATAGGCCTCGAAGGGTTCGTCCGTCCGGTCCAGCTCGTCGATCAGCAGCACGGGCGGGCCTTCCACCGCCGGTTCCAGCGCCTGCAACAGCGGACGGCGGATGAGGAAGCGCTCGGAGAAGATGTCCTTGCCCAGTTCGTCGCGCGTTTCCACGCCTTCCGCTTCGGCCAGCCGGATCTCGATCATCTGCGCCTGATAGTTCCACTCATAGACGGCGGCGGCGGTGTCGAGCCCCTCATAGCATTGCAGGCGGATGAGGCGGCGGCCGAGCGCCTGTGCGAGGACTTTGGCGATCTCGGTCTTGCCGACGCCCGCTTCGCCTTCCAGCAGCAGCGGACGGCCCATTTTCAGGGCGAGAAAAACAACGGTCGACAGCGAGCGGTCGGCGACATAGCTGCCGCGCGCCAGCAGATCGACTGTCTCGTCGATGGAAGAAGGCAGGGTCATGAACTCAGTCTACCGGTCGGGAACCAAAAGCCGAAACGCCGCTTATCCGGCTGCCTCGACCGCCCGTTTGGCCATCACGGTGATGAGGTGTGCCCGATATTCGGCACTACCATGCATATCAGTGTTGAGTCCGTCCGGGGATATCTTGACGTTGGCGACGGCGTCCGGGGACCAGTTTTTTTCCAGCGCCGCTTCCATCTCGCTGGCACGGAAGACGCCGTCCTGACCGGCGCCCGTCACGGCGACGCGAATGCCCCACGGGCCTTTGGACACGAAAACCCCCACCATGGCGTAGCGCGAGGCCGGGTTGGCGAACTTCATGTAGGCCGCCTTTTCCGGATGCGGAAAGGTCACTTCCTTGATGATTTCGTCGTCTTCGAGCGCGGTTTCGAACATGCCGGTGAAGAACTCGTCCGCCTCGATCAGCCGCTTGGTGGTGTGGATCTTGGCGTCGAGTCCGAGGCAGGCCCCGGGATAATCGGCGGCAGGATCGTTATTGGCGATGGAGCCGCCCAGTGTGCCCATATGACGGACGGCGGGATCGCCGATATTGTCGGCCAGTCTCGCGAGCGCGGGATTGTGCGTCATGACATCGGCGGAGGCTGCGACATCGGCATGTTTCGTGCCGGCACCGATGGTCAGCGCATCGCCTTCGGCCTTGATGTAACGCAGGTCCGTCAGCGAGCCGATATCGACGAGGTCGCTCGGCATGGCAAGCCGCTGCTTCAGCGTGGGGATAAGGGTCTGCCCGCCGGCCAGGAGCTTGGGATCGTCCGCCCCGGCAAGCGCCTTGACGGCTTCGTCCAGCGTCTTCGGGCGGTGATAGTTGAACTGATACATCGGGTGTCTCCTTATTCGGCGGCTGCGCGCGGCTGCCTGGCTTGCAGCGCGGCCCAGACACGCGCCGGCGTTGCCGGCATGGCGATTTCGCGAATGTTGAGGGCATCCGTCACGGCGTTGATGATGGCGGGCGGGGAGGCGATGGCGCCTGCCTCGCCGCAGCCTTTCATGCCGAGCGGGTTCGAGGGGCATTCAGTCGTGGTGAAACCGAGCCGGAAGCTCGGCAGGTCGTCGGCGCGCGGCATGCAGTAATCCATATAGGAGCCTGTCACGAGCTGGCCGGATTCCGGGTCGTAGACGCCATGTTCCAGCAGCGCCTGGCCGACGCCCTGCGCGATGCCGCCATGCACCTGTCCCTCGACGATCATGGGATTGATGATGGTGCCGAAATCGTCGACGGCCACGAAATTCGCAATCTTCGTGACGCCGGTGTCCGGGTCGATCTCGACTTCGCAGATATGGCAGCCCGCGGGGAAGGTGAAGTTGGTCGGATCGTAGAACGCGCCTTCCTTGAGGCCCGGTTCGAGGTCGCTGCCGGCGAAACCATGCGCGGTATAGGCGGCGAGCGAGAGTTCCGCCCAGGCCATGCTCTTGTCCGTGCCCTGTACGGTGAAGGTGCCGTTCTCGAAGACGATATCCTCGACGGCGGCTTCCATGAGGTGCGCGGCGATCTTCTTCGCCTTGGCCTCGATCTTGTCGAGCGCGCGGGAAATGGCGCTCATGCCGACCGCGCCGGAGCGCGAGCCGTAAGTCCCCATACCGAACTGCACCTTGTCCGTGTCGCCATGCACGATCTCCACATCGTCCAGCGGCACGCCGAGGCGCGAGGAAACGAGCTGTGCGAAAGTCGTTTCATGGCCCTGGCCATGGCTGTGCGAGCCCGTCAGCACGTCGATATTCCCTGTCGGATTGACGCGGACTTCGGCGGATTCCCAAAGCCCCACGCCTGCGCCGAGAGAGCCGACGGCGGCGGAGGGTGCAAGGCCGCAGGCCTCGATATAGGTCGAGAAGCCGATGCCGCGCAGCTTGCCCCGGGATTCCGCTTCCGCGCGGCGGGCCGGAAAACCCTTGTAGTCGATGGCTTCCAGCGCCGCGTCGAGCGAGGCTTCGTAATTGCCGATGTCGTAATTCATGATGACCGGCGTCTGGTGCGGGAATTCGCGCACGAAATTCTTCCGGCGGAACTCGGCCGGGTCCATGCCGATTTCACGCGCCGCCGTTTCCGCGATCCGTTCGATGAGGTAGGTCGCTTCCGGGCGGCCCGCGCCGCGATAGGCGTCCACGGGCGCGGTATGCGTATAAACGCCGTCCACCTCGACATGGATGGCCGGCAGATCGTACTGGCCGGAAAGCAACGTGCCGTAGAGATAGGTCGGCACGGCGGCGGAGAAGGTGGAGAGATAGGCGCCGAGATTGGCCACCGTCTTCACCCGCAGGCCCAGCATCTTGCCGTCGGCGTCGAGCGCCAGTTCCGCCTTGCTCAGATGGTCGCGCCCATGCGCATCCGATAGGAAGGCTTCGGAGCGATTGCCCGTCCATTTGATCGGGCGGCCGACCTTGGCCGACGCCCAGGCGCAGGCAGTTTCTTCCGAATAGATGAAGATCTTGGAGCCGAACCCGCCGCCCACATCCGGTGCGATGACGCGCAGCTTGTGTTCCGGCGCGACGCCGACGAAGGCGGAGAGGACGAGACGGGCGACATGCGGGTTCTGGCTCGTGGTCCAGAGCGTGTAATCCCCGGTTCCCTTGTCGAACTCGCCGATGGCCGCGCGCGGTTCCATCGCATTGGGGATCAGGCGATTGTTTTCCAGATCGAGCGAGACGATACGGGCGGCCTTCGAGAAGGCGGCTTCGGTTTCGGCCTTGTTGCCAAGTTCCCATTCGAAACAGGTATTGCGCGGCGCTTCCGGGTGGACCTGCGGGGCGTCGCCGTTCTGGCAGCTCGCGAGAGAAACCGCGGCGGGCAGGGCGTCGTAATCCACATCGATGAGTTCGGCGGCGGCTTCGGCCTGCTCGCGCGTCTCGGCGACGACCATGGCGACGTGATCGCCGACATAGCGCACGGTATCGAGGGCGAGAACCGGATGCGGGCCGACCTTCATCGGCTCGCCGTCTTTCGAGGTGACCGTCCAGCCGCAGATCAGGCCGCCCAGTTCGTCCCTGGCGATATCCTGTCCGGTGAAGACGGCGAGAACGCCTTCCGCCTTTTCGGCATCGCTGATGTCGATGGAGCGGATCCTGGCGTGGGCGTGGGGCGATCTGAGGAAGCTCGCATGCGTCTGATGCGGGCGGTTGATGTCGTCGGTGTAGTGGCCGTTCCCGGTGATGAACCGGAAATCCTCTTTCCGGCGCGCTGGCTTGCCGATACCGGTTTCAGAAATTTCTGCCGTCATGGCGCTCCTCCTCCCCGGATATGTGTCCTGCGCTTCAGCGCATTTCGTTCGATGCCGCCAGAATTGCCTTCACGATGTTGTGGTAACCGGTGCAGCGGCAGATATTCCCCTCCAGCTGCTCGCGCACCGTTTCCTCGTCGAGGTCCGGTTTGCGGCGGATCAGGTCGACCGCCGTCATGATCATGCCGGGCGTGCAATAGCCGCATTGCAGGCCGTGATGTTCCCGGAATGCCTTCTGCACGGGGTGAAGCTCGCCATCCTGGGCGAGGCCTTCGACGGTCGTGACCTCGGCGCCCTCGGCCTGGGCGGCCAGCATGGTGCAGCTTTTCACTGCCTTGCCGTCCACATGCACAACGCAGGCGCCGCACTGGCTGGTGTCGCAGCCGATATGCGTGCCCGTCAGGCCGAGCGTGTCCCGAATATAGGTAACCAGGAGCGTGCGGGGTTCAACATCGGCACTAACAGACTTGCCATTGACCGTCATGGCGACAACGGACATGCGCGACCTCCCGTCGAGTTTGGCCTCTTCTGAAAAATCAGCGGATCGGGCCTTGTGAACCGGCAGCAACGCGCTGCCGACTGAACGAGTCTCTGCTTTCGGTCACTTCCCGTCAAGTTTTGCGGCGACGGGCCGCCCGCCGGGCCCTAGAGGCCGACGATCAGGGCGGCGACGACCACGGCGACGATGATGAGCGGTCCCCAAACCCAGGGCGAGATGCTGAAACCGGCTTCCTCGTCGGGGATAAGCGGCGCGCCCGTCGGCGAGATCGCATCGTGATCGGGGGATTTTCCTTCGATGCCGTGCGAGGCTTCTTCCACGATTTCCGGCAATTCTTCGCCGGTCTCCTCGGCCGGCGCGGCTTCCGGTTCCTTCTGGCCCGCGACCTTGGAAAAATTCGAGAAGAATTCTTCCGACATCTTGGCCGCGGTGGAGTCGATAAAGCGCTGGCCGATCTGGGCGAGCTTGCCGCCCACCTGGGCCTTCACCGCATAGGACAGCTTGGTGCCGCCATCGGCGGTGTCCTCGAGCGAGACATCCGCGGAGCCCTTGGCAAAGCCGGCCGCGCCGCCGGAGCCTTCGCCGGAAATCGTGTAGCCGTTCGGCGGATCGATATTGGTGAGCTGCACCTTGCCCTTGAAGCGGGCGCTGACGGGCCCGACCTTGGCCTTCACCGTGGCTGCGAAGGCGTCGTCCGCCGTCTGTTCGACGGTTTCCGCGCCGGGGATGCATTGCTGCAGGATGGCGGCGTCGTTGAGCGCGGCCCAGACTTTGTCGCGCGGTGCCGGGATCGTGTATTCGCCTGACATTTCCATGGGCGCGTCTCCTTAAATTCGATTGCTTGTTTTCCGCGAGCCGAAGCAGACGTCAAACATAGGTGAGCAGCACCGTCATACCAAGGATCACCGCGACCCAAAGGACCATGGATCCGCTCGGCCATGTGCGGGCGAGGGGGCCGTGGGGACCGTGGGTGGCGTAGATGCCCCGGATGAAACTGGTGATGTAGTACTCGGTGAACTGGCTCAGCCCGCGCCAGATCGCGCCGACCATGGCCGACAGGAAGCCCATGATGACCGGCAGCATGCGGCGGTAGATCCAGTCCGTGTCGAGATTGACCGAGCGCAGTTCCGGCGGATAGACGCCGGTTTTCATCAGCACCGTAAAGGCAAGCGCCGAGAAGAAGAGAAGCTGCAACTGGGTGATGACATGGCCGGTCGTATAGGGATGGTAGGTCACGTCGAAGGGCAGCAGCGAATAGAGCGGGGCCGGATAGACGCCGATGCCGATGCACAGGGCCGCCGTGATCCCCATGGCGATCAGCATATGCGTGGGCGCTTCCTTCGGCCGCTTGCCGCTGTCATGGGCGAAGAAGGCAAAATAGGGAATCTTGATCCCGGAATGGTGAAACACGCCCGCCGAGGCGAAGAGCAGTATCAGCCAGACCACATAATGTCCCTGGTCGGCGCTGGCGCTCACGATCAGCGATTTCGAGATGAAGCCCGAAAAGAGCGGGAAGGCGGAAATGGAGGCCGCCCCCACCACGCAGAAGAGCATGGTCAGCGGCATGGTCTTGTAGAGGCCGCCCAGCTCGGAGCCTTTGGCTGTGCCGGTGCGGAACAGGACCGCGCCCACGCTCATGAAGAGAAGCGCCTTGTAGAGAATGTGACAAAAGGCATGGGCCGCCGTGCCGTTGAGCGCGAGCGGCGTGCCGATGCCGACGCCTACCACCATGAAGCCGAGCTGGTTGTTGAGGCTGTAGGCGAGAACGCGGCGCAGGTCGTTCTCGATCACGGCGTAGAAGATCGGGAACAGTGTCATCACCGCGCCGATATAGATCAGGATTTCGGTTCCCGGAAATCCCCGGGCCAGCGCATAGACCGCAAGTTTGGTGGTGAACGCGGAGAGCACGACCGACCCGGTGACGGTGGCGGCGGGATAAGCGTCCTGAAGCCAGTTATGCAGCAGGGGGAAGGCGCATTTGATGCCGAAGGCGATGAAGATGCAGATGGTCGCAGGGCTGCCGAGCGTCATCGTCTCGAAGGCGATCGAGCCCGTTTCCCGGTACTGAAGAACGGTACCGGCAAGCAGCAAGACGCCGGAGAAGACTTGTATGACGAGATAGCGCATCCCGGTCGCATAGGCGCCTTCGGTGCGCCGCGCCCAGACAAGAAACACCGAGGTGATCGCCGTCAGTTCCCAGAATACGAAGAGCGTGACGAGGTCGGATGCGAAGACCGCGCCGATGGCGGCACCGGCGTAAAGAAGCGCCGCGACCTGCTGGACGGTATCGCGGACATGCCATGCGTAAATGATCGACAGGAAGGCGGCGATTGAGAAGATCAGGCCGAAAATCCGCGAAAGCGCGTCGACGCGCATCAGCCCGATATGCATGCCCATGGCGTTGAAGGAGGCATAGGTGCCTTCCGGCAGGGTCCAGAAGACCGCGACGCCGGCGACGGGGACGAGCAGCATGAAGAGCTGGCGCGCTCTCCCGTTCGGCAGGAAGGGGACCAGAAGCGCGGCGGCGATATAGATCGCGGCGGGGGTCAGGATCTCAGGCATCGAAATCCTCCCGGCCCAGATCGAACTCGGGATGCTCTTCCGCCTCCACCGAGCGCGGCGCGTAGTAATCCTCGCGGCGCATGAGGATCATGCGAAGGCCCTTGGCCGCGACCACGAGCCCGGCGCACATGAAAAAGCCGTAGAGACCGTAAAAGGCGGGAAACTCCTCTATCGGGAACTCCACATGCTTGTGATAGGCGAAATCGAGCAGGCCGAGCACGACGCAGAGCGTGACGAGCATCCAGACCAGCCTGTTCACATTGCGCATATCGTCGACCCAGAGAAACATCCGGGCCAGCCTGGAAAAGGCGGCCGGGTCGTCGCGCCGATTTTCGTGTTCGCGGTTCATGGATATGTCTCCGGGAGGATCGGAACGTGCAGCAGGAAGTCGTAGAGCGGGCTGATCGCGAATATGGCGAGCAGACACAGGAGTGCCGTGAGGCAGAGCGGCAGGACGCAGAGAAGCGGCGCCTCGCGCCAGCGTTTGCCGTCATCCGCGGCCGCCGCGCCCAGTGAGTGCGCGGCAACGGGCGCGGGCGCGAAAAATCCCCGGGCCACGATGGGCATGAGATAAGCGATATTCAGCAGCGAACTGACAAGCAGGACCGCGATGATCGCGAGCTGTCCCGTATTGGCGGCGCCCAGCATCAGATACATCTTGCTCCAGGCGCCGGCGAAGGGCGGCAGGCCGATAATGCTGAAGGACGCGATGCCGAAGGCGGCGAAGGTGAACGGCATTTCGCGGCCGAGCCCGTCCAGTTCGCTGACCTTTTTCTTGTGGGTCGCGACATAGATGGCGCCCGCGCACATGAAGAGTGTGATCTTGCCGACGGCGTGCGTCACGATATGCATGGCGCCGCCGACAATCCCCATCTGCGTCGCCAACGCCATGCCAAGCGTGATGTAGGAAAGCTGGCTGACGGTGGAATAGGCGAGCCGCGCCTTCAGGTCGTCCTTGGTCAGCGCGATGATGGAGGCGATCAGGATCGAGGCCGAGGCGAGCCAGACGAGCCATTGCGAGGCGTCGGTCTGCGACAGGAAATCCACGCCGAAGACATAGACGCCGACTTTCAGCATGGTGAAGACACCCGCCTTCACCACGGCCACGGCATGGAGAAGGGCGCTGACCGGCGTCGGCGCGACCATGGCGGAGGGCAGCCAGCGATGGAACGGCATGAGCGCGGCCTTGCCGATGCCGAAAGCGAAGAGCGCAAGCAGTACCGGCACCAGCGCGGGGTCCACCTGACCGGCGATGAAACCGCCGGGCCGGAAGTCCAGCGTTCCCGTCGCGCTCCATGTCCAGATGATCGCCGTCAGCAGGAACAGGATCGAGGTCGTCATCAGGATGGCGAGATAGGTCCGCGCGCCGCGCCTTGCCTCGTCGGTTTGCTTGTGCGCGACGAGGGGATAAGTCGAGACCGTCAGCACTTCGTAGAAGATGAAGAGCGTGAAAAGGTTCGCCGAGAACGCGATGCCGAGCGCCGCGGAAATGGCCAGCGCGTAGCAGATGTTGAAGCGCGTCAGATGGCGCTCGTTTTCCGCGCGCATATAGCCGATGGAGTAGATCGCGGCGGGTATCCACAGGCCCGATGCGACCAGTGCGAAGATCATGCCCAGCGGTTCGATGGAAAAGGAAATCACCAGCCCGGGCATCACCTCGAAAAGCGAGACGGACGGCGTCTGGCCGGCATTGACCATGCCCAGCAGGTCCAGCACGACGAGAAAGGTGGCGATGGCGGCGACGACGCTGGCGGCGTCGCGCAGGTTCGGCCGGCTGGAAAGGGCGGCGATGACGAGCGTGACGAAGGCCGGAATGCCGATTGCGAGAAGAATGGCGGTGCTGCCGTCCGTGATAATCATACGACCCTCACTGCCAGATGATGTTGGATGTGGAGATGAGCGTCGAGGCGGCGCGGCTGGCCGCTGCGCTGGTCAGCGCCGCATGGGTGCCGAAATAGACGGTTGCCGCCGCCAGAATCCACATGGGCACAAGCATGCTGAGCGGCGCTTCCTTCGCTTTCGTGTCGGGCGAGGGGGAGTGCAGATAGAGCATTTCCACAATGCGCCAGACATAGGCGATGGCGATCAGCGACGACAGGACGATGGCCGCCGCCACCGGCCACCAGCCGAGTTCCAGCGCGGCCTGGACGAGATACCATTTGCTCACGAAGCCGACGGTGAGAGGAATGCCGATCAGGCTCAGCCCGCCGACGACGAAGGCGGCGCTGGTCCAGGGCATGATGCGGCCCAGTCCTTTCAGCTCCGAAATCTTGCTGCTGCCCACCGAATAGACGAACGCCCCGGCCACCATGAACAGTGTGGCCTTGGTCACGGCATGGTTGAAGAGGTGGATGACGGTGGCCATGACGCCGGTCTGCGTCATGAAGGCGGTGCCGAGCAGCATGTAGCCGACCTGCGCGATGCTGGAATAGGCCAGCATGCGTTTCAGGTCGGTCTGGAAAACCGCCACCAGCGACGCGGCGAACATCGCCAGCAGCGCCAGCGGCAGCAGCACGTATTGCAGCGTCGATTGCTGATAGGCGTAGTCGAAGCCGAAAATGCCGAACATGAAGCGCAGCAGCACATAGACCGCGACCTTGGTCGAGGTCGCCGAAATGAAGACCGAGACGGCGGACGGCGCAAAGGTATAGGCGTTCGGCAGCCAGAGATGCAGCGGGAACATCGCGAGCTTCAGCCCGATGCCCACCAGCACGAAGGCAAAGCCCATATGCAGCATGCGGGTGTCGCCGCGCAGGGTGATCTGGTGGGCGAGATCGGCCATGTTGAGCGTACCGGTCGCCATATAGAGAAGGCCGAGGCCGATGACGAAGAAGGTCGCGCCCACCGTCCCCATGATGAGGTAGTTGTAGGCGGCGGTCAGGGCGCGCCGGTTGCGCTCCGCGCCCGTCGCGACCAGTGCGTAAGTCGAGAGCGAGGATATCTCCAGAAAGACGAACACGTTGAAGGCGTCGCCCGTGATGGTGACGCCGAGCAGGCCCGTCAGGCAGAGAAGGAAGGCGGTGTAGAAGAAGCCTTGTTTTTCCCGCGGAATTTCCTGCGCCACGCTTTTTGCGGCATAGGGGAGCGTGACGACGGCGATGCCGGACACGATCAGCAGGACGAAGGCATTCAGAACGTCGACCCGGTACTCGATGCCGATTGGCGGCGCCCATCCCCCCAGATGATAGGAAATGATGCCGCCGTCCAGCGTCTGCCCGAGCAGCGCCACCGACATGGCGAAGCTCGCAATGGCGACGACGAAGGCGATGAGCCATGCCAGGCGGCTGCGATTGAAGATGGCGCAGACCGGGGCGGCCATCAGCGGTATCACGACCTGAAGGGCCGGCAGGTTTTTGGCGATGAGGTCGATCATTTCCCGCCGGGCTCTCCCTTGTTCGCATCGCCCTGTCCGGGGACGGGGGATGCTTCGGCGCTTTCTTCGGCGAAATCGAGTTCATGTTCGATTTCGATGAGTTCGTCTTCTTCGATGCTGCCGAACTCCTCGCCGATGCGCACGACGAGCGCCAGCGCAAGAGCGGTCGTTGCGATGCCGACCACGATGGCGGTGAGGATCAGGACATGCGGCAGGGGATTGGAATAGACGGTATTCGGATCGCCGGTCAGGATCGGCGCCGTTCCGCCCTCGATCTTGCCCATCGAGATGTAGAGCATGAAGACCGAGGTCTGGAACAGGTTGAGGCCGACCACCTTCTTGATGAGATTTCCCCGGCTCACCGTGATGTAGAGGCCGGTCATCATCAGAATGACGAACAGCCAGTAATTGTAATGGCCGATGATGAACTCGAGATCGAGGACGACTTCCTGCATCACCAGTCCTCATCCTTGAGTTTGGGCGTGCGGGATGCGAAGGCCACGAAAATGCCGATCATGACGGATGCCACGGTGATGCCGACGCCGAGTTCCACGAGAAGAATTCCCCATTCCTGGGCGTGATGTCCGCCATGCCCGATGGATTCGTAGTCCAGGAAATTATGGCCGACGAGGAGCGCGTAAAAGCCGGTCCCGGCATAGATCAGGACGCCGAGGCTCATCGCCACGCGAATGACGGATGTCGGCAGGACTTCCGTCATCGCTTCGACGCCGAAGACCAGCCCGTAGAGAATAAAGGCGACGGCGAAGATGACGCCGGCCTGAAAGCCGCCGCCCGGTCCGAAGTCCCCATGCCATTGCACATAAAGCGCATAGACGATGATCGGGGGGATCAGAAGTTTGGAAACGACGCGAAGGATAGAGTGATGGTCCATCGGTTTTTCACTCCTTGTCCGTGCGTTTTTGCTTTTTCCGGCTGAACGAGCCGAGCAGCAGGATAACGGCGACGGCCGCGGTGAAGATCACGGTGGTTTCGCCCAGCGTGTCGTAGCCGCGATAGCTCGCGAGAATGCCGGTGACGATATTGGGCACGCCGATATCGTCCGGCGTGCGGGCGATATAGTCGGGCGCCACATGTTCGTGGATGGGCGCCTGCGCCGTGCCGAAAGCCGGCATGTCCAGCGTGCTGTAGACGAGGGCGGCGCCCGTTACCACGCAGACGAAAACCGGCAGGACCGGCGAGCGTTTCGTGGTTTTTTCGCGGGTGACGGTGAGCGCCATGGTGCCGAGCATGAGGACGGTGGAAATTCCCGCCCCGACGGCGGCTTCGGTAAAGGCGACGTCGACGGCGTCCAGCGCGACGAAGAGACCGGCGGACAAGAGGCTGAACACGCCCGACAGCATCGCAACGGCGAAGAGATGCCGCACCCGGACGATGGCGATGGCCGTCATGACGAGAAAGGTGAAGAGCAGGACGTTGACGATGGCTGCCAGGGAGATGCCGGTCATCATGCGTTTCCTTCCGTGCCCGACGTCGTGCCGGGGCTTGCCGCCGCGCCGCTGCGATGGGGAATGGCGGCCGTCGGCACATCGCCCAGAGTCTCCTCCGTCTCGTCCTTTTTGAGGTCGAGCGGCCTCAGCCCGGCAACGAAAGCGGCGTTGCTGACGGCGTGGGTCGCCGTCGGGCTGGTGATGAAAACGAAAAAGGCGATGAGGATAAGTTTGAGGGTCGCGATGTCCCAGCCTGTCTGGAACATCATGCCGATCAGGATGAGTTCGGCCCCGGCGGTGTCGATCACGCCGGCGGCATGCAGGCGGGACCAGAAGTCGGGCAGGCGAACGATGCCGAACGCGCCGATGAGCAGGAAAATGCTTCCCATCGTAAAGGCGATGGCGGTGGCGATGTCGCAGGCGGTTTCGATGAGGCTCATATCCATCGTTCAGCCCTCCGCCCCGTCCCGGTTGCCCAGGCCGCGGCCGAGTGCGCGGTAACGGAAGAATTTCAGCACGGCGATCGTGCCGACGAAATTGATCAGTGCGTAGAGGAGGGCGATGTCCAGGAAGTCAGGGCGCTCGGTCAGGAAACCGATAAAGCCGAGCAGCAGAACGGTGAGCGTGCCGAAGGAATTCAGCGCCAGGACACGGTCGTAAAGGGCCGGACCGATATAGAGCCGGGCGAGAACGAGCAGCATGGCAACGACAAGGGCGGCGGTGCCGGCAATGAACAGGATCATCGGTGGCGGGCCTCTACTTTGGTCACCCGGTCGCCCATCTCCTCGAAGCCTTCGCTGCCGGTGAATTCGTCTGTCAGGGCGTGAACGAGAAAGGCGCCGTCGCCGGTCTCGACGGTAATCGTGCCGGGGGTGAGCGTAATGGAGTTTGCGAAGATCGTCCGTCCCATCTCGGTTTTCTGATCCCACGGTACCCGTATCAACTGCTGGGAGAGCGTCATGTCCCGAGACAGGATGACGCGGCAGACGGCCACGCTCGCCTTGAAGATCTCGCCGCCAAGCCAGCCCCAGTAAAGGAAAAGCGCGGGCCGGAGCTGCACGGGAACGGCTTCGTCGTCGAGCAGGCGCATGCGCGCGGCGAGATAGACGGTGAAGAGAACCGAGGCCACGCCAATCGAAAGAAGGAACGGCGTGAAGTAACCCGAAAGTGTGAGCCAGAGCGCTATGAGGGCGATCGTCAAGCTGATGGCTTTGACCATTTCGGTACCGGCGTCCTGATGGGTGCGGCGCAGCATAGCGGTTCCCCGAAGGCGTATGCCGGCTGCTGATGGGATGTTTTGCGCTGCGAAAAGGAGATTCTCGCTGCGACACGCTAATATGCACAGTCGCGCTATGGGGGGCAAGGAACCCCGGACACGGCCTGCGCCTTTGGATGACCTGAATATTAGAGAAACATTTTTTGACGACGGGCTTTGTCTTTACTGCCGCCGGATCGCTGTTATAGTTTTTTCATCTTGAGGGGGATCGTGGGGAGTATCCACGGACCAGAACGAAGTCCCGGCTTGTCTGAGCGGAGGCCATATCTGTCTCGGCACGTCGGATCGGTAATCGTGGCTGGGATGGAAGAACGGTTGGAGAGTGCGGCGGAATCCGTCGATAACGCATTCGAAGTATCTGGCGTCGTGAAATGGTTCGATGCGGTCAAGGGATATGGCTTCATCGTACCCGATGACGGACGAGAGGATGTGCTCGTTCACCTGTCATGTCTGAAGCAGGCGGGCAGGGAAATTCTCGAAGAGGGCGCGACCGTCACCTGCGAGGCGGTCAAGCGGCCCAAGGGCAATCAGGCAATCCGAATACTTGAAGTCGACGAGAGTACGGCCGTGCGCAGCGCCTCGTCCCAGGTGCCGGCGCGCAACCGCTCTCCGGCCTCGGCGGTGGTCGCCGTGGGCGAATACGAGATCGCGACCGTGAAATGGTTCAACCGCGCCCGGGGCTATGGCTTCGTGACGCGCGGGGACGGAACGCCGGACATTTTCGTGCATATGGAGACGCTGCGCCGCCACGGCATCCGGGATCTCGTTCCCGGGCAGAATGTCAGCGTCCGGTTCGGCGAAGGTCCGAAAGGGCTGATGGTGGCTGAGATCTCGCTTCCGGAAGGCAATGGAAACGGCGACGGTAACGGCTCGGATCAGGGCGACTGACCGGCTATAAGGCCCTATCCGATTTCCGGGAGACGAGTTGAGTATGCGCCGCGAAAAGCTTTCCGAGGACGATTCCGCCTATGACGATCCGCCCGAGGGGTTCGTCCCGTCCGGTACGCGCGGTCCCTACACCACGCATAACGGGCCCTTTTTCCATAAGGTGACGGAAGACGGCTTCTGGCACGGGGTGCGTGTGAGGGAGCGGCACTGCAATTCGCGCGGCATCACGCATGGCGGCATGTTGATGGCGTTTGCGGACGGTTTGCTCGGGACCGCGGTTTTCCGGGAAACCCAGACGGTGGCGCTGACCATCCGGATGACGTCGGATTTTCTCTCCTCCGCCCGGCCGGGCGATTGGCTGGAGGGGACGGCGCGCGTCGTCAAGGCGACGCGATCGGTCTGTTTTTGCGAAGCCGAGCTATATGTCGGAAGCCGCCCGGTCCTGAAGGCCAATGGCGTCTTCAAGCTGATGCAGCGGCACAAGGAAGGTTAGGGGAGCGGCCTTTCGGCCGGAAGATGGTCGGGGCGGCGTGATTCGAACACGCGACCCTCTGCTCCCAAAGCAGATGCGCTACCAGGCTGCGCTACGCCCCGACGGCTCCAAATCGCGGAGACCGTTCCAATACACCCGATTGCAGAGTCGCGGCAACCGGCCAGAACGGGCCGTCATCGCCCGGGGCGTTCGATCAGGCGGCCTTTGCCAGGATGGCCGAGTGCACCTCGTCTTCGCCCAGCCAATAGGCTCTGCTGGCGAGGCGTTCGACCCTGTCGGCCGGCCATACGTCCCGCCCGCCCCGGACAACCGGACCGGCGAGATCGAGGATGCATTCAATATCGCGACCGTTGAAGCCCTTGCTTTCGAGAAAGGCCTCGGTCTCGCGGCGGTCGAAATAGACGGGATTCGAGATGGCCTGCGCCATGGGGGGACCTCCTTCCGTCTCTGTCGGTTGTTGTCTAGGCGTGAGGCATGTCAGGGTCGTGACGCCTGTGAGACTTCTTGTTGTCAGGCCCGCGCCGTGCGGACCTGGGAGGGACGCTGAACGGCGTCCTGTGGTTCTTGTGGCTTGCAAATCTGACCTTATTGAGGCCATAAGATGCAAAATCGGTAAGTTTCGGCATTCTGTTCGATCGGATCTCGGGAGTTTGGATTTGGCGCATGTTCGCATCTACAAGCCGGCCAAGACGGCCATGCAGTCGGGCCGGGCCAAGACGAAGAAGTGGGTTCTCGATTTCGAGCCGTCCGCGCGGCGGCAGATCGAGCCGCTGATGGGCTGGACCAGTTCTCCGGATACGCGCCAGCAGCTTCGCCTGAGCTTCGAAACGAAGGAAGAGGCCGTCGCCTATGCCGAGAAGCATGGGTTGACCTATCGCGTTTTCGAACCGCATAGCGCCAAGGCGCCCGCCAAATCCTATGCGGACAATTTCAAGTTCGGCCGCAAGACCCTCTGGACGCATTGATCGACGTCCCTTGCCGGGCCGCCTCCGAGTGCTTCTTCGGTCCCGTAGCTCAACTGGATAGAGCACTCGCCTTCTAAGCGAGTGGTTGCAGGTTCAAGTCCTGCCGGGATCGCCACTCGCTTCCATTGTCTGTTTTTTACCTGAATTTTTAGGCCAGTTGTTGCGCTGCAAGACGGTGCGGCGACCTGCCATCCGTATTATTGCGGATACAAAGGCCAACGCCGGGGATGCATCATCCCGTCCATCGATCCGGGCTCACATCGGATCAGTCAGCGACGGAGGCAAGGCGTGCTCAGGCATTTCATTCAGACACAGGACTTTTCCAAGGAAGAACTGCTCAGGCTCATCGAGCTTATTCGCCTGCTCAAAAGAGCCGACAAGGAAGGCGCGTGTCCGAAGCTGCTGGCGGGCGCTTCGCTGGGCATGATCTTCGAGGAACCGTCGACGCGCACGCGGGTGTCCTTTGAAGTCGCGATGACGAAGCTGGGCGGCCACGCGCTTTATCTGCGTCCGGGCGAAATTCATATGGGAGAGCGGGAATCGATCAGCGACACGGCCAAGGTCGTGTCCCGGATGGTCGACGTCATCGAGGCGCGCACGCTCAAGCATCAGACCGTTCTCGATCTGGCCAAATATGCGACCGTGCCGGTGCTCAACGGGCTGACCGACTACAACCATCCCACCCAGGTCGTGTGCGATGTCTTCACGATGATCGAGCATGCGCCCAAGGGAAAGAAGCTGGAAGACTTCAACGTCACCTTTGTCGGCGACGCCACCAATGTCTGCACCTCGCTGATGATGATTTGCACGCATCTGGGCATGTCCTTCACCCATGCGGCGCCGAAGAAATATCAGCTCTGGGACGAGATGCGGAAAATCGGCGAGGAAAACTGCAAGCAGTCCGGCGGCAGCCTCACCATCACCGACGATCCGGCGGCGGCGGTCTCGAATGCCGATTTCATCTACACCGATTTGTGGTGGTGGGTCGGACAGGAAGACGAGATCCCGGAACGGCGCGACGCCTTCATGCCCACCTTCCAGGTGAATGCCGATCTCGTTTCCAAAGCGCCCGACACCGTCAAGATCATGCATTGCCTGCCGGCCTCGCGAGGCGTGGAGGCGACCGACGAGGTGCTGGATTCCGACAAGTCGGTCATTTTCGATCAGGCGGAAAACCGTCTTCATACTGAAAAAGCGTTGCTTGTCTATTTCGTGTATCCGCGCCTCAAGCATGCGTCGGAGGCTCTCGTCGCACATCATCAAGGTGAGATCGAAGCCTTCATGGGGGGCTGACGGGGCAGTTCAGAGAGTGAGTTCGGCTGAAAAACAAACGGGGTTATAGAGATGTCGGAAACTTCCGCGGGACCGGACGCGAACGGCGCCGGTGGGTTCAAGAAGGTGTTGAGGGGGCTCGATATGACCCTTTTCACCGTTTGCGCAATTCTGGTGATCGACCAGTTGGCCGCCTCCGCCGCGATCGGCGCGCAGTCGGTCTTCTGGTGGATTTTCACCATGATCCTTTTCTTTATTCCCTACGGCCTGATCACGGCCGAACTGGGCAGCACCTATCCCGATCAGGGCGGTATCTATGCCTGGGTGCGGCGCGCTTTCGGTCCCAAATGGGGCGGGCGAACCGCATGGCTCTGGTGGATCAACGTGGCTCTCTGGCAGCCTTCCGTGTTCATTCTGTTCGCGGGTATTTTTGCCACTCTCTTCATTCCGGGCCTGCCGCTGTGGTGGCAGATCGGGATCGCGGTCGTCCTGACCTGGCTCGTGGCCTGGATCAACATTATCGCGCTCGATGTCGGTAAATGGGTGCCGAATGTGGGCGCGGTCTTCAAGGTCGCGATCATGCTCACCATCGGCATTGGCGGCTTCGTCTATGCAAGCCAGCATGGCGTGGCAAACGAGCTGACGCTGGAGAGCATGGCGCCGAGCTGGGGAGCGACGCTCGCCTTCCTGCCGGTCATTGTCTACAACTTCATGGGCTTCGAGCTGATGTCGGGTGCCGGCGCGGAGATGAAAAACCCCGCGCGCGACGTGCCGCTCGCCATCGTGGTATCGGGCGTTCTGATCGCCGCTTTCTATCTGCTGGGCACCATCGGAATTCTGATCGCCCTGCCGATGGACGAGATCAATCTCGTGGAAGGCATCATCGATACGCTTCGTCAGTTGCTCGGCGATAGCGGAGCGGGGCAGGCCGCCGTCTATGTGCTGGGTATCATGGCGCTCTACACCTTCGTGGCGAACATGGTGACCTGGACGCTCGGGGCGAACCGGTCGGCGGCGGAAGCGGCCAATGAGGGCGCATTGCCGACGATGTTCGAAAAGCTGCATCCGGTTCACAAGACGCCGGCCTCGGCGGCCATCGTGACTGCGGTGGTGACGACCGTCGTGATCGTGATCTACGGCTTCATGGCGGCCGATGCGGAAGACCTGTTCTGGACGCTTTTCGCCTTCTCGTCGGTGGTGTTCCTGTTGCCCTATCTGCTGATGTTCGCCGCCTTCCTGCGGCTCAGGACCATCGATGCCGACCGGCCGCGCGCCTATCGCGTCCCGGGGGGCAACAGCACGGCCTGGGTCCTGTCGCTTGTCTGCATGGCGTTCATCGTCCAGGCGATCGTGTTCTTCATCTACATTCCGGGCGAGTTCGACTGGAACTATGCCTTGTCCATCGTCGCCGGCGTGGTCGCGACGCTGATCGTCGGTGAAGTGCTGATCCGGATGGGCAAGAAAGTCTGACCCGGGTTCAATGCGCCGGGCCCTTCGGGGCCCGGCATCCGTTCTTTTGGAGAGTGCCATGAGCAAACGCCTGCAAACCACCCCTCGTGCCGACGGCTTCCGGATGCCCGGCGAATTCGAGCCCCATGCGGGGTGCTGGATTTTGTGGCCCGAGCGGCCGGACAACTGGCGTCTCGGCGCGAAGCCGGCCCAGGAGGCGTTCGTCGCCGTGGCCCGGGCGATTTCCGCCAGCGAGCCGGTTACGATGGCGGTTTCCCCGCGCCAGTTCCAGAATGCGCGGGCCATGCTGCCGGAGACCGTGCGGGTCGTCGAAATCTCCAATGACGATTCATGGATACGCGATTGCGGTCCCACATTCGTGACCAATGCCGATGGCGAGATCCGGGCCATCGACTGGATCTTCAATTCATGGGGCGGTCTGGAAGGTGGGCTCTATTTTCCGTGGGATCAGGACGATCTCGTCGCGTTGAAGGTTGCCGAAATCGAGAAGGCGCACAGCTACCGCGCGCCCATCGTGCTGGAGGGCGGCTCCATTCACGTCGACGGGGAAGGCACCTTGCTGACGACCGAGGAATGTCTGCTCAACAAGAACCGGAATCCGGGGCTTTCGCGTCGGGAGATTGAAGACGTGCTGGGCGAGTATCTGAACATCACCAAGGTGATCTGGCTGGAGCGGGGCGTTTTCAACGACGAAACGAACGGGCATGTGGATAATATCGCTTGCTTCGTGGAGCCCGGCGTCGTCGCGCTGACGTGGACGGACGACAAGTCGGATCCGCAATACGAGATTTCGCTCGACGCTTACGAGCGGCTGAGCGCGGCGACCGATGCGCGGGGCCGCAAGCTCGACATCCACAAGATTCATCAGCCGTCGCCGATCCTCATCACGGCTGAAGAGTCGGCGGGGGTCGATGTCGTCGAGGGAACCCAGCCCCGGCGCGAGGGCGACCGGATGGCGGCGTCCTATGTGAACTTCTATATCGGGAATTCGGTGGTGGCCGTGCCCGCCTTCGGCGATCCGATGGACGAGCCAGCCGCCGAGACGCTCCGCAAGCTCTTTCCCGGGCGTCATGTGACGCAGGTGCCCGCGCGGGAAATCCTGCTCGGCGGGGGCAATATTCATTGCATCACGCAGCAGCAACCTGTGGGCATTGCCGGGTAGGGTTGAGGCCATGCGGATTGTCGTTGCCTTGGGCGGGAATGCCCTTCTGAAGCGTGGTGAACCGCTGACGGCGGAGAACCAGCGCCGGAACATGCGCGAAGCGGCGGGCCAGCTCGCGGCTATCGCGAAAGGCCATGAGCTGGTTCTGGTTCATGGCAACGGTCCGCAGGTCGGCCTGCTCGCGCTGGAAGCGGATGCCTATAAGGACGTGCCGTCCTATCCGCTCGACATTCTGGGCGCGGAGTCCCAGGGCATGATCGGCTATGTCATCGCGCAGGAACTTCAGGCCGAACTCGCGGATCGTTCGATTGCGACGCTCATCACCCGGACCGTGGTCGATGGCGAGGATCCCGCCTTCCAGACGCCGACCAAGCCCATCGGCCCGGTTTATACGGCGGAGCAGGCAAAGGAGCTGGCCTCGGCGCGGCGCTGGCACATGGTGGACGAGGGCAAGGCCGGCTGGCGGCGCGTCGTGGCGTCGCCTCGTCCGCGCGAGATCGTGGAGCTGTCGGCCATCTCCACGCTGCTTGCCTCCGGCGCGATGGTGATTTGCGCCGGCGGTGGCGGCGTTCCCGTCATTCCGCGCGAAGGCGGCGGGCTTTCCGGCGTGGAGGCCGTGATCGACAAGGACCGCGCGGCGGCTTTGCTGGCGCATCGGCTCAAGGCGGACAGGCTGGTGATTCTGACGGATGTCGATGGCGTGTTCGCGGGGTGGGGAACGCCGGATCAGACCTTGATTACGGAAATTAAAGCTGCCGAGGCGGACGGCTCCGGCTATGCGGCCGGCTCCATGGGCCCCAAGGTGGAGGCCGCCGCCTATTTCGCGCAGGAAGCGGGCAAAACCGCCTCGATCGGCAGTCTTTCCAGGGCGTTGGCGGTTTTCGAGGGCGAGGCGGGGACCCATATCACGCCCGATGCTCGCCGCGACGGCTGAGCGACCCGCCGTCCGGGCCAGATAACCAAGGTTTAAGTTGCGCCGCTTGGCGATGACTTTCATCCTTCATGGCAGGGATGATGTGCAGTGCCGTATGCACATTGGAGAACGAGCGGAGGAGGCTATTTCATGCACAAGGAAACGAGCGGGTCGGCCCGGCAACGCCAGGATGTACTGACCGCGCTGACGGTGGCCGCGGCGGCTTTGCTGCTGGCCCTGTCGTTGAACTTCGTGCGGCCGGCCTTTGCCGAGACCGACGAATTGATCACCACGGCCGACCAGGTGAAGGACGCCAGCGAGGCGGCCGGTGTGGACCTCTATCACCGGGGCTTTTACGAGGCGGCGATGAAGGTCTGGAAACGCGCCGTGGAAGAGAAGCAGGATCCGGGCGCGGCCTTCCGTCTGGGAGAAGAGTATTTCGATGCCAAGGTCGTGGACCGGAGCATGACCGACGCGGTGAAATACATGATGATCGGCGCGGAAGGCGGCGACCCCCGGGCGCAGATGGATCTCGGCACCTATTACGACAAGGGCTGGGGCGTGAAGCATGACCGGGAACTCGCGGCCAGGTGGTACAAGGCGGCGGCGGATAACGGCAAGCCCGACGCGCAGTACAATATCGGCACCATGTATGAGGACGGCGAGGGCGTCGAAAAGAACCTGAAGCTCGCTTACGCCTATTATCTCATGGCGGCCAAGAACGGTTTCCCAAACTATCCCGCCGAGGCGATCCAGCGTCTGTCGAAGGAGATGGAGCCCGCGGATATCAAGGCGGCCTCCAAAATGGCGGCGACAATGATGAAATCGCAGCCGCAGGATCCGCTTGCGCCCGCGGCGGCGGCGGAGTCCATGAAATAGGATCGCGGTGTCTTCATACCCCGCGGCATTATCCCCGGCTTGTGCCGGGGATTTTCGTTTGCGGGCAAGGGTCTGTCGCCATGCCGGGCAAGCGGGTAGCATGACCGCATAGAACAGGAGGAGCCATGAGTACCGTTTGGTCGAACTGGTCGGGCTGGGTCAAAGCCTGGCCGAAGGAAATCCTGACGCCGGAGAACGAGGCGGCGCTGGCGGGCATCGTCGGCGAGGCGTCGGGCCCCGTTCGCGTTGCGGGCCGGGGGCACTCCTTCACGGCGATCGTTCCCTCCGACGATGTGCTGCTTTCTCTGGAAAAAATGAGCGGTGTGGCGTCCCACGACGCCAATGCGCAGACGGCGCGCATCGCCGCGGGCACCACGATCCGCGATCTCGGTCCGCTGCTGCACGAAAAGGGGCTGGCGCTTGCCAATCAGGGCGATATCGACCGTCAGGCGCTCGCCGGCGCGGTGGGAACCGGAACGCATGGCACGGGCGGCAAGCTCGGCTCTCTCTCGGCCGCGGTGAAAGGCTTCCGTCTGGTCACGGCCTCGGGCGAGGTGCTCGAGTGCAGCCGGGCCGAGAACAGCGACGTTTACGATGCGGGCCGTGTCAGTTTCGGCAGCCTGGGCGTGATGAGCGAAATCGAGATGCAGTTACGGCCGTCCTATGCGCTGGAAGAGGGCGGCGGCCGCATGGCGCTCTCCGAGGCGCTGGCCAAGGCGCCGGAAATGCGCGATGCCAACCGCCATTTCGAGTTTTTCTGGTTTCCCTTTGCCGACGACGTGCTGGTGAAGACGCTCAACGAAACGGATCGGCCCGCGAAGCCGCGTCGTCGCGCGCCGGACGGCGAAATGTCCCGTGGCGACGTAATCATGCAGCGCGCCTGCGAGGCGGCGCGTTTCCTGCCGCCATTGCGCGGGCCGCTTCAGCGCTTCATGACGCGCAATGCGGGCGAGCGTTATGCGCCGGGCCAGGCCGGAAAGGCGCGATGGTCATACGATGCCTTTCCGAGCGACCGGAACGTCCGGTTCAACGAAATGGAATATGCCGTCCCTGCCGAGCGCGGGCCGGACTGCATCGCAGAGGTCGGGGCCTACATGAAGAAGTGCGGGGTGAATTTCCTCTTCCCGCTCGAATTCCGCTATGTCGCGGCGGACGATGCGTGGCTGAGCCCGTTCCACGAGCGCGACAGCGTGACGATTTCCGTCCACCAGTATCATCGCCAGCCCTATGCGGAGCTCTTCAAGGGCGTGGAAGCCATCTTCGCGCGTTATGAGGGACGGCCGCACTGGGGCAAGCTGCACACGCTCGGCGAGGCCGAGCTGCAAAAGCTCTATCCGCGTTGGGATGACTTCCAGCAAGTGCGCCGCAGGCTCGACCCCGGCGGCAAATTCCTCAATCCGCATCTGAGGCGTCTCTTCGGCGAGGAAGCGTAAGCGGCGAGGAAGCGTAGGGCTCAGCTTTCCTCGACGATGGCGACGACCTGTCCTTCCGCGACGGGCTCCTCCTCGGCGACGAGAATTTCCACAAGCGTGCAGTCGAAGGGCGCATCGACCGGAATTTCCATCTTCATCGATTCAAGGATGAGGATGGGATCTTCCTCTTCCAGCGTGTCGCCGATACCGGCTTCGATCTTCCAGACCTTTCCGGCGATTTCGCTTTTGACTTCTTTGCGGGCCAATGGGGATGTCCTGTTGTCGGTCGATGGCAAGGGTTAGCGGGCGGCATTCAGCCGGTCGAAACCGGCTTCGAGGTCGGCGATGAGATCCTCGGGCGCTTCCAGTCCCGCATGGATGCGCAGCAGCGGGCCTTCCGCCGCGTATTTCGTCGCTGTACGGATCTTTGCGGGATATTGCGGCACGATCAGGCTTTCATAGCCGCCCCAGCTATATCCCATTCCGTAAAGCTCAAGATCGTCCAGCATCGCGGCCAGCGCATCGTCCGTGCAGGGTGTGAGTTCGATGGAAAACAAACCGCTTGCGCCGGTGAAGTCGCGCTGCCAGAGCGCGTGATCGGGGTGGCTCGGCAGGGCGGGGTGAATGACGCGCGCAACCTCGGGTTGCGTTTCCAGCCAGCGCGCCAGTTCGAGGCCCGTTTCCATATGCTGTTTCAGCCTCACGCTAAGGGTGCGGAGCCCGCGCTGGATGAGATAGGCGTCGTCCGGCGCAAGGCACATGCCGATTTCGCCATGGCCGTCGATGGTCTGCTTCCAGGCTTCCTCGGTGGTGGTGATCGTGCCGGCCATCACATCGGAATGGCCGCACAGATATTTCGTCGCCGCCTGAACGGATATGTCGACGCCATGCTCGAAGGGTTTGAAGAAGAGCGGCGAGGCCCAGGTGTTGTCCATGATGACGAGCGCGCCGCCTTCATGCGCCGCTTCGGCGATGGCGGGAATGTCCTGCACCTCGAAGGTGACCGAGCCCGGCGATTCCACGAAGACGACGGATGTGGCGGGCCGGATGAGCGTCGATATGTCTCCGCCGATGCGGGGATCGTAATATTCGACATCGACGCCGAAGCGGGTGAGCGTCGTATCGCAGAAATGCCGGGTCGGACCGTAGACGCTGTCCGTCATCAGCAGATGATCGCCCGCTTTCAGGTTGGCGAGCAGCGAGACGGTGACGGCGGCGAGGCCGGACGGGGCGAGGGCGCAATGCGCGCCGCCCTCGAGTTCGGCCACGGCCTCGGCCAGCATGGCGGTGGTGGGCGTGCCGCGGCGTCCATAGGTGTATTTGACCTCGCGCTTCTTCAGCGACTGGAAGGTCGGATAGAGAATCGTGGAGGCGTGATAGACGGGCGGGTTGACAACCCCGAAATTGGCTTCCGGGTCGCGCCCCGCCGTGACAATCGTCGTTTCCGGACGGGAGAATTTCTTTTCGCTCATAATATCCCGGCGTGGTGCTGGCTGCCTCAGGCCTTGCGCTGAGGCGCATCGTGGTTAGTCTCTTGGCGGACACCATAACATCTTGTCACAGGGCGCTGGCAAAGGAAGCGGGATGGAGAATCGATTTCAGGCTCTTTTAATGGGCCTCGTGCTCGGAGCGGCGATCGTCTATCTCTTCATGCCCATTGCCAAAGCGCCCGGTCCGGCGGGCAATCGGCTTGCGGCGGTGGATCGCGCGACCGGCGAGGCGCGGCCGGAAACGGCGGCGGGCGACACGCTTGCGCGGGTGCGCGAGCGGGGCGAACTCGTCTGCGGCGTGAATCAGGGGCTTCCCGGTTTTTCGAATCCCGACGACAAGGGGCGCTGGTCGGGCATCGATGTGGACTATTGCCGGGCCATCGCGGCGGCGATTTTCGACGATCCGGACAGGGTGAAATTCCGCCCGCTCAATGCGAAGGACCGTTTCACGGCGCTTCAATCCGGCGAGATCGACATTCTGTCGCGCAACACGACATGGACCATGTCGCGCGATACGCAGCTCGGGCTCGATTTCGCGGGCGTCGTTTATTATGACGGCCAGGGTTTTCTGGTTCACAAGGATTCCGGCATCGCGCATGCCGCCGATCTCGACGGCGCGACGATCTGCACACAGACAGGCACCACGACCGAACTCAACGTCGCGGATTATTTCCGGTCGAACGGGTACAAATACAAGGTGCTTTCCTACGAGAAGAACGACGAGGCGCTCGCCGCCTATGACGATCACCGCTGCGATGCCTATACCACCGATGCGTCGGGCCTGGCGGCGGTCCGGCTGAAGATGAAGGATCCTTCCCGGCATCTCATTCTGCCGGAAATCATTTCAAAGGAACCTCTGGGGCCGGTGGTGCGGCAGGGCGATCCGCAATGGGCCGACATTGCGCGCTGGACGCTTTTCGCCCTCATCAATGCCGAGGAACTGGGCGTCACCTCCGGTAATGTGGAGGAGATGAAAAGTTCCGACTCGCCGCGCGTCCGGCGGCTCCTCGGCGGCGAGGGCGCTTATGGCAATGCGATAGGCCTGAGCGACGACTGGGTCGTGCGCATTATCCGTCATCTCGGGAACTACGGCGAAGTGTTCGAGCGGAATGTCGGCACGAATACGAAACTCGGAATCGAGCGCGGCCTGAACGCGCTCTGGAACAAGGGCGGCATCATGTATGCGCCGCCGATCCGATAGGTGACGGGCGTGGCGGGGGCAGCGGCAAGGGACAAGCGGAAGATCGGGCTGAAATGGTCCAATCCGGCGGTGCGCTCGGTCGTCTATCAGGCGGCCCTGATCGCGCTGGTGCTCTATGGCGGCTGGTTCATCGTCACGACGACGCAGGCCAATCTGGCGCGGCTGAATATCGCGACGGGTTTCGGCTTCATGGACAATACGGCCGGTTTCGGCATCGTTCAGTCGCTCATTCCCTATACGGAAGAATCCTCCTATGGCCGCGCCTTTCTGGTCGGCCTGATCAATACGCTGATGGTCGCCGGTATCGGTATCGTTCTGGCGACGATCCTCGGTTTCTTCGTCGGCGTGGCGCGCCTTTCGACCAACTGGCTGGTCTCGAAGATCGCCTGGGCCTATGTCGAGGTGATGCGGAACATTCCGCTGCTGCTGCAATTGTTCTTCTGGTATTTCACCGTTCTGCGGCCGCTTCCGGCGCCGGTCGACAGCCTTTCGCCGGTGGAAGGCGTCTATCTGAACAATCGCGGCGTGGTCGTGCCGTCGCCCGTCTTCGGCGAGAGTTCGGCCTTTTTCGGCATTGTCGTGCTGCTGTCTCTGGTCGCGGGCTATGCGGTCCTTCGCTGGGCCCGGAAACGGCAATCCGCGACGGGTGAGATATTTCCCGCCTGGCGCACGGCCATTGCGATCGTGCTGGGCGTTCCCGCGCTGGCGTGGCTTTTCGGCGGAGCGCCTTTCACGCTCGATTTTCCGGCCTATCGGGGCTTCGGTTTCGATGGCGGGATGCGCCTCATACCCGAATTCATCGCCTTGCTTCTCGGCCTCACGCTTTACACGGCGGCCTTCATCGCGGAGATCGTTCGCGCCGGTATTCTGTCGGTCAGCCATGGGCAGACGGAAGCCGCCTATGCGCTCGGCCTGCCGGCGGGCCGGACGTTGCGCCTCGTCGTCATTCCGCAGGCGCTCCGGGTCATCGTGCCGCCGCTGACGAGCCAGCTTCTCAACCTCACCAAGAATTCCTCTCTGGCCGTTGCGATCGCCTATCCCGACCTCGTGGCGGTGTTCGCCGGTACGGTGCTGAACCAGACGGGGCAGGCCATCGAGGTCATCGCGCTCACCATGGCCGTCTATCTCACGATCAGTCTCGTCACCTCGTTCCTGATGAACCTCTACAACGCCCGTGTGGCCATACAGGAGCGGTAGATGACGGATATGGCATCGCAGATCCAAAAGCCGCGGGAGCCGCTGTCCATCGGGCGGGGGATTACATGGCTGCGGAAAAACCTGTTTTCGAGCTGGTTCAATACCGCACTGACCCTGCTGTCGCTTTATGTCATCTGGCTGGTCGTCCCGCCGCTGATCGATTTCGCGATTATCGATGCGGTCTGGACCGGGGCCTCGCGCGAGGCGTGTCTCGGGCCGGATGCCGGGGCCTGCTGGCCGTTCGTCTGGGCCAATATCGACCAGTTCCTCTACGGGCGGTATCCGTCGTCGGAAGTCTGGCGGGTCTATGTCGTATTCGCCCTTGGCGCGATAGGGCTCGTCCCGGCGCTCATTCCGGCGGCGCCGGCGAAGCGCTTCAACCTGATCTTCCTGCTCGTCGCCTATCCCGTCATCGCCGTCACGCTGCTCGCTGGCGGGCGTCCGGGCCTGCCCGCGGTCGATACAAGCTATTGGGGCGGGTTGTTGGTGACGCTTGTGGTGGCGGTCACCGGCATCGTGATCTCGCTGCCGCTCGGTATCGTGCTCGCTCTGGGGCGGCGCTCTTCCATGCCCGCGATCCGTCTGGTCTCCATCGTCTTTATCGAGTTCTGGCGCGGCGTTCCGCTTGTCACGGTTCTTTTCATGGCAAGCGTCATGCTGCCGCTCTTCCTGCCGGAAGGGGTCTCTCTCGACAATCTCTTGCGTTGTCTGGTCGGCGTGGCGCTTTTCGCCTCGGCCTATATGGCGGAAGTGGTGCGCGGCGGGCTGCAGGCCATTCCCCGCGGTCAGTACGAGGCGGCGCGGGCCGGCGGGCTCAGCTATTGGCAGGCCATGGGGCTCGTCGTATTGCCCCAGGCGTTGCGTCATGTCATTCCGGGGATCGTCAACACCTTCATCGGCCTCTTCAAGGATACGACGCTGGTGCTGATCGTCGGCATCTTCGATCTGCTGGGGCAGGTGCGCTCGCAATTGAGCGATCCGAACTGGTCGGTGCCGCAGGGCGCGATTACCGGCTATCTCTTTGCCGCCCTGGTATTCTGGGTCTTCTGCTTCGGCATGGCCCGCTATTCAGCCTATATGGAGCGCCGGTTGAACGCCGGATCGCGCCGCTAGGAGACCTTCATGTCCGACACCGCCGTTCCGCCGAAAATGAAAGTCTCCGACAAGGCGATTATCGAGATATCCCATCTCGATAAATGGTTCGACGATTTCCATGTCCTGAAGGACATCAACCTCACGGTGAACGAGGGCGAGCGGATCGTCATTGCCGGGCCGTCGGGGTCCGGCAAGTCGACGCTGATCCGCTGCATCAATCATCTCGAAACGCATGATGCCGGGTCCATTGTGGTGGACGGGATCGAGCTGTCGGACGATCTCAAGAAGATCGACAGCGTACGGCGCGAAGTCGGGATGGTATTCCAGCAGTTCAATCTTTTTCCGCATATGACGGTGCTTGAGAACTGTACGCTCGCCCCCGTCTGGGTACGGAAAATGCCGGAGCATGAAGCGCGCGATCTGGCGATGAAATATCTGGAGCGCGTCCAGATACCCGAGCAGGCCCATAAATATCCGGGGCAGCTTTCGGGCGGCCAGCAGCAGCGCGTCGCCATCGCGCGCGCCTTGTGCATGAACCCGCGCGTCATGCTGTTCGACGAACCCACCTCCGCGCTCGATCCGGAAATGATCAAGGAAGTGCTGGATGTGATGGTGGAGCTTGCGAAAGAAGGCATGACCATGCTCTGCGTCACGCATGAAATGGGCTTCGCGCGCGAAGTGGCCAATCGCGTCGTCTTCATGGACGGGGGGGAGATCGTGGAAACGGCCGATCCGGAAACCTTCTTCAATCATCCCAAGAACGAGCGGACGAAGACGTTCCTGTCGCAGATTCTGGCCCATTGATCTGAGGCGTCATTGCGAGCGCAGCGAAGCAATCCAGTGCCACACGGCACGGCGTGGATTGCTTCGTCGCTGCGCTCCTCGCAATGACGGGGGCCTGTCCTAGTCCACCTCTTCCAGCTCGACTTCCTCGCGGCCGCAGACGCTGAAGCCTGCGCGCTGATACATGGTCAGCGCGCGCGGGTGGTCGAGCGTGCAGGTCTGCACGATCAGGCGCTGCGGATGGCGCGCCCAGGCGATGCGGATCGCTTCCTGCAACAGGAAGGCGCCAAGCCCTTCCCCGATGAATTCGGGCATCAGGCCGAGGAAGGACAGTTCGGCGCGGGGCATGAAGCGGAAGTCGAGTTCGGCAAATCCGGCCGGGACGCCGTTCATGTAGAGAACGTAGATCTCGACATTCTCGTCATGGATGATCGCGCCGAGTTCCAGGTCGGTCAGCCGCTTGCGATTGACCCAGACATAGTCCCTGCCGATGGCGTCATAAAGATAGCGGTAAAAGTGGATCGGCGGCCGTTCGGCGCGGAGAAGCGCGCATTTGCCGCGCGGGCAGGGGCAGGGGCGCTTTGCGTGCACGGGCTCCGCCGGCATTTCCAGATGCGTGACGGTTGTCTTGTGCTTCCTGCCCATGCGCCTGTCTCAGCATTCGTGAGGCAGGTCGGACCGCGATCCCCATTCGGCCCATGAGCCGTCATAGACGGCGACGCGGGGCAGGCCGAGTTCATGCAGCGCCAGCGCCAGAATGCAGGCCGTTACGCCGGAGCCGCAGGAGGTGACGATCGGGCGACGCAGGTCGATGCCCGCCTTCTGGAACAGGTCGCGCAGCTCCTCGCGCGGTTTCATCGTGCCGTCTTCACTGAGCAGGGATCCGGCGGGCACGTTGACGCTGCCGGGAATATGGCCGGAGGCGAGGCCTGCACGCGGCTCCGGGTCCGTGCCGTTGAAGCGTCCCGGCCCGCGCGCATCCACGATCTGCTCGGATTGCGTTTCCAGATCGCGCGCCACGGCGTCGCAGTCGCGGATCAGCATGGTGTTGCGCCGCGCCGTATAGTGGCGCGCACCGCTGCGCGACGCTTCGTCGGTGACCGGGCGTCCCTCGGCCTTCCACTTCTTGAGGCCGCCATCCAGCACGACGACGTCGTCATGGCCCATGACGCGGAACATCCACCAGACGCGGGCGGCGCTGAAAAGCCCTGCGCCATCATAGACGACCACCCGCGTACCGTCGCCGAGGCCCATCTTGCGCATGCGGGAGGAGAATTTTTCCGGGCTCGGCAGCATATGCGGATAGGGGCTGTCGAGATCGCAGATTTCGTCGATATCGAAAAAGAGCGCGCCGGGAATATGCTCGCGCTCATATTCCGCGCGGGGATCGCGCTGATGCTCGGGCAGGTACCAGGACGCATCGACGATCGTCACATCGGGCGCTTCGAGATGGCGGGCGAGCCAGTCGGTGCTGACGAGAGCGGAAGAGGCGGCTGTCGCTTCTCTGGCCAGGGGGGATGGATCGGCAGCCATTTCTCGTTTCCTCTCTGGGCGTCTCAGGAGAGCCAGGCCGGGGCCGGCAGTCCTTTTTCTTTCAGGAACGTCGGGTTGAACAGTTTGCTCTGATACCGTGTGCCGTAGTCGCAAAGGATCGTGACGATGGTATGACCCGGTCCCATTTCCTTTGCCAGCCGAATGGCGCCGGCGACATTGATGCCGCTGGAGCCGCCAAGGCAGAGGCCTTCATTCTGCAAGAGATCGAAGATGATGGGGAGGGCTTCCTCATCGGGGATCTGGAACGGATGGTCGATCGGCGCGCCTTCGAGGTTCGCCGTGATGCGGCCCTGACCGATGCCCTCGGTGATGGACCCGCCCTCGGATTTCAGTTCGCCGTTCTTGTAATAATTGTAGAGCGCGGCGCCCATCGGGTCGGCGAGGCCGATCTGGATATCCTTGTTGCGCTCTTTCAGCGCCATGCCGGTGCCGGCCAGCGTGCCGCCCGTGCCGACGGCGCAGATGAAGCCGTCCACCTTGCCGTCCGTCTGGGCGTAGATTTCCGGGCCCGTGGTTTCGATATGCGCCTGGCGGTTGGCGACATTGTCGAACTGGTTGGCCCAGATGGCGCCGCCGGGCTCTTTCGCGTTCAGTTCCTCGGCGAGGCGGCCCGAATATTTCACGTAGTTGTTCGGGTCCTTGTAGGGCACCGCCGGAACCTCGATGAGTTCGGCGCCGCACAGCCGCAGCATGTCCTTCTTTTCCTGAGACTGGGTCTCGGGAATGACGATCACGCTCCGGAAGCCCAATGCGTTGCCGACCAGCGCCAGGCCGATGCCGGTATTGCCCGCCGTGCCTTCGACGATGACGCCGCCGGGTTTCAGCGTGCCCTTGGCCAGCGCGTCCTGGATGATGAAGAGCGCGGCGCGGTCCTTGACCGACTGGCCCGGGTTCAGGAACTCGGCCTTGCCGAGAATGTCACACCCGGTTTCCTCCGAGGCCTTTTTCAGCCTGAGGAGGGGGGTGTTGCCGATCGCGTCGGCGAGGCCGTTTTTGATGTCCATCGGGCGTTTCTTGATGTTCGTTGCGAAATTGTCGGTGCTGGGAACATACGGAGCGGCGGCGGCCACTTCAAGTAAGGGGCCGGCGAAAAAGGCTTTACCTCAGCCGTTCGGGATTCAACGCAACCCATTGAATCATAAAGGCTGTCTTTGCGTCGCGGATGCGGCCGTCATTGATGGCGGCCAGGGCGTCGGCAAGGGGCACCGCCACGGCGCGAATATCCTCATGCTCATGGTCGAGGCCGTGAATGCCGCCGGCGGAGGAGAGGTCCGCCCGGGCGGCGAAGATATAGGAGCGTTCGCCATAGCCGCCGGGGGACGACCAGAAGGGGCCGATGAGGATCGGATCGTCGATCAGGCAGTCCGCCTCTTCCTGCGCTTCGCGGATGGCCACCTCGGCGGGCGTCTCGCCCGGATCGATGATCCCGGCAATCGCCTCGAAGAGCCAGGTCGCCTCGCCATGGACCAGGCCGCAGGGCCGGAACTGCTCGACGAGCAGGATGGCGTCCAGCGCCGGATCGTAGGGCAGCACGCAACTGACCTCGCCGATGGTGTAGACGTCGCGCGTGACGACATCCGACCAGCCGCCTTCAAACAGGCGATGGCGGAAGGTGAAGCGCTCCAGCTTGCCCCATCCCTGTCCGATGGTTTCGCGCGATTGCCGGTCGACATCGTCGAGCGTACGGGGGCTGGGCGTCAGGCGTTTTTCCATCGGAGGCGACTCGTTTCGGCGGGAAATAGGCCGTCACGGTAGCAGCCGATGGCGGCCTGCCAAAGCGGTTCGGGCCTCGGCCCGTCAGGCCTTGGCGGGCCGTGCGAGCGTCACCTGCGTCACGTCGATATTGCCGGTGCGGAAGCCCGCTTCGCAGTAGCTGAGATAGAATTCCCACATGCGGCGGAAGCGGTCGTCGAAGCCCATGGGCTGGATCTCCGGCCAGGCGCCCAGAAAGCGCTCCCGCCATTGCTTCAGCGTTTCCGCATAGTCGAGACCGAAATCGAAATTGCCGACCCATGTGAGGCCCGCCCTTGTCACCTGGTCGCGCAGGGCCGACGGCGAGGGAAGCATGCCGCCGGGAAAGATGTAGCGCTGAATGAAGTCGGCGCGCCTGCGATAGGTGGCAAAGGAGACGTCGTTGATGGTGATGATCTGCAATCCCGCCACGCCGCCGGGTTTGAGGCAGCGATGAAGCGCGTCGAAATAGGAGGGCCAGTATTGTTCGCCGACCGCCTCGAACATCTCGATGGAAGCGACGCGGTCGTATTTTTCCTTCACGTCGCGATAGTCCTGATAGCGGATTTCGACGCGGTCGCTTAAGCCAGCCTTTTCCATGCGCTCGCGGGCGAAGGCGAGCTGTTCCTTGCTGATGGTGATGCCCGTTACGCGGCAGCCGATTTCCCGCGCGGCGAATTCGGCAAAGCCGCCCCAGCCGCAACCGATCTCCAGAAGCTCGTGTTCCGGCTTCAGCTCGATCCGTTCGGCGAGCATCCGGTATTTGTTTTCCTGCGCTTCCGGTAGCGGCTGGCCGGGATGCGCGAAATGCGCGGAGGAATAGGTCATGCTCGGATCCAGCCAGCGGCGGTAGAAATGGTTTCCGAGGTCGTAGTGATACTCGATGTTGCGCTTCGAGCCGGATCGGGAGTTGCGCCGCGCGAGATGGCGCAGCCGGGCCAGGGCCTTCATCAGGCCGAAGCCGTGGCGCTGGCGCTGAAGCGCGTGCTTGTTGTTTTCGACGAGCTGCAGGAAAGCGGTGACGTCGGGCGTGGTCCACATGCCTTCGAGAAAGGCTTCCGCCGCTCCCAGGTCGCCGCCGGTGAAAAAGCGCCGGGCGACGGCGGTGTCCCTGAGTTCCATCACCGCATGGGGGCCGTCCTCGGGCCCCTCGAAGCGAAACCGGCGACCGTCGGGCAGGGTGAGGTCGAGCGCGCCATAGCGCAGCCGCATCAAAAGGCGGAAGGCAAGCCGCAGAAAGAACGGCAGCGGCTTGATCGCCCGCAGATTGGCGGGCGTGACCAATGTGGTGGCAAGCAGATCGTGCCTGGGGGAACCGGTGGTTTCTGTCATGGCGTCGGAACCTCCTCCTTGCTCCGGTCATCGAAATGAATGACAGGGCTGATCGGGCCACGCCTTTGTTACGAACCGGGGACGGGCACGGTTCAGCAGGTCTTTTGGATATGGTGACGGAGACGGAAAGAAAAAGCCACGGCGCAGAGACTGCACCGTGGCTTCAAAATGGCTCCCCGGGCCGGATTCGAACCAGCGACCAACCGGTTAACAGCCGGTTGCTCTACCACTGAGCTACCGGGGATCAGATCGGCACACGTCCGGACTGCTTGCCGCCGCGCGTCGATGAAGGCTGCATATAGCAAAAGCGTTGGCGGGCTGCCAACCGAAATTCCTTACAATCGACATCTTGGATATCTATTTAGAGCAGGCAGTGCCGGGGATTTCCGGCTTTGAGCAGAAACCGGGACGGGAAAATGGCGCGTGTGCGTCTTGGCAACAGGGAATTCAAGGCTCCGGGTACGCCGCTGACCCGGACAATCGCCGGTATTGCCCTGATATTCGGAGGCGTCCTCGGCTTTCTCCCGATTCTCGGCTTCTGGATGATTCCGCTGGGCATCATCATCCTGTCGGTGGATTTCCACCCGGTGAGGCGTTTTCGCCGGAAGGTCGAGGTCCGATGGGGGCGGTGGCGGCAAAATACGCGCTCGGGTGATTCGTCCGCGGCGACGGATGGCAGCCGGGCTTCCGACTAGTCGATCCCCATGGAAGCGATCGGCTTGCCGAGCGCGAAGGGCAGGCCGCTCAGCAGCGTCTCCACCATTCGTATGTCCTGAAATTCCCCGTTGAGCGAGAGCCGGGGCAATGCGCACATCCTGTCGCGGTGCCGGGGCTGGATGAGGCCCTTGCGCGTGGTGGTCGCGGTGCGAAAGCCCATCTCGGCGATCAGCCGGAAATCGCGCTCGCCCGCCGAGCCGTGATCGCCATAGGGATAGGAGAAATGCGTCGGGCGCTTGCCGAGTTCGGCCTCGTGGCGGGCAAGGCCGCGCTCGACTTCCGCGCGCGCCGCCGCGTCCGTCAGGCCGGACAGGGCGAAGTGTCCCGCCGTATGCGCCTCGATGCGGGCCAGCGGATGGCGCGCGAGGCTGCGCAGCTCGTCCCAGCTCATGGCGGCATCTTTTGCGATGGAGGCCACCGGAACATTGTGCTGCTCCGCGAGCGCGGCGATGACGGCCCGCATCTCGCTTTCCGGCCTTTTGCGCAGGCTCCAGTAGATCGTCTGCCAGGCGGCCTTCTTGTCGTCCGTGGTCGCGGTCGGGATGACGACCGGCTTTCCCTCCAGCTCCATCGTGATCTGCCTTGCCGTGCCGATGACGTTCTCGAGCGTGATCCACCAGAGGTCCGCCTTTCCGTCGGGCAGGTCGGTCGCCAGATAGACGGTGAAAGGGGTTTCGTGGCGCTCGAAGACGGGCAGGGCCTCGGTGAAATTGTCCCGGTAACCGTCATCCAGCGTGAAGGCGGCGAATTTCCGTTCATGGCCGGTTTCGATGCGGCGGGCGGCCTCGTCGAGGTCGACGCAGTCATAGCCGAGCCGTTTCACCAGGCGGATCGTCTCGTCCAGAAAATCGGGGGTGATCTCCAGCAGCCGGTTCGGCTGGAAGGGCGCCGTGCTTTCGGGCCGCACCCGATGCAGCATGAAAATGACCCCGAGGCCCGAAAGGAAGCGTGGTGCCATGCGGTGGCCGCGCAGGGCGTGGATCGCCAGCAACCCCGTTCTCATCAGGGAGGGCTCGGGGGCGGGCCCCCTTGCCACGGGGGCCGCCACGCCTGCGTCTGTATCGGCCATTTCACCTTGATCCGCTAAATCCCGACTTTTCGACGGGATATTGCACGCCGTTTGCAAACCTCATGCAGCAAACAGAGTGCATGTCCGGAATTGAGAAATCCTTTCCGAAACTGCGCCGAAAGAAAACGAACGTTTCAAAACGACGCATCTCAACGAGGCCTCCGATGACCCAGATTAAGTCGCAGTTCGAGGAGTTTCCGTCAGCCCGGCCCATCGGCCGGGAGGAATTGCACGAAAAAGCGGGCCTTGCCGCCGAAGGCGAGGTCATTCAGGGGCCGTGGGCCGCCGTGAAGCCGCGGGTTCTGCTTTCGGTCCATGAAGATCTCGCCGAGGTTCGGGAAGTCTGGCAGCAGCTCGAAGAAGAGGGCGATTGCAGCGTTTTCCAGACTTATGCCTGGCTTTCCAACTGGACGCGCCATATCGGCGCGCTGCGCGGGGTTCGTCCGCAGATCGTCGTCGGTTGGGATGCATCGGGCGAGGCGCTCTTTCTTTTCCCCATGGCGATCGAGGGCAATCTGTTGGCCCGGAAGCTCGTCTGGCTGGGCGGCGAACTGGCCGAATATCCCGGGCCCATCCTTGCGAAGAATTTTGCCCGTCAGGTGCGGCCGGGCCAGTTTCCGGCTCTCTGGGAAGACGTGCGCGCGCTTTTGCCGAAGCATCACCTCGTCGCGCTCAACCGGATGACCCGGCGGACCGGCGAACAGGCCAATCCCTTCATGGAACTTGGCGGCCTGAGCGAGCATAACTGCGCTTCTCACTCCACGACCCTGATGGCCGATTGGGACAGCTATTACGACGCCAAACGGTCCAAGAGCAGCAAAAAGCGCGACCGGCAGAAGCGCCGCCGGATGGGTGAACTTGGCGAGATCGCCTTTGCGATGCATGACGAGGACGGCGCGAAAGTCGAGACCATCGAAGCGCTGATGGCGCAGAAAGCCCGCAGCTTCGCGCGGATGGGCGTCGCCAATATCTTCGACCGTCCCGGCTATCGCGACTTTTACAAGGCGCTGGCAACGGATGCCGACAGCGATATCGCCTGTGTCTCCTCCCTGACGGTGGGCGACGACATCGTGGCGGCCAATCTCTGCGTGAGTTTCGGAGGCCGCTTCTACGACCTTCTCGCCAGCTATGACGAGGCGTCCGAGGCGGCCCGCTTCGGTCCCGGCGTCGTCCAGCAGATGGAACTCATGAAGCACGCCATCGATACCGATCACACGGTTTTCGATTTCACCATGGGCGACGAGGCCTACAAGGCCACCTGGTGCGAAAATACGCAGTATCTCTACAACCACTTCGACGCGCAGGGCGTACGGGGGACGATTGCTGCGTTTCCCGCCCGGGGGCTCATCTGGCTGAAACGGTTCGTCAAGAAGACGCCGCTATTCTGCAATGCCTATCTCAAGTTGCGCTCCTGCCGGTCGATGCTGACTTTCGGGCGAGCCGCGGCTGTATCGGCCTGAGGAATGGCAATGACCCAAGCGGCGGAACCCACGGCTGTCGCACAGAATGACGACAAGCCTGAGCAGGGCGGCGTTTCCGCTCTGCTGACGGGGCTTCTCGCCAAAATGCGCGAGGGCGACATTTCGGGCGTCCTTCGCGGGGCCGCTTTCGTCATGGGTATCCGCGTTCTGGGCGCGGTGATCGGGCTGGCCAGCCAGATCCTGCTCGCGCGCTGGATGGGCGCGTTCCAGTACGGCATTTTTTCCTATGTCTGGGTCTGGGTGATCGTTCTGGGCATCATCGTGCCCATGGGGTTCGGGACTTCGGTGCTGCGTTTCGTGCCGGATTACCGGGCGCGGGAAAAATGGCGCCGTCTCGCAGGCATGCTGCGCGCCTCCTGGTATGTGGTGATGGCGCTGTCGCTCGGGGCGGTGCTTCTCGGCAGCGGTCTTCTCTATGCGCTTCGCGGCGTGATCGACGGCTATTTTCTGCTGCCGCTCCTTGTAGGGCTTCTCTGCGTACCCGGCTTTGCGCTGATGGACTGGCAGGAAGGCGCCGCGCGCGCCTTTGGCTGGGTCAATCTCGCCTATCTGCCGACCTATGTGTTCCGGCCGCTCGGCATCGTGCTCGCCGCAGGCGGCATCCTTCTGGCCGGGTTCGAGCCGACGGGCCTCAATGTCATCGCCGGTGCGCTCGGCGCGACCATGCTGGCGCTCATCCTGCAGCGCGTCCTGCTGATGCGCCGCGTGCGGGACAACGTGCCGTCGGCGCGGCCGGTCTATCATCTCAAACATTGGTGGATGGCGTCCGTGCCGCTGGTGCTGGTCGAGGGGTTCTATCTCGTCCTCTCCAATACCGACATCGTTCTGCTGGGCCGCTATGTCGATCCGGACAAGGTGGGGATCTATTTCGCCGCGACGCGCATCGCCAATCTGATGAGCTTCATCTATTTCGCTTTCGCCGCGCCGGCGGCGCCGAAATTCGCCGAGCTTCATGCCTCCGGCAAACATGCGGAGTTGCAGAAGCTGATGCGGGGCGTGGTGCATTCGGTGTTCTGGCCGACGCTCGTCGCCGCTCTCGGCCTGCTTGTGTTCGGCGAGTTTGCGCTCGGCTTCTTCGGGCCGGAATTCCGCGACGGCGCGCCGGTGCTCTGGATCCTGATGATCGGCTTTCTGGCGCATGCCGCCTTCGGTCCGACCGAGCATGTGCTGAACATGACCGGCCATCAGAAGGCGACCGCCTGGGCCTATGGCGCCGCGGCGCTGTGCAATATCGCGCTCAACATCCTTCTCATTCCCCGCTTCGGTCTCGAGGGGGCGGCTGTCGCCACCTCGGCCTCGGTGACGCTCACCTCCATAGGGCTCTGCGTCATCGTGAAACGCCGGCTGGGGATTTCGTCATTCGTGGGAGCGGGAAGCCTTGCCCGTTTCGTCGGCCTGAAGCGGGGGGTCTGACATGACCGGCATTCGTACCAATATCGGCAGGATCAAGACGCGGGACGGGAGGACGGACGAGCCCGTGCTGACGGTCGAGCGGCTGCTTCATGCGGCGCGCTATCTGCACGATGCGCCGCCCGAGGCGGATGTCGTCGTGCTGGAAAGCGCCGATGCGCTGTCGCCCTATGCCGCCGAAATCGATGCGCTTGGCGAGCGGGCGACGGATACGAATACGCAGTTCGAAAGCGCGACGCTGGCGTCGTCGATGCGTCATCTTGCGGGCGGGAAGGACGTCGAGATCGCGCTTGTCTGGAGCGATGCGGACGGGGCGGGCCAGCGTGTGCTTCTCGGCGCGTTTCCCTATCGCTCCCTGCGCGGGCGTTTCGGCGTTCCGCTTCCCGTCTGGCAGGTCTGGACGCATCTTCACAGCTACATCGCGACCCCCTTGCTGCGGGCGGGCCGGGAGAAACAGGCGCTGGCGCGTTTCCTTGCCTTTGCCGGTCAGTGCGGCGCCGTCGCGGTCGAATTTCCGCTCTGCCAGGGCGACGGGGCGTTCTCGGCGGCTCTCGATGAGGTGGTCGCGGAACGCAGCCTGCCTTTGCGCGAAACCGACCGGCACGAGCGGGCCTTTCTGCAATCCGACTTCAAGGGCGCGGACTATTTCACGAAGACCATGCGCAAGAAGAAGCGCAAGGAATACGGACGGCTCTGGAACCGGCTGTCGGAAGAAGGCGATGTGCAGCTTGTCGCGCATGATGCCGCGTCGGATTTCGACGGCTGGCTGGATCGCTTTCTCACGCTCGAGGCGAAGGGCTGGAAAGGACAGCGCGGCACGGCGCTCAAGGTCGTGCCGGGCGAACGGGCCTTCTTTACGGAGATCTGCAAGGGCGCCCGGGCCCAGGACAAGCTGCATTGTCTCGAACTGACGGTGGACGGCGCGCCGATCGCCATGCTGGCGAGCTTTCGCGCGGGGCGCGGCCTCTACACCTTCAAGATCGCCTTTGACGAGGATTACGCCCGGTTCTCTCCCGGCGCGCAGCTCATGATGCGGGGCGGCGCCATGTTGCTCGACGATCCGCGTTTCGACTGGGTCGATTCCTGCGCCATTCCCGATCATCCGATGATCGATCACATCTGGGCGGAGCGTCGCGTCATGCGTTCCGTCATCGTCGGGACGGACCACAGGCTCAGCCAGGCCGCGGTCCCTTTCCTTTCAACCATGACGACATGCGCAACCATGCTCCGGGAACGGGCCAAGCGCATCTATCACATGATCCGCAAGGAGGTGGAACATGGCACGGCTAATTGAAATCGTTGAAAAGGATGCCGTCGGCGAAACGATGCCGACGAAGAGCTTTCGCCTTAAGCACGATCTGGCGTCTCATCCGCTCTTTCAGCTCGACCGTCTGGCAAAACTTGCCGGAGACCTTCCCGCCGATCAGGTGGAGTGGAACGGCCAGGTGGCGCCCAATCAGGATCCGAAGCTGACGCCGGCCAACGGCATGAGCGCGGAGGAAACGGTGCGCCGCATCGAGGAAGCGAAATCCTGGATGGTGCTGAAGGATGTCGGGACCGATCCGGAATACAAGGCGCTTCTCGATGCCTGTCTCGACGAGATCGCCGAGCAGACCGGCGGCGCGATGGGCGGTGCCATGCGGCGCGCGGCCTTCATCTTCGTCACCTCGCCGGGCAATGTGACGCCGATGCATACCGATCCCGAACTCAATTTCCTGCTTCAGGTGCGCGGCAGCAAGCGCATGTCGGTCTGGGACCAGAAGGACCGCGAAACCGTGCCCGCCGAGCACATGGAAATGTATCCCGGGAAACACCGCAACATTCCCTATCGGGACGAATACGAAGCCCGCGCGCTGCACCAGCATCTGGAGCCGGGCGACAGCATTTTCGTGCCGCTCATGGCGCCTCACTGGGTGCAGAACGGCGAAGAGGTTTCCGTTTCCTTCTCCATCACCTGGATGACGAAAGAGGCGGAGAATTTCGTCAGCCTGCAATATGTGAATGCCGTCCTGCGCAAGCTGGGCCTGCCGCAGGCCGAGCCCGGCGAGCACAAGCTCTGGGACGGTGTGAAGGTCGCCGCCTATCGCGTCCTGAGGCCCGCCTATGATGCGGTCAAGAAGCTCGTCGGCGATCGCGACAAGGCCGTGGCGCTCGTCTTCGGGCGGAAGAACGCGGAGCCGGTCTGATCCGGCGGCGGCGAGATCGTTATTCAGCGGCCTGTCGGATCGGGCGTTCGCCGGTGTTTCCGGCGGAAGCGCGGCGGCCGGCGGGGCGAGGGGCCGATTGAGGCGTTACGGGACGGGCCGGATATGATTCCAGGCCCGTTTCGCTGTAACGGCGATAGCGGCGCATGTCGACGCGCGTGAGCAGGACGCCGACCCGGCGGCTGCTCGCGGCCGAGAGCATCTTCAGAACGCGCGCAACGACCCGGCGGCTGGTGGACGCCCAGCGAACCGAGAGGACGGTCACATCCGTCATCTTGGACAGGACCTGCGCATCGGCGGCGGCCAGCGCGGCGGGCGAGTCCACGATGACGATGTCGTATGTCTGCCGCAATGCGTTCAGCACCCAGAGCATCTGCGAGGAGGCGATGGCGGCGGTCGGGTTCGCGACCGGGCTGCCGGCCTGAATGACATGGGCCGGGCTCATGATGTCCTGGCGGATCACATGCTCGAAGCGGACGCGCCCCATCAGCAGATCGGACAGGCCGTGCTGGGCGGCAAGGCCCATCGCGTCGTGAATGCCGGGCGCGCGCAGATCGGCGTCCACCACGATGGTGCGATACCCGCCCATGGAAAAGACGCGGGCAAGGCTCGCCGCGGTGCTGGTCTTGCCTTCGCCGGCATGGGCGGAGGTCACGAGAACGGTGCGGGCGCGGCTTTCGCCGACGCGGGCGAGCAGCACATTGCCCTGTAGTGCGCGGATGGCCTCGCTATAGAGGTCGAAGGGCTCGCGCATGACGTGGGCGGCGGGCGGCGACTTCTTCCCCGATCCGGGCAGTTCCGGCACGAGCCCGAGGAAGGGCATGCCGGTGATGCGCTCGGCCTCTTCGCCGGAGCGGAAGCCCGCGGAGAAAACCTCCATCAGGAAGGCCACCATGATGGCCAGAATGAGCGAGGCCACGACCGAGAAGGTGATCGAGGACGCCGTGTTGGGATAGGAGGGCGCCGCTGGCGTTTGCGCCATCGAGACGATACGCGCATTGGCGGTGCGCGCATCCGCTTCGGCGCGGGCATTGGCCTGCTGATAGCGTTGCAGGAAGTCTTCGAGCAATTTGCGGTTGCTGGCCGCGTCGCGTTCGAGGGAGCGCAGCGTCACCTCGTCCTGATTGAGCTGGCCCATGCGCTGCTTGAGGCGGGCCAGGCTGGAGCGCAGGGAGGCGACGCGCGCATCGGCCACGCGAGCCTCGTTGCGCAACGCTTCGACGATCTTGCGGACTTCGACGCGGATCTGGGATTCCAGGTCGGCCAGATTGGCCTGCATCTGGCGCATGCGCGGGTGCGTCGGCAGAAGCGTCTCGGAAAGCTGCGCGATCTCCGCCTTGAGCCGCACTTCCTGCTGGCGCAATTGCTGGATCAGCGGCGACTGGAGAACGTCGATGGCGGATTCGACCTGTCCGCCGGAGGCGAGCAGCGACTGGGCGTTCTGCAGCTTGGCGCGGGCGGCGGCCTGATCGGACTCCGCGACGGTGAGCTGCGAATTGAGGTCGGTGAGCTGCTGGCGCGGCAAGGTGGAGCCATTGGTGATGAAGAGCCCCGATTTCGTCCGGAACGCCTCGACCTTGGCTTCGCTCTCCTGCACCTTGGCGCGCAATTGCTCGATCTGGCCAGCCAGCCATTTCGTGGCTTCGCGGTTCAGGTTTTCGCGGTCGGCGATCTGCTGCCCGACATAGATTTCGGCGAGCTTGTTCGGCACCTGCGCGGCCAGCTTCGCATCGCCGGACGAAAAGCCGATCGCCAGCACGCGCGACCTTTCCTTGCGGTAGACGCTGAGGTTCGCCAGCACATTGTCCACCACCTGGTCGAGATCCGTGGCGTCGTTCCTGTTTTCGCCGAGGAAGGAGAACATGCCGGGGCTACGCAGCGCCGGATTGTAGGCGGGCACCCGGTCGAGACGCAGGTCCCGGATCAGTTTCTCGATGAGCGGACGGGACGTGATGAGCTGGATTTCGCTCTGCATGGTCTCGTCGTCGGGAAGCCGGGGCTGGCTCTTGTCGTCGAAATTGGAAATCTCGCCGGTGCGCGGGGCAAGCAGCAGCCTCGTCTCGGCGGTATAGATGGGCGTCGTGGTGGCCAGCCACACCAGGCAGAGCGCCATCGCCGCGGCGAAGACGAGCGCGATCACTTCCTTGCGGGCCCAAAGGCCGCGCAGCACGTCCCAGGGCGACAGGTCCGCCTGGCCCTCGCTCGGGGCGGAACGGCGCCGGTCGCCGAAGGTTACGACCTGACTGGGTTGGGAATTGCTCACTCTCGGCCTCGGTGGCGTTATTCGTATCCACGGCTAGTAAACGCGGTTTGGGTAACGGAAGCCTTAACGCGGGGCCTCCCGGGGACCGGGCATCTTGCGAAAAATCGGCGCGTTTGGCGGGGCTTGGCGGGTCGGGCAGGGCGCGGCTAGCGAAGAATTAACCCTTCGGCGGATAGCATGAGGTGGTTAACGCCGAGCCTGGGTCAGCACATGAATTTTCGATTTCTAGCCGCCATCCTTGCCGTCGCGCTTCTCGCCGGATGTACCTCCCGGGGGATCGTCGCCGAGCGGTCGGTCATGGCCGACAACGAAGCGCCTTACACGCTGGGATCCGGCGACAAGCTGCGCGTCACCGTTTTCGGCCAGCCCGATCTCAGCGGCGAATTCGCCGTGGACGGCTCCGGCATGGTGTCGATGCCGCTCCTGCCGCCGGTCAGGGCGAGCGGGCTTTCCACCGAACAGCTTCAGCGCGAGATCGAGGCGGAACTGGGCAAGACGCTGCTGCGCGACCCGAGCGTCAGCGTTCAGGTGGCGGAGTTCCGGCCGTTTTTCATTCTGGGCGAAATCGCCAAGGCCGGGCAGTACCCTTATGTGAACGGCATGACCGTCGAGACCGCGGTCGCGATCGCCGGCGGCTACACCTATCGCGCCGACCAGGATGTCGCGCGCATTACCCGCCAGCGGGGCGACAAGGTGGTCGAGATGAATGTCGAGCCCACCGCCGTCGTCAAGCCCGGCGACACCATTCTCGTCATGGAGCGCTATTTCTGATGGCCGGGCTGTCGCATGGCTCGGACCGGTCTCCGCTCAGGGTCCTGCATATCCTTCGCCATCCCATGGGCGGGCTCTTTCGTCATGTCTGCGACCTGATCGAAGGCCAGCAGGATGCGGGCGTGATGACCGGCGTCGTCTGCGCGGAACCGCCTCCCGGCAACGCGGTATCCCGCGCCATGCTGCAAAAGCTGGAATGCCATTGCGGGCTCGGCCTGCATATCGTGCCGATGGGCCGCCTGCCGGGTATCGGCGATTTCCGCGCGCTGGAGCGGATCGGCGAGATCGCGCGGCGGTTGCGGCCGGACTTTCTGCACGGACACGGCGCGAAGGGCGGGGCCTATGCCCGGCTTCTGTCGCGCAGCCACGGCGCCCTTCGGCTCTACACGCCGCATGGCGGCGCGCTTCATTATTCCGGCCTGTCGCCCACGGGGGCCCTCTTTCTCGCCATGGAGCGGTTTCTCATGAGCCGGACCGATGGTTTCCTCTTCGAGTCCGGGTTCAGCCAACGTGCCTATGAGGAAAAAATCGGCCGTCCGGCGGCGGCGTCGGTCGTCATTCCGAACGGTGTGCGGCCGGATGAATTCGCGCCGGTCGAAACGGACAAGGGCGCGGCGGATTTCGTTTTCATCGGCGAATTGCGGCAGCTGAAAGGCGTCTCCGTGCTCATCGACGCGCTGTCGGGCATGAAGGAGCGGGCAACGCTCGCCATTGTGGGGGGTGGGCCGGACGAGGCCGCCTTTCGTGCACAGGCGGAACGGCTTTCGCTGATGGACCGCGTTTCCTTTCTCGGCCCGATGGCCGCGCGGGACGCGTTTCGGCGGGGACGGATCGTCGTGATGCCGTCTCTTGCGGAATCGCTGCCCTATGTCGCATTGGAGGCCATCGCGGCGGGCAGGCCCTTCATCGCGACGCATGTCGGCGCGATGGCGGAGGTGTTCGGTCCCGACGCGGCGGCGCTTCTGCCGCCGGGCGACGTCGCGGCGTTGGCGCGGGCGCTGGATGAGGCGCAAGGCGATGCCCGACCGTTGAACGAGCAGGCATCCCGTCTGCAAGCGCGGGTTCGGTCGGACTTTTCCACGGAGCGCATGGTCGGCGATGTGCTGGGCTTTTATGAAAGGCTCATCGCCTCCCATGCGCAGTCATGCGTGAGAGCGGCGGGACGGCGCGCCGCGCCCGAAGCGTCGCTTCGCAACTGAACCGGAAATGTGATGCAGGGCTGGCAGGTCGACATCGATGACAGCATGGCGAAGGGCGGTGTCCATCGCTGGAGCGCCGGTGTGCTGCTGGCCGACGTCATTGTCGGGCTCGCGCTTCTGACGAGTTTCTATGTCGTCGGGGCCAGCGGCGACGAGCAGCCCGCGCCCTACGACATGCTGATGGTCGCCGTGACCCTGCTGGTCGTCGTCCTCGGTCTTCGCCTGCCGCGCGGCCTTGCCTGGCCGGCGCTGATCTGGGGGCTGGTCATGGCGGGGATGGGCATTGGCGGGCTGAGCGCGATCTATGTCGACAAGGCCAATACGGCGACGCTGGTGATGGGATATCTCATCGTCACCTTCATTTTCTTCACCTCATACGTCTATGAGGATCCGCGCCGGCGGATGCTTTTGATCTTCTGGTGCTATACCGCCGCGGCCTGCGCCGCCGCGCTCGCGGGCATTGCGGGCTATTTCGGGCTGACGCCGGGCATGTTCGTGGAATGGGGCCGCGCCAAGGGCACCTTCAACGATCCGAATGTGTATGGCCCGTTCCTCGTCGGGCCCACCCTGTTTCTGGCTTACCGTCTGTCCGTGGCCACGCGATTGCGGGATCTCTGGATGGCCGTTCCGACGGCGGTGCTGGTTCTCGGCCTGTTTCTGAGCTTCTCGCGCGGGGCCTGGGGCTCCTTCGTGCTGTCCTGCGTGATCTTCTTCATCCTGACCGCGAAAACCGCCCGGTCGCGCACGCAGATCGCCCGCCTGCTGGGGTTTGCGGGGTTTCTGACCGTGATGGCGACCGTCGTGGTCGGCGTGGCCCTGTCGATTCCGGACGTGGCGGCGCTCTTTACCGAGCGTTTCTCGCTGGTCCAGGACTATGACGTGACCTCGCAGGGCGGCCGCTTCGAGGGGCAGGCCCGCGCATTCGAGATGGCGCTGCGCCATCCATTGGGAATCGGTCCCTCCCAATGGGCGATGATCAACAATCTCGATACGCATAACGTCTATATTCACCTGCTGGTCGCAGGCGGTTTTCTGTCCGGGCTCAGTTTCGTCGGCTTCGTCCTGCTGACGCTGTGGCGCGGCTGGTCGGCGGCCAAGCAGGCCGGGCCTGCGCAGGGCCTGCTGCTCGTGGCCTATGCGGCATTGGCCGCGCATTTTGCCGAAGGCTTCATCATCGACATCCAGAACTGGCGTCACTTCTATCTTCTGATGGGGATTGTCTGGGGGGGTATTCTGGCCACGGATGCGGCCCGGGCGGTTCAGCGCCGGCAGCCGAAACGGTTCGCGCGGGAGATCGAGGTGATCCCGCCGCCGCAGGCCGGTTTCAGGTAACGGGAAGTCCGACAAGAAGGTGATATGGAGGCCACGCCCGGAATCGAACCGGGGTATACGGATTTGCAGTCCGCTGCGTCACCACTCCGCCACGTGGCCTCACAAGAGCGGGATGCGAAAAGCGGAAACCGGTTTCGCAAGAATCCCGCGCAGATATCAAAGTCCCGAGAGCGCGGTTCGCGTCCGGCAAATCGCCATGCGCCCCGGGAGTGCGCGGATATAGCAAGTCCGCGCCGTCGGCACAATCTCCAATAATGCTGCGGCATTAAGGAAGCGTTCCCGAGGCAAAATTGCCGGCTCTGCCGCCGGGGCCCGAATTGAGTTTGTCCCTTTCAGCGACTATAAACGCGCCAGTACCCCATGATTTGCCTGCGTACCCTTTTCGGGGACATTCATCAGGATTTACCCATGACAGATTTCCAAGCCGCCCGCCTGAACATGGTCGAGAGCCAGGTGCGCTGCAATGCCGTGACCGACACCCGCGTCATTCAGGCCGTTTCCGACATCCCGCGCGAACGCTTCGTGCCGCAGTCCTGCCAGGGCTATGCCTATATGGATGAGGATCTGAAGATCGCGGATGGTGGGCGCGAGGGGGTATCGCGCTATCTGATGGAGCCGCGGGTTTTCGGCAAGCTCGTGCAGCTCGCGGAGGTGGACAGCAGCGATCTCGTTCTCGATATCGGCAGCGGCACCGGCTATTCCGCGGCCGTGCTGGCCCGGCTGGGCAGCGCGGTGGTCTCTCTCGAATGCGACGAGGATCTGGCGAAACGCGCCTCGGCGACGCTCAACGATCTGGGCATCGACAATGCGGCAGTGGTGACCGGACCGCTGGAGAAGGGCTATGCCGATCAGGCGCCCTATGACGTGATTTTCTTCAACGGGTCCGTCGAGACCGTGCCCGAGGCGATCCTGGAGCAGTTGAAGGAGAATGGCCGGCTTGTGGCCGTGGTGGGAGACGAGACCGCCGGCAGCGCCATGGTCTTCGTCCGCGTCGAGGACGATGTCAGCGGCCGCAAGGCTTTCGATGCGCTCGTCCAGCCCCTGCCGGGCTTTCGGCGGGAAAAGAGCTTCGTGTTCTGATCCGGCGGAATACCAGACAGATTTCATGTTTTTCAGGCGATATTCCAAGGAATTTGCCAAAAAATATGCAATGACGACACATGAATCCCGAAGTCGAACCTATATAGTGTCGGCAGCTTGATAGATGAATCGCGGATGCGTTGAGGGGCGAGCCGCGGTCTTTCGGAGAAGAAACTGATGAAAAGATTTGAGAACAAAGCCCCCGGCACCGCGGGATCGTTGCGCGTTTTGGCGCGGGCGCTTCTGGTTACGACTGCCGTCGCTACCGCTATGGGCACGGGCGCGCAGGCCGATACGCTTACGGATGCGCTTGTACAGGCCTATGGAACCAATCCGACGCTCGGGGCCCAGCGGGCCAATCTGCGGGCGACCGATGAAGGCGTCCCGCAGGCGCTTTCGGGCTGGCGTCCCTCGCTGACGGCGCAGGGCTCCTACGGGCTTACCAACAACCGGACCGAGACCAATGGCGGCGTCACGCAGGACAATACGCTCTACCCGCTGACCGGCACCGTCACGCTCCACCCGCTGACCGGCACCGTCACGCTCAACCAGAATATCTATGCCGGCGGGCAGACCGTGAACAGCACGGAGCAGGCCAAGGCCACCGTCCAGGCGGGCCGGGCGACCCTGTCCAGCGTCGAGCAATCGGTGCTTCTGGCCGCCGTGCAGGCCTATATGAACGTCATCCGCGACAATGGCGTGGTGGAGCTCAATCGCAACAACGTGCAGGTTCTGAAGCGCGAACTGGATGCGACGCGGGACCGCTTCGATGTCGGCGAACTGACCCGTACCGACGTGTCGCAGGCGGAGGCGCGTCTCAGCCTCGCCCGGACGAACCTCATCAATGCCGAAGCGCAATTGACCGCCAGCCGCGCCGCCTATGAGCGCGTGGTCGGTCAGGCGCCGGGCACTCTCGAAGAGCCGGACCGTCCCTCCGACCTGCCGCAGAGCGAAAAGGCCGCTCAGGATGTGGCGCGCGCGCAGCATCCCGACATCGTGGCGGCGCGCAAGGCCGAGGAGGCTTCCCGGTCGGCGATCCGCGTGGCGAAGGGCGCATTGCTGCCGAGCCTCGATGTGCAGGCGCAGTACCAGTATGCGCGCGATCCGGGCAATTGGATCCACGATACCGAGGAAAGCGCGGTGCTGGGCGTGCTCACCATCCCGCTTTACCAGACGGGCAGCGAGTATTCGGCCGTCCGCCAGGCCAAGCAGGTCAACAGCCAGCGCCGGATGGAGATTGCCGTGGCGATGCGCGCGGTCGACGAGGCCGTCCGCAATGCCTGGGAGCAGCTTCGGGCCTCGCAGTCGGCCGTGCTCTCCACGACGGAGCAGGTGAAGGCCAACAAGATCGCGCTCGATGGCGTCCGCCAGGAAGCGCAGGTCGGCTCCCGGACCACGCTCGACGTATTGAACGCCGAGCAGGAATTGCTGAACTCGCGCGTGACCCTCGTCAGCGCCGAGCGCGACCGCTCGGTTGCCGAATACGGACTTCTGGCGGCCATGGGTCAACTCACCGCCAGGAAGCTCGCTCTGCCGGTCAAATACTACGATCCGCAGAAGAATTATGATGAAGTCCGGAGCAAATGGATCGGTTTCGGAACCGGCGATGAGGAATAAGCCGCGAAATATTGGGTAAAGTTTGCTCTTTCGTGGCAATTCCGTTCAACTTCTCATAAGGTTTGAGAGGTAAGAATGGCATCCAGGCATATGGATGTCGGGAGTAACGGGACGCGATTATGAGCAATTCTGGGCAGGCCCAAGAACCGACCATGGAGGAAATTCTCGCCTCCATTCGGCGGATTATCTCCGAAGACAGCGGCGAAGAAGGCGAGGCGGGCCCCGAGGTCGCGCCCGAAGCCCCGCCTCCGGCCAGCGAGCCGGAGGAGAGCTTCGAGCTTGAGGAAGAGGGCGAGGTCCTTGAGTTGACCGACGCGCTTCCCGAAGAGCCCGCGGCGAGCGCGCCGGAACCTTCTTTCGTCGAGGAGCCGGCGCCGGCTCCCGAGCCTGAGCCCGTGCCCTATTCGGCGCCGGCGGCGGAAATCGAGGAAGAAGCCGCGCCGGTCGAGACCCCGGCCGAGACCAATGTGGTCGAGACGGCCTTCTCTCAGCCCGCGCCGACGCCCGATGCGGCCGGGGAAGCCGAATTCGAGCCTGAAATCGAGCCCGAAATCGAGGAAGAGGCGGTCATTGCCGACCCCGAACCCGCCGGTTTCGATGAGGACGACGCCGCCGAAGAGGAGGCGTTCGACGCCGATGACGACATCGTTTTCGAAGAGCTTTCAGAGGAGCCTGTGATGAGCGCCGAGAGTGCCGAACCGCTTCTGTCCGAGGCGGCCAACAGCAATCTGATGTCCCGCGTGACCGAGGATGCCGCCTCGGCGGCGTTCGGCGCGCTGTCGAGTTCGCTCGTCACCAGCACGGGCGATGCCCGGACACTGGAAGAGCTGGTCGGCGAGCTTCTGAAGCCCATGCTGAAGGACTGGCTCGACGCCAATCTGCCTTCCATGGTCGAGGAAATGGTACGCGAGGAGATCGAGCGGGTATCGCGCAAGCGCCGCTGATTCTTCGTTTCCATACCCCAAGGCTTTCAGGGCCGGTCCGGAAACGGACCGGCCCTTTTCGTTTGCCGCCCGCCCATCCGGCCCGTCTTGCGCGGCCAGCTTGATAGGGGGCGGTGGCTGTGGTGTAAAACAGCCGGATTCTCCGTATCTGGTCCGATTTCCGCCGTCGCCGGAAGTCCGGGCCGCCCAAGGATAGATTTTCAGATGCTCGACAAGACTTTTGCCCCGCAGGAAGTGGAAAAACGGCTCTATGCGCTCTGGGAAGAGGGCGGAGCCTTCAAGGCGGGGCCGTCGGACCGGGTAGAGGGCGGCGCCAAGCCCTACAGCATCGTGATCCCGCCGCCCAACGTCACGGGCACGCTGCATATGGGCCATGCGCTCAATAACACGCTGCAGGACATTCTGATCCGCTTCGAGCGGATGCGCGGCAAGGATGTGCTCTGGCAGCCGGGCCTCGACCATGCGGGCATCGCCACCCAGATGATCGTCGAACGCCAGCTCGACGCGGAAGGCAACATGCATCGCCGCGACATGGGCCGCGACGCCTTCATCGAGCGCGTCTGGAAGTGGAAGGGCGAGAGCGGCGGCGCCATCGTCAACCAGCTCCGCCGCCTCGGCGCCTCCTGCGACTGGAGCCGCGAGCGCTTCACGCTGGATGACGGGCTTTCCAAAGCCGTCCTGAAAGTGTTCGTGGAGCTTTACCGCGAAGGCCTCATCTATCGCGACAAGCGGCTGGTGAACTGGCATCCCGAACTTCAGACCGCGATCTCCGACCTCGAAGTCGAGAATATCGAGGTGAAGGGCCATTTCTGGCATTTCCGCTATCCGCTGGCCGACGGCGTCACCTATGAGTGGCCGGTCTATGACGAGGACGGCAATCAAACGGGCACGGAAACGCGCGACTATATCGTCGTCGCCACCACGCGCCCCGAAACCATGCTGGGCGACACCGCCGTTGCGGTGAACCCGGAAGACGAGCGCTATGCGCCGCTCAAGGGCGCGAAGGTGAAGCTGCCGCTGACGGATCGTCTCATTCCCATCGTCTTCGACGAGCATGCCGATCCCGAGCAGGGCTCCGGCGCGGTGAAGATCACGCCCGCGCATGATTTCAACGACTTCGAAGTCGGCAAGCGGCACGATCTCGAACAGATCAACATCTTCGACGAGACCGCGCATCTGAACGATCTCGTCCCGGAAGCCTATCGCGGGCTGGAGCGCTTCGATGCGCGCAAGAAGATCGTCGAGGATCTCGATGCGCTCGGCCTGCTCGAGAAGATCGAGGACAAGCCCGTCATGGTGCCGCATGACGAGAAGTCCAAGATGGTCGTCATCGAGCCCTTCCTGACCGACCAGTGGTATGTGGACGCGGCCACGCTCGCCAAGCCCGCCATCGAGGCGGTGGAGCGGGGCGAGACGAGCTTCGTGCCGAAGAACTGGGAAAAGACCTATTTCGAATGGATGCGCAACATCCAGCCCTGGTGCATTTCGCGCCAGCTCTGGTGGGGCCATCGCATTCCGGCCTGGTATGCGGAAGACGGCGAAATCTTCGTCGCCTATTCGGAAGAGGAAGCGAAAGCCGAGGCCGAGAAGCATTACGGCAAGCCGGTCGAACTCCGCCGTGACGAGGATGTGCTCGACACCTGGTTCTCCTCCGCGCTCTGGCCGTTCTCCACGCTCGGCTGGCCGGACGAGACGCCGGAACTCAAGCGCTATTACATGACCGACGTGCTGGTCACGGGTTTCGACATCATCTTCTTCTGGGTCGCCCGGATGATGATGATGGGCATGCATTTTATGAAGGAAGTGCCCTTCCACACGGTCTATATCCACGCCCTTGTCCGCGACGAGAAGGGCCAGAAAATGTCGAAGACCAAGGGGAACGTGATCGACCCCCTGAAGCTCATCGATGAATACGGGGCGGACGCGCTGCGCTTCACGCTGTCCGCCATGGCCGCGCCGGGGCGCGACATCAAGCTCGCCACCAGCCGCGTCGAGGGCTATCGCAATTTCGGCACCAAGCTCTGGAACGCTTCGCGCTTCTGCGAGATGAACGAATGCGTGCGCGTCGAGGGGTTCGATCCCGCAGGCGTTCAGCACACGGTCAATAAATGGATCGTGGGAGAGGTCGCGCGTACCGCTGCGAAGATCACCGAGGAGATCGAGGCCTATCGCTTCAACGATGCGGCGGGCGCGGCCTATCGTTTCGTCTGGAACGTCTTCTGCGACTGGTATCTGGAATTCATCAAGCCGCTGCTGATGGGCGAGGACGAGGCCGCCAAGGCGGAGGCGCGCGCCACCGCCGCCTGGACGCTCGACCAGATCCTGAAGCTGCTTCACCCCTTCATGCCCTTCATCACCGAAGAGCTGTGGCAGCGCACGGGCGAGCAGGGGCCGAAGCGCGACGGCATGCTGGCCCTTGCGGACTGGCCTTTGCTGACCGGCGTAGGGTCGCCCGAAGCGGATGACGAAATGGAATGGGTCATCCGGCTCATCTCCGATGTCCGCTCGGTGCGTGCGGAAATGAACGTGCCCGCCGGCGCAAAGATCGAGCTGGCGATCAAGGATGCGTCCGGCGAAACGCTGGCCCGCCTCGACCGGCACAAGAGCCTCATCATGCGTCTGGCGCGGCTTGAAAAGGCGGAGCCGACCGACAGCGTCCCGCAGGGCGCGGTGCAGATGGTGCTCAACGAAGCCACGATCTTCCTGCCGCTGGCCGATGTGATCGACCTCGATGCCGAGATGGAACGCCTCAAAAAAGCGATTGCCAAGCTCGAAGGCGAGGTGAAGAAGATCGACGCCAAGCTCGGCAATGAAAAGTTCCTCGCCGGTGCGCCCGAGCATGTGGTGGAGGAGCAGCGCGAGCGGAAGGTCGATGCGGAAAGCACGATCAGCCGTCTGAGCGACGCCGTGAAGCGGCTGGAAAGCGCGGCGTGAATTCTCGGTGACGACAGGCGATTTTTCCGGAATCCGGATAAATCGCCTGTTTCACTTTAGGAGAATTTCGTCGATCATTGTTCCGGGTGTCATGCCTTTACAACCGGGGGAACAATGAAAAAGCTGATTATTGTCGCGGGCGCCGCCCTGGCGCTTGGCGGCTGCTCGACGATTGTCGATGGACAGTCCCAGACCATCGGGGTCAATACCAGTCCGACGGGCGCGCGATGCGAGTTGATGCGCGAGGGGGCCCGGATCGGCGTGGTGGATCCGACGCCGGGGACCGTGACCATCGACAAGACCAAATACGACATCATCGTCAATTGCTCGAAAGAGGGGTATCAGGACGCCTCCTTCGTCAACAAATCCGATGTGAATGCCGCGACTTTCGGCAACATCCTCATCGGCGGCGGCGTCGGCTGGGCGATCGACTCGGCCACGGGATCGGACAACAAATATCAGGGTACGGTCAGCATGACGCTGGCGGAAGAGGGCGATGAGCCGGCCGTGGTGTCGGAGCCGGAGCCCAATATCGCGCAATCGGCGGGCGAGAAAACCAGTGCGCTGATGAATTGACCGCAAACCGCGTCATCGAAAAGGCGGCCCCGGCGGGCCGCCTTTTTTGTTATCTGAACAAGCCGATCCAGATGAAGATCGTCGTCGCTACGCCTGCGATGAGCGCGAGGAGTTGCATGCCCGTCAGGAACAGGATGAACCAGTAGACGAAGGAGCCGACAAAGAGGCCGACCGCCATCCATATCGCGACGATGCCGAGGAACAGCCAGACCGGCAGCAGGGCGACGAGGATGATCCCGATAATGACCAGCAGAATGGGATTGCTGATGATGACCGTCGTTTCGTGCATCGCTGTCTCCTCTTCCGGTGAGCCTCCATAATCTTGCTAAGCGTGAAATGTGGCGGAAAGGCGCTGATCCGCCATCCAACGGATTTTTAAGGGAAATTTCCTTTATCGGGGGCTGCGGGCGGCCTAGTATCCGGGGCTGTTGTGCCTGTCCGGATGCCGAGACCCGAGGAGAATTCCATGTCCCGTTTTCAACGCCTTGCCGTTCTTGCCGCCGCTCTCGGCCTGACCATGACCGTGGGGGGAGAGGTGCGGGCCGCCCCGCCGGCGGAGGCGAGCGCGGCCTTTCAGCAGGGCATGACGGCCTACAAGGCCGGCGACATGACGGGCGCGGTGAAGGAATGGACCGGCGCTGCGGATGCGGGGCATGTCGGCGCGGCCTGGCTGCTGGGCAATCTCTATGACGCGGGCAAGGTCGTTCCGCAGTCGGACGGTCTGGCGTTCAAATATTACAAGATCGCCGCGGAAGGCGGCCAGCCGGAAGCGGCGACGCGGCTGGGGCTCATCTACCGCGAAGGCAATCCGGATATCGACCTGGAGAAGAACTACGCCGAGGCCGTTCGCTGGTTCGAGGTGGGGGCGCTGGCGCCGCGCGCGGACGCGCAGTTCTATCTGGGCCAGATGCATCGCAATGGCTGGGGCGTCCCGGTGGAGAAGTCCGAAGGCCTGCGCTGGTATCTGCTGTCGGCCAAGAAGCGCTTCGCGCCGGCCTTTCTGGCGCTTGCGCGCATTCATTTCGACGGCGACGGCGTGGATGTGAACCGGGAGGACGCCTGGGGCTTCCTGATGCTGGCGCAGCGCTATGGCGACGATGAGATCAAGCAGAAGGCCGAGGAGGCATACGAGAAATACGATCCTCGCATGAATGCCGGCGAAAAGAGAAAAGGCGCCCGTTTCGCGGAAGCCTGGGTGGAGTCGTCCACGGACGGTCCCGGCAACTAGGCCTCGGGAGGCCCGGGATTCCTTATTCGCCATTGCGGGGAGCGGAAGCGACCAAGCAATCCATCCTTCGAGACGGGCCCCCAAAGCGAGTTGGGGGCGCTCCTCAGGATGAGGTCCTCATGCTGAGGAGCGGCGAAGCCGCGTCTCGAAGCATGTTGGCAATCTACCCGAAAATAACCTTCTCCTCGCCGAACCAGAGCGGCGAGTTTGCCAGATCGACGAACTTGCGTTCGTCTTCCAGCAGGGCGCGCCCCGCCTCGATGGCGTCGGGTTCGGTCCCGATGGCAGCGAGGTCTTCCGCATTGGCCCACCAAAGCTGGGCGACGCCGTCATAGATTTCCGGCGCGCTTTCGATACTCCCTGCGCGCGCCGCGCGGAGCGCTTCGGCCATGGCCGCGTCGCCGGAGTGAAGCTGGACATAGCGCTGGATGCGCAGCGCCTTGCGGTGCGAGGCGACGAGGGGCCCATGCTTGTTCAGCCAGTAGTCCTGGAATTCTTCGAGGGAAAGCGACGGCAGGCGGCGCAGGCAAAAGGTCAGCTTGATCATGCTCATTCCATCCCCGGCAGGTCCGGGTCGAAGCCTTTCATGTATGCGGGGCGGGATTCGGTGAATATCTGGCGCGTCGGCGGGAAGGCCTCCTGATCGTCCAGAGAGGCCAGCGTCACGTCGATTTCCTCGCCGCGCGCCTCATGCCAGAAGCTGATCTGGGTGCCGCAATTGCCGCAGAAGCCGCGCGAAGCCGGGGGCGAGGAGCGATAGTCCTTGAGCGTCCCCCTGGTCACGCGAAAGGCTTCGATCTTTACCGTCACCCACGGGATAACCGCCGCGCCGGCGGCTTTCTGGCACATGCGGCAATGGCAGAAGGTGGAGTGAAGCGGCGTCTCCGTGAGTTCGTAGCGGATCGCGCCGCAGAGGCAGCCTCCTTCGATGGGCAGACCGGCCATGTCCTCTCTCCCTTGCTAGAAGTCGAAGCTCGCCCAGACCGGCGCATGGTCGGAGGGCTTCTCCCGGCCGCGCACGGCGCGATCGATGTCGCTGCCGCTCAGGCGGTCGGCGGCCTGCGGCGACAGCAGCAGATGGTCGATGCGAATGCCGTTGTCCTTCTGCCAGGCGCCGCGCTGATAGTCCCAGAAGGAATAGCGATGCGCTTCATTGTGGCAGGCCCGGAAGGCGTCGGTCAGGCCGAGATTAAGCAGTTCGTGAAACTTCGCCCGCGTCTCCGGCAGGAAGAGCGCATCCTCCGCCCAGGCGGCCGGATCGTACACATCGTCGTCGGTGGGAATGACATTGTAGTCGCCTGCCAGAACCAGCGGTTCCTCATAGGCGAGCAACCCGCGCGCATGTTTGATGAGGCGGTCCATCCATTTCAGCTTGTAGGCGTATTTTTCCTCGCCGCCATTGCCGTTCGGCAGATAGATGCTGGCGACGCGCACCACGCCGCCGTCGATGGAGACGACCGCTTCGAGATAGCGGGCCTGTTCGTCGGATTTGTCGCCCGGCAGACCGGCTGTCACGTCTTCCAGCGGATGGCGGGAGAGGATGGCGACGCCGTTATAGGTCTTCTGGCCATGCACGGCGACGTTGTAGCCGAGCGACTCGATATCGCTTTTCGGAAAGGCGTCGTCGACGCATTTGATTTCCTGCAGGCAGGCAATGTCGGGTTGAGCCTCGTCCAGCCAATCCTTGAGATTGCCGAGCCGGGCCTTGATGGAATTGACGTTGAAGGTCGCGATTTTCATGGATGCCGTCTTCTGAATCGGGAGACGGCAGTCTGACTTATTGAACATCCGCTGCAAAGAGAGCAAGCGAAGTCACTGTGGTGTTAATCGTACCAAGTCGTCGCTAACCATGACCTTTATTGACTGCGTTTTCACGTCGAGAATCCGACAGCCTTGGTCGTGCGCTTGAGCTTCTGTTGAAGTCAGGAAAATCTTTGCCGGTTCTTCGCATCCGACACGTCCGCAAATAGCGGCAGTATTAGGATACCCTAATGGCAGCGAGTAGGCCTCGTATGGCTCTTTGGTGCTGCGTTCAATTGGGTGATTGTCGCATCGGGCGATGGCCATATCTACCTCCCACCTTCATTGCCTGCTTCGCACTCCTGAACGGTCAAAGACGTTATTACGAATTGTCTGTCTGGATAATCAGCCGGAAATGAGGAAGGGAGCGGGGCGTCCTGATCGCGATTGTCAGATCGAAAAGGAGGTGCCGCAGCCGCAGCTTGCCTGCGCGTTCGGGTTCTCGATCTTGAAGGCGGAGCCGATCAGGTCCTCGGCATAGTCCAGCTCGGAGCCTGCGAGATACATCTGCGAGACCGAGTCGATGAGCACGGCCACGCCGTCCCTTTCGATCACGAGGTCGTCGTCCTGCGCGGTGTCGTCCAGCGTGAAGGCATACTGAAAGCCCGAGCAGCCGCCGCCCTGGACCGCCACGCGCAGCATCGTGCCTTCACCTTCTCCTTCAAGAATCGCGGCAATCTGCTTGAAAGCGCGGTCGGAAACGGTGATGGGCTGGCCGGTGCCGGGCAGGGTGTCGATGTCCATATCGCTCATGGCGTTCTTTCCGATGGGGCTCCTTCTTCGCAAAGGAGGCCTTTCGTTCTGGAATGATACTAAATATAGCTCATAAAAGATGTAAGAGGCCATGCCTCCGATTTCAAACGGGCAGACAGGAGAGCGGCGTGCCAGACAGCGATCCGAACCCGAACGGGAAGGGCCGTTCGATCGTCTCCAATCCGGGGACGACGGCGCCCTTTGCCACGCTGGCGGTGGAAACCAGGGGCCGGCTCTATCCCGAGCCCGAAAGCGCCACGCGCACGCCGTTCCAGCGCGACCGCGACCGGATCATCCATTCCGGGGCCTTCCGGCGGCTCAAATACAAGACGCAGGTCTTCGTCTATCACGAGGGCGACAATTACCGGACGCGGCTGTCGCACTCGCTGGAGGTCTCGCAGATCGCGCGCTCCATCGCCCGCCTGCTGGGGCTGGACGAAGACCTCGCCGAGACGCTGGCGCTGGCGCACGATCTCGGCCACACACCCTTCGGCCATGCGGGCGAGGAGGCGCTGGACGGCTGCATGACAGGTTTTGGCGGCTTCGACCACAATGCCCAGACGCTCCGGATCGTCACCAAGCTCGAACACCGCTACGCCGATTTCGACGGGCTCAACCTCACCTGGGAGACGCTTGAGGGGCTGGTGAAGCATAACGGCCCGGTCGTCACGCCCGGCCGGGGCGTCGACGAGCTGCCGCGCGCCATCGTCGAATATGCCGAGCAGCAGGATCTCGAACTCCACAGCTATGCGGGGCTCGAAGCGCAGGTCGCCGCGCTCTCCGACGATATCGCCTACAACAATCACGACATCGACGACGGGCTGCGGGCGCGCCTCTTCACCATCGACGATCTGATGGCGCTGCCGCTGGTGGGCGACGTCTTCCGGGAGGTTCTCGACGCCTATCCGGGGCTGGAAGAGACGCGGATCATCCATGAGGCCGTGCGGCGGATGATCGGCGTCATGATCGCCGATGTGATGCAGGAAACGCAGGCGCGGCTCGACCGGGTGAAGCCGCGAAGCGCGGCGGATGTCCGCGGGCATGACAGGCCCATCGTCGCCTTCTCGCCGGAGATGAACGAGCATAATGCGGCGCTCAAGGCGTTTCTGTTCGAGCGCATGTATCGCCATTACCGGGTCAACCGGAGCATGAGCAAGGCCAAGCGCATCGTGCGCGACCTTTTCGGCCTGCTGCATGCCGAGCCCAACCAGTTGCCGCCCGAATGGCAGGTGGGCTGCGACGGCGATGGCGGGGTGAAGACGGCGCGTCGGGTCTGCGACTTCATCGCGGGCATGACGGACCGTTTCGCCATCGAGGAGCATAAGCGGCTTTTCGACCTGCACGACCCCAGAGGCTAGCGAGGGGCCGGCCTTACTTGCGGGCTGGCAACGGGCCCGTCTCCCCGCTATGGTGCGCGCCACTCAAGCGGCATAAGTGACGATTTCCATGAATCTTTTTCGGCATTTCGAGGAACGGGTCGAGGCGGCGGTTCGCCACCTGATCGACGAGGGTGTGTTGCCCGCGGACATAGACACCGGCCGGGTGACGGTGGAGCCGCCGCGCGACGCCTCGCATGGCGACGTCTCCACCAATGCGGCCATGGTGCTCGCCAAGCCCGCCGGGCTGAAGCCGCGCGATCTCGCGGAGCATATCCAGGCGCATCTGGCGACCGACGAGGCCGTTACCGAGGTGGCGCTGGCCGGTCCCGGTTTCATCAATCTGCGTCTCAGCGACGCCTTCTGGCTTGCGCGGATGCCCGAGATCCTGCGCGCCGGGGCCTCCTATGGGGCGAGCGGGCTCGGCGACGGCGAGAAGGTGAATGTCGAATATGTCTCCGCGAACCCCACCGGCCCGATGCATGTGGGCCATGTGCGCGGCGCGGTCTTCGGCGATGCGCTGGCGAACCTTCTCGAAATGGTCGGCTACGAAGTCTGCCGCGAATATTACATCAACGATGCCGGCGGCCAGATCGAGGTGCTGACGCGCTCCGCCTTCCTGCGTTATCGCGAAGCGCTCGGCGAAGACATCGGCGAAATTCCGGAAGGGCTTTATCCCGGCGATTATCTGAAGCCGGTCGGCACCGCGCTCGTGGCCACGCATGACAAGAGCCTGCTGGAAATGGACGAGGAGGACTGGTTCCCCATCGTCCGCCGTGCCGCGGTCGAAGCGATGATGGAGCTCATCCGGGGCGATCTCGCCGAGCTCGGCATCGTGCATGAGGTCTTCTATTCGGAGAAGTCGCTTCACGATTCCGGTGCGGTCGAGGACACGCTGAAATATCTGGACGAGAAGGGCCTCATCTATGTCGGCGTGCTGGAGCCGCCCAAGGGCGAGGTGCCGGACGACTGGGAAGCCCGCCCGCAGACGCTGTTCAAATCCACCGAGTTCGGCGACGACGTCGACCGCGCGCTGAAAAAGGCGGATGGAAGCTGGACCTATTTCGCGCCGGACATTGCCTATCACCTGGACAAGTACCGCCGCGGCTATCGCTCCATGATCGATGTCTGGGGCGCGGATCATTCCGGCTATATCAAGCGCATGAAGGCCGCCATCGCGGGCGTGACCGGCGGCGACGCCGAGTTCGACGTGAAGGTCTGCCAGATGGTGCGGCTGCTCCGGAATGGCGAGCAGGTGCGCATGTCCAAGCGCTCGGGCGATTTCATCACGCTGCGCGAAGTGGTGGACGAGGTCGGCAAGGGCGTCGTGCGCTTCATGATGCTGACGCGCAAGAACGATGCGCCGCTCGACTTCGATTTTGCCAAAGTGATGGAACAGTCGCGCGACAATCCGGTCTTCTATGTGCAATACGCCCATGCGCGTATCCATTCGGTGCTGCGCAATGCCGCCGATCCGGAGATGGGCTTCGACGTCTCCGACGCCACGCTTTCCAATGCGGATCTCGCCGCGCTGACGGATGAGGCGGAGCTGGGCCTTATCAAGCTTATGGCGAGTTTTCCGCGCGCGGTGGAGCAGGCCGCGCTGGCGCATGAGCCCCATCGCATCGCGTTCTATCTCTACGATCTCGCCTCCGCCTTCCACGGGCTGTGGAACAAGGGCAAGGACGAGCCGCGCCTGCGGTTTATCGTGAGCGACGACAAGGATGTTACCATGGCCCGGCTCGCCTTGATTCGAGCGACAGGCTATGTGATCGCGGCCGGGCTGGGGATATTGGGGGTCGAACCCGCCGAGGAGATGCGCTGATGCCTTCAGGCAGAGACTGGGACGATGAACCCGAATACGACATCGACCCGGACTATGACGACGACTACGACGATTACGACTACGAAGACGAGGATACGTCCAGCCGCCGCCGCGCGTTGATGGTGCTGAGCGTGCTCGTGCTTCTGATCGTGTTCGGCGGCGTGGTGTTCGTGGCCTATCAGCAGGGGATGAAGCAGGGCAATCAGGCCCAGCCGCCCGTGCTCCAGGCCGAGAACATGCCGGGCAAGGTCGCGCCCAAGGAACCCGGCGGGGTCAAGATTCCGCATCAGGAAAACACGATCTACGACCGTATCGACGGCTCCTCGAAGGATAATGAGGAACTGAAGGTCGAGCAGCTTCTGCCGCCGGCGGAAGAACCCGTCGACATTCCCGAAGCCGCGCCGGAAGCCTCCGCTGCGACGCCGCCGGCGAATGCGCCCGAGGGGGAAGAGACAGCAGCCGGGACCGAGCCGGAAGCTGCGCCAAAAGCTGCGCCCGAGCCCGCGCCGGCCGAGGACAAGACCGTCGAGCAGGTGAAGGCCGCGCTCGCTCAATCGTCGCCTCCCGCGCCCTCTGCGCAGGCCGCGTCGGGCGGCTATGTCGTGCAGCTTGCCGCGTTCCGGGACGCAGATGCCGCCCGGGCGGCGTTTCGCGGGTTGCAGGGCAAGCACGCCTCGCTGCTGGGCGGGCTTTCCGCCGACATTCAGCGGGCGGATCTGGGCGACAAGGGCATCTATTACCGGCTCCGGGCCGGATACATGGACAAGACAGACGCAGCCGAGCTTTGCGCGAAGCTGAAAGCGCAGGGCCAGGGCTGCCTTGTGAGGCCGCGATGACGCAACAGGCCGCGATTTACGGCTGCCGGGGTTTAACGCTTAGCGAGGACGAAAAGAGCTTCTACCGGGATGCCCGGCCATGGGGCTTCATCGTGTTCGCCCGCAATATCGAGACGCCGGACCAGCTTCGAGCGCTGACCGCCTCCTTCCGCGAGACGGTCGGCTACGATGCGCCGGTGCTGATCGATCAGGAGGGCGGGCGCGTCGCCCGTCTGAAGCCGCCGCACTGGCGGCGCTATCCCCCGGCGCGCGCCTATGGTGCGCTTTACGAGCGGGACGCGGAAGCGGGGCTCACCGCCGCCCGGCTCGGTTCGCAGCTCATCGCCTCGGAACTTGCCGATGTCGGGATCGATGTCGATTGCCTGCCGGTGCTCGACGTGCCGGTCGCGGGCGCCCACGACATTATCGGCGACCGGGCCTATTCGACCGCGCCGGAGACCGTGAAAGCCGTGGCGCAGGCCGCCGCCGAAGGGCTGCTGGCGGGCGGCGTGCTGCCGGTCATCAAGCATATTCCGGGGCATGGCCGCGCGGGCGTGGACAGCCACGAGAAACTTCCGGTGGTGGATGCCTCGCGCGAAACGCTCGACGAGACGGATTTCGTGCCGTTCCGGACCCTGTCGGACATGCCGCTCGCCATGACGGCGCATGTCGTCTACAGCGCGATCGATCCGGATAATCCCGCCACGACCTCGGCCAAGGTCATTCGGGAGGTCATCCGGGAGGATATGCGGTTTTTCGGTCTTCTGATGAGCGACGATCTGTCGATGCAGGCGCTCAAGGGGTCGCTCGGCGAGCGGACGCGCGCCGCGCTCGGGGCCGGTTGCGACATGGCGCTTCACTGCAATGGCGATATGGCCGAAATGCAGGCGGTGGCCGCCGAGGTGCCCGCACTGGCCGGCGAGGCCGGGGCGCGGGCCGAAACGGCCATTCGCAACTGGAAAAAGCCGCCCATGGGGTTCGACGCGGAAACCGGCTATGCCCGGCTGCAGGAGCTTCTCGGCATCTCGCTCACGGCCTGAGCGCAGAAGGCTGGGGATAAGCTCATGGGCCGGGTAGGCCCTGCGCGGATCACGCGCTATAACTGATTCCTTTCAGCCGTTTCGAGTCGGGGGACATTCAGTCGGGGCTCGGGACTGACGGGACCATTCCAGGGACAGAGATGAACGAGGCGTCCTCACAAAGCGAGATGTCGGGCGAGACGCCGGGCGACGGGCCCGAGGGCGGCGACGAGGCCGTTAGCGAGGCCGGGTCGCAGGCGGAAGCGCCGGACGGGTTCGAGGAAGGTGCGCCGCGCGGCGAACCCGAAGCCGAGGGCGAAGGCGAGTCGCTGATCGTCGATCTGGACGGTTTCGAGGGACCGCTGGACGTGCTGCTGGTGCTGGCGCGCAACCAGAAGGTCGATCTCACCAAGATCTCGATCCTGCAACTGGCCGAGCAGTATCTCGAATTCATCAATCAAGCCCAGAGGATGGAGCTTGATCTTGCAGCGGATTATCTGGTCATGGCGGCCTGGCTCGCCTACCTGAAATCGCGCCTGCTGCTGCCGCCGCCGGATGAGGAGGAAGGCCCCTCGGGCGAGGAAATGGCCGCGCGTCTTGCCTTCCAGCTTCAGCGGCTGGAAGCGATGCGCAAGGCGTCCGAGCAGCTTTTCGCCAGCCAGAAGCGGATGGGCATTCATGTCTTCCGCCGGGGCGCGCCGGAAGGCGTCAGGGTCATTCGGCGGAGCGAGTTCGATGCCTCGCTCTACGACCTTTTGAAGGCCTATTCCGAGCAGCGGCTGACCGGCCATGAGACGAAATGGGAGCCCAAGAAGCTTCCCATCATGCAGATCGAGGACGCGCGCCGCCGTCTGGAAAAGATGCTCGGCATCATGGTCGAGTGGGACCGGATCGAGACCTATCTGCCGACGGGCGAGGGCGTGACGCCGGAACTGCGCCGCTCGGCGCTGGCCAGCATGTTGAGCGCCTCGCTCGTGATGGCCAAGGACGGCCATGTGGAATTGAGACAATCGGGATCTTTCGGGCCGCTTTTCATGCGCCGGCGCGATACGCCGCCCGACGAGCCTCTGGTGCCTGAACAGGCGTCGGACGAGGACGCGGAAGGCGACGACGGCGACACGAATTCGACCGGCGATGACGACACCGGAAAGACAGGCGAATGACAGACGAAATCCAGCACGATCAGCCGACCGGGGAAGCGGACGAGCGCGAGGAAGAGCGCGACGGCGAGATGCCCGAGACGGAGGCGACCGCCGAGGCCGAAAACGACGACGAGGAGAGCGCAGCCGAAGCGCAGGACGGCAAGGCGGCGGACGAGGCCACAGATGGGGCAGAGGACGAGGCGGCGGACAATGTCGTGCGGTTTCCGTCCAATGCGACCGATCATGCGCAGGTGATCCGGATGACCGAGGCGCTGCTTTTCGCGGCTGCCGAACCGCTGGACATCGACAGCATCGCCGCGCGTCTGCCCGAGGGGGCGGATGTGGGCGCGGCGATCGAGGATCTTCAGAAGTTCTACGAAGAACGGGGCGTAAACCTCGTTCGTATCGCCAATAAATGGATGTTCCGGACGGCCGACGACATGGCGTTCCTGATGGAGCGCGAGGCCGTCAGCACGCGCAAGCTGTCGCGCGCGGCGATGGAGACGCTGGCGATCATCGCCTATCACCAGCCGGTCACGCGCGCCGAAATCGAGGAGATCCGGGGCGTCTCCGTGTCCAAGGGCACGCTGGACGTGCTGATGGAAACCGAGTGGGTGCGCCTGCGCGGGCGGCGGCGGACGCCGGGCCGGCCGGTGACCTATGGCACGACCGAGGAATTCCTGGTGCATTTCGGTCTGGAGAATGTGGGCGATCTGCCGGGCGCCGAGGAACTCAAGGCGGCTGGCCTTCTCGACGGGCGTCTGCCGCCCGGCTTCGAGGTGCCCACGCCCAGCGACAGCGGCGGCGACGGGGACGGCGATTTCACCGACGACGAGCCGCTCAACGAGGAATATGGCGCGGCGATGGACGAGCATCTGACGGCGGGCGGCGAAGAGGAATAGGGACGGCCCCGCGACCGGCCGGAAAGGGCGCTATCCAGCGCCCGTCCCGATATGCTAACCAGTGACGATCATTGGGCTTGCCGGACGGGTGCCGCGCAAACCGGACCTATCGCAATTCCGCGCCTGAGCGCCCATATTGTGCTGCACATACCGGTTGTCCGCCGGGATGCGCCCAGCGGAGTTTCGGAGAAGAATATGCCAGGTTGGACACAGATACTGCTCGTCGTTGCGATCATCGTCCTGTTGTTCGGGTCGGGTCGCATTTCCGGTCTGATGGGCGATTTTGCCAAGGGAATCCGGAGCTTCCGCGAAGGCCTTAATGACGGCGATGAGGAAGAGGGCAAGGACAAACCCGAGCCCAAAACCATCGACGCCACCGCCGTTCATGAGGATGAGGCGGCGGAAAAGGCGGAGAGCAAGGACAAGACGGCCAGCAGCTAATCTGGTCCGCGGGGGCCGAGGCGGGCCGGTTCGCGCCGCGTCTTCTTTCCGGCTCCATTTCCAGGATTCATCATGTTCGATCTGGGCTGGTCAGAGCTGCTTCTCATTGCCGTCATTGCGCTTGTCGTGGTGGGTCCGCGCGACCTGCCGCGCATGATGCGCACCGCCGGCCAGTACATGGCCAAGGCCCGCAAGGTGGCCCGCGAGTTCCAGGCGACATTCGACGAGCTGGCGCGGGAAACCGAGGTCGAGGAACTGCGCCGCGAAGTGGCCACGCTGAAATCCGAGGCGACCGCCCCCTTGAGCGAAATGCGCAAGGATCTCGACAAGGCGACGCAGCCGCCGTCCTCCGGCAGCAACCGGGGCGCGGGCAGCGCCGCCATCTCCGAGACCCAGCTCGACGGTCTGCCCGAGGAAATGGCCGACCAGATCCGTGAGAGGCAGGACATCGAGCGATCCGGAGAAGCGGACAACGGCGCGGATAGCGGCGAGGGCGAAAAACCGGCCTCGAAATCGCCGAAGGACGGGGCATGAGCGAGCCGGACGACGAAATGGAGTCCTCGCGGGCCCCGCTGCTCGATCACCTGATCGAACTGCGCTCGCGGCTCATCAAGTCGATCGTCGCCATCGTGATCGGCTTCGGTATCTGCATCTATTTCGCCAAGGACATCTTCAACATCCTGGTGGCGCCCTATAACCACGTCATCGGCAGCCAGCTCGGCGCCAAGCTCATCTTCACCGCGCCGCAGGAATTCTTTCTGACGCAGATGAAGCTCGCCTTTTTCGGGGCGATGTTTCTCGCCTTTCCGATCATCGCGATCCAGATCTACATGTTCGTGGCGCCCGGCCTCTACAAGAACGAGCGGCATGCCTTCCTGCCTTATCTTGTGGCGACGCCGATCCTGTTCCTGATGGGCGCCGGTCTCGTCTATTTCGGCGTCCTGCCCATGGCGCTCGGCTTTTTCGCCGGCATGCAGCAGCAGGCGGGCGACGGGCAGGCGGCCATCGAGCTGCTTCCCCGGGTCAGCGAATATCTGGGGCTGGTGATGACGCTGATCTTCGCCTTCGGCCTCTGCTTCCAGCTCCCCGTCATCCTGACGCTTCTGGGCCGTATCGGCGTCGTCTCGAGCGATATGCTGAAACGCGGCCGGAAATATGCGCTGGTCGTCACCTTCGCCGCCGCGGCCTTTCTGACCCCGCCGGACCTTCTGAGCCAGATCGCGCTCGGTACGCCCACCTATCTGCTCTACGAGGTTTCGATCCTGCTGGTCGGCATGACCGAGAGAAAGCGGGCCGAAGCCGGGGCGGATGAGGAAGAGGGGACGGGCGAGGCCGAGTGATCGCCCGCCGTTCTGGACGCTTTCGGGCCCAGCGCGTATACAGTTCGGCCTGAGACGCGGCGGCGCCGGCTCGATTCGGGCGGGCTTCCGCCATTCCTTCATCCTTCAGACATTCGGGGTGTCATGTTCGACATCAAGGCCATTCGCGACGAACCGGAAGCGTTCGATGCGGGTCTCGCCAAACGCGGGCTGGACCCGCAGGCGGCCCATCTGATCGCGCTCGACGAGACCCGGCGCAAGGTGATTGCCGAGCTTCAGGAGCTTCAGGCCGGTTCCAACGCGGCGGCCAAGCTCATTGGCGGCCTGATGAAGGAGGGCCGGAAGGACGAGGCGGAGGCGAAGAAAGCCGAAGTCGCGGCGAACAAGGCCCGGATGCAGGAGCTGGAAGCCGCCGAACGCGAGGCCACCGGCGCGCTCGACACCGCGCTGTCCGCCATCCCCAACATCCCGCTCGACGAAGTGCCCGAGGGTCCGGATGAGAGCGCCAATGTGGAGCGCCACAAGGTCGGCGAACCCCGCGCGCTGAATTTCGAGGCGAAGGAGCATTTCGATCTCGGCGAAGCGCTCGGCCTCATGGATTTCGAGACGGCGGCGAAGCTTTCCGGCTCGCGTTTCGTGGTGCTGAAGGGCGCGCTTGCGCGGATGGAGCGCGCCATCGCCAATTTCATGGTCGATCTCCACACCACCGAGTTCGGCTATGAGGAAGTGCTGCCGCCTTATCTCGTGCGCGACCAGGCGATGTTCGGTACCGCGCAGCTTCCCAAATTCGCCGACGACCAGTTCGCCGTCTACAAGGGCCAGTCCTCCGAGGAGGAAGACCGCTACTGGCTGGTGCCGACGGCGGAAGTGCCGCTGACGAACCTTGTGCGCGAGAGCATTCTTTCCGAGGAAGAGCTGCCGCGACGCTTCACCGCCTATACGCCGTGCTTCCGCGCGGAAGCGGGCGCGGCGGGCCGCGATACGCGCGGCATGATCCGCCAGCATCAGTTCTCCAAGGTGGAACTCGTTTCCGTCACCACGCCGCAGGCCTCGCTCGACGAGCATGAGCGGATGCTTTCTTGCGCGGAGGAAGTGCTGAAGCGGCTCGATCTGCCTTACCGCGTCATGACGCTCTGCACGGGCGATATGGGGTTCAGCTCGCGCCGGACTTACGACATCGAGGTCTGGCTGCCCGGCCAGAAAATGTATCGCGAGATTTCCTCCTGTTCGGTCTGCGGCGACTTCCAGGCGCGGCGGATGAATGCGCGTTACCGCCCGGCGGGCGAGAAGGGCACGGCCTTCGTTCACACGCTCAACGGCTCGGGCCTCGCGGTCGGGCGGACGCTGGTGGCGGTGCTGGAGAACTACCAGCAGGCGGACGGTTCCATCGCGGTGCCGGACGTGCTTCAACCCTATATGGGCGGCAAAACAGTGATCGGAGCCTGACGATATGGCGCGCGCAGCCCGCAAGACGGCCGGCAAGGACATGCGGATTCTCGTCACCAACGATGACGGGATCAATGCGCCGGGGCTGAAGGCGCTGGAGAAGATCGCGCGCAAGCTCTCCTCCGATGTCTGGGTTGTCGCGCCTGAGGAAGAGCAGAGCGGGTCGTCGCATTCGCTGTCGCTGGCCAATCCGATCCGCCTGCGCGAACTCGGTCCGAAGAAGTACGCGGTGAAGGGCACGCCGTCCGATTGCGTGATGATGGCGGTGCGCCACATCCTTCACGGCGAGACGCCGGACCTCGTTCTGTCGGGCGTCAATCGCGGTCAGAACATCGCCGACGACGTGACCTATTCGGGCACGATCGCGGCGGCGATGGAAGGAACGCAGCTCGGCATTCCCTCCGTCGCGTTGAGCCAGGCCTTTGGCTTCGGCGGCAAGTCCCATGTGAAATGGGCGACGGCGGAGCGTCACGCGCCGGCGATCCTCAAGGATCTGCTCAAGGCGGGCTGGCCCGAGGATGTGCTCGTCAACATCAACTTTCCCGATGTGTCGGCGGCTGCCGTCAAGGGCATTCAGGTGACGAAGCAGGGCAAGCGGGATCAGTCGCTCGTTCGCGTCGAGGAGCGGATCGACGCGCGCAACAATCCCTATTACTGGCTCGGCTTCGAGCGCATTCTGAGCAATCCGCCCAAGGGCACGGACCTGCGGGCGATCTATGACGGCTATGTTTCGGTGACGCCGCTCCACATGAACCTGACGCATGGGCGCACCATGTCCGCCCTCGAGACGGCGGTGAATGGCGGGCGGAAAGCCGCGAAACAAGGCAAGTGAAGTCAATCGAGTAAAAGGGCGGGTGCGCGGCGATGGATGAGGCCGAGCAGGGGAAAATCGAGCTCATCATGTCGCTCCGGCGGCAGGGTATTCGCGACAAGCGCGTCCTTTCCGCGATCGAGCGTATTCCGCGCGAGACCTTCGTGGCCGGCACGTTCCGCAAGCAGGCCTATGAGGATCATGCGCTGCCCATCGAGTGCGGCCAGACCATCAGCCAGCCCTATATCGTCGCCTATATGACCGAGCAGTTGAAGGTCACGGACCGGATGAAGGTGCTGGAGATCGGCACAGGGTCCGGCTATCAGGCCGCCGTGCTGGCGAAGCTCTGCCGCCGCGTCTACACCATCGAGCGCTACCGGACCCTGCTGAAGGACGCCGAAAAGCGCTTCGAGGAGCTGCATCTCCATAACATCACCGCCAAGGTGGGCGACGGGACCAAGGGCTGGCCGGAACAGGCCCCTTTTGACCGAATCATCGTCACCGCGGCGGCCCCGACCGTGCCCCAGACGCTGGTCGACCAGCTCAAGGTCGGGGGCATTCTGGTGGCGCCTATCGCCGCGACGGCGCTGGTAAGGCCGGATTCCGGCGCGCCGAAGCCCATGCCCGGCGACCAGCGGCTTGTCCGGATCGAGCGAACGGAGGAAGGTGTGAAGCGGGAAGAGCTTCTGCCGGTCCGCTTCGTGCCGCTGGTGGAAGGCGTGGCCAAGGAAAGTTGATGCGGCGAGGCAGGACAGGCTGGACGGAACGGGGACAGGGCGCGCGCCGGGCGGCGGCGCTGGTCTTCCTGCTGTTCGCGGCCGGCTGCGCGCGCGAGCCCACGCCCGCCTGGTGGGACGGGGGGCCGAGCCGCCCCGCGCCCGCCGCGCAGGGGCGCGTGAGCGCCGGCGGGCTTTACGCGGTCCAGCGCGGCGATACCGTCTATCGCATCGCCCGGTCGCAGGGCGTGTCGATCCGCGCGCTGATCGACGAGAACGGTCTACAGCCGCCCTATGACATTTATCCGGGCCAGAAGCTCCGCATTCCGCGCGGGCGCTATCACACCGTGCAGCGCGGGGAGACCGTTTATTCGATCTCGCGGCGCTACGATGTCGACATGGCGTCGCTCACCCAGCGCAACAATATCCCGCCGCCCTACGAGATCCGGGTCGGCGAAAAGCTCCAGATCCCGGGGCGCGGCACGCAGGTGCAAACCGCGTCGGGCGTCCCCCGGCCGCAGGCCCGTCCCACGCCGGGCAGGCCGGAAAGCGCCAATGCCCGCCTGGCGCTGACGCTTCCCCTGCAACGGCCGTCCCGCAGCGTCGGTACGCCGGTGGCAACCGCGCAACCGACGAGGTCGCCGGTCCCGCCGCCGCCCGCGTCGTCGGGCAGTTTCGTCTGGCCGGTGCAGGGCAAGGTGATTTCCAGCTACGGGCCCAAGGCGAACGGGCTTCACAATGACGGCGTCAACATCGCCGTGGCCGAGGGCACGCCGGTTCACGCGGCGCAGACCGGCGTCGTCGCCTATGCGGGCAATGAGCTCAAGGGCTATGGCAATCTGCTCCTCATCCGCCATTCCAACGGATGGGTGACGGCCTATGCGCATAACAGCCGGTTGCTGGTGAAGCGGGGCGACCGGGTGACGCGCGGACAGGAAATCGCGCTGGCCGGCAAGAGCGGCAGCGTGGTCACGCCACAGGTCCATTTCGAAATCCGCAAGGGCGCGAAAGCGCTCAATCCGAACGGGCTGATCGGTAGCTGACCCTCCGCCCGGATGCGTCATGGCCCGACTTGTTCGGGCCATCCACGTCTTGGCGGCAAGTAAGGCGTGGATGCCCCGCATAAAGCGGGGCATGACGGTGGAAGAGGGAGGGCGTTCCCCTCAATCCCTCAGCGCCGCCCCCAGACGTCCCGCCAGGTCCTGAATGAACTGCCAGGCCACGCGGCCCGAGCGGGCGCCGCGCGTGGCGGCCCATTCGATGGCCTGGGCGTGGAGGTCTTCCGCGCCGATCTCCAGCCCGTGATAGCGGGCATAGCCGTCGACCATTTCCAGATAGTCGGCCTGGCTGCAATTGTGAAAGCCCAGCCAGAGGCCGAAGCGGTCGGAGAGCGAGACCTTTTCCTCCACCGCCTCCGACGGGTTGATCGCGGTGGAGCGCTCATTGTCCACCATGTCGCGCGGCATCAGATGGCGGCGGTTGGAGGTGGCGTAGAAAAGCACATTGTCGGGCCGCCCCTCGATGCCGCCTTCGAGCACCGCTTTCAGCGATTTGTAGTCGGTATCGTCATGGTCGAAGGAAAGGTCGTCGCAGAAAATGACGACCCGGCGCGGCTGGTCGCGGAGCTGCAGCATCAGGCGGGGCAGGCTCTCGATGTCCTCGCGATGAATTTCGATCAGGACGAGCGCGGACGGGCTTTCCTCGTTCACCGCCGCGTGGGCGGCCTTGACGAGAGAGCTTTTGCCCATGCCCCGCGCGCCCCAGAGCAGGGCGTTGTTGGCGGGCAGGCCCTTTGCGAAGCGGCGGGTATTGTCCAGCAGGATGTCGCGCATCCGGTCCACCCCCTGCAGGAGCGACATATCCACCCGCGAGACCTTCGGCACGGGCTGCAGGGTGGCGCTGTCGGCTTGCCAGACGAAGGCGTCGGCGGCATCGAGCCCGGCCCCTTCGGCGGCGGGCGGCGCAAGGCGCTCAAGGGCGTCCGCGATGCGGTGCAACTGGGCCGTGAGATCGGAGGCGTTTTCTGCGGTCATGGGGCTTTCACGGGGGTTTTGGAGCCGGATGGAGAGGGCCGGACATTAGCACCCGGGCCATGCAGGGAAAATGCCTTTCAGCGCCGAAACTTAACTGGCTGTCATGTGGCGAGAGGCGGTTTGCAAAGCAGCGGGCGACGGCTATAGTCCGCCGCAAATCGCGCTTCGGAGCCCCTTTATTCCAACCGGCTCCGAGTTCAGCTCTTGGGGAGTTTTCTATGGATCAGGCCGGCGGCTTTAACGAGTTTATGATCTCGATTTTTCCGTTCATCGCTCTTTTTGCGATCATGTATTTCCTTGTGCTGCGGCCGCAGCAGCGCCGGGTCAAGGAACACCGCGAAATGGTGTCCAATGTGCGCCGGGGCGACACGGTGGTGACCGCGGGCGGGCTCGTCGGCAAGGTCGCGAAAGTCGAGGAGAACGAGGTTCAGGTCGAGATCGCCGAGAATGTGCGTGTGCGCGTCGTGAAGACGACGATCAGCGAGGTCCGCTCCAAGTCGGAACCTGTGCCCGCGAATTCCAATTCACCGTCCTGATCGCCACCAAGAGCCGCTGCCCCGCCACCGGCGTCCGCAAGGGCGCCCGTGACGGGTGCAAAGAGGGAGCGGAGCCCAGATGCTGCATTTCGAACGCTGGAAGATCATCCTCGTAGCCCTTGTGTGCTTCGCGGGGTTTGCCTATTCGGCGCCCAACTTCTTTCCCAAGGACTCATTGGCCGATATGCCCGCCGGGCTGCCGGACAAGCAGGTCAATCTGGGTCTCGACCTCCGGGGCGGTTCCTATCTGCTGCTGGAAGTCGATATCGACGCGGTCATGAAGGACCGCTTGCAGTCGCTGGTCGGCGATATCCGCAAGGCGCTGCGCGACGAGGGCATCCGCTATACCGGGCTCGGCGTGAAAGGCGATGTGGCGACGGTCCGCGTGACCGACGCCGCGCAGCTCGACACCGCGATGCAGCAGATCAGGGATCTCTCCACGCTGGTCAATGGCGGCGGCTTTTCCACCACGCCGACGCGCGACATCGAAGTCAGCAATCAGGGCAATCTGATTTCCGTGGCGGTGACCGACGCGGCACGGCTGTCGCGCCAGCGCTCGGCCATGCAGCAATCCATCGAGATCGTGCGGCGCCGTATCGACGCGCTCGGCACGACCGAACCCGTCATCCAGCAGCAGGGCGCGGACCGCATTCTCGTGCAGGTGCCGGGCCTCAAGGATCCGGAAAACCTGAAGAACCTGGTGGACCAGACGGCGAAGCTCACCTTCCGTCTTGTGAACAATTCCGCGAACGCACAACAGGCGATGCAGGCGGGGTCGGTGCCGGCGGGCTCCGAAATCCTCTATATGCAGGATAACGATCAGCAGCCGGTTCTGGTCGAACGTCAGGTCATGGTGGGCGGCGACCATCTCACCGATGCGCAGCCGGGCTTCGACTCCCGCACCGGCGAGCCCGTCGTGAACTTCCAGTTCGATTCCACGGGCTCGCGCCTTTTCGGCGATGTGACGAGAAACAATGTGAACCGGCCTTTCGCCATCGTGCTCGACGGCAAGGTGATCTCCGCCCCCGTGATCCGCGAACCGATCACGGGCGGGCAGGGCCAGATCAGCGGCAATTTCACCGTGGCGGAGGCTAACAATCTGGCGATCCTGCTGCGCGCCGGTGCGTTGCCGGCGCCGCTCGATATTCTGGAAGAGCGAACGGTCGGTCCCAGCCTTGGCGCTGACTCCGTCGCCGCGGGCGAAATCGCCTCGCTGATCGGTTTTGCCGCCGTCATCGTCTTCATGGCGCTGATCTATGGCTTTTTCGGTGTGCTCGCCAATGTGGCGCTCATCATCAATGTGGCGCTCATCATGGGTGTGCTGTCGCTTCTGCAGGCAACCCTGACGCTGCCCGGTATCGCCGGTATCGTTCTCACGATCGGCATGGCCGTGGATGCCAATGTGCTGATCTATGAGCGCATCCGCGAAGAGCTGAAGGCGGGCAAATCGGTCATCGCCGCGCTCGAGGCCGGTTATTCCCGCGCGCTCAGCACCATTCTCGACGCCAACATCACCACGCTCATCGCGGCCATCGTGCTTTTCCAGCTCGGCTCCGGTCCGGTGCGCGGTTTCGCGGTGACGCTGGCCATTGGCGTGGTCACCTCCGTCTTTACCGCCTTCACCGTCAACCGCGTGTTCGTTGCCACGTGGTATCAGCGGCGGCGGCCGAAGACGCTGAATCTGTGATCGGGAGATTTTAGGACAATGAGACATTTGAAGCTCATTCCGAGCGATACGAAGATCCCGTTCATCAAATTCCGCCACATCGCGGTCGGGGTCTCGATTCTGCTGATCGTCGCATCGGCCGTGCTGACCATGATGCGCGGCCTGAATTTCGGTATCGATTTCGAGGGCGGCATTCTGCTGGAAGTCGCCACGGACGGCCCCGCCGATATCGGGGGCCTGCGCACCAGGCTGGGATCGCTCGGCCTGGGCGAGGTGCAGATTCAGGAATTCGGCGAAGCCAATGACGTGCTCATTCGCGTGCAGACGCCTGATGAAGGCGGAAACGACGCATCGCAGGCGGTCATCAACAAGATCAAGGCCGCATTGGGCGAGGGCGTCGAATATCGCCGCGTCGAGGTGGTCGGGCCGCAGGTCAGCGGCGAGCTGATCCAGAGCGGCGTGACCGCCGTCATTCTCGCGATCGTCCTGATGCTGATCTATATCTGGTTCCGCTTCGAATGGCAGTTCAGCCTCGGCTCGGTGCTGGCGCTGGTGCATGACGTGGCGCTGACCATCGGCGTCTTCTCCTTCCTGCAGCTCGATTTCAGCCTCCAGACCATCGCCGCCATCCTGACGATCATCGGTTATTCGATGAACGATACGGTGGTGGTTTACGACCGCATTCGCGAAAATCTGCGCAAGTACAAGCGGATGGATCTCGGCGAGCTGGTGGACCTGTCGATCAACGAGACGCTGTCGCGCACGGTGATGACCTCCGGCACGACGCTGCTGGCGCTCTTCTCGCTCTACATCTTCGGCGGCGAAGTGCTGCGCGATTTCACCTTCGCCATGATCTTCGGCATTCTGGTCGGCACCTATTCGTCGATCTTCATCGCCTCGCCGCTGCTGCTCTATATCGGCGTGAAGCGCGACTGGAGCGGCACGGGCGACGCCAAGGTGCAGCAGGCCAAGGGCTGAGATCGGCTTTCGCATGGCGGGACCGTCCTCATCGAAACCTCATTTCAGCGGGCAACCGCTGATCGAGGCCTATGGGGATTTCGGGTTCCGGCTGGAAGGGCAGCGCTTCGAGGGGGCGGTTTTGCTGACCCCCTCCGGGCTCTATCCCTGGCCGGTGGCCGATCTGTCGGAAGTCACCGCGGAGAGCCTCAGCCCCGCCGTTTCGGTGAAATCCAGCTTCGACATCCTGCTCTTCGGCGCGGGCGCGTCCTTCGCCCGGCTGCCGCGCGAAATCGCGGAAATGCTGGAGGAAGAAGGGATTTCCTTCGACGTGATGGACAGCCCCGCGGCGGCGCGGACCTATAACCTCCTCATGGACGAGGGCCGCCGCGTGGCGGCGGCGATCATCGCGGTCGAATAGGCCGATTGGCGAGAGCGGATTAGGTTCAATTTTCTTTATGGCCCTAAGCGGATAACGGAAATACTTTTTAGCTATCCCCTAGATGAGCAGAATGCTGAACAATCAGATTCCGTACATATCCGCCGACGCGGTCGTCTCCCCAATCTGACCGGTTCAGCGATACCCGTATACCATCCGTCACCAAGACGTCTGGTTTGGATTTTTGAGCGCGGGCGTAGATCCTCGGTGCACGCTCAGCGTCAAAAGCCTTTGTGAGTAGAGTCAGTGCGCGTTCATCGAAGGCGCGTTGAGCTTCCTTCGTGTCGTTCTGGTTCGAGCCATCGAGTGCAAGTCGCATCTGCGTCACGGCGCGCTCATTGCCAGTGAGATAATACGAAATTCGATCAGGCAGCACTTCGTTGTTCAGCTCCACCGACGGGATGTGAGCGAACCAGCCCGATTGTGTGCGATGATAGTCGTCGGTAACGAGGCCGAATTCCTTAAGAAATAGCCGCGCTGCGTAGGGCGACCAACCTTCGGCGCGAGCAACGGAGGGTGGATTTTTTTCGACTTTGAGTAACCTTTTGATTTCCTGGATGGCCTCTTTGATACCCTGCTTGTCCACGATGTTGCGCACTTTAATGTCTCGCGCAAGGCGCTTCACCGCATTGATGTTCCATCCGAACGCGAATAGTGCGCTCCATCGCGCGTAGCGAACGATGGACATCTGTTCTGGCCTTATCTGTAAACGGACGAAGGCTTCCTCGTAGGTCATATAGACCGCTAGTAGGAAAATGAACGGAACGAACATCAGCCAAAGGAGCAAGGGTAACCCGAACTCACGCAGTGTATTTAGGGACCAAAAAACGGTAACGCTGTTGGCAACCAGCCAGTAGCTGAAACTGAGAATGATTAGGCCTGCGAACATCTGGAGGCCGCGCAGCAGTTTCAGCACTTGGTCTATGTCGGATTTCTCGGTCTGTTGTTCGCCGACAGCTATAAGGAGAGCGAGAAACACGAGCGCTGGCGCTAGGAGTAGTTCTATCCAGAGTGGGAAGCTCACCAACTCGGCGATGAACAGAATTACGGTGGAGAGCGTGAATGCATCGCGCACTAGTTTGCGTAGCGCATGTGGTTTCTCTTTAAGCCGCTCCGCCTCAAAGACAGAGGTGAAACCAACAGTCAACCACCACAGGAGGGTCGACTTGAGATTGGTCCATTCCCAAAGATTCATCCACGCAAGCAGCCAGACGCAGGTAGCAACGTAGATAGACATGAGCAGCCAGATCTGAGCGAGCTTTGGCGCAAAGAAGGCCTGCACGATATTAAACGCCAAAGGGCGTACCTCTTTCCACATAAGTATGGTGGCAAGCAGGAGGCAAAGATATGTGAGAGTGGCGATTTCGCGATTGCTCAGATCGAAGCCGAAGTTGGCCGATGTGAAAGACATATCGTTGTAGACCATATCTCGCGGATCACGCTATTCGTGGGATTATGGAACTTCTGTTGGTAACTTTGCCCAAGGCAATGTCATGGACGAGTATTAGTGATGTCCGCTTCTGGCACAAAGCGGGCAGGCGGGACCATCCCGACCGTTAAATAGGCGATTTTGCTCTGCTTCCCTTTTCTTCCCAGAACTCCTAGCCTTGGTACCGGCCTGCGGCATTGAGTCGCGGGGATGCGGGCGGCTTGGGAGGGTCGCCTCGCGATGAAGGAAGGGGAGGAACATGGCAGCTATCCTGACATCGCTGAGAAACACGGTCATTGCGGGCTGCGTACTCGCAGCCATTCTGCTCATCATGTATTTCGTCTGGGACGGCCAAGCGGGACGGCTCTTCTGGGCGTTCATTTTCCGCTGGCTGCATGTCGTCAGCGGCGTCATGTGGATCGGCCTGCTCTGGTATTTCAATTTCGTCCAGATCCCGAAAATGCCGAGCATTCCCGACGATCAGAAACCCGCGATCAGCAAGGTGATTGCCCCCGAAGCGCTGTTCTGGTTCCGCTGGGGCGCCATGGCGACCATCGTGACGGGGCTCATTCTCGCCCATCTGAACGGCTATCTGGGCGATGCGCTCACGCTCGGCGCGATGAACGACTTCATGGTGCACAAGAGCACGGCTATCGGTATCGGCATGTGGCTCGGGATCATCATGTGGTTCAACGTCTGGTTCGTGATCTGGCCGAACCAGAAGATCGCGCTCGGGCTGGTGGATACGCCGGCGGAGTCCAAGCCGCCGGCCGCGCGCACGGCCATGCTGTTCTCGCGCACCAACACATTGCTGTCGATCCCGATGCTCTTTGCGATGGTGTCGGCCCAGAACATTTATTGAGGGCCGCTATCGAGGGAATTGCGGTTCCGGTAAAGACGGGGGGTCGCTTCCGGGCGGCCCCCTTGTTATTTGAAGCAGCATGAATGACGGCGTCGACATAAAAGCGAGTTTCGATGCCTGTCTCGCAGAGCTGCGGGCGGGCGACCATGACCGCTTTCTGAGCCTGTTGCTGGCGCCCGCCGAAAAGCGGCCGGCCCTGCTGGCGCTTTATGCCTTCAATCTGGAGATCGCGCGCATCGCCGAAACGGTGAGCGAGCCGATGATGGGGATGATCCGGCTGCAATGGTGGCGGGAGGTTCTCGAAGGTCTCGATGCGGGCGAGACGCGCGGGCATCATGCGGCGGTTGCGCTTGCCGAAACCCGAAAGCATGTCGACCTGCCGCTTTCGGACCTGACGGCGCTGGTCGATATGAGGGAACGCGATCTCGACGAGGAGCCGTTCGAGGATATGGCCGCGCTGGAGGGGTATGCCGTGGCGACCTCGGGGGGGCTCATGTCGCTCGCCGCGACGGTTCTGGGCGGCGAGGGCGCGGCGGCGGCGCATCGCGAGGCCATCGACCATGCGGGCGCGGCCTTCGCGCTGACCGGATTGTTGCGCGCCCTTCCGGCGAAGGCGGCGCAGGGGCATGTGATGCTGCCGGTGGATCTGATGCGCCGCCACGACCTCGATCCGCATGGGCTGCTTCACGGGCGGATGAGCGAGGCGCTTCGCGCGGCGATGCGGGAGATCGGTAGCGCGGCGCGAGCGCATCTGGCCTCGGCGCGGCGCGAGGGCGTCCCGAAAGAGCTGTTGCCCGCGCTGCTTCCCGCCTCGCTCTGCGACCGCTATCTCGACATCGTGCTGGCCGAGGGGTTCGATCCGTTCCGGGAGCGCAGCGACGTGCCCGCCTTCCGCAGGCAGCTCCGTCTGCTGGGCCGGAAATGGCGGGGGCGGATTTAGGCGGCGCGTTTCCCGTTTTCGTCATTGCGAGGAGCGAAAGCGACGACGCAATGACGGTTCGGGTTTATTCCGCGGCTTCGGCGTGCGGTTTCAGCCAGCCTTCGAGATCGGCCAGCGCACGCGATGTGTGGGCGCGTTTCTTCGCCGGGCCCTTGGCCTTGCCGCGCACGCGCTTGCCGTTTTCGTCCTTCGGGATTTCCACCTCCGGAAAGAGCCCGAAATTGACGTTCATCGGCTGGAAGGTGCTGGCCTCCGCATCGCCGGTAATATGGGCGAGCAGGGCGCCGAGCGCGGTGGTGCGCGGCGGCGGCGCGACCTCGCGGCCGAGCCGTTCGGCGGCGGCGAAACGGCCTGCGAGAATGCCCATGGCGCCGCTTTCCACATAGCCCTCGACGCCGGTGATCTGGCCCGCGAAGCGCAGGCGCGGCTCGGCCTTCAGCCGCATGGCGCGGTCGAGCAGTTTCGGGCTGTTGAGGAAGGTGTTGCGGTGGAGCCCGCCCAGCCGGGCAAACTCGGCGTTCTCAAGCCCCGGAATGGTGCGGAAGACGCGCTTCTGTTCGCCATGCTTCATCTTGGTCTGGAAGCCGACGAGGTTGTAGAGCGTGCCGAGCTTGTTGTCCTGGCGGAGCTGGATCACCGCATAGGGCTTCACCTCCGGGTTGTGCGGATTGGTGAGCCCGACCGGCTTCATGGGGCCGTAGCGCAGCGTTTCGATCCCGCGTTCGGCCATCACCTCGATGGGCAGGCAGCCGTCGAAATAGGGGGTCGATTTCTCCCATTCCTTGAACTCTGTCTTCTCGGCGTCGATCAGGGCACGGATGAAGGCTTCGTACTGATCCTTGTCCATCGGGCAGTTGATATAGTCCTTGCCCGCGCCGCCTGCGCCTTCGCCGCCCGATCCCACGCGGTCGTAGCGCGACTGGTACCAGCAGACCGACATATCGATCGTCTCCTTGTAGACGATCGGGGCGATGGCATCGAAGAAGGCGAGTTCGTCGCCGCCCGTCAGCTCCGCGATGGCCGCGCCGAGCTTCGCGGAGGTCAGCGGGCCGGTGGCGATAATCACATTGTCCCACTCGGCGGGCGGCAGGCCGTCCACCTCGCCGCGCTCCACGGTCACCAGCGGATGGTTGGCGAGGCGTTCCGTCACGAAGCCGGAGAAGATTTCCCGGTCCACGGCGAGCGCGCCGCCCGCGGGCACCTTGGCCCGGTCGGCGGCTTCCATCATCAGCGAGCCCGCCCGGCGCATTTCCTCATGCAGCAGGCCGACGGCGTTCTGCTCGTAATCGTCGGAGCGGAAGGAGTTGGAGCAGACCATCTCCGCGAAGCCGTCCGTCTCATGCGCGTCCGTCTTCACCACGGGCCGCATTTCATGCAGCAGGACGGGGACGCCCGCCTGCGCGAGCGCCCAGGCGGCTTCCGAGCCGGCCATGCCGGCGCCGATTACGTGAACGGGTTCGATGCTTTCTGTCATGGAAGGCGTTTTAACGCGGAAACGGCCCGCCCCCAAGAGGTAGATAGGCCGTCATTGCGAGGAGGCGGAGCCGACGAAGCAATCCAGCGCCGCGCCTGCCGCCTCCGGATTGCCGCGCGCCCTTGCGGGCGCTCGCAATGACGGTGAAACCGGTCTCAATCCCACACTTTCGGTTTCCGGTCCTTCCAGGCGCATTCCTTTTCGAGCTGGGCGGCGAGGCGGAAGAGCGTCGCCTCGTCGGCATAGTGCCCGGTGAACATCATGCCGATGGGCAGGCCGTTTTCGGACTGCCAGAGCGGCACGGACATGGAAGGCTGGCCGGTGAAATTGAAGGGCGGGGTGAAGGGGAAGACGCGGCCCTGCCGGCGGTTCAGTTCCTTCGGCTCCTGGTCCGGCGTGAAATGGCCGATCTCGGGCTGCAGGTCGCCCAGCACCGGGCAGAGATAGACGTCGAAATCCTCGAACAGACCGAGGATCTGCCGGTTCATCAGGCGAAGCTGCTGCCAGCCCCACATGGCTTGCGCGCCGGAGACCTTCTGGCCGTTCCTGAAGCCCGCCCATGTATTGGGCTCCAGCTCGTCCTCGCGCGGCTCGCGGCCCATCGCCTCGATGCGGCGCATCATGCCCGCGGCGAAGTTCGAGGCGGAAACGAGCCCCTGCGCCCGGTAGAGGGCACGATAGTCCACGCCCAGCCCGGTCGGGACGAGCTCATGACCGAGCTTTTCCAGAAGATCGGCCGTCTTTTCCAGCGCCGCCTGGATTTCCGGCAGGATGGGCCGCCCGCTCGGCGTTTCCGGCGACCAGGCGATCCTCAGCTTGCCGGGGTTCTTTGTGATCTCTTCCATATAGGGCGCGGATTTGGGCGGCGGCGCGTAAGGCGAGGCGGGTTCGGGATAGCCGGTCGCGTCCAGCATGGCGGCGCTGTCGCGCACCGTCCGGCTCACCACATGATCGACGCTGAAGCCGATGGCGCGGTCATAGTCGCCAGGCCCTTGCGGATTGCGGTCGCGCGTTATCTTGAGGCCGAACAACCCGCAACAGGCCGCCGGAATGCGGATCGAGCCCAGCCCGTCCGACGCATGAGCCAGCGGCACGATGCCCGCCGCCGTGGCCGAGGCCGCGCCGCCCGAGGAGCCGCCGGAAATGCGGTTCGGATCCCACGGGTTCCGGCAGGGGCCGAGAAGCGTGGATTCCGTGGTGCCGGTGATGCCGTATTCCGGCGTGTTGGTCTTGCCGACCAGCACCGCGCCGGATGCGCGGTAGCGTTTGGTGAGTTCGGTGTCCTCGGTATCGACGATATCGGCCACGAAGCGGCTGCCGGAGGTGCGCGGCCAGCCCTTCACCTGAATGCCGAGATCCTTGATGAGGAAGGGCACGCCCTTGAACGGGCCGTCGGGCAGGGGGCCTTTTGCCGTTTCGCGGGCCTCGTCATAGGCCTTGTGAACCACGGCATTGAGCGTTCCGTTATGCCGTTCGATCCGCTCTATCGCCTCGTCGGCCAGTTCGGCGGCGGAAACGTCGCCTTTCTCCACCAGCCCGGCCAGGCCCAGCCCGTCATAGTCGGCATATTCCTTGAACGCCATCCTCGTTCCTCCCCTGAATCTTCGCTATCGGTGTCTTTCGACAAAGATTAGCGGTTGGGGAGGCGGGGTCAAATCGGGAGCGTGTGAGTAAAAATTACTCCGAGTACGGATAAGGCGGTTCGCCGGTGAAGAGGGGCCCTTCGATCGCGGCATCCTCGCCCGGTCCCCAGCTCTTCACGACGAAGCGCGCCTTGCGCAGAATGTCGGGGCCGGCGGGGCCGGCGTCATGCGACACGCCGCCCACATTCACCTGTTCGACGACCACGGCGCTTTCGGTCACGGTGACGAGGGAAAAGCCGTGCCCGCGCGAGTCGACATAGGAAAGGCCGGGGCTCGCCCGTTCGTTCACGAACCAGTCGCCCCAGCCCTTGCCCGCATAGGAGGTGACGAGCCCGGCGCGGAACCCGTTCACCAGCGTGTTGTTCCAGTTCGCCAACTCCTTGCCGTCGGCGTCCTTCATCACGGCGACGCGGTAAAACGTGTCGCTGCCGCGCGCGGTGCGCTCGACGCTGGAGAACATGTCGCCGGAGCTGATCGCCGCCGTCATGAACTCCGCGGCCGGGAAGGCCAGCTTCTCCGCATCCGGGTCGACCGGCAGGCGGCCCGCGGCGAAGGCGTGATAGTCGCCGGAAAGCGTCACGAGATTGGGGATGCCGTTTGCGCGCACATAGGCCATGAGTTCGCGCAACTCACCGGGATAGCCCTGCCAGCCATCCGCGCCGACATAGCCGTCCCGGTAGCCCGCCATCGGAACCGATGAAAGGTCGAGGCGCATGGACAGCGCCGGTACCGAACTCGCCCAGAAGCGCCAGCGCGCCGTCGAGGCCTTGAGAACCTGTTTGAACCAGTGCTTCTGGTCGACGCCCATCTGGGTGCCGGGCGGCATGTTCCGGCGCGGATTGGGAATTTCCCGGTCGCCATGGGAAATCGTCTCGGGGGGATTGCCGTCATTGGCAAGCCGGCCGCTGTCGAGCGTCTTCACCAGATCGACGGGCGGCAGCGGGGCGCCCTTTGTGAGGTCCTCGATCTCCCGCGTCATCACGGGCGGGCTGCGATAGGACCGCAGATCGGTAAGGATCAAGTCGAGCATCGCGCCCCATTTGACCGCGCGATAAATGGTGATGCTGCGCAGGGCTGCGAGGTTGTTCGCGTCCTGCAGCAGAAAGCCGTCATCGGGGTCGCCGAAGGGGCCGTCTTCCAGCTCCGCCTGCGCGAAGTCGCGGGCGCTGGAAGGAATGTCGCCGATGGTCGAGGCGTCGGTCAGGATGGCCGGCACGAATTCGAACCAGGCCGCGTTGGCCGCGAGCTTGCGGCGTTGCGCGGGCGTCGCGTCCTCGAAATAGGTGGCGGCGGACTGCCAGCCATTATTGGAAAACTCGTGATCGTCCCAGATGGCGATGATGGGAAAGCGCGCCCGCGCGGCCTGAAGGTCGGGGTCGCTGAGATAGGTCTTGTAGAGATAGCGATAGTCGTCGAGCGTGACCGCCGCCTGCGCGCCGCGCTGCCACCAGGGATGCGTCCCGTCGGGTTCCCAGGGCGCGGAGCCGTCCGGCATATGGCCGACGAGGCGGGCGGGCGTTTCCTCCTGCGGTACGTCGCCCGCGACCTCGTAAATGAAATCGCCGAGATGCAGCACGAAATCGAGCTGCCGCTCCGGCGGCGCGGCGATATCGTCGTTCACCAGGCGCCGCCACGCCCCGTAAAATCCCTGCTCGTAGTTCTGGCAGGCAACGGCGGCAAAGCGCACGGGCCGGTCGGCATCCGGGCTCGGGGCTGTCCGTGTACGGCCGATCAGGGGCGATGTGTCGCCGCCTGCGTAGAAGCGATAATAATAGATCGTGTCGGGCTGAAGCCCGTCGACCAGCAGGCGGACGGTATGATCGGTTTCGGCGGGCGCCCGCACCGTGCGTTCCAGCACGAGGCTCTCGAATGCCTCGTCCCGGGCGACCTGCACATAAAGGTCGATGGCGCCGTTGAGCGGCTGGGCGACGGGGGCGTCATCGCCCGCGATCCGCGCCACGCGCGTCCAGAGCAGCACGGCGTCCGGCTGCGGGTCCGCCGAGGCGAGCCCTTGCGGGAAATGGAACTGGCCGGGCGCGGCGTCCGCCCGGTTCAGGCGGGCCAGAAAAGGGATAGGCGAGGCGGTGAGCGCATAGCACCCCGCCGCCGCGCCGAACAGTTTCAGAAAGTCGCGCCGACTTGGCCGCGCGCCATCGCGTCTCAGCATCTCGCCATCCCCAGCCACCTCATCACCATCCCTTATAGGAAGTTTGCCGCCTCACGGAAACGTCTTGATGTCGGGAGGGTGTCGCTCATTTCGCCGTTTTGCGACGGGAGGATGCGGCCGGCGTCTTGCGCCGTCCCGCGGGGGCTTTCTTGGCGGGGGCGGCGCGGCCGGACGCGGCGGCGCTTCGCTTTGCGACGTTTCCGGCAGGCTTACGGGAAAACATGGTCTTGAGATACTGGCCGGTATAGGAGCGCGGTTCGGCGGCCACGTCTTCCGGCGTCCCGGCCGCGACGATTTCGCCGCCGCCGTCGCCGCCTTCCGGCCCCAGATCGAGAAGCCAGTCGGCGGTCTTGATGACTTCGAGATTGTGTTCGATCACCACCACCGTATTGCCGTTGTCGACCAGCTCATGCAGCACGTCGAGGAGCTTCGCCACGTCGTGGAAGTGGAGACCGGTGGTCGGTTCGTCGAGAATGTAGATGGTGCGGCCGGTGGCGCGCTTCGACAGTTCCTTGGCCAGTTTCACGCGCTGCGCTTCGCCGCCCGACAGCGTCGTCGCCTGCTGGCCGACCTTGATATAGCCCAGCCCCACGCGCTTCAGAACCTCCATCTTGTCGCGCACGGCGGGCACGGCCTTGAAGAAATCGGCGGCTTCCTCGACCGTCATTTCCAGCACGTCGGCGATGGACTTGCCCTTGAACTTCACTTCCAGCGTTTCGCGGTTGTAGCGGTGTCCGTGGCAGGCGTCGCATTCGACATAGACGTCGGGCAGGAAGTGCATCTCGATCTTGATGACGCCGTCGCCCTGGCAGACTTCGCAGCGGCCGCCCTTCACATTGAAGGAGAAGCGCCCGGGCTTGTAGCCGCGCGCGCGCGACTCCGGCAGTTCGGCAAACCAGTCGCGAATGAAGGTGAAAGCGCCGGTATAGGTCGCCGGGTTCGAGCGCGGCGTGCGCCCGATGGGCGACTGGTCGATGTCGATGATCTTGTCGAGATGTTCGAGCCCGAAAATCTCGTCGAAGGCGCCGGGGTGCTCGCGCGCATTGTTGAGCCTGCGCGCGACGGCCTTGTAGATCGTCTCGATGAGCAGGGTGGACTTGCCGCCGCCGGAAACGCCGGTGACGCAGGTCATGGCGCCGAGCGGGATTTCCGCCGACACGTCCTTCAGATTGTTCTCGCTGGCGCCGGTGATCTTCAGCCATTTGCCGTTGCCCTGGCGGCGTTCGGCGGGCACCTCGATCTGGCGGAAGCCCGTCAGATATTGCCCCGTCAGGCTGTCGGCATTGCGCATGATGTCGTCCGGCGTGCCTTCCGCGACGACTTCGCCGCCATGCACGCCCGCGCCCGGTCCCATATCGACCACATGATCGGCGGTCCGGATCGCATCCTCGTCATGCTCGACCACGATCACCGTGTTGCCGAGATCGCGCAGCCGTTTCAGCGTGTCGAGCAGGCGGTCATTGTCGCGCTGATGGAGGCCGATGGACGGTTCGTCCAGCACATAGAGAACGCCGGTCAGGCCGGAGCCGATTTGCGAGGCGAGCCGGATGCGCTGGCTTTCGCCGCCCGACAGCGTGCCGGAATTGCGCGAGAGCGTCAGATATTCCAGCCCGACATTGTTGAGGAAGTGCAGCCGTTCGCGGATCTCCTTCAGGATGCGGCCGGCAATGTCCTTCTGCTTCTTGTTCAGATGCTTGTCGAGGTCGCGGAACCATTCGTCGGCCTGACGGATCGACATTTGCGAAACTTCGCCGATGTGAAGGCCGGCGATTTTCACGGCCAGCGCTTCCGGCTTCAGGCGGTAGCCGCCGCATTCCTCGCAATCGGTGACGCCCTGAAAGCGCTCGATCTCCTCGCGCGCCCAGGCGCTGTCGGTTTCGCGCCAGCGCCGTTCCAGATTGGGGATCACGCCCTCGAACGGCTTCTTGGTCTTGTAGGAGCGCATCCCGTCGTCATAGGTGAAGGTCACGACCTCATCGCCCGATCCGTAAAGGATGACCTCCTGCGCCTCTTTCGAGAGCTTCGACCAGGGCTGCGCCATGGAGAATTTGTATTGCCGCGAGAGCGCCTGAAGGGTCTGGGTGTAATAGGGCGAGGTGGAGCGGGACCAGGGCGCAATGGCGCCGTTCTTCAGCGAGAGGCCCGGATCGGGCACCACCAGCTCGGGGTCCATATAGAATTGCGTGCCGAGGCCGTCGCAGCTCGGGCAGGCGCCGAAGGGGTTGTTGAAGGAAAAGAGACGCGGTTCGATCTCGTCGATGGTGAAGCCGGACACCGGGCAGGCGAAGCGCGAGGAAAAGATGATGCGTTCGGCCTCTTCCGCGCCTTCCTTCTTATCGGCGAGTTCCACCACGGCGATGCCGTCGGCGAGCCCGAGTGCGATCTCGAAGCTGTCGGCGAGGCGATTGCCGAGGTCGTCGCGCACCACGATCCGGTCCACCACCACGTCGATGTCGTGCTTCAGCTTCTTGTTGAGCGCGGGCACGTCGTCGATTTCGTAGAACTCGCCATCCACCTTGACGCGCTGGAAGCCCTTCTTTTGCAGCTCGGCGAAGTCCTTGCGGTACTCGCCCTTGCGGCCGCGCACGATGGGCGCCAGCAGATAGAGCCGGGTGCCTTCGGCGAGCGCCATCACGCGGTCCACCATCTGCGTCACGGTCTGGCTTTCGATGGGAAGCCCCGTCGCGGGCGAATAGGGGATGCCGACACGCGCCCAAAGCAGGCGCATATAGTCGTAGATCTCCGTCACCGTGCCGACGGTCGAGCGCGGATTGCGCGAGGTCGTCTTCTGTTCGATGGAAATGGCGGGCGAGAGGCCGTCGATCTGGTCGACATCCGGCTTCTGCATCATCTCCAAGAACTGGCGGGCATAGGCCGACAGGCTTTCGACATAGCGGCGCTGGCCCTCGGCATAGATGGTGTCGAAGGCGAGGGAGGATTTGCCCGAGCCGGAAAGGCCGGTGATGACGATGAGTTCGTCGCGCGGCAGCTCCACGGAGACGTTTTTCAGATTGTGCTCGCGGGCGCCGGCGACGCGGATCGCCTTTGTGGAATCCGCCGGCGTGGATTTGTCGGTCTTGCCGGTGGCGGCTTTCTTGCTGCGCGTGGTGCTCATGTCGGGGGGCCGGTACTCAGTAAAAACGCGATGATGGAGGCGTGGCGATACGGGGGCGAGGGGAAGGCTCCGTCCCTCGCCACTCATGTATGTAGCCCGGAGCGTCCGCCTTCAAGGGGCGGTCTCAATCCGGGCGGCGAAAAGGCAGAATATCCGCGTTGGCGGACAGGCTGTCGGCGGCGAGAAGGTCGTCTTCCGTCAGCGGGCGGCGTCCGAAGGCGACGAGACGGCGGTTCACCCGTTCAAGGGCTGTCATGAACTGGTCCGTCGTCCGGTCGAGATTGTCGCACAGGGTCATCCAGTTTTCCGCGGCGCTCATGGGCATGTTCTCCGGCTCGACTCAAGGCTTACGGGAAGATGTTAGCCGCCGGGTGTGAACAAAACAAGAACTCTAGCGGGGCGGGAGGGGTTCGAGTGCGCGGGGATGCGCCCGGTCGATCATCCGGCCCGCCGCCGTCCAGATCGCGGCGGCGGCCGCGGCGCCGGCGATGCCGTCCAGCGCATAGTGGAAGGCGAGCATGATGGAGCCGATGAAGATCGCGACGGCGAAGAGCGTATAGGCGATGCCCCAGAGCCGCCCGAGTCGCCAGCCGAGCAGGGCCAGCGTCGTGGCCATGGCGACGTGGATGCTGGGCATGGCCGAGATCCCGGCGCCCGCGATGGCGCCTTTCAGGCTGAAGATCGACCACAAGCCGTTCTGCACCGATAGCGCCATCAGGGCGTGCCCGTCGCCGTCGATGGCGTGGAGATGGGCGAGGAGCCCGTCGAAGGGCGTCGGCGTGCCCCAGAGGTCCGGCAGGAAGGCGGGCCCGGCGGAGGCGAAGGCCAGCGCGCCGAAGGTGCCGAGCAGGCCCCAGTTCAATGCCAGCGTGGTGATGAATTGCAGCCGCAGATGGGGGCGGCGCACGGAGAGAAGCTGGAGAATGAAGGTCGCGGCGAGGAGCGGGAACCAGAGATAGTAGATGCCGTCGAGCGCCTTGATCGCCCAGGGCGCGCCGAACCAGGCCATGAGATATTGCCAGGGCAGCGTGTCGCCGGTGAGCGCGCGGGTCCATTCGATGATGGGCCGGTCGTAATCGAAGGGCTGGAGGTGCCCGATATGGACTTTCATCGCCGTGAAGCCCGCCAGCACGAAGGCCAGCGGCAGGAGGACGGTCAAAAGGCCTGTGACCCGGTCCGGCGCGAAATATCGGCCCGCCAGCACCCGCCTCAGCGTTTCGCGCGGGTGGGCGCGTCCGGCCTGCAGGGCGCAGAGGGCGCTCCACAGCACGAGGACCGTCGCGAAGGGGACGGCCATGATGACGAGGAGGGTGATGAGGTTCCGGTACAGGAGCGCCGCGCCGCCGGGGGCTGAAAGCGCCAGAAACGGCCAGACCGTCGCGACGCAGAGCAGGCAGAGCGCCAGATAATGGCGGTGGCCGGTCACGGCCTTCCCGACCTCGTCGGCCCAGATATCGGAGGCTTTTCCGCCGCTTTCGGTCTGCATGGTGGCGTAGTCGGTCATGTTCCGGCGTCTCTCCCGGGGATCCCGGGCACCAGATTGCGCGCGCGAATTTAGGGAAGGGTTAATGCCGAATTGCGTTTGCCCCGCTTTATCAATAGGACAACAGGGGAGCGAAACGAGCTGCGCGATTCCGGCAACGGTCGACGTGGCCTGTTCAAGACGAGGCGACGGGGATAAACCTGTCGGGGCAGACAACAGCGAGGCGAATATGGCAGGCAGCGTCAACAAGGTCATTCTGGTGGGCAATCTCGGCGCGGATCCGGAAATCCGCCGCACGCAGGACGGCCGGCCGATCGCAAATCTGCGGATCGCCACGTCGGAAAGCTGGCGCGACAAGAATTCCGGCGAGCGCCGCGAGCGTACCGAATGGCACCGCGTGGTGATTTTCAACGAAGGGCTCTGCCGGATCGCCGAGCAGTATCTGAAGAAGGGCTCCAAGGTTTATCTCGAAGGCTCGCTCCAGACCCGCAAATGGCAGGACCAGTCCGGTCAGGACCGTTATTCGACGGAAGTCGTGCTGCAGGGCTTCAATTCCGTGCTGACCATGCTGGACAGCCGCAGCGGCGGCGGAGGTGGCGACTTCGGTGGCGGCGGTGGCGGCAGCTACGGCAATGACGATTTCGGCGGTGGCGGCGGCAGCTCCAGCGGCGGCGGTGGCGGCGGTTTCGCCCAGGATCTCGACGACGAAATCCCGTTCTGAGGCGTTCGCGGCGCTTTCCCGCGCGTCAGGCTCCAGGGCCCCGCGCCGCCCGAAACAGGGGCGGGCGGGGCCTTTGATTTGCCGTATTGCCGGCGCCCCGAAGCCGCGACTTTTTATCCTTTTAAATCAATATCTTACACCGTCTCCTTCGGGCTCTTTGAAGTTGCCGTGACGGTGGCGACCTGCTAGATTGCGGACAAGTCAAAAAAGGGGATTCGGCGCTTTTCCGGGGCCTCTTTTCATCCCTCGAAATGCCGCGTAACCGGGCCGGATATTCCGCGCCCGGCGGGCGCTCAAGAAGACGAAAAACACTTGTCCGATACTCCAGAAACCGATCAGCCGGGCGACGAGCCGATGTCCGGAAACGGGGACGGCATGAACGGCGGCTCAGGCGGCGGCCGGGATGGCGGCGCCGGAAACGGCGAAGGCGGCGGCCCGCCGCCCGAGCGCGACGTGGCCCCCATCTCCATCGAGGAGGAAATGCGCACCTCCTATCTCGATTACGCGATGAGCGTGATCGTGAGCCGTGCGCTGCCGGATGCGCGGGACGGGCTGAAGCCCGTGCATCGCCGCATCCTCTTCTCGATGAACGAGAACGGTTACGACTGGAACAAGCCCTATCGCAAATCGGCCCGCGTGGTCGGCGACGTGATCGGTAAGTATCACCCGCATGGCGACCAGTCGATCTACGACGCGCTGGTGCGCATGGCGCAGGATTTCTCCATGCGCCTGCCGCTCGCGGACGGGCAGGGCAATTTCGGCTCGGTGGACGGCGACCCCGCCGCCGCCATGCGTTACACCGAAGTGCGCATGGCCAAGGCCGCGCATGCGCTGCTGAACGATATCGACAAGGACACGGTCGATTTCCAGGACAATTACGACGCGACCGAACGCGAACCGAGCGTTCTGCCGGCGGAGTTTCCAAACCTTCTGGTGAACGGCGCCAACGGCATCGCCGTCGGCATGGCGACCAATGTGCCGCCGCATAATCTGGGCGAGGTGATCGACGCCTGCGTCGCGCTGCTCGACAATCCGAACATCTCCATCGACGAACTGATCGAACTCGTTCCGGGGCCGGATTTTCCGACCGGCGGCATCATGCTGGGCCGGGCCGGGGCGAAATCGGCCTATCACACCGGGCGCGGCTCCATTGCCGTGCGCGCGAAGGTCGAGATCGAGGAAACCCGGAAAGACCGTCAGGCGATCATCGTCAGCGAAATTCCCTATCAGGTGAACAAGACCACGCTGATCGAGAAGATCGCCGAACTGGTTCGCGACAAGCGCATCGAAGGCATCGGCGATCTGCGCGACGAGTCCGACCGGCAGGGCATGCGCATCGTGATCGAGCTGAAGCGCGACGCGGTGCCCGATGTCGTGCTGAACCAGCTTTACCGCTTCTCGCAGCTTCAGTCGTCCTTCGCGGCCAATATGCTGGCGCTCGACCATGGCCGGCCCGAGGTGATGAACCTGAAGCGGCTGCTGGAAGCCTTTACGGCGTTCCGCGAAGAAGTCATCACGCGGCGGACCAAATTCGAGCTCGGCAAGGCGCGCGACCGGGCCCATGTGCTGGTGGGCCTTGCCATCGCGGTCGCCAATATCGACGAGTTCATCCGCATCATTCGCTCCTCGCCCGACCCCTCCACCGCGCGGGCGCGGCTGACGGAGCGTAGCTGGCCCGCCGCCGATATCGCGCCGCTGGTGCGTCTCATCGACGATCCACGCCACAGGCTTGCCGATGACGGCACGCTGAAACTGTCCGACACCCAGGCCCGCGCCATTCTCGACCTGCGTCTGCAGCGCCTCACCGCGCTTGGCCGCGACGAAATCGGCGACGAGCTGAAGGGGCTCGGCGAAAGCATCGAGGAATATCTGTCCATTCTTCGCTCGCGCGAGCGGGTGCTGGGCATCATTCGCGAGGAACTTATCGGCCTCAAAGACGAATTCGCCACGCCGCGCCGGACGCAGATCGCGGAAGCCGAATTCGAGATGGAGGACGAGGACCTCATCCAGCGCGAAGATATGGTCGTGACGGTGAGCCATCAGGGCTACATCAAGCGCGTGCCGCTCTCCACTTACCGGGCGCAGCGCCGTGGCGGCAAGGGCCGTTCCGGCATGTCGACCAAGGATGAGGATTTCGTCACCCGCATTTTCGTGGCCAATACGCATACGCCGATGCTGTTCTTCTCCTCGAACGGCATGGTCTACAAGCTGAAGGTCTGGAAGCTCCCGCAAGGGTCGCCGACCTCGCGCGGCAAGGCGATGGTCAACCTCCTGCCGCTGGCGCAGGACGAATACATCTCCACCGTCATGCCCATGCCGGAAGACGAGGAAAGCTGGGGCAACCTCCATGTGATGTTCGCCACCAGGAGCGGCAATGTCCGCCGCAACAAGCTTTCCGATTTCGTGCAGATCAATCGCGGCGGCAAGATCGCGATGAAGCTGGAAGACGAAGAGGACGGCATCGTCTCGGTTCAGATCTGCACCGAGGACGACGATGTGCTGATGACGACCGCGGGGGGCCGCTCGATCCGCTTCCCCGTTACCGATGTGCGCGTCTTCGCGGGCCGCACCTCCACCGGCGTGCGCGGCATCCGCCTCGGCGACGGCGATACGCTGATCGGCATGAGCATTCTGCGCCATGTCGACGTCACGCCGGCGGAGTGCCGCGCCTATCTGAAACAGGCCGCCGCCATGCGTCGTGCCGCGTCGGACGAGGCCCATGAGCCGGAGGCGGATATCGCCGAGCCGGAAGAGGGCGACGAGGAGGGCGGCGACGAACTCACGCTTTCGCCCGAGCGCTATACCGAGCTCGGCGCGAGAGAGCAGTTCGTTCTCACCGTCAGCGAAAAGGGCTTCGGCAAGCGGTCCTCGTCCTATGACTACCGGACCTCCGGACGCGGCGGCAAAGGCATTATTGCGATGGCGGTCACGCAGCGGAACGGTAATCTCGTCGCGTCCTTCCCCGTGGAAGGGCACGACCAGATCATGCTGGTCACCGATGCGGGCCAGCTCATCCGTTGCCCGGTGGACGATGTCCGCGCCGCCGGCCGCGCGACGCAGGGCGTCACCATTTTCCGCACGGCGGCCGACGAGCGTGTTGTCTCGGTCGAGCATATCGGCGAGGCTGGCGAGGAAGAAGGCGACGATGCCGAGGGCGGCGGCGACGCCTGACATGATGGAAACAGGATACGCAACGATGCCCTTCAAAGTCCTCCCCCTTGACGGGGGAGGGTTGGGAGGGGGTGAAGCGGCAAACGCCCAAGCCGCGATATGCCGAAAGGCCGCACCCCCCACCCGGCGCGGTGCGCCGACCTCCCCCTCAAGGGCGGAGGTGAAGCGCAATCAGGGCATTCGGAAGATCGGCGGGGGAAATCCGGCATGACGAAAACGGGGCTTTATCCCGGTACATTCGACCCGATGACGAACGGCCATGTGGACATCATCCGGCGTGCGCTGCGCGTGGTGGATCATCTGGTGGTCGCCATCGGCGTTCATGCCAGCAAGAAGCCCATGCTGTCGCTGGACGAGCGGTTCGACCTGATCGAGCGCGAGGCCGCGCCGATTGCGAAGGAAATGGGCGGCAAGGTTTCGACCGCGTCCTTTTCCGGGCTCGTCGTCAATGCGGCGGACGAGTTCGGCGCCTCCATCATCATCCGGGGCCTGCGCGGATCGGTGGATTACGAATATGAAGAAGCCATGGTCGGCATGAACCGCACCATGAACCCGAAGGTCGAGACGGTGTTTCTTGCCGCCTCGCCGGAAACGGGACATATCTCGTCCACGCTTGTGCGTCAGATCGCGCAGATGGACGGCGATATTTCGCCTTTCGTGCCCGCATCGGTGCGCGAAAAGATGATGGCCAGGGTTACCGAGCTGAAAGCCGGGGGCTGAACCCGGCTCGCGGCTCCCCAGAAAAACCGGAGATCAGAATGCATAAACTGGTAGCGGCATTTGCGCTTGCGGCATTTGCGTTCCTTGCGCCTCTCGCGCATGCCGAGGACGGGCAGAAGCTCGATCCGGAAAACACGCTCTATATGGATCTGAAGGACGGTCGCGTCGTCATCCAGCTCTATCCGGAAATCGCGCCCAAAACGGTCGAACGGATCAAGAAGCTGACGCGGGAGGGCTTTTACGACGGGCTCGTCTTCCACCGTGTGATCGACGGCTTCATGGCGCAGGGCGGCGACCCCACGGGCACGGGGCGCGGGTCCTCCATGTATCCGGACCTGCCGGCCGAATTCACCGACAAGCTGAGCTTCGGTCGCGGCACGGCCGGGCTGGCGCGCTCGTCGTCGCCCGATAGCGGCAACAGCCAGTTCTTCATCTGCTTCGACGATTGCAGCTTCCTCGACGGGCAATACACCATCTGGGGTCAGGTCGTCTCCGGCATGGACCACGTCGACAACATCACGCGCGGCGAACCGCCGGCCAATCCCGACAAGGTCGTCCGGATGCAGGTCGCCGCGGACGCCAAGAAATAAGACGCAAGAAACAGGAGCCGCCTTCATGGCCGATATCAAAGACCCCGAAAACACGCTCATCATGGAAATCCCGCATGGCGAGGTCGTCATCGAACTTCGTCCGGACCTTGCGCCGAAGCATGTCGAGCGCATCAAGGAGCTTGCGCGCGAAGGTTTCTATGACGGCGTCGCCTTTCACCGCGTGATCGACGGTTTCATGGCGCAGGGCGGCGACCCCACGGGCACCGGCACGGGCGGCTCGGGCAAGAAGCTCCCGGCCGAGTTTTCGCGCGAACCGCATACCCGCGGCGTCTGCTCCATGGCGCGGACCCAGGATCCGAACAGCGCGGACTCGCAGTTCTTCATCGTCTTCGACGACGCCAGCTTCCTCGACGGCCAGTACACGGTCTGGGGCAAGGTAATCTCCGGCATGGAAGCCGTCGACAAGATCAAGCGCGGCGAGCCGGTACGCGAGCCCGACCGCATCGCCTCGATGAAGGTCGCGGCGGACGTGGCCTGACAACGGTCCTCGTCATTGCGAGGAGCGTAGCGACGAAGCAATCCAGTGCCGAGTTTGCGGCTCTGGATTGCCTCGCTTCGCTCGCAATGACGGGCGCGACCGCGTTCGGATATAACGGTCGTCATGGCCCGCTTTATGCGGGCCATCCACGTCTTTGCTGAGCGAAAAGCCAAAGGAAGACGTGGATGACCCGGACGAGCCGGGTCATGACGACGATCTTCAGCCCGGCCGTGAATGACGTTGCGGGCATGGCACCAAGTGATGGTCTGACACCTCATGCGCGTCGACGAATTCGACTTCGAGCTCCCGGAGGAGCGCATTGCGTTGCGGCCGGCGCGGCCGCGCGATGCCGCGCGCATGCTCGTCATCGGTCCGGAAGAGGGCGCCCTCGCCGACAAGGGCGTGCGCGATCTGCCGGATTATCTCGATCCCGGCGACGTGCTCGTCTTCAACGATACGAAGGTGATCCCGGCCCGGCTGTTCGGCACGCGGGCGCGCGGCGAGGCGGTGGCGCGCATCGAGGTGATGCTTCACCTTCGCGAAGGGCCGAGCCTGTGGCGCGCCTTTCTGCGCCCGGCCAAGAAGCTCGCTATCGGCGAGACGATAAGCTTCGAGGGCGGGCTCGAAGCGCAGGTCGTGGAGAAGAACGAGGGCGGCGAGAGCGTGTTGCAGTTCTCGCAATCCGGGCCCGATCTCGACGCGGCGATCGCCGTGGCCGGCGTCATGCCGCTGCCGCCCTATATCGCCCGCAAGCGCGAGACGGACGAGGAAGACCTTTCCGACTATCAGACGATGTATGCGGACGAGCCCGGCGCCGTGGCCGCGCCGACGGCGGGGCTGCATTTCACGCCGGAGCTGATGGCGGCGCTGGAGGCGCGCGGCGTGCGCATGGTGCGGTTGACGCTTCATGTGGGCGCGGGCACCTTCCTGCCGGTGACGGCGGACGATACGGATGCTCACAAGATGCATTCCGAAGTCGGTGAGATCACCGGGGAGGAAGCCGAGGCCATCAATGCCGCGCGGCGGGCGGGCGGACGCATCGTCGCCGTCGGCACGACATCGTTGCGTTTGCTGGAAACGGCGACGGATGCGCATGGCGTGGTTCATCCCTGGCGCGGCGGGACCGACATTTTCATCACGCCCGGCTATCGTTTTCACGCGGTGGATATTCTGATGACGAATTTCCATCTGCCGCGCTCGACGCTCTTCATGCTCGTCTCCGCGCTGCGCCGCACGGCGGAGATGAAAGCGGCCTATGCGCATGCCATCGCCGCGGCGTACCGTTTCTATTCCTATGGGGATTCCTGCCTGATCTACCGGCGCGACCCTGAAAGTGAGTACAGGCCATGAGCGCGTTCGGTTTCGATCTCCACAAGACGGACGGCAAGGCGCGCACCGGCGTCATCCGCACACCGCGCGGCGATATCCGCACGCCCGCCTTCATGCCCGTCGGCACGGCGGGAACGGTGAAGGCGATGTATCCCGAGCAGGTGAAGGAGACCGGGGCCGACATCATTCTCGGCAACACCTATCATCTGATGCTCCGTCCGGGGGCGGAGGAAGTGGCCGCGCTCGGGGGCCTGCACACATTCGCCAACTGGCCTTATCCGATCCTCACCGACTCCGGCGGTTTTCAGGTCATGTCGCTCGCCCGGCTCCGCAAGATGACGGAGGAGGGCGTGACCTTCCAGTCGCATATCGACGGATCGCGCCACATGCTTTCGCCGGAGCGCTCCATCGAGATCCAGTGTCTGCTGGGCTCCGACATCCAGATGGTGCTGGACGAATGCACGCCGTTCCCGGCGACCGAGGCGGAGGCGGAAAAGTCCATGGAGCTGTCGCTTCGCTGGGCCGCGCGTTCGAAAGAGGCCTTCGCGGCCCAGCCGCTCCGCAAGGACGGCATGGCGCTCTTCGGCATCGTGCAGGGCAGCACCTATGAGCCCCTGCGCCGCCGCTCCGCCGAGGGGCTGGTCGATATCGGTTTCGACGGTTATGCGGTCGGCGGGCTCGCCGTGGGCGAGGGGCAGGAGGCGATGCTGCGCGTTCTCGATTACGCGCCCGACATGCTGCCCGCGGACAAGCCGCGCTATCTCATGGGCGTCGGCACGCCGGACGATTTGGTGGAAGCCGTCCGGCGCGGCATCGACATGTTCGATTGCGTCATGCCGACCCGGAACGGGCGCCACGGGCTCGCCTTCACCCGTTTCGGCAAGATCAACCTCAAGAATGCCCGCCATGCGACCGACACCGCGCCGCTCGATCCGGAGAGCACTTGTCCGGCCGCGCGGGATTATTCCCGGGCCTATCTCCATCACCTCGTGAAGTCGGGCGAGATGCTCGGCTCCATGCTCGTGAGCTGGAACAATATCCACTACTACCAGTCGCTCATGGCGGGGATGCGGGCGGCGATTTCGGAGGGCCGGTTCGAGAATTTCGTGTCCGATTTCAAGGCGGCGCAGGGGGCTTGAGCGCTATCTTGCCCAAAGCTCTGTTTTCATCATCCCAATCTTGCCCAAACTCTGTTTCTATCTCACCGAAACCATGTCTGGAGTGTTGACCCCCGGCGGCGCTCCCCTTAAGTTCCGCGCACTTTCCGGCGGCTGCCGCGAGTCCCGACTCGTCCGAATAGCCGTTTCAGGACGGGCCCTTAGCTCAGCTGGTAGAGCAACTGACTTTTAATCAGTAGGTCGATGGTTCGAACCCATCAGGGCTCACCACCTTATCCCCGTGCATCTCCGAGTTTCAGCGCCCGGCAATCTTGTCCCCGGGCCTTGAGATGCGCGCAAAGCGTTTCCGCGGCGTCCCGGCTCGCGAGGGGTGTGGTCAGCAGGCGGGTATAGACCTTTCCATCCCGGCTTTCATATCTCATCGTCGTCCAGCCCCGGCCCGACAGCATGTCGGGAAAACGGGCGGAAAGTATGCGTTTTCCCTTCTCGATATTGGCCACATCGAGATAGGAGGCGAGATGAACGGCCCATCCGCTCCCGTTCCGCGCATCGTCTTCGCTGTCCGTGAGTGTCGGTCGAATGTCGAGGCGAACGGGCTTGGCCGCGGATTTCTGCCTTTGTTTCGGCGAGATAGACGCAGTGGTCAGTCCCAATCCGGCCTCCAGCGTGCCGAGCCGGCTGTCGAGCGACCGGTCGTTTGCCTTGAGGTCGGTCAGTACCGGTTCGATGACGGAATATTTGCGGTTCAGCATCGCGACGCGGGATTCCAGCCGGTCGAGACGGCGTTCGACGCTCTTTTCCGGCGGGGCCTGGTCGGCCGCAGTTTCCGCCTCGTTCTGCTCCGTAGGCACCCCGGCGCCTGCCGCGCGCTCCGAGCAGGCGGACAGTCCCAGCGAAAGCGGAACCATGATGAGCGCTGCTGCGATCGCGCCGGGCAACGGCCTGATTGTCATCGAGAGTCCGACCTCCAAACTGCGATGCGGCCCCGGGAGGCAGCGCACCGACAGTCTTTCGTTAGAGCGAGTCGGGCAATATGGTCAAACCGAGGGAGTAGGCCGAATGCCTGTTTTTTGGGCAGCGCCCTCATGTTTTTGCCCGTGTCGGGAACAGAGGGGTTTCGGAAAATCGTGGCAAATGCATGATTGTGCGTGAGGCCCGTTTTCTGCATAGGATGGCGCCGAGATGGCCGGTCGCGGCAGCCGGTCCATGGGAAACTAGAAACGGGGAAGGGCATGTCGTTCGACGAGGTGGTGTCGAGCCTGACGACGCAGGAATTGGCGGTCGTCGCCGGGCTGGTTTTCTTTGCGATTTTCTTTCTTGGCCTCGTCATACGGAGCTGGTTTTTGACCCAGCTTCTGAACGAGCGCGCCGCGAGATCCGAAGCGTTGAACCGTCTGGAGCGTGCGAAACCGGTCGTGGTTTCCTCCAGGCCGGCGCGCCGCGCCGCGCGCAAGCCGATCCCGGCAATACGCTCGGCGGTGCCGGCTCCCCGTAATCATCGCTACAACGGTCTAAAAGGGCGCGCCTGAGGCTCGCCTTGCCCGATATTCGGTGTCTAAGAGCCCAACCGAAAATTAAGTTGAGTGATTTCAGTGGCTTATGATTCTCTGTGGTTTGCAAAGACGACGGAGGATCAGATGGCCTGGACTGAAATCACTCGGGAGCACTATGACCGCAGACACCTGCGTTACGCAAGCGACTGCACGGACGGGGAGTGGGCGTTGATCGAACCGTTCATGCCTGTGCCGAGCAAGGTCGGCCGACCTCGCAAATGGTCGATGCGTGAGATATGGAACGCCATCCAGTATATCGCGGCGGCGGGCTGCCAATGGGCGATGCTGCCGAAAGACTTCCCGCCTTTTACGACGGTTCAGCATTATTTCTACCGGCTTCGCGACAGCGGCATGTTCGACATCATCAACGAAACGCTGGTGATGTCCGCCCGCCTTCTGTCCGGACGGACGGTAGAGCCGACAGCGGGCGTTATTGACAGCCAAAGCGTGAAAACCACGGAAAGCGGCGGACCGCGCGGCTATGATGCCGGCAAGAAGATCAAGGGGCGCAAGCGCCATATCCTCACCGATACGCAAGGCAACATGCTGGGCGCGATCACGCACACCGCCGACATTCAGGATCGCGATGGTGCGCCGGGTATCATCGCCGACACCATGCAGAGCTTCCCCACGCTCGTTCATCTGTTCGCCGACGGCGGCTATGGAGGCGACAAGCTGGAAAACGCCTTGCAGAACATGGATGGGCCGAGCATCGAGATCGTCAAGCGGCCCAATGGGGCAACGGGCTTCGTCGTCATCGCCCGCCGCTGGGTCGTCGAGCGCACCCTTGCCTGGCTCGGCCGCTGCCGCCGTCTCGCCAAGGACTGGGAAGCAACCATCGCATCCTCCGATGCATGGCTCCTGATCGCCTCCATCCGACGCTCCACAAGGCTCATCGCAAGGGCTTGAAATCAATGGGTATTAATTTTGAGTCCGACTCTAAGATCGCTTTGGTTGAATCTTGTCAGATGAGGCCTTGCAATCGCGAACCTGCACGTCTAAATCACATTCAATATCGGGGTTGAAAACAACTCCACATTGTTTTTTTGTATTATGGTCATGCGGCCCGGTTGGATTGCCGTGTGAAGGAGCAAGGCATGGATCGTCTCGATCAGCTTGAGAGCCAAAGCATCTACATCTTCCGGGAAGCGTTCAACCGGATCGAAAACATCGCGATGTTGTGGTCGCTGGGCAAAGACTCCAACGTGATGATCTGGCTCGCCCGCAAGGCGTTCTTCGGCCATGTGCCTTTCCCTGTGATGCATGTGGATACGGAGAAGAAGTTTCCGGAGATGTACGAGTTCCGGGATCGCTATGCGGAAGAGTGGGGCCTGAACTTCATCCGCGAGCTGTGCCCGCCGATCGAGGAAGTCGATCAGTCGCTGCCGCCCGCCGCGCGCTCCGCCTCGCGCAAGACGGCCGGGCTCAAGGCCGCCATCCAGAAGCATCAGTTCAACGCGCTTTTCGCCGGTATTCGACGCGATGAAGAGGCCACCCGCGCCAAGGAACGCGTTTTCAGCCCGCGCGGCCAGACGGGCCAATGGGATTTCCGTGACCAGCCGCCGGAGTTCTGGGACCAGTTCAAGACGGAGTTCCCGCCCGGAACCCATGTGCGCGTCCATCCGCTGCTGCACTGGACCGAGATCGACATCTGGCTTTACACGCAGCGCGAGAACATTCCGGTCATTCCCCTCTATTTCTCGCAGGACGGGAAGCGCTACCGTTCGCTGGGCGACCAGGACATCACCAATCCGGTGGAGAGCGACGCGGCCACGATCGAGGAAATCATCGAAGAGCTGAGCACGACCAAGGTGTCGGAGCGCTCCGGCCGCGCCATGGATCATGAGTCCGAGGATGCTTTCGAGCGTCTTCGCGCCGATGGCTACCTGTAAGGGGGACAAAATATGACCAAGGCACAGGCAGACACGGCAATGAAAGTCATCGAAGGCGGCAAGAGCGTTTCCAATGCGCGCGACCTGCTCAGGATCGTGATTGTGGGGCATGTGGACCACGGTAAATCCACGCTTGTGGGCCGGATGTTCCACGACACCGGCTCTTTGCCCGACGGCAAGTTCGAATCCATCACCGAGATGTGCAAGCGGCGCGGCGTGCCGTTCGAATGGGCCTTCCTGATGGACGCGCTGCAGGCGGAGCGCGACCAGGGCATCACCATCGATACCAGCCAGATCTGGTTCAAGACCGATCAGCGCGACTACACGATCATCGATGCGCCGGGCCACAAGGAATTCCTGAAGAACATGATCACCGGCGCGGCGCAGTCCGATGCGGCGCTGCTCATCATCGACGCGGCGGAAGGCGTGCGCGAGCAGTCGCGGCGGCACGGTTACCTGCTTCATCTTCTCGGTGTGCGCCAGGTAGCGGTCGCCGTGAACAAGATGGACCTTGTCGACTACGACAAGGAGACCTTCGACCGGATCGAGGCGGAATATCGCGAATATCTCCGGTCCATCGGCGTCGAGCCCACCTTCGTCATTCCGGTGTCGGCGCGCGAAGGCGACAATATCGTGGGACCGTCCACCAACACGCCCTGGTACAAGGGGCCGAGCATTGTCGGTGCGCTGGACAGCTTCCAGCCCAAGAGCGACCCGGTGGACAGGCCGCTGCGCATGCCGGTGCAGGACGTCTACAAGTTCGATCAGCGCCGCATCATCGCAGGCCGCGTCGAAGAGGGCGTCATCAAGGTTGGCGACGAACTGGTCTTCTCGCCCTCCAACAAGACCGCGCGTGTGGAGTCCATCGAGGCCTGGCACAATGTGCCCGGCCGCAAGGCGCCGACACAGGCGGAAGCGGGCTACTCCATCGGCATTACGCTTGACGAGCAGATTTTCGTCGAGCGCGGCGAAGTCATCAGCCATGTCGAACACCCGCCCATCGAGACGGATGTTTTCCGCGCCCGGGTGTTCTGGCTGGGCAAGGAGCCGATGGTGCCCGGCAAGACCTACCGCCTGAAGCTTGGAACGCTCGATGCGCCGGTTACCGTCCAGTCGATCGAAACGATTATCGATACGACGGATCTCTCCGGTGCCTCTTCGCATCAGGTCGAGCGTAATCAGGTGGCCGAGGTTGTGATGCGCGCTCGCCGCATGCTGGCGCTCGACGAGTTCGAGACCTCTCCCAAGAGCGGCCGTTTCGTTCTTGTCGACAAATACGATATTGCCGGCGGCGGCATCATTTCCATGGAAGGATATGCCGACCAGCGAGGCCTCATCACGGCGCGCTCCAGCAACATCACCAAGGTCGAGCACGGCATCGACGACCAGGCGAGAGCATTCCGCAACGGGCACAAGGGCGGCGTTCTCTGGTTTACCGGTCTGTCCGGCGCGGGCAAGTCCACGCTGGCCGTTGCACTGGAGAAGAAGCTCTTCGAGAAGGGCTATAACGTCTACGTGCTGGATGGCGACAATATCCGCCATGGACTCAATGCCAATCTCGGCTTCTCGCCGGAGGACCGTGCCGAAAACATTCGCCGTGTCGGCGAAGTGGCGGCCCTCTTTGCGCGCGCCGGCATGATCGCCATCACCTCGTTCATTTCGCCCTACAGGTCGGATCGCGACCGGGCGCGCGAAGCGGGCGGCGACGATTTCCACGAGATCTATGTGAAGGCCGATGTGGAGACATGCGAAAAGCGCGATCCGAAGGGGCTCTACAAGAAGGCCCGGTCCGGTGAGATCAAGGACTTCACCGGTATTTCGGCGCCTTACGAAGCCCCCGATATGGCGGATCTCGAAGTCGACACTTCCTCCGCTTCGATCGAGGAATGCGTCGAACAGCTCACTAAATATGTCGAGGCCCGGTTCAAGATGTGAGCCCGGCGCTCGCCATTCACGGTCTTGTCCGGTTCCTCCGGGAACCGGGCAAGATAGTGAAATATAAATTTATTTCAGAACAGACTGATCTCCGTGCGAATTTGCCCGCGCTCGAACACCGAGTCGCGGTATTTTTATGCGAGCGTCCGACTGTCCATTTCTCCCGGACGCCTGAGAACGAAACGGATAGGTGATGGCGAGAGAGACGGTCACTGCAATCATTCTCGCAGCGGGAAAGGGCACGCGCATGAAGTCGCGGCTGCCCAAGGTGCTGCACAGGATTGCCGGCCGACCGATGCTCGGCCATGTGCTTTCTTTGGTGGACGAGATTCCCAACGCCCGTTCCGTGCTGGTGGTTGGGCCGGATATGGACGAGGTCGCGACCTATGCTAAAGGCGTAGCCCCGGATACGGGCATTGCCGTCCAGGCAGAGCAGCTCGGCACGGCTCATGCCGCGTTGATGGCCCAATCGGATATTTCCGATCGAGAAGGCGTCGTCCTCGTGATTTTCGGCGATACGCCGCTGATGCACCCCGAAACGCTTGCCGGCATGGTCAGAACCTGCCGCGACGAAGCCGAAATCGTCGTGCTGGGTTTCCGGCCCAAGGACCCCGCAGCCTATGGGCGACTGGTGCTCGATGAAGAGGACGCGCTTCAGAAGATCGTCGAATTCAAGGATGCAAGCGAAGCCGAGAAGGGGATCGCTTTGTGCAATGGCGGCGCGATGGCCGTCCGTGCGGAATATCTCTTCGATCTGCTTTCCAGGGTCGGGAACGAGAATGCGGCGGGCGAATATTATCTGCCGGACATTGTCGGTCTTGCCCGTGCCGAAGGCCTTGTCTGTCGCGTCCAGGAAGGCGAGGAAGAGGAAGTGCAGGGCGTCAACAGCCGCGCCGATCTCGCCATGGCGGAAGCGGTAATGCAACGCCGCTTGCGACACAAGGCGATGGCAGATGGTGCAACGCTTGCCGACCCTGCTTCCGTCTATTTCAGTTTCGACACGGTTCTCGGACGGGACGTAACCGTCGGCCAGAACGTCGTCTTCGGTCCTGGCGTGAGGATTGCCGATGGCGCCACGATCAAGCCCTTCTCCCATTTGGAAGGCGCAACAGTCGCTGAGAAAGCGGAAGTAGGGCCCTTTGCGCGTATTCGGCCCGGCTCCTCCATTGGCGCAGGCGCAAAGATCGGCAATTTCGTCGAAACGAAGAAGGCCGAGATTCAAGAAGGCGCAAAGGTCAGCCACCTTTCCTATATCGGCGATGCCCGCGTCGGCGCTCATGCCAATATCGGCGCGGGCACGATCACCTGCAATTATGATGGCTACAACAAGTTCTTTACCGATATCGGGGCCGGGGCGTTCGTCGGCTCCAATTCGGCGCTGGTCGCACCGGTCAAGATCGGCGATGGAGCCTACCTTGGATCCGGCAGCGTCATCACGAAGGACGTTACGCCGGACGCACTTGCTTTTACGCGACCAAAGCAGGTCGAAAAATCCGGATGGGCCTCAGCCTTCCGTGCAAAGAATGAATCCGCTTCCGGGAAAGTGAAGGACTGAGAGATGTGCGGTATTGTCGGGATCGTCGGAGGGCGAGATGTTGCGCCCGTCATTCTCGAGGCGCTGAAACGTCTGGAATATCGTGGCTATGACAGTGCCGGCATAGCGACCCTGGACGACGGGCAGCTCACACGGCGGCGGGCGGAAGGAAAACTTTTCAACCTCGAAACCGCACTTACGGCTCAGCCGCTTCACGGCGGGCTCGGCATCGGCCATACGCGATGGGCAACCCATGGCGCTCCGACCGAAAACAACGCACACCCTCACGCGACCGACCGCGCCGCTATCGTTCATAACGGCATCATCGAGAATTTTCGCGAATTGCGGCAAATGCTGCTGGAGAAAGGGTTCTCTTTTTCGACCGATACGGACTCCGAAATCATTGCCCATCTGGTGACCGATCACCTGAACCGGGGCAAGGATCCGCGAAGGGCCGCCGCCGATGCGCTGCGTGAACTCGAAGGTGCGTTCGCCGTCGCCATCATTTTTTCCGGCGAAGAAGATCTGATGATCGGCGCACGGCGCGGTAGCCCGCTCGCAGTCGGTTATGGCGATGGGTCGATGTATCTGGGGTCCGATGCTTTCGCGCTGGCGCCGATGACGAACCGCGTGTCCTTTCTGGAAGAGGGGGATCGCGTAGAACTTACCCGGGAGGGCGCCGTCATTTATGACGCGGCAGGGCGTAACGTGGAGCGTACCGTCAAGATCACCGACGTTTCCGCCGCGCTCGTGGACAAGGGCAACCACCGCCATTTCATGGCCAAGGAGATATTCGAGCAGCCCGAAGTGATCGGTCATACGCTGTCGGAATATCTCGACCTGGTAAATGAAAAACTTCACCTGCCGGACCTGCCGGTCGATCTCGCCACTGTGCCGCGCATTACCATCATCGCCTGCGGCACGGCGTTCTATGCCGGGCTCGTCGCCAAATACTGGTTCGAAAAACTCGCGCGCATTTCGGTCGAAGTCGATATCGCATCTGAATTCCGCTATCGCGAAGCCGCCTTGCCGGAAGGCGGTCTTGCCATCTTCATCTCGCAATCGGGGGAAACTGCCGACACGCTGGCCGCGCTGCACTACTGCAAGTCGCGGGGGCAAAAGACGCTGTCTGTCGTCAATGTGGTGGAGTCGAGTATCGCACGCGCGTCGGATGTCATTCTGCCGACTTTCGCGGGCCCCGAGATCGGGGTCGCCTCGACCAAAGCCTTTACGTGCCAGCTTTCCACATTGGCCATCCTTGCGGTGCGGGCCGCAATTGCGCGCGGTCAGATCGATGCGGAAGAAGAACGCCGGATCGTTCATACATTGATCGAAACCCCGCGGCATGTCGCCGAGGCGCTCGGCGCGGACGGCGCGATCCAGGACCTCAGCGTCGATCTCGCCAAGGCGCGGGACGTACTTTATCTCGGGCGTGGACACAATTATCCGGTTGCGCTGGAAGGCGCGCTCAAGCTCAAGGAAATTTCCTATATCCATGCCGAAGGCTATGCCGCGGGCGAGCTCAAACACGGTCCCATCGCTCTCATCGACGAGAATGTGCCCGTGATCGTGATCGCGCCGATGGACCCGCTCTATGAGAAAACGGTCTCCAACATGCAGGAGGTCATTGCGCGTGGGGGTAAGGTGCTTCTGATCGCCGACAAGGCCGGTATCGAGCATGCGGGCGAAGGATTATGGGAATCTGTAGAGATTCCGGCGGTCGATCCCCTGATCGCTCCCATCATCAATGCCATTCCGGTGCAACTCTTGGCCTATCACACGGCCGTGTCCAAAGGCACCGATGTCGATCAGCCGCGAAATCTGGCAAAATCCGTCACAGTCGAATAATCCGAATCAGCAGGCTCGCGGGGTGCCCTGTTTAACCGACTGTAAAGCGTTGCGGTCGATTCTGAGGGCACAGGCGGTACGCCCGAGAGTTGTTTTCGGAAACGCGACACCTAGGCAAAGGACGGGGCCATGATCGCAAACAGGCGGAGCAAGGGGATCCTGCATTGCGCAGCGATGGCCGCTATTGCCGCCTTGCTGATCACTGCCAGCCCTGCGCGAGCCGATGCGATCGACGACCTGCATGGCGGCGCGCGGGCGATCGAGCAGGGGAAGTACGGTCAGGCCATTTCTCTTTTCGAAGAGGCGATTTCCAGCGGCGCGCTCAATGAGCATGGGCTGGCGCTTGCACATCATCACCGGGGTATCGCCGAGCAGAAGCTGGGGCAGCCGGCTGCGGCGATTGCCGACTACAGCAAAGCCATTGCGGGCAATGCACTGCCCGAGGCTGTTCTGGCGCGCGCGCATTACAATCGCGGCATCGCCTATTCGCAGCTGGGCGAGGATGCCAAGGCCGAGGCCGATTACCGCGAAACCGTGAAGCTGGTGCCGAGCTATGGCGCGGCCTATCACAATCTGGCCAATATCGAGCGGCGTCGGGGAAACCAGAAAGCCGCCATTTCAAATTATACCAAGGCGCTGGAATATATGTCGGGCGATGCCCGCAAATATGCCTTTCACGGTCGGGGGCTCTCCTATGAAGCGGAGGGCGGCAAAAGCCAAGCGAAAGCCGACTATGAAGCGGCTCTCGAGATCGACAACGATTTCGCGCCGGCCAAAACCGAGCTCGCCGCATTGAACCGGCCGCAACCGAAACCGCTTATCGGCTCCGATACGGCGATGAAAGGTGGGGAAAGCAAGGCGAGGGTCATTCGCGTCGCGTCGGCCACGGGCTGGGAGACCACTGCCGTCAAATATGCCAACCCGGCCGGAAGCGTTTCGCCGGCGCCGGCGGACAACAAGGCGGTTCGGTCCCCCGACAGGCTGGCGAATATCGACAATGCCGTGAGCAAGCCTTCGCCCGGTTCGAGAACCGTCGCTGCCGAAGCTACGCCGGCACCCGGACCGTATCAGGTACAGCTCGGTGCTTATCGCGACGAAGAGACGGCAAAAATCGCCTGGCGCAATCTGCAGACCCGCAGCCAGGGCAGGCTCTCGGGCATCGAACATCGGGTCGTTCGGGCGGACCTCGGTGACCGGGGTATTTTCTATCGTCTGAGAGCGGGCGGTTATGCGGAAGAATCCGTGGCGCACCGGCTTTGTGCGCGACTTTCCACAGTGGACATCGACTGCGTCGTTCCCCGCTAGGGCGCGCCTGACGTAACGGCAGACAAGCGTTGAGCGCTCTTTGCCGGAAGCAGTTGTGCGGACCGCTCAATCGCTCCTAAACTCCTCCCAAAACAAGCACAAATATGTGATGGGAGGACCTATGGCCGAGCAAACAGTAGGTTTGACGGGCTTTGGCGGATATATCCCCCGCCTCCGGCTGCAAAGAAAGGCCATCGCCCAGGCCAATGCGTGGGTAGCGCCGAATTTCATGGGCAAAGCCAAGGGCGAACGCTCCATGGCCAATTGGGACGAGGATTCCGTGACGATGGCCGTTGAGGCCGCGCGCGACCTGCTCGGCCCGGATGACGATCGCAGCCATGTGGATGCGGTCTATTTCGGTTCGACCACCATGCCGTTCGCGGACCGTCTCAACAGCGGCATCATTTCAGCGGCGCTGACACTGGAAGATCGTGTGCGGGCGATCGATGTATCGTCCACGCAGCGCGCGGGCACGAGCGCACTGATGCAGGCGCTTGCCGCCGCCAAATCGGGAGAGACGAAAAACGGGCTGGTGCTCGCTTCCGATCATCGCAAGACCAAAGCGGTGACTGCTCAGGAACTCGATTTCGGCGACGGCGCGGCGGCGCTTTCCGTCGGCACGGACAATGTGATCGCCAAATATCTCGGCGGGGCGAGCCTGACCGTGGATTTCGTCGATCATTTCCGGGGCGATACGGAAGAGTTCGACTACAACTGGGAAGAGCGCTGGATCCGAGATGAGGGTTTTTCCAAGATCGTTCCGCGCGCTGTGAAGTCGGCGCTGGACGATGCCGGCCTCAAGGGCGAGGACATCGCGCATTTCATCATTCCGTCCACCTTCGGCATGAAGTTCATCACGGGCCTCGCGAAGAAATGCGGCCTCAACCCCGAGATCGCGCGCGATACGCTGGCCGCCAATTGCGGCGAGACGGGCACCGCGCATGCGCTGGTCATGCTCATCAACACGCTTCAGACCGAGGCCAAGCCCGGCGACAAGGTGCTGGTGGCGCAATTCGGCGGCGGCTGCGATGCGCTCATCTTCGAGGTGACGGACAAGCTTTCCACGATGTCCGGCAAGCGCGGCATCGCCGGTTCGCTCGCCGAGCGGGTCGAAGAGACCAATTACATGAAGTTCCTGACCTTCAACGGTCTCGTTGAATGGGAAAGGGGTATGCGCGCCGAGCAGGACAAGAAGACCGCGCTCACCACGCTCTACCGCAACGAGGACATGATCATGGGGCTCGTCGGCGGCCGTTGCACGGAAACGGGCGTTATCCAGTTTCCCCGCTCGCGCATCTCCGTCAATCCGAACAAGCACACGGTCGATACGCAGGAGCCCTACAAGTTTGCAGAAAAGAAGGCCAAAATTCTGAGCTGGTCGGCCGACTATCTGTCCTTCTCCATGAACCCGCCCAATCATTACGGCATGGTGGTGTTCGACGAAGGCGGCCGCATCATGATGGATTTTACCGATGTCGAAGTCGGCAATGTGGAATCGGGCATGGAAGTGCGGCTCGTCTTCCGTGTGAAGGAAGTCGACGAAAAGCGTGGTTTTAAACGCTATTTCTGGAAAGCCGTTCCCATGCCGGCCAGCGTCGCGGGCGCGCAGGCTGCCGAATAATCAACCACGATAAACCAACACGAAATTCCCGAACGGGAGGAAATCATGGCTACAGGTATCAAGGACAAGGTTGCGATCGTCGGCATGGGCTGCTCGAAATTCGGCGAGCGCTGGGACAGCGGTCCCGAAGAGTTGATGGTCGAGGCCTATCTCGAGGCAATGCAGGATGCCGGAATCGAACCGACACAGATCGATGCGGCGTGGTTTTCGACGCATATCGATGACATCGGTACGGGCAAGGGCGGTACGCCGCTCTCCCTGGCGCTGCGTCTGCCCAATATCGCGGTGACACGCGTCGAAAACTTCTGTGCCTCCGGATCGGAAGCGCTGCGCGGCGCGGTCTATGCGGTGGCCTCGGGCGCTTGCGACATCGCACTCGCGGTCGGCGTCGAGAAGCTGAAAGATACAGGATATGGCGGTCTGCCGGTCGGCAATATGGGGACGCTCAATCCACAATGGTCGCCGAGCGGGTCCGCGCCCGGCAATTTCGCGCAGCTCGCCTCGGCCTATCGCGCCAAGCATGGCGTGGCCAAGGAAGACCTGAAGCGCGCCATTGCGCATGTTTCGGTGAAGAGCCATGCCAATGGTGCCAAGAATCCGAAGGCACATCTGCGCAATGAAGTCAGCGAAGAGCAGGTGATGAACGCGCCGATGATCGCAGAACCGCTCGGGCTCTTCGATTGCTGCGGCGTCTCGGATGGCGCGGCGGCGGCTATCGTCACGACGCCCGAAATCGCCAAGGCGATGGGCAAGAAGGATGTCGTGACGGTGAAGGCCATGCAGCTTTCCGTCTCCAACGGCCTTGAATCACAGCACAATAGCTGGGACGGCAGCTACTTCCACACCGCGCGCATCGCCGCCAAGAAAGCCTACAAGGAAGGCGGTATCGACAATCCGCGCGAGCAGGTCAGCATGATGGAAGTGCATGACTGCTTCTCCATCACCGAGCTTGTGACCATGGAGGACCTCTTCATCTCACCGGAAGGCGGCGCGGTGAAGGATGTGATGGACGGCTTTTATGACAGTGACGGCAAGGTGCCTTGCCAGATCGATGGCGGCCTGAAGTGCTTCGGGCATCCGATCGGGGCCTCCGGCTTGCGCATGGCCTATGAGATGTATCTGCAGCTTCAAGGCCGGGCAGGGGAACGCCAGCTTCCCAATCCCAAGATCGGCCTCACCCACAATCTCGGCGGTGCGCCGTCGCAGAATGTCTGCTCGGTAACGATCATCGGTGCCGAAGGGGCTTAAACGTCCCGGGCATGGATGTTGAAAAAGGCCGGTCTTGACCGGCCTTTTTTGCATTGTGTGTGAGTGGTCGTCTTATTGCCCAAAACAAGGCTCATTTTCTCCAGATAAGTGCCCGAAACTCCCTGTTTCTTGTGGTCCAGCCAAGACTGCACGAGAGGGAGCGTGGATAAGAAATCCGGCCATCGTCCGAACGACGCGCGCCGCCGCGGGCACCGGCTGGTGCTCATTCGCTATCTCAGCGCAATGATATTGACCGCCGGCGCGATCACGGGCTCCGCGCTTGCTGTCAATTTTACTGTGGATCCGCTGCATTATTTCGGCGGCAACGCGGCTTTGGCGCATGCCACACGCTTCGATGAGCGTCGCCAGAAACTCTATCACCTGCTCGCCGAGCGAGATCGGTATGACTGTCTGATTTTCGGCAGTTCCCGGACGATCCTTTTGCCAACGCATCTGCTCGAAGAGCATAAATGCTTCAATCTGGCCTTCAGCGCCGGGCGTATCGGCGAGTTTGTCTACTACGCCAAATATCTGAGCGATCGCGGATTTCGGCCCAAGCTCGTTATTACAGGTGTGGATGATTTCAATTTCGAGACTGTCGGCGGGTGGAATGTACCGCCCTTCGTGAAGAAGGGTGAGGAGCCACCATCCCCCTTCAAGGTCTATGCATCTATCGACGGACTCCAGCGTTCGTGGGAAGCCCATCGGGCGCGCACTCCGGATGACTGGGTCTGCACAATCGATTTCGATTGCCGCCTCCCGCATTCGTTCAAAACATATAGGCCCGACCATCGGGATCGGAGCGCCGGCCCGTTCAAGCCCGAAGTCTCGGAGCTTTACGGCCAGCTACGCGCCTATTTTCCCGACGCTCGTTTTGTCGGCTATGTCCCCCCGATTTCCGCCTGGCGCGTCGAGGACATGGAGCGTGAGGGGGAGCTGCGATCCTACCTGACTGGTCTGAAGAAGGCGTCTCAGCATTTCGACCGCTTCGTCGATTTCAGTGTGGTGACAAGGATGACCGCCGATCCTCGCAACACGCCCGACGGGTCTCACTATGCCTATCGCGTCAACCGCGTGGTCGCTGCGCATCTCCTCGCCGGAGATCCCGGGCCGGGTCTGGACGTCAAGAAGATGAATCTCGATCGGTTGATGGCGGCCCATATCGCGGGGCTTCGTCGTTTCAATGACAAGCTGGCGGCGAGGGAGTAATCGCATGCTTTTCAACTCGCCGGTTTTCATTTTCGTTTTTCTGCCTGTCACGGCGCTGCTTTGCTTCGTGATCCGTGCGCGGGCGGGCAGGGAGGCGGCACTGGGCTTTCTGGTGCTTGCGTCTCTTTTCTTTTACGGATGGTGGAACCCGCTTTACCTCCCGTTGCTGATCGGGCTTACCGTCTTCAACTTTCTGCTCGCACGCCTGATCATGGCGGAAAGGAGCCGGCCGAATGGGGGGCGGGCGACCGCGCTGGTGACCTTCGGCGTGTCGGTCGACCTTCTCTCTCTTGCCTATTTCAAATATGCGGACTTCTTCATCGGCAGCGTGAACGCGGTCGCGGAGACGGACATTCCGCTTCAGCACGTCATTCTGCCACTCGCCATATCCTTCTTTACGTTTCAGAAGATCGCTTATCTGGTCGATGCGCGACGAGGCGAGGTCGAGCCCCACAGCTTTCTCGAATACAGCTTCTTCGTGATGTTCTTTCCCCAGCTCATTGCGGGGCCAATCGTGCATCACAAGGAAATCTTCGCGCAGACGAAACTGAACCGGAGCTTCAATTTCGACTGGACGAATATCTCCATCGGAGCGACGATCTTTCTTATCGGTCTCTTCAAGAAAGTCGTGCTGGCAGACAATGTCGCCCCGGTCGCAACGCATGTTTTTTCTCTGGCCGATCAGGGCGAGCATGTAACTTTCCTGCAGGCGTGGCAGGGAACGGTTTCCTACAGCCTCCAGATTTATTTCGATTTTTCCGGCTATTCGGATATGGCCATCGGGGCGGCCCGAATTTTCGGTATTCGTCTGCCGCTCAATTTCCATTCGCCTTATCAGTCGGAAAACATCATCGATTTCTGGCGCCGCTGGCACATGACGCTTTCGCGTTTCCTGCGCGACTATCTCTACATCTCGCTCGGCGGCAACAGGAAAGGGAAGTATCGGCGATATCTGAACCTCTTCGCCACGATGGCGATAGGCGGCTTATGGCACGGCGCGGCCTGGACCTTTGCGTTGTGGGGCGCGATGCACGGGCTTTATCTCATCATCAATCACGGCTGGCGCGCCCTCGGCATCGCGCCGATCAACCGCTGGTGGTCGCGCCTTGTCGCACGTTTGCTCACATTTTTCGCTGTGGCCATGGCGTGGGTGGTTTTCCGGGCCGAAACCATGGAAGGCGCATTCACGATCTATCGGTCGATGTTTTCATCGCCGCTGGGAATGCCTCTTTCGGACTTCGCCGTTTCGGCTTGCTGGCTGGTCTTCTGGCTGGCGGTCGTCTGGTACTGGCCGAACACTCAGCAGTGGCTGGCGAGGGCCAATCCGGCTTTCAACTATTCATGGGCGGACCGGAAACAGGATCCGCTTCTCCTGCCTGTCGAAGGCACTCGGTGGCGTGAAAAACTTCTCCGCTGGCGTCCGGGAATACCCCATGCCGTGGCAGTGGGCGGTGCCGGCGCTCTGGCCTTTCTCAGCCTTCAGCGGATCAGCGAGTTTCTGTATTTCCAGTTCTGATCAGATCCTGGCCTTGTCGGCAGCGATGACACAGAAGATCTGGTCGGCTTCGGCGCTGTCTGTCGCTATCGGAAAGACGCCGCGATAAGCCGTAATGAACTCGCGATCGGGAATGGGAAGCGGTGTCCGCGAAAAGATCGGCTCGCGCGCGTTGAGTGCATATTCGAACTCTTGCAACCGGATCTTCGTGGCTTCAGGATCGATGTTTTCTCCCAACAGCCGGTTGGTGTAATCGACGCCAAACAGTTCTGTGCAGCCCGTTCCCGCGAGCCGGTAGCGGAATTGCGCATCGCTACATTTTTCCAGGATCAGCAGCCAGGGGATGGCAGGGAGCATCTCGGAGGGTCTGATGTCCGTCCGATGGGGCAGCGGGCGAGCGACAGACCGCTTGGCGTCCCAGTACCGCGCGAAGAACGCGACCGGATGCCGGTCGGGCAGCTGGGCCAGCGAGACTTCAACGTATTTCGGGTCCGACGCTTCGTACACCGTTACTCACCACTTCGGATTGAAGCGCCATATTTGCTTTTCAGTCGTGAAGAAACAGTTGTTTTTGCAGGTAGCCTGAGCCGGATTACCTATTTTTCTGCATTTTCCTCTTCAAGCGCCCGCCGGTAGCCGGAATATTTCGGCTGATCGACGGCAAGCTTGGCGAGTGTCGTAGCCCAGAGGTGATCCTTGAGCCCCTCCGTGTCGAGCGTCAGCTCTCCGGCCTGGATACGGGTGCAAAGTTCGCGGTTCAGATCGTCCAGGCTTCCGTCCGCGCCCAGCAATGCCTTCAGGCGATCATGTTCTCCGGCATTCGCCTCCGGCGCGATCTCTAGTTCGCGTTTCACGATATCCAGAGCATTGGCCGCCACGCGGGCATGGAACGCGGCATGGCCTTCCAGCTGGGGCATGGCGTGGGTGCGAATGAAGTCGGCAACCGCGCCGACGAGTTCAGCCGATGTGGGTTGGTCCTGCATGGCGTTCTCCTCAGCTTCGCGGCGCCAGCAGGCGCAGCAGGTCGATCTCGGTTTCAGACGAGCGACGGCCGATGGTGGCGCGTTCCACGGAGGGGTCGAGACCGCTTTTGAAGGCCGTCACCATACTTGTGCACATGATGCCCCATTTGAGGGTGCCCAGTACCTCCCAGAACTTCACCCGTTCGGGGTCGACGCTCTGGCCGCTCACTGCCTCGTAACCCGCGAACATATCTTCTCGCGTACCGAAGCCGCCGACAGGCTTGTCGATATTGCCGAAGCGCCAGGAGTTCACGCAGATCCAGCCGAGATCTTCCATCGGGTCTCCGATATGGGCGAGTTCCCAATCGAGGACCCCGCGCACGCCATCCGGTCCGATCATCAGATTGCCGTTCCGGAAATCGCCATGGACGAGTGTAAGTTCGGTGTCCCCGGCGGGAAGATTGTCTTCGAGCCAGCGGAAGGCCAATTCGAAAACGGGGTGAGGGTGACCGTGCTCGCGCAGGGTGGCGTGGTACTGCCTGATTTCCTCTCCGGCGGCCGCAACGCGCAGCGCCGGCAGTTTCGCCTTGTCGATGCTGTGCAGGCGGGCAAGGATCTCGCCGCATTGCCGGGCGAGTTTGGGCCGCGCCTCGGCATATTCCTCGTCCCGGAGGATCTTGCGGGCGATCGTCTCGCCCGTCAGCCGGTTCATGATGAAGCCTTGACCAACGCCGTCTTCCGGCGTCAGGACGTGGCGTACCGTGGGAACGGGCACACCGGCTTTTTCCGCCAGTTCGATCAGTACGGCTTCCGTCTCAAGCGCCACAGCCGTCGTCTTTTCCGCCCGCGTTCCACCCGGCGCGCGCCGCAGGATCAGGGGGAGAGGCGTCCCCTTCGAGGTCGTTGCATCGAAGGCCCAGGTTTCCTGGCTCGCGCCGCCCGATAGCCGCTGGAGCCCGTCGACGCCCGTTGCGCCCTCGATATGGCGCCGGACCGCCTCGGAGAGCGAAGCGGTGAAGTCGTTGTTCCTATCGCTCATCTCAGGCCACGCTTACCGGTTTGCCGTCGACGATCTGGTCGAGATATTCCGACATGCCCAGACCGGTCATCCCGTTGCAGCGATATTCGGTCATGCCTTCGGTAATGCGGGTGTTGAGGTCCGTGCCGTCAGGTGCCTTGCGCCGATTGCGCAGCGGGATGAGCGAGATCACATCGCCCTCGACATCGTATTGCGCGCCTGACTCCGTCTCGACATGGGCCTTCAGCGAGGTCTGGTACCAGTTGTCGTCCCATTCGCTGTCGATGCTGCATTTCCGGATGAGATCGTATTTTCCGTCCTTCAGGACCATCCCGCCCTGACGTTCCTGGCCTTCTTCATTGGTGACGATGGAAATCATCATCGCGAAATCGGGGCCGAAATTCATCGGCAGCCAGCGATACCAATGGATCGCCTGCCAGTAGCGGGGCCCCCAGCTCTTGTCACGAAGCCCGAAGCCGGAAATCTCGAAGCTCTCGTCGCCCAGGGTGAATCTCCCCTCGACCGCCATGTGCTGTTCGTAGTGAGCTTTGGCGAAGGATTTTTCCGGGTCGAGGGCGAGAGACGATCCGTCCTCCTTCACGGTCTCGCCGCCGAACATGGGCGAAACGCCCCTGAAATCGAGGGACACGGTGCAGGGCAGGGTCGGGTTTTCAGTGAAGGCCTTTTTGGGATCCGCCATCTCGCCGGGCCGGTCGAGAAGAAGCGCCTTCTCGGTGTAGTTGAGCTTCAGGTGCTTGAACGGCTCCACCACATCGATACGCAGCCCGCCAGCGTTCATCTCGTCATTGGAGGTGATTTCGGGCTTTTTGTACATGAAGGCCACGCGCCCGCCGGGCAGGTAGAGGCATATGGTCATCTCGGCATAGCGTTCGTTCGGGCGGTTGCCGAGCCGAAACCAGCCGCCGATCCGCCGCGCCGGATCGAACACATTGAAATACATGCTTTCATTGTAATTTGCGGCGGTATCCGGTGTATGCGGATATTCGTCCTCCGGGGCGAGACGGATTTTCGTGCCTTTGCCGGCATTGCTCATTGGGTCCTCCCGGACGCCTTCGGGCGCCTCTATTCGAATTCTGCTGAGCCTATCTTGGAGCGCAAAATTCTGACAGGAAAGGGCTGCTTGGTTACAATCGAGGAACCCCAGCGAGACGCGGCGTCAAGAGCCGCGAATGAAAGTGCGGCCGCGGAAATGACAGCGAAAAAGACCGACAGCGACACCTCGAATCCGGAAGAAGCGGGGGACGGACCCGGCGAACCGCTGATCCTGCCACCGAAGAAGCACGGCATTGCCACCCGGATCAGGAACTACTTTCTGACGGGCATCGTCGTGGCTGCGCCGATCGGCCTGACGATCTACATCACGACCTGGTTCATCGACCTGGTAGACAACTGGTTTACGCCACTGATCCCTGCGCCCTACAGGCCGGATAATTTTCTGCCGGTCGAAATTCCGGGTCTGGGTCTTATCATCGCTTTCGTACTGCTCACGATGCTGGGCGCCATTACGGCTAATTTCATTGGCCGGACGATCCTGAACGCGGGCGAGCGGCTTGTGTCGCGAATGCCTGTGGTACGGAGCATCTATGGCGCTCTCAAACAGATTTTCGAGACCGTCATTTCGCAGAGCAATCAGTCCTTCCGCGAAGTCGGCCTGATCGAGTATCCCAGGAAAGGGATTTATTCGATCTGTTTCATCACGACACGGACGAAAAACGAGCTTGCGACCCGCACGGGCTGCGAGCTGGTGAGCGTTTTCGTGCCGACGACTCCTAATCCGACCTCCGGCTTCCTCCTTTTTGTTCCCGTGGAAGACATCACTATTCTCGATATGTCGATAGAAGAGGGCGCGAAAATGATCATTTCAGCGGGGCTGGTCGAACCGCCGCACCGTGCCGCGGAGGATTCGAATCCTCTCTTGCCGGAATGATCGGTCGCGACGGGCCGCCTGACGCAGCGTAAGGCTGTCGTAGCGGTGCGCGCGGAAAACAAGAAATCCCGATGCTTTACGCCACGTCATCCGCGACACCTTGGCGCTTTTTTCCCTAGGCTCGGATGCGCCAGAATTGGCGGACATAAAAAGCGCAGGGCAGCGCGCATAAACAGTCGGGAGCACAGGATGAGGATTCCTCAGGAAATCGCCGAAACGATCGTCGGCCCCAAGGCCTATGGCGAGAACAAGCCGGTGGACGATGCCTTCTCATATCTCCGCCGCGAAATGCCGCTCGCCATTGCCGAGCCGGAAGGCTTCGATCCGTTCTGGGTCGTCACCAAATATGACGACATTCGTACGGTCGAAGGTCAAAACGAGCTTTTTCACAATGGCGACCGCGCCACCACGCTCGTGACGAAGGAAGGCGACCGCATGGTCCGGGAGATGATGGGCGGCTCGCCGCATCTCGTGCGCTCTCTGGTCCAGATGGACAATCCGGACCACATGGCCTACCGGAAACTTACTCAATCCTGGTTCATGCCGCAGAACCTGAAGAAGCTTGAAGCGCGCATCCGCGAGATTGCGCGCGGCGCGGTGGACAAGATGGCCGCGAAGGGCGGCGAGTGCGATTTCGCAAGCGACATCGCGTTCCTCTATCCGCTGCATGTCATCATGGAAATTCTGGGTGTGCCCGAGGAAGACGAGCCGACGATGCTGAAGCTCACCCAGGAGCTTTTCGGCGCCGCGGATCCCGAGCTGTCACGCACAGGCGAGCAGGAGATGACCGACGAACAGCGCGTTCTTGCGCTGCAGGAAACGGTCGGTGAGTTCATCGCCTATTTCTCGGAGATGACGAAGGACCGCCGAGCTCATCCGCGCGAGGACGCCGCTTCCGTTATTGCGAACGGTCAGGTGCATGGCGGTCCGCTCGGCGAGCTGGAAGCGATGTCCTACTACATCATCGTCGCCACGGCCGGTCATGACACGACCTCGAACACGACGGCGTCGGGTCTCTGGGCGCTTGCCGAAAATCCCGACCAGTTCGCCATGTTGAAGAAGGATCCGTCTCTCATTCCGAACTATCTGGACGAGTCGATCCGCTGGGCCACGCCGGTGAAGCATTTCATGCGCACCGCCACGGCGGATGCCGAAGTGGCGGGACAGAAGATTGCCAAGGGCGACTGGATGATGCTTTCCTATCCCTCGGGCAATCGTGACGAGGATGTGTTCGACGATCCGTTCTCCTTCAAGGTCGATCGCTCGCCGAACAAGCATGTCGCGTTTGGCTATGGGGCGCATGTCTGCCTTGGGCAGCATCTCGGCAAGATGGAAATGCGTATCCTGTGGGAGGAATTGCTGCCGCGGCTGGACTCCATCGAGCTCAACGGCGCTGCCGAACTCAGCCAGTCGAATTTCGTCTGCGGACCGAAGCATGTTCCCATCCGCTACAAGATGAACTGATTGGAGCGCGATCATGGCGGAAACCGAATTCAAGGTGTGGCAATGCCAGACCTGCGGCTACATCTATGACGAAGCGGAAGGCGACCCGGATGAAGGTCTGGAACCGGGTACACGCTGGGCCGATATTCCGGAGGACTGGGTCTGCCCGATGTGCGGGACACCCAAATCGGATTTCGAGATGATCGAGCTTTAACCCGATCTCAGATAGCGGATGGCTTCGTCCCGCTCGAAAAGGTAGAGAAGGGTACGGAGCGCCTTGCCGCGCTCCGTTTCGAGTTCCGGGTCCCGTTCCAGGATCATCCTTGCATCGTCATAGGCCGCGGCGAGCAGATCGCTCTGGCTCTCCGCGTCGGCGATCCGAAACTCCGGCAATCCGCTTTGGCGTGTGCCCAGCAATTCGCCCGCGCCGCGCAGGCGCAGATCCTCTTCGGCGATCCGGAAACCGTCTTCGGTCTCCCGCATGATACGGATGCGCGCCGCCGCCGTTTCTCCCAGAGACGATGCATAGAGCAGAAGGCAGGTCGATTTTTCCGCGCCGCGCCCGACGCGCCCGCGCAGCTGATGAAGCTGCGCCAGACCGAAGCGTTCGGCGTGCTCGATGACCATCACCGTCGCATTGGGCACGTTGACGCCCACTTCGATGACGGTCGTCGCCACGAGGATACGCGCATCTCCCTGTTCGAAGCGCATCATGACTGCGTCCTTCTCGGCAGGCTTCATGCGACCGTGAATAAGCGCCACGCTGTCTCCGAAGATACCGCGTAAATGTTTATATCGCTCCTCGGCCGCGGCGGCATCGACCTCGTCGCTTTCCTCCACGAGGGGACAAACCCAGTAGACTTGCGCACCTGCTTCCAGCGCGCGGCGCATGGCGGTCACCACGTCGTCCAGCTTTTCGAGCGGCATGGCGCGCGTGTCGACGGGCTTTCGTCCCGGCGGTTTCTCGTCGAGCTTGGAGACTTCCATGTCGCCATAGGCGGTCAGCGTAAGCGTTCGAGGGATGGGGGTCGCCGTCATCACCAGCACGTCGGTTCCCTTTCCGCCCTTGCCGGAAAGTTCCAGCCGCTGATGTACGCCGAAGCGATGCTGCTCATCGACCACGGCGAGCGCCAGTGCATGGAAGGCGACGTCCGCCTGGAAGAGCGAATGCGTGCCGACGAGGATATCCAGTTCTCGCGTGGCGGCATCCTGCAATATCTGCGCTCGCTGGCGGCCCTTGTCGCGACCGGTAAGGAGCGCGATCTTTATCCCCGCCTCGGCGCAAAGCGGTTCCAGCGCGGCATAATGTTGCCGGGCAAGGATTTCCGTCGGCGCCATCATCGCCGCCTGGTAGCCGGCCTCGACGGCATTCAGCATGGCCAGCAGCGCGACGACCGTCTTGCCGCTCCCGACATCGCCCTGCAACAGCCGCAACATTCTATGCGGGCTGCGCATGTCGTCGTCGATATCGTGCAGGGCGCGAGATTGCGCACCGGTGAGCGCGAAGGGAAGGGCCGTGACGACCTTTTTGCGCAGATGGCCGTCTCCTGCGATTTCGCGTCCCGGCAGTTTTTTCATCCGCAATCGCACCAATCCGAGCGCCAGTTGGTTCGACAGGAATTCATCGAAAGCGAGCCGTTCCCTCGCCGGGGCCTCCGGTTTCAGGTCGGCCAGCGATTGCGGGCGATGCGCCTGCAGCACGGCGTCGCGCCATGACGGATAGGCCTTCTTTGCCAGCCACCCTGTGTCCTGCCATTCCACCAGTTCCGGCACCCGCTCCAATGCGCCGGAAACGGCTTTCTGGACCGATTTCTGCGGCAGTCCCGCCGTCAGGGGATAAGTCGCTTCCAGTAGCGGCAGCTTTTCGATTTCATCGAGAGCGACAACATGGTCCGGATGCGTCATTTGCGGCTCGCCCTGATAGAAATCTATGCGGCCGGAGATAATGCGCTGCGCTCCTTCGGGAAATGTTCTGGCGAGATAGTCGGCTCGCGGGTTGAAAAAGACGAGCTGCATCTCGCCGGTTTCGTCATGAATGTGGATGCGGTACGGCAGCCCCTTTCGCCGCGCGGGCACATGAAGGCCAATCGTCACTTCCATCGTGGCGATTTCACCGTCTTTGGTTTCGCTGATCTTCGGGCGCTCGCGGCGGTCGATGAGACCGGAGGGAAGATGCCATAAGAGGTCGACGACATTCGGGCCGGTCAGTTTTTCGACCAGCTTCTCCATGCGCGGACCGATGCCCGGCAGGGAACGGGCGGGGGCAAAGAGGGGGAACAGGATTTCCGGTCTCATGCCGCGTCTTCCGCATGCCGGGCGAGAAAGGCGGCGATGTGTTCGAGGCCGTTTACCACTACCGAGAAATGGCCCTCGGCTTCGGGAAAATGCACCTCCGCCTCAGGCATTGCCTTGGCATAGAACTCGCCTATGGAAACGGGCACGATGGTGTCGGCCCGGCCATGCCAGATGGTTGTCGGAACCGCAATCACGGACGGGTCGAAGGGCCAGTCCTCGCCATAGATCCGCGCGTCGGTGGACATACCGAGAGAGGAGCGGGACAGCCCTTCACGCCAGCTCGCCAGCATGGCGTTTTCGAGCCCGCCGCGCATGAGGTCGATATCCGCGCCGGCACGTGGCATACGGTCCCGTACCCGCTTCAGCCGCGTCACGGCGCGGTCGGAATGGATCAGGCGCCTGGCAAGCTGCGACAGGCCGAAGCGGGCGAGGCGGCTCCGGCCGACGCTTCCCAGCAGCTTCAGGCGGCCTGCCGTCATGCCGGGGGCTTCGGGCGGCCCGAGGCCGCAGACCAGCGCAAGCGCGCTCACGCGTTCGCTGAGCGCATGGGCGATCATGGCGCCATAGGGACCGCCGCCGGACAGGCCGATGACGCCGAAGCGGGGCAGGCCTATCCGGTCGGCGAATTCGGCGATATCGTCCGCCCAATCGGCCAGGCGGCGATGGGGGTCGGGTGTGCTGAGCCCGTATCCCGGCCTGTCGATACCGATCAGGCGGATTCCCGGCACCGGAAAAAGCGTGGCTTCCAGCCGCGATCCGGGGAATCCATGGAAATAAAGCACAGGTGCCCCTTCGGGATCGCCGCCATCGGCATATCCCAATATCCGGCCATTCCTCAAACGCAGGCTCATGGCCGTTTTCGGGGTCATTTGATCCATTTTCGGCATCTGCGGAATCATGAGGGCATTCTAACCCTCTGTCTTCGCCCCCGCGAGGCTGACAGACGGGCTCGAGAGGTCTATATCCTCGCGTTGAACCGACAGGAGACGATGATGAGCGACGCCGCGCCCGAAGACCTCGAAACCCGCCGCCGGCGGCTCAAATTCCGTTCCTGGCATCGGGGCATGAAGGAAATGGACCTGATCCTCGGCCATTTCGCCGATACCGAGCTGGACAAGCTCTCGCCGGAAGATCTGGATCTTTATGAGGAGCTGATCGAGTTGCCGGACGGCGAGCTTTACAACTGGATCACAGGACGCGACAAGACGCCCGCCGAACACGATACGCCGCTCTTCGCTCGCATCCGCTCCCTGAAGCACATGGAAGAGAAGATGTGGCGCTGATCCCGCCATATTCGCTATCCGAGAGCCGATTTTGCAGGAACTGGACAAAATTCGAACCGCCCCGGGCCGGCTGACGCTTGGTGAGGTCCCGGAGGGCTTCGACGCGCTGGTGCTGATCGATCTGGCGCGAGCGCGTGCCGCGGCGGGCGAGGGGCCGATCCTTCACATCGCACGGGACGATGCACGGCTGTCCGCCATGGCGGAGGCGCTCTCCTATTTCGCGCCGGACATCGATATGGAGCAGTTTCCGGCCTGGGACTGTCTTCCCTACGACCGCGTTTCGCCCCATCCCGACATTGTAAGCCGCCGGATGGCGACGCTGTCGCGTCTCGTCTCCGGCAAGGCGGATGGGCGCCCGGTCGTGGTGCTTGCGACCGTCAATGCCGCGCTTCAGCGCGTTCCCGCGCGCGATAATGTGCAGGGAACGGCCTGGTCGGCGCATGTCGGCAACCGCATCGATATGGATGCGTTGGCCGGATATCTCTCCGATAATGGCTATATTCGTACCGGAACCGTGCGGGAGAGCGGGGAATTCGCGGTGCGCGGCGGCATTCTCGACGTCTTTCCGCCGGGCTTCGAGGCACCGGTTCGCCTGGACATGTTCGGCGACACGCTGGACGCCATCCGGACCTTCGATCCCGAGAGCCAGCGCACAACCGGGCAAGATTCAGCTATAGAATTGGTGCCCGCGGGCGAGATTCAGCTTGAGAAAGAAGTGATCCGCCGGTTCCGTGCCGCCTATGTGAAAACCTTCGGCTCGGCGACCGATGGGGACCCCCTTTACGAGGCCGTCAGCGAGGGCCGCAAGTATCAGGGGATGGAGCACTGGCTGCCGCTGTTCCATGAAAAGCTCGAGACGCTTTTCGACTTTATCCCCGATGCGCTGGTGACGCTGGATGCGCTGGCGGATGAGGCTCGGACGTCCCGGCTGGAACTGGTCCAGGACTATTATGATGCGCGCATCTCCGCTCGCGAAGTGAAGACCATCGATGTCCCCAGCTACAAACCGTTGGCGCCGGAAGCGCTCTATCTGACCGGGGAGGAGTGGGACGGCATTCTCGAAGCGCGGCGCAGCCGCGTGTTTTCCCCCTTCAGCGTTCCCGAACATGAGGGGATAGCCGCGCTCAATCTCGGTGCCCGGCAGGGACGCAGTTTCGCCCCGGAGAGGGCGCAGGACGGCGTGAATATCTTCGAGGTGCTCGGCGGGCACATCCAGGGGCTGCGAAAAGCGGGCAAGCGGATCGCCATTGCGAGCTGGAGCGAGGGGTCGCGCGACAGGCTGGAGAATGTTCTCGGCGACCACGGTATCCGGAATGTTCTCCCCGCCGAGAGCTGGGCCGATGTTAACACTGCTAACAAAGCGACGGTTTCACTGATTGTTCTCGGTCTGGAAGCCGGTTTCGAAACCGACGACCTTGCCGTCATTTCCGAGCAGGACGTGCTCGGCGACCGTCTGGTGCGCCACCGCAAGAAACGCCGGGCCGAAAACTTCCTGACGGAGGCGTCGAGCCTCACGCCCGGCGATCTCGTCGTGCATGTCGATCACGGTATCGGTCGCTTCGAGCGCCTGCAGACCGTGGAAGTGATGGGCGCGCCGCATGATTGCCTGCTGCTGGTCTATCATGGCGGCGACAAGCTCTATCTGCCGGTCGAGAATATCGAACTTCTGTCGCGCTATGGCAGCGACGACACGACCACCCAGCTCGACCGCCTTGGCGGCACGGGCTGGCAGTCGCGCAAGGCGAAATTGCGCGAACGCATTCGCGAAATGGCGGGCGAACTCATCAAGATCGCTGCCGCGCGCGAACTCAAGAAAGCCGCGGTGATGGAGCCGGCTCCCGGCGCCTATGACGAATTCTGCGCGCGCTTTCCCTTTACCGAAACGGAAGACCAGGAACAGGCCATCGAGGCCGTTCTTGAAGACCTCGCAAGAGGCCGCCCCATGGACAGGCTGATTTGCGGCGATGTCGGCTTCGGCAAGACAGAGGTTGCGCTGCGCACCGCCTTCGTCGCCGCCATGGCGGGCTATCAGGTCGCGGTCGTGGTGCCGACGACATTGCTGGCACGGCAGCATTTCAAGACATTCTCGGAACGCTTCCATGGCTTGCCGCTGAATGTCCGGCAAATGTCGCGGCTCGTCTCCCAGAAGGAACTGTCCGAAACGAAGGAAGGGCTGGCCAATGGCGATATCGATATCGTCGTCGGTACGCATGCACTTCTGGGCAAACAGGTCAAATTCCGCAATCTGGGATTGGTGATCGTCGACGAGGAGCAGCATTTCGGCGTCGGGCACAAGGAACGCCTGAAGAAGCTGCGGGCGGAAGTCCATGTCCTGACCCTGACGGCGACACCCATACCGCGCACGCTACAGCTTGCGCTTTCGGGCGTGCGCGAACTGTCCATCATCGCCACGCCGCCGGTGGACCGACTGGCCGTGCGGACCTATGTGACGCCGTTCGATCCGGTGGTGATCCGGGAGGCTCTGTTGCGCGAACATTATCGCGGCGGACAGAGCTTCTATGTGGTGCCGCGTATTTCGGACCTGGCGGAAGCGGAAGAGTTTCTGAAGGAATATGTGCCGGAAGTGAAATACATCTCCGCGCATGGCCAGATGGCGCCCGGCGAAATCGAAGACCGCATGTCGGCCTTCTATGACGGCAAATACGACATTCTGCTGGCCACGACGATCGTGGAATCCGGGCTCGACATTCCAACCGCCAATACGCTTGTCGTTCATCGCGGGGATATGTTCGGTCTGGCGCAGCTTTACCAGCTCCGCGGCCGCGTCGGCCGGTCCAAGGCGCGCGCCTATGCCTATATCACCGTGCCCCCCAACCGGACGCTGACCGCGACGGCGGAGAAACGCCTGCGCGTACTGCAGTCGCTCGACTCCCTCGGCGCAGGCTTCACGCTGGCAAGCCACGACCTCGACATACGCGGCGCCGGCAACCTGCTCGGCGACGAACAGTCCGGCCATATCAAGGAAGTCGGCTACGAGCTTTACCAGGAAATGCTGGAAGAGGCGGTGGCGTCCATGCGGGGCGGCGGAGAGGAAGACGGGGAGGAAGGTCAGTGGTCGCCGCAGATCAACCTCGGCACGCCCGTTCTTATCCCCGAGCATTATGTGCCCGACCTCAATGCGCGCATGGCGCTTTACAGACGCCTTTCCGATGTCGAAAGCCGGGCGGAGGTGGACAGTCTGGGCGCGGAACTCATCGACCGTTTCGGTCCCTTGCCGAAGGAAGTCGAATTCCTGCTCAAGATCATCGAGATCAAGGGGTTCTGCCGTAGCGCGAACGCGGAGAAGATCGACGCCGGGCCGAAGGGCGTCGTGCTGACCTTCCGCGAGAACACGTTCCCCAATCCGGGGGCGCTTGTGGAGCTGATCAACGACGAACGCGGCAAGGCCAAATTGCGGCCCGACCACAAACTCGTTTTCAAGCGCGACTGGGAAACCCCGGAGGAGCGGCTTCAGGGCACGTTCCGGCTGATGAAAAATCTGGCCGAAATGGCGGGAGAGGGCGTGGCTGCGGCCTGAGGCGTCATGCGTCTGCCTGTTCTTCCGCTTCCGCCTTCTCCTTGGCGATCAGCTTGTCGAACATACGCACCAGCGTTTCCGGCTCCTGCGCGCCGACCATGATCCATTGGGAGTTGATGACGAAGGTCGGCACGCCCTGTATGCCCATTTCGCGCGCCAGCGCGTCCTCGCGGCGAATGAGCTCCTTGTCCGCGTCGCGCGAGAGAAGATCTTCCACGATGGCCGTGTCCATGCCGACTTCGTTGGCGGCGTCCACCAGGACGTCATGCCGCCCGACATCCTCGCCATTGACGAAATAGCGACGGAACAGGGTGTCGACCATCCGGCCCTGAACGCCGGCCGTGCCGGCCCAGCGGATCAGACGATGGCAGTCCAGCGTGTTGGGCGAGCGTTCGATCCTGTCGAAATTGAAGGTTATGCCCGCGGCCTCTCCGGCTTCGCGAATGGTGTTGCCGAGATTCCGGGCGCGGTCCGGCCCGAACTTTTTTTCCATATAGGCTTTGCGGTCGACGCCTTCGGCGGGAATGGTCGCGTCGAGCTGGAAAGGACGGTGAAGCAGGGTGATGCCCTCCTGTCCGCGCATCTCCAGCGCCGTGTCCAGCCGCTTCTTCCCGATATAGCACCATGGGCAGACCACATCCGACACGACATCGAGTTGCATGGCTCGTCTCCCAAAGGTTCCAAATGACGTCAGGGAATTAGAAAGGCGGCGGCGCGGCTTCGCAAGGGCGGGGGCCCCGGCTTGACGCCCATGGCGGCGGCCCTATGCTCCGCCGGAACGGAAAAGCACGTTAAATCAGCATGATAGGGAGTGTTGCATGGCTGACGCAGGGGAAATCTCACTGCCGTCCCACGATCTGACCGGCAAGGTGGCGCTCGTCACCGGGGCAACCAGCGGCCTCGGAAAGCGCTTCGCCCTGATTCTCGCCAAGGCGGGCGCCAGGGTCGCCATTACGGGGCGGCGCGTGGAACGTCTTGCCGACCTGCAAAAGGAAATCGAGGCGATGGGCGGCAAGGCGGCCTCTATCGCGCTCGACGTTACCGATACGCACAGCATCGCGGCCTGCATGGAACAAACCGAGGCGCAGCTCGGTCCCGTCGACATTCTCGTGAACAATGCGGGCATGAACGTGGAGGCGCTGCCGGCCGATGTCACGCCGGACGGTTTCGACACCATGTTCGATACCAATGTGCGGGGGGCCTTCTTCATGGCGCAGGCCGCGGGCCGGAGCATGATCGCGCGCGGGCAGGGCGGGCGCATCATCAATATCGCCTCGATCGGCGCGCATACGGTTCTGCCGGGCCTTACCATCTACTGCATGACGAAAGCCGCTGTCGGCATGATGACGCGGTCGCTCGGCAAGGAATGGGCGCGGCACAACATCAATGTGAACGCCATGTGCCCGGGCTTCATCGAGACGGAGCTGAACTCGGACTGGTTCGCTTCGGAGGGCGGTCAGAAGCAGATCCGTCGCTGGCCGCGCAAGCGGCTCGGCCTGGAAGAGGACCTCGACGGCACGCTTTTGCTGCTTGCATCCGACCATTCGCGCTTCATTACCGGGTCTCTTTTCACGGTCGATGACGGCCAATCGCTCTAATTAGGTATAAATACGGAGGAATTGGGAAAGTCTCTGTTAATAATTAATTTAGGTTAACTCACTAGCCTGCCTAAATTGGTGGCAATCCACTGACGGGATGGCTTCTGAGTTATGGAAAAGCTGCTTTTTGGATTCGTGTTGGGCTTTCTGGCCTGCACCTGGACTTACGAACTGGACGCCGGGGAAGCATTTTTCGGGTTCGGACGCAAGTTCGTGGCTGCTTGCGACCAGTTTCTCGATATCCAGGGCCCCGTGCGCGAGGCGCAGGGCGACAAGGTCCATATCCCGTTGCCCCTTTCCGAGGGCCTCTAGGACGACAGGCTGGACACGGCCTGCGATTCCCCCTCACTGTTGCCCCATGACCGGGGGAATAGCGTTTTCAAGCTGGATCGTGTTGCTGCTGCCGCTTGTCGCGGTGGCGCTTTCGCTTGCGCATCTGCACGACCGGCGGTTCCCGGGTGAGGGCGGGGACAAGGAATGACCGAAACCGCGGTGGGTACGCCGACCCTCATCGCATTGGTGCTCTACCTCCTGGCGATGCTGGGCGTCGGCATGGCCGCATACCGGCTGACCAAAAACCTGTCCGACTACATTCTGGGCGGACGCAGCCTCGGCGCCGCCGTCACCGCCCTGTCGGCCGGGGCCTCGGATATGAGCGGCTGGCTGATGCTGGGGCTGCCCGGCGCGCTTTACGCCTCCGGCCTCAACCAGGTCTGGATCGCGGTAGGGCTTACATTCGGCGCGCTCGCCAATTGGCGGTTCGTGGCAAAGCGCCTGCGCCGCTACACCGAACAGGCGGGGGATGCGCTCACCATTCCCGACTATTTCGAGAACCGTTTCGGCGATGAAAGCCGGCTGCTCAGGGTGGCCTCGGCGATCGTGATCCTGATCTTCTTCACGATCTATACGTCCGCCGGTCTCGTCAGCGGTGCGATCCTGTTTCAGGAGACGTTCGGACTGGGCTATTTCCCGGCATTGTTGATCGGTTCTCTCGCCATCGTGTCCTACACATTCATCGGGGGCTTTATCGGCGTCTGCTGGACCGACAGCATTCAGGGCGTGATGATGTTCTTCGCGCTGCTGATCGTGCCCGCCGTCGCCATTTCGTCGCTGGGGGGATGGGACGCCACGCTTTCCGCTGTCGCGACCGTTCAGTCACCCGCCTTTCTCGATGTATTTCACGAAACGAGTTTCATCGGCGCCGTGTCGCTGATGGCATGGGGGCTCGGTTATTTCGGGCAGCCGCATATTCTCGCGCGCTTCATGGCGATCCGGGATGCCGACGAGATTCCCGTGGCGCAGGCCGTCGGCATGACATGGATGGTGCTGGGGCTTTACGGCGCCATCGCGACGGGCTTTACGGGTATCGCCTATTTCGCGGAGGCGCCGCTCGACAATCCCGAAAGCGTGTTTCTGAATTTCGCGAAGGTTCTCTTCAATCCTTGGGTCACGGGCTTCCTGCTCGCCGCCGTCCTGGCCGCGATCATGTCCACCGTCTCGTCGCAGCTTCTCGTGTCGGCCAGCGTGCTGGCGGAGGATTTCTACAAACGCCTCTATCGCAAACAGGCGGGCCCCGCGGAACTCGTTCGTGTCGGACGATTGTCCGTGCTGATCATATCCATCGTCGCCGTCATTCTGGCGTCCGACAGGGAGAGCAGCGTTCTCTCGCTCGTCGCCTATGCATGGGCGGGCTTCGGCGGGGCTTTCGGGCCGGTGATATTGCTGTCGCTCTTCTGGAAACGGATGACACGCAACGGCGCGCTCGCGGGCATGATTGTCGGGGCCGTGACCGTGCTTGTCTGGAAGCACCTCTCCGGCGGGCTTTTCGAGATTTACGAAATTCTTCCGGGCTTCGTTTTCGCCATGGTTGCGATCGTCGTGGCAAGCCTGATGGAGCGGCAACCTTCCGAAGAGATTACAAATACGTTCGACGCCGTGGCCGGAGACTGACGGCCGAATAGCCCTTCACGCCGATATATCAGTCCGGCTGATGAAGAGCGCGGCGCATGACCTTTCCGTTTGCCGTGCGGGGCAGCTTTTCCACAAACAGGATTTCGCGGGGGCATTTGTAGGCGGCGAGATTTTCTTTCGCGTACGCCTCGATGGAGGCCTTGTCGGGCGCGGCCCCTTCGCGCGGAACGATATAGGCCGCGATCACTTTCACATCCTCGCGGACGGAAAGTTCCGTGACGGCGACTTCCGCAATGTCGGGATGTTCCGCCAGCGCCGCTTCCACCTCCTGCGGCGATACGCGATAGCCCATGGCGTTCATTACATCGTCAGCGCGGCCGCGATACCAGAGGTAGCCGTCCTCGTCGAAAGCGGCGAGATCGCCGCCGATGAACCATTCTCCGCGATAGACGGCTTCCTCGTCCCCGGGGCGGCGCCAATAGCCCAGCATCAGGCCCGGATCGCTGCGGTGAACAGCGAGGAGGCCGGTCTCGCCAGCGGGCAGCGGCTCGGTGCCGCGTTCGACGGGCAGAGCCGCGACGCATCGGCCCGGCTGGGGTTTTCCGGGCGAGCCGGGCCGGATTTCCATGTCCGGTCCCGTGGAGACATAGGTCGAGCACTCGCTCATCCCCAGCGCCTCATAGAGGTTCCTGCCGGTTGCTTCCTGCCAGTGGGCGAGAAGCGCCGGAGAGAGCGCTTCCCCCGCGGTGAGGCCGTGACGCAGCGTGGACATGTCGTGTTCTGCAAGATCGCAATATTTCAGGATCTGCCGGTAGAGCGTCGGCACCGCGGCAAACAGCGTGGCGCCGGCGGCCTCCATCAGCCGGGGCCAGACCTGAACGTCTTTCGGACCGTTATAGAGCACCGTGGTCGCGCGATTGGCCCAGGGGTCGGTCAGGCCGACACCGAGCGTGTAGGTCCAGTTGAAGGCACCGGCGTGGAGCATCACGTCGTCCGCCCGGATGCCGTACCAGCCGCGATACATCGGGCGGCGGCCCCAGGCGCTGCGATGCGCATGCAATACGCCTTTCGGGCGCCCGCTGGTGCCGGAGGTGTAGACGAGGAAAGCCGGATCGTTTGCCGCCGTATCGACATAGTCGGGCAGGGGCTCGTGTTCTCTCAGCGCGTGGATGGCCGTCTCGTCGAAGATCCGCGCGCCGCCTGCGTCGACAACCATGTCCTTGGCGATGGCCACGGCTTTGGCACCGGAGTCGGAAAGCAGAAATTCGGCCTCATGCGCGGTCAACTGGGAGGATGACGGCAGCGGCACCAGACCCGCCGCCAGCGCGCCGAAAAAGAGCAGTGCGTATTCGCTGGTATTCGGCATACGGATCATGATGCGGTCGCCGGCTTCAAACCCTTCCGCCAGCAAACCGGCTGCGATCCGGCGGACGGCATCGTCCAGCGCGCCATAGGTCCAGCACTCGGCCTCGCTTACGGGACGAGCGATATCGGACACGACGATGAGGGCGGTCTTGTCGGGCGTCCCGGCGGCCTGCCGTTCGAGGCAATAGCGAGCCATGTTGAACCGGGCGGGCGGCAGTTCGCCGGAGAATCCGCGCGCTATGGAAGGAGAAGGCATGGGCATGGTCGTTATCTACATGCAGAACGGGCCCGCAGGCAATGGTGCTTCCTCCACCGGCTCAAGCCGACGCTGCGTCATATCGGACAGAACGCCGCCGCCGTTTACGCTCCCGCGAGCAAAGGCTAAAAGAGGCGTCAAAAGACGATGACAACGATTTTTTCAAGGGAGTGAGCAAAATGGGAAGCGGGCCTCTTTCCGGCGTCAGGATCATCGAGTTCGCAGGCATCGGGCCGGGCCCGTTCTGCGCCATGCTGCTGAACGATATGGGCGCCGATGTCATCCGCATCGACCGCAAGGGCGGGCGCGGCGGATCGAAGTTCGATATCGCCAGCCGCGGGCGCCGCTCCGTTGCGCTGGACCTGAAGAAGCCGGAAGCGGTGGAAGCCTGCCTCAAGCTCATCGAGAGCGCGGATATCCTGCAGGAAGGGTTCCGCCCGGGCGTGATGGAACGCCTCGGCCTCGGTCCGGATGTGTGCCTGAAGCGCAATCCGAAACTCGTCTATGGCCGCATGACCGGCTGGGGCCAGACCGGGCCGCTCGCCAAGGCTGCCGGCCATGACATCAACTACATCTCGCTCACCGGAGCGCTGCACGCGATCGGCCGTCCGGGCGAGAAGCCGGTTCCGCCGCTCAACCTGGTCGGCGATTTCGGCGGCGGCGCGCTCTATCTCGCCATGGGCATGCTGGCCGCGCTTCACGAGGCGCAGCGCTCCGGCCAGGGGCAGGTGGTCGATGCCGCGATGACGGATGGCGCCAGCTCGCTGATGGCGATGTTCTACGGCTTCACGGCATCGGGCATGTGGAAGGAACCGCATGGCACCAACATGCTGGATGGCGGCGCGCATTTCTACGACACCTATGAGACCAGGGACGGCAAGTGGGTCTCGCTCGGCTCCATCGAGCCGCAGTTCTATGCGATCCTGCGTGAGAAGGCCGGGCTGTCCGAAGATATCTGGGACGCGCAGATGGACCAGTCGAAATGGCCGGAAATGAAGGAAAAGATCTCCGAGGTCATGAAGACCAAGACGCGGGACGAGTGGTGCGAGATCATGGAGGGCACCGATATCTGCTTTGCGCCCGTTCTTTCCATCACCGAAGCCAAGGATCATCCGCACAACAAGGCGCGTGAAACCATCGTTGAAATCGACGGCGTGGCGCAGCCCAATGTGGCGCCGCGTTTTTCGCGCACCGAGTCGAAGATTCAGGGACCGGTGCCGGAGGTCGGCGCGCATACCGAGGACGCTCTGGCCGATTGGGGCTTCTCGGGCGGCGATATCGACGCCCTGAAGAAGGCGGAAGCTATCTGACCGTCACGCGATTACGCTAGAACTGTCGCCGGCGGATCGGATCGGGTCCGCCGGCGAATTCGTTATGAGGCATAGCCATGACCGTACTCCCGGGAACCACCGGCCGCCGCCGGATCTATCTGATGCGCCACGGGCATGTGGATTATTTCGGCAAGGAAATCGCCGCGGCGGGCGGCGACACGAAGGTCGTTCCGCTGACGCCTCTGGGACAGGAACAGGCCGACGCCGCCGGGCAGGCGCTTTCCCATATCCGCTTCGACCGGGCGGCATGCTCCGGCGTGCCCAGGACGCAGCAGACCGCCGAACGCGCACTCGCCGCGCAGCCGGCGAACGCAAGACCTGCGCTTGAAGTCATTCCCGGCCTTGTCGAAATTCACGGCGGGCGGATCGGCACGATCCGCAGCCGGGCCGAGCTGGCCGCGAAGATGGCCTATTATTTCGAGACCGCCGCGGAGGAAGGCGCGACGATGATGGAAGGCGGCGAAGTCTTCCGCGATGCGCTGAACCGCGCTGTGGACGAGATCGAAAGACTGCTGGCTGAGCCCGGCTGGCACACCATGCTGATCGCCGCGCATGAAGGCATCAACCGGCTGATCCTCGGATGGGCGGCGACGGGCTGTTCGCGCGAGAACGCGCTGACATCGGTGCGGGCGTTCGAGCAGGACCCGGCCTGTATCAACGTCATCGATTTCGACATGGTGCCGCATGAAGACGGAACGCCCGGCACGGATATCGAGCGGGCCATCATCAAGTCGGTCAACGTCACGCCCTATAACTATTTCAAGCACGGCATGAACATGACGAGCCTTGAATCGATCTTCGCCGAGAAACCGGGCTGAGCTCTCAGAAGGTCATGCTGAGGCTCGTATTGACGACATCCGCCGACCCTTCGACCTTGCCGTTCAGATTGCCGCGAAGCTGATTGCCCTCGTCATTCGCATGCTGGTCGATCGTCGTTTCAGGCGAAAAAATATGCGAATAGGCGCCGTCGAAAGTGATGGAATCGGTGAGGTCGTATCCGGCACCGACAGAGACCCAGTAGCGGTCGGCATCGGGAATCCGGACATCCCTGTATTCCCCGCCGGGGATAACCCCTTCGTCAAAGGCGACGCCCGCGCGTAATCTCAGTTTGTCCGAGAGGCGGTAGGTTGCGCCAAGCGAAACGAAGATGCTGTCCTTCCAGTTGTTGACCGTCACATCGTCCGGCTGATCCGCATTGTCGAATTTCACGACCAGGCGGTCGAACTCGCTCCATTGCATCCATGCAAGTTCGGCGGCCAGCGTCCATCTGTCGTCCAGATCGTGCCGGATGCCGAGGGATACCGTCTGTGGCAGAGTGATATGCGTGGAGCCGCCCGTGTCTTGCAGGGCGCCGGAGAGGCCTGAGGCCAACTGGCCGGAAGGGCTTACGGTAAAACGGGCCGCGCCGTCGAGGTCGACGTCGAGTTTCGAGCGGTAACCGATCCCGATCCGCCAATCCGGCGATGGCTCCAGCAATATGCCCAGCGTATAGCCATAGGACCATGTGTTTCCCCTGACCTCCGCATAGGAGTCGTTCGCCCCGTCGCCGGGTGTGATGCCGGGGAGGGGAAGCAACTGAGAAGAGACGGCGCTGCCGATATCCACGGCGCTGGTAAGCCTCGCCGTCAAGTACTGCACCTGAAAACCGGCGCCCAGCGACAGCCAGTCGGTGGGCCTCCATGCGAGCATGGGCGTGAGATTGTAGCTTCGCAGGGCCGAGGTGATGCCGTGATAACGGCCAATCCATGTTTCGTCCTGGCTTGTCACCAGCCCCCATGGTGCGTTGAAACTGAACCCCGCATATGTGTCGTCTGTCAGTTGCCACGATCCGTAAGCCGCGGGCACAACAGCCGTCTGAAGCAGATTGCCTCCCGGCGTTCCGGCGATCGGGTAACCGTTATAGGTGCTGGCGCGGGCTTCCTTCATATGTGCACTGGCTGCGATGAGCGCCGCTTCGCCGGTCAAATGGACACCGTCATTCAGCGTCAAGGTTGCCGGATTGAAGAAAATGCCGCTGATGGAACCATCGTCACAACCGGCGCTCACGCCGGCATCGGCCATGCCCTGGGCGCAGGCCGACTGATCGCGCAGGAAAAAGCCTGCGGCGTGGGCATCGTCGCTCGTTGCGATGGAAAGGATTGCGACGCCGGACACAAGGAACGGCAAGGCCGTGCGGATCGTTTTATTCATGCGGAACCTCCCTGAAAACGCTGGCAGGTCCGCCGTCTTCGTCCCCCGATTACACCCCGTCGATGACGACGGATACGGAAACACTAATCGCGATAGGCGCCGAAGTCACGGAATCGGCATGGCATCGCCTTGTGTGAAAACAATATCGAAAACCGGAACACGCTTCTTCGCATCGACGTTACGCGGGTGTCGTCCGGCGCTCGCCTAGTGGGAATTCCTCGGCGAGATCCACCATGTGCCCGGGCGGAAGCCGTAGAGCGAGGTCGTGTCCGGTACACGGACCTTGTTCCAGAAGGCGAGCCATTGCCGGTCGCGATGGAAGAGGGGGATCAGGCATGCCTGCGACATGATCGTGCGATCCAGCGCCCGCGATGCCGAGACGAATTCGGTTTCGGTCTTCGCCTCCAGCATGGCGTGGATCATGGCGTCCGCCGCGGGGCTTTTCATCCCCATATAGTTGCGCGTTCCCGGCTGCTCGGCGGCTTGCGATCCCCAATAGAAAAGCTGCTCATTGCCGGGGGAAAGCGAGGCGAACCAGTCATTGAAGATCATGTCGAAATCATATTCGTCGCGTCTTTGCTGATACTGGCTGGAATCGACATATCTGACCGAGGCCGATATGCCCGCCTGCCGCACCATATTGCGGTAGACGAGGGCGAGGCGCTCGTCCTCGGGCGTCGTGACGAGAATTTCGAATGAAAGCGGTTCTCCGGTTTTTCCGGCGACCATTCCGCCGTCCCGCACTTCATAGCCTGCTGCCCGCAGCAGCTCCACGGCGCGCATCCTGCCGTCGCGGTTCAGCCCTTTCGGATCGCCCGCCGGTGCGCGCCAGCCGCGTTTCATAATGTCCGGCGTCACGGCGCCGGGAAAGGGCGCCAACAGCTCTCTTTCCCTTTCGGTGGCCGCCCTGCCATGCGACCCGAGGACAGAGTTATCGAAATAGCTCTTTGTACGGATATACACGCTGTGATAGAGGTTCCTGTCGATCCAGGGGAAGTTGAACAGCTCGATCAACGCTTCGCGGACGCGCCTGTCGGCGAATATCTTTCTGCGCATGTTGAAGACGAGGGCGCGCATACCCGACGGCATACCAGTCGGGAATGTCTGCCGCCGGACCTTGCCGTCCCGGACAGCCGGAAAATCATAGCCGGTGGTCCAGCGCCCCGGATCGTCTTCCACCCGAACGTCATAGAGGCCGGATTTAAAGGCTTCGAAGGAAGCATTGGCATCGCGGTAATATTCGTAATTCAGGAGGTCGATATTGTTCTGGCCGCGATTGGCGGAAAGGCGTTCGCCCCAATAGTCCGGATTGCGCGCGTAGACGATGCGACGCCCGGGTTCCATGGAGCTGACGACATAGGGTCCGCTGCCGACCGGTTTTTCGAGGCTCGATTTCTTGAAGTCGCGTTTCTCGTAAACATGCTTCGGCAGGATCGGCATAAGCCCCATGATGAGAGGAATTTCACGATCTCCGGATCCGTCGAATACGAAACGTATCGTCAGGCGGTCGGGCTTTTCGATCCTGACAACCTTGGAATAATAGGTGCCGTAGTTCGGCCGGCCCTTGTCGCGCAGGATTTTCAGCGAAAAAGCCACATCCTCCGCCGTTACGGATGAGCCATCCGAAAATTTCGCATCCGGATTTATATGGAAGGTGATCGATCCGCGATCCGCCGGCCACTCCACAGATTGGGCGAGCAATCCGTATAACGTGAACGGTTCGTCATATCCGCGCGCCATGAGACTTTCGAACACATGCTCACGCAGGCCGATCGCCGCCGTGCCGTTAACGATAAACGGGTTCAGGCTGTCGAAACTGCCCGTTGCGCCGAACCTTATCTTTCCGCCTTTGGGCGCGTCCGGATTGACGTAGTTGAAATGGGGGAAGCCCTCCGGATAGGCTGGCGTTCCATGCATCGAGATGGCATGTAGTCGTTCACCAGCGCAGAGCGGCGATCCCGCGACAACAAGCAGGCCGACCAGCGCACAGACCGCCGCCGCCAGGGTGCCGACATGATTTGGCCGAAATTTGCGGTGAAACCTTCTCAGACGCATCAGATATCCGCCAGCCACCCGGCCATGCCGGAAAAGGAGTTCCCATGAAGTTTCGCCGGTCATTCAGCCTTGCCCTTGCCGGCCTCCTTGCCGCGCCGCTTCTGGCGGCACCTGCGTTCGCGCAGGATAAGCAGCAGCAGCCCAAGCCGGAAATCAAGAATTTCGGATCGTGGAGCACGCGCTGCGATGCCGGAAAGCGTACCGCCGAAACCTGTCATGCCTTTGTCGACGTTCGAATCGGCGAAGACAAGAAACAGCGTATTCTCTACATGGGTGTCGGGTACAATCCGAGTGAGAAGGGTCAGCTTTTCATGTTCTCGATGACCCCTCTCGGATCCGTCCTTCCCGGCGGCGTAAAATACGAACTGGACGGCAAGGAAATGGCCAAGTCCGGTTACGCCTATTGCCTGCCGACGGGATGCCAGGCCGAACACAAGCTCAGCGCGGAAAATGTGCAGGGGCTGAAGGCCGGCAACGAACTGAAGGTCAGTTTCGTCGTTCTCGGCAAGGGGCCCGTCACCGTGCCGGTGAAACTCGACGGCTTCACCGCTGCGACGAACGATCTTCCCAAGCCGGAATAATCTTCGTCAGTCTTCCCTTGTGGGCGCGAAAATGCTTCGGAGCCACCGCCAATAGGTGTTCTCCCGAAGCAGATAGCGCTGCAACAGATCGACGTCGCGGGCGAGCTTTTCGGGATTCTCGAACAGGTCGGCGCGCCGCCGACGGGGGCGGTCCGGGTCCAGTTCGCGGACGACGCGCGCGGGGTTGCCCGCCGCGATCGTGTTTGCCGGCACGTCCCGGGTGACGACGGCTCCGGCGCCGATGATGCTGTTATCGCCTATCGTGACGCCCTTGCCGATAATGGCGCGCACCCCGAGCCAGGCGTTGTCGCCGATGCGAACGGGGGCGTATTTGTCGAGTTCGGCGGTTCGATCGTAGGTGTCGTGCCAATCGGAGTCGGAGATATAGACCCCGCTTGCCATCATCGTGTTGCTACCGATTTCGATGTCGATGGACGAGATGATCTGGGTGCCGGGACTGATCAGCACATTGTCACCGATGGTCACGCGGCCGTGCCTGTCCGCCGCCTGCCATGTCGCAATGCGAACGAGATTGCCGCGCGATGCGTGGAGATGGAAATTGGCACCCGCCGTGATGCCTCTTCCCCAAAGCTCCACGTCCCAGGGATTGGTGACATCGAGCCCGGGGCCGACGGCTTCAAAGCCGGGAACGAGAAAGCGTTTCGTCCAGGCTTTCTGAAAGCCGTCGCGCAGGCGACGAATGGGATAGGGCCTGTTGTCCTGGCGCAATAGGAGGTCCTTGTCAGAAGCAGGGGCGGCGGCTCATGCGGCGCGCTTTGTGTTTAGTGGGAGTTGTCTTCACGCAGCTTGTACACACCGTCTTCCAGCGGCCCGAAGAATTCGGCGACCTGCGGATGCCGAACCGGCTCGCCCGACTCGTCGGGAAGCAGGTTCTGCTCGGACACATAGGCCACATATTCCGTCTCGCCGTTTTCGGCGAGCAGATGGTAGTAGGGCTGATCCTTGCGCGGGCGTACCTCTTCGGGAATGGATTGCCACCATTCCTCGGTATTGTTGAAGGTGGGATCGACGTCGAAGATCACGCCACGGAAGGGGTAGAAGCGATGCCGCACCACCTGTCCGATCCGGAATTTCGCCTGCCGGTTGATCTCCATTCCTGCCCAACTTTCCTTACTCGGGGCCGTCCGTTCGGGTCGCGAAACCTATCAGCTTGGCCGGAAAGCGCAAATGTAACGGCGTTCCTTCGCGTCAGCTCTCCGCCATGGCGTTTTGCAGGGCCCGTGTGCCGACAAGGTTGATTCCCTGCGCTTCGGCATGTTCCCGGATCGCACCGGAAACCAGCATTTCGTGGTCCATGACGCGAGAGCGCCAATCCGGGCAGATCGACCTGATTTCAGGCGTGTCATGCGCGGGGTGGAAAACCACATAGCCGATATGTCCCGGCCTGATGGTGTCGATCATGGCTTTCGTCTTGGGGAGGCGGTCCTCTTCGTCGGAGAGCGAAAGCTGGTGGATCCGGTCCAGCAGCGGAATGCCGGCCTCTTCGAGGCGCGCGGTCTCCCGGGTCAGCACCTGAACCGTTTCCTCCGGATATCCGGCGCGGCCCCATTGTTCCGCCGTCAGGCGCAAGGCGAAGGGGGCGAGGCCGTGACGGTGCGCGACCTCGAGAAACAGGGGGTAGAGGCGGCGGTCCATCACCGAGCCCATATGGGTGTCGAAATGCGTGGCCGCGATCCCGGCTTCCAGCGCCAGTTCGACCTGTCGGGCCAGTTCGAGTTCGGCGGCTTCGGGGGCGGCGCTTTCCATGATTTCGGGGGAGGTTTGGGGAAACGCGCCTTCATCGTCCATCAGGCCGCTGGCCGGATCGCGCGTGGAGACGGGGCCCCAGCGATAGCCGGACCATTCGCTGGTCAGCGTCGCATGAACCCCCAGATCGGCGGCGGGGTGGGCGCGGGCCCATTCGGCCGTCGCGCGGAACCAGGGGCAGGGCACCATGACCGAGCCGCAGGTTACCGCGCTTTTCGCCCATAGCTCGTCGAAGGCGGCCAGCGAGGCCCCGCACATGCCGACATCGTCCACATGCAGGATCGCCACGCGGTCGTCTGGTTTGAAACCGAGTTTTTCGAGAGCTGGGTTATGCGTCATTGAGCTTCCGGGTTGCGTGAGTTGAACAGCTTGTTGCCGTCATAAGTCTTGTTCTTGGCGGCGGGGTCCCCATTATGACGCCTATTCGAAAATTTGCCCTCTGGAGAAAAACACATGTCCCGCTCTGTAGAATCCCTGTTCCGGCCTTTCACCTTCAACGGCCTGACCTTGCCGAACCGTATCGTGATGGCGCCGATGACGCGCTCGAAATCCCCGGGCGCGGTGCCGGGGCCGGAGGTCGCGGCCTATTACCGGCGGCGCGCGGAAAACGAGACCGGCCTTATCATCACCGAAGGGACGACGGTCAACACGCCCGTTTCCACCGGCGATCCGAATGTGCCGCAGTTCTGGGGCGATGAGGCGCTGGCAGGCTGGAAGCGCGTGGTGGAGGAAGTGCATGGGGCAGGCGGCAAGATCATGCCGCAGATCTGGCATGTCGGCATGATGCGCAACCCGTCCAAGGCGACCAATACGCATCTGCCGAGCCACGGTCCCTCGGGCCTCACCAAGCCGGGTTCCAAGCATGCCGAGCCGATGACCACGCAGGAGATCAAGGACACGATCCAGGCCTTCGGCCAGGCCGCCTATGATGCGCGCGAGATCGGCTTCGACGGCATCGAGCTGCATGGCGCGCATGGCTATCTCATCGACCAGTTCTTCTGGGAGGGGACCAATGAGCGCGAGGACGAGTATGGCGGCGACATGGTCGGCCGCACGCGCTTTGCCGTGGAGATCATCGAGGAAGTGCGGCGGCGGGTCGGCGACGACTATCCGCTCATCCTGCGCTTCTCGCAGTGGAAGCAGCAGGACTACACGGCGAAGCTGGCGCAGACGCCGGAGCTTCTGGGCGCATTCCTGAAGCCGCTCTCCGAGGCGGGAGTCGACATGTTCCATTGCTCGCAGCGCCGCTTCTGGGAGCCTGAGTTCGACGGATCCGACCTGAACCTGGCGGGCTGGACCAAGAAGCTCACCGGCAAGCCGACCATCACAGTGGGCAGCGTCAGCCTTTCGGGCGAGTTCATCGGCTCCTTCATGGGCGAGTCGTCGGAAGCCACGGGCATCGACGACCTGCTCGAGCGGCTCGACAAGGACGAGTTCGACCTTGTGGCCGTGGGCCGGGCGCTGCTGGTGGACCCGGCATGGGCGCGGAAAATCCATGAAGAGCGCTATCCCGAACTGCTGCCTTTCAGCCCGGAAGCGCTTGCCACGCTTTCCTGATCCGGCGGGGTCCGAGGGCTCCTCTGGCCAAATCGCGCTTCCACGGCGAAACTACGGGCGATGACAGAGCAAGACTCAAAATCATTCGCCTTCGCCGTGGATGCGGGCGGTCAGGCCGGTCCGGTCGAGCTGTCTTCGGCTTCCGCGCCGCGGGCCGACGGGCTGGTCTGGGCCCATATCCATCTGCGGGACGAGGCCGCGCTCGACTGGCTGGCAAAGGGCAGCGGTCTCGATCCGATCGTGGTGGAGGCCCTGAGCGCGCCGGAGACCCGCCCCCGTTTCACGCGCATGGGCGAGGGCGCCATCATCAATCTGAGAGGCGTCAACCTCAATCCGGACGCAAGCCCCGAAGACATGATCTCGATCCGCATGTGGGTGGAGAAGGGGCGCGTGATCAGCGTCTATCTGAGGCCGCTCCAGGCGGTGCGGAGCCTTGCGGATCGGATGTCCGGCGGACAGGGGCCGAAGGACGCGGCGCGTTTCGTGACCGAACTGGCGGACGGGCTGGTGGAACGCACACAGCCCATCGTCGCCGGTCTCAACGACCTCCTGAACAGCTATGAAGAACAGATCATCGACAATGCCGACCGCGAGATGCGCACGCGGCTTGCCAAGCTGCGCCAGCGGGTGCTGCGGCTGAAGCGTTTCATCGCGCCGCAACGCGAAGCGCTCATGAGCCTGTCGCGGGACGATGCGCCCTGGCTCGACAAGCGGGCGCGCACGAAGTTTCAGGACATTCTGGACGACGCCACGCGCCATATGGAAGAGCTCGACACGATGCGCGACCGGGCGAGCGTGTTGCAGGATGAGGTGGAAAGCCGCCTTGCCGACATACTCAACCGGAACCTTTATGTGCTGGCCATTGTCAGCGTGATCTTCCTGCCGCTCGGTTTCGTCACCGGGCTTCTCGGCATCAATGTCGGCGGTATTCCGGGATCGGAATATTCCGGATCCTTCGCCATCGTCGTCGGCCTGCTTCTGCTCGGCGCCGTGGCGGAATATGCCTTCCTGAAATGGAAAGGCTGGCTCTGAGGCCAGCCTTTCGTCTCAATTCATCGTGTGGCGGGCGTCACTTTATGCCGTAAGCCTCGGCCAGGTCCGGGTCGCGGGCGGCGACCTTTTCGGCAAGGTCGTAGATGACCTTGGCCTGTTTCCAGGTCGCGTCGTCCTGCATCTTGCCGTCGATCATGGCGACGCCGCTGCCGTCGGGCATGGCGTCGAGAATCTTCTTGGCGAAGATCACTTCATCGGGCTCAGGGCTGAAGACTTCCTTGGCAATGGCGATCTGGTTGGGATGCAGCGACCAGGCGCCCGCGCAGCCCATTAGGAAGGCGTTGCGGAACTGCTGGCGGCAGGCGTCGAGATCCTGAATGTCGCCGAACGGGCCGTAGAACGGCTTGATGTTGTTGGAGAGGCAGGCGTCCACCATCTTGGCGACGGTATAGTGCCAAAGATCCTGCTGCGCATAGGCGCGCGCACTGCCGTCTTCCTTCGGGTCTTCCAGCACGCCGTAATAGGGATGGCCGCCGCCGACGCGCGTCGTCTTCATGCCGCGCGAGGCGGCGAGGTCGGCCGGACCGAGGCTCATGCCGTGCATGCGCGGGCTCGCGGCGGCGATCTCTTCGACATTCTTCACGCCCTGCGCGGTTTCAAGGATCGCGTGAATGAGGATCGGCTTCTTCACGCCATGCTTCGCTTCAAGCTGGGCGAGGAGCTGGTCGGTGAAATAGATGTCCCACGGGCCTTCGACCTTGGGCAGCATCAGCACGTCGAGCTTGTCGCCGACGGCGCCGACGATCTCCGTCACGTCGTCGAGGAACCAGGGGCTGTTCAGCGGGTTCACGCGCGTCCACAGACCCGTTTCGCCGAAATCATGGGCCTTCGCCGTTTCGATGAAGCCCTGACGCGCCGCTTCCTTGGCGTCGGCGGGGATCGCATCTTCGAGATTGCCCAGCAGCACGTCGACCTTCGGGATCATCTCTCCGACGCGGGCGCGGACCTTTTCGTTGTGCCCGGGAAAGAAATGGATCATCCGCTCCAGCCGGATCGGCAATTCGCGATAGGGCTCGGGGGCGCCGATGGCGAGGGGCTTGTAGAAATTGCTGGGAAGCTTCATGTCCGGTCCGTCTTTGCTGATAGGAATTTGCGGCGCAGCATAATCCGCGGCGCGCTACGAGGCCAGCGGCCAGTCAGAACGTCTCGTTTTCGGCGGTCCGGTGGGCCTTGAGAGGCGCGGAAACGGGGCCCGCCGCCCAGAGCGCCAGAAAACCGAGAATGGGCGAGATGGTGATGACGAGGAAGGCGGTCTGATACCCGCCGGTCGTGGTCTCATAGAGGAAGCCGAGCAGGGCGGGGCCCGCCGCGTTCGCGCAGGTGGTGATCATCTGGGCCAGCGACAGGACGCGGGCATAGGCCTTGAGCCCGAACGCCTCGGCGATGAGGAGCGGCTGCATCATCTGCAGGTTCCCGACGGTCGCGCCGAAAAGGGACGAGACGATGAAAAGCTGCCAGTTCGTGTGGGCAAAGGCGAATGAGAAGAACGCCACGGCCTGAATACAGAAAATTCCCATCAGATAGGCGCGGGACGAAATCCGCTGAAGGAGCGAACCGCCGACCAGCCGGCCGATGATACTGGAGGCGGCCATGATCGAGATGGCATAGGCCGCAATGCCGTCGTCCTGCGCGCGCAGGGAAACGAGCCGGAACTGGTGCGCCAGCGTGCCGACCTGCGCCATCATCGAGAAGACATAGGCCGCCGTGCAAAGAATGAAAAAGCGGCTGCGGATCGCGTCGGCATAGTCCACGCCGTCCGGCGGTTCGACGCTGCCATCCGCGCGCAGACGCGGCGGATCGCCGTCCGGGGCAAGGCCCATGGATTCCGGGCTCGGCCGCAGGAACACCCATGACACCGGCAGAATGCCGATCAACAGGATGAAGGAAAGCCAGTAGGCCGCGCCGCCGAGGCCAAGATTTTCGATCAGCGAGGCGGAAAACGGCGTGAAGACGATGCCGCCCAGCGACAGGCCGGTGGAGGCATAGGCGATGGCCTTGGAACGCTGCCGGGTGAACCATCGCGCCACGATGGTCATGCCCGGAATCACCACCAGCGCCGCATTGCCCATGCCGAAGAGGATATAGAACAGGTAGAGCTGCCAGAGCTCGCTCACATGGCCTGCGCTTGCCAGCGTGGCGGCGGCGAGCAGCGAGCCGCCCGTCATCACGAAGCGGGGGTCGTAGCGGTCGAGCAGCCAGCCGACGCCAAGGCCTGTCACGCCGGAGGACAGGAAGAACATGGCCGTCGCGGCGGAGGTCGTGCCGACGGAGAAAGGCCCCTCTGCGACGAACGCCTTGAGCAGAATGGAAAGATTGTAGAACAGGAGGCCGCAGCCGACCGTCTGCGTCACGAAGACCGCGCCGACAACGTACCAGCCGTAGAATATCCGCGGTCGGGGCCTTGGCCCGCCTGTCTCTCCCGGCGCCGGAGCGCCGGCGCTGTCCTCACCCATGAAACTCTCCAGAAAACAGACGCGCCGACCCGGGCAGGCGACGCGCCCGCCTTACTTATCGTTTCCGTTGCGGCAAACCAAGGGATTTATAGGGTGACCACCCCATCCCGATCCGGTCAGGACAGCGCCTTCAATTCGTCTTCCATGGCTTTGCGGAAACTGTCGCGGTCGGTCACGCGATGGTCGCCCCGGGCATAGGCGAGCGCGTTTTCATAGTAGAAGCGGGCGTTCATGATATTCGCCACGCGATTATCCCGCGTCTTCACCAGCTTGGCCGGCGATCCCGCAATGATGGAATTGGGCGGGAACTCGGTCCCTTCCGTGACGATGCTGTGCCCGGCGACGATGGAGTTCGCGCCGATCTTTGCTCCGTCCATCAGGGTCGCATTAATGCCGATCAGGCAGTTATCGCCGATTTCGGCGCCATGCACGGTGACGTGATGGGTGATGGAGCAATTGTCGCCGATGACCGTCGGCGTCTCGTTGCCGACATGGATCATCACGAAATCCTGGATATTGGTTCGCTTGCCGATCACCACTTCATGCATCTCGCTGCGGATGACGACATAGGGCCAGAGCGAGGCGCCTTCGCCGACCGTCACCTTGCCGTAAATGAGGGCCGTGTCGTGAATGAATGCGGGGTCGTTCAAGACCACATCCGGGCCGAATCTAGTCATGTGCCGTATCTCCCGTTTGTTGCTCCATGAGCCGCCCCACGGGGCCCGCCGCGGCGATCAGGCCGAATGCCAGAAGGGAGCCCGCCGCCACCAGAAAGAAGGAGGCGTCATAGCCACCGGTGGTTTCTTCGAGTATCCCGATCAGCGCCGGGCCGGACGCCACGCCGAGCGTCATGAAAAACTGGTTCACCGAATAGAGCCGGCCATAGGCCTTCAGCCCGAAGGCTTCCGCGATCAGTAGAGGCGCCATCATCAACAGATTGCCGACTGTCAGTCCGAACAGCGCCGCATTTGCGATAAGCGCCGTCTGTCCATGCAGCGCGGCATAGAGAGACAGAGCCACCGCCTGGGTCACGATGAGGCCGAGAACGAAAAAGCGCGACGACATCCATGCCAGCGCCCAGCCGCCGGCGAGACGCCCGACAATGCTGGCGCCCGCCATGACGGCAATGGCCAGAGCGGCCGTGTCGTCGCTTCCGGTGCGCATGGAGACCAGGCGAAACTGATGCGCGATTGCGCCGACCTGCGCCATCATCACGAAGATGTAGCCCGCGGTGAAAAGCAGGAAGAACCGGCTTGCGACCGCTATGTCGAAGTCGATGCCGTCGGGCGGCAGTTCCACCCCGGTTTCGTCGCGCCGGATTTCGTCGCCATCCGGGCCGACGCCCATGGATTGCGGGGAAGGACGGATAAAAGCCCATGTCACGGGGATAACGCCGACGATGAAGATCGCGGCAAGCCATGGGCCGGCGCCGCCGATCCCGTTCGCATCGATCAGGCGCACCGAAACCGGCGTCAGAATTATTCCGCCCAGGGACAATCCGGTCGAGGCGATGGACAATGCGATGGAGCGGCGCCTCGCGAACCAGCGCGCAACCAGCGTCGTTCCCGGGATGAGGGCAGTGGCGGCATAGCCGCTGCCGAATACGACGTAGAACGCATATAGCTGCCAGATCGTGTGGACATAGCCGGCCAGCAGGATGGCCGCCGCGCTCACGACCGCACCGGCGGTGATGATCCAGCGCGGATCGTATCTCTCGATGAACCAGGCGACGCCGATGCCCGTGATGCCGGAGGCAACGAAAAAACAGGCCGTGGCGCCGGAGGTCGCCGCGACGGAAAAGCCTTCCGACGATATGAACGCCTTCAGATAGACGGAGAGATTGTAGAAGCCGAGCCCGGCGCAGACCGTCATGACGATGAAGACGCCCGCCACGACATACCACCCGTAGAACGGCGGCGGTTTTCCGCGCGTTTCTTTTCCCGACGGCGTTGTCATCGATCCTCCCTGACGGCGCCGCCGATGTGCCGTTTCCTGCCGCGCCCTCCAAGCCCTATAGCGCGAGGGACGTCCACAGGCCAAGCCCTGTCCGGTAGCGCGCGGTCCCGGCATCGGATAAACATGAGCGAACGGCATTCAGAACCGTGTACAGGGAGAGAAACATGAAGTTCTACAATTCCATCGGCCCCAACCCTCGTGTGGTGAAGATGTTCATGGCGGAGAAGGGCATCGAAATCCCCTTCGAGGAAGTGGATATTATGACCGGCGCCAACCGCCAGGAGCCTTATCTCAAGGTCAACCCGGCCGGTCAGCTTCCCGCGCTCGAACTCGATAATGGCAGCGTGATCTCCGAGATCACGGCGATCTGCGAATATCTGGACGAGAAGTTCCCGGACAATTCGCTTGTGGGCACCACGCCGGAGGAGCGGGCCGAAACGCATATGTGGACGCGCCGCGTGGATCTGGGCATCTGCGAACCCATGGCCGGCGGTTTCCGCTATGCGGAAGGCCTGCCGATGTTCAAGGATCGCATGCGCTGCCTGCCGGAAGCCGCGGACGGTCTCAAGGCCATCGCGCAGGACAAGCTGAAATGGCTCGACGGTCTGCTGGAAGGCAAACAGTTCCTCGCCGGCGACCGCATGACGCTTGCCGATATTCTGCTTTTCGCTTTCATGGATTTCGGCACGCAGGTCGGCCAGGCGGTCGATACCGGCAACAAGAATGTTGCCGCATGGTTCGAGCGGATGAAGGCCCGCCCGAGCGCGGCGGCCTCGGCCTGATCGCACGATCTTTTTCGCAGGTGCGGCCGGTCTTCGGCCTGCGCCTGCGAAAATCGTTCTTCCACCTCAAATTGACGATTGCATCCGCTTCTCCTTTCGCGGCAGGTTAGTAAATAACCTTTATCAACTGGGGAGGAGATGAGGTGAAGGCACTGCTGTGGATGGTCATGGCGTTCGGATTGGGCATGGTGGCCATGAAGGCCATGCCTGCGTCGGCGGCCGAAATGCCGGCTTGCGTCGATAGCGAGCGCGGCAACGCGACGAAAGCCCAGGCCTGGTGGGATCGGCGAAGCCCGCAAGAACAGAAATACATTTCCGAACTGCCATGCGAGGAACGCTATATTCCCATGGTATGTATCTTCCTCTGGGTCCCCGACCTGCAATCATGCGTCAACAAGCGCGTGGGCGACTTCAGGGCGTCGAAATACTGCGACCAGCAGGGTTTCGAGCTTCTTTCGCAAGAGCATGTCTCCTGCCAGAAGAAGTGGATCAGGGAAAAGTACAAGGAACCCTTCCCGAGCGCGTCGTCCTGACCGTCGGCCCCGTGCGGCCCGGATCCGGACGGGCCGGGAGTTGCACAGGAAGAGACGATCGGTGAGCAAAGGGGCGAATGAGGACGCAGCGGAAAACCGCAATCCCGACGAATGGGAATCCGCCGCCGCCATTACACTCGGCAAGGAAGTTCTGGAGACGGACAGGCAGCGCGGCCATATCCGCGCGGCCTATTTCGCGGGCGACCATTTCCTGAACAGGGGCGGGCGGATTTATGGCGGTTTCCTTGCCGCCATGCTCGATGGATTGTGCGGACACGCGGTCCGGCTCACCCATCCGGCGGACGATCCGGAAATGCCGCAGGTTACCCTGGAACTGAAGACGAGTTTTATCGGGCGGGCCGATCCCGGCCGCCTGGTGGGAGAGGGCTGGGTTCGCCATCGCGGCCGGGCCATCGCCTTTGCGGAGGCCGAACTCCGTAACGAGGCGGGCGATCTCGTCGCGCGCGGCAGCGCCACGTTCAAGGTCGGGCGCTGAGCCTTTCTTCAAAGGCAATTGACACATTGCTCAAGCTGACTAAGCCTAAGCGATATTTCGGAATAGGGGGGGCTCAATGTTCAATCGATTCGCGCTGGGCGCAGCGTTTCTTGCATCCGCTTTCTTCGCCGCGGGCCATGCCGCGCAGGCGGAGACCGCGGACTGGTCGGGTTTCTATCTGGGTGCCCATGCGGGCGGCCTCGCGGCCGAAGAGCATTGGGAGTGGAACCAAGCCGGTTTGTATGCCGCCAGCGCGGGCGAAACGCATAATCCGAAGGTGAACGGCCTCATCGCGGGCGGCCAGGCGGGCTATCTCCATCAGTGGGGACCGTGGGTCGCGGGCGTTGAACTGTCGGCGTCCACCGGGCATCTGAAAGATACCTCCGACAGCTCCTCGACACCCGGCGTGGTGCAAAAGACCACGATCGACTGGTTTGCGACCGCCGCTGCGAAATTCGGCTATGCGCGGGAAGATTATCTGTTCTACGGATTGGCCGGCTATGCGGGGACCGACATTCACACCTCGACCGGACGCCCCGGCATCAGCGAGTTCTTCGAGGAAGTCTGGCAGAGCGGGTTTCTGCTCGGGGCCGGCGTGGACTACAAGCTCTCCGAGCACATCGTGCTCGGCGCGCAGTACAACTACATGCACATTCCGAAAAGAGATCGTACCGGTACCGGCCAGTTCGAAACCGGCGGCTCGACCGGCGTCGCGGAATCCATCAGCACGGGCGCGGATTATCATGTCGCCACGCTTCGTATGAGCTGGCAGTTTTGATCATTCCGGCGTGCGCGTCCAGCCGGTGGCGCCGCCCACAAGTTGCAGGAGGGCGGCGTCGACCTCTTTCTTCGTCGCCCCAGCGAATTTCATCAATGCCACGGTGTGCCCGCCGCCGATAAAAATGCGCGCAGCGGCTTTCGGGTTTATCCAGGCGGGAATGTCGTTTGCCTTCTGGCCGCGCCTGATGGTCGCTTCCGCGGCGTGGTGCAGCCGCCCCAAAACCTCCAGATAGGCCGGCCAGCGATCGCTTCCCGTGCCCGTGCTCCAGTCCAGCCAGACGCGAATGCGGTCCGGCTGTTCCTCCACGCTGTCCGTGAACAGGCGCGCGAGTATCGTCAGCGCCTCGTCGGCGGGCAGCGTTTTCCGGGCGAGCGAGTCCGCGAGGAGGCCGTCCAGGAAGGTTTCGACCTCTGCCAGAGTCGCGGCGACGAGATCGTCCCGGGTCCGGAAATAGGAATAGACGGCCGGAATGGAAACGCCGGCCCGCGCCGCCACGTGAGAATGCGTCGCGCGCGCTATTCCATGCTCGGCGAAAGCGGCCAGGGCGCAATGAAGCAGTTGGGCACGCCGGTCCTCTGGGGAAAGGCGGGTTCGGCGGCGATTTCCTTCAACGGACAATTCAACGATTCTCCCGGTCATTTCGGTGCCGGATCATGCCATGGCTCAATAGATGTTGACAGGCTGCAGGATTGTTATTGATACTTTACTCAATTAATGCGCTTGTCATTCATCAGGGAGGAGGACCCCATGAGCATGGCCGCAGAACGTCCCGCCGTGGCGGCGGCGTCGATTCCGCTCGACGAGATCGATGTCAGCAATCCCGTGCTTTTCGAGACGGACACGGTCGGCGATTATTTTGCCAGGCTGCGCGCGGAAGATCCTGTGCATTTCTGCGCGGATAGCGCCTATGGGCCCTATTGGTCCGTCACCAGATACAACGACATCATGCATGTCGAGACGCACCACCAGATCTATTCCTCGGAAGCGAAATTCGGCGGTATCGTCATCGACGACAGCATCCAGAAATCCGGGCAGGGCGGTATCGACCTTCCCAACTTCATCGCCATGGACCCGCCCCGGCATGACGCGCAGCGCAAGGCCGTGAGCCCCATCGTCGCGCCGGACAATCTCGCCAGGATGAGCGGCCTGATCCGGGAGCGGACGGCGGGGGTGCTGGACAGTCTGCCGGTGGGCGAGGAATTCGACTGGGTACCGACGGTATCCATCGAGCTGACGACACGCATGCTGGCGACGCTTTTCGATTTTCCCTATGAGGAGCGCGCCAAGCTCACCCGCTGGTCCGATGTCATCACCGCGCAGCCCGGTACAGGCATCATCGATAGCTGGGAACAGCGCACCGACGAGTTGATGGAATGCGCGGGCGCGTTTCAGACATTGTGGAACGAGCGCGTCAATGCCGATCCGGAACCGGATCTCATTTCGATGATGGCGCATTCGGAAGCGACGCGGAACATGCCGCCGGAAGAGTTCCTCGGCAATCTGGCGCTCCTCATCGTGGGCGGCAATGACACGACGCGCAATTCCATGTCGGGCAGCGTGCTGGCGCTGCATCAGAATCCGAAGGAATATGAGAAGCTGCTGGCCGACCGCAAGCTGATCGACAGCATGATACCGGAAGTCATTCGCTGGCAGACGCCGCTGGCGCATATGCGTCGGACCGCGCTGGAAGATACCGAGCTTGGCGGCAAGACCATCCGCAAGGGCGACAAGGTGGTCATGTGGTACCTGTCCGGCAATCGCGACGATGAAGTAATCGAGAATCCGGAAGCTTTCATCATCGATCGTGCCCGGCCGCGTCAGCATCTCTCCTTCGGCTTCGGTATCCACCGTTGCGTCGGCAACCGCCTCGGCGAATTACAGTTGCGCATTCTCTGGGAAGAAATCCTGAAGCGCTTCAGCCGGATCGAAGTCGTCGGCGAGCCGGAACGCGTCCGCTCCAACTTCGTACGCGGTTACGCCACGCTGCCGGTGAAGATACACGCATAAGACGTCTGCGGAAGGCGTCAGGCAGGCGAGGCTTCAAAAATGGAGTCCTGCCATTTTCTTCCGACTACGGTTTACCGCCACCCGACCGTCAAGCGTTTGTGGCGGCCGTCCCGCGCTTCTGTCAGGTCCAGCATGGCAACCGCGAAATCGGCATAGGATATCTGCGAGTTTCCTTCAGCATCGGTCACAAGCGTATCCGTTCCACTGACATAATGTCCTGTCCGCGGCCCCTGCAACAGCAGGGCGGGCGGCCGCAGGCAAGTCCATGCCGCCTCATTTTCCGTTTCGAGCAAGGCATCCTGCGCTGCGCAGGCTTCGGCAATCGGACACACCGCGTCAGGCAGGAAGCCCGGTGCGGTCAAAACCGTGTCGCCACTTCCATCGGCCAGTTTCAGGGTTGCCGCTCCGCCGGTCACGAACACGGGAAGAGATGTTTCCGCAGCGCCTTCCAGGAGAGTGCGGGTCAGACCGACCAGGTCGGTCTCACTGCCCGTCGGTGGACGAAGCGCGCCGATAACCGCGTCATGCCCCGCCATCAATCCGACGGTGATATCCGCATCGATCATGAGGTCACCGACCTCGCGCCTCAGATTGCCGGGCAACTTGTCAAGCCGGTCCCGCGATCTGGCCACGGCAGTGACGGCGTGACCCCGGGCTAGCGCTTCGGCAACCACATGGCTGCCCACATCGCCGGTGGCACCGAAAACGATCAGTTTCATTCCTGTTTATCCTTTGCTCTGAAGGGATGAGGCAACGGTGGGAGCCATTCGGCCGGCACGTTGTCCAAGCCAGACGCTCAGCATCACGATCGCGGCGCCGCAGGCCTGTTCGAGCGACAAGCGCTGGTCGAGCAAGAGCCAACCCAGCAGGACCGCACTCAAAGGGCTCAGCAATGTGAAAGCGGTGACGCTAGCCGGACCGAGCCGTGCAATCCCGCGAAACCAGAGAAAATAGGTCAGCGCCGCTCCGACGAGACCGAGCCAGATGAAACCGGCCAGATTGACGGCGGAGGGGAGGGGAAATCCTGGCTCGAAGAAGAGGGCCATCGGCAGCAGAAGAAGCCCGCCAGCCGTCAACTGCCATGCGGTGAATGTGAGCGCGGAAACAGGCGGCTGCCATTTACGGGTCAGCACCGTTCCGCTGGCCATGGAGAGCGCACCGCCAATGGCGGCCATCACACCGACGAAATCGAGCTTCGCCTCGGGCGAGAGGATCAGCAGCCCAACCCCCATGACTCCGGTACATGCGGCGATGACGCCGGGCATGGAAATCGTCGTACCCAGAGCGGCCCTTGCAAGAAACAACACCATCAAGGGTTGTGTTGCGCCCAAAGTGGCTGCCACACCGCCAGGCAGGCGATAGGCCGCCAGAAAGAGAAACGTCCAGAGAGCTGTGAAATTCAACCCGCCAAGAATGAGGGTACGGCCAAGCCAGTCCCTGGGCGGCAGTCGGCGGACGATCAGAAGGAGTAAAAGGCCTGCCGGGAGGGCACGAAGCAGACTTACCGTCAGCGGATAGCCGTCGGGCAGCATCTCGGTCGCGACGATATAGCTGGTGCCCCAGATCGCAGGAGCCATTGCAGTGGATACGAGATCGAATGTGCGCGTCATGTGTCGCCTCCATTTATCTTGATGTCGAGATATATGGCTATTATCTTGACGTCAAGATATTTATGGGAGAGTGTCGTGTATGGATCAGATAGACAGAATTCTCGACCAATGGCGGGCGGAGCGTCCGGATCTGGACGTCGCCCCCATGGGTACGATCGGCCGGATGAAACGCCTTACGGCACATCTGGCGCAAGGCATGGAACGCGTCTTCACCGCCCATGGCCTGAATGCCGCAAGCTTCGACGTGCTGGCCACGCTGCGGCGGGCAGGGGAGCCTTATGCGCTCTCGCCCTCGGAACTCATCGAATGGACAATGGTGACATCAGGCACCATGACCAACCGGCTGGACCGGCTGGAGCAGACGGGCTTCATCACGCGCCGTCGCAATCCGGAGGACGGACGAGGCTTCGTCATCGCGCTGACGGAAAAGGGGCACAAGCTGATCGACAAGGCCGTCACGGCACATGTCGAAAATCAGCATGCCATGGTGGAGGTGCTGAGCGAAAACGAGCGTAAGACGCTCGACAGGCTGCTGGGAAAATGGCTGGGCGCATTCGAATAGGCACCGGCGCTTGCGCTCACCCCTGGCCGGCACCCGCCCGGCGTACGATTTCGGCAATATTCTCGAACTGATCCGACAACGGATTGGTTTTTCGCCATACCATGCCGATTGTTCTTGAAGGGCGGGGGGCGCCCAGCCGCGCAACGGAAACCGGCGCGGAGCATGTTTCGATGGGTACAGCCATTTGCGGGATGAGCGTGACGCCGATCCCGGCGCCCACCATCTGCACGAGTGTCGAAAGGGAACTCCCTTCCACGAGATCGCGCGGTTCGCTGCCCGACAGCTTGCAGAAAGACAGCGCCTGATCGCGGAAGCAATGGCCCTCTTCGAGGAGAAGCAGGCGCATTTCGCGAAGTTTGTCCGCACCGGGAATGGGCTTGTCGGCATCTTCGAGCGGACGGACGAGAACGAATTCCTCATCGAAAAGCGGCTGCTCGGTCAGGGACGCTTCCGAAACGGGCAGCGCCACGATAGCTGCGTCCAGGCGGCCGTCCTGCAGATCTTCGATGAGCTTCTGGGTCACAGCCTCGCGCGGGCGCAGATCCACTTCGGGATATTGCTCGGCCAAGACCTTGATAATCTTCGGCAGCAGATAGGGGGCCACGGTCGGGATAACGCCGATCCGAAGAGGCCCCGTCAGCCAGTCGGAGGACGCCCGGCCGAGATCACCCAACTCGTCCACCGCCTGAAGGATGCTCCGCGCACGCTTCGCGAAGGCCTCGCCAAGGCCGGTCAGGCGGATATGCCGCGTTCCTCGCTCGACGAGCGGGGCGCCCGTGATTTCTTCCAGCTCCTTGATCTGCTGGGAGAGGGCCGGCTGGGAAATCGCGCAGGCTTCCGCTGCGCGCCCAAAATGCCCGTGGTGGGCCAGCGCATCGAAATAGCGAAGGTGCTTGATCGTGATCGCATTCATAAGCTGAGCCTATCGCCGCTATCAGGAAATACAAATTATAATTATTCTAATGAAGTGGTAGAAACTGACTACGAGCGGAAGGCGTGAAGCCCATCATTCGTTCCCGCGCAGGTCAGGCGGCCCCCTTTAACCGGCCTGCTCCGCGCTCCTGAAGCGAAGTCTCAATGGGAGAAAGTCAAATGGACGGAAATGACCCGAAATCCACCGGCAAATGCCCGGTCATGCACGGCGCCCTCACATCCACCGGCATGTCGAACATGGACTGGTGGCCCAATGCGCTGAACCTCGACATCCTTCATCAGCACGATACGAAGACCAATCCGATGGGAAAGGACTTCAACTATCGCGATGAGCTCAAGAAGCTGGATTTCAACGCGCTGAAGAAGGATATGCGCGCGCTGATGACCGACAGCCAGGAATGGTGGCCGGCCGACTGGGGCCATTATGGCGGTCTCATGATCCGCCTGTCGTGGCATGCGGCGGGTTCCTACCGCGTGGCCGATGGCCGTGGCGGCGGCGGCACCGGCAATCAGCGGTTCGCGCCGCTCAATTCCTGGCCGGACAATGTCAGCCTCGACAAGGCGCGCCGTCTGCTGTGGCCGATCAAGAAGAAGTACGGCAACAAGGTGAGCTGGGCCGACCTCATCGTGCTGGCCGGTACCATCGCCTATGAGACCATGGGTCTGAAGACCTTCGGTTTCGGTTTCGGACGCGAAGACATCTGGCACCCCGAGGAAGACACCTATTGGGGGTCGGAAAAGGAATGGCTCGCGCCGAGCGACGGGCGCTATGACAGCGTCGAAGATCCGACCACGATGGAAAATCCGCTGGCCGCGGTTCAGATGGGTCTGATCTACGTCAACCCGGAAGGCGTGAACGGCAAGCCGGATCCGATGAAGACCGCCGGACAGGTGCGCGAGACGTTCGAGCGCATGGCGATGAACGACGAGGAAACCGTCGCGCTGACCGCCGGCGGACACACCGTCGGCAAGACGCATGGTAACGGCGATGCGGGCAAGCTCGGCCCCGACCCGGAAACGGCCGGCGTCGAAGCGCAGGGCCTCGGCTGGGCCAATCCGACCGGCTCCGGTCACGGCCGCGATACCATCACCAGCGGCATCGAAGGCGCATGGACCTCGAACCCGACCAAATGGGACATGGGCTATTTCGACATGCTGCTCGACCATGAATGGGAGCTGCAGAAGAGCCCGGCGGGCGCCTGGCAGTGGCAGCCGGTCGACATCAAGGAAGAGGACATGCCGGTCGATGTGGAAGACATGACGACCCGTTGCATGCCCATCATGACCGATGCCGACATGGCGATGAAGGTGGACCCGGTCTATCGCGAGATCATGGAACGGTTCCGCAAGAATCCGGCCGCCTTCGACGATGCGTTCGCGCGCGCCTGGTTCAAGCTCACCCATCGCGACATGGGCCCGAAGGTCCGCTATGTCGGACCGGACGTGCCGAAGGAAGACCTGATCTGGCAGGATCCGGTTCCGGCCGGTCCGACGCGCTACAACGTCAAGGCGTTGAAGAAGAAGATCGCCGCGAGCGGTCTCAGCGTGAGCGACATGGTGGCGACCGCCTGGGACAGCGCACGTACCTATCGCGGTTCGGACATGCGTGGCGGCGCCAATGGGGCGCGCATCCGCCTGGCTCCGCAGAAGGACTGGGAGGGCAATGAGCCCGAACGTCTGGCCAGGGTGCTCTCGGTTCTCGAGCCGATCGCAGCCAAGGCGGGCGCCAGCGTGGCGGATGTCATCGTGCTCGCAGGCAATGTCGGCATCGAGCAGGCCGCGAAAGCCGCGGGCGTGAAAGTGGAGGTTCCCTTCGCGTCGGGCCGGGGCGATACTACCGACGAGATGACGGACGCGCCGTCCTTCGACTATCTCGAACCGGTTGCAGACGGATACCGCAACTGGCTCAAGAAGGACTATGTCGTCAGTGCGGAAGAGCTGATGCTCGACCACACGCAGCTCATGGGGCTGACGGCGCCGGAGATGACGGTTCTCGTCGGCGGCATGCGCGTGCTCGGCACCAATCACGGCGGCACGAAGCACGGGGTCTTCACCGACAAGGAAGGTACGCTGACCAACGACTTCTTCGTCAATCTGACGGACATGAAATATGCATGGAAGCCGACCGGCAACAACCTCTACGAAATCCGCGACCGGAAGACGGATGAGGTGAAGTGGACGGCGACACGGGCGGACCTCGTCTTCGGGTCCAACTCGATCCTCCGCGCCTATTCGGAAGTCTATGCGCAGGACGACAACAAGGAGAAGTTCGTGAAGGACTTCGTTGCCGCCTGGACCAAGGTGATGAACGCGGACCGCTTCGACCTCGAAGCCTGATCCCGATACAAAAAGGCCTCTCCGCGTTACCGGCGCGGGGAGGCCAACTCTTTTCAGGTCGCAAGGCTATTCAGGCGACACGTGTCCATTTCGTCTTGTCGGTCAGAAAGCGCCGCGTGTCTTCGGGGCTCATCGGCTGCGAATAGAAGAAGCCCTGCATTTCCGAACAGCCGATGATTCCCAGCAAATCATGCTGGGTTTTCGTTTCCACGCCTTCGGCGGTCACGGGAATTCCCAGCACCCGCGCAAGATAGGTGACCGCATGGACGATCGCCTCGGACTCGCCGTTCTTTATGATGTCCTGGACGAAGGACTTGTCGATCTTCACCTTGTCGATGTCGAGCTTTTGCAGGTGAGTCAGGCTTGAATATCCGGTGCCGAAATCGTCCAGCACGATCCTGATGCCGACGGCGCGCAGCTTTTTCAGTTGATCGCGCACCATCCCATCCGTATCCAGAATAGCGCCTTCCGTCAGTTCCAGCTCCAGTTTCGAGGGCTTGAACCCCGTTTGCCGCAGAATGGCGAGAACTCTGTCGACCAGATTGTCCTCCCTTATCTGCACGGGCGAGAGGTTCACCGCCAATACGAGGTCGGGCCATTGCGCCATCATCGTGCAGGCTTGCGTCAACACCCATTCACCAAGCGGTACGATGAGACCGGTTTCCTCCGCAATGGGAATGAACTCTTCGGGTTGCAGCAATCCGAATTCGGGATGATGCCAGCGGACCAGCGCCTCCATCCCCGCAAGGCTTTCACCGGCGGTGTTGAAGAGCGGCTGATAATGGACCTCCAGGCCGCTTTCCTTTGCCAGGCTCTCGCGCAAATCCTTTTCGAGGCGTCGAATGCGCCGGATCCGTTCGTCGAGCTCGCTCGTGAAACGGCGGAAACAGGCACGGCCTTCGCGTTTCGCCTGATAGAGCGCCACGTCGGCGCGGCGCTGGAACTCGATATTGTCGAGCTCCTCGACCGCGTCGGCAACGCCGACGGAGGCGCTAAGGAAAACGCGGCCGCCTTCGATTTCGAACGGCTCGGCGCCCGCTTCGAGAATGCGGTTGCAGACGATCTCCACATCGGCGTCCTCGCCGCGGTCGACAAGCAGGACGGCGAACTCGTCGCCGCCAAGCCGCGAGACCGTGTCGGAGGCGCGGACGATCGACGTAAGCCGTGCGGCAAAAGCCTGAATCAGCGCATCGCCCGCCTGATGGCCATAGGTGTCGTTGACTTCCTTGAAGCGGTCGAGATCGATGTAGAGCAGGGCGCAGCGCTCATCGGTCCGCCGGCGGCGAAGCAGTGTCTGGTCGATGCGCTCGTTCAGCAGGGCGCGATTTGGCAGACCGGTCAGCGTGTCATGGAAAGCCAGATAGTGACTATGGGCCTCCGCCTCGCGATAGGCCGTCACATCCGTAACGGTCGCGACGAGGTAATACTCGTCATTGAGCGTAACGCGGCGTTTACGCGTTATCACCGTGCGGGGCTGGCCCCTCGCATCGGTGACCTGTTCTTCATTCTCCGACAGGACGCCGGTCTCGAATACGCGGTCGTCGTTGGCATGAAACACCTCGACCTCTTCGTCGGGGAACAGATCGGTGTCGGAAAAGCCGAGCATCACTTCGCGGGAATGGCCGAAAAACTGGCAGGCCGCATCGTTGATCAGAACGATACGATGATCGCTGTTCTTGATGAGAACCGGCAACGGCATCACGTCGATGATGGCCTGAAGATCGGAGATGCTGGTGATATTGGCGGCTTTTTTCATGAGCCGGATCGCTCCCGTGAGCCGCAAATTTCGCGCAGTGCGGCAGCGCGGAAGGATAGCGGCGCCGGAGTTACCGAAAGGTTAGGGAATTCGGGGGAAAAGCGCGTATCCAGGCACCATCACGGGCCCGGTCACCGGGTGGATTATCCCGCCATGAAGGCGCATCGACGCGATGGCGGAAGGGGTGGGATTCGAACCCACGAGACGGTTCCCCGCCTGCCGGTTTTCAAGACCGGTGCCTTCAACCACTCGGCCACCCTTCCGTCAGGCCCTTGGTTAGCCGCGCAGCCGAAAGGACACAACGGGAAAATTCATTCCTTCGCCGCGCCGTGAGCGAGGCGCCGCGCGGCGGCGTATAGTTAACGCCAATTCCCTTTTGCAAGTCCCCGGTGAGCTTGGCAAAATGCGTCCCAATGTGGCACATACCAAGAAGGCCGCAGTATTGTTGGGGGGAGTAAATCTGTGCCGCAAATCGACTTAACGTCCGTCTGGATTCCCGGTGGTCTGATCGGGGTTCTCGTTCTCATCATGATCCGGCTGTTCATCAATGAGCGCCGGTCGGCGTCTGTGCTGGCCGCCGATACCGGCAGCGCCGCGCCCGTGGAGGTCACGATGCCGGCGCTGACGACGGATGCGCCGGACGCCGTCGAGCCGCCGCCCGTGGCGGACAAGCCTGCCGAAGTACCCGAGGCACCGGTCGCCAAAAAGGAAGATGCACCCGTTGCCGCGAAGGAAGCGCCGGAAAAGGCGCCCAAGGCCAAACGGTCTTTCGTCTGGCGTACGGCCTGGATCTGGCTTCCATTTCTGGCAGGGTTTCTGGGGCAGGCCTATCTCGACATCTTCAAGCCGATCATCGAACCGCTTCTCGAAAAAAGCGCGGGCTGAAGCGCCCGCCATTTCGTTCAGACGAGGTGTAGATCGGGCAGCTCGCCGCCATCGGGCAGGGCGAGAATGGCCTCGATCAGCCTGTCGGGATCGGGCACGGCGCCATGCGTCATCAGCATCCGGGCCTTGGCGATCATGTCTCCGTCGGAGAGCGGCGCTTCCGGATCGCCTTTTGCGTTCGTCCGTTCCGCCATGTGCTGCGTGCCGTCCCTCAGCGTAAGGGTGACGCGCGCGCCCCAGGCATTGGGATAAGCGCCGGCAAAGGGGTCGGCGGCTTCGAGCGTGACGCGCGTTGCGAGCGCGGCGCATTGTTCGCGCGCGGCATCGCCAAAGGCGGCGAAATCCACCACGGGGCGGAGCAGGGCGGCCGACATCGCGTGCTGAAGCGAAAACTTCGCCTCGTAATCCGTCGTGGCGACGGGCCTGTCGCAGACATCCAGCGCGGCGCGATAGGTTTCCACTTTCACCGTCTCGACCTCTTCGACGGGGCGACCTTCGGCGGCCAGTCTGTCGCGCAATTCTTCGCCGGCATCGATTGCCGGATGGGTATGGCGGCAGGACGGCCAGGGCTTGATCGAGGTCCGGCGAAGCTGCCAGGGCGCCTCGGGCGCTGCCGTGACCAGTTCCGGCCGCGCACCCGGGCAGGCGGCGCGGAAGAACCCTTTCTCGCCTTCGAGAATGGCGGGCGGACCGGTAAAGCCGAACGCGGCCAGTTCCGCCGCCTTCATGCCCGCTTCCGCGGCGTGGCCCGCATGGAGATGCTTGGTCATCGCCCCCGTTTCGAGAAACTGCCAGAGCCCCGCGGCCTGGCTGCCCGCATTGCCGAGCGCATTCACGCTCTGCGCTTCGTCGAGATCGAGAAGATGCGCGGCGGCCATGGCGGAACCGAAAGGCCCGCAGGTCGCGGTGTTGTGCCAGATGCGATAATGCTCGGCGCCCACGCCCATGCCGACCCGTGTACAGGCTTCGAACCCATGCAGGATGGCGACGAGAAGCGCCTTGCCGTCCGCGCCGCGCGCCGCGCCTAGCGCCCAGGCTGCGGGGACCACCACGCAGCCCGGATGCACCACCGATTCCCGGTGCAGATCGTCCGTTTCCAGAATGTGGGTGAGGGCGCCCATCAGGAAGGACAGCGAGGCCGGTTCGACGGGCTGATTTCCCGGATGGCCGGCGCGCCACCAGTCGAGCAGGACCTTGCCGGGCGCCGAGTTTCGGCCCGCCAGCGTGTTCGCCACGGCATCCAGCGTGAAGAGCGCCGCGGCGTCCAGATCGGCACGGGAGACCGGCTTTGCCCGGATATGGCGGGCAAGCTGCCCGGTCAGCGTGGCGGGCACGGCTGAATCTTCGGGAGCCCGCATTACGGAACCTGACATTCGATTTTCCTTAATGGTCTTTAGGCTATTGTTTTTATGGCATTCTCGGGGGCGCTCCTTGCCGTGGCAAGGGCCGCTGACTATAAGCGTTTCATAGCAAGCTCGACTGATTCGGGGTGCGAATCCGGGGCCTCACACGGACATGGTTCGGCAACTATGACGGGCGTTTTCAACAGGCGGTGGCGGACCCGCATTATGAGACAGCGCGGCCTCGTCGCCCTGGCGCCGCTGGCGATGGCGCTCGCCGCCTGTTCCGGCACCCCGTCGCCGAGCAGCGGCTCCATTCCCTCCAGCGCCGGCACCGCGCATTACAAGGTCGGCAATCCCTATCGCATCGGCAGCATCTGGTACTATCCGAAAGAGGATACCGGCTACGATCATACCGGTATCGCCTCATGGTACGGGCCGCAGTTTCACGGCAAGCGGACGGCCAACGGCGAAATCTTCGACGAGAACAAGCTGACCGCGGCACATCCGACGCTGCCGCTGCCCGTGCTGGTTCGCGTCACCAATCTGGAAAACGGCAAATCGCTGATCGTCCGGGTGAACGATCGGGGGCCGTTCGCGGCGGGGCGTGAGATCGACCTTTCCAAGGAAGCCGCCAAGGAACTGGGCTATATGCGCCAGGGGACGACGAAAGTCCGTGTACAGTATATAGCGCGCGCCGCACTTCCCGGCGATCCCGGTTACAGCCTGCTGCAGGCGGCCGCCGACGATCCATCCCGGGAGACTTTCGTCGCCGCCAAACCGAAGACGGCGCCCGAAGAGCGCAAGGTGGCCGCGACGGCGCCCGTGCAACGGGTCAGCGTCGTTTCCGCGGGCCTCGGGTCGACGCTCACGGCTCCCGATATTTCCACCATGTCCGCCAACAAGCCCGCCGCCTCCATGCAGCCGATCCCGGACGGGCAGGCGCAGATGGCGCCGATTGCCGACGACAAGACTGTGAATACCGTAAGCCGGACCGCCGCCGATCCGGTGGCGGCGCCCACGGGCAAGCTCTATGTGCAGGCGGGGTCGTTTCAGGATCTCGCCAATGCGGAGAAGCTCCAGCAGCAATTGTCCGGTATGGGCAAGGTCTCGATCCAGCAGACCTATGTGGATGGCGCCCCGTATTACCGGGTGAGGGTGGGGCCGGTTTCCGACCTTCCTTCCGCCGACAGCACGCTTCAGCAGATCATCGGCGACGGCCATCCCGGCGCGCGTATCGTCACCGATTGAACGCCGACACACACCGCGGCGCAGATGAAAAACTTGTCATATTGGATTGTGCGCGGGCCGCATGTATCCCTGTTAAAGTCCGCCCCGCACCGACAATCCGGAGAGGAATCCAGCCGATCATGACCTTGCCGCGACATCTGCCGAGTTCAGTTGCCACCCTGTGCTGCGCGCTGTTTGCCCTTGTTCTTCTGGGCACGCCCGCGCACGCCTTCGAGACATCGGCGAAATATGCCGTGCTCATGGACTATCAGACCGGGGCGGTACTCTGGGAGAAGGATGCCGACACCAGGATGCATCCGGCGAGCATGAGCAAGCTGATGACGCTGGAGATGCTGTTCCACGCGCTGAAGGACGGCACGGTCAAACTCGACGACGCATTCACGGTGAGCGAGCATGCTTGGAAAACCGGTGGCGCGGCGTCCGGCTCCTCCACCATGTTCGCCAAGGTCGGGTCCAAAATCCCGGTGGAAGATCTCATTCAGGGGATCATCGTGCAGTCCGGCAACGATGCCTGCATCGCCGTTGCCGAGGCGCTGAAGGGATCGGAAAGCGCTTTCGCCGACGCGGCGACGGAACGCGCGAAGGAAATCGGTCTCAAAAACTCCTCCTTCGCCAATGCAACCGGCTGGCCAAACCCCGATCACATGATGACGGCACATGATCTTGCGCGCCTCGCCCGGCACATCATCAAGGACTATCCGGAGTACTATCACTATTTCAGCGAGAAGGTGTTCACCTGGAACGGGATCACCCAGCACAACCGCAATCCCGCGCTCTATCTGGACAACACCGTGGACGGACTCAAGACTGGTCATACGGAACAGTCCGGCTACGGTCTCGTGGTCTCCGCCGAGCGCGACGGGGAGCGGCTGATCGCGGTGCTGAACGGCATGCCGAGCCAGAAGGCCCGCGCCGAAGAAGGTATCCGGGTTATCGACTGGGGGTTCCGCTCGTTCAGGCACTACAAGCTTTTCGCAGCGAACACGCCTGTCGAGAACGCGCCCGTGTTCCAGGGCACCTATGCGAAAGTGCCGCTCGTCAGCACCGAGGATATCGACGTGATCATGTCGCCCGAGCAGCGCCGTAAAATGACGGTGAAGGCGGTCTATTCCACGCCGATCGCGGCGCCCGTGAAAGCCGGTCGCCGTCTGGGGACGCTGCGCGTGGAGGCCCCGGGCCTGCCGACACGGGAATATCCGCTCGTCGCCGGGGCCGATGTCGAACGGCTCGGCATTTTCGGCCGCGCCATGGATTCCCTCAAAACGATGATTTTCGGCACGGGCGATGACGGTACGCCGATGCCGCGACAGCCGGCGGACGGCCAGTGAGAAGCGGACGCTTCATCACCTTCGAAGGCGGCGAGGGAGCCGGGAAATCCACGCAAGCCCGACGGCTCGCACAGGCCCTCGAACGGCATGGACACGGCGTGGTCGTCACCCGGGAGCCTGGCGGCTCGCCCGGCGCCGAGCATATCCGCTCGCTGATCGTCTCCGGCGATACCGACAAATGGACTCCGTTGACGGAGACGTTGCTCGTCTTCGCGGCCCGGGCGGACCATCTGGAGCGCACCATCCGCCCCGCGCTCGAAAGGGGGAAATGGGTGATCTGCGACCGTTTCGTGGATTCGACCTTTGCCTATCAGGGCGTCGGACAGGGGATGAGCCCGGATACGATCGCCGGGTTGCGGGATCTGGTGGTCGGTGAGGATATGCCCGGCCTGACCCTCATTCTCGATCTGCCGGTGGAAACGGGTCTTGGCCGCGCCGGCAAGCGCGACCATGACGAAGACCGTTTCGAGCGCATGGGCGACGATTTTCATATGAAACTGCGTCAGGCCTTTCTCGACATCGCCGCCGCGGACCCGGAACGATGCGTCGTCATCGATGCCACCCATGACGAGGACACGGTGGCCGACGCCATCTGGCAAGCCGTGAGCTCCCGCCTCGCCGTTTGACGGCAGCCGTGCTAACAGAACCCCATGAGCGATACGCCAGAAAGCGACCGGCTGGGTGATTTTCCGCATCCCCGCGAAACGGCAGGGCTGATCGGCCAGGAAGAGGCCGAGCAGGTCCTGTTCGACGCCTTCATGAGCGGGCGGATGCACCATGCCTGGCTGCTGACGGGTCCAAAGGGAATCGGCAAGGCGACGCTTGCGCATCGCATGGCGAAATTCGTGCTGCGTTACGGCACACCGGCGGCGGCGCGGGCGGCGGGCGCGACCAAGCTTTCTCTTCCCCAGGACGATCCGGTTTTCAGGCAGGGGCTTGCGCAAAGTCTTTCCGATCTTCTGGTGATCCGCCGGCCCTATGACGACAAAAGCAAGCGCCTCAAGACCGTTATTCCGGTGGAAGAAGTGCGCCGCACGGCGGGGTTCTTCGGCATGAGCGCAGGCGCGGGCGGATGGCGTGTCACCATCATCGACAGCGCCGACGAGATGAACGCCAATGCCGCGAACGCGCTTCTGAAAGTGCTTGAAGAACCGCCTGCAAACAGCCTGTTTCTGGTCATCAGCCATCAGCCGGGCCGGTTGTTGCCGACGATCCGCTCGCGTTGCCGGACCCTGCCGCTGAAACCGCTCAGCCATGACGCCATCGCCGAGGTGCTGGCCGCCAATGGCGCGGACGTCGCGGCGGACGACCGCGAAGCGATTGCGCGGCTGGCGGAAGGGAGCGCGGGCCGGGCCCTCTCGCTCAGCGCGGGCGGCGGGCTCGATCTTTACAAGCAGGTCGCGAATATCCTCATGGGGCTTCCCAAGCTCAATGTGGAGGCCGTGCACGAATTGGGCGACAAGGTAGGCCGCCGGGGCGCGGAAGACGCCTATTTCGCGACGGTGGAACTGCTGACCGACTGGTTGCAGCGGCTGATCCGCGCCGGGAGCGGGCTCGATACGGGCGCCGATATCGTGACGGGAGAGGGCGCCGCCATGGCGCGGCTGGCGCAGGGCAGCCGCCTTGATCGCTGGGTCGAGGTATGGGAAAAGATCAGCCAAACGGTCGCCCGCGCCGAGGCGCTCAATACCGACCGCAAGCTGGTCATCCTCAACATCTTTTCGATGCTGGAAAGCGCAGCCGCCGAGCTTGCGAAGGCTTGAAGCCATGCGACAATCCGGCGATTCTGCCAGCGTTTCTGTTTCTGCTCAGGTAACTTCCGAATGACGGCTCCCAAGCCCTTCTACATCACCACCGCGATCTCCTATCCCAATGGCGCGCCTCATATCGGCCATGCCTATGAGGTCATCACCACGGATGTCATCGCGCGCTATAAGCGGCTGGACGGATATGACGTCCGCTTCCTGACGGGCGTGGACGATCACGGGCAGAAGATGGTGCAGACGGCGAAGGCCCGCGACATGACGGCCCAGGAACTGGCCGACGAGATGGCGCCGAAATTCGTCGCGATGACGGAGCGTCTGGACATTTCCAATGACGATTTCATTCGCACGACGGAAGAGCGGCATATCCGGTCCTGCCAGACGATCTGGCAGAAGATGGCGGACAAGGGCGATATTTTCCGCAGCACCTATTCTGGCTGGTACTCGGTCCGCGACGAGGCCTATTACGGCGAGGACGAACTGAGCGAAGGCGAGGGCGGCCAGCAACTTGCGCCCACCGGCACACCCGTCGAATGGATGGAGGAAGAGACCTATTTCTTCCGGCTCTCGGCCTATGCCGACAAGCTGCTTAAGCTCTATGAGGAACAGCCCGATTTCATCCAGCCCGCGTCGCGGCGCAACGAGGTCGTGGCCTTCGTCAAACGCGGGCTCAACGACCTGTCGGTGTCGCGCGCGCGTTCCAAGCTCGATTGGGGCATCGAGGTGCCGGGCGACCCCGAGCATGTGATGTATGTCTGGGTGGACGCGCTCACAAACTACATTACCGCCGTCGGCTATCCCGATACGGAGAGCGAGCTTTTCCGGAAATACTGGCCCGCCGATGCGCATATTATCGGCAAGGATATCGTGCGCTTTCACGCGGTCATCTGGCCGGCCATGCTGATGGCCGCCGGCGTGGACCTGCCGCGCCAGGTGTTCGGCCATGGCTTCCTCAACAATCGCGGGGAAAAGATGTCGAAGTCGGTCGGCAATGTGATCGATCCCTTCACCATCACCGATACCTATGGCGTCGACCAGATCCGCTATTTCTTCTGCCGCGAGGTCAGCTACGGCCAGGATGGCAGCTACAGCCACGATACGGTGGTGAACCGCATCAATGCCGAGCTCGCCAACGATCTCGGAAACCTCGCACAGCGCTCGCTTTCCATGATCGCCAAGAACTGCGGCGGCGCGGTGCCGACGCCGGGCGAGTTCACATCCGAGGACAAGGCGCTGCTCAACAGCGCCGCCGAACTGCTGCCGGCGACGCGGGCGATGATGACGCGCTTCGAGATCCACAATTACGTCGGAAGCGTCATCGAGGTGGTGAGCGAGGCCAACCGCTACTTCGCCTCGCAAGAGCCCTGGGCGCTGAAAAAGACCGATCCGGAGCGTATGGCGACCGTTCTCTACGTCACGGCGGAGACGGTGCGGCGTTGCGCGACCTTGCTGCAACCGGTGATGCCGGCGTCCACGGCAAAGCTTCTCGATAGCCTGGCCGTGCCTGAGGATGCGCGGAGCTTTGCGACGATCGACGAGGCCGGATCGCTGAAACCGGGGATCGTGATGCCCAAGCCCGAGCCCGTTTTCCCGCGTTTCGTGGACGAACTTGCCGAGGAAGGAAAGGCCTGACGATGAACGCCCCGGTTCTGGTCGACAGCCATTGCCATCTCGATTTCCCGGATTTTGCCGAGGAGGTCGACGAGATCGTGAACCGCGCCCATGAGGCGGGCGTGGGGCTGATGGTGACGATTTCGACCAAGATCAGCGAATTCGAACGGGTGAGGGCGGTCGCGGAGCGGTTTCCCCATGTTTATTGCACCGTCGGTATCCATCCGCATGAGGCCGAAGACGAGCCGGAAATCTCCGCAGCGCGGCTGATCGAGCTGGCACAGCATCCCAAGGTCGTCGGCATCGGGGAGACGGGGCTCGACTTTTTTTACGAGCACAGCCCGCGCGAAGCGCAGGAAACCGCGTTCCGTGCGCATATCGCGGCTTCGCGGGAAACCGGATTGCCGCTCATCGTCCACACGCGCGATGCGGATGAGGACACGGCGCGCATTCTGGTCGAGGAGATGGAGAAGGGCGCCTTCCCCGGTCTCCTGCATTGCTTTAGCTCCAGCCGTCAACTTGCTGAAAAGGCTGTTGAATTAGGGTTTTACATCTCGCTTTCGGGCATCCTGACCTTCAAGAAGGCCGAGGAATTGCGCGAGACGGCGGAAGCCTTGCCGCTGGAGCGGCTGCTGGTGGAAACGGATGCGCCATATCTTGCGCCTGTGCCCAAGCGCGGAAAGCGCAACGAGCCGTCCTTCGTGGTGCACACGGCCGCGAAGCTCGCCGAGGTCAAGGGCGTGAGCGCGGCGGAACTGGCCGAAGCGACCACAGAGAATTTTCTCAAGCTTTTCAAGCGTGTACCGCGCGAAGCGGTATATGGCGCATGAAGCTCGTCGCGACGGTTCTGGGCAGCGGCTCGTCAGGCGGCGTGCCGCGTATCGGCAATCACTGGGGCGCCTGCGACCCGAAAGAGCCGAAAAACAGGCGGCGGCGCTGCTCGCTGCTGATCGAGCAATTCGATCCGGCGGAACCACATCACAAGACGAGCGTCCTTATCGACACGTCGCCCGATATGCGCGAACAGCTTCTCGATGCGCAGGTCGATTGGGTGGATGCCGTTCTCTACACGCATGACCATGCCGACCAGTGCCACGGGATCGACGATCTCCGGATGCTGGCGATCAACCGGCGGCGGCGCGTGGATGTGTGGATGGACGAGCCGACCTCGAAATCGCTCATCGCGCGGTTCGGCTATTGTTTTATCCAGCCGCCGGGCTCCAGCTATCCGCCGATTCTGAACGAGCACCGGATCGAAGGGCCGGGCGCTGCGATCCGCGTCGAGGGCGCGGGCGGCCCGATGGACATTCTGCCGTTCGATGTGGATCACGGCAGCATAAGGGCGCTGGGGTTTCGGGTCGGCCCGCTGGCATATTGCGCGGATTGCGTGGATGTGCCCGATGAGAGTTTCCGGCTCCTGGACGGGATCGAGAGCTGGATCGTCGATGCGCTGCGCTACACGCCGCATCCGACGCATGCCCATGTGGACCTGGCGCTGGAATGGCTCAAACGGGCGAGCGTTGCCCATGGCGTCCTGACAAACCTTCATGTGGATCTGGACTATCGGACGCTGAAGGGCGAGCTGCCCGAAGGCGTCGAGCCGGCCTATGACGGAATGCGGGTCGAATTCGACGTTTCGACGTAAAAACGGGCGATTCCGAGTGGAATCGCCCGCAAAACAGTGATTTATCCGGCAATATTGAACCAGCTATAGAGCCAGTTTCAGGATTCCGGCTGCTCGTCGACCACCGCGCCGGTCCGCGCATTCACGACGAGCTTCACGTTCTCACCGTCCTGGTTGGTCGCCTTGAACTCGGCCTCGCCATCGGCTTCGGCCATGTCGTCAGTGCGCTCAATGGCGGTGTAGCCGCGTTCCTTGAGCTGCGCTTCCAGGTTCGCGGCCGTCTGAAGCGCCGAACCAGCCGCATCGGCACCCATTTCAGCACCGGCCTCGGCCGAATTCTTCATCTTGCCGGTCGCACCGGCAGCGGCATCGACGGCCGTATCCGCCGCGCCGGAGGCATCCGGCGTCTCGACGTTACCGCGCGCGCCGGCCTGACCGGAAGCGGACCCGTTGACGCCCGGCGTCTTCATCTGCGTATTGGCACCGGTTTCGGCGCCGGCCTTGAGGCCGCTCGTGCCCACGCCAACATTGGCGTTCGCTTTGCCGCCAGCGCCGCCAGCGCCGCCGTCGAGCAATCCGGCCATTGCGGGGGCCGTTCCGAGCGCCACCGCGGCGGTACCGGCAATCAGGATCGTTTTCAGTTTCGTCATGGCTCGTTCCTCCATGCTTGGTCAATCTTGGTAAGCGGTGTTCCGGTCACACCCCGCCCATTTCACCGGCTTGTTTTCGGCTTCCAGCGTTTCGCGAGCTTGAGGACTTCGAGACGGAGTTCATC